>CAVSMM010000001.1:0-141808 GCA_963729165.1 uncultured beta proteobacterium
AGCTGCACAGCTTTCGCGGCCGACGCTTCATTCGGACACGAGCAGTAAACGATGATTTGCCGATCACGCGCGCCGGCAAACTTGCCTGCTTCGATTTCGTCGAGATGCATGATCGAGGCGCCTGGAATACGGCGCTGATCGAGCTTGTTGGCGTCACGGCCACGAACGTCGATCAGCTCGATGGGTTCGCCCGCCTCGATCAGCGCGCGCAGCTCCGGCACGTCGATACGAGGTATGCCGACCGCGAGCGCGACGCGGCGACGCCACCAGCGCCATGCGATGTAAAGCACAAGCAGTGCGGTCAGTATCACCGCCGCCTCCCAGCCGAACATCGAGACCTGATACAGCAGCGCTTCGATCTGACCGTGCAGCAGCATTCCGAGGCCGACGACTACCGCGCCGAAGAGCGCAGAACCTGCGATCGTCAGCAGCAAGAATTTGCTCCACGCCATTCCAAGCGCTCCCGCGAGCGGCGGCGCTACCAGTGTCACGCCGGGTAAAAACCGTCCGATCACCAGCGCCGACCATCCCCATCGTCCGAACGTACCTTCGGTGCGCGCGACGCACGTGTCCGGCGAGATCGAAAGGCGACACAAGAGCTTCAATACTGCGGAGCCATAACGGCGGCCTGCTGCAAACCACGCCGCGTTGCCCAGCGTCATCGCAACAACTATCGACAAGACAAGCAGGATCGGACTGACACCCGCTGTAACGGCGCGCGCGCCCGCGACCATCGCGGTCGGAGCCATCGGCACCGGCACGCCCAGCTCATGCAACAGTGTGTTGAGCCAGAGGATCCAGTAAATGTTTTGATCGTTCAGCAATGTTTCTGTCATCACGCCCGTCCTGCCGTTGTGATGCGCGGAGGGCTCACGCGCAAGCCGCCGATGTAAGTGTCGATCAATTGAGGCGCCGCCACCTTCAGATCAAACGTGTCGGGGGCTTCAACCCAATCGCGCATCAATCCGCCGACGAATGCAATGGCGCCGTGAGCCGCCAGATGCGTATCGGTATCCGCTGGCAGCTGACCTTTGGCGACTGCTTGATCCAGCACGGCCTTGCACTTTCCCAGACATTGAAGGCGATCCTGAACGTGTTGCACGGCCACCGGCGCAAGGTCGTCGGTGTACTCGCAGCGCAGATAGATGACCTCAAAAATATTCTGGATCCGCGGCGAGCTGGTCAGATGCTCTAGCGCCTGCAGGCCCTGCTGTCGAAAAAGTGCGAGCGGGTCAGCGATGTCTTGATTCTCGAAATCCTCGAACGCGGTGTCGATCGGCATTTCGGCGCGCGCCATTAACGCCTGGAACAACTCCGCCTTACTCTCGAAATGGTGATACACCGCACCGCGCGTTACTCCCGCGGCATCTGCCACTTCGGCGAGCGATGCATGACCCACGCCACGCTCACGAAACACCTGCTCGGCTGCATCTAGCAGCTGTTCACGGGTCTCGAGCGCCTCTTCTTTGGTACGTCTAGCCATTTGATTTCATTCGACATACTCTTGCAACATCAGTGAAATACAAACATACACGAATGTATGTATTATGCTCCGTTGCAGCAAAACCTCCAACTCGCAGGCAACCCCATGAATCGAAGCATCGCCAGAGCTAAGTCGCCTCTTGACGTTTCCGAGCGGTGTGGCGCGTGGATGCGTGCGCTCACTCTTGTGATAAGCGTTGCGGTCACTGCGGTCGCGTTATCGGCTTGCGGACGCGCCAACGGCGAAGACAAAGGCGGAAAGGGCGGATTTCCGCCCGCGCCGGTGACCGTGCAGGAGGTCAAGACCACAACCGTGCCGATCCGGTTTGAGTACGTCGGCCAGACCGCTGGCTCCAAGGAGGCCGAAGTTCGGGCCCGTGTGCAAGGCATTCTCGAGAAGCGCACGTACCAAGAAGGAAGCAGAGTCGCGGCGGGACAGACGTTGTTCGTTCTTGACTCTCGCCCATACGAAGCGCAAGTGCAGGCCGCCGAAGCCGAACTCGCGCGCGCCCAGGCGCAGTACGCGCAGGCGAAGCGCAATTTCGATCGCGTCAAACCTCTGGTCGGCAGCAACGCGTTGAGCCAGCGCGAATTTGACGAAGCTACTTCGAACGAAGAAAGCGGCGCGGCGGCGGTGAAACAAGCGCAGGCCCGGCTGACCGAAGCGCGCCTGAATCTGGGCTACACGCGCGTCACCGCGCCGGTGACCGGCTGGGCAAGCCGCGCGCAGAAATCAGAAGGCTCACTGGTGTCGCCGGGTGCCGATAGTTTGCTAGCGACGATTTCTCAGCTGGATCCGCTGTATGTGAACTTCAGCGTGTCGGAAGCTGAGCGGCTGCAGTTCAATCGAATGGTGGCCAGCGGCGAATTGAAGATGCCGAGGGCAGATAACGGAGCGACAGGGGCAGGCGACAAATCTCCGCCGAGCTTTTCGGTTGCGTTGAGGTTGTCGGACGGAAGTATTTACGACCGTAAGGGCCGCCTCGCATTCGTCGACCCGGCAGTCAATACGAACACTGGCGTGTTCGAGGCACGCGCAGAGTTGCCGAACTCGGATGCAGCGTTGAGGCCTGGCCAGTTCGTGCGCGTGATCCTAGAAGGTGCGGTGCGCGTGAACGCGATCGTCGTACCGCAGCGCGCGGTGATGGACGGCCCGCAAGGCAAATTCGTATTCGTGACCGGCAAGGGTCAGGACGGCAAGACCGACGTGGCTTTGCCTCGCCCCGTGACCGTCGGCGAATGGGTCGATGTCGATGGCCAGCAGCAATGGATTATCGAATCGGGTTTGAAGCCCGGCGATGTCGTGGTGGTCGATGGCATGGCCAAGCTGTTTCCGATTCCCGGTGGTGCACCGATCATGCTGGGCCCCCCTCCCGGAATGGAAGGCAAAGGCGGGCCCCAAGCGAGCAAAGGCGAAGTGAAGAAAGCGGACGCGAAGAAGTAAGCGCAAAACTGGACTACCGAGGAGTCACCGATGTTTTCACGCTTCTTCATTGATCGCCCGATCTTTGCCGCCGTCCTGTCGATCTTCATCGTCATCGCGGGCCTGGCCGCGCTGCGAGTGTTGCCGATCGCGCAGTACCCGGAGATCGCGCCACCGGTAGTCAGCGTGCGCGCGATCTATCCGGGCGCTTCGGCCACTACGCTCGAGCAGACCGTTGCCGCGCCGCTAGAAAATGCGATCAATGGAGTTGAAGACCTGCTGTACATGAGCTCCGTCTCGTCGAGCAGCGGCAGCGTCGAGATTCAGGTGACCTTTAACATCGGCGCCGACGTCGACAAGGCGGCGCTGAACGTCAACAACCGCGTCAAGCAGGCTGAGGCTCGGCTGCCGCAGGAAGTGCGGCGGCAGGGCGTGACGGTCGAGAAAGGCTCGTCGGCGTTCCTGCAGGTGCTGGCGTTCTACTCGCCGGACGGGCGCTTCAATGATCTGTTCACATCCAACTATGTGACGCTGAACGTCCTCGATGAGCTGAAGCGTTTGCCCGGCACTACCAACGTTCAGATCTTCGGCGCGAAGGACTACGCAATGCGGATCTGGCTGCGGCCGGACCGGCTGGCGCAGCTGAAGCTGACCACGGGCGACGTCGCGCGCGCAATCAACGAACAGAACTCGCAGTTTGCCGCGGGCAAGGTCGGCCAGGCGCCGTACGGCGGCGAACAGGAGCTCGCATTCACGATCACGACGCAAGGCCGGCTCGCCGACGCCGCACAGTTCGAGAACATCATCATCCGCAGCAGCCCCGACGGTTCCACGGTTCGCGTGCGCGATGTCGCGCGCGTCGAGCTCGGCTCGCGCGACTACGACTTCATCGGCCGCTACAACGGCCGGGAAGCGACCTTGGTCGGCATCTTTCTACAGCCCGGTGCCAACGCGCTCGAGGTGGCGGAGAGTGTCAAGACAACCGTCGACGGACTCGCCGCGCGCTTCCCGGAAGGCCTCAAGTACTCGATTCCGTACGACACCACGCGCTTCGTCGACGTCTCCATCCATGAAGTCGTGCTCACGCTGGGGATCGCGGTCGTGCTGGTGCTGCTTGTGGTGTTCCTGTTCCTGCAGAGCTGGCGCGCGACGCTGATTCCCATCATCGCAGTGCCGGTTTCGCTGCTCGGCACGTTCGCCGGGCTGCTGATGCTCGGCTACTCGATCAACACGCTGACGTTGTTCGGGATGGTGCTGGCGATCGGCATCGTCGTCGACGACGCGATTGTTGTGCTCGAGAACGTCGAACGCATCATGCGCGAGGAGCATCTGTCTGCGCGCGAAGCGTCGATCATCGCGATGCAGGAAGTCACGAGCCCGATCATCGCGATCGTCCTAGTGCTGGTGTCGGTGTTCGTGCCGATCGCGTTCCTGGGTGGCTTGACCGGTGAGCTATACCGGCAATTCGCAATCACGATTTCCATTGCGGTGTTCATCTCGGGCGTGGTCGCGTTGACGCTGACGCCGGCGCTGTGCTCGCTATTGCTGAAAGAACAGCACAGCGCGTCCAACCGATTCTTCCAGGCATTCAACCGCTGGTTCGGCCGCGTCACCAGCCGCTACAGCGCAGGTGTCGTGTGGATGATCCAGCGCGGCGCACTCGCGCTGGTGTTGTTCGCCGGCATGGTTGCGCTTGCGGCCGTCTTGTGGAGGGCAACGCCCGGCTCGCTGGTGCCCGATGAAGACCAGGGCTTCTACATCGCTGCGGTGATCCTGCCGGATGGCTCGTCTTTGCAGCGGACGGATAAAGTCGTCAGCGAAGTCACGCAAGCGATGTTGTCGAACAAGAACAATCTGGACGTCGTCGCGTTTACCGGCTTGGACTTTCTTGGCGGCGGTCTGCGCAATAACGCCGCGACAATCTTCGTGACGCAGATTCCGTGGGATCAACGCAAAGGCGTCACGACGCGGGACGTAGTCGGCGACTTCTTCATGAAGACCGGCCATATCAAAGAGGGATTGGCGATCGCGTTCGCGCCGCCAGCGATCTTCGGCCTGGGCGCTGCGGGTGGCGCTGAGTTCTACATTCGCAATCGCGGTGAAGGCGGCCCACAGGCACTGGCGCAGGCAATGGGCGGCATGCTCGGCGCTTTGCAGCAGGACCCGATGTTCGTGCAGGTCAACTCGCTGTGGAAGCCGAACGTGCCGCAGCTGTTCGTCGACGTCGATCGCGAGAAGGCGAAGGCGCTCGGTGTCTCGGTCGACGAAATCTTCAACACGTTGTCGGCCACACTCGGCAGTTATTACGTCAACGACTTCAACAAGTACGGCCGAACGTGGCAGGTGCTGATGAGCGCCGAGCCGACTTATAGAAATCGTCCGGACGATATCGGCGCTGTCTGGGTACGCTCGGAGCGCAACGAGATGGTGCCGCTGCGCTCGGTCGCGAACGTGCAATACACGTCAGGCCCGGACTCGCTGGACCGCTACAACAACGTGCCGGCGGTGAAAGTATTTGCCAGTGCGGCGCCGGGCATCAGCTCGGGCCAGGTGATTCAGCGGTTGCAGCAGGTTGCGCAGAAAACGCTGCCAGCCGACTTCGACATTGAGTTCACCGGCGCGTCGCTGCAGGAGCAGAAGTCTTCGGGCACGTCGGGCCTTGCGCTCGGACTTGGCAGCCATGATGGTGTTTTTGATTCTCGCCGCACAGTATGAAAAATGGTCGCTGCCGTTCTCGGTGTTAATGGCGTTGCCGTTCGGCACGTTCGGCGCGCTCGCTGCGGTGTGGCTGCGCGATATGACGAACGACGTGTACTTCCAGATCGGCCTGGTGACACTGCTCGGCCTGGCAGCCAAGAATGCGATTCTGATCGTCGAGTACGCATCGCTGAAGGCGTCCGAGGGGTACTCGACCGCCGCCGCTGCGATCGAAGCGGCGCGTCTGCGGTTTAGACCGATCGTGATGACATCGCTTGCGTTCATTCTCGGCGTCGTTCCGCTCGCGTTTTCAACGGGTGCAGGCGCGGGCGCTCGCGTGTCGGCAGGAACCGGTGTGATGGGCGGCATGCTCGCTGCGACTTTCCTCGCGGTCTTCTTCGTGCCGCTGTTCTTCAAGCTGATCACCGATCGCAAGTTGCGCGAGACGCGCAGCGCCGAAGAGCTGCAGGCCGAAGTTGTGGAGGGCGAGCGGCGCAGTGCGGAGAGGCATGCGCAGCTAGCTGCGGAGGCAGCGACTCACGTGCACGTACGAAAAGGGCAGAAAGTGGAATTCAAGGAAGCGCACGAGGGAGGCGAGTGATGGCGGCCGCCACGATGAACCTTGCCAGGACTGCCGTCGCCGCTGTCGCCATTGCGTTGACGGCGTGCGCGACGACCGAGTCACGGCCGCCCGATGTCGAATTGCCGGCTCCGACAACCACGCACATCGCCGGCATCGAGCGCTGGTGGACGCAATTCAATGACCCGCAGGTCACAGCGCTGATCGAAGAAGCAATCGTCGCGAACCTCGATCTTCGGCTGGCAGTGGCTCGCATTGACGAAGCACGAGCAAATCTGCAAGCGGCGCGTTCTTTCTTGTACCCCACGATCGAAGGCTATGCGGGTTTCAACCGCTCGCGGGCCAGTCGTGCCACCGACTTCATCTTCGTAGGACCCACCATTTCGAATGCACATAGCGCCGGCATACAAGCTTCGTACGAGCTGGATCTGTGGGGCCGTGTGCGCTCGGGCAGCAGCGCGGCGGACGCGCAGCTGCTTGCCACCCGTTACAACGCCGAGACGGTACGCACGGTGCTGGCCGCGCAAGTCGCGACAACGTACTTCGCGCTGCGTGCGTTCGACGCGGAGCTGAAGATCACACGCGACACGCTCGGCACACGCGCGGAGAACGTCAAGCTGCAGAAGCAGCGCTTCGATGCCGGGCTGGTCGGCGATTACGAGCTGCGTCTGTCCGATGCCGAACGTGCCGCCGTAGCGGCGCAGGTACCGGCGCTTGAGCGCGCAGTCGCGCAGACCGAAGCCGCACTTGCCGTCTTGGCGGGCCGAAGCGCGCGCGCTGTGTATACGCCGACGATTACGCGCGGAACCGATCTCGAAACTCTGCACCTCGGGCCCGAGGTACCCGCCGGCCTGCCGGCGGATCTGCTCGCTCGTCGCCCCGACATCCGTCAGGCCGAAGCAAGCCTGGTCGCAGCCGACTTCCGAATCAGCGAGGCGCGCGCACAGTACTTTCCGTCCCTGATCCTGACCGGCGGTTTCGGCAGCGAAAGCAGCGACTTGTCCGACTTGTTCACCTCGCCGGCACAAGTTTGGTCAATCGGCCTCAATCTGTTGCAGCCGATTTTCAACGCGGGGCGCATCGGCGCGCAGGTCGATGCAGCCACTTCACGCCGGCAGCAGGCCGAAATCGGCTATGTGCAATCGGTGCAATCAGCTTTTCGAGACGCGCATGACGCGCTGGTCGCCCACCGTACCGCGCGTGAGGCGTTCATCGCACAGGATGAGCGCCGCCAGGAGCTGATCGAAGCGGTGCGTCTTTCGGATCTACGCTACAGGGGCGGGTATTCAAGCTTGATCGACGTGCTCGACAATCAGCGCAATCTGCTCGATGCCGAGCGTGCGCGTGTGAATGCGTTGCGCGAGCGGCAAACCGCGTTGGTCGATTTGTACAAGGCGCTCGGCGGCGGCTGGTCGCCCGACGTGTTCGCGGAGAACTCGGCGCCGCCCGCCCGCTAGCGATTACGCAGGCGTTTCGGCCAGCGCTTCTTCAACGGGCGCGGCATTGAGCTTCCACGTCCTGCGCACGATGTCGAGCAGCGCGGCGATCGTGGGTTCGCGCACGCGCGCCTGCTGCGCAAACAAACCAAAGTGCGGTGTCGATCGCAGCGCGCGTCCAGATCACGACGTCGCCCGTGCGTTCAAGCCGCCGTGCAATGTCGTCTCGTATCAACGCAATACCGAGCCCGGAAACGACCAGATTGGTAAGCACGCTTTCGTCATCCGCTTCAACCGATGCCTGCGGCGGCGGCAACGATCGCTGCGCAAACAGATCACTGACAAGCCGCGTGTGCGTGCTGGTGTTTGGTGTTCCAATCCACGGCAGCCGGCTGATCTCATCCCACTGTGCGCCATCGACGCGATCGGCCCACGCAGCCGGCGCCGCGACTCGATAAATCAGGCGCCGCAGCGGCAGCGCGTAAATCCCCGCACCTGCGGCATCTCCAAAGAAAAAGCTCGCGTCGAGCTCGCCGCTTTGCACGCCCGCCAACGCCGCACCCGACATCTCGTGATGCAACTCGAGCTTCAGACGTGGATGCGTGTCGCGCGCGAGCGCGAGCAGCTCGCCAAGCCGGTTCGATTCCGGATCGGCGACCGTTCCGACGCGCAGTAGTCCCGCAATATCGCCCTGCATCTGCTTTGCAGCGCGTTTCACGTCGTCGGCAGCGCTCAACACGACGCGCGCACGCTCCAGCAACTCGCTGCCGGCGGCGGTCAATTGCATTCCTGTCGACGCCCGTTCGAACAGACGCACACCCAGCTCACCTTCGAGCGCCTTGATGTGTCCGCTGACCGCGGGCTGGCTCAGGTGAAGCCGCTCTGATGCCCGCGTTAAGTGACCCTCGTCGGCTACCGCCGCAAACGTTCGAAGCTGATAAAGCTCCATGTTCCTGCCCTTCCTGCGTGTCGCATCCCGCGATTGCGCACTGCCGCAATCATTACCAAGCGTAATCGGATAGACGGATCGTAAGCATCTGAAATAACGATTTTATTTCCTCCCTTTTCGAACCGATTATCTCATGGTGCATGGCAGCAATATCGCTGCCTGACCCGAAATTGGAGGTCGATCATGATCAGTTGGACATTCAACCACTTAAGCGGTTTTTTCCCGCGCGCGCCATCGACACCCGCTACCCCGCAGGTATCGCCGGCGGCGACTGCGCCGGAGCCGAAGTCGGTGCTCGCGGAAAATCCTCATCTGGCGGCACGCCGCGCTGCCGCGCTGCGCAGCATGTTTCCAAAGCTTTCGAGCTGGTTCGGGAGCCGGCGCGACGCGTTGTTAATCGGCGAAATCAACGAGTATTTGTCACAGGCGAGCAACGTCACCGATCTCGAGCAACGGATTCGAGTCATCGAGCAGCAACGGCACTTTTCGTAGGCGATCTCGCCGACCCAAGGGCCTACATTCACCGTCGCGCTGTCAACTTCGCACCTTGACGCGCGTCGGTGACAGGTCGTAGCGTGTGTCAGCCATTGCTGACTCATGCGCGACTCGCACTTTCCAGTCTCGATCAAAACGAGCGCGCCCTCGCTCGAGGGAGTCGTTGAGCGCAGGCGGCTCCTCGATGCGTTAGCAAGTCTGAAAGCTGCGGCCAAGTGGCTGCAGTCGCCATCAGGCACCGGCAAGTCGACGCTGGCAGCGAGCTACGCTCGCGCCGCCAAGAAGCCGCTCGTTTGGTATCGACTCGACGAACGAGACAACGACCCTGCCTTTTTCTATGCAGAGTTCGCCGAGGCGATCCGTAGCCAGGCAAAGCTGACAAAGCAGCTGCCCAAATTTTCAAGCGACGATCATGACCGGCAGCAGGCCTTTTCGCAGCGATTCGCGGCAGCGCTAATCGACCAGCCGGCAAAGCCGACGCTTTTCGTCGTCGACGACGTTCAGACCCTTGCAAACGAAGCGATGCAGCAGGCGCTCGCCGCCCTGGTGGCCGCGACGATAAAAGGCCACGAGTTCCTGTTCGTTTCGCAGTCGACCGCACCGGCGGCATTTTTCGATGCGATCGCTGCGCGGCAACTTGCCTTGTTGAACGACGTCGATCTGCATTTCGATCTTGCCGAGTGCAGCGCGATGATCGCTGCGTTAAGAATCCGGGGCGAATACGGTGAAAGCATCGCCGCGTTGACGGGCGGGCACGCGGGTGCATTGATTCTCGCTTGCGAGCTTTTGCGAGGTACCGATCCTAAGAGTGCGCTCGGCGTTGAAACGGTAGGGCGTGTTCATTCTCACTTGTTGACGAAGCTGGTCGAGCGCATGCCGCCAGCGCGACGCGAGTTGCTGTTGCAGACGGCGTTCGTCACGCAACTGACACGACCCATTGCGCAGCAGCTAGCCGGAAGCGATGCCTCAGCGGAAATCGATGCATTAGTCGAAAGCGGGTTGTTGCGCCGGGTTGCGACCGGAAGCGACGACGCGTTCGAGGCACACGGGCTTGTGCAACAAGGGATACGTGCGCTGGTGCATCGGCGTTTCGAACCTGCGCAGACGCGGGATCTTGCCGAGAGAACCGCAACAACTCTGGTTTCACACGATCAGGCCGAATCTGCGTTCGTGCTTCTCACTGACATCGGCTCCACTGAGCGCGCGATCGATGTACTCCAACAGCTGGCCGTGCGATATGCGGCGCAGGGACAGGTCGATTTGTTGATGAGCTCGATCGCAAAGCTGCCGGCGCGGGAGGCTCAGCGCAATGCTTGGCTTTGCTTCTGGACTGGTCAAGCACTGCTGCGCGTAGATGAAGAACAGGCACGCACATGGTTCACCCACTCGTACACGGCGTTCGAGGCGGAGGACAGTCTTTCGGGAATGCGGCTCGCGGCGGCCAGTATGGTTACCGCGTTTCAACTCGAATGCGGCGACCTCCGACAACTAGATCATTGGGTTGATCGCCATTCAAGTGCTGGCGGTGACACTGCGATTCCCTACGGTGATCCGTTTGAAACAACGTTGATCATGGGCATGATTTGCGCAGCATTCGTGCGCGCCGCCTATCCACCGCAAATCGATTCCGACGCGCTGACTCTGCGCTTGCAGTCTCTGCTCGATGTGCCGTCGGTCTGGCTGTCCGATGATCAGCGAGTGCAGGCGGCTCGACTACTGATAGAGAACGGAAGGATTTTCGCGAAATTTGCACAGGCAGCAAGCGCAATCACCGCGAGTAGGTCGCTGATCGTTGATTCGGTAGGCGGTGCACTACACAGAGGGCGCTGGTTAATCATTACAGCCATGCACTGCTTCGCTACCGGCGATACAAGCGGATCATCGCTCATCATTTGAGTGAAGCACGTGTGCTGGCCGAGCTGTCGGAATCCGCCGCGTTGTCGTTCGAGTTGGGTCTGGCGTTTGCCGAACATTGGATGAAGCTTAATGATCTGCAGCGCGCAACCAGCGAACTGGCGAAACTCGAACTATTGGCAGAAAAAGCGCCAGCGGCGCAGCGAGCCGAATTCGCCAAGATGATGACGCGGCTTTTGCTGTTGCAGGAGCGTTCCGCTGAAGGGCTGCGATGGGCCAGGAAGCTTTGCGTATCGCTCAGCCTGCCGGCTTTACCGGCGTTAACTTGCGGGCTTACGAGATAGAACTGATCTACGCGCTTGCGGCGAACCAGCGTCTGGCGGAAGCAGTCGAGTTGGCAAAGCAGCATCCAAGCGAGCCGCGCCTCGCGATCGAGCTTTGCCTGCGTTTCTTACTTGAAGGCGAAACAATTGGCGTTGTTGCGCGAAGGGCTTGCAGAGTTGCGGCGCGGATTGGCTTTGTTAACTTGTTAGATCGCGCACGTGGTGTCATGGCACGCGTCTGCGCTGCTGCTCTTGCAAATGACATCGAAACCGCGTTCGTCCGTCATGTGATAGAGCTGAAGCAACTGAAGCCTCCACCACTTGCCGGAGCTTCCTGGCCGTGGCCAGTTCGCATTTTTACTCTCGGCGGTTTTCGGCTGGATATCCAAGGCGAACGCTATCGGCCAACGCATAAAGCGCAAGACAAGCCGCTCGAACTGCTGAAGCTATTAGTGACGTGCCAGGCAATGGGGCGAGCATCCGCGGAAAGGACGTGGATTTCGGAACGCTTGTGGCCAGACTCAAGTGCGGACAATGCTCGCAAATCGCTCGAGATGACACTCGCTCGGTTGCGACGCTTGCTCGGTGGCGATGACTTTATCGTGGCCTACGAAGGCCGTTTGCAGCTGTCACCGCAATTGGTGTGGACCGATATTCAACCGTTGCAATACGCTCTATCGCGCGTACGCACGCGGCGCGATGAACATGCGGCGGGCAGGCCCGGTCAGATGTCTGAAGCAGCCGCCTGTGTTGGCGCTGTCCTACAGCATTACGCGGGTCCTTACTTGGCTGACGAAGAAGGGCCGCCCTGGCTGCTCGCCGGTAGGGAATCGATTTTGACAATGGTCAGACAGGCGCTTCTCGCCGCCGACAGAATGTTGGACGGCAGCGCCGACAAGGTGCTGATACCGGCGCTAGAGAGGGCGCTAGCGGCCGATCCCACATCAGAGGACCTGGCTCGATCGCTAATGCGAGCGCTTGTCAGACAAGGGCAAAACAGTGAAGCGGTGCGCGTTTATCGCCAACTGAGACAGATGCTGTCAGTGCTGTTGGCTGTTGCACCCTCCGAAGAAACAGACGATATTCGTGACCAGGCCTACGCGGCCGAGTCAAACACTCCCTCAAGTTAGATCAGTAAACCGTTGACGACAGACCGTCGAAAGGAGCTGCAAATGGCAACAAAGCGCGCCCGGAAAACATCGAAACAAGGATCAACTGCAAAAAAAAGTGCCAAGAAAACGGCGAAGAAAGGTGGCGGGCGGTCAAACGTCGCATTGCGCATGCAACTGGAAGCGGTAATGAAAGCCATCGACAAGGCGCCTGCGGCAACCCAGCACTTTGCTGAAGTGGAGGAGTTGCGAAGCGCATTGCCACCCGCGATTCAAGTTTTGAAAAGAAACCCAGGCGCCGGGCAAAGCGAAGTCACCGGTGTCCGCCACTAACGCAGCGCTGCGTTCGGCATCGTCACATGAAGTGGGCGCCCAACCCGTACGTGCTCGCCGAGCGGCTCAGTGGAAAGCTGCTTCAGGCGGAACAAGCCGCACGCGCAGATTTCCTCGATGCATTCCTGCATGAGGGTCTTCTGTCGAAGGGAAAGAAGAAGACCATTACGGAAGCGCTCGCCGTATTTCAACAGATCGCAGCGTTGTTCGAGCGGCCGGTTAGCTTCGGCCAGGCCCTCGCCACCGCCCGGCCGATATATACCGCTGCGGGCTACCGCACTGACGAGGTTATTCCAGCGCTGCTTGACTTGTTGCCGATCGTCGGCGCCCCACCTGAAGACGATTCATTCGCCGATGCAGAAGAGCTGATCGTTCAAAAGGCAATGTATCTGGACCCGGTACAGGGAGCGATCGAGGATTGTTATTTGATCTCAGCGATGATCGCACTGGCGTGGGCAGTTCCACAGTTGCTAACCGCGCGCCTAACAGCGGCAGGGTTTGCCCCGCCGGCAGACCGATCGTTCCAATGGCGCTTTCACGATCACCGAGGGGCTGAGCGCCAAGCCAAGGTTAGCGGGCGGTTAATGACGCGCGGTGGCGGTCTGCGTTACGCGCGCTCTCGATCCCTTCAGGAAAGCTGGCCGGCGCTGATCGAAAAGGCGTACGTCATGAACGTGCGCGCTCCTGGCGATGCTGACGAGCCGAGCGCGATTGACTACAAAGCGATCGATCGCGGCTCGACACCCGGGCGTGCATGCCAGTCGCTGGTCGGCGGCCGAGTGCGCGGAGAAATTTTGGACTCACTCCGCGGCGCAGGAATCTTCCTGCAAGGCGGGCGGTTGAAGACGCCAGATGGGGCAATGTCGAAACCCGTCATGGCCTGGACCAAGGAGAACATTGGCGTTAAGGAGAAGAAGGTCTGGGAAAAGACCGGCCTCTGGCCAAACCATGCGTATGCCGTCTTGGGCGTCATGGACTCGGGCCACGTAGTTCTGCGTAACCCGCACGGACGTTCGACTGAAACTCGGCGTGGCTACGCTGACGGGCCATGGCAGATACATGGGCAATCCGTCAAGCTGAATGTTGACGGCGTGTTCGCACTGTCACGTGATCTCTTTTACGCGCACTTCAACGATATCAGCTGGATTGACCTGGATTGAGTCGCTGCTGTGCGAAGCAAGCGTCTCACGCCGCTGCGAATAACTGCCTGCGGCTTATTGCTTCGCACTTGCGTTGAATCTTTCGCTCCATTTGTGCGCGCTTGACGATCGCGAATCGAATTTCGCCTTCGCACACGATCTCCTGCTCGTCGCTCGCCCGAACCCAGAAACTGGCTTCGTGATCGCCGATGCCCGTGACCCATCCATCGACGGTGACGAGCGCACCTGGAGGGATCGGTGCGCGATGCTGGCACTGCATCGATGCCACCACGATTGTTTCTTCGCTGTGATCCAGATGCGCCTGCAACTCGCGCGCACAGATCGATTCCAGCACTGCTATCAAGTAGCCGTTGGACATCGCGTTTAACAGTCGATCGGAGTAGCTCTTGCCATGCGGCAGTCGGCCCAACATTCGCTGGGACGTCTGCTCTGCGGGAACGGTGTACGTCTCGCTGAACAAGATCTGACTGACCGCGCAATGTTTCATTTTCTTCTCGTCACCGTTACTCGAGCCGGGCGGCACTCGCCATTCTTAATGCTGAATGAAACCGTCGTAGCGCCGGGGGCGGCGCTACGACTCTTTCACTTCTTAAGCACCCTTGTAGATTTCAACTTGGTCTTCGGTGAAATCGGCTGAGGGTACGGTGACACAGCCCGCGGCAAAAAGCGCGAAAACGGCGGTGGCGATCACTGACAGAACTTTGCGTTTCATAACTATCTCCTGGTTGGACTGCTGGTTAACTCCCATTTGGGAGGGTTACATCAACGGAAATGCACCGATGATTCGAGTGCTCAGAACTGCGCGGAGATGGCGGACTCCAACGCTGCGTGTTGTGCGGCTTTGTTGACGCGCCACCACTGAACGAGCGCATCAAAATCGCCACCGAATTTCGTCTGCTTCAGTTCCTCGTAATTCGCGCCGCACTCAACGCCGTGCGAGCCTTCTGTGCCGCGTGTCGTACCGAGGTAGTCGCAGACCCAAAAGCCTTTTTCGAGCTCGGCGATCTTGGCTGCGCTGACGTGGCCTTTGGTCGCTGCCAGGGCCAGCTGCAGCTTCGGCAGGGGTACCCACGTCGGGCGGCGTCGGAGAGCCGGCGACTGGAAGACAATGGCGGCTGCAACAAGCAGCGACCCGAAGATCATCGCGGCGGGTGCCGAGCCGAACTGCGCGGGCTGGCGAGGTTTCGCAACTACTGGAAATCTGGAAGTACGTGTCATGGTTGGCTCCGGTTAATTCCGGCTCATGCCGGCATGGAAAGCACTTTGAGGCGGAGCCCCCCACGGATTACCCACAGGTTCGAAAATCGGTGCTTCGTTCTGAAAAGATCCACCTGAACCGCCGCGTTCTCGGTGCCGCTCCGCATACGGCTATCGCGTGGCCGACGGCTACGCGGTCCATTACCTGGTGAAGCCTTGATTTGATGAGTTATGGCGCTTGCGGCGCTGTGCCTTCACTGCCGAACGGCCTTGAGGCTTCGCCGACCGCAAGCAGAACGCGATCGACATCAATTGTTTTCAGCTGCGCAATTACGTGGCGGTCGCAACGTGCGCCGCGTCGATTGTCTGATTGAGATCGAAGACTGCTCCCCCGGCCGCCAGCGTAGAGATCAAGATGCCTGCCGGGCCTGATCCGGTAACAACAAGTTGCCACCGACAAAGCGCGGTGGCGAGATAGGCAACAAGTGATTTCATTTGATGAGAGGTTGACCATCACTGGGCAACGCGACACCGTCGCCCAGTGATGGCGATGGCGAACCCTTAGAAGCTCAGATCGAATCCGGAAACTCGCCTAACTCCGCGCTTTCCTTCGCAGCCTGTGCTTCGCGCGTACGCTCCAGCGCGTCATGCACGCCATACTTCTGATCGCGCCACCAGTCGACCATCGCTTCAAAATCGCCGCCGAATTTCAGGTGCTTCAAACCTTCGGTGACTATTACGCAGGCTTCCGCGTCGACAACGCCGACACCGTAGGTCGTGGCTTCGTAGTCGCAAATCCAAAAAGCCTTTTCAAGGTCGGCCAGCTCGATCGCTACAACTTCGGTATCAACCGCCGGGAAGTTTTCTTCAAATGCTTGCGCATAAGCGCAGGGAATGCTGATGAACGCCGCGGCAATCAGTGATGCAACAACGGTGAGACTTGAACGTGATTTCATGGTTTGCTCCGGTGAACTCCGGCACACGCCGGCACGCAAAGAGCTTCGGGCGGGGCCGCCCACGGATTACCCACAGGTCCGAAAATCCGCGACCGACGTCGAAAAATCCCAAACCGGCCCGCGAGTTATCGTTGCGGCCCTGTTGATACGGCTCCCCGCAATGCGCGTTCTTGTCGTCGAAGACGATCCGATGATCGGCGAGGCAGTCGTAACCGGCCTCACCGCGGACGGCCACGCGGTCGATTGGGTGCGCGATGGACGCTCGGCGGAGCTATCGATGGGTACGCACGCCTATTCGCTGGTGCTGCTCGATATCGGTTTGCCGAAGCGTGATGGCATCGAAGTGCTCAAAGCGATGCGCGGGCGCAAGCTCGACGTTCCGGTATTGATCATTACGGCGCGCGACACCGTCGCCGATCGCATCGCCGGACTCGATGCGGGGGCTGACGACTATCTGGTGAAGCCCTTTGATCTCGATGAGTTATCCGCGCGCGTGCGCGCGTTGCTCAGACGTGCGGCAGGTCGAGCCGAACCGCTGATTCAACGCGGTGGATTGACATTGAACCCGGCGACGCACGAAGTTCGGCTGCACGGCAAATCGGTCGATATCTCCGCGCGCGAATTCGCTCTGTTGCTCGCACTTGCCGAGCGGGCAGGCAGTGTGGTGTCGCGTGCACAGCTTGAAGAGAAGTTATATGGGTGGAACGAAGCGGTCGGCAGCAACGCCATCGAAGTGCACGTTCACAACCTGCGGCGCAAGCTCGGCGAATCGGTCATCCGCAACGTCCGCGGACTCGGCTATACGCTCGACTGATGCGCCCGCCTTCGATACGCCGCCGTCTGCTCGTCGCATTACTTGGCGCTTTGCTCGGCGCCGGAATCATCGCGGCGATCGCGACATACGCATCGGCGCGCGGCGAAGTCGATGCCTTGCTCGACGAAGAGCTGCGACAGATCGCGCTTTCACTACGCGATCACGCGCAAATCGATCTGCAGCGCTTGCAGCGTGCGAGCGACGATCCGGAGCTACGGGCCCTGGTGCAAATCTGGGATCCTGCGTTCGACCGTCCATACAGCTCGCGCGCAATCGATCCGCTGCCGCGCCTCAGCGCGGAAGGGTTTCGCAACAGTGGAGCATGAAGGGCGCTCATGGCGGGTCTACGCAACGCGATCAGGCAAACAGGCAGTGCAGGTTGCACAGCCGACGGCATTGCGTGCCGAGCTTGCCGCGCGAAGCGCCGGCAGGCTGTTGTTGCCAGTGCTCATCGTGTTGCCGTTTCTCGCGCTGCTCGGCTGGTGGATTGTCGGTCGCGGACTAGCGCCGCTCGCCGTGGTGGCGCAAACACTATCGCAGCGCGACCCGACGTCTCTGCAGCCCATTGCGGTCGACGGATTGCCAATCGAAGTTCGCCCTCTGGTTGAATCGTTGAACGCGCTGCTGCAACGACTCGATCAGTCGCTCGATACGCAGCGTCGCTTCGCCGCCGACGCAGCGCACGAGCTGCGAACGCCGCTTACGGCATTGACGCTGCAGATTCAGCTTGCAGCCCGAGCACAATCGGTTGAGGAGCG
Organism: uncultured beta proteobacterium; assembly: GCA_963729165.1. Taxonomy (GTDB): domain Bacteria; phylum Pseudomonadota; class Gammaproteobacteria; order Burkholderiales; family Burkholderiaceae_F; genus JACCZX01. Next base: position 17,567 of record CAVSMM010000001.1, read on the forward strand.
TGCGATCGCTTTCGATCGAATGGAGCAGGGAGTCAGACGAGCGACGCGGCTGGTTCAGCAACTGTTGACGATGGCGCGGCTGGATCCGGAGGCTGCGCAAAAACCGCTCGTGCCAACGGACCTTGCAGCTCTTGCAACCGCGGCCGTGGATGAGTTGCGACCGTTGGCTGCGCAGAAATCGATCGTGCTTGATGTCGATGCCCGAACGCCCGCGTGGGTCCTCGGTCAAGACGATGCGCTGCGCATCCTGCTTACGAATTTGGTCGACAACGCGATTCGTTACACGCCGACGGGCGGTCGCGTTAACGTTTCGGTGCAACAGCGTCGCCGGTACTGTGCAGCTGATCGTGCGAGACACCGGGCCTGGTATCCCGGCCGATGAGCGGGAGCGCGTGTTCGATCGGTTCTATCGCGGCCGCGACGCGGCCGCTGGCGGCAGCGGCCTGGGTCTCGCCATCGTGCGGCAGATCGCCGGCTTACATGGAGGCAGCGTCACGCTGTCAGCGGTCGATGCGGGGAGCGGCACGCAGGCGCTGGCGACGTTTCCCGCGGCCCAGCCAGCGCAGGCGTCCGACCCGCTGCAACCTTAAGTTGCCCTTAAGAATCCGCCGGTACGGTTCGTTTCGTTGCTCGCAAGAGCAAGCTCATTCGAGATTTGCGCACCAGCGCCGCACCTTGCGGCGCTTTTTTTGGCTCGTCAATAAGGCGGCGCCTCACGTTGCCGAACGAGCCGCAAGCCCGACAACCAACCTATCGGGCAGCGATTGTTGACAATCATGTCGACAATTTTCACAATCGCCCACTTCGTCGGGGACTGCAATGCTCAAACGCTCACTAATTCTGGTTGCATTGATATTGAGCGTCGCCGCTGCACACGCGCAGCAGTTTCCGTCCAAACCGGTGCGCATCATCAATCCATTTGCGCCCGGTGGCGCCACCGACATCATTGCGCGGCAGATGGCGCAGAAGCTGACCGAGGCGTGGGGGCAGGCGGTGGTTGTCGAAAACCGTGCCGGTGCGAGCGGCGCGATTGGCGTCGAGATGGTCGCGAAGAGTCCGCCCGACGGCTACACGCTGTTGATCGCGACGCAGACAACGCACGCGGCCAACCCGGCGCTGTATCCGAAAGCTTCCTTATGACGCAGCGAAGGACTTCGCCCCATTGACACTGGCGGGCTCGACTCCGCTGGCACTCGCAGTGCGCCCGTCACTGCCAATCACGACGGTCAAGGAGCTACTCGAGTTCGCAAAAAGAAATCCGGCCAAACTTGTCTATGCGTCGGGCGGCAACGGAACATCGCAACATCTGACTGCCGAGCTGATGAAGAGCATGAGCAACACCTACATGCTGCACATCCCGTACCGCGGCGCCGGCCCGGCGATGAGCGACCTGCTCGGCGGCCAGGTCGACCTGATGTTCGACAACCTGCCGACCGTGCTGCCGCACATCAAGGCTGGAAAGCTGCGCGGATTGGCCGTGAGCACGGCGGCGCGCTCGCCGCTTGCGCCCGACCTGCCGACGATGGCCGAGTCCGGTTTGCCGGGTTTCGATCTGTCCACATGGTTCGCATTTTTTGCGCCTGCCGGCACGCCGCGCGCAATCGTCGACAAGATCTCCGGCGATATGCGACGCGTGCTGGCACAAGCTGACATGCAGCAGCGACTCGTCGCAATCGGAGTCGACATCAAGGCCAGCACGCCGGAAGAGCTTGCTGCGTTTCAGCGCACGGAGCTTGCGAAGTGGGCAAAGATCGTCAAGGATTCAGGCGCGAAAGTCGATTAGCTCGATTTCACAAAACAAGGAGGAGACATGCGGATTCTGAAAATTATTTTTTCACTGCTGCTGCTGGCGTTCGCTTCCAGTGCTCTCGCGCAGGTCAAGCTCACTATGTGGAGTCACTGGGCGGCCGAGAAGATCAAGCGCGATTTCGTCGAAGACGCGATCAAGCGCTTCGAAGCAGCAAATCCGGGCGTGAAGATCGAAGCGTCCTGGTATGAAAAGACCGCGCTGTATGCAGCATTGAAAACGGCGTTGCGCGCCGGCACCGCGCCGGACATTTTCTATGCCGAGCCCGATCAGGTCGAGTACATGGAAAACGGTTTGCTGCTCGATCTGTCGCCGCTGAACTGGTCGGCGATCGAGCCGTGGGCCAAAGAGATCTGGTCGTACAAAGGCAAGCCCTACGGGCTGCCGCTCGAAGCCTCGACAGTCGAGGTTTATTACAACAAGAAGCTGATGGCTGACCTCGGAATTAAGGTGCCGCCGAGCTTGCAGCTTGATTCGACCGCGGTGCTCGATCTTTCGAAAAAAGCACGCAGCAAGAACGTCACACCAATGTCGCTCGGTGTCGGCGATCGTCCATTTCCCGGTGCTTATCTGGTGCAGGAGGCGTTGCTGAAGAAACTGGGCACGCAGGAGTACGACAATCTGCTGAAGGGCAAGCTCTCATGGAGCGATCCGCGCGTGGTCGATACGCTGAGATTGATTCGCTCCTGGACCGAAGCGGGTTTGCTGCCGACGACTTTCACGACGCTGAAGCTCGGCGAAGCGCATACCTATTTCCATACCAACCCCGGCGCGGTGATGTTCTTGAATGGAAGCTGGTACACATCGCGCGCGTTCAACCCGCCCGATAAAGGTGGGCAGCCGGCCAATTTCCCGCTCGGCATCATGAAGTTTCCGGCGATCCCCGGTGCGGCATGCAACGAATGCCGAACGCTTTCGGTGCAGGGAAGTTACGTCGCGAACGCCGCGACCAAGCATCCGAAGGAAGCAATTGCGTTCCTGAATTCGATGGCAACGCCCGATGTCGCCAATCGCTGGCTCGAAAACGTGCTGGTGCAAACCGGCATCAAGGCTGACTACGCGAAGGTTAGCGGACCGTACGCCGGATACTTCCGCGAGCTGCAGGCCACGAGTGACGGCAGCAAGTATTACTTCGGTGCACCGTTTCAGGTGATGCAGGGCAAGCCGAAGGAAGTATTCACGCAGATCTTCAACAACGCATTCCCGGCAGGAAGCATCAGCGTGGAAGACGCCGTCAAGCAAATGAACGCGGCGTATGGCAAATAAGCAGCAAGTAGAACGTTGAGTAAGGCCGGTTCGGGGAGCGCGGCTTCCGCTCGCGCTCTTCCACTGCTTTCCGCAGAGAGGCAGCCGTGGGGCGCGATCATCGCGTTCCTGCTGCCGGCGTTTACGATTTACACGGCGTTGACGGCGTACCCGGTTTTCCGGACGCTGTGGAACAGCTTCCACAAAGTTTTGCCGAGGAGCGACGAGTTCGTCGGCATGACAAATTACGTCGCGCTGGCTCAGGACGACATATTCTGGCGCGCGGTCGGGAACACGTTCATCTGGGCGTGCGCTTCACCACTGGCCGAGATCACGATCGCGCTGCTGCTTGCGCTGGCGCTGTACGCGAAAATTCCTGGCATGCGGTTTTTCCGCATCGCATGGTTCACGCCGGTGCTGATGTCATACATCGTCGTCGGCATCATCTGGGTATGGATCTACAACTACGACTGGGGCGCTGCGAATGCGATCCTGCGCTGGCTCGGTCTCGAGCGCTGGGTGCAGGCGTGGATCGGAGATCCGAAGATCGCGTTGCCTTCGCTGATCCTGGTCACGACGTGGATGTGGACCGGCTTCAACATGGTCGTGCTGCTGGCTGCACTGCATTCGCTGCCGTCGGAAGTGATCGAAGCGGCCGAGCTCGACAACTGCGGCTGGGGCGCCAAGCTGTGGCACATCATCATTCCGCTGGTCAAGCCGACGCTGCTGAACCTGCTGGTGCTGTCGTTCATCGGCAAGATGAAAATTTTCGACCTCGTGTGGATCACCACCAAGGGCGGCCCGCTGTGGGCGACCGAGACGGCGTCGACCTACACGTACAAGCGCGCGTTCGAATGGACCACGTTTGATCTCGGTTATCCGTCGACGATCGCGGCAGTGTGGTTCGTGATCGTGCTCGCTGCGGTGCTGGCGTTGACGTGGTTGTTCCGGCAGCGCGACCGGCTCGAGTACTGATGTGAGGATGTCCCAACGCTCACTGCGTTCGATGCCCCCCGCGGGGGCGCTTCAGCACCTTGGGGCGGCCCGGCGATGCTGAGCCGCGCGTTTTTATTCGCCATCGTTGCGCTTTACACCGCGTTCGCAGCCGGACCATTCCTGTGGGTCGCGACGCTGTCGCTGCGTACAACCAGCGAAATTGCGCTTGATCACTACGCATGGCCCGAAAAGCTGCATTGGGAAAAGTTTCCGCAGGCGTGGTTCAACTCGAACTACAGCGTGTACTTCGAGAACAGCTTGCTGGTGGTCGTCTCGGCGGTAATCGTGCTGACGGTGGTCGGTGCGATGGCAGCGCACTGCTTTGCTCGATACCGGTTTCGCGTTAACCGGCTTTTGTACTTCATCATTTTCTCGGCGATTATTTTTCCGCCGCAGATCACGATCATCGCGCTGTTTCAGATTCTGGTTGACTACGGGCTGTACAACAGCCTGATCGGCCTGACGCTGGTGTACATCGCGGTGCAATTGCCACTGACGGTTTACATCCTCGAAAGCTTCTTCGCGCGTATTCCGGCCGACCTGTTCGACGCGGCTCGCATCGACGGCTATCCGGAATGGCACATCTTCTGGAAGGTGAGCCTGCCGATTGCGATGCCCGCGATTGCGACCACGGTGATCCTGAACACCATCTTGCTGTGGAACGAGTTCTTGTACGCGGTGGTGCTGATCACCGACGAAGCCAAGCGCACGCTTCCGCTCGGCATTCAGCAGCTTCATGGGTGATCAACTGGAAGACGTTGGAATGATCGCGACAGGACTGATGATCGCGATCATCCCTGTCGTGCTGATCTACCTGTTCTTTTCGGAGAAGCTGATCCAAGGCATGACGGCGGGGGCGATCAAGTAGTGGCAACCGTCGGACTGAAAAATCTGACCAAGCGCTATGCAGGTTCCGATCTGCTTGCGGTGGACTCGGTCAATCTCGACGTCGAGCACGGCGAGTTCATGGTGTTGCTGGGGCCATCGGGCTGCGGCAAGTCGACCACGTTGCGAATGATTGCAGGGCTTGAGTCGATCAGCGCAGGAGATCTTTCGATCGACGGCAAGCGCGTCAACGATATCCCGGCCAAGGACCGCGATATCGCGATGGTGTTCCAGAGCTACGCGCTGTACCCGCACATGTCAGTGCTCGACAACCTCGCATTCGGCCTGCGGCGGCGCGATGTTGCGGCAAATGAAATCGACCGGCGCGTCAGGAATGTCGCTGCCACGCTCGGCCTCGCCGATCTGCTGAAGCGAAAACCGCACGCGTTGTCTGGCGGGCAGCGCCAGCGCGTTGCACTTGGGCGCGCGATCGTGCGAGATCCGAAAGTTTTTCTGTTCGACGAGCCGCTGTCGAATCTCGACGCGGCGTTGCGCGTCGGAATGCGCGGCGAACTGATCAAGTTGCATCACCGTCTGGGCGCGACGATGATTTACGTAACGCATGATCAGGTCGAAGCAATGACGATGGGCGACCGCATCTGCATCATGAACGGCGGCAAGGTCGTGCAGATCGGAGCTCCGCTGGACGTCTACCGTGATCCGGCCGACATGTTCGTTGCATCGTTTCTCGGAAGCCCGCCCACGAACCTATTGCCCGGACGTTTCAATGGAGCAGAGCTTGTCGTGGGGCAAGCCCGGCTCGCGGTGCCGAGGAACGCAAACGCCGACGACGTGATTTTCGGAATTCGCCCCGAAGACATTCGTATCGACGGAGCAGCGCCGCACGCGCATGGCGAAGTTCTCGCGGTTGAGCCGCTCGGCGCCGAAACGATAGTTCGATTTCGCCTGCCCGAAGTTGCACTCGATGTCCTGGCACGCGGGCCGCGCAGCGTCGTTGCCAAAGTAGGCGACCGCGCTCCCCTCACGTTCGATCTCGCCTCCGCACACCTGTTTGATCCGATCACCACGCAACGCATTCCTTAGAAAGCACGCAATGCCCAACCCTCCTGCACTGATGGTTCGCCGCAACTTTCCGCGTCCGCCCGAAAAACTCGTCGATGGCTTGCGTGACATGCCTACAGGATGGGTCGTCGATGCCAATGGTCGGCGCGGTGCTGTTGACTACCGCGTACGTCCGCTAACTCGTGCGATGCGCTTTTGCGGAGTCGCGTTGACCGTGCAGAGTCGGCCGCGCGACAACCTGGCTCCGTACGCCGCGATTCAATACGCGAAGCCGGGCGATGTGATGCTGGTCGCAACCGATACGTACGAAGAGGCGAGCGTTGCAGGCGACGTGCTGCTTGGTATGGCAAAGAATCAGGGAATCTGTGCACTGGTTACCGACGGACTCGTGCGCGACATCGATGGCCTCAACGCGGTCGGGATCCCCGTGTTTGCCCGCGGGTTGTCGCCTAACTCGCCGCACAAGGATGGACCAGGAAAGATCGGCGTCCCGATTTACGTCGGCGGAGTGATGGTGAACGCAGGGGATGTCGTGATCGGCGACCAGGACGGCGTCGTCATCGTTGCACGCGAGGCGCTTGAAAGCGTGATCAACGGGCTGGCCGATGTGAAGTCGAAGGAAGCGAAGATGGAGGAGCTGGTGGCGAAAGGCGCCAAGCTGCCCCCAGGATTCGAGCAGGTCCTGGCTGAAAAAGGCGTGCTGTATCTCGATTGATGAAACGAGTCATGTACCTGTCGCACGCGACGCCGGAGGTCTATTCGATCATCCGCGATGCGGTACCGGAAGAGTTCGAGCTCGTTACGCTCGATCAGAACAGCGACGACGAGCGACGCCAGAAGATCGCTCAATGCGAAGTCGTAATTGTCGCCGCCACGCCGCTGCGTAAAACGATGATCGACGCTGCACAGCGACTCGAGCTCGTACATCACCAAGGCGTTGGCTGGCAGGACACGACCGATCATGCAGAGTTGAGACAGCGCGCAATCCCTCTGGCATTGACGCCAGAAGGAACCACGATCGGTGTCGCGGAGCACACGGTGCTGCTGATCCTTGCAGCGCTGAAGCTGCTTCCGTTTGCCGACAGTGAGCTGCGCCATGGGCGATTTCACGTCAACGCGTTGCGTCCGGTGTCGCGCGAGCTCAACGGGATGACCATCGGCTACATCGGGATGGGCCGCATCGCGCAGGCAGTTGCCGAGCGGCTGCGCGCGTTCGGCACGCGAGGTATTTTCTTTGATCCTGCCGTACCGGCCGTAAGCGGGCTGCAACGCATGTCTTTCGACGAGGTGCTGCAAGACGCCGACGTCGTCAGTCTGCATGTGCCATTGACCGCTGAAACGCGGCACATGATCGGAGCTGCCGAGATCCCACGGATGAAACGCGGGTCGTATCTGATCAACACCGCGCGTGGCGGGCTGATCGATGAAGCTGCGCTCGAAAGCGCGCTCCGCTCTGGTCACCTGGCAGCGGCAGCGCTCGACGTTTTCGAAAGCGAGCCGGTGCCCGTTGACCATCCACTGGCGCGCCTGCAAAACGTCGTGCTGACGCCGCATATCTCCGCCGGAACGCGCGACGCATTACAGACCAAAATGCGCGCGCTCTTTTCCAACGTGCAGCGCTTCTATCGCGGCGAACCCGTGCAGAACCGTGTGTTCTGAGGCCGATCGATGAAGAGTGGGCTGCGAGTGGCAATTGCGGGTGCCGGATTTGCGGGCGGGCTGCATCTGGCAGGCTGGAAGCGCGTTCCGAATGTAGAAGTGGTCGCGATCTGCGATCCGGATACCGAAAAGGCGAAGGCACGTGCTCGCGAATTCGGCGTTGCCTCGGTGTTTCGCGACGCCAATGAAATGCTCGAGACGACTCGGCCCGATGCAATAGACATCGTCGCTCCGATGGACGTGCATGTTCCGTTGTGCATTCTTGCCGCGTCAAAAGGCGTTCATATCCTGTGTCAGAAGCCGCTGGCACCAACTTTTGCCGAAGCGCAGAGCGTGGCGCGCAGCGTCGACGGCAAAGTGCGTTTGATGGTGCACGAGAACTGGCGGTTTCGCGCGCATTACCGGCAAGTCAAGCGATGGATCGAAGATGGCGCGCTGGGCGTGCCGGTGTCGGGCACGATGCAGATGCGCTCATCGGGATTGCTCGAAGACGAAAACGGCGTCATGCCGCAGTTGGTGCGCCAGCCGTTTTTCTCGGAACTCAAACGGCTGCTGATCGGTGAAGTGCTGATTCACCACCTCGATGTGTTGCGCTGGCTGCTCGGGCCATTACGCGTTGTTGCTGCGCGCACCGGCCGGCTTTGCACCGCGGTGCGCGGCGAAGATCACGCAGTGATTCTGCTGGAAGGTCGTCAGCGCTGGGCGTTGCTCGACAGCAGCCTCGTGGTTCCGGGCGCACCTCCGACGCCGTCGGACCGGCTCGAAATTATCGGCACGCAAGGCACGGTTTTGCTGGAGGGTAACGTGCTGCGACTGAACGGACGACGCAGCGAATCGATCACGTTCGATCTTGCTGCCGGCTACGGCGACAGTTACGCCGCGGCAATCGCGCATTTCGCTGCGGCGCTGACGACAGATGCGCCATTCGAAACCGGCCCGGACGACAACCTGCAAACGCTAGCTTTGGTCGAGGATGCGTACGCGCTCGCATCCTCGGGTGCATTCGCATGAATACCGATCTCGATATGCTCGATCCGCTGCAACAAGTCGTTGCAGTCTTACAGGAAGACATCGTTCTCGGACGTCTTGCGCCGGGCGCACGCCTGGTAGAAGAAGAGCTCGCCGACCGGCTGCAGACGAAGCGCCATGTATTGCGGCAGGCGTTCATGGAACTCGAACGCTTCGGCCTCGTTGAGCGCAGGCGCAACCGCGGCGCAGCAGTTCGGCAACTGACGCTGCAGGACGTGACGCAGATTTACGCTGTGCGCGCGATCCTCGAGCGCGCCGCAGCGGCACAGATGCCATTGCCGATGCCGAAGAAGGACATGCAGCCGATCATTACCGCGCAGCGGGGACATGACGCCGCCGTGCAGGCCGGCGACGTAAAAGCAGTGTTCCGCGCGAACTTCGAGTTCCATATGGCGCTATTCGCGTCGTGCGGTAACCCCTACCTCGCATCCGCGATCGACGACTTTCGGCGGAAGACGCAGGTGGTGTGGTCGTATGCGATCGTCAGGCCCGAGTATTTTCGTAACGCCCAGCGTGAGCACCAGGCAATGCTGAAAGCAATTCGCGACCACGACCGCAAGAAGCTGATCGAGCTTTGCGGCGAGCACCTGAATATTTCTCGCGGCGCGTACGTCGAAACGACCCGGCTGCGTTTGACAGCATAGGTATCACGAGATGCCTCAATTGCCTGCACGTTTGGGCTGCATTGCTGACGATTTAACCGGCGGGACCGACCTGTCGGGAATTCTCGTAAACAACGGGATGCGAACCGTACAGATGATCGGCGTCCCGGAGGGCGATTGGCCGGATGACGCCGACGCTGTTGTCATTGCGCTCAAGTCGCGAACGATTCCGGCCGAACAGGCCGTCGCGCAATCGCTGGCAGCACTGCAATGGCTGCAGGATGCGGGATGTACGCAGTATTACTTCAAATACTGTTCGACGTTCGATTCAACCGCACGCGGCAACATCGGCCCCGTCGCCGATGCATTGATGGATGTGCTCAAAACAGATTTCACGATTGCGTGTCCCGCATTTCCAGCGACGCGCAGGACGATTTATCAAGGCTATTTGTTCGTTGGCGGAGTGCTGCTTAACGAGAGCGGGATGCAACATCATCCGCTGACGCCAATGACCGACGCGAACCTGGTGCGCGTATTGCAGCAACAGACCAAGCGCAAGGTCGGCCTTGTCGACCATGCGGTGGTTGCAGCCGGTGCGGATGCGATCGCCGAGCGCTTCGCACTGCTTCGGCGCGATGGCGTGGGGTACGCGATCGTCGATGCGATTTCGAACAACGATCTTGAACAGATCGCGACCGCTGCTGCCGAACTGTCGTTGATCACCGGTGGCTCCGGACTTGCGCAAGGTCTTCCGCGAAATTTCCGGCTGCGCGGCTTGTTGAATGCGCGCGCAATTGCCCACTCACCACCTGCCGATGGCTTCAAAGCCGTCGTCGCGGGCAGTTGCTCGAGTGCGACGCGAAACCAGGTTGACTTGATGCTGCAGCGATGCCCGGCATTTCGCGTCGATCCGCTTGCTCTTGCGCAGGGCCATGATGTGGTCGGCGCTGCAACCGAATGGGCAGCCACTCGCCTCGGTCAGCAACCGGTGCTGATCTACGCGACTGCAACGCCTGAGGAAGTGAAGCGCACGCAGACGACACTAGGAGTCGAACAGTCGGCATCGTTGATCGAGAATGCGCTGGCGTCGATCGCGGCGAAGCTCGTGGATCTGGGCGTCGGTCAGCTGATCGTCGCCGGCGGTGAAACGTCGGGTGCCGTACTTCATGCGCTTGGCGTCAGACGCCTGGCGATCGGTCCTGAAATTGATCCCGGCGTTCCATGGACGACGGCGGTGCGGCAGAAGCCAAACAATCGCCCGCTGGCCCTCGCGTTGAAATCCGGTAATTTCGGCAGTTCGGATTTCTTCCTGAAAGCATGGAACGCGTTGGCTCCGTCATGAGCACCGTCGAGAAAGAACAGGCTCTGCGCGAACGCATCGTCTTTCACGGACGTTCGCTGTTCGATCGCGGGCTTGCGGCGGGCAGTAGCGGCAACATCAGTGCGCGGCTCGATGACGGCTGGCTTCTGACGCCGACCGATTCCTGCCTGGGGCAGCTCGATGCATCAAGACTGTCCAAGCTCGACTGGCAAGGACGATTGATCAGTGGGGACCCGCCTTCGAAGGAAGCATTTCTGCATCGCGCGATGTATGAAGAGCGCACCAATGCCAACGCGATCGTTCATCTGCATTCGACGTACTCGGCTGCGGTGTCGTGCATCGATGGGCTCGACACTGCGAGCTGCTTGCCCGCGCTGACTCCGTACTTCGTCATGAAGGTCGGTCGGTTGCCGTTGATTCCGTACCACCGGCCGGGTGACCCGACACTCGCGGACGCGATACGCGGGCTTGCGCGTTCACACGCGGCATTGCTGCTGGCCAATCATGGGCCGATCGTTTCCGGAGTGTCACTCGAAGCGGCTGTGTATGCGACTGAAGAGCTCGAAGAAACCGCGAAGCTCTTTTTGTTGCTGAGAAATGTTCCGATCCGCACACTGACGGATTCTCAGATCGACGAGCTGCGGTCGGTCATGCCGCTACGCAACTAGGCGATGCCGAAATTCGCAGCCAATCTCGGAATGCTTTTCACTGAGCTGCCATTCGAACAGCGGTTCGCTGCCGCTGCGCGCAATGGTTTCAAGGCGGTCGAGCTGCTGTTTCCGTACGACCATGCGCCGCACGACATTGCGAAGTGGCTTGCTGACAGTGGCTTGCAGAACCGTGGACTGAATTTGTGGCCCGGCGATTTCGCCGCCGGTGAGCGCGGCTTGGCTTCGCTTCCCGGCCGTGAACGCGATTTTCGCGCAGCGCTTGCACGCGCGATGGAATACGCCGAAGCAACGAAGACGCCGAATCTGCACGCGATGTGCGGGATCGTTCCGCCCGGCGGCGATCGAGCCGCGCATCGTGCTGTCTATATAGAGAACCTTCGTTTCGCGACGCGTGAATTGGCAAAAACCGGCCGCACGGTGCTGATCGAGCCGATCAATCCGCGCGACATACCGGGGTACTTCCTGAATACGCAGGCCGACGCGCACGCAATCGTTGCAGAGGTCGGCGAGCCCAACCTGAAAGTGCAGATGGATTTTTATCATGCGCAGATCGTCGAAGGCGACCTCGCAATGAAGTTCAAAAAGTATTTCAACAACATCGGCCACGTACAGATCGCGGGCGTGCCGGATCGGCATGAGCCCGACGAAAGCGAAATCGATTGCGGCTACCTGATGCGGCTGCTCGATGAAACGGGTTACGAAGGATGGGTGGGCTGCGAGTACCGCCCTCGAAGAAGCACCGAAGAGGGATTGGGCTGGATGCAGCGCTTGTCCGAACACAGCCGACCGATGAAAATTCTTATCACAGGTGGCGCAGGGTTTCTCGGGCAACGCCTTGCCAAGAAGTTGTTGGAACGCGGGACGCTGAAGGATGCAGACGACAAAGACGCGAGCATCGATCAAGTCGTACTGGCCGATATCGTGCGAAGGCACGCCGATTCCCGACAAGCGCGTTCGACACATCGTTGGCGATATCGGCGATCCCAGTTTTCTGAAAAGTACGATCGATGCGAATACGGATTCGATCTTCCATCTCGCTGCGATTGTCAGCGGCCAGGCCGAGGCGGACTTCGATCTTGGGATGCGCATCAATGTCGATGCGTCAAGGCAGTTGCTCGACCTCTGCCGCGGACTTGGTCACCGTCCGAAGTTCGTTTTTGCAAGCTCGGTGGCGGTGTTTGGCGGCGAGTTGCCGGCGATCGTGCCCGATACGACCGCGCTGGCACCGCAATCTTCGTACGGCACCCAAAAAGCGGTGGTCGAGCTTTTCGTCAACGATTACACGCGCAAAGGCTTCGTCGACGGCCGCGTGTTGCGGTTGCCGACGATTAGCGTTCGGCCCGGACGCCCGAACGCCGCCGCTTCGTCATTTGCGAGCGGCATCATCCGCGAGCCGTTGAACGGCGAGCCCGCAATCTGCCCGGTCAACGCGAACACGCGCTTATGGTTGGCGTCGCCCGAGACGATCATCGAATCCCTTTTGTTTGGACATGACGTTGCAGCCGCAGCACTTGGGCGTCAGCCGAAACATCAACGTGCCGGGGCTGTCGGTCACGGTCGGTGACATGGTTTCCGCGCTCGAGCGCGTTGCCGGCGCCGACGTCGCCAACAGAATTCAATGGAAAGCGGATGCGCGCATCGAGCGCATCGTGTCGAGCTGGCCCGGTGCGCTGGACTCACGCAGAGCTTTGTCGCTTGGCTTTCCGCGCGACGAGAACTTTGACGCGTTTATTCGTCAATACATGCGAGATGAGATGAGCGCCCACTGATACGCGGCTGGCCTTATCTTCGCTTCGGAGCTTTCAGCGCAGCATCGATCAGAGCGTCGGCCACCCATCGGGTGGTCGCCTGGACTTCTCGATCGCTGCAACCCCAGATGTCCTTCAGCACTACATAAGGCTCGATTCCGAAGATCAGCGACAACGCGCACAGCAACCGCCGATACTCGCTGTGCGGCATCTTCGACTTCAAAGGCGCCGCGGTGCGGCTCAGGATCGCGACGCGATGCCCTCTTCGATACGGTTCCTCGTCGATTCGTCCCGAGCGCTCCAGCGCCCAATGCTCGAGCGATAGCTGCAGGGCAGCGCGCATGTGCGGCTCGAACTGCCTGAAGCGGGGAAACGTCTTGGTAAATAATTCCTGCAGCCGCTCGCGCCCGTCGACTTTGCGTGACTCGAAGCGTCGGACGGGACCCAGGCTTTCGCCGACAATGGCGGAAATCAGCTCGCCGCGGCTGCCGAAGTAGCGATATGCAGTGGCGCGTGACACGCCGGCCGCTGCCGCAACCTCTGCGACGGTAACAAGCCTGCCATCTTCGGCCAGTTTCATGGCTTGCTGCCAAAAGCAGCCGGTAAGTCCTACCACGCGTGCCCGCAGCCGGGCCCGGCGGCGGATCCGTAGCCCGGACGGGGGACTTGATCGGCATTGCTCCTACTGGACGGTGGCGAACCGACTCGGTATCGTAGCCCGGCCGATGAGACATGTGTCTCAATTTTTTCGGTAACCCACCGCAACAGATCCCCTAAGGGACAGCGAAGGAGACATGCGCATTGCCACCTATCGTTGGGGCGGCCGTCGTCACGTCGGCGTGTTGTCGAATGACGCGCGCGAGATCGCTCCGATCGACCTGAGAGAACGCCAGGAGCAAGTTCAGTCGCGTGGCGCGCAGGCTTTGCTTGAGCATTTGGCTGAGGGAAAGGATTTTCCAGGCGTCAACGGAACACGGCTGCCGCTCTCCGCGGTGACGCTGGAAGCGCCGCTGCCGCGTCCGCGACGCAATCTCTGGTGCGTCGGCCGCAACTACCGCGCGCATGCGAAGGAGCTGCAGACAACGGTGTTCAAAGGCAGCGAGGCCAAGATCGATCAATGGCCGATAGTGTTTACCAAGGTCCCCGAGTCTGTTGTTGCACACGGTGATGCGATCCGCCTGCCGGGCAAAGCCGCCTCAGAGCAAATCGATTACGAAGCCGAGCTGGCAGTGGTGATCGGCCGCAAGGGCACGAACATTCCGGCCAGCCGCGCAATGGACTACGTGTGGGGCTACACGATCGTCAATGACGTCACCGCGCGCGACGTGCAGATGCGGCATGTGCAATGGGATATGGGCAAGTCGTTCGACACGTTCTGTCCGATGGGGCCGTGGCTGGTCGACAAGACCGAGCTCGACGGTCAAAACACGCGCGTGCGGCTGTGGGTCAACGGTGAGCTGCGGCAGGACGCGAGCACTGTTGATCTGATCTTCAACATTCCGACGCTGATCGAAACGATTTCGCGTGGCATCACGCTGTATCCAGGTGACGTCATCGCGACCGGCACGCCAGCCGGCGTCGGCATGGGCATGCAATCCGCAGACGTGGCTGAAGGCGGGAGACACCGTGCGCATCGAGATCGACGGCATCGGCGTGCTCGAGAATCCTGTGTCAGCTCATAAGCGTGGCGCACTGACGATGACACTGCACTGGATCGACAAGATGGCCGTCGAAGTCGACGGCGAAGGTGACCCGGTCGTGATGGTGCACGGCCTCGGCGGAACAACGAACACGTGGACGCCGCTGCTTCCTGCGCTGACGAACGCCAAACGCATTCGCATCGAGCTTCCCGGTTCCGGCCGCTCGCATCGCGCGCACGCGTTGCAGGACAACACTCCGAACAAGGGTCAACTGTCGATCGACGTATTGGTCGACGCCGTGTTGCGCGTGTGCGCGCAGCTCGGAGTGTCGCGCGCGCACTTTGCCGGTCACTCGCTCGGAACGATCGTGTGCCAGCATCTTGCGGTGCGTGCCCCCGAGCGCGTGCGCAGTCTCGCGCTGTTCGGTGCACTGCCTGCGCCGCCTGAACCGGCTCGCCAGGGATTGAAGACGCGCGCTGCGAAGGCGCGCGACGAAGGCATGTTCGGTATCGCCGATGCAATCGTGCAAGCCGCGCTTTCGAGCTCGACGCGCGAGCAGTTGCCGGTCGTCGTTGCATTCGTGCGCGAGTCGCTGCTCGCGCAAGATCCCGAAGGCTATGCGCGGTCGTGCGAAGCACTCGCCGCAGCGCAGCCCGCGGCGGTAGAAGACATCGGTGTGCCCGCGCTGCTGGTTGCCGGCGACGAAGACGCCGTCGCACCGGTGCAGGTCGCGCGCGATCTCGCCAGGCGCATCGGAGATGCGCAAGTGGAAGTCTTGTCGCGCTGCGGTCACTGGATGACCGCGGAGCGTGCCACCGATTGTCAGTCGCATCTACGCAGATTTCTCGAGCGTTCGTTGGCGACGAAAACATAGGAGAAGGATATGGCCAACACGTTATGGACCAACGTGCGCATTTTCGATGGCAGCGGCGACCAGCCATTTGCCGGCGAGGTGCTGGTGCAGGGCAATCGGATCGCACGTGTCACACGAACGTCGGGCAGCGTTCGTTCGTTGCCGTCGTCTGTCCGCATCGGGCGCGACTGTGATCGACGGCGCCGGCAGCACGCTGATGCCGGGCATGGTCGAGGCGCACACGCACTTTTCGTGGAACGATCAGCCGTCGCTCGATTCGATCCAGCGCATGCCACCCGAGGAACACATTCTCTGGTGCGCGCACGTCGCCGAGCGCTATCTGTCGATGGGATGGACCTCGTGCGTCGGCGCCGCCACCGCCAAGCCGAGGCTCGACGTTGTGATTCGCAACGCGATCAATGCCGGCGAAATTCCAGGCCCGCGTTACATCGCAGCGAGCCAGGAACTGACCGTGCAAGGCGGCCTCGGAGACAACACGCTGCCCCATCTGCCGCAGGAAGAGTTCAACTTCGGTGCCGTCGTCAGCGGCCCCGAAGAGGTACGACGCTGCGTGCGCAAGTTCGTCAAGTACGGCGTCGATCAGATCAAGATCAATCTGTCGGGCGAATACATCGCGGGCCTGCCCGCCGAGTACACGCCATTTTCGGAGGAAGAAATTGCGATGTGCGTGACCGAAGCCAAGCGCTTCGGCAAGCGCGTCGCCGCTCACGCGCGCTCATCTGAATCGGTCAAGCAATGTATCCGGCACGGCATCGAAGTGATCTATCACGCGAGCTTTGCCGACGAAGAAGCGCTCGACATGCTCGAAGCGAACAAACACAAGCACTTCGTCGCGCCCGGACTTGCGTGGCTGATCAACACTTCGCATCACGCGTCCGAATGGGGGTTGACGCCGGAAGTGACGAAGAAGATGGGTTACCACCGCGAGCTCGAGGTGGCGGTCGAGACGCTGAAGAAGATGCTGAAGCGCGGCATCCGCATCCTGCCCGGCGGCGACTACGGGTTTGCGTGGACGCCGCACGGCACCAACGCGAAGGACCTCGAGTACTTCATCAAGTACCTCGGCATGTCATCGATGGAAGCGATGCTGTCGGCGACCGCATGGGGCGCGCCGATCATGAAGCTCGACGGCAACGCCGGCGCTGGGCAGATTGGGAAAGTCATGGACGGCGCGTTGGCGGATCTGCTGCTGATCGACGGCGACCCGCTCGCGGACATTCGCATCCTGCAGGACAAGCAACGCATTCTGGCGGTGATGAAGAACGGAGAGTTTTATCGCGCACCAGCGCCGCGCGATGTGCGCAGCTCAGCTCCCACACGCTGGCAAGCCGTCGCCGCCTAGGAGACATCAATGACCGACTCCGAAGTTCTATTTACCAACGTGAAGATCATCGACGGTAGCGGTGCCGCGCCGTACAACGGTGAAGTGCTGGTGCGCGGCAAGCGGATCAGCCGCGTCGCACGCAGCGCCCGTTCGTTCGCGGCCAATGGCGGCACCGTGATCGATGGTGCGGGTGCGACGCTGATGCCCGGGATGGTCGAGGCACATACGCACTTCGCGTGGAACAACGCGTCCGGGCTTGCCGACATTCAGAAGATGCCGGTCGAGGAGCACACGCTGTGGACGGCGCGCGTCGCCAAGGTGTATCTCGATCAAGGCTGGACATCCTGCGTCGGCGCAGCAACCGCAAAACCGCGGCTCGATGTCGTCGTGCGCAACGCAATCAACTCGGGATTGATTCCGGGTCCGCGTTATCTGGCAGCAAGCCAGGAGATCACCGTCCCCGGTGGGCTCGGTGACGAAACACTGCCGCATCTGCCCTTCCCCGAATTCAGCTTCGCGGTCAACGTCAGTGGGCCGGAAGACATGCGACGCGCGTGCCGGATGTTTCTGCAGTACGGCGTCGACTCGATCAAGCTGAATTTGTCGGGCGACAACCTGGTGCCGCACGCAAACGCGAAGACGACGTGGATGACCGATGCGGAAGTGAAGGTTGCCGTCGAAGAAGCGACGACGCGCGGCAAGCGCGTCGCTGTCCATGCGCGCAGTGCCGACTCGGTCAAGCAGGCGGTACGACTCGGCTGCGAAGTGATCTATCACGCAAGCTACACCGACAACGAAGCACTCGATCTGCTCGAGGCCAACAAGCACAAGATCTTCGTCGCGCCCGGACTGTCGGTGATCTTCAAGCTGCTGCAGGAAGGAACGCCGTACGGAATCACTCCCGCGAAAGCGCGCGAGATGGGCTACGAAGACGAACTCGCGGCCGCAATCGAATCGATGAAAGCGATGCACAAGCGCGGCATTCGCGTGCTGCCCGGCGGTGATTACGGATTCGCATGGGCGCCGCACGGCACGAACGCCACCGATCTGCAGTACTTCGTCAGGCACTGCGGCATGACGCCGATGGACGCATTGGTGTCGGCAACGCGCTACGGCGGGCAGATCATGTTGATGGGCAACGAGCTCGGCGAAGTGAAGGAAGGCTATCTGGCCGATCTGCTGCTGGTCGACGGCGATCCGCTGGCCGATCTTTCGATCCTGCTCGACAAGACGCGTTTGCTGGCGATCATGAAAGACGGCGTGTTCCACAAAGCGCCCGATATGGCCAACAACTTCGCCGGCAGCAGGCGCAGCTTGCGCCCACCGTACGTTCCGGCTGCGGCTTCTTCAGCAATGAATTGATGCGGACGTCGCACATCGTCGGCTGGAGCGCGCTCGCGCTCGTGCTTCTGGGCCTTTCGATCTGGGGTCTGGTCGACAACACGCGATTGTTCCTGGTGACGGTGCTCAACGGTCTGACGCTGGCATCGCTTTACTTCATTGTCGCCAGCGGCTTCACGTTGGTATTTGGATTGATGCGCAACGTGAACCTTGCGCACGGCTCGCTGTATCTGCTGGGTGGCTACGTCGGCTTCATCGTCGCCGAAAAGACCGGCTGGTGGGTGCTGGCTCTGGCTGCGGGATTCTTTACCGCTGCGATCGTCGGCCTGCTGATTCAGACGGTGATCCTGCGTCACATGCAAGGCCAGGACTTGCGGCAGACGATGGTGACGATCGGCCTGGCGATCCTGATTGCCGACCTGTTGCTGTGGGTGTTCACCGCCGAAGTGCATCAGATGGAAGCACCCGCATGGTTAAAGGGTCCGATCCGCGGCATTCCGATCATCAACGCTTATTCCGCCTACCGAATGAGCTTGCTGGTGCTCGGCGTCGCGATCGGCGTTGCGCTGTGGCTGTTTCTAAACCGCACGCGCGTGGGCATGATGATTCGCGCCGGCGTCGATGACCGCGCGATGCTTGCGGCGTCGGGCGTCAACGTGAATCTGGTGTTCGCGATCACGTTTGCGATCGGTGCGGGCCTGGCCGGGCTCGGAGGCGTGATCGGCGCGGTCGAGCTTTCGATGGTGCCCGGCGAAGACACGCGCTTCTTGCTCGCATCGCTGATCGTCGTCATCGTCGGCGGCATGGGCAGCGTGGTCGGTGCTGCGATCGGCGCGGTAATGCTCGGCCTTGCCGAAACATTTGGGCTTGCGTACGCGCCGACGTACAGCGTCGTGTTTACCTTCGTGATTCTGGTGATCGTGCTCGCATTTCGCCCACGTGGCTTGATGGGACGGCCCGCATGAAGCGCGCGGGCAAAACAACGGGACAAGCCGAATGAGCGCTGCGAAGTGGCGGCGTGCGATGGCAGCGGGTGCAGCGGCTCCCGCGGCGGCGGTGCCAGCACATCTGCAGCTCGTTGCGACTCACGCGCAAGAGTCGAAGGCAGCAGCGGACCGGCCGCTTGTTCTGCAGCAATGGATTCGCAACCTGTCGCCATGGCAACTTGCGGTTCTCGCTGTGCTGATCGTTTTTCCATTCGTCGTATCGCCGTTCATCACTTTCCAGATCGGCGCACAGACGCTGGCGCTCGGGCTAATCGCGTTGTCGCTGACCTTTCTCGGTGGCTACGGCGGAATGGTGTCGCTGGCGCAGATGACGGTCGCCGGCATTGCCGGCTATTCCGTCGCGATCCTCGGTTCGAGCAGCGCGGCGGAAATCAGTCTGAACTGGCCGTGGTGGCTGGTCGTGCCGACTGCGGTGCTGATTGCCACTGCATGCGCCGCAGGCATCGCGTGGCTATCGGTGCGCACCGAAGGCATTTACACGATCATGATCACTCTCGCGATCGGTGTGGCCTTCTTTTATCTCGTGCTGCAGAACTACAGCCTGTTCAACGGCTGGCAGGGGCTGCAAAAAGTTCATCCTCCAATCTTGTTTGGCATCAACCTGCGCGACCCGATGCCGTTCTACTTTCTGACACTGCTCTGCGCGCTGGCTAGCTACGCCTTCATTTCTTACATCGTGCGCTCGCCGTTCGGCATCGCACTGCAGGGCATTCGCGAGAACCCGCGCCGGATGGAGTCGCTCGGCTTCAATGTCGTTGCGCATCGAGTGGCGGCATACGTCGTTGCTGGCTTTATTGCAGCGATCGGTGGCGTGCTGTTCGTCTGGTACAACGGATTGATCACGCCAGGTTCGGTCGGAACGTCATGGCTGATCAACATTCTGGTGATTGCCGTGCTCGGCGGCATGCGCCATCCGATCGGACCGTTTCTCGGCGCGCTGATCTTCGTGCTTCTGCAGACGTTTGCGATCGACGTCATCGACCGCGAGCGATTCAATCTTGTGATCGGCGGGGTCTTCCTCGCGATCGTTCTGTTTTCACCTGACGGGCTGCTCGGCCTGTGGTCGTACGTGCGTGCGCGCTTTGCGCAATCGCGTGCGGGCGCAGGTCATGTCAGTTCCGTTTCTACCGACCGCGGCCGGCGAGCCGTCATTAGCACTTAGAAGGAGACAGTAATGAAGAAGAGAGTTTTGATGCGAACGCTGATGGCCACTGCGGTGATCGGCGCATTTGCAACGACGGCGTGGTCGCAGTCGGGCCAGCCGGTCAAGATCGGCGTGCTCGCCACGCTGGAAGGACCGTTTGCAGCAGGCGGTGCCGATGGCATGCGCGGCGCGGAGCTTGCAATTCGCGAGCGCGGTGGTGTTGTGGCCGGACGCAAGATCGAAATGATCAAGGCGTCGTCCGATGCCAAGCCTGACGTCGCGGTGAACTCGGCGCGCAAGCTGGTCGAACAGGACAAGGTCGACATCCTGGTGGGCCCGCTGTCCGGCGGTGAAGGTATCGCGGTCAAGGATTATTCGAAGACGCAGCCGCAAGTGACGTTCATCAACGGCTCATCCGGCGCGCAAGCGACAACGTTGACCAGCCCATCGCCCAACTTTTTCCGCTTCAACACCGACGGCGGCCAGTGGATGGTCGGGCTCGGCAAGGAAGCGATGAAGCGCGGTTACAAACGCGTGATGGTGATCGCAGAGGACTACTCGTTCCCGTACTCGCAAGTGCAAGGCTTCATGACCGAGTATTGCGCGGCCGGTGGCAAGGTCCCGGTCAAAGCCTGGGTTCCGCTTGGCGGCAAGGACTATTCGTCGGTCATCGCGCGCGTTCCGAAAGACGTCGATGCACTCGTGGTCGTACTCGGCGGCGCGGACGCGGTCAACTTCCTGAATCAGTACGAAGCGGCGGGCGGGGACAAGCCAATGATCGGCGGCTCGATCACGGTGAGCCAGGACGTTCTGAACTATCGCGGCAAGCGGCGCGATTCGCTGGTCGGCACGCTGTCGGCCGGCCCGAACGCCGACGCGATCGACACGCCGGAATACAAGGCGTTCGTTGCGAGCTACAAAAAGAACTTCCCGGACGGTTATCCGAGCCCCGGCCTGTTCGCGCTCAACTATTACATCAACATGAAAGCCGCGCTGGATGGCCTCGACGCCGTCAAGGGCGACCTGAGCGACGGGCAGAAGAAGTATCGCGACACCTTGGCGAAGATGACGCTGAAGACACCGGTCGGCGACATCAAGCTTGATGAGAACCGCCAAGCGATCGGCACGACGTTCATCACGGAAGTAGCAAAGGATGAAAAGGGCGGGCTGTACAACAAGGTTGTCGGCAAGACCGACAACATCACGCAAACCTTCGGCCAGAAACCGGCCGACTTCAAGATGGGCTCGCGCGACGTGCCCGATTGTCCGTAGTAAGGGCGGAGCGGGCGCGGTTATCGCGCCTGCTCCACTTAAACGTCCACGAGAATTGCGCATGCTCGGAATCCAGCACGCTTTGGTGAAGGTCACGCTGACCGCGTGGTTGGTGGTTTTCGCATTCCCATGCGATGGTGCGACCAAGGCCGCTGAGCGCCAGGCGCAGATTGACAAACAGTTTCAAGCAGCGCTAACCAAGGTCGATGCTGCGCAGCGTGAACTGCAAAACGGACGACCTGAAGCTTTCAAGGCGCTTTGGTCGCATGCCGACGACGTGACCCTTTCTGGCGGATTTGGCGGCGCTATTGAAAAGGGATGGGAAAAGGTGAGTCGGCGGCTCGACTGGGTAGGCACTCAGTTTTCGAACGGCACCAACACCATCGAACGACTCGTCGCAAAGGCGAATGGCGATCTCGGCTATGTGGTGCAGATCGAGCGCGTTCGCTTCAACGTTCCGGGGCAGGCGAACGAATCGACGCGAGACTACAGGGTAACGATGCTGTTCCGGCGCGAAGCCGGAGGCTGGCGAATCATCCATCGTCAGGCAGATTCACAAATGATGAAGTTGCCACCGCAATGAACGTGGTGGAGCTACCCGCTACAACTCGCGTGCATTCCGCCGCGATGTCGGGCAACGCGCTCGTGCTTGACGGCGTCACGCGCCAGTTCGGCGCGCTGCGCGCGATCGACGACATCACCTTCAACGTTGCGGCCGGTGAACGCCGCGCGATCCTTGGTGCTAACGGTGCGGGCAAGACAACGCTGTTCAACGCGATCACTGGGGACTTTCCGCCTACGCACGGTACGGTGCACTTCTTCGGTGAAGACGTGACGAACCTGCCGCCGCATGAGCGGATTCGCCGCGGGCTGCGGCGCACATATCAGTCCTCATTGTTGTTTCGCGAGCTGTCGGTGCGAGACAACCTCTTTCTTGCGGTGCGCGGCGGTACGCGCGGCCGCTTCAATATGCGTCGCCCAAAGCGCGTGGATCCGAGCGTGGTCGCGGCCGACGCTTTGTTGCATCAGGTGCGTCTCGACGCCGTCGGCGATACGCCGGTCGCATCGCTATCGCACGGTCAGCAGCGGCAGCTCGAAGTCGGAATGGCTTTGGCTGGCGCGCCGCGATTGATCCTGTTCGATGAGCCGGCGGCCGGACTGTCGCCTGCCGAGCGACGCGAACTCGTCGCACTGTTGAGAGCGTTGCCGCGTCATCTCGGCTTCGTGCTGATCGAGCACGATCTCGACATCGCGCTCGGTGTTGCCGAGCGGGTCACGGTGATGCACAACGGCCGCGTGCTGAAGCACGGTTCGCCGCAGGAAATTCAGGACGACGCCGAAGTGCACGCGATCTACATGGGCGCAAAGGGTCACGGAGGCGCGCATGTCCACTAACGCGAGCAACACCAGCGCATCTTCGCAAACAGCGGCGCTCGAAGTGCGCAGCCTCAACGTTTACTACGGCCGAGCACATGCGCTGCAGGACATCTCATTGACGTTGCACTCCGGCGTGCTCGGCGTCGTCGGCCGCAACGGGATGGGCAAGACAACGCTGTGCAATGCGATCACTGGGCTGGTCCCGGCGCGCGGCAGTGTGAAGCTCGCGGGGCGGGAGATTCTTGGACTCTCGCCGAACGTGATCACCGAGCTCGGTATCGGCTACGTACCGCAGGGGCGGCGCGTGTGGCCATCATTGTCGGTCGACGAGCATTTGCGACTTGCGGCGAAGAGCGCACGCCAGGGCGCTTGGACGGTCGAGCGCATCTACTCGCTGTTCCCGCGGCTAGCGGATCGCCGGCGTAACGGCGGCGCCGAACTTTCGGGCGGCGAGCAACAGATGCTCGCAATCGGACGTGCCCTGCTGTTCAATCCGCGCGTGCTGGTGATGGACGAGCCGACCGAAGGTCTGGCGCCGGTGATCGTCGAGCAAGTCGCAGCGACGCTGAAGCAGCTCGCGCATTCGACATCTGAAGCGACCGGTATCGCGGTGCTGCTGATCGAACAGAACATCGGCGTCGCGGTGGAAGCCGCCGACCGCGTCGCGGTGATGGTCAATGGACGCATCGCGCGCGAGATGTCTGCAAGCGAGCTTGCGGCCGACACCGAGCTGCAGCAGCGACTGCTCGGCGTGCACGCTGCTGGCGAAGAAGAGCCGCAACCCGTCGTGCCGGAGGTCATTGACGACGCTGCACCGGCACAGGTATTCACTGTTCGCCGCGCCCACGCAGATGCTCCTCCGAGCCTCGTACCCACGCAGACCGTCAGAAGCCTTACCCGCTGGAATGCGCAGCAGCCCGACGTGCCCTTGCACGATCGCGCAATACGCGCTTCGCTCGACGACACGAGAGCAACGGAGCCACAACTCGCAGCCGCTCCCGACACTTCCGCAAACGCACGCAGTGCGCGCGTGTTCGAATTTCCCGCCGCGAGCAACGTGCAGCGTGCCGCCTACATCGTCGGCACATTTGATACAAAGGGGCGAGAGCTGTTCTTTCTAAAGCATTGCATCGACAAGCTGGGGCTGCGCACGGTGACGGTCGATCTGTCGACCTCAGGTGCTACGTCGACTGCAAATATTCATCCGCGCGAAATCGCGCGGCATCATCCGAAAGGCGAAAGCGCCGTGTTCACGGGCGATCGTGGCTCATCGGTCAGCGCGATGGCAATCGCTTTCGAGCGATTCCTCCTCGGCCGGCGTGACCTCGGCGGCATCGTGTCGGCCGGCGGATCGGGAGGCACTGCGCTGGCGACACAGGCGATGCGAGCGTTGCCGGTCGGCATGCCGAAGGTGATGGTGTCGTCAGTCGCTTCCGCCGATGTGCGTCCCTATGTCGGGCCGAGCGACATCTGCATGATGTATTCAGTGACCGACGTGTCGGGCATCAATCGCATCAGCGAGAAAGTGCTGGCGAACGCCGCGCATGCGCTGGCCGGCATGATCGCGTACACGCGCACTACGGCATCCGATAGCAAGCCCGCGATCGGGCTGACGATGTTCGGCGTCACGACGCCGTGCGTGCAGGCGGTCACCAAGCAGCTGCAGAACGAGTTCGATTGCCTGGTATTTCACGCGACCGGCACCGGCGGCCAATCGATGGAGAAGCTCGTTGACTCGGGGCTGCTCGCCGGCGTTCTCGACATCTCGACCACCGAGGTATGCGACGAGATCGTCGGCGGGGTGCTCAGCGCAGGACCCGAGCGATTCGATGCATTCGCGCGGCGCCCGATTCCGTATGTTGGTTCATGCGGCGCGCTCGACATGGCGAACTTCTGGGCGTTCGAGACCGTGCCGCCGAAGTTCAAGGACCGCAATCTGGTCAAGCACAACGCGAACGTCACGCTGATGCGCACCACCGCCGACGAATGCAAGGCGATCGGCGAGTTCATCGCGGCGAAGCTGAATCGGATGGAAGGTCCGGTGCGCTTCATCATTCCGGAAGGCGGCGTTTCTGCGCTCGATGCGCCCGGCAAACAGTTCTGGGATCCGGCAGCGGACAAGGCGTTGTTCACCGCAATCGAGTCGAACTTCCGTCGCGGCTCACGGCGAACGCTGATCCGCAGTCCACTGCATCTGAACGATCCGGCATTTGCCGATCTGCTGGTCAAGCAATTCCACGAGGTGTGCGCCGAAGGCGCCGCCGTTACGCGCACTGCAGTTCATTAAAAGACAACGAAGAACAACACGATGCCTCGAATCGCCCGCAAAGAAATTCTGAAACGCCTGTGCGACAAGATCGCGCGCGGCGAGCCGATCGTCGGCGGCGGCGCCGGTACCGGCCTCTCCGCCAAGTGCGAGGAAGCCGGCGGCATCGACCTGATCGTGATTTACAACTCGGGCCGTTATCGAATGGCGGGCCGTGGATCGCTTGCGGGATTGCTCGCGTACGGCAACGCCAATGAAATCGTGGTCGAGATGGCGCGTGAAGTACTGCCGGTAGTGCGCCACACGCCGGTGCTTGCGGGAGTCAACGGCACTGACCCGTTCATGCTGATGCCGCACTTTCTGCGGCAGCTCGCCGAGCTGGGCTTCTCCGGCGTGCAGAACTTTCCGAGTGTCGGACTGATCGATGGAACGTTCCGCGCCAATCTCGAAGAGACCGGCATGGGCTACGCGCTGGAGGTCGACATGATTCGCGCCGCGCGCGCGCTCGATCTGCTGACGACGCCGTACGTGTTTTCCGAAAACGATGCGCGCGAAATGGCGCGGGCGGGCGCAGACATCGTCGTGTGCCACCTTGGACTGACGACCGGCGGCGCGATAGGTGCCGGCACCGCGTTGACCCTGGACGACTGCGTGCCGCGTATCAACGCCTGGTCAGCAGCCGCACTTGAAGTCAATCCTGACGTGATTCTGCTGTGCCATGGCGGACCAATCGCTCAGCCAGAAGACGCCGAGTTCATCTTGCAGCAGTGCCCGCAATGCCACGGCTTTTACGGCGCATCAAGCATGGAGCGACTGCCGACAGAGATTGCACTGACACAACAGACCAAGAGATTCGTGAATATCAGCATTAAAGAGACAAAGCTCTGAAAAGCGTAGCGAGCAGCCCCGAGGTTGCGCTGAGGAGCGGAGGCGTACGTGAGGTACGTTGAGCACCGCAAGGGCAACATCGGGGCGCGCAGTAGCTTTGCAGAGCTTTGAAAGGGAGTACGTCATGAGCGGAACCGATTT
Source organism: uncultured beta proteobacterium (assembly GCA_963729165.1). GTDB lineage: Bacteria > Pseudomonadota > Gammaproteobacteria > Burkholderiales > Burkholderiaceae_F > JACCZX01. The sequence goes on from CAVSMM010000001.1 coordinate 43,827, forward strand.
CGGCATCTTCATCCTCAGCCTTCTCTCTGCGGCGATCGTCATCGCCGTGATCGTCGCGCTGTTTCACTGGCTGTATTTGCGATCGTCGAAGGAGCGCAGCTTCGTTCGCACCGGACTCGGCGGGCAGAAAGTCGTGCTCGGCGGCGGCGCGTTCGTGCTGCCGATCGTGCACGACGTGATTCCGGTCAACATGAACACGCTGCGCCTCGAAGTTGCGCGTGGCCGCGACAAGGCGCTGATCACGAAGGACCGGATGCGCGTCGACGTGATCTCGGAGTTCTACGTGCGCGTCAAAGCCGATGCGAATGCCGTGGCCGACGCCGCGCAGACATTGGGCATGCGCACGCTCGAGCCCGAGCGACTGAAGGAATTGCTCGAAGGCAAGTTCGTCGACGCGTTGCGCACGGCGGCCGCCGAAATGACGATGGAAGAACTGCACGAGAAGCGCGGCGACTTCGTCAAGCGCGTACGACAGGTCGTCGCCGAAGATCTGCGCAAGAACGGGCTCGAGCTCGAAGCCGCTTCGCTGACGCAGCTCGATCAGACCGCGATGGAATTTTTCAACCCGAGCAACGCGTTCGACGCCGAGGGTCTGACGCGGCTGACCGAGCAGATCGAGCGGCGCAAGAAGCAGCGCAACGACGTCGAGCAGGACACGATGATCTCGATCCGCAGCAAGAATCTCGAAGCGGAAAAGCTCTCGCTCGATATCGACCGCGAAGCCGAGTACGCGCGCCTGACCCAGGAGCGCGAAGTCGAAGTCGCTCGAGCGCAGCAGCGCACCGAACTCGCACGCGAGCGCTCGACCAGCGAGCGCGAAGTCGAGACTTCGCAGATCTCAGCGCGCGAAGCCATCGAAAAGGCACGCATCGCCACCGACCGCGTGCTGGAAGAGGAGCGCATCTCCAAGGAAGGAGGACTGCAGGCACGCGAGATTGAGCGGCGGCAAAACGTGGAGCTGGCGGAGCAACAGCGGTCGATTGCAGTCTCGAAACAGAGCAAGGCGGAAAGCGAGGCGCGCGCTGCTGCAGATCAGGCACGCGCGAAAGCCGTCACCGAAGAGGAACGCGTGTTCACCGCGCGCGAGACCGAAATGGCCGAGCGCCGCAAGCAGATCGACCTGATCGAAGCTTCGAAGGAGGCACAGCGCGAGGGAATGCGGCTGACGATGGCCGCCGAAGCGGAGAAGATGGCGTCAGCCGATCGCGGCGCCGCGCTGCGATCGCAAGCCGAAGCCGAGGCCGACTCCGACAAGATCCGCACGATGGCTCTCAGGATTCGCCATGAGATCGAAGCCGAAGGCGCGCGCCTGATGAATGAAACGCACAACATGCTGACGCCCGACGCGCGCATGTCGTTGCTGCGCATGCGCCTGGTCGACAAGATGGAAGGCATCATCCGCGAAAGCGTCAAGCCGATGGAGCGCATCGAAGGCATCAAGATCCTGCACGTCGATGGGCTGGGCGGCGGCGGTGGCCATGCCAATGGCGATGGCGCAGGCCTCGCGGACAGCGTTGTCAACAGCGCACTGCGCTTCCGCGCGCAGGCGCCGCTGGTGGATCAGCTGCTGAAGGAAATCGGTGTGCACGGTGGTGAGCTCGGGCAGATCGCGCAGAGCATGGGCAAGACGGCGCTGCCGAGCGGTAGCAAGGGCGGCGGCGAGTAGTGAGCCTTCCGCAAAACGTAGCGAGCAGCCCCGAGGTGCGGCCGAGGCGCGGACCTGTACATGACGTACAGCGAGCACCGCAGGCCACAGATCGGGGCGCGCAGTAGTTTTGAGGGAGGTTCAATGATTCGCGTCTACACATCGAGCGTGATCGACGCGCCGGCCGATGCGGTCTGGCAACAGGTGCGCGACTTCAACAGCCTGCCCGCATGGCACCCGGCGATCGCCGAGTCGCGCATCGAAGCCGGCCTGCCGTCGGACCGCGTTGGCTGCGTGCGCAACTTCCGCACGCGCGACGGCGGCGTCATCCGCGAACAACTGTTGACGCTGTCCGACTTCGAGTACGAATGCACGTACTCGATTCTCGAGTCACCGATGGGCGTCGATAACTACATCGCCACGCTGAAGCTGACGCCGATCACCGACGGCAACCGCACCTTCGCTGAATGGAGCGCCGAGTTCGACTGCGCGCCGGGTCGCGAACGCGAGTTGACGCAGCTCATCGGCCACGGCGTTTTCCAGGGCGGCTTCGACGCACTGAAGCAACGCTTTCTGAAGGCCGCTGCGTAAGAAGGCGATGTCGCTGCAGCGCGTTACACGGTCGACAGTGATCGATCACCCGATCGAGCGCGTGTGGCCGGTGCTGCGCGACTTCAACTCGCACTGGCAATGGCACCCAGTCGTTGCAGAGAGTCATATCGAAGACGGGCACGCACCCGATCAGGTCGGATGCGTGCGCAACTTCCGGTTGGCCGATGGAGCTCACCTGCGCGAACAACTGCTGGCGTTGTCCGATCGCGACTGGACCTCAACCTACTGCATCCTCGATTCGACGATTCCGTTGTACCGCTACGTCGCCACCGTGCGCCTGAAGCGCGTCACCGACGGCGATCGGACGTTCTGGCATTGGGAGTCGACTTTCGCGACTCCGCCGGGTCGTGAACGCGAGCTAACCGAACAGGTAGGCCGCAACGTTTATGTCGCCGGTTTCGAGGCACTTGCGAAATATCTAGATTGACTAGGTGGCTTCGGCTGATGCGACGCCGGACATCGCATAGCTAAGCCGACTACTCTGCCTTGATACCTGCAGTGGTGATGATGGGTCCCCACTTGCGGCGCTCGGCGCGACCGAATTCAGCAAGCTGCTCGGCAGTGCCCCCTCCGCGTTCGAAACCCAACGACAGCAGCTTCTGGCGTGTCTCGGGCTGCGCGATGATTTTTTGCATCTCGGCATTCAGCAACTGAATGATCGCCGGCGGAGTGCCTTTGGGTGCGTAAAGCGCGTTCCATGCAAGCACTTCGAAGCCCGGCATACCTTGCTCGGCAACCGGCTTCACTCCCGGCAGTAGCTCGCTTGGCTTCGACGACGTCACCGCAATCGCCTTCAGCTTTCCGCTTTCGATCAGCGGTCGCGATGCGGTGACGGTATCGATGGTCAACGGTATTTGCCCGCCCATCACTTCGGTCATCGAGCTGCTTGATCCTTTGTACGGAACACCGAACAGCGGCGCGTTGCTGCGCTCCTTCAGAAACTCGAATACGAGACGCGCCGTGGTGCTCGGTAGTGCGATGTCGACAGATTTCGGGTTAGCTTTGGCAGCCGCCAACAGATCTGCAACCGAGTTGACCGGTGCCGTCGGGCTCGCCGAAATCACCATCGGGAAGGTGCCTGTCAGGATGATCGGCTCGAAGTCTTTTTCCGGGTCGAAGCCAATGTTCGTATAGAGAAACTGATTGACGCCATGGGTGGCATTCGTGCCCATCGTTAGCGTGTAACCGTCGGCCGGCGCGCGCGCTGCCGCCATCGTGCCCAGATTGGCTCCTGCGCCCGGACGGTTGTCTACGAAGAAGTTCTGACCGAGGCTCTTCGAAAGTTGCTCGGCGATGTAACGCGTCGCGACATCGGTTCCCTGCCCGGCTGGATAAGCGACGATGATGCGCACGGGTTTGTTCGGGTAACCCTGCGCTGCAACGTTGGTCGTCGACGCCAGCGCGATCAGCGCCGCGCCGATGGTATTCAGCAATTTCATTTGTTGTCTCCCATGTGTACTTCAGAAACTGTGTTTGCATGCTCGTCGAAACGCGGTGGCCGGCGGCCCGGTTGGCCAGGTGTGACAGAAAGCTTTACGGGCATGCCTATTCCTTGATAGTCGCCATGGCTCACTCGCATCCCGCGATGAGCAGCGTGCGGCTGCGAAAACGCCTGCGGCACCGAATGGACCGGGCCAGCGGGCACTCCGCGCGCCATCAGCTCGCGGCAAAGCGTTTCCACAGGCAGCGACGCGAGCGTGCGTTCGAGCTCGCTGCGCAGCGCTGCGACGTTCTGTACGCGCAGCGCATTGGTGGCAAAGCGTGGGTCGTCGAGCAGATCGGTGCGATCAATGTGCTCGCACAGTCGGCGAAACTGCCCGTCGTTGACGACGCCGAGAAACAACTCACCATCGCGTGCCTTGAACTTGTCGTACGGACTGATATTCGGATGCGCATTGCCGAGAAGTCCGGGCGGGCGATCGGAATAGAACCAATTGGCCGCATGGGGAACGAGCAGACTCAATGCCGCATCGAACAACGTCGCTTCGACCTTCTGGCCCTTGCCGGTCTGTGACCGCACATATAGCGCCATCAGAATCCCGGTCAAGGCGGTGTAGCTCGTAAGATGGTCAACGACAGGAACACCCATTCGCATCGGGCCCGATTCCGGGGTGCCATTGATGCTCATCAACCCGCACATTGCCTGCAGCACGGCGTCGTAACCGGGCAATCCACCGAGCGGACCGTCCGCGCCAAACCCGGAAATGCTGCAATAGATCAGGCGCGGATCGCGGCGCGACAGCGTCTCGTAATCGAGACCCCAGCGTTTCGTCGTCCCCGGAAGAAAGTTCTCCACCAGCACGTCGGCATCGTCCAGCAGGCGTTCGAGCGCAGTGCGCCCGGCCGCGCTCGACAAATCGAGACTGACTGCGCGCTTGCCGCGGTTGACGGACGAGAAGTACGCCGCATCGCCGCCGGGAGTGAACGGCGGACCGAGCAAACGCGTCTCGTCACCTGCGGGTGGCTCGACCTTGATCACGTCAGCGCCGTGATCGGCGAGCATCTGCGTGCACAGCGGCCCTGCAAGTACGCGCGAAAGGTCGACCACTCGCACGCCCGCCAGAGCACCGGAGAGCCTGCGTTCGGGCGTCGCCGTTGCTTCACTCATCTGGGTTCACTCATCTTCACTGACGCGCGGGCAACTCCACTATGCCGGAGCCGACGACCGACAACTCGTCGTCTTGGTTGTGACCTTCCTGCTCGATTTCGACAAGCTTGCGTCCGTCTTCAACGAACTTGCGCTTGACTTTGCCCTTGATAAACAGCAGATCGCCTTCGGGATTGTGGCGGCGCACCTTGCAGTGGGCTTTGCGCAGAAATCCGGCGTCGCTCATCCAGTTGGTCAAGTGGTGCGTCAGCCACGAACACCGCTCGGGACCGTAGTCGTACGCACCCGGTGCGCCAACCTCGAGCGCGAAATCCTCTTCCCAATGCACGCGCTCGGGTACATCCGGAATCCCGAAGCGGTTCTTGATACCCGCACCCGGATGTGCATCGATCAGTTTCCACGCAAGCTTGTTCGCGCGGATATACAGCCCGCCCCAGCCTTGCGCGAAAGCAATGAAGCCCGTCACGGTCATCGGACCTTTGAACATCACAGGAAGTGCTTCGCCTTCCTTCACATCGTCCCAGTAGCGCGGGTTGGCGCCCCGGACCTGCTCATTCGCATACAGCTTGTAGCCCTCGGCGAGCTCAGCGTCGGTATAGCGACGCGGTTCGCGCGCACGCACTTCCTTGTACTTGGTGCCCTTCTCGCGAGCGTGGTCGCGTTCGGTGCGAAAGCACCAGCTGTCGGCGTCGGCCACTTTGTCGCCTTGCTGGTTGTAAAAGTCGACGTGATAGATCTGTTGGACTGCGCGGCCGGCAAAGCGCGTCTGATGCTCGATCAAGTCCTTCAGACGTGCCTCGGTCGAGATCACATCGTTGCGTCGCACCGGCTTGTGCCAATTCCAGTCGGCGCCCGACCACATCGCATGAACGCCAGGAAGGCCGCCGACGTATCCGGAAATAATTCGGCTCGTCGCGAACAGGAAGCTCGGAAGCGCAACGATGTCGCCATATTGCGTCTTGGCCGCATAGTCGGGATCGCACCAAAGCGGGTTGTCGTCGCCGATGCCATGCGCGTAGTGGCGAATGTTGTCGCGCGTCGCCTCGTAGCACCATGGCTCGACCGTGCCCGTCACCGGCTGACCAATGCGGCCGCGAAGATCATCGAGTCCCTTCTGAGTGATCTTCGGGAACTCGCGGGCGATTTTCTTTGTAGGCGTCAGGACTTCCATCTCGTTTTCCTCGATCGTCAAGTCAATAGGGAGCAGCGTCGGCAGAGGCCGCCAGTGCAGCGAGCTCACGCTCGCGCAACACTTTGCGATGAACTTTGCCCGCGGGAGTTTTTGGCAGCTCGGCGACGAACGCGATGTGGCGCGGATACTCGTGAGCGCTGAGCCGTGTGCGCACGAGCTGCTGTATTTCTTCGACAAACGTATCGTCGCCTTTGCGATTGGTGACGACGAATGCCTTAACAACCTGGCCGCGCAGGGCGTCCGGCACTCCGATCGCCGCCGCTTCCTGTACCTGCGGGTGCTTCAGGATGGCGTCTTCGATTTCAACGGCGCTCATCGTCCAGCCTGCCGAGATGATCACGTCGTCTGCGCGACCTGCGTGATAAAAGTAGCCGTCTTCGTCGATGCGGCCGAGGTCCTTGGTGGGAATCCAGGCGTCGCGCCGCCACACTTTGAGCTCACCCACAACTCCAGGCGCGCACGTAGATCCGTTTGCATCCTGAACCTGAACCTTGCCACCCGGGATCGGTTTCCCCAGCGAGCCGGGCTTCACCGTGAAATCTTCTGCGCCGGGGTAATTCACTAAGATCACGCCGATCTCCGTCGTGCCGTACATGCTGCATACGGGATGCCCGAAGACCGACTCTGCAAACGTCGCGGTCTCGCTGTCGATGGGCTCGCCGGTGAAAGAAAGTTTCTGCAGGAAATACGTGTAGTTCGACGCCGCTCCCGAGTTCCGCATCATCCGGTAATGAGTTGCGGCCGCCGACAGATTAGTAAAGCGATGATCGTGCAGCGCGCGTAGCAATCGTTCGGCGTTGAACTTGCCCGAGAAAGCGCCGATCGTGATGCCGAGCGCGAGCGGGGCGAGTGTTCCGTGCCACAGCCCGTGTCCCCATGCGGGCGACGACGGACAAAAGAATCGATCGCCGGGGCGTAACCCGGTCCCATACAGCGCCGCCAGCATCAATGTGACGATCGCCCGATGCGAGTGCTTGACCGCTTCCGGAAGTTCGCGTGTCGTGCCGGACGTGTATTGAAAGATCGCCACGTCGTCGGCGCGCGTCGCTGGGGTGAAATGATCGCTGTACTGCGCTAGGCCCGCGAGGAACTGATCGTTCGCCACGACCACCTTCACTGTGCCAAGGCCTTGCGCGAGCGGCGCCTTCTCGGCATTGGTGATCAGCAGCTGCGGGGCGCAGTCCTGCACTCGCAGACGAATCCCGTCGGGACCAAACAACGTGAACAACGGCACTGCGATCGCGCCGTACTTGATCGCTCCGAACATCGCGACATAAAAGCGCGCGACGGCTCCAACATCACCGCGACACGGTCGCCGGGTTCTGATTCCGTGCGCCTTCAGATAGTGGGCAAATTGTGCTGATTCACGAGCGATCTGCTCGAACGTCAGCAGCTCGTCGTGGCCATCGGCATGAGCAAGGATCACCGCGACGCGGCCATCGGAGACATGACGATCTATGCACTCGTGCGCGATGTTCAGGCGCTCGCGATTGCCGTCAAACAATTCCCACAGCTTGTCGGAAGTGCAGTGTTCCTGAGCGTCCGCGTAGGACGTGTATTCGGTGAGCTTGGTCACGTTCGATTTCGCGAGAAAGCTAGTTGCAAATGATCGGCGACTTGAATATGAGTTGTCAAATAGAGCGTATAGTTGTACTAATACAAACATGACAGATCTCAATATGCTTCACATCCGCGGCCAAAGCTCGGCGGAGTACGCAGCACGGCGCGCCTGCAATCGCTGCTAAAACAACGCGGGTTCGCCCCGTACCGGCTGTCAGCCGATCAATCGCGATCCTGCGTCTGCTTGGCAAAAGTCCCGGACCGCTGGGCGTAAAGGCGATTGCACAATCACTCGGGCTCGTGACCAGCACCTGCCTGCACATCCTGCGCGTGTTGGTGCAGGAGCAGCTCGTGTCGGTCGACGCGGACACCAAGCGCTACAAACTCGGCGTAGGCATGCTTTCGCTGGCGCGCAGCGTGATCGAACGCAACAGCTTTGCGAGCGTCGCGCAGCCGGTGCTCGACCGGCTATCTCGAGAGTGGGAAGTGACGGCTATCGGCGTAGAAGTTTCCGGACTTGATCACATGATCGTCGTCACTCTTTCACGGTCGCAGACGCCGTTTAGCTTGCATCTTGACGTTGGCAGCCGGTTTCCGGCGCTGATCAGCGCGACTGGACGTCTGATCGCCGCCTTCAGCGACCGGCCGTGGAGCGAGATCGAGCAGGGGTTCAGGCGATTGCGCTGGCAGAACGCGCCCGATATCAAGACGTGGCGCGCCGAGGTTGAAGCGGTACGTCGCAAGGGCTACAGCATCGATCGCGGCAACTACATCAACGGTGTGACGATCGTCGCAGTCCCGCTGTTCGACACGTCGAATCGCGTCGGTCACGCGATCGTCGCGGCGGGCGTTGCCAATCAACTAGACGGCCCACGCAGCGTTGCACTCGCCAAGCACATGCAGGTTGAAGCGCAGTCTCTGTCTGAATCAGTACTTGCGAATAGCTGATGGACATTGTCGATCCGAGCACTTCAGGTTGGAAGCCGCGCACGCTTGACGGATTTATTGAAAGCGTCGGACCGCTATGGACGCGCCGGGAGAATGATTCGTGGGCATATGGATTGGTGCCGACGTCACAGCACACCAATCCTGCCGGCATCGTTCATGGCGGATTGTTGATGACGCTGATCGACCACGCACTGAGCGTCATTGCGTGGGAGGACGCGAGTCGCCGGCCGTGCGTAACGATCCAGATCGACGTTCGATTTCTGAGCGCAGTGCGGCCGCAAACGCTGATCGAAGCGCGCGGGCGCGTGGTTCGAAGTACCGCAACGCTATCTTTTACCGAAGGCAACCTGACTGTCGGTGCGGAAGTTGTCGCGACCGCGAGCGCGATTCTGAAAATCCTGTGAGTGTTGCGGACCGCTGCAGCGCAGTTCGGCGCGACTTACAGTCGCGGCAACGCGTGCGATCGATCTGTACGCGCTTCGCGCCAAAGCAACTCATCAACCGAATAGCGCCCGGCGCCTTGCAGCGCGAAATGGAGGCTGATAAAGACAAGCACGATGGCTGGCCACCAACCGCGAAAGTCCTGTGACCAATGCACCATCACGACGGCAACGATAAAGTTGAAGGTCATCAACAATCCGGCCCAGCGGGTCAGCAGGCCAATAACAAGCAGCACTCCACAGATGAATTGAGCGTAGACGGACAGCGGGGCCATAAGCTCGGGCCAGACGAAACCATGCTTGCCAAGGAATCGCACGAACTCTTGCATTCGTGCATCGCTCAGAATGTTGTCCTGGGTGCCGTAGATGAGGAATGCGCCAGTGAGGATGCGCAACGACAGCAAGCTGAGGTCGCCGTATTGTTTGAGGAAATCGAGTTGAACAGGCTTCATCTGCATGCCGAGGCTGCGCGCGAGCTTACTGGCGACGCGGTCTGCGCTCAGGGTGCCTAACGTGAGAGTCTCGCTATCTGATTGTCAGCTCAGCGACCCAGTTTTCTTTCCCACTAATGAAGATCGCTCTCGTAACGTCGTCGATGCCGTTGGCACCGTGGCAGAACGGAATTACACGCGCGTTTTCTGAAGCCGGCCTTGCCGCTGAGGTCGTCGCGTGGGAGGGTAGACAGGTTCGTTCCGCCATTGGTGCGCGCTATGCGCTCGTGTGGCTGCCGCCGGCGCAGCTGTTCGAGGTAGAGCGCGATCTTGAGGTCGTGTTCAATCTCGGCGCCGGCGTCGACCGACTGCTCGCCCAGTCTGTCGTCCCCGATCGTTTGCCGATCGTGCGTCTGGTCGATGCGGGCATGGCGGTACGCATGGCCGAATACGTGTGCTTTGCGATCGCGCGCACGACGCGCGGGCTCGAGCGCTTTGGGCCCGGTGGATTACGCGACTGGAATGCATCGCGCCCACGCGGAAAACCGCCGACGGTGGGCGTGCTCGGTGCCGGTGCGATCGGCAGCAAGATCGCCGAAGCGGCCGCGATGTTCGGGTATCCAGTGTGCATCTGGTCGCGCACGCCACGCACGTTCGCTGCGATGAAATCTTTCGTCGGACTCCAACAGCTCGACGCTTTCCTAGCTGGCTCGAACTTTCTCGTCAACGCGCTGCCGCTTACACGCGACACTGAGAACCTCCTCGACCACGCCCGTTTGTCGAAGCTGCCCGAAGGAGCACATGTGATCAACGTCGGGCGCGGCGCAACGATCGTCGACGCCGATCTGCTCGCTCTGCTCGACGACGGCCATCTTGGCGGTGCCACACTCGATGTGTTCCGCGTGGAGCCGCTCCCCGACGACGACCCGTACTGGTCACACCAGAAGGTGATCGTCACACCACACTTGTCGGGACCGACTCCAGTCGCTCCAGCCGCAACGCAGATCGCCGATGCGATCGTGCAACTCGAGCGCGGGGTGCCAGTCAGCTCACTGCCGGGTTACGTTGACCGGGCGCGCGGGTACTAATCGTCGCCAATTTTCCGGTCCACAGCGGGACCGCCCATAACGAGAGTCATCTGTCGTGAACAACCGCACCGGCGTACTCGCGATCATCCTCGCGAGCTATCTGACGATCATCGTCCATGTCGCGCCGAAGTTCTTCGAAGGCAGCATCGAGTTCTTTGCGAAAAAGCTGCATGTATTCCACCACTATCTTGTCGTCTTCCGCGCGCCTCCACTCTTGAAACTCGGCGACGGTTTCGATAGCAGCGGGTAGATGGCCCGACACAACACGGAACTCAGGGTCTGGCTTTAGCAGGTTGTCGCTCGATTCACGTTTCATTCGTCTGCCTCCATCGCGCGTGGCGAATCACAAAGCGAATGTCAGCAAGAGGTGTGCCTTGCTCGTCGTGAACGGCTAAATTCCCCTTCAATATCAGCGACTTGTCGTCACGGCAACGCCGGCCGGGCATTGGCCGGCATGGCATGGGCGCGATACCTTATGTTTGCTCCCGCAAGCTCGTCATTGATGTCGCAGAAACATGGAGACTTTCATGAGGAAGAAAAACAAGCCACTGGTTCAACGATGGGAAGACATGGCACAGATCATCACCGAATGGACTGGCAAGCCCTGGGTGTTCGGCGCCGCTTTCGGGCTCGTGATCGCATGGGCCGCGACCGGTCCACTATTCGAATTCTCCGATACCTGGCAGCTTGTGATTAACACCAGCACGACAATCATCACGTTTTTGATGGTCTTCATCATTCAGCAGACGCAGAACAAGGATACGAAGGCGTTGGAGCTGAAGCTGAATGAAATCGTCGCTGCGATTTCTGGCGCGAGCAATCGCTTGATTGATGTGGAAAACTTGACGTCTGCGGAGTTGGCCACGCTGCACAGTCACTACTGCGAGCTAGCCGAGCTGGCGAAAAAGGAATCGTCACTGACCAAGTCGCACTCGATCGAGGAAGCACTTGTCCGCCACAAGGCGAAGAAGGGATAGTGAGCGCCTGATCGGGCTTAGCCGAGCGGCTCGCGATCCTCCAGCTGCTGCACGCGCTCGCGCAGAGCCTGCAGTTCGGCGCGCAGTTGCTCAAACTCGTCGCGCCAGTCAGGAGCCGGCGCGCCGACCTCCTGCTCGCGACGAGACTCCACGTTCACCGATTCCGTAGCGGGACTCACCAGATCCACCCAGCGCGACTCGCGTGCGCCGGCGGCGCGTGGCAGCAATCGCACCAATGGACCGCCTGACTCGAGCGAGCGTTCGGCGAGCTGCGTGAGAAAGCCTTCGACCGAACTGACATCTGCGAACCGATGCAGCCGTTCCGTCGCCGCGCGCAGCTCAGCGGCTGTCTGCGGGCCTCTCAGCCACAGAGCGGCGAGCAGCGCAACCGCTTCGCTCGGCACTTTCAGCACGCGTCCGATGTTCTGCGAGTAGCGCATGACGCGCGAGCCGCTGGATTCGATCACGAGCGATAGAGGGATGAGCCGGTCGATCGCGGACTGGACGTCGACTTCCGATGTGTTCAGCACCGGGTTGCGGTTGTTCTTCTGGTTGCAGCCTGCCGTCAGCGCGTTCAAGGACAGCGGATAGATGTCGGCAACCGTCAGTTCTTTCTCAACGAGCACACCGAGGATGCGGGCTTCAAGCAGCGACAGCTGGGGATTCAAGGCGGTGTTTGCAAAAAGGAAGAGAGTGCGCGCTATTACGGCGTGCGTTGCAGGAATCGCGGAATGGGTAACGCGTCGCGCAAGCGGCGCAATGCTGAGGCGGCAACTGCTGTTTGCGTGGGTGGGCTGAGCACGTGCTGTCGCACGGGAGAAATCGGTTCCGGCGCTCGTCTAGTGCTCTCCCATGTCGCGGCGTCATTGACGGCAGAGGTTGTAGCGGCAATGCTTCGCGGAGTTCGCTGCACATCATCAGCTGTCTGCTGTGCGGGCTGCATGATCGGGTGCAGCCAATCCAGGATCGGCTTCCACTGCCCGAGATCGGCCTGGACCTGCGAGGCCGGGAGATCGAAAACCGACAGTCCTTTCTCGATGCAGCGGACATAGACCTGCGATTCGCGCAACACGGCGATGAACGGAACACCCAAGTTCGCCGCCCAGGCCTGCAGGACTTCTGCCGACTTGGTGCGAGCGTCGAGTCGCATGCCGACAGCGGCCAACTTGCAGCGGCCTGTCGCAACACGGGGAAGAGCGCGCAACTCGGCCAGACATTCGGTTGCTGACTCGCGGTCAAAGATGGAGTTGCACACCGGTATCAGGATCGCGTCCGCGTACATGACGACCCGTGCTAGATCGAAGCCGCGAAGTCCGCCGGGCGTGTCGACAATCACCTGTTCGATGTTAACTGGCGGGCGGACGAAGCTCTTAGGATCGATGCTCCAGCCCAAGATTGCCTTGGTGTGGCCGAGCTGTCGTGTCTTGCGCTGGCGTAGCCACGTTTGAGTCGAGAGCTGACGATCGAGGTCACCGAGCATCACTGCTGCACCCGCGTTGGCGCAATAGCCAGCAAGGTGCGTGGCCAGCGTGCTCTTGCCACTACCTCCCTTGCGATTGATGACCGCTACGACCGCCATCTCAGGTGCTTTTCGGGGACATCACGCCAACTCTCCTTCGGCCGCTGGTTTCCAGCCAGGTCCTACGCGAATTGCAGCACACCGAGGAGCCGCGCACAGCGCGGAGAAACCGGCGGAATCCCCGGCATCTAATGGGGCGGAAAGCCTCAGTCGGCTGAGTCCGGCCAGAAGCGGACCTTATTGCTGCGTTAGATGGTTGCGCTGACTATGCAGGCGCATCCGCTCAGCGGCTGTCATGCCGATGCGAGGTGCCCTCCGCGCCGCGATAGTGGTCACGCAACACGTCGCGGCCGAAATCACCTTCAAAGTCGCGCCACACCGAGTGGATGTGGTTGCCGCCCGAGTTGTCGAACTCGATGAGGAAGTTCGCGCCCTGGATGCGAAAGTAGTGCGGCTGACGCGGCTGATCCGATCCAGCCCAGCCGACTTGGATCGAATCGAGTGGAGCCGCGCGCACACGCGCGAGGCGCGCTTCAGTGAGTTCAGGCTGCAGGTGATCGGCGAACGCGCCGATCAGTTTCAGCACTTGTGCTTGTTGGGCGGCGTCCATCTCCGCGAAAGGCAGCCCCACCGCATCGAGCGGCTGGCACGGGCAGCGTTGCGGCTGACGATGTCACCAAAAGGTCGCGTGTCGAAGATCGCGCGCGCCCGCTGCGGCGGAGTGAGGCTCGCGAGCCACTGACGGGCCAGGTCCTCTTCGCTGCCAAGCAGCCGAAAGCCCTCGCGCGGTGCGCCGCCACCCACGTCGCGCGGCACCACGGCCGGGTTCGCACCGAAAAACTGAGGCAGCGTCGACACGTAGCGATCGCCCTCGAGGCTAAAGTGCAGCGAGAGGTGGTGACCCTCGATGCGCCAGCCCCATCCGCCGACGCCCGGCTCGCCATAAATGGCGAGCGCGTAGTTCTCGGGGTCGCGCGAAAAGCCGAACGCCTCCAGCTGGCGCAGCGTGATCTCCAACGCCATCACGGCGCGCACCTTGTCCAGGCCGCGTTCATTCAGCGCCGTGCGTAGCAAAGCCGTGGTCGCCTCGCGTTGCGCAGTCGACATGGCCTTCCAGGCCACGCCGTCGCGCCGGCGCGGCGTGTAGTGCCAGTCGCTGCGTACCGCTTCAGTGAACGGCTGCAACAACTCTCGGCGCTGTGCCGGCGCGGTGGCCTCTGTAAGGCGCTGCGCCGCTTGCGCGGGAGTGGTCGTCTGTGCGTGGATCTCAGGCATGGCGACAACAACAGCGGCCACGAGTGAAGACAAAGCAAACAGCAAGAGGCGAGTCTTCATCAGACCAAAACGCATTCGGCAACAGAGGTCGTTGACAATGCGCCACCCTACTAGAACAGTTCATGCACCCGATTTCGATCCTCCTTCTCGGCATCGCGATGTCGACCGATGCTTTTGCCGCAGCCATCGGCAAGGGCGCAGCAATGCACAAACCGCGCTTTCCTGAGGCGCTCCGCGCGGGCGTCATTTTCGGCACCATCGAGGGTCTGACCCCTGTCATTGGATGGCTGTTAGGTCTAGCAGCAGCAAACTACGTCACCGCGTGGGACCACTGGATCGCTTTTACTGTGCTTGGGCTTCTCGGCCTCCACATGATCTATGTCGGGCTCAAACCAGAAAGCGAACGTGGCGCTACTGATGCCACCAAGCGCGGGAATAGTTTCTGGAGTCTTGCCGCCACCGGCCTTGCCACCAGTATCGACGCGATGGCGGTCGGTGTCGGCCTCGCGTTTCTCGACGTAAATATCGTCGTCGTTGCGCTGGTGATCGGCCTCACAACGCTGGTCATGGTGACGCTCGGCATCATGCTCGGCCGCGTCCTTGGGAGGCTCGCGGGAAAGCGTGCGGAGATCGTCGGTGGTTTGATGCTGATCGGGATCGGCGCCGCGATTTTGTACGAGCACCTATCCGCTTAGGAACGGATCTCCGCTCGGGGTTGCGAACTGTGATTGTTTGATGTCCGCATTCGGCCAGAAGCGGTCGTTCAACACAACCAGCAAATCCTCCCGAGAGCGAACACCGATTCGCCATTTTTGATCGAATCGGCGCCGCTACCCACGATCTACTCGCCGCTATAGGTCTTGCTTTCCGCGAACAAGTCACCGGTCGCTAGGAAGTCGATCCACCCGCCAATCGATAGACTGACGGACAGCGCCGCGACCGTGAATACGAGACGAAGGATCGGCGCCGTCTTGCTGAACTCGTGTTTCATAAAATCTCCTTTGAGTTAGCGTCGATGTCCCCGGACAGCATGTGAGCAAGGCCGGCCGGGGGCGAGCAGCCCCGCGAGGTCAGCCGGAGGATCGATTGCCCCCGCGCTGATGGTCTGCCACGGGAGATCGAGGTCGGGAGTGAAGAGCCAGGCGGCCGACCGCGAGATCGACGACTTCATGACCGTCCCACGCTCGCACCCAGGCTCACGAGAAGCTCGTCCAGTTGCTCGAACGTCTCTCCCATCGCATCCGCCGCCCCGGTGCCGGCGGCGTCGAGAGCTTCCTTCGAGGGATAAAGCTCGTGCATGACCAGCAACGTCTTGCCGCCTTTTTGCGCGAAGGTCACCGTCGTGACGGAACCCTCGTCACTTTCCTCATTGGTCCAGACGAGGCGCGAGTGCGGTGTTACTTCCTTGTACGTGCCGAAGAACGCCGACTGTGAGTCCCCGTGTGCGAACTCCAAACGGTACCTGCCCCCGACACGAACATCCATTTCGCAGGAAAGCAGGGACATTCCCATCGACTTCGGCACCCACCACTGCCTGAACAGCTCGGGCTTGGTCCACGCCTCGAACACGAGGCGCGCCGGGCCGTTGAAAGTTCGCGTGACGACGAGCTCACGCTCGGACTTCCGCTCCACCGTCGTACGGTTCTTCATGACGGTGGGCTCACTCTCTCTTCTTGCGTCCATCGATTTTCTCCTTCCGTTTCAATTCCTCTACAACTTTGTCCAGCTCGTCGAAGCGTGCGCCCCAGAGCTGGCGGTATCTCTCGATCCATGCAGCTTCCTCCTCCAGTCGGCGCGGGCCGAGCTTGCAGGTCCGCACGCGCCCGACCTTCTCCGTGGTGACGAGCCGCGCCTGCTCCAAGACGCCGACATGCTTCTTCATGCCCGTGAGGGTCATGCGGAATTTCTCGGCAAGGTCTGTGATCGAAGCGTCTGCACGGCCGAGCTGCTCCAGAACGCCGCGTCGGGTGGCATCCGAGAGCGCGGCGAACGAAGTATCGAGGCGGGCCTGCGCATACTGAACCATTCGGTTCAGTATGTATCACACGGACTGACGGAATGCAAGGGAAGGCCGAGCGCGCGCTACGTTTTCGACGCGGTCGTCCCTGAGGGCGCGGTTTTTTCGGGGACAACAGCGACCGTTCCGGCGTTTGCATCAGCGCCGGCCATCACTGGACCGGGCGCCGCCCAACAAGGCGCAGCTGGTACGTTAGGCTAGTCGTCCGCTTTAGAGCGGCCGCGATGTCCGCAATGGGGCGAGAGCAGACATCTCTACCCGACGCTCCACCTCGCACAATGGTGTTGTAGGTCGCGACCGCGCTTCTGCGCGAACGCTATGCTTTAGTCCATCCCAGATGAGAAGGCCCAATGACGCTCGCACCATCGCGTGTGCGCAATGTGAGTGCACGTGCGCGGCGGGTCGTTGTTGCCACATCGTGGGCTGCCTGGATACTGACTTGCTCGTGTGCTCTCGCACAAACAGAAGAACGCAAGTCGGAGGAGGCCGACGCGCAACCATCATCAGCACCCGAACAGAAGAAGCCCTCTCCGTGGCTCTTCGTTCCCGTATTCAATAGCAGTCCCAAGCTCGGGGTAACGCTCGGCGCGATGGCCGGCTACCTGCATTTGTTCGACGCGCAATCGCGGCCCTCCATATTCGCTGTAACAGGGCAGTACACCAACACCGACTCTATCGTCGCGGGTGCGTTCGCCAGAACCTCCTTCAGCGAGGACCATCAGCGGCTGAACGCGGCGCTAGCCTACGGAAACATAAAGAATGACTACGACGACTACCTCGGAACCGGGGTTCCGCTGCGAAACAACGCGGAGCTGAAATCATTGATCAGCCGCTATCTGCACCGCGTCTACGGCGACTGGTTCGTGGGTGCGCAGGGCATCTATCAAAACTTTGCCATTGCGGGAGACACGGCGTTCGACGACCTCGTTCTGGACACGCTGGGAGTCGCTCCATACAAGTCGGGAGGCATCGGACTCGTTGCCTACTACGATTCGCGCGACAGTGACTTCAAGCCAACCAAAGGCTGGGTGCTGAGTCTCAATAACCTCGCCTATCGCGAGTCGCTCGGTGGAGAGCAGAATTTCGACGTCTATCGTGTCGATATCCGCCACTACATTCCGTTCGGAAACGGCAACGTGTTTGCCTTTCGTCAACTCAATCACCTTACCAATGACGCTCCCACGCAGAACCTATCGCCGGTTCAACTGCGCGGCTACAAGGTTGGCCAGTACACTGGCGAGTACATGTCACAGATCGAAGGCGAAGTCCGGCTGCGGCTCGCCGAGCGATGGACCGCCACGATCTTCGCGGGAATTGCATGCACCTACGGTGATGCGAAGAACTGCTCCGAGAGCGCTAACCTCTTTCCAGCCATAGGCGGGGCGTGCAGTACATCCTCAAGCCCGCGGTCGGGATTGTTCTGAATCTCGAGTACGCGCAGGGTAAGAACGGGAGCTACGGCGTCTTGTTGAAGACCGGGTACGCCTTCTAGCTTGGAATGTCGCCGTGGCTCGAGAGCTGTCGTTGTTCGACGGTTGCGCTGACTATCATGAATGTCATGCAGCAGTTGAGCGAAGCAGTCACCTTTGCGCAGGCGCACGAGATTCCTTGGCCGCGCGATCCGAAAGCTGACCCCGCGCACTGGGGCGTTCACCACGATGACCCGCCGCCGTTCAACCGCCTGCGCGGGCCGGTGCATCCGCGCGGCGGCGTTTCCGGCGTGATCCGTGTGCACGGCGAAGAAGTCGCCGCCTGGGGCGAACCCGATCGCGCGGACCAGACGTTCAGCGTCGCGAAGACTTACCTCGCGCTGCTCGCGGGCATCGCACATTCGCGCGGGCTGCTTGAACCGGGCGAGCGCGTGAGCGACCGGCTGCCGGGCATCGGCTTCGATTCAGCGCACAACCGCGCGATCACATGGGAGCACCTGCTCACACAGACCAGCGAATGGCAGGGCGAATGTTTCGGCATGCCTGACCAGGTGGAGCACTACCGACGCGTGTCGCACGACCCCAAGCCATCCGCGGGCAGAGAAAGGAGAGCTTCGTCCGCTGCGCGAGCCGGGAAGCTACTGGGAATACAACGACGTGCGCATCAACCAGCTCTCACTGGCGCTGCTTCATCTCTTCAAGCGGCCGCTGCCGGAGGTATTTCTCGAAAGTGTGTTGCAGCCGATCGGCGGCGGTCGCGATTTCAAATGGGAAGGCTACGACGATGCGTGGGTCGAGATCGACGGCCAGCGCATGCAGTCAGTTCCCGGCGGCACGCACTGGGGCGGCGGCGTGAAGATCAGCGCGCGCGACCAGGCGCGCATCGGACAACTGCTGCTGGACGGCGGCGCGCACCAGGGTCGGCAGGTCATTCCGCGCGAGTGGGTGCAGCGCATGCAAGAACCCCATGCAGTGGCACCCTTCTACGGCTGGCTCACGTGGCTCAATCGCGACGGGCGCCTGTTCGTCGACGCCTCGCGCGCGAGCTGGTTCATGTTCGGCGCGGGCGGCCACATGGTGTGGATCGATCCGGACAACGAAGCGGTGGTCGTTGCACGCTGGCTCGACGGCGCGCATTCGGCGGGCTTCGTGCGCCGCGTAGCGGACGCTCTCACTCGTTAGTGGCCGATCGTTCGCTCATGTCGGCTTCGAGCGGAATGCAAGCGGTACTCGCTTTGCTCATGGTAACCATCACCGCTGGGTAGTGCGTGGGTGAGTTGGATCCCAACGAGCGCCCGAGTCTGAGGAATCTGCCTTGAACACGATCGAAGAAGCGGCTGACCGTCTGGCGGAGCGTCCCGCGCCGAGCCAACGTTCCTACGCGCTGATACCGCCACCCAGTCCGCCAGCCGAGCAATCTCCTCCAGCCGCCGCGCGCACACGGCCGCAGATCCAGCGCATGAGCACTGAGCGATGGCGAATGTCTTCTTCGCTGCTGCTCTCGCTGCTGATTCATGGCTTGCTGCTGAGCCTGACCTTCAGTGGCCAGGGACTTGGGCTTCCGAGTTTGGGCTTCCCCTGGCAAGACCGCCGCGTTGAGGTGCCCGAGTTGCGCCTGGTGCTCGTTCCGGCACCCGTCGCACGCGCGGTGACGAGGGTCGACTCGGTCGCGGGCGCGGCGCAGCAGGCATCGATCGAACCGCCTGTTGCCGGCGGACGTGCCCCGACTCCGCCGGCGTCGCCGACTCCATTCCGGGGGCGTGCCTTCGAGATCGTTCCAGCGGCCAAGCCAGAACGAATCGCCGTGATTCCTGCCGCCCCTGCAAAAGCGTCTACACGCCGCGATGAGTCCCGTCACGCAGTACCCGCGAAGATCCCCAAGAGGACCGCGATCGACGCGCCGCCGTCCAACGCGCCCAAGCTGATCGTGCCTACCGCTCCGCCGGGGCCCGATGTGATCACGGCCTCACCGAATGCATCTAGCCCGGAGACCGTGATGCCGGCGCATCCAGATCCCGGCGATCTAGCGCGGGAGCGAATCGCTGAGGACGTTCGACAACGAGCCGCTGCATTGGCCGACCAAGCGGATCAATTGGAGGCAGTGCGTGTTGAAGCCGCGAAGCGGGAGGCCGGCCTTGCGCAGGAAGCGGCACGTGTCGAGGCGGCGCAAGTGGAAGCAAAACGCGAGGACGCCCTGCAACTGGCTGCAGCACGACGGGAGGCGGAGCGGCAGGAGGCCGCTCGCCAGGAAGTCGCGGCGCGCCTCGAAGCCACGCGACGGGCTGCGGCACAGTTGGAGGCGGAGCGTCTGCTGGCAACTCGTCAAGAAGCTGCTCGTGTCGAGGCGGCGCAAGCAGCGCAACTGGAGACGGAGCGGCAGGAGGCCGTTCGCCAGGAAGCGGCGGCGCGCATCGAAGCCACGCGACGGGCTGCGGCACAGTTGGAGGCGGAGCGTCGACCTGCAATTCGTCCGGAAGCCGCTCCCGTCGCGGCAGCGCGGACAGTACAACCGGAGGCGCAGCGGCAGGAGCCCTCTCGTCAGGAAAACCCACGTGCGGAAGCTGCAAGACCGGAGGCCGAACGCCCAACGCCC
This sequence comes from uncultured beta proteobacterium, assembly GCA_963729165.1. GTDB lineage: Bacteria > Pseudomonadota > Gammaproteobacteria > Burkholderiales > Burkholderiaceae_F > JACCZX01. The sequence goes on from CAVSMM010000001.1 coordinate 64,162, forward strand.
GCACGACAGGCCGCAGCGCCGCAAGACGTCGCACGCGGCGAGGCAGAAAAAGAGGAGGACGCAAAACGGGAAGAGCGGCGCCGGGCTATCGGGCGTCAGCTTGATGAGGAAGCAGCCGCTCGCCAACTACCGCTCTCGTTGAGCACCGCACGTCGAGCCAGGCTATGGGGGCGCGTGGACCCCAATGTCGAACTTGTCCAGTACGCGGAGGGATGGGCCCGAAAAATCCAATTCAACACACCTGTCGCAACGGTGCGCGAAGTGGCGAAGCAGCCTCACCGCCATCCGATGGTGACGGTGGCCATTCGAAGCGACGGATCCGTGGAATCAGTGACCTTCGTGTTCCCTAGTGGCGTGGCGCAGGTTGATGACGCGATACGGCGCATCGTGAAAAGCCACGAGCACTACCCAGCGTTCCCGCCCGCACTGGCCCGCGAGTACGACATCATTGAAATCCGCCGGACCTGGCACTTCGACGATGCCGTCCGGTTGCAGTGACGTGATGTCGAGCTTCGGGCAACGGACGCAACAGCGTCCACGCGTCCTTCAGCGGATCGTAGGATTCGAAATGGGTACACGACCGCTGTAACCACGACTAACGCCGCGACGCCGGCGACCTTCCGTGCGATAGATCTCATCGCTTCACACTTACCTCGCGCGCGAATGTCTTTACCAGCGGCGCACGCCAACGGCGCCAACAGCACCGCGAAGGCCGACACAGCCGATGCACCCGATGCAGCCAATGCAGTCGACGCAGGCGATGCACCCGACGCACGCGACGCAGCCGACATTGGCGAAGCCGGCGAGGATGCCGGCGCTGCCGACTACAGCTGCGCTAAGGCCGACTGCTGCGCTGCCGATCACTCCGGCGCTGCCGGCCACGCCCGCGCTCATGCTCACGCCGGTGCTCTTCACGGTGGCAGCACTGCCGACGATGCCGGCCGACGCAACGCTGCCGGCACTTCCGACAACACCAATCGATGCGACACTGCCCGCACTGCCGACGACACCGGCCGAATCCGTGCTGCCGACGCTGCCGTCGCCTTCACGTTTTACTAATAGTTGCCTCATCATCTTTCTCTTTCACGACGAAAAGTTTCATCATGCGCGTCAACGCCCCGCGGAAAGGTGCTTATGAATCAGTGCGACGACCGCCGCGCCTTCACCGATCGCGCCACCCACGCGTTTGACCGACCCCGAACGGACGTCACCGACCGCAAAAACGCCGGCCACGCTCGACTCTAATGCAGCGGGGGTCCGCTGGCCTGCTTGCGCAGCCACTTCGCCCGTAACGATGAAACCTTGCTGGTCCAGTGCAACACCGCAACTCTTCAGCCATTCAGTCTCGGGATCGGCGCCGACGAATAGAGACAGATTCTGGATCGAGTGCTGTGTCTCTACGGCGGTGCGAGTTTCTCGCCACGAAACGCCGGTCAACCATCCGCCGACGTCGCCATGAAGTTGTGTCCGCGGAGCGGTTGACGCCGCGTGAGCTCGAAGTGCTGGCGCGCATCGCCGCCGGTGACAGCAACAAGCTGATCGCGCGCGCGTTCGACCTGAGTCTGCACACCGTCAAACGTCACGTCGCGCACATTCTCGACAACCTCGACCGAATCGCGCGGACAGGCAGCGGCTTGGTACCGCTCGCACTTCGATCCGGTCTCCGACCCGCAGTTCGCTGACAGCACTTTTCAGCTTGCCGCACGCACGGGCGGGAGAACGTGACCGGTTTCGAGCAGCGTCTTCAGATTCGAAAGGACCATCGGCCAGCCGCCCGATATGCCCGCCAGCATCTTCGGGTCACGCTCGAGATCTTCATGGGTGACGGTCAGACGAACGAGCCCGTCGGCTTGCGACTCGATATCGAATGTAACACGCGAATGTTTCGACTCGTCCTCGGCCTCCTTCGGCCTGGCCCACGTCATAACCAGGCGACGCGGCGGGGTGCTCTCGATGATCTTGCCGACGATGTCGGCCGTGTGCGAATCGTCGACGCGTTGGTGCTCCCATCGAGAACCGGGCTTCCAATCCGACACGTTCACACGCGAGCATTCGCCATTGGAACCAACCCAATACTGGCGCGTCACGTCGGTGTCGACCAACGCCTGCCACACCTTCTCCGGCGTCGTCGCGATGTAGGTCACGTACACGAAGCTAGGTTTTTTCATTGTCATTACCTTCCAGTTTTCTTCTTGAGGTCGCGCAACGCACCGAGACGGCTGCGCTCGAACTTTTCGATCCAGCGCTCGTAGATCTCGTGCAGCGGCACAGGGTTCAGGTAGTGGAGCTTTTCCCGACCCTGCCAAACGATGGCGACGAGGTTTGCTTCCTCGAGCTGTTGCAGGTGTTGTGTCACGGCTTGGCGTGTCATGTCCATGTGCTCACAGAGTGCCGTCAGCGTCTGGCCGTTCTCCCGATGCAGCAGGTCAAGCAGACGCCTGCGGCCCGGGTCAGCCAGCGCTTTGAAGACTTTGTCGATGTCCAATAATCCGGTCGTCAATGGAGTTCACCACAACGATCTCACGCCGCTGGCCAAGGATGCCGAACCCTCCGCCGAGGACGATGATTTGCGCTCGTCGGAGTGTCGCGTTGAACCGGCCCGCAAGCTAAAGACCTTCACGTGGTGCATCAGTCCGGCCCGTCGCCGCTGATATGGGTGTCGTTCGGGTTGGGGGTACCTTTCCCGGTTTCCACCAGCGACTTCAAGCTCATCAGATAAATCGCCCACTTGGTGCTGCAATGGTGCATGAATTCCACCGGCTCCTTCCAACCCTGGTGTTTGAAGAGGACGATGGAGTATTCGCCTGCTTGTTTGAGATCAAAACTTACCTTGGTGCCGATCCATTCTTCGGGCCCGCCGACCACTTGCCATAGCACACGCTTGGCAGGATGAAGCTCGAGAACCTTCATGTCGAAACCACCGATTCGCTGCCGCAGGGCTAAAGCGGAATTGGATCACTCCGCCGACTTTGCTTTCCCCTTGCGTGTCGTTCGTCCACCAGGACGCCAGACCTTCACGCGTGGCCAATGCTTTGTAGACCTCATCCGAGGACGATTTGATGCCGACTCTATGCAGAATATCTGCCATTTGCGACTGCTCCTTACGAGTTGTTGAGAACGACTGCCTGCGTCGTTGACGCGAATAATAGGCAAGTATTTACTTGCATGTCAACTAGGTAGATTTTTCGCAGCAAACGAGGGGTGGCTCCACCCGCACGTTCCTCTGCGGTGACCTGTTCACGCAAGGTGGTAGCGGGGAAATACCGCTCACCGAATCCGACATCCTCGGCCCAAGCGAGGCGTTCCGCGGGCCGATGGACTACTACTCACATGCGCCCGATACCACTGCGATCCTCGAGCGTCTCGCAGGCGAGGAGCCAACGACGCTTGCGTGCATGCACGGCAGTGCTTTCCGCGGCGACGGGGCGGCGTTGCTGAGAGCGCTCGGTAAGAGCTTGAACGGGCGACACCCGTTGCGAGCGGCGGCGTAGGCGGCGGTTCTATGCCTGGAGTGGCGCTAAGTAGCTCCCACTCCATCCACCGTTTGCGTGGTAAGTAACAAACCAAGTTGCACGCCAAGGGCAAAGAGATCACCCGACTCCAAACGGCCGCGCGTTTCCAATTCCGTCGCGAGCGCGCGAATCGCGTGCTCATGCGGGAGGAAGCACTCGGCGACAAAGCGCTCATACATCTCGAAAACTCGCATGGGCTGCATGCTGCCAAACCGTTCGCGCGGAAGCCCTTCAAATTGCGCGACGTCCCGGGCACCCCGCACCAGCGCCACGTCGCGCGGCATTTCGCCCACGATTTGCTCGGCAACCAAGCCGCCCAACGTAGTCAACGAAAACCTCTCCAGGTCTTCGTGCTGCGGCTGATCGGTTTCCCTTTTGTCGGCAGGCTGCACATGACCCCCGAGTTCGAGAAAGATATCGAGGGGCTCGAGCGTCGCCAGCCGTGGTACTTCGCCGGCAACCAAGTAACCGGCGATGCAGCCGGCTTCACGCAAAGGTGTTGCGGTAGCGAGTGTCCGCAGCAGCTTGCGCGCTGCGAAGATTCGCTCGAATGAAATGCCGGTCCACTTGGACATTGCCGCATGTAGTTCAGTGCGGCTGGCCGTCGGGTCGTAGGCAGCGAGCTTTGCGAACCACACGTAATCAAGTCTGCGTCCGCCATGAAGAATGCGAGCCAGGCTGCGAATTCGGTCCTGTTCCCTGCCCCACACTTCAACCGCAGACGCAACGTCGTCTTGGTCCAATTCACCAACCGTCTGCCTGACGACCCAAGGGTCCAGGCCGGCGTTGGTCAAGGCGACGAACTCGCACATATTGGCCAGCGGCGAAGCCTTCATCGACACGCCGATGGACAGTGAGGCTTCAGTGGGTGTCACGCCGTCGGCCAGCGCCCCCAGAATACGGGCAGCAGCACCTTGTGCGGCGATCCACTGCATATGCTCGACGGCCCCGCGCGCGTTTGGCTTCAGCGGTGCAGCACGATTGAGCTGCGTGGCGGTTAGCGATGCATCGAGCGCTCTCTTGGTGATCTCAAACATATTGCGGTAACCCGTTTGGCCGCTTGCGGTGGGCCGCACTTTATGCCTGTGCGCAAGATGTAGCAACAAAAGATGTTTTCATACCACAGGTTGTAGGCTGAACTTCAAGTGGCACCGGAGGAGCCATCAGGGATGATCAGTCCGAAGCGCGAAGCAATCGACTACCCTTCAGTAGCTGCGGCACGGGAGACGATTCGCACAGGTCGCCGCGAGGTAGTCGCATGAAAGCGACTCGCTCATAATTGCTCCACCGCAATCCCACTCGCTGATGAGGAGACTACCTTGCGCCGCACCTTGTTCTCTCTAGCTCTCTTAGCCGCTGCCTTTCTGTTCTCGCAAGACAGTTCTGCGCAGACCTACCCAACCAAGCCGATCAAAGCGATCGTGCCTTTCGCTCCCGGCAGCGCAACCGATCAGATTGCGCGGGCGTTTGCCGCTGATATGGCCAAGACCCTGGGCCAGCCCATCATCGTGGAGAACAAGCCCGGCGTGAACGGCATGCTCGGCGCTGCCGAGGTGGCCAAGGCGGCGCCCGACGGCTACACCATCCTGGTTGGCACGAACAGCACCAACGCCGCACTCAAAAGCATCATGAAGCAGTTGCCGTACAACCAGGACACAGCTTTCGCGCCGGTGGGCTTCATGGGCTCCGTGCCGCTGATCGTTGCCGTCAACAACGATGTGCCGGCGAAGAGCCTGCGCGAGTTGGTGGATCTGGCCAAGAGCAAGCCGGACCACGTGACCTTCGCGAGCGCCAGCACGTCGCAATTAGTCTCAAGCGAAATGCTCGCCAGCATGGCCGGCGTGCGGATGACCAACGTGCCGTACAAGAGCGGCCCGGCAGCGATGACCGACCTGATCGGCGGGCAGGTGATGATGTTCACCGCCGACTTCGCTGTGATGCTGCCGCAGGTGAAGGGAGGCAAGGTCCGCGGCCTGGCCGTTACGTCGGCCAAGCGCTCGTCCACGATTCCCGAGCTGCCCACGGTGAACGAGGCGCTGGGATTGAAGGACTACGAGCTGATCGCCTACTTCGCGATGTTCGCGCCCGCTGGCACCCCGCCGGATGTCGTCGCCAAGCTAAATCAGGCACTGAACGCTGCCGCTAACAGCAAGGAGCTGCAGGAGAAGTTCGCTCCCATCGGCTTCGTGGTGGAGCCCGGCACACCCGAGGCGCTAGCCAAGCGTACGCAGGTAGAAACAGCGAAGTGGGCCAAGGCGATCAAGGACGCGAAGATCGAACCGCAATGACGCGAGAGTGGATGTGTCGCGATAGCTGATGCACGTGTCATATCGGCCATAAGCGTTGCAGTTCGGTTCGAAGCGCTTCACCGAGTCCTTCATTCTCGGCGAGATCATCAGGCGGCCTAGACAGCCCTTATGAAGGAAGGCTGCGCGAAAACAAACCGGCAGCCTGCTGCGAGACGTGACTTAAGTATCGGCTTTTGATTTTGACGTCACACGCGTCGCCATCTCGCGAGCTTTCTTCAGAAATCCTTTGGCCCAAACGAATTCCGTCGCAAGTATTGAAAGGCCAATAGGAATGACGATGAATGCCGGTCCAGGCAGGACGATCAGCGCAATTCCGATCAGAGTGACGGTCCCACCGACCACCGCGACAACAATGCGTTTGGCGAAACGGAACTTTGAATGCTGGTCGCGGCTCATTGATTGCAACGCGTCGGGCACGGCTGCCTGCAAGCGAGCAATGTTCACGCCGACGTTGCCGGTGTCCCGCCAGCACCGAGATCCCAGTACAGCCCTGCCATGATGCGGAGCCCCTCGCGCAGAAGCTCGGGCGGCAGATGCTCATTCGGTGCGTGCTGCGAGCATCCCGGGTAGGAGTGCGGAACCCACACCGTGCGCAGCCCGAGCACGTCGGTGAAGATGTCGTTGGGCAATGATCCTCCAAGGTTCGGCAGCACCGCCGGTTTTTTTCCGCTGGTTTGTGCGATCGACGCCGCTGCCCATTGCACCCATGCGTCGTCGGGATCGAGGCGCGTGGCGCGGAACATTTCTTCGCGCGTCGTCGCGATCTGCACGAATTGAAATCCCTCGCGGTCGAGATGGCGTCGCAGTGCGGGCAGGATGTCGTTCTCGTCGATGCCGACCACGGTGCGAAGCTGGCAGCGCGCCCAGGCGCGCGGCGGAATGGCATTGACAGGCGTGTCCGGGTTGCCGGTCTTGAAGGCGAGCACTTCGAACGAACACCAGCCGAACACGCGCTCAGCTGGCGACAGGTTCGGCTCGCCCCACCATGCTTCGACGGACGGCCCATCGGCTCCGCCGTCGACTTCGCAGTCGGCCAACGCGCGCCGAACCGAAGCCGGCAACTCGCGCGGTACCCATTCGGCAATCCGGATCTGGCCGGTGGCTGACACGATGCTGGCGATCGCGTGCGCCAGCTGTATGCCGGGATTGCTGATGAGCCCGCCCCAGTTACCAGAGTGGTGGCCGCCCTTGCGGGCTTCAATCGTCAGATCGAAATTCATATTGCCGCGCGTACCGAGAAAAATCGTGGGGCGGTCCGCGCTTAGACGAGGGCCGTCGGAAGCGAGCAGCAGGTCGGCCTTGAACAGCTCCTTGCGCTCGCCGCAAATATCTCGCAGCCCGGTCGAGCCAGTTTCTTCGCCCATTTCGATCAGATACTTGGCGTTGAAGCCGAGTCGTCCCCGCGTCTCGAGCACCGAGCGCATCGCTCCCATGTTGACTGAGTGCTGCCCTTTGTTGTCGGCCATGCCGCGGCCGTACCAACGGCCGTTCCGACTCGGTGAGCCTCCACGGCGACAGACCCACTTGCCACTCCGATTCAAGGCCACGAATCACATCACCATGGCCGTACCCGAAGACGGTGGGAAGGGCTGTGTCTTCGACACGCTGCGCAAACAGAAACGGTGCGCGCGCCTTGGGATGCGTCAGGGTTTGGCAGGTAAAGCCCATCGCTTCGAAGGCGGGGCGCATTTCGCTCTCGAGGTAATCGGACAGCGCCTGCGCGCGTTCGGGGTTCTGACTTTCGGTGGGCACCGCGATCCGCCGCGCCAGCGTGCGCTGGAACTCGCCTGAATCGAAATGCTTCTCGGCGTGGCTGATCGCGTCTGAGCGTTTCATGCGGACTGTCCTGCAGAAATGGTGACGGTGTATAGCGTTTGTCCCCGCCCCGCAACGGATTGCGAAAAACACCGTTCGCGACCATCATGCCCGTCGATACGGGTCCACGACGGCTGAGGGAGGAATGATGAAAGAGCATGAACTGCGTGCCCTGATAGAGGAAGTGAGAAGCGGCGGAGTCTCGCGCCGCTCGTTTGTGCAGCGCATGGCCGCTGTCGGGTTGACTGCGCCGATGGCGTCGATGCTGCTGTTGAATGCCGGCGTGGCGCAGGCACAAACAGCTCCGCCGTACAAGCCGACCAAGCGCGGAGGCGGCGGAACACTGAAGGCATTGTGGTGGCAGGGCACGACCTTGCTGCAACCGCACTTTGCGAACGGCACCAAGGATCAGGAAGGCTCGCGAATCTTTTATGAACCGCTGGCGAGTTGGGACAAGGACGGCAACCTGGTGCCGATCCTCGCCGCCGACATTCCTACGCCGCAGAACGGCGGTGTCCTCGAAGGCGGCAAAGTCGTCCGCTGGCGGCTCAAGCAAGGCGTCAAGTGGCACGATGGCGCACCGTTCACGGCCGATGATTGCGTGTTCACCTGGGAGTTCGCGCGCGAGCCAGCCACCGCCGCGGTCACCACCGGGATCTACAAGGATGTCACCGTCGTCAAGGTCGATCCGCACACGATCCTGGTGTCCTTCCAGAAGGCAACGCCATTCTGGGCCACCGCGTTCGTCGCGGCCGAGGGCATGATCATTCCGAAGCATCTGTTCGCGCCTTACATCGGCGCGAAGTCGCGCGAGGCGCCAACCAATCTGAAGCCGGTCGGTACCGGCCCGTACAAGTTCGTCGACTTCAAGCCAGGCGACATGGTGCGCGGCGAGTTGAACCGCGACTACCACATGCCGAACCGGCCATTTTTCGACGCGATCGAGATGAAAGGCGGCGGCGATGCGCCCTCCGCCGCGCGCGCGGTGCTGCAGACCGGCGAATACGACTACGCGTGGAATCTGCAGGTCGAAGACGAGGTGCTGAAGCGCATGGAGGCGAGCGGCAAAGGCCGGGCCAACATCGTGCCGAGCGGCAACATTGAGTTCATCCAGTTGAACGTCACCGATCCGTTTACGGAGGTTGACGGCGAGCGCGCGAGCATCAAGTCGAAGCACTTTGCCTTCACCGACTCGGCCGTGCGCCAAGCGATGGCGCTTCTGGCTGACCGCAAGGGCATGCAGGATTTTATTTACGGCCGCACCGGAGTCGCGACCAGCAACTTCCTCAACGCGCCTGCGAAGTTCCGTTCGCCGAATACGAAGTTCGAGTTCAACATCGACAAAGCCAACCAGATCCTGGACGCCGCCGGCTGGACGCGGGCCGCCGACGGTATCCGCGAGAAGGGCGGCAAGAAAATGAAGTTTGTCTATCAGACGTCGATCAATGCCGCGCGCCAGAAAGAGCAGGCGATCTTCAAGCAGGCCTGCCAGAAGGCCGGAATCGACCTCGAGCTGAAGTCGGTGACGGCGTCGGTGTTCTTCTCGTCGGACGTCGCCAATCCCGACACCTATGGCAAGTTCTGGAGCGACATCCAGATGTACACGACGACGATGACGCAGCCCGACGCCGAGCGCTTCATGGACCAGTATCTGTCGCGCGAGATTTCGTCCAAGGCCAACAAGTGGCAGGGACGAAACATTTCACGCTGGCGCAGCGAGGAGTACGACAAGGCTCATCTTGCATCCGAGTCCGAGATGGACCCGGTCAAGCGCGCTGCGTTGTTCATCAGGATGAACGACCTGGTCATCAGCGGCGGCCACATCATTCCGCTGATCAGCCGGCCGCGCGTCAGTGGCGCTTCGGTCAAGCTGGTGACCGCCCTGACGGGCTGGGATCTGGACTTCTCCGGCTTGCAGAACTGGTACCGCGAAGGGCAGCCGCAGCCTGAGCCTGAAACGCGGGCGCCACGAGGGCCTGTTAACGCTATGAACGTGAGACGCGTTGGGTCGCCGGCGGGCTTTCGCGCTATAGCAGGCCCTAGATGGGCCCTTACATCCTGCGGCGCCTGCTGATTGCGGTGCCCAGTCTGCTGGGCATCAGCGTGGTTTTGTTCACGGTGCTGGCGCTCGCGCCAGGCGATCCGTTCGAGGAGCTGGCGCTCAATCCGAACGTGCCGGTGGAAGTGCGCGAGCAACTGCGCAAAAGTTTTGGCCTCGACGATCCCGGCTGGCAGCGCTACTTCCGCTGGCTGGCTTCGATGTTCCGCGGTGACTGGGGCTACTCGTTCATCAGCCGCGTCGATGTCGATACGCTGATCTGGCAGCGCGTACCAGTCACACTGGCGATCATCGGCGCCTCGCAGCTGCTCGCGCTTGCCATTGCGCTGCCGGTCGGCATTTTGTCGGCTGTCAGGCCCTACTCCTGGTTCGACCGCATCGCCAGCACCCTGGCGTTTGTCGGTTTTTCGCTGCCGACTTTTTTCACCGGCATCCTGCTGATCCTGCTGTTCTCGATCACGCTCGACTGGCTGCCCTTCGTCTATCGCGCCGACATCAGCGCTACCGGCTGGCAGTGGTGGTGGGAGCACATCCGGCAATCGCTGATGCCGGTCGCGGTGCTGGGGCTGTTTCAGGGCGCAAGCTGGACACGTTACGTGCGCTCTGCGGTGCTCGATGTGATTCGCCTCGACTATGTGACCACCGCGCGCAGCAAAGGTCTGCGCGAGCGCGTCGTTGTGATGAAACACGTCGTGCGCAACGCGCTGATCCCGGTCGTGACGCTGATCGCGCTGACGATGCCGGCGGTCTTCGGCGGCGCCATCGTCACCGAGCAGATCTTCCGCATTCCCGGCATCGGCTCGCTGCTGATCGACGCGATCCTGCGTAACGACACGCCCGTGATCATGGCGGTGACCTTCGTGTTCTCCTGTCTCGTGATCCTCTTCAACTTGATCGCCGACGTTCTGTATGGCTGGCTCGATCCTCGCATCTCCTACCGCTGAAGCAGCGGCAGTCCGGCGTGCGAACGGTTCGCCATGGGCCGAGGCATGGCGGCGGTTTCGCCGCCACCGGATGGCGCTCGTCAGCCTGGTCGTGCTCGGGTTGATGGTCGCGGCGGTTGTGCTTCGGCCCGCTCGTGTGGCGGCATTCAATCGAAGAGATCGACTTCACGGCGCGGCTCGCCGGGCCCTCGCTGGCGCACCCTCTTGGAACCGACGATCTGGGCCGCGACATTCTCGCGCGCGTGCTCTACGGCGGTCGCATCTCGCTGGCAGTGGGCCTGGCGGCGATGATGATGGCGATTTTCGTCGGCGTCCTGATCGGCGCCATCTCCGGCATCTCGCGCGGCAGCATCGATGCTGCGCTGATGTGGCTGACGGATCTCTTTCTGTCGCTGCCGCAATTGCCGCTGCTGCTGATCATCATCTATCTCTTTCGCGACAGTCTGAAGGGGATGTTCGGCGTTGAAGTCGGCACCTTCATCCTGATCGTCGCCGTGATTGGCGGCTTTCGCTGGATGCCGGTGGCGCGCCTGGTGCGCGCGCAGTTTTTCTCGCTGCGCGAAAAGGAGTTTGTCGAAGCCGCGCGCGCGCTCGGTGCTTCGGTTCCGCGCCAGGTCGTGCGTCACATCCTGCCGAATTCGCTCGGGCCGGTGATCGTGGCGGGAACGATCGATGTCGCCGCAGCGATCATCGCGGAGTCGACGCTATCGTTCCTCGGACTCGGCTTTCCATCCGACATCCCGACCTGGGGCCGGATTCTCTTCGATTCCAAGGACTATCTGGACATCGCGCCCTACTGGGCTCTGTTCCCGGGACTCGCGATTTTTCTGACGGTGCTGACGATCAACTTCATCGGCGATGGCCTGCGTGACGCGCTGGATCCACGCAAGGTGATGTGATGGCGTTGCTCGAGATCAAGGGACTCAAGACCCATTTCAAAACCGACGACGGCTGGCTGCACGCGGTCGACGGCGTGGACCTAACGGTCCAGCGCGGCGAAACGGTCGGTGTGGTCGGCGAATCCGGCTGCGGCAAGTCGGTGACGGCGATGACGGTGCTGAAGCTGGTGCCGATGCCACCGGGTCGCATCGTCGCGGGGCAGGTGCTGTGGCAAGGGCGCGACCTCGTTCCGTTGCCGCCGGACGAGATGCGCAAGATCCGCGCGAAGGAAATCGCGATCGTCTTTCAGGAGCCGATGACCTCATTGAACCCGGTGTACACGGTGGGCGAGCAGATTGCGGAGACACTGCGCTTGCACGAGGGCCTGAGCCGCAAAGCAGCGATGGACCGCGCGGTCGAGATGCTGAAGCTCGTGCACATCCCCACGCCCAAGCGGCGTGTGCGCGACTACCCGCACCAGTTCTCCGGCGGAATGCGTCAGCGCGTGATGATCGCGATGGCGCTGTCATGCAACCCGAAGCTGCTGATCGCCGACGAGCCGACGACCGCGCTCGACGTCACGATCCAGGCGCAGATCCTCGAGTTGCTGAATGAGCTGAAGGCGCGCCTCGGCATGTCGATCATGCTGATCACGCACGCGATGGGCGTGGTGGCCGAAACGGCGCAGCGCGTGGTCGTGATGTACGCAGGCAAGGTGGTCGAAGAAGCGAGCGCGGCCGAGTTGTTCGCGCGCCCGCGGCATCCGTACACGCAGGGACTGATCCGCTCGATCCCACGCATCGACATAGCCGCGACGCACAAGGTCCGGCTCGAGGCGATTGCCGGCGTGGTGCCCAAGCTGATCGAACCCGCCGAAGGCTGCCGCTTCGCGCCGCGCTGCAAACACGCGGTGGTTGAGTGCACGCAGGCGACGCCTCCGCTGCGCAATGCAACGCCGTGGCACAAGGTCGCGTGCATTCTGTGCCGGCATATTGCCGTGGAGCGCGCCGCATGAGCGAGCGACCGTTGCTGGAGGTCAAGAACCTCGTCAAACACTTCCACCTCAGCGGCGGAATGTTCGGGCGTGTGGTCGACAAAGTGCACGCGGTCGACGGCGTGAGCTTCGATATCAACGCCGGTGAAACGCTCGGCGTCGTCGGCGAATCGGGCTGCGGCAAGAGCACGACGGGGCGCTGCATCCTGCGTCTGATCGAGCCGACTTCGGGCGAGGTCTGGTTCGAAGGCAAGAACGTGACCGCGCTCGGAAAGAACGAGCTGCGCGCGCTGGCGCGCGACATGCAGATCATCTTTCAGGACCCGTACGCGTCGCTGAATCCGCGCATGACGGTCGGCGCGATCATCGGCGAGGCGCTGATCATCCACAAACTCACGAAGAACGCTCGCGAGTTCGAGGACCGCATCGTCGAGCTGCTCGAAACCGTGGGCCTGCAACGCCGGACCACATGCGGCGCTATCCGCACGAATTTTCCGGCGGCCAACGTCAGCGCATCGGCATCGCGCGCGCGCTGGCGGTGAGCCCCAAGCTCGTGGTGTGCGACGAAGCGGTGTCCGCGCTCGACGTGTCGATCCAGGCACAGGTGATCAACCTGCTCGAAGACCTGCAGGAGAAGTTCAGCCTGACCTATATGTTCATTGCGCACGACCTGTCGGTCGTCGAGCACATCAGCGATCGCGTGGCGGTGATGTACCTCGGCCGCATCGTCGAGATTGCATCGGCGCGCGACCTGTACTCGAAACCGCTGCATCCGTATACCGAAGCGCTGCTGTCTGCGGTGCCGATTCCCGACCCTGCCGTCAGGCGCAAACGCATCATGCTGCAGGGCGATGTGCCCAGCCCGATTAACCCGCCATCGGGCTGCCCGTTTCACACCCGCTGCCCGATACGCGAGCTACCGCTGTGTAATACAGAAGTGCCGGTGCTGAAACGCAGCAGCGAAGGGCACTGGGTGTCGTGCCACCTGCGCGGCTAAGCGTCGTTAAGCTCACCTCATTGCGTTTCATCAACTCTTCGCGCACGACAGCTCGCGACGACCGTCGCGAGCTACCCGCTAGTTGATGCTGCTGCCGACGATCGGCGCCAGCGCCGCATTGATACGGGCGCCCTGGGCGGCCGTGATCATCGGCGCAAGGATTCCCGAGAAAACGCGCGTCCTGCACCCCGCTGGTGATGTACTGCCAGCGATAGGCCGCGAGCGTGGTGCGGTGGATGGCTTCGACTTCTGAATTGCTGAATTGGCGCCCCGCAACGCGCGCGAAATACGCGGCGTCGGCTTTGGCTTGCATCTGGACGATGCCGTCGACTGCGCCAACCAGCCCAATCAATTCGTCGACGGCGACATCGCGCTGCTGTTCATCAAGGCGTGCGTCTTCGCGCTGCCACTCCAGCTCGTCCAGGATCGCGTGCTGCGATTCCTCGCGCCAATGGAACAGGAACACGTCCTTCCACAATGGGTCGAGTGCATCGTCCGGCTCGATGCTGCTGCGGTAGTGCGCCTGCGAGAACAGCTCGATGTCGCACGTCAATGCGAGCACCGCCCACGTCGAGGCAGCAAGCACTGCATTTGCGACCTGATTCGGCTCGGGGACAAACACATAGCCCTGCGGCATGCCGGGAGCGACCTTCGCTTCAAGACGTCGAAAAAGCTCCTGATGCTTCAACTCCTCGTCGGTCAAGCGAACCAGCGCCTCGAATGCAACTTGGTCTCCAAGCGCATGAGTGCGACTGAGGTCGGTCGCCTTTGGCACCAATGAAACGCTCGACGAGCGCAAACATGTTGGCGTAGGTACGGCCCTGTACGTGCGAAAAAAAACGCTTTTGATCCGCGCTCAGAAATTGCAGCTGCTCGACCTTCGACAGTCCGTCGGGCAGAAACTTCTTGCTGAAATCGAATTCCCTGCCGCGTATCAGATCGCGGTCAATATCCCAGCGAATGCGCTTCGAAACTTCGATGCACTTCGCATAGCGTTGCGTGTCGACGGCTAAATCTTTTGATTCCAACATGACGGCTCTCCTTTGAGTTCGCTTGCTGCGCTATGACGAAGCCGGATGGCTTGGCCTGCTGCAGATCAGGAAGTGTGTGTCGCCGTCAGAAGAGACGCATGAGCCGGTTGTCCCGCTAGCGGTCTTTTGCGGTTGCAACTGCCAATGTTCGGGACGCGTGTCCCGTGGACTAGAGACGAACAAGTGGATTACGTGCTTTGACAATGGCTTCGGCGCGCGTTCTCACCCCCAGCTTGTCAAAGATCATCGACACTTGATTGCGCCTTCTCGCTCTTCATTAGACGCTCGGCGATGGCGCGGTTATCGAGCCCCTCGGCGACCAGCTGCAGCACATACCCGCCGCTCTGCCGCCGTCAAGGAGCCTTGTTCGGCCACGCCTGCCATATTCTGCTGCAGCGAGAGCTCAAGAAACGCGCGGATCTCGGACAGAAATACCGGCCAGGCTGCTTCTGTGTCGAGCAGCACATGGTTGTCGCTTTCAAGCGGTACGAAGCGAGCGCCCGGCATCAGTGCAGCCAGCAGGCGCCCCTCGTTAAATGGCACCGCAGCATCGCCCCGAGAATGCAGGATCAAGGTCGGCACGGACACGCGCTCGGCCAATTCTGAGACGTCAATCTGCTGAAAGGCTTCGAGCGTGCGCGCTGCAACCTCCGCGCTCGCTGTCACCGGCTCGAGGTCGGCCCACCACCGTTGCTGCTCCGGAGTACCACGAGGAAGGAAGCGGTGCGAGAACACCTCGCGAAACCCGGGGTGATTTCGCGCCCAACCGACCCGGATCAGGTTCACCAGCGTTTGCGCCTCGAGCCGCTCGACCTCCATTCGTCCTCGGCGCAGTGAACCGCGCGCATAGGCCCCGGCGAAAACCAAGTGCGACACCTTTCCGGATGCCGCGCCGCATAGGCGATCGCGACCGCGCCGCCTTGTGACATCCCGAACAATGGAAAGCGCTTCAGGCCGAGGGAATCGACCACTGCCTCCAGATCGCTGACCCACGCATCGAGTGACAGATCGCTCACGTCGCGGTCCGACAATCCGCAGCCGCGCTGGTCGTATCGGATATACAGACTGCAAAGCCGAAACCGACCAGGTCGCAAGGGATTTGCCGAGTATTCACAGTCAGTCGCGGTGGACGAAAGCCGGAATGACGGTTCGGAACGCGATGCTGCTTGATAGCGATCGTGGCACCTATCCTCTGATGGGCTCATCTGCAACTCTTGTCACGCTGCCGCCCGTAAGTTGCAACAAATCGTCGAAGGTGAGGCGGAACACCGCATTCGGCGTCCCGGCGGCAGCCCAAATCTCATCGAAGCTACGCAGGTCTTCATCGATGATGATGAGCACCGGTTCGGAGTGGCCGATCGGAGGTACGCCGCCGATGGCGAAACCAGTGCGGTCGCGAACAAAGTCGGCGTTGGCGCGTTCGATCGTTTCACCGATGCGTGTTGCGATGATGGACTCGCGCACGCGGTTCGTTCCGCAGGTGATGACCAGCAGTGGTCGATCGCTGAGGGTCGCTCGGAACACCAACGACTTGGCGATCTGCCCTACTGTGCAGCCGATCGCTGCCGCAGCCTCCGCAGCCGAGCGGGTCGACGCCTCAAACTCCATCACTTGGAAGCGCGGGCCGAGCACGCCCTGGATTCGCAACGCAGTGCGATGCGAGGCTGGTTTCATGCGCATAATTCTCCGATAACCTGAGAGGAACTAGCAACAACGCCCGCAAGTAGACGGAGACGACATGAAAACGTATCGCATCGCCACTATCCCCGGAGACGGAATCGGCAAGGAAGTTATTCCTGCCGGACAGAAAGTCATGGAAGCGCTCGCCACATCGAGCGAGTCATTCCGTTTCGAGTTTGAGAACTTCAACTGGGGCGCCGACTTCTATCGCAAGTACGGCGCGATGATGCCGGACGACGGCCTGGATGCGTTGCGCGACAAGGATGCAATCCTTTTCGGATCGGCTGGCGACCCGCATGTTCCCGATCACATCACACTATGGGGCCTTCGCCTGAAGATCTGCCAGGGCTTCGATCAGTACGCCAATGTGCGCCCGACGCGCATCCTGCCCGGCATCGAGTGCCCGCTCAAGCGTTGCAAGACCGAAGATCTCGACTGGGTCATCGTGCGTGAAAATTCCGAAGGCGAATACGCGGGTGTCGGCGGCCGTGTGCACAAAGGCCACCCGATCGAGGCGGCGACCGACGTGTCGATGATGACGCGCGCGGGTGTCGAACGCATCATGCGCTTCGCCTTCAAGCTGGCACAGAGTCGGCCGCGCAAGCTGCTGACCGTGATCACCAAGAGCAATGCGCAGCGCCACGCGATGGTGATGTGGGACGAGATCGCGCTTCAGATCTCCAAAGAGTTTCCCGATGTCACCTGGGACAAAGAGCTGGTCGACGCTTCCACCGCGCGAATGATCAACCGCCCGGCCTCACTCGACACGATCGTCGCAACGAACCTGCACGCCGACATCTTGAGCGATCTGGCGGCGGCGCTCGCCGGTAGCCTCGGTATCGCACCCACCGGCAACATCGATCCCGAACGCCGCTACCCGTCGATGTTCGAGCCGATTCATGGCTCGGCCTTCGACATCATGGGCAAAGGCTTGGCCAATCCGATCGGTACTTTCTGGTCGGTTGTGATGCTGCTGGAGCACATCGGTGAGTTCGATGCGGCCCAGCGCGTGATGCAAGCCATCGAGCAGGTCACCGCTAACTCTGCACTTCATACCGGCGACCTCGGCGGCAACGCGACGACGGCTATGGTCACCGATGCCGTTTGCAATTTGCTAGCAGCGAGCGTGCAACGCAAAGCCGCCTGACGTTCACATCAATGCACGGCCAGCCCTAATTCAAAGCGCGGCAGAAACGCTGGCCAGCTCAAGTGAGCATCATTGTGCGGGTGGCGCTTGCGGTGCCACGCGCTGCCATCCCTCTGCGCAGGTCGCGACATAGGGGTAGTACTTGCTGGCACTGACGCACCAGTACCACCACTGCTGCACGTTCGGATCCTGACTGGCAGGCGCAGGCGGTGGAGGAGTGGCGGCAGCTAGATCACGTTCAAGCCATACGCGCGGCTCCGGGCTCACGAACTGCGTGTAAGCGATTGCGGGTGCGCCCCAATAGCCCCAGCCGGATCCCCAGTAACCGCCCCAGTAACCCGGCCAGTACGCGGCACGCCAATACGGACCCCAAAAGCCGCCCCAGAAGCCAAAGCCATGGTGGTGATGGTGACCGTGATGATGATGGCCATGGTGACCACGATGACCACCGCCGCCTCGGCGCGCCGAAGCAGAGTCGGCCATAGCGGTCAAACCCAGCGCGATCGCGGCGGCCATTGCGAACGTCTTAAGAGGTGCCATACGTTCTCGCATGCGTCGTACGACGCTCGATCCTACTCGCGTCGACTGAAAGTGGTACTCAAAAAATGTAACCGCTTCGCCGCACTGCACACAGCGGACCATCCGGTCGAGATAAGCAAAGACAATGTTGCGGTCTCAAGCGAAAGTGCGTGTGTTCGCATGCGCTTGCGGGATTCAACTCGGCAACAGATGATCGATCACACGCTCGACACAACGCACTCCATTCTGCGTGTGCAGGTTACGGGTCCTCTCGAGCAAGGCGACTTTGCTCAGCTCGCGAAAACAGTCGACCCGCACATTGAGCAAACGGGAGGTCTGGCGGGCATCGTCATCGAGGCCACGACGTTTCCCGGATGGGAGAGTCTCGGCGCAATGGCGGCCCACTTCCGCTTCGTGCGAGATCATCACAAGAAAATCAAGAAGATCGCTGTGGTAACCGATTCGGCCATGGGCACGGTCGCCGAGCGTTTGGCTTCTCACTTTGTGTCGGCCGAGATCAAGCGTTTTCGTGCAGGGCAGGTCGAGGCCGCCAAGCAATGGGTCATGACCCATCCTTGAATGCTGAAACTCAAACTCCTCTTCGCCGTTGTGCTAGCGAATCTGTCAATGCCCGCCGCGTTGGCGGGCATGTACGACCAGCCGTATGCCATCGTCGAGTCAGGTGACGCATCGGAGCTGCGCAAGGAGGCCCGCGTCGCGATCAGTCAGGTGGATGGTCAGAGCACTCGCAACCCTCGCAAGAGCGATCCGATCGCGCCCGGCAAGCACCGCATCACCTTGCACTTCGAAAGTGCGCGGGGCATCTTCCGCCCCACATCTCTGGACGTCGAAATCGACCTGCAAGCCTGCACGCGCTATCGCATCGTCGCGAACTACGAAGTCAAGACGGGAGGCGATTGGAAACCGAAGGTCTACTCCGAGTCGATCGGCGAGTGCGTCAAGAAATTCAAGAAGTGAGGGGCGCAGCAGAACCGCAGTAACTCGGCGCGCCGTAGCAAACGGATCCTCGCTGCGAAAGTGGAACCGCGAGACAGCGGCGGCTGAATCAAACTGAGCACGCATCGTTCACGAACGCGCGCGGGCCGATAACTTGCTCTCAAACAGCGCGGCGTGAATTTCCGACGAAACACATCGTTGCATTCCGTTGCCTGCTTTGCCACCGTCGGTTCATGCTGACCCATGTCGCACGGTTAAGACACAACGACCGTAGGGGACTAATTGAGAGCCCTATTAACGCCATTTCTGACATAGAAAAAATGCGACAACGGTGTAATTTGCCAGGAGGTTGCATCTGAGTTTCAAGCCACGCCGTATCTGCCAAAGTGCTGCGGTGCCATGGCTAGTTCAGCAAGGAGAAGACATGAATTTCGGAGTCTTGGTTTCCACGTCCAACGTCACGACGCTCCCCAACTCGTCGAAGTATTCGACTGCTCCGTCGTACGCCGTCACGCGCGCTCGCATGATCGCTGCCGCCGCGCATCGTTGGACAGAAGCGGTCCGTCGATGCATCGCGAGACACACGCCTGTGAAGTGACCGTTACCAGAGCCGACTACGGCGCTATGTTGCCCCGCGGGCCGCACACAGGGCGAGCGCCATCTCCAGCGCCGCGTGATCAATGGGCTTAACCAAATGCAGATCAAAGCCCGCCTCGCGGGTACGACGCTGGTCTTCTTCCTGACCATATCCCGTTAATGCAATCAAGCTAACGCCTTCGAATCGGGGTTCGCTTCGAAGTGCGCGCGCCACTGAATAGCCGTCCATACTCGGCAAGCCGATGTCGCAGAAGATAACGTTGGGTTGAAATGCGCGGGCCACCTTGAGCCCTGCCGGACCGTTGTGCGCCTTCTCCGTCACATGGCCCTTAAGTTCGAGCAAGATGCAAAGGCTCTCGGCCGCATCCGCGTTGTCTTCGATGACAAGAATGCGTTGCACGCGATTGGCAGTTGTAGTGACAGCGGGTGCCGCGCTGACGTCTGCCAGCGGAGCGCGCTCTATCGGTATGCGGATGCTGATCACAGAGCCACTGCCAGGGCCATCACTTGATGCATCGACGTGTCCATCGTGCAGATCAACCAGGTGTTTGATGAGCGCCAGGCCCAGACCGAGCCCGCCGCGGCTGCGATCGAGGCTTCGGTCTGATTGATTGAAAGCTTCGAACATGTGAGCAAGCGTTTCGCTATCCATCCCGATGCCGGTGTCGCGTATCTCGATCTGACAAAGGTCTTCGGTTCGTTGCAACCGCACGAAAACATAACCGCCGGGGTCTGTAAATTTCAGCGCGTTGTGCAAAGCGTTGCCAATGATCTGGCTGAGTCGCGTTGCGTCGGCATGAACCCAGACGGGTTGCGTTGGCACTTCGTCACTCAAGTGCAGTCCCGCCGCCTCGAATTGCGTGCGGTAGTCTCCGGTGGCATTGCGCACGATCGACGCCAAGTCGCATCGCGACTTTTTGATTTCGAGCTTGCCATGAGTGATGCGCGCGATGTCGAGCAGATCGTCGATCAGACGCGCCATGTGTGATGATTGCCGATCGATTATCTGCCGGGCTTGACGTGCACTGGGTTCATGCCCAGAAACAACGTTCAGAATTTGAATGGCATTGCGGATCGGACCCAATGGGTTTCGAAGCTCGTGCCCCAGCATTGCAAGAAACTCGTCCTTGCGGCGGTTTGCATCGAGGAGCGACTCTTCGACTCGCCTACGTTCCACAAGGTGATCCCTTATCTGATACTGCCGCTGTCGCCCGCGCAGGGCCGACCTTACCGCGCTGACTAGCGTCGTTACCCGCATCGGTCGCTCGAGTACCGTGACGTTGCCGAACTGATCCATGGCTTGCGCCACCGCAGCGGAGTCGGCCCCGGGTCGCGCGAGGATGATGACCGGCAGGTCGGACCACGGCGGCTGACGAGTAAGCCATTCGACAAGGCGTACAGCCTGCTCCGAAACAACCGCTTCCTCGGGCAGCAACACGGCTCCCGCCCCCGCCTCTAGGGCGCGGTAGAGCTCGTCCAAGTTTGAGCAACTGGCGTTAGCGACGACGGCACGATCGAGAATCGATCGGGTGAAAGTCGCGTCTTTCGACGTCGGCGCCAGGACAAGCACGCCCTCGTATAGAGCGTTGCTGCGGCCGCTCCGACTCACGAAGCTTTTCCTTCGCGCAGAATGTCTCCTCCTCCCTCGTAAATCGGCACTCCGGTCAGCACGCCCCGGAATTCACGCAGCGGCGGCCCGACACGAATGCCTTTGCTGCTCAACTGGAAGTCGCGGATTGTGCGTTCGTGAGCGCCGCCCCGCTTTTTTATCACAGAGATCGCCTGCCGAACTTCTCCCCTCAATTCGTAGTACCGCATCAGAATAACCGCGTCGGCAAGATAGCTGGCGTCTACTGGAGCAACCATCGCGCTGCCGATCAGTCCATGGTGAGCGCCGATCAAAAGCGTGGCAACACCCGCGTTACCCAAATACGTCAACAACTCGTGCAGTTGAATAATCAAGAAGCGCTCTTCCGGCATAGCATTCAGATAACCGTTCAGGCTGTCGATCACGACGACCGTGGCTCCTTTATGTTCAACGGCTTCTTTGATCGAGTGGACGAACTCGCCCGGCGACAGCTCAGCGGGGTCTACCTGCCGCAAAGTAATGTGGCCGTCTTCAATGTGCTGACGAAGATTCAGCCCCAGGCCAGCGGTGCGGGTCAGCAGTGTGTTAGCGCTCTCGTCGAAGATGAACATTGCGGACTTTTGGCCGCGCGCGGCTGCCGCATCCACGAATTGCGCTGCCAGCGACGACTTCCCAGTCCCAGCCGCCCCCACGATCAGCGTGCTCGTACCGCGCTCAATGCCGCCGCCGAGCAATGTGTCAACCTCGGCAACACCGCTGGCCAGTCTCTCCGTCGTTAATGGAGTCCGGTGTTCACTGGCGATAAGCCGCGGATAAACCTCGATACCCCCATGCCGTATGGCGTAGTCGTGAAACCCGCCCCGGAATCTGACGCCGCGGAACTTGAGCACGAGCAGCCGGCGGCGCTCCGCGCCATATTCCGGATGCAGCTGCTCCAGCCGCATAACGCCATGTGCGATGCTCTGTACTTGGAGGTCGTGGTTGGCACTCGTCAGATCATCCAGCAACAGCACCGTGCAAGTGCGGCCGATAAAGAACTGTTTGAGAGCCAGAATCTGCCGCCGATATCTGAGCGCGTTGCCGGCCAATAGTCGCAGCTCGGATAGTGAATCGAAGACAACCCGCGCCGGCTTGATGCGCTCGACGTCGGCCAAGATCAACGCTGTCGTTTCGCTCAACTCCACTTCCGACGGATGGAACATCGTGTACTGCTCGTCCGGGCGGAGGTTCTCTGCGCTCGGAACAAGCTCTCGGATCGTGATCCCATCAAGTGACCAGCCGTGCGAGTTGGCAACTCCGCGCAGTTCCTCTTCAGTTTCGGAAAGGGTCACATACAACACGGGTTCACCGGATCGTGCGCCTTGCATCAGGAATTGCAACGCGAGGGTGGTCTTGCCGGAGCCGGGCACCCCTTCGACCAGGTAAAGCCGATGCGGAGTGAAACCACCGCACAGGACGTTATCAAGACCTTCAATACCTGTCGTGGCACGACGGTCGTGATCAGACTTGGTCGGAGCCGGGATAGCAACCATCATTGCCCTTTCTAAATTTTTCGTTGAATGTGATTGCGGAATGCGACTTTCTTCGATGCTAGTGCAAATCCGTCATCACGCTGAGGACATCGATAGCGGACGTGGCGTATATCCGCTAAGTTGACCAAATGCGACACCGCCCGAATCATTCGCCTTAGCCTTTTAAAACATGAGCGGGCTTTGTTCTTCGTTGTCTTCTGGGCGATACCATCGCCAATCCGCTGGCTTAACTGGACTACGCAACCATGGGCGCATGAGGCGAGATTGATTCGCGTTGAACCCTTGTCGGATCGGTCCGTCCAGCAGATGACGCTTCGTTCTCAGCTGAACCTTCTCGCCCTCGGAGTGCTAGCGCCCTTTGTAGTGCTTGCCGGCCTCGCAGCGTTTCTGCTGGTGCAGCAAGGGCGCACCGCTATGGAGGCCGAAGCAATCGGCCGTGTGCGCGCGACAGTCAGCGCGGCTGACGCCGAACTCAAGGGACACATCGCGACAGTAGAAGCACTCGCAGCTTCGCGCAGTCTCGAAAACGGCGACCTGCGCGCGTTTCACGACGAGATGGTGCGCGTGCTCCGAACAGAGCCGCGCTGGCTGAACATCGGGCTTGCATCAGCGGCGGGTGAACGGCTCGCAGATGCCGTGGTTCCACTCGGAAATCAGCTCGAGCCGCTGGTCGATCGCGCGTCTTTCGATCGTGCGGTGCGCACCGGGAAGCCACAAGTCGGCAGCGTTGCACTCGGTGCTGCTGTCAAGGTCCAGTCGGTACGCGTTCGCGTACCGGTTATTTTGGATGGCAAGGTGCGCTACGTAATCTCAGTGCCGCTGCGTCTTGAGTTGTTCGAAGAGCTGCTGCGCGAGCAGCGGGTGCCCGAAAACTGGGTGATCGCGCTCGTCGATGCCGACCGACGCTTCATCGCGCGCATACCGTCGCAGCCACCCGGGGCCCCAATCTCCCCGAGTTTTAGCGAGGCACTTGACCGTTCGGCGGAAGGTTTTTTTCGTGGCCAGACCGTCGAAGGGTTTCAGACCTATACCCCCTACGCGACATCGGCGTTTATCGGCTGGGTCGTCGGTATTGCCATACCGCAGTCAATTGTTGAGGCTGGTGCAAGGAACGCGGCAACGGTACTTGGTGCCGGTTTGGCTCTAGCGCTCGCAGCCGCACTAGGGCTGTCTTGGTGGATCGGCCGCCGCATCGAGCGCCCGATCAAGGAGCTTGCGCAAGTTGCAGCGGCAATGCAGACAGGGCAGACAGTCGAGGTGCCTCGTACTTCGCGTATTGCTGAGATCAGCGCTCTCGCCTCGGTACTTCAGGCAGCGGCCGTGGCGATCCGCGAGCGGGAGGCCTTGTCGGAGCGGGAAAAGGCGGCGCTCCAGCAGTCCGATCGCGCGAAAGATGAGTTCATCGCGATGCTTTCGCATGAGCTGCGAAATCCCCTAGCCGCGCTGATGTCCGCCTCCGAAGTGCTCAGGATCGCGCCGCCGGAAAGCGAAGCTGCTCTCAAGTCGCGCGGCGTCGTGGCGCGTCAGACTAAGCAGATGGCGCGTCTGGTCGAGGACCTGCTTGACGTGAGCCGGGTTGCAACGGGCAAGGTCTGGCTGACGCGCGAACCCGTCAACCTCGCCGACCCTGTTAACGCCGCTCTCACAGCGCTGCGGGCCGCCGGGCGGCTTAGCACGCACGACGTCGTACTCGATTTGCATCCGGCTTGGCTAAGCGCCGACCGGGCGCGCATCGAACAGATCGCAACGAATCTCGTCGACAATGCGGTGAAGTATTCCCCCGCCGGCAGTCGTATCAGATGTCATCGTGCGACAGGAGGACGGTGAGGCGGTGCTGACCGTTTCCGACGAAGGCGAAGGCATCCCGAAAGACGCGCTGGAAAAGGTGTTCGATCTATTCGCGCAGGGCGAGCAAAGTCTGGCGCGCCAAAAAGGGGGAATGGGCATTGGACTCGCGCTCGTGAAACGACTGGTCGAGCTCCATGGCGGTACAGTTTTCGCTCAAAGCGCGGGACTCGGACACGGCGCAACATTCACAGTACGCATTCCCGCCATACCGGCGCAAGCCGCGCAGCCGCAACAGTTGCCCAGGCAGAAGCCCGCCCACCGACCGCGCCGCATTCTTCTTGTCGAGGACAACGACGACGTGCGCGAAACGCTGCGTGCGGCGCTCGCACTCAGCGGCCATGAAGTACATGTTGCAGCGGGCGGCGAACAAGCTTTCGAGCGCGCAAAAAGCGCTCCGCTGGATGTAGCTCTAATTGACCTCGGCCTACCGGATATCGACGGGTTCGCAGTAGCGCAACGTATGCGGCAGACGTTTCCTGGTGTGACGCTGGTCGCACTTACCGGCTATGGCCAACCGCATGATGCGCAGCGCGTGCGCGCAGCGGGCTTCGATCTGCATCTCGTGAAACCGGTGAGTGGCGATCAGTTGAACGAAGCGATTGCGGAACTGGCATGAGCGCGCTCAGCGCAGCCAATGTGCGTGTTCGATGATGAATTGAGATGACGTCGTGACCGGACATGCTCGTTCCCTTCATGGTCGACGATGACGAAACGGTGACGGGAAGGCTGCGCTCGCGTCAACAACGAGGGTAAAGATGATCCGTGTGGCCGCGAACTGAGCGCATTTGCTCGAAGCCAAAATGTCAGCTTCGTGACATCCAGCGCTTCCACATCGAACACGCGCCGATGACGCAAAATGCGCCGTATCCCACCTGGCTAGCAGCTCGGATGAACAAGTCCCAAAGAAATTCGGCGCCGTCGCTGCCTGGCTTCACTCTGATCGAGCTGATGGCGGTTGTGGCGATCATCGCCATCCTGGCCTTGATGGCTGTTCCAAGCTATCACGACAAATACATTCGTGAGCAAGTCATTGAGGCAATGCGGCTGATCGACATCGCCAAGGGGCCGATCGCCGCAGCCTGGTCCGCCACCAAAACTTTTCCCGATGACAACGCCGCGGCGGGCCTGCCCGTGCCTGACAAGGTCGTCAGCAACTACGTCAAGTCGCTGACGGTCGAAGCAGGCGCTATCCACGTGGTGTTTGGCAACCAGGCCAACGGCTCACTGCGTGGAAAGACCTTAAGCCTGCGTCCTGCAGTGGTCGAAGATGCTCCGATCGTGCCGGTGGCATGGGTATGCGGCCTTGCCGCCACGCCCGAGAAGATGACCGTTAGCGGGACCAACAAAACCGACCTCCCTAAGCACTGGCTGCCGGTCAACTGCCGCTGACCGGCGGGAATTTGACGCGGACTTAGTCGCTTGGCCGCGGGATTCGTAATCGCAATATCTGAGATTGATCCGTTGCGAAGAGCGGCCTGCTGCAGAGTTTCGCCGTCGCACTGTCTCGCAGGGCCCCGCAGCGCCGCGGTCAATCGCAGCCGAATACTCTGCGAACTCCGTGCACCAGCTTTAGCGGCTCCACCGGTTTTCGCAAGTAGGCGTCGTAGTCAGCAAATCGATGTCGAATTTCACTCTCGGCGACCCCGGTATGGAACACAATTTTTATTGTCGAAGTTGCATCTTCATTGCGAAGTCGGAATGCAACATCAACGCCGTCGATAGCTTTCATTGCCACGTCCAGGATAACTAGATCGAACTCCGCATGGTTGGACGCTTCAATGGCTGCTTCGCCGCTGCCTGCAGTCACGATCTCAAAGCCCTCTGCTTGGAGCGTCAGGGTCAGAAGTTCCAGGATGTCCGGCTCGTCGTCCACGACCAAAATGCGTCCGACTCGGTTAGCTGCGGGTTTCATGTTGGCCGGTTCCCATCATTCATCAGTGGCGATCGTTAGGAATTGAGTGACGCGCGGTATCGACGACGTACTCTGATAAGCAATAGGAGTGCCGTCTGAGACAGCTAAGCTCTCGAGATGAAGGGGTTTACACGGCCAAATCGCATGCATGAAGCGCGCGCTAGCCGAATCAATCCCGATGAGTAAGACAGGTGCAGCTCGATGAAGACGCCGAAAGACGATTACCTGGCGACGCCGTGCCGAATGCAGCAACGCCCGAGAAATAGCCGCGTCCCTCGCTACAAGCCGGTCATGCGCTCCAGGTGTTCGGGGTAACGCGGCCCTTGCACCTTGATCTTCGACGCCGCGCGATCGATCTCACGCAAGTCTTCCGCAGTCAGTTCGATTGAAATTGCGCCGACGTTCTCTTTCAGACGCTCGGTCTTGGTGGTACCGGGAATCGGAACGATCCACGGCTTCTGTGCAAGCAGCCAGGCGAGAGCGATCTGCGCTGGCGTTGCCTTCTTCCGCTGCGCAAACTTCGCGAGCAGATCGACGAGGGCCTGATTAGCCTTGCGAGCCTCCGGCGTAAATCGAGGTGCACTGCTGCGGATGTCGGACTCATCGAACGTCGTGCCTTCGGTGATCTTGCCGGTCAGAAAGCCTCTGCCAAGTGGACTGAATGGAACGAGACCGATGCCGAGCTCCTCGAGCGTCGGCAATAATTCGGCTTCGGGTGCTCTCGACCATAACGAGTATTCACTTTGAACGGCCGTGACGGGCTGCACAGCGTGAGCGCGGCGAATCGTCTTCACACCGGCTTCGGACAGGCCGAAGTGCTTCACTTTGCCGGCCTGAATCAATTCCTTTACGGCACCCGCGACATCTTCGATAGGCACGTCAGGATCGACGCGATGCTGATAGAAGAGGTCTATCGTGTCGATTCTGAGCCGCTTCAGCGAAGCTTCAGCCACTTCCTTAATGTGCTCAGGCCGACTGTTCAGGCCCGAGCGCTCACCGTTCGGACGGATCCCGAATCCAAACTTGGTGGCGATAACGACCTGCTGTCGACACGGAGCGAGGGCTTCGCCAACCAGTTCTTCGTTTGCGAACGGACCATAGGCCTCGGCAGTGTCGAAAAAGGTGATTCCGAGTTCGACTGCAGCGCGGATCAGCGAGATCCCCGCGGACTTGTCCACCGCGGGTCCGTAACCGTGGCTCAGGCCCATGCACCCGAGCCCCAGCGCCGACACTTCGAGATTGCTTTTTCCCAACTTTCGTTTTTGCATCAATGACCCCGGTAACAATTCAAGACAAGACGGAGAAGCCGCGCGCACATTTTGACAGCGAGCCGCCTGAATGCGGTCGAGCCGCGTCCCCGCACGGCCGTCCTGCCGCGACCCACCTGCGGCTGTCGGACCGGATCAATACGCGCTGTCGCGGCGCTCGCTTCGCAGTCGATCTATGTCCGCAAAAGCGACACGCAATTACGTTATTACCCATCCCGCGAAACCAATGCGAATCTGTAGGGGACTGGGAGATCCGATGGATTACGCAGATTTGCAGCGGAAGCAATTTCATTGGCAGCAATGGTTCGGGCTGCTCGATAAATTACCGATCTGGGCCGGTTATTTCTTTGCAATTCTGTGTTCGTTTGGACTGGGCTACAGCTTGGGTAGCTCGCGATCGAGCTTCCCCGACCCTCAACAGCAGCAGATCACGCTCATCGCGTTAAGCGCCGGCGCGCTGCTAGTCATTCTTTTCTTGGATCGCACACTACGCAACGAAGAGCGCCGGCGGGCGCAGCTCGCGGAGCAGCACAGACTCAGCAAGGAAGCGACCGCAATCAAACTGCTCGATCCGATCGACGCCCGTGTGCTCGACGCACTGGACCAGATCGCGACGGTTAAAGGCGTCGATCGAGCTACCCTCATCCCCGCGATATTGAGTCAGTACGTCGCGCGCAAGTCGTTTGAGGAGGCCCTCGCAGAAAGCGCTGCGCAAGGCTCAAGCGCAAGCCGTGAACCGCCCCCTGGTTGGTCAAAGACACTGCCCGCCTGGTTGGAAACCCTGCCCGGCTCTCTGGACGTGAAGCGTTCGAGCTTGTCGTACTTTGATCGATAAGCCGGCCTGGCTCCAGCGTCAGAAAGCATTGCCGCAGCAGTGTTATGCGGCATCGATGCTCGTCGTCAAATAAGTGGCTGACGCTGACACCTCGCACCCATTACGCCCGTTCCTCCGAAACTGGGTTTGGGAACACGGGCAGGTCGGTACTCGCTACCTCGACTGCCGCGACGGCGAGATCAAATTCGACGACGGTAAGAAAGCACGATTTGCCGCCGAAAAGATCTTCTACGTATCACTCGCGAAGGATGCCGACGCCGCCGCTCATGCCGCCGGACCTGCGATCCACGAGGGACGACTTGCGCGGTTCCTGCACGCGGCCCAACACGGGAAGCCGGAAGAAGCCGGCCCGGTTGCCGACGTTCAACGTGCGGCGCAAGACTGCGTGGAGCTCGGTCTTGTGTGCGCGTATCAGCAGGAAGCGCAGAGCGCCCTCGCGCGCTACGCGCTCGAGCCGATGTTCGACGATGAAATTCGCGCTGCAGTCATCAGCGACATCCGGCGCGCGTACGTCGCATTGCGTGAACAGCTCGCGCTTTACGACTTCACCGTATTTCACGGGCTGCCCAACGCGCTGATGATCAACGAAGCGCCGTTCATCGACTGGCGCGCGCGTGCGCGGCCGGCGCAGCCGTTTGTATCGATGCCGCTCGGACCCTATTGTTTGTTGGTCGGTACGCCGTCTGGCAAGAAGAGCCGGGCTGGACCGGTGCTGTGGAAGCCCGTTACGACGATGGGACCCTTCAAGGATCACAACGGACACATCGTTAACTCAGCACGCTTGTGGATCGTCGCAACGACCGATGACCAGCTTCTTTCGATACAAGATCGGTTTGCTCCGATATTGCCGGACAAGCCAGCGGCCACTAAGCCTTGAGCGAGGTGTCGTAGCGTGGGCTAGTGGCCCGCCGCCGCAAGCTTCAGCTATGGCGCGCAGGACCGAGCAAGATTTGCCACTCACGCCCGTCTACACTGGTTAGCCCTGTGGAACGCAATCCGAGTACAACGCGTCATGGCCCTTTCGCTCTCGGCACTTGATCTTGTTCCCTTGGTACGCGGAGGCACCAGTGTCAGTGCGCTCCGCAACGCGGCCGAACTCGCGCGAGCGGTCGATCGCTTCGGCTACACGCGGCTCTGGTACGCCGAACATCACAACATGCCGGGCATCGCGAGCACGAGTCCCGAAATCTTGATCGCGCACGCCGGCGCCGTGACTACGCGGATTCGTCTCGGCGCGGGCGGCGTGATGCTTCCGAATCACTCGCCGCTGAAGGTGGCCGAGTCGTACAAGCTGCTTGAAGCGATGCATCCCGGTCGGATCGATCTCGGAATTGGCCGCGCACCCGGCACCGACGGACTCACGGCGCTTGCGCTGCGGCGCTCGCGTGAAGCATTGACGGCAGATGACTTTCTTGAGCAGCTCAGCGAGCTCCTTGCGTGGGGCAACGGCGAGTTTCCTTCCGATCATCCGTTCCGCGCGGTCCGTGCGATTCCTGACGACAGAGCGCTGCCGCCGCTCTACATCCTCGGGTCGAGTGACTATGGCGCAAGACTCGCCGCCCAGATGGGTGTCGCGTTTGCTTTTGCGGGACATTTCAGTCCCGATCCTCCCGAGCCTGCGATGCGCGTCTACCGAGCGGGATTTTCTACCGGCGGCGTGCTGGCCAAGCCGCACGCGATCCTTGCCCTTTCGGTTTTTTGTGCAGACA
Source organism: uncultured beta proteobacterium (assembly GCA_963729165.1). Lineage (GTDB taxonomy): Bacteria > Pseudomonadota > Gammaproteobacteria > Burkholderiales > Burkholderiaceae_F > JACCZX01. The sequence continues at coordinate 94,294 of CAVSMM010000001.1, forward strand.
CCGAGGAAGCGGCTCAGCGCATGGCGTCGTCGGCGCTGCTGTCGTTCGTCCAACTTCGTTCCGGACGTCCGGGACGTATGCCAACTCCGGACGAAGCGATGGCGCACGTGTTCACGCCCGAGGAACAGGCGCTCGTCGCTTCATACAAGAGACTGCAGATCGTTGGCACTCCGGTACAGGTGCGCACCCGCATCGAGGAGATCGTCGCGCGAACCGAAGCCGACGAAGTGATGATTGCAACACACGCGGCGGACATCGCCGCACGTATCCGCTCTTACGAACTCGCGGCCGAGGCGTTCGAGTTGCCGGAGCTCAAGGCCCGCGCCGTGCCGAACCCTGCGTGAACGCCCAACTGGGCGTGCAATCAAGCGCCGTGTTGTATCAGCATTGATCCGTGGCGGTTGCACGCATGCAACTGCCTGCAAAGATTCGTGGCGACATCGAGACTGGACCTCGGACAGTGTCAGACTCAGCTCGATCCATGACCGAACGTTCACGTGACCTGACCCGAACGCTGCTTGGCGTGCTTTGCATCGGGGTGTTGATCGCGGCTGCGCTCTGGATCGTGCGGCCGTTCGTCGCTGCGGGAATCTGGGCGACAACGATTGCCGTCGTGACCTGGCCGTTGCTGATCCGAATGCAGCGGCGGATGTGGAACAAGCGCGCTCTGGCGGCCGCTGCGATGATCTTGCTGCTGGTATTGGTGTTCGTCATTCCATTGACGCTCGGTGTAGGCGCGCTCGTGGCACATGCCGACGACATCGCTGGCCAAATACGTTCCATCACGAACATGGCAATACCACCGCTGCCGCAATGGGTGGCGCAGCTTCCATTGGTCGGGCCCGAGCTTTCGAAAGCCTGGCTGGCAGCGCGCGACGAAGGCATCGAGGCGTTTCTGGCGCGGCTAGGTCCGTATGCGAGCGGAGTGACCGCGTGGCTATTTGCGGAGATCGGAGCCGCGGGGTATTTGATCGCGCAGCTCGTGCTGATTCCGATCTTCGCTGCGTTCATGTATATGAATGGAGAGAAATACGCCGCGACATTGTTGCGGTTCGGATTTCGGGTGGGCGGAAAGCAAGGCGAGTCGCTGATCATGCTGGCCGCAAATGCGATTCGCGGTGTCGCGCTGGGTGTCGGACTGACCGCGATCATTCAAGCGGCGCTCGGTGGAATCGGTTTGGCGGTCGCCGGCGTCCCGTTTGCAGGCATTCTGACCGCCGTTCTGCTCGTGCTGTGCATCGCGCAGATCGGCATGCTGGTCGTACTGATTCCTGCCGTCGTCTGGGTTTTCTGGAACGGTGATATCGGCTGGGGAATATTTCTGGCGGTCTGGTCTTTCGTGGCCAGCATGCTCGACACGGTGCTCCGCCCGATCCTTGTGAGTCGGAGCGCCGATTTGCCACTGCTGCTGATCTTCGTCGGCGTGATCGGCGGCTTCCTTGCGTTCGGCCTGCTTGGCATCTTCGTCGGCCCTGTCGTACTCGCCGTGGCGTACACGTTTCTGAGGACGTGGATCGAGCAGGCACCGTCGCCGAAGACGAAGCAGGCGGAACAAGCCCGCCTTATCGGTGAGCGAACGGATGAGATGTAGCCGCGGTGATTCATCTCGCGCTTAGAATCGATCGCGAGCCAATCGTCTCGACACTGCACGCGGCGCGCAAGTCACGCGCCCTCAGCAAAGCTTCGGTGCGCAGCCTCACCACCCGATGGCGTTCGGTAACCACGTCGCGATCTTTGGAAACGCAAACACCAAGGTCACGCCAAGCATCTGAAGCATGACGAACGGGATCACGCCGACGTAGATATGGCGCGTCGTAATCTCCGGCGGCGCGACGCCGCGCAGAAAGAACAGCGCCCAGCCGAACGGTGGAGTGAGGAACGAGGTCTGAAGGTTGACGGTGATCAGCATCGCGAGCCAAACCGGATCGACGCCAGCCGCGTTGAAAATCGGCAGAAACAGCGGCACGGCGATGTAGCTGATCTCGATCCACTCGAGAAAGAAGCCGAGCACGAAGATCAGCGCCATCAAAAACCAGATGTCGGCATTGATGCCGCCCGGTAGCAGATCGAACAGGCTCTCGATCAGCTTTTCGCCCTGCAGTCCACGAAACGCCAAGCTGAACACCTGTGCGCAGATCAGGATGAAAAGCACCATCGCCGAGATGCGCGTGGTCGCCTGCATCACTTCGCGCAGCACTTTCATCGAGAGCCGGCGCGCCATCGCAACGACGAGGATCGAGCCCAGTGCACCCATCGACGCCGCTTCGGTGGGCGCGGCGATGCCGCCGATGATCGAACCCAGCACCGACAGCACCAGCGCCAACGGCGGCAGCGCAACCTTGAACACACGAGTCCACAGTGCGCGTCGCGATAGCGCATCGCGCTCTGCGCGTGGAACCGGCGGCATCAAATCAGGTCGCACCATACCTACGACGACGATCCATGCGCAATACAGCGCCGCGAGCATCAATCCAGGCATCACCGCGGCGGCGAACAGCGTGCCGACCGATAACTGCATGATGTCCGACAGCAGGATCAGCACCAGGCTTGGAGGAATGATCTGCCCGAGCGTGCCCGACGCGCAGATGGCTCCGCACGAGATCTCAGGCGAGTAGCCGCGCCGCAGCAGCGTCGGCAAGGTCAGCAGGCCGAGCGTGATCACCGTAGCGCCGACGATGCCGGTGGTGGCGCCCATCAGTACGCCGACGCCGATGATGCCGAGCGCCATGCCGCCGCGCACACCGCCCGCCAGATGGCCGATCACATCGAGCAGATCTTCGGCGAGCCGCGACTTCTCGAGCATCACGCCCATGAACACGAAGAGGGGGATCGCGAGCCACTGATAGTTGGCGACGACGCCGTAGATGCGCGCCGGCAGCAGATTGAACAGCAACTCGCCGAAGCCCATGAAGCCGAAGATGAATCCGCTGGCAGCGAGCGTGATGCCGACCGGCACGCCGGCCATCAGCATCACGAAGAAGCCGATCAGCAGGCCGATCGCCAGCCATTCCTGCAGGCTCATGGCAATGCGCGCTGAGAGAGCTCTCGAAGCCGGAGCGCGGCACTGACTGCCTGCGCTGAAGCCTGCAGCGCGAACACGACGAAGCCGATCGGGATCAATGCCTTCAGCATCCAGCGATGCGTCAGCCCGCCGGGATCCGAGGAAATCTCACCGATGCTGTACGACTGCGCAACGTAAGCGATCGAATAACGAATGACGAGCACGGCTATCGCAACAGCAAGCAGCGCAGAAACAAAGTCGACGATCGCTTTGCCGCGCGCCGAGTAGCGGGCATAGAACACATCGACCCTTACGTGCTCGCCTTTCAGCAGCGCGTACGTCATGCCGAACAGCACCAGCGGCGCGAGCAGATGCCATTCGAGCTCCTGCGCCCACACCGAGCCGATGCTGAACGCGTAGCGCAGCAGCACATCGACTGCCATCAGCACGACAATTGTGAGCGACAGCCACGAGGCCATGCGGCCGATCGCATCGACCGCGCGTTCGATGATCGCAACCAAAGCCCGCGGCGGCGAGGTGCCGCCGTGCGCCGGCGAACTCATCGCAGACTAAACGACGATGATCTTGTCGTGATACGGGCCTTCGCTATAAGCGGACCACGCATCGAACTTCTTCTTGTACGCCATGTACGAATCGTGCACTTTTTTGGTCGTCGCATCCTTCGCGACAGCTTCGGTCAGCACCTGGTTCGTAACTTCCCGCAACCGCTTCACGACATCATCCGGCAGGGGCCGCGCAAGCACGCCCTGATTCTTGACCAGGTCTTCCATTGCTTCCGCGTTGTTACGCTGGCACCAGGCCTCGCTGATCACATTGCAGGCAGCGGCAGCGTTCTCGACGACCGCCTGCAAATCCTTCGGCAGCTTTTCCCACGCGGCCTTGTTGACCAGCAGCTCGGACACAGTGGCGGTCTCGTGCCAGCCGGTCGTGTAGTAGTACTTCGCCGCCTTGTGCAGGCCGAGCTTGCGATCTTGAAACGGCCCGACGAATTCGGCGGCATCGATCACACCGCGCTCGAGCGCCGGGAAAATCTCGCCGCCAGGCAGCAGCTTCACGTCGACACCGAGCGCCGCGTAGACACGGCCCGCTAACCCGGGAATACGCATCTTCAATCCCTTGAAGTCGGCGACCGACTTGATCTCCTTCTTGAACCACCCGGTCATCTGCACACCCGTGTTGCCGCACGGAAACGCGACCATGCCGAACGGTGCGTACACCTCGTTCCACAACGCCTGACCGCCGCCGTCGTACAACCAGCCGTTGATGCCCTGAAAGTTGAGACCGAACGGAACCGCGGTGAAGTATTGCGCGGCAAACGTCTTGCCTGTCCAGAAGTAGCTGTTGGCGTGATTCATCTCCACCGTGCCGGCGCGCACGGCGTCGAAGCCTTCGAGCGCTGGGATCAACTCACCTGCGCCGAATACTTGAATTTTCAGACGCCCGTTCGACATTGCTTCGATGCGCCTAGCGAGGTCGGTCGCGCTGCCAGGACCGTCCATATAGAACGGCGCGCCTTTACCGTACGCGCTGGTCATCTTCCAGCTGAACGTCTGCTGCGCTTTTGCGATCATCGGGAAGCCGAGCGTCGTGCTCGCGACTGCTGCGGCCGAGCCGACGGTGAGTAGCGAACGTCGTGTTGGTGCCATCCGAACCTCCTGCGATAGTGAAATGGGTTGTGGTTGCGGGGCGATTTTGTCGTTAGCACGACCCGTTGCTCCGAATACTCCGCAAGGTCGATGCCAACATGCACGATACACGCGGCTACGCGGGCGATGCACGGGTATTGCTGCTCGCGGCGCTATCGCAGCGCACAGTTCGCGCGCAGAAACTCCGATATCGGTGCGGCCGAGCGCACCATTGAAGGTCAAAGTCGCTTGAGCATGGCGTTTATGTCGTCGAGGCTGCGGACCCCGGCAAACGCCAATGGTCTGCGGCTAGGTGCAATAGCTGGGATCCGACTTATTGAGTTTGCGTAGAAGTGCCGGCCATGCAAGAGCGCCGCCCGCACCCTTGGTCACGTTTTCCCACTGCATCGGTGCGCCGTCGACGATGGGCGCCGGAATGTGTCTCAAGCGTTGCCCGCCACCTTGTGCACGCACCTGAATCATGCACGTCGTTTCGAAGAAGTACATCGCCACGAAGGCCTCTGCAACTGAGGTACCCACCGTCAGCAATCCATGATTTCGCAGCATAAGAAACCGCTTGCTTCCGAGGTCACGAACCAGCCGCGGCTTCTCATCGTCGTCCAGCGCCAAGCCTTCGTAATCATGGTAGGCGAGTGACGAAAGCACGAAGATAGAGTGTTGAGACAGCGGCAGGACACCGCCTTCTTGCGCAGAAATGGCGACGCCATTCACGCTGTGGACATGAATCACACAGTTCGCATCGTCACGCGCTTCATGCACCGCACTGTGAATCACAAATCCCGCCGGATTGATGTCATACGGACTGTCCAGAACTTTTCGGCCGTGCAGATCGACCTTCACCAGGCTGGACGCCGTTATTTCGCTGAACATCATTCCGTAGGGATTGATCAAGAAGTGGTGTTCCGGACCCGGTACGCGCGCGGAGATATGGGTAAAGATCAGGTCGTCCCATCCGAACATCGCGACGAGGCGGTAGCAAGCGGCCAGATCAACCCGCCGCTGCCATTCCGCCGCGTCAACGGTAGAGCGCACGTCCAGGACCAGATCATTCATTGCAATTCTCCTGACGGACGCCTATCGGCTGGTCGACAGCTGTGCGTCGGTCAAGCGGTAATACAAGCCGTATGGATCATCCTTCAGCACGTTGAGCCGCCCAGCGACGATCACCGGCTCGTACGTGTGCTTGACCGGCGACTTTGCTTTGACTTCGACGATGTATTCGGGACCCACCGACAGGCAGAACGGACAATCCGCTGGCCGCATCGTCAGCAAAAAGTTGCTGTGTGTTTCGCCGGCCGTGATCGGCATGATGTAGCCCTGCAGCTTGACCTCCTGCTGATCGAGCTTGCGCACTTCGGCCGGAAACTCCGGAAGAAAACGCTGGCCGACCTGCGACGTCTTGACCTGCCCCAGCACTTTCCACGAGACAACGCCCTTGACCTCCGGCAGATTGTTCAGCAGTTGCGGATCGATCGGCAGCTGCATGCCCGGCTTGCCGCTGGTAGCGGGAGATTGCGCTGCAGAGGGGAGAGCCGTGAAGGCCAGCAGTGCCGCACCGACCAGTGATAGTTGACGCAAACGATTCATGATTTCACCTTGACTTCAATGAGCATGCCGCATGCCGCAGTACTGGCCGACTGCGATGCCTTTGCAGGCAGCGCGCAGCTGAGAGTGACATTGTGCCTCTTCCGTGCCTGACTCCAGACAGCGCGCGGCTTCCTCGTGCGCTTTGGCCATCTGACGGTGCTTTGCGACGTCCTCCGTGCGGTGCGGGTCGGCCTTTGCCGCTTTGGGCGCCGGCGCGTCTTTGGTGGCGGGAGCGGTGGACTGCGCAAACGCGCCCGCTGAGACGAGCAGGACAGCTAGAAGTATCGCTTTCATCAAATCACCTTCTCGCAAGAGTTTGTGCCACATCCATTCGCCCGGCGCGCCACGCCGGCAGTAGGGCGGCGAGGGTGGCGACGACAAACGCAACGATAACGATCCACAGCAATTCGGGTGTGACATCCGCAGTCACCGAAAGTGCGCGGGCCTGGGCGAGCCAATGAGAGGCGGCTGTCACCGCGACCAGTCCCACCAAGAGTCCGACGATGACCGCAACGACCGCCAGCAGCCAAGCTTCGAGCAGCATCAGCGCCACGATGCGGCCGCGGCTTGCTCCGAGCAATCGCATGATTGCGATGTCGTAGCGCCGCTCCTCGAGCGCGTTATAAAGAGTGACGAACAACGCCAGCAGCGACGACGCGATCAGAACCCCTGCAAACACGCGCATCGTGTTGATGCCGACGCCGACGACTGCGAACAGCCGCGCCAGTTCGCTCGCAGGCGAAGCCGCCATCAGTCGGCTCTCGGCATTGATTTGACGCGGCACGATCGCGGCGGCCAGCGGTGACGCGTAGCGCACCAGCAGCGCCGTCACTTCGCGATCGGCCTCGAGAATTGCCCGCTCGTCGGCGTCGGCCGGCTCGCCTTCGTGCACGCGCCAGACGCTGGCCTTGTCGGTAATGACCAGCCGATCGAGCACGCTGCCGGTCGGCATCAAGATTCCGACGACTCGGTACTTCGCGTCTTCGTGCACGGCTCCGCCGGCGGCGAGGCCATGGCTTCCCGCAAACGTCGATCCGACTGACAGTCCGGTCGCGCGGGCCGCATCGGCGCCCAGCACCGCTTCCATCGGAGCCGACCACAGCGCGCCGGCCGCGAGGCCGCCGCGATAGTGCTCTATCAGCGCCGGCTCCGTGCCGACAATGCGAAAGCCTTGAAAATTATCGCCGAGCGAGACCGGAATCACCTGCGCGATCAGCCGATTCGCACGCAGTTGATCGACAGCCGCCAACGCAACGTTGCCGGTCGGCACGTCGATGTGATAAACGGCCGACAGAATCAGCTGCAGCGGCGAGCCCTTGGCGCCGACGACGAGGTCGATGCCTTCCGCGTCGCGTGCCAGCTGACGCGACAGTTGCCCGTGAACCAGAACGACGAATACCAACGTTGCGATGCCGAGCGCGAGCAGCACTACCGCCAGCAGGGTTTGCAGCGGTTTGCGCAACAGCTGCGCCATCGAAAGCCGAAATGCGTTCATAGCTTGCGCGCCGTTCAAATGCACTTGCCGTGCGAAACGCTCGCGGATTCTCGCATCGTGCGTCGCCACGACCAGCAATGCACCGGACATTCGCGCAGCTTCGAACAACAGGTCGACCGCTCGCTCCGCGTTTGCATCGTCCAGGCTCGACGTCGGCTCGTCGGCCAGCAACAGGCGGGGCGTGTTGACGATCGCACGCGCGATTGCGACCCGTTGTTGTTCGCCGACGCTCAATTGGGCTGGGCGCGCGTGGAGTCGAGCGTGCAGACTCAGATCGTCCAACAATTTGCGCGCAACATCGGGTTCGCTCTTACCGACCATGTATTGCGCCAGGCGCACGTTATCGAGTGCGCTTAAACTGGGCAGCAGATGCAGCATCTGCGGAATGACTCCAATGCGGACCGCACGCCAGCGATCATCGCGCTCCCGCTCCGGATACAGAACTTCTCCGTCGAGAGTGACGGTGCCCGCCGAAGGACGCAGGATTCCGGCCAGGATGTGCAGCAGCGTGGTCTTGCCGACGCCGCTTGCTCCAATCACCGCACAGTGTTCATTAGGTGTGAGCTCGAAGTCGGTTTCGGCCAACACGGCGGTGCCAGCGTAATGGTGCGAGACCGCGCGAACGGCGAGCATGCATGAAGCTTAGCTGGCAGCGATGGCATTAGCTTCTCATCCAACCCATGGCACATGATGGCCATTCACCAGCAACACGAGACGGCCTGATGATCAAGGCGGGGCTTGTGCTAACGAGTTTCGTCGTCTGCGCCTTCGCGCCTTGGCCCAGCCAAGCGGAAGAGGCGTCTTCGCTGAGCATTGGCGTTCGAGCACGCGTTGGCGGCGAGCGAGTGCTTGGGCAGGAGCAGCCGGAAGCGTTTCACCAGTACGACGTCTTCGCAAATATTCGTTTGCCCTTGGAGCACTACTACGCGTCAGGCTGGGGCGTCGGAACGAGACTCTTGGCAAGCGCCGGAGTTCTTCAAGGGGGGAAGAGACAGTGCGCTCGTCGTCTCCCTTATTCCTGTTCTTACCATTGGTAGTCAAGACGGCCGCTTCGTGCTCGACCTGGGAGCAGGAGGGGCATGGCTAAGCAGGCATGAATTTGAGAAGCAAGACTATGGCGGCCACTTCCAGTTTGCGCTGACCGTCGGCGTCGGTGTACCGCTCTACGGACGATTCGGGGTCGGGTACCGATTTCTGCATTACTCCGACGCAGGAATCCACGGGAAAGACACCATCGGCGCTGATTTCCACATGGTCGAGTTCACCTATCGGTTCTGAGGCTCTCCTTGCACGACGTCGATGCGCCTGCGTAGCCGTGCGGACTCATCTGCATCGCCGCCTTTGTCAGCGAGCGCGAGCTGAACGTTCAGCCACGCCAGCAGCGGACGTCGCCAACCCTGCGCCGAGGCCGTGTCCGCGGCGAGTGCGATCACCGTCGGATGCGCGCGCCCCGCTTGAAACAACACGCCGATCGCAACCAGTCTCGATAGTGGATCTTCAATCGCGCGTACCGCGGCAACGGCGCTCTCCGCACTTACCGTTGCGTTGGCAACTGCCTGATGTTGTGGTGGAAGCAGTGCGATGTCCTGTGGCTGCACGCGTGCAGCGAGGTAGTCGGCGTAAGCGCGCTCGGCTGCAGCGCTGTCGGCTCTGAGCTTCTCGAAGCCATCGCATGCTTCGAATACGAGGCTCGCCACGCGCGCGGCGCAGCGCACGAGTTCGGCGCGGCCGAGCAGGTCGATGCGACCGGTGCGTGCGATCTCGCTGCGTGCGCGTTCGAAGTCGCTGTCGGCCAGGCGCGTATCGCCAGCGAGGTAGGCCGCCACTGCGTGGTCCATCGAGGTCTTGGCGTTCGATTCCCAGTCCGGAATTGGCGGGCCGCTTGCGCACGATCCGATCAATGCGCCGACGATCAACCACGCAACGACGTTCTTCATGGAAGCTTAATTTTCGGATCCCGCGCGAACGGCCAGCGTCGGTTCACCTCGTCGATCATGCGGCTTACCTTGCGCAGGCTTGTATCGACTTCGGCGCGCAGCGACGCGAGGTCCGCTGTTGCATTACGCGCGTTACCGGCGGCGACCTGCGCGTCCTCGAGGATCGCGTCCACCTTTTTCAGGCTCGTGCGCGCATCGGTGAGCGCTCCGTTCAGTTGCACGATCGCCGCGCGCGCTTCGGGTACCAGTCCGTCGGGCCCGAAGGTCTGCGCGTCGACCTTGGCTGCGAGCCCATCTACTCTCGCGAGCAATGAATTGGTGCGGTCGAGCGCAGTAATCACCTTCTTTGCATCGGCGTCGTTGCCGAGCAACATGCCGAGCGCACCGCGTTCACCTTTGAGCTTTTCGGTGACGTCCCGCACGTTACCGAGGCTTGAAGCGAGCGACGAATCCTGCGCGGTGAGCGCTCTCAGGTTGCTGACAAGCTCGCGCATGTCGGCCACCAACCGGGGAATCTCGGCGGTTGCATCGCCGACCAACACTTTGCGCTCGGCGCCGTCCGGAAGCGCCGGATCGGACAGTATGCCGCTGAACGCTTTCAGCGCCGTGTTGCCGAGCAGGCCACGCGTAAGCGTGAACACACTGGATACGCGCAACCAGCGTGCGTCCTTGCGCGGTACATCAATGAGGATTCGTGTCGTTCCGTCTTCGGCCAGCTCGATACGCCGCACGCGGCCTATTGGAAAACCGGCGAACGTGAGGTCCATTCCGATCGTGACGCCTTCGGAATCATCGGCGACCAGCACCAATCGCTGCGACTCCTCGAACGCGCCACGCGCGTACAGCAGGTACACGACGGTGCCCACGACCAGCGAGAACAGCAGCACCAACAACAGCGCCGCCTTGAATTCGACGTTCTTGGCCAGCGGCAATGCGGTTGAGGGTTCTTGTTTCATCGCAGTCGGACGCCGATCTCAATAGTAGTTGCCGACCAGCGAGGCTACTTCGATTAGCAGGATCACGACGAAAATGCGAATAAGGCTTTGCAATTCGATGCTCGTTCGCAGGCGCGCACGCGAGCGGTCGTAATAAACCGACGCGATTGGAATCAACGCGACCGCCAGGCCGAAGAAGAAAACCTTGAGCGCAAAAATCATCGACACGGCCGGATTGAATACGTTTCCAAACGTCCGCGTGTAGCCTGCAAGCGCGCCGGCGGTGAAGCCGTAAACGGACACGTAAGCCAGCACCGCCGTCACGACACAGCTCAGGCCGGCGAGCATCAGCGTCGAAAACATCGCCGACACCACGCGCGGCAACACTTCGCGCTGCAGCGGGTCTATCCCCTGCTGCACGAGTGCATCGAATTCGCCACGGCGGCGCAGGTCGGCGATCTCCGCCGCATTCGGAAGTGCGCACCGCAGCGCTGCGAACACCGCCGCAGTCAGCGGAATCAGCTCGAGCACCAAGACGCGCACGACCATTTCCAGCGCGTACTGCGAAAGGCCGTAACTCACCGCGGTTACAACCACGATGCGGATGATCACCACGCTGACCAACGACGACAGCACGACGAACCAAAGCAGGATCGGCGCGGTGTCCTCGTAGACATGGCGCGCCAGCACCGATCGATTCGGCCCCACATAGCTCGATGGCGAAAACGCCAGTACGAGAATCAGCGCACCGAAGTGAATGATCCGCCACCAACCCGCGAACCACGACAACGTCGCGCGGCCCGCGCCGGAAAGCGGGTCGTGCGACGTAAGAAGCGGAGTCATGGCGAGATCATAGGACGCGCCAAAGCCGGCGCGGCTTCGACGATCGTGCCTATTGACCGGTATTAACCTGCCGGCAGGTCGCTAACGAGGTGATGCGGACAGCTGAATGCGAATTGAGGAGATCCCAGTGCCGCCGTCAAAACCAGTCAAGCCACTGCTTGATCTAGCTTTTCGCGACTCGGCGTGCCGTCGCCAGCATTGACTTCGGCATCGATGACCAGATTGTTGCCCGCCGTGGAGAGCTCATCCACTCGACCTCCGACCGCCCTGCCTGGTTCATAGCTTCCGCGTCTCTGCAGATACGAAGCAGTGGCGATTGCACCGACAGCGACACCCAGTAAAAATCGGATCATGGTTTCCTCCGTTGTTGCGCATCATCGGGTCACGGCAAACGCTGTACCTTCAAATCTTTCAAGTAGCCCATCACTCCGCCTCTCGCGCCCTCGCATAATGCGCTCGTTTGCCTTTCGCTTTCTCCACCACTATCTAATGGCACTCGGTTCGACGGTTTACAAGGCTGAGCTTTCGATCGCCGATATTGCGAGGGGCTACTACGCCGATCATGTTCTTTCGCTCGCGCGGCATCCCTCGGAGACAGAGGAAAGGCTGATGACCCGGTTACTCGCGTTCGCATTGCATGCTGACGAAGACTTAAAGTTCGCGCGCGGGTTATCGACGGACGACGAACCCGACCTGTGGCAGAAAGATGCAACGGGAGTAATCGATCTTTGGATCGATGTCGGGCTGCCGGACGAGCGGACCGTTCGCAAGGCATGCGGACGCGCGCGTCGTGTCGTTTTGCTCGCTTACGGCGGTCGAAAGCGCGACATGTGGTGGCAACAAAGCGCGGCGGCACTCGGACGCAATCGCAACCTCGAAGTGCTGACGGTGTCGGCGGATGAAACAGCGCAGCTGGCCGACCTGGCGGAGCGATCGATGCGGCTGTCATGCACCGTGAACGACGGCACAGCCTGGATCGGCTCAGATCGCTCGAGCGTCAATGTCGAAATAAAGCATTTGATGCGAGCGTCGGCATAACGGTCGCGACGGAAGCGACGACCACTCGACAATACGTTGCTCCTCGGCGCTTTAAAGAATGCCGAAGATGAGCAACAGCAAAACGGTCAGGATGATCGAAATCACAATCGAACCCAGGCAGCCGATTCGATTCGAGAAAAACAAAAACACGACCTACGTGTGCTCAGCTTGCTAGGCGGCGCGGCGCCTCGATATACGTCCGCGGACGCGCTTCCAAACAAAGCCGACGATTGCCGCGAGAATCAGTTTTCGCATTTCAACTTCCTGAGATCTTGGCGTACCTCAGCGGTCCTCTTCCACTTCGTCTGAATCAGGATCGTCTTCCTCCTCGATCGCGATGCGGTCGAGTGCGTCTGCAGGAATTGGCACGCCTGAGCCGAGCAGACGATCAGGCGCGATATCACTGCCGGGTTCATCATCAAGGTCACGGCCGGCGGCTGCTCGCTCACCCGTGCCGCCCGCATCTGTATCGCTATCGAGGTTGGCATCGCCAACATCGCGTCCGGCGCCGCCGGCATGCGGCATATCTTCATTCGTTCCGCGATCGAGCCCGATCACATCTGCGTCGATCTCGTACAGACCCGGCCCTTGCAGATCGCTGCCACTGTCTGAGGAGTCGCTGGGACCGAGCGCATCGGTTCCATGGCCTTTGTGAGTTACGGGCGGTGTCGATTCGTCTACGTCGAGAGTGCTGGCAGGCATTGGATCCTCCGTGTGGTCCTGACGCTTAAGCAAGTTGCGTGCGCCTTCACCGATACGCTCGCGAAGGGGATGTCCGAATTAGCCGGCTTGTTGACGCTCGGTCGGACGCACCACGAGGTAGACCAACCGCGGTGACTTCACGTCCCGCAGTAGTTTGACCGCACAGTCACGATGAATGCGACCCGCATCCAGCGTCTGGTGCAGGCGGTCGACTGAATCGATCGGTACGCCGTCGACACCGATCACGATATCGCCTTCGAGGACACCGCCGATAGCGGCGGGACTCCCGGCTTCGACCGATTGCACCCGCACACCCGTGTTTTGCTCAAGATGGTGAAACAGCGTCACGCGCCGATCGAGTGCGACCGTAGCGCCGGCCACTCCGATGTAACCGCGTCGGACCCGGCCGTGCTGCAAGAGTTGCGGAATAACCCACTCGGCAATGTCGATGGCTACCGCGAAGCTGATCGACTGCGCGCCGCGGATGATCGCGGTGTTCACGCCGATCACTTCACCGCGCGAGTTCAGCAGCGGTCCGCCGGAATTGCCGGGATTCAAAGCCGCGTCGGTTTGTATGACATCGGGAATGAGCCGCCCGGTGCTTGCGCGCATGCTGCGGCCGAGTGCGCTGACTATTCCTGCGGTGACCGTGTGCTCGAAGCCTAACGGGTTGCCGATCGCAATCGCGATTTCGCCGCGCCGCACGTCGGCCGAACGCCCAAGGACAGCATGTGAAAGCGATCCGCGCGAACGCGAATCGATTCTCAGCAAAGCAAGATCGCTGTCGGGATCATCGCCAACCCACTCGGCGTCAAACTCGCGTGTATCACCGAGGGCAATGCGGTAGTTGAGTTGAGGTCGCCGCGTCGTCGGCGGCTGCCCGGCCCGCGCAACGTGCGAGTTTGTAAGCAGGTAACCGTCGGGCGTGAACAGAAATCCGGATCCGCCGCCCGACGCGTGCCTGGCGCTCGTATCGAGCAGACGTACCGCTGCGACCGTAGGCGCGATGCGCTCAACGACGCCCGAAACGGTCTGCGAATACGCGTCCAGCAGAAAACTGTCGTTGCCACCCATGTTTGTTCCCTAGGCGGCAAATGCGGCTTGAATCTCCGATTTGCAAGTGAGGCAAGCCGGCAGCTTGCGTATCAGTGCAGCCGATCTACGCCTTCTTGGGACGCGGTCGCATCAATCCCATCAGATAGCCGGCGACGCGCGCCGGCTGCAGCAGCAGGCTGTATCCGAACGTGTAGACGACCAAACCGCGGACATTGCGACGGATCTTCAAGCCGTGCGCATGGAACATCGAGCGCATCACGAAGAAAATCGCCATGTTCATCAGCAGTGCGGCAGGCAGCAACGTTACGGCGAACGGCCCCATCAAAAGGTTGCTGCTATATAGGACTGCGAGGATGACACCCGGAACGAACGCGAGCGTGAACGCCAGATCGGTCCACGGGAACAGCAGGTGCCAGACGACGAACAGCATCGATTTGCGCCTGGCCAGCTCGGACGGCATCTCGCGTAGCGCGCGCAGCGTTGTACGCGCGTGCCGCAGGCGCTGTTTAACAAACGAGCCGACGTCGGCCGGAACGATGACAAAGCAGCACGCGTCTTCGGCGAAGCCGATACGCCAACCACGCTGCAGCATGTCCCACGTCAGCAGGACGTCTTCCGCAACGTCCGAACGCCAGCCGCCCACTTCATTGACGGCCGCACGGTCGTAGATCGTGAAGGCCGCTTCGGCGACAACAGTTCCCTGATAACGCGACTGCATGCGTTTCATCGACGCGAGCCCATGGAAGTAATCCCATTCCTGGGCGCGCGTGAGCCAGTTGTCGCGCGAGTTGCGAACCAGCACGCAGCCAGCGATCGCTCGGACATCTTTCTCAGATGCGACGTAGCGCTCGACCATGCTCCAAAGAGCATCGCCGAACAGAATCGCGTCGGCGTCGAGCGTGACAATCAGATCGTGCTGCGCGGTTTCGAGCGCACGGTTAAGCGCTGCCGCTTTTCCGCGACCTTTGCTCTGGCGCAACACCTTGATCCAGCGGTAACCCATGCCGCGCACGATGTGCGCTGTGTGATCGGTCGAGGCGTCATCGATCAGAATGACCTCGAAGGGTCCCGGATATTCCTGCCGACGGATGCTTTCAATCGTTTCGGCAATCGATTGTCCCTGGCCGCGCACGTACATCAGCACCGAAAGCGCTGGGTATTTGGCGAGCGCGCGGCGCGGCGGTCGGCGGTCCGTCAATAAGCTGATAACGACAAACATGTTGATCAGACTCGGCATCAGTCCGAGGCCGCCGATGAAGAAGATCGCGGCTGCCAGCCCAACTGCATCGGCCAGCGCATCAAACCAGAATGACGAGGCCCACAGGGTGAAGGCAAACCAAAGCACTGGACGAGCGGCGACGGCAATAGCTGCAGCCGCTGCCAGGGCTCGGCGTTGCGCAGACGTGGCAGGTCAAACAACCGCGCGCGGGGGCGCGTTTCTGCGGCGGCGGCTTTAACCGACGGCAGTGCGGCTTTAGAAGGACGGGGCGCTGGACTCGACATTCCGCTTTCTACCGTTACCCAGGCATAAGGCACGCCTTGAAAAGCGGCGGGGAATATGTCAACTACAGGCGTTGGCCGTGCCGCTGACAGACGCGGGCAGCCGAATGGCGTAGCTTGCCAGTCCGCAGCTCGGCGATCCCTCCTCAGAGCGGCCGGACGAACAGGGCGGGATCGAGGCCGTTGGACCGAGCCGGAAATCTGCAACTTTCTTGCGGTTATTGAGCAGGCCAGATGCCGGCCGCACTCACCTTAAGAGTTTTCGTCATTCGGCTGACAAGAGTCGACCTTCAGAACCAGCTGGATTTGTCCACCACGTTTCGCAGCGGCTCCCCGGAAGCAAACCGGCGACAGTTGTCGGAGAGAATGTCGTAACGCCGCTCGTCGAGATAGGGGCCGTAGCCAGCCGTGTGCGGCGTGATCAGCACACCTGGAGTGGTCCACAGCGGGTGATCCGCAGGCAACGGCTCCTGCTCGAAAACATCGAGCGCTGCACCCGCGATCTCGCCAGCGTCCAGCGCAGCGACCAGGTCGTCGAGGCGTGTCGTCATGCCACGCCCGATATTGATAAGGAATGCGCTGCGCTTCATCAGCTGAAACCTGGCGCGATTCATCAGACCTTCAGTGGAGGGCGTATGCGGAATCGTCAGCACAACGAAATCCGCGCGTGGTAACAGCGAGTCGAGCGCGGTCGGTTGATGCAACTCTGCGACACCCGGTGGCGCGTCACGGCGCCGCGCATCGACTCCGATGACATTCATTCCAAAAGCAGCGGCGAGGCGCGCAGTCTCGGCACCGATGCCCCCCACTCCAACGATCAGCATGCTGGCCTCGGGCAGGTGGATAACGCCGGTGTCATGCGGTGCCGGGCGCCACTCGCGCTGCAGTTGTTGCGGCAGATACCGGTGCAGGCCTCGCGCGAAAGCGAGAACAAACGCCATCACGTGTGCGCCGATGTGGTCATTGAAAATCTCGCGGAAATTCGTCACTACGGCGGGGTGGGCGATCAGTTCGGGGTAGTACCAGCCGGCTGGCGGGGCTGCCTGCGGTGCCTGAATCCAGCGCAGCTTCTCAGCTACTCGCAGCAGAGAGGGAGACACCGTGCCGAACGCCGCGTCCGCACGCGCCACAGCTGCGGCGGCTGCGCTCTCACTCTCGGCAACGATCACCGACAGCTCGGGTTGGGCAGCTGCCAACCGTTGCGCCCACTCGCGCGTAGTAGATGTCTGCGGCGGCAGCATCAGCAGAGTCGTTGTCATTGTGTTGAACGTGCCTCGTGCAATTTAGATCGAGTACGGCGTGAACAACATAGCCGGGCAGCGTGACACGCAGCGCGAACTATGATCGTAAGCTCCGAGCCGTTTACTTCACGCTGAATCGGCGAAAGCGGGAACGCCCATGTTCTGTGGTACCGACGCATGCTGATCGTAATCGTAGCGAGTCTGATTCTTGTTGCGCTCACCACGCTGATTCACTACGAAGTCTTGCGCGGCCTGCATGTCTTGCTGCCGCAACTCCGCATTCCTGCGCGCACCAAACTATTGGCGGTGATCTTCGGAACGTCCCTCGCCCACGCAGTGGAGATCGCGCTGTACGCCGTCTTCCTGTTCGCGCTGATTCATTACGTTGACGTGGGTGACCTCAGTGGTGCAAGAACTACGACCTTTCTAGAGTGCCTCTACTTCTCAGCGGAGACGTACACGTCACTAGGCCTCGGCGACATAGCGCCGTTAGGTCCCGTGCGGTTGCTGGCCGGGGTCGAAGCACTGAACGGCCTGCTGATGATCGCCTGGTCCGCATCCTTCACTTATCTGTCGATGGAAAAATTCTGGTCTCCGAACGCACGCCAGCAGCGCAATCGATAAGTGAGTCCGATCGTCGTCGCGTCGTGACTATTGCCCTCGGCGCCAGACGCAAGCGATCTTCAAGCAGCTGCAGCGCTGCGTCGCGCTCAACGAGTTCCATTGCGCGGCGCCGACTTCCGATTTTCCTGGGCAACCCAGTCTCGCACCTGCGTCCCGAGCACGCTCAGCGGTAACGCGCCATCAATCAGCAACACCCGATGGAACTTCTTGACATCGAATCTCGAACCGAGCGCTCTCTCGGCTTCGCGCCGAAGCTTGCTGATCTCCAATTGCCCGATCTTGTAGCCGAGTGCCTGGCCCGGACTGACGATGTAGCGCTCGACTTCCGCCACCACATCGCTCTCGGCAATCGATGAATTGGCGAGCATGTAATCGATCGCCTGCTGCCGCGTCCAACCTCTGGTGTGCAGACCCGTGTCGACGACCAGCCGCATTGCGCGCAACTGCTCATCAGCCAAGCGGCCGTACCACTGATACGGATCCGTGAAGACGCCCAGCTCCTTGCCGATACTCTCGGCGTAAAGCGCCCAGCCTTCCGAGTAAGCGACGTAGAAGGTGCCGAACCGGCGAAACTTCGGTAGCGATTCCACCTCCTGTGCAATCGAGTTCTGAAAATGGTGACCGGGCGACGCCTCGTGCAGCGACAGCGTCTCCATGCCGAAGATCGGCTGGGCCTTCAGGTTGAATGTGTTGATGTAGAAGATACCGGGACGCGAGCCGTCAGCCGACGGCTCAACGTATGAAGCACCGGCTGCACTCGCCGCGCGGAACGCTTCCACCTCGCGCACTTCGTAGTCGGCTTTTGGTGAGATATCAAAAAGCTTTGGCAACAGCGCGTTGATCCTCTTCTGCAATTCCCGATACCCGGCAATCAAGTCTTCCGGCTTGGTGTAGTAGTAGCGTGGGTCACTGTTGAGATGCGCGAAGAAAGCCTGAAGGTCGCCATCGAACTTCACTTCGCGGCGCACCTGGTCCATCTCGTTCAGGATCCGCTCCACTTCACGCCGGCCCAGCGCATGAATGGCGTCGGGTAACAACGCGGTGGTGGTGCTGCGCTTCACGCGATACGCGTACCAGGCCTTGCCGTTGGGCAGCGCCGACCACGCAGTGGTCTTGCGCGCCTTCGGAATGTACTGGTCACGCAGGAAGTCATGCATACGCTGATAGGCCGGTCCGACTTGATCTTGAATCAACGTACGAAGCGCGGCACCGATGCGCTCACGGTCTGCAGCGGAAACCGCGTCGGGGAAGTTTTTGGCCGGCCCCCAGAACACGCTCTGTTCGGGATCGGTCACCGCCAGCGCAGCAAGCTGCGGCAGCACCTTTTCCATCACGAGCATCGGCTGTGTCACGCCGTTTACGAGGCCGACCCGCATGTTGCCGGTGATGCCGTCGAGGATCGGCACCGCATCGCTGAGCCGCTTGTGCCAGTCGTCGTAGTCCTTCGTGGTGCGGAACGGCTGAATCGATC
The DNA here is from genome assembly GCA_963729165.1 of uncultured beta proteobacterium. Taxonomy (GTDB): domain Bacteria; phylum Pseudomonadota; class Gammaproteobacteria; order Burkholderiales; family Burkholderiaceae_F; genus JACCZX01. Next base: position 113,391 of record CAVSMM010000001.1, read on the forward strand.
CGCCAGAACCCATTTGCGCGAGAAAGCTGGGCAGGCCGCCCAGCTGGTCGACCGGCTGCATCCAGTCCGGAAAGCGCAGCCCTTCCAGCGCCTCCTCCAGCTCGAGCTTCAGGATGTCGTAGGACAAGCGATCCTGCCCTGACAGCGCAGTGCGATTGAAGCCCTTGAGCTCTCTTAGCTGTCGCTCAATGAAGCGTCGGTTGTCTGCGCGCCACGCGGCGGTGGTGAAGTCGACAATGCGGTCGTTGTATCGAGGGTCTCCAATCGACGTTGCCAATAGCGGCTGGCGCACCAGCGTCTCTTCCCAGACAGCATCCAACCACGCGTTGAACCGCTCGGACTCACGCGGCTTCGCGACCGCGGTCGAAGCGGCCAACAGCATCAGGACAATCGCGAGCAGTCGTCGCACGGCGGCGATTCGAGGGACAGGGATGGTCAGCGGATGCTATCCCAGCGCCTGCGCTCATTGCCACTGCACGCTGGACAGGTGGCTGGAACAGCACTTAAGGTTCGCAACACTAGAGCAAATAACAAAACCAGCTTCACCACCAGGAGACAAATATGGAAGACAACAAGGTCACTGATTCCCGGCGCGATTTTCTGAAAGTATCTGCGGGTACTGGTTTGGCAGCACTTGGCAGCGTCGTCAGCGCGCAATCGTTCGACTTCAAGCCCAACCAGCGTTATCCGGATCCCTCGGTGCAGATTCTCGATCCCAGCTTCAGCAAGTACCGCATCTACAGCAGCAGCGTCGAGCAGCTCGGCAGCGGCATGCGCTGGGCCGAAGGACCGGTGTGGTTCGGCGATGGACGCTATCTGTTGCTCAGTGATATTCCAAACAATCGCATCATGCGTTACGACGAAGCTGCCGGCACGTTTTCGGTTTTTCGCCATCCGGCCAATTTTTCGAATGGCCTGGCGCGCGACCGCCAGGGACGGTTGCTGGCATGCGAGCACCTGACACGCAGCGTGACGCGCACCGAGTACGACGGCAGGATCACCGTACTGGCGGACAAGTTCGACGGCAAGCGATTGAATTCGCCGAACGACATCGTCTGCAAATCCGACGGCTCGATCTGGTTCACCGATCCGCCATTTGGCATCGGAGGCAACTGGGAAGGCGACAAGGCGACGCCCGGAGTTGCCGCATTCGGTCTATCGCATCGCACCCGATGGCAAGCTCACGCTCGTGACGGCCGAGTTGGCCGGCCCCAATGGCATTGCGTTCTCGCCCGACGAGAAAAAGCTGTACGTCGTCGAAGGACGTGCACAGCCGAATCGCCTGATCTGGAGCTACGACGTCGCTGCCAACGGCGGCGTGTCGAACAAAACTAAAGTGGTCGACGCCAACGGTCCCGGCGCAATCGACGGCATCAAGGTCGATATGGACGGCAACCTATGGTGCGGCTGGGGCTGGAGCGGCGCCGCAGGGGCAACCTCCGCAGACCTGGATGGTGTGATGGTGTTCAACCCGCAGGGCAAAGCGATCGGTTTTATCCGCTTGCCAGAGCGCTGCGCGAATCTCGCTTTCGGCGGCGCCAAGAAGAATCGCCTGTACATGGCGAGTTGCCATTCGCTTTACGCGCTTTACGTCGAAGCACACGGCGCCGCCTAACGGAACTGCATCCGAGCGGCCGGTGGTGATACGGGCATCGCGACACGATCGCGGTGCGTTTACCATCGGCCAATGGACGGTCAAACGTGGGCGGCTTGGGTGCAGGCCGTCGGCTCAATCCTCGCCATCGTTGCCGCCTTGTTCATTTCTTACCTGCTGCACAGGTCCACGCTCACAGCCCTGCAGGCACAACGCCGCGATGCGAACATCAACAAGCTGGCCGTGCTGTTCGCGCTCGCGGAAAAAGCGCGCACGCTGATCGAAAAGGCGAACACCGGAGTACAAGACGGGTTTGCGAGTGTCGGCTCGCGCGAGCGCGAATTCGACTCGAACGATCTGCGCGGGCTGCACGAAGCATTTGCCAATGTTGTACTGCATGAGCTTCCGACCGGCAACACCGTCTTCGCTGTCCTCCGCTTGAAGGAAGTCACGCGGCAAATGCCCGTCTTGATGCAGCAGGCCGCTGACGATCGTGCCGAGTACGGCGGAGTCAGCCCGATCACCTGCGTCGATTCCGAAGATCTCAGGCAGGCGACGAATTGGGCGTACATCAAGCTCCGCGAGGAATGCGCAGCGGCCGAGCAATCGCTTTAGCTTCTACATGCCCCTGGCGAGCGCGCACTCGAATAGGCTGATCGCACTGTGCCTTCTTCTTGTATGGCTGCCTGCGTGCTTGGCACAGCCCGGCACGAGCGCTGCCCGTTGCGGCGAAGTCATCACGATTGATACGCACGACCGCAGCACAACGCGCTATTCGCTCGCGCACCCCGCGTCGACGAGCTTGCAGAGCCAGCCTATCGCGCTGGTCTTACTCGCGGGCGGCAGCGGCTACGTCAATCTCGACGATGCAGGATGTGCAAGATCGTTGAGAGGCAATTCGCTGGTGCAGTCGATATCGCTTTTTCGTGCAGCGGGGTTCTTCACGGCATTGATCGATGCTCCGTCAACTCATCATGGCGTCGATGGATTGGAAGGCTTCCGCACGCACGCGAAGCACGCCGAAGACCTCGGCAAAGCCATCGCTGACATTCAGGCGCGAACGAAGGGAAGCGTCTGGCTCGCGGGCACGAGCCGCGGTGCAATTTCTGCGGTCAACGCGGCGTCACGACTTACGGGAGCGGACGCGCCCGCGGGTGTCGTGCTCACCTCGCCGGTCACTGCCGGCCAGAGCGGTGCACGAAAGCCGTGGGTGGGGCAATCCGTATTCGATCTGAAGCTCGAAGCAATCACAGTCCCGCTGCTGGTCGTCGGCCACACGGCAGACAACTGCATCCGGTCACCGGCAAAGCTGATGGGCAATATCACCGCGCGAACCAGCAGCGATCGTGAACAGGTCGTGACGGTGACCGGCGGGCCCGGCGGTGCTACAGGAGAGTCATTGACCGATGCCTGCGAGGGCCGATCGCCCCATGGCTTTACCGGCCAGGAAGCTGAAGTGGCCGCGGGCATCGCACGCTTTGTGCTTGGGGGAAAGTACTAGGCGGCGGAAGCCCGCGCTGCCGCGATAACCTTTTTATTCTGACGAGCGCGTAGATGTGCCGCGGCCCTAAGAGAAATAAGAATCGTAGAACCACCGAACAGGAGACCCCTATGAACAAAGCAATCCGAAACACGTTGTTGTTTGGCGCTGGCGCATGGGCACTCGTCAGCTGCTCAACCATGCAGTCACCGCAGCCGAGTCCTAAGGACATGACATTTTTCATTACCAGCGCCGGTGTCGGAAGGGGAGCGGACCTGGGTGGAATCGAGGGTGCGGACCAGCATTGTCAGTCTCTTGCGAAGGCCGCCGGCGCGGGTAACCGCACTTGGCGCGCTTATTTGAGCACGCAAGGCACGGCGCTGAACGACCCGAAGGTCGTGCACGCACGCGACCGCATCGGAGCGGGACCGTGGCACAACGCGAAGGGTGTGATGATCGCAAGCAGCGTCGAAGAGCTGCATTCTGCAAAGAACAACGTCAACAAGGACACCGCGCTCGACGAAAAGGGCCAGCCTGTGAACGACCGCTCGATGAAGCCCAGCAAGCACGACATCCTGACCGGTTCGCGAGAGGATGGCACGGCTTTTCCCGGGACTCCGTTTGCTGACATGACCTGCGGCAATTGGACCAAGAACGGGACCGACGGGGCCGCTATGACGGGCCATTTCGATCGCGCCGGTCCAATCGACCATGCCTGGGCAACGTCATGGAACTCCTCGCATCCCACGCGCGGGTGCGGCCAAGAGCAGGTGCGCCCCACCGGCGGCGATGGCTTGTTTTACTGCTTCGCAGTGAAGTAGACAGTCGACTTTCGCCTCGCGAGGGAGCAGCATCGCTCCCTCATTTCCTCGCACGAAAGGAGAACTCGAAATGGCCAAGCCGGTCTCCATTCATCCGCAGGTCGATCAAGGGAGTAAGCCCGCCGCCTCCGGTTTCACTGGGGGTACTTTGTCGTGTCATTGCTCCGATAAAAAGGTGACGGTGTCGATTGGCGGCCAAGTGGCGCACAACCACGTGTGCGGCTGCACCAAGTGCTGGAAGCCGGCCGGCTCAGTGTTCTCGCAAGTTGCAGTTATCCCGCGCGACAAAGTCAATGTCACGGCCAATCAGGACAAGCTAAAAGTGGTGGATGAGACCGCGACGATCAAGCGTCACGCATGTAAAGAGTGCGGCGTGCACATGTTTGGGCGCATCGAAAACAAGAATCATCCGTTCTTCGGCCTGGACTTCATTCACACCGAGCTATCGCGCGATAGCGGGTGGGCCCCGCCGGAGTTCGCCGCATTCGTCTCGTCGATCATCGAGTCGGGGTTCGATCCGGCCGGCATGGGTGCGGTTCGATCCCGGCTGAAGGAACTGAAGCTCGAGCCGTATGACTGTCTGTCGCCAACGCTGATGGACGTCATTGCAACGCATACTGCGAAAGCATCAGGGGCACTCGGCCGCTCGGCGAGTGCTTAGAAATTCGCCCGACCTATCAGGTTGTTAACACTCAATGGCGCGGTGAAAAGTGCCCTGTCTTGATTCTTGCCTGTGATACGACTCAGGACATCTCTCGGCCGCAACGCTTTCCTTCGGTACGGCACTGGCACCTGCCATCAGGGAAGGGTTCTGTGAGATTTCGCCCTGAGTCGCGCATGCGGCTAGCAAGAGGGTGCTCGTTGCAAGTAACAGGAACCGGCTATTTTTCATATCTGCAATGAGCCGCGTGTGGCAACACCCGGTGCCACCAACGCGGCTCTCTCTCCGTGCTCAAGATATCGCTGAATCACGCAGCGCGTTTCATTGCCCTGACATTGGTATTGGCGGCGGTGCGCGGCCGATACGACTTCCCGTCCAAACGCCGCACTCGGTTCTTTTCGTGACACAGATAACGGGGGCCCATCGCTTCCTGCAGCTCCTTGGCGCGTTGCTGAATGCGAGCAAGCTGTTCCGCATGTGTGGCAACTTTTACAAGCTCCACCTGCGCCGGCGTTATCCAATCATGGATTTCGGCACTCATACTGGGTCTGAATAGCATTGGTAACTCTCCTTGGTTTGTAATGCTGCAAGCTCAACACACGTCCCCCGCAGTGACAATCAGGAACAGTGCCAACCCTCCCCGCCGCCACCTACCGTTTGTCGGGTACGGAAGGGTCGTGCTAAATCCACAGCTCGATAAGGCAGTGCTTACTCGCAGGCCCAACAGCGCCGGCATTTCGAACGCGCGGACGTAGCGCTGATGAAAATTGCGACCTTCAATATCAACAACATCAATCGCCGGTTAGAAAACCTGCTGGCGTGGCTTGCAGTTGCAGCGCCGGATGTTGTTTCTTTGCAAGAACTGAAGGCGGCTGATCGTGAATTTCCAGTTGCAGCAATTGAATCCGCCGGCTACGGCGCCGCATGGTGCGGGCAACGGACCTGGAATGGCGTAGCGATCCTGGCTCGCGACGCAAAGCCGGTCGTGACCCATCGAACGTTGCCGGGCGATGCCACGGATACTCAAAGCCGATATCTGGAAGCCGCCATCGACGGTGTGTTGATTGCGTGCATCTATGCGCCGAACGGCAACCCGCAGCCGGGGCCGAAGTTCGATTACAAGCTTGCATGGCTCGATCGGCTGATCGCCCACGCTCGCGGCCTGATCGACACAGGCGTGCCGGTGGTGCTTGCGGGCGACTACAACGTCGTGCCGACTCCGGCGGACATCTACCCCACCAAGTCATGGGATGACGATGCACTCGTACAGCCGGCGAGCCGAGAGCGCTTCAAGAGGCTCGTTGAACAAGGTTGGACCGACGCGATCCGCTCACTTCATCCCAACGAGCCGATGTATACGTTCTGGGATTACAAGCGCGGACGCTGGGGCCGTGACGCCGGCCTGCGCATCGATCACTTACTGATCAGCCCGTCGCTGGCCGACCGACTCGCCGAGTCCGGCGTCGACAAAGCAATTCGTGGCGAAGACGGAGCCAGCGACCATGCTCCCGTATGGATGCTTCTGAAAGAGTCGTCGAAGAAAAAATCAACGCGTCGCAATCCAGGCGCTGATCGCATCAAGCATTGAGCTGAGCACCTGCTGATCGGTTTGACCGCTGCGCGCACGGACATGGAAGGAGTGATCCGCATCGGCGAACAAGTGCAGCGTTGCGCGCTCACCGAGCTGCTCGGTGACCGAACGGATCAGGTCGACGTCGGCGAGCTCGTCGCGCGTTCCCTGCAGGAACAGCATTGGGCACTCGACCTGCGCCAGGTGCGCAGCACGCTCCTGCGACGGCTTCTTCGCGGGATGAAGCGGAAATCCCAAGAAAACAAGCCCGCGAAGCTGCGGCAGCGCTGCCGCGGCCTGCGCCTGCGAAGTCATGCGACCACCGAAGGATTTTCCGCCGGCAAACAGCGGTAGCTCTGGCATCCGCTCAACGGCGAGCGCAGTCGCCGCGCGTACGGTTGCGTGCGCAAGCGGTGCGGAGTCCGGGCGCTTCGAACCACGCTCCATGAATGGAAATTGGTAGCGCAGCGTGGCGATGCGGCGCTCGGCCAGGCCGTCCGCAACGGTAGCCAGAAAAGTGTGATTCATGCCCGCACCAGCGCCGTGAGCGAGTACATAACAGGCGCAAGCGTCTTCCGGCCGGGTTAACAGTGCAGAGACTGTCTGGGTTTCGGAAATTCGGATCGTCAGAGGCTGCGGGACTGGAGCTAGCATTGCGACCAATCTGCGTAGGAGACCTTATGCGTCGCACGTTACAGCTGTGCCTGATATTGGCGATGAGCCCGCTGGCTTTGCAGGCAACGCACGCGCAGTACCCGGAGAAAACTATCACGCTCGTGGTTCCGTTTCCGCCGGGCGGTGTTGCTGACACCGTGGCGCGGCCGCTGGCTGAAGCGATGTCGCGCGAATTAAAACAGCCGGTCGTCATCGATAACAAAAGCGGCGCGGGCGGCGCAGTCGGAATCGGCCACGCTGCGCGCGCGGCGGGCGATGGCTACACGTTGCTGCTGAGCTTGTCATCGATCTCGATCCTTCCCGAAGCCGACAAGGTGCTGGACCGCAAGCCATTGTTTCAACTCGATCAGTTCAAGCCGATCGCGCGCATCACGGCGGATCCAACGGTGCTCGTCGTGCGCGCCGATGCGCCGTGGAAGACGCTTGAGGAGTTCATCGCCGATGTTCGACGCAAACCGGCCGCCTACAACTACGGCAGCTCGGGCAATTACGGAACGATGCACGTTCCAATGGAGATGCTGAAGTCCGCCGCCGATTTTCGAATGGTTCACATTCCTTACGCAGGTGCGGGCCCGGCAGTCATCGCTTTGCTCGGTGGTCACGTCGATGCGATCTCGAGCGGACCGGCGAGTGTCGTGCAGCACATTCGCGCCGGGCGGCTGCGCGCGCTGGCGCATTGGGGTGACGCGCCACTGGTGACGCTGCCGGGCGTGCCGAGCCTGAAGGAGCGCGGATACAACGTGCAGTTTGCTCAATGGTCAGCGCTGTTTGCGCCTGCCGCGACACCCGATGCAGTGATCGAAAAGCTGCGCGCGACGCTGCGCAAGCTGGCGAGCGATCCAGCGCTGCAGCAAACGATCTTGACTGCCGGCAGTCCGATCGAATACATGGACGCGCCGCAATTCGCTGGTTACTGGAAAGCCGATGCGCAGCGGATGAATGACGCCGTCAAGCGGATCGGCAAGCTCGAGTAATGCGTCGCTGGCAGGCTGTTGAAAAGCGTAGCGAGGAAGCCCGAGTGCTAGGCGCCGCGCAGCGAGGGCCGAGACATATCAGGTCGATAGGAGAGGTCCGAGCGAGCACGCAACGACGCAGCCGGGCTCCGCAGTAGCTTTTCAACAGCCTGCTACAGCTGATCTTCGGGAATGAACGGTGACAGCAGTAAGTTCTGCAGGCGCAGAAAGAACGTTGAATCCGGCTCGGTCGTCAGGATGATTTCCTTCTCATCGTCCATCGTCAGCCATTCGAGGCGTACGTTGATCGGATCCAAGACGAACGCGGTAGGCGCTCTGTAGCTTGCTGATATGAATCACGCGCAGCACTTCCTTCGCGAGCTCGGGGCTTTCGACGATCATGCCGAGCTCCGTGTTCTTGGTCGCTGAGCGCGGATCGAGATTCATCGAACCAATGAACACCAAAGAGCGATCAATCACCGCTGTCTTCGCATGCAATCTGCCCGTCGAAGATCCGAGGAACCCGAGTCGACTAGCACGTTGGATGCGGGTCAGACTCAGTTCGTACAGATCGACGCCTGACGCCAGCATCGCCACGCGATAACGCGAATAGCCTGTATGCACCAGCGGCTCATCGGTGGCCGCGAGCGAGTTGGTCAGGATCGTGACTTTGACGTTTCGCTTGTTGAGATCGCCGAACGCTGCAACTCCCGTCGATCCCGGAATCAAATACGGCGACGAGATCACGACCTCCTGGCTGGCTGCAATCACGCGGTCCATCACATTCATCGCAACACTCATGTCGCGGGCCGCCTCATCGGTTCTCGCCGTCACTTTGGCCGGTGGATCTGCGAACGCAACGGCCGGAGCCCAGATCAGCCCCAGACGCCCCGATTCAAGATCGTCGCTGATCGCGCCGTAACCCAGCACGTCGATCGGCGGCAGCGTCAGCGACATCATCTGATCGCCTTCATCGACCAGCTGATTGAAGCGCTCGCGCAGCTGCGTGCGCTCGACACCGCCGTCAATGATCGACTGCACCGGATAGACGTACGGGCTGTTCCAATACGTATCGAAGATCGACGCGAACTGCGGCACGATCGCGCCGATGATGAGCGCGTCCATGTCAACAAAATTGGCGCCCATGCTGCGCTGGAAGTACTCGTCAGCAACGTTGCGTCCGCCGGCGACGACGATCGCGCCGTCGGCGATGAACAGTTTGTTGTGCATCCGGTGATTCAGCCGTCCGAAGTCGAACAGCGAAGCCGCGTACTTGTTGAAGATGCTGGTGCGCCCGCAACAGAACGGATTGAAAAGCCGCACCTCGACGTTCTCGAAAGCGGCAAGGCCCGAGAACAGCGCATCGCCACCCACGGTGTACAGATCGTCGACCAGCAGGCGCACTCGCACGCCGCGCAACGCCGCGTCGCGCAGATGACGCAGGAATAGGCGACCGGTCGAGTCGTTATGAATGTGGTAGTACTGGACATCGAGCGTATGGCGTGCGCGGTCGGCAAGCTCGATGCGTGCGTCGAGTGAGAACACACCCAGCGGCATCAGCCGAAAGCCCGACAATTCCGGCGAAGGGCTCGATTGCGCGGCAATCCGCGCCAGAGGACTGTCCGAAGAAGGAGCGCGCGCCGATGAATGCGAAACCTCGGGCCGGACCGGTAGCGTGCCGCAGCCAACGAGCATCAGAAAAACCGCCGGGCAAAGGATCAACGCAAATGCCTTGCACAGGCTGAAGACTGCCGCGAGAATCTGCGACGCCTGCTGCAGGGCTGCGATACGGAATTTCACATGCACCGCTTTCTGGCTTGCGCCATTTTCGCTTTCACGTTGTGCGCCCCTGCGAGCGCTGCGCTTGACATCGGCGAGGATGCACCGGATTTCACCGCATCGGCCGCACTCGGCGGCGCAATTTACAAGTTTTCGCTGGCCGAATCGCTTAGGAAAGGGCCGGTGGTTCTGTATTTCTTTCCGGCGGCGTTTTCCGACGGCTGCTCGGTCGAAGCGCACGAGTTTGCCGAAGCGATCCCGCGTTTCAATGCGCTGGGTGCATCGGTTATCGGTGTGTCGGCCGACGATATCGACGTGCTCGCGAAGTTTTCGACGCAGGCGTGTCAAAGCCGATTCCCCGTCGCGGCCGATCCGACGCTGAGTGTGATCAAGTCCTACGATGCGGTGCTAAAAACGCGCCCCGAATATGCAAACCGCATCACGTATGTGATCGCACCCAGCGGCAAGGTCGTCTACCACTACATCAACTTAAATCCGACCCGTCATGTCGAACGCGCGCTCGCCGCGCTGCGCACGTGGGCGCAGAACCCACCGAAGTAAACCTCACGCACACTGCTTGAAATCGGCATAGGACATGCCGAGAATCATCAGCTTCCCTCTCTTGAGAACTGATCGGTTCAATCTGCTCGGGCGCCGGTTTCCTTGACGATCTTGCCAAGCCGAGGCACGTCGGTCTTGATGACTGCCGTCAGTTGACTTGGCGTCATCTCGCTGACGTTAAGACCCAGATCGCTAAGCCGCTTCTGGATATCCGGTGTCTTCAGGATGCGCGAGATTTCGGTGTAAAGCCGCTCGACGATCGGCGCGGGCGTGCCCGCAGGAGCGAAGACTGCCTGCCATGAGCTGATGTCATAGCCGGCGAGTCCAGCTTCAGCCATCGTCGGCACATCGGGCGAAACGACGGAGCGAGTGGCGCTGGTTACCGCCAGCGCGCGCAGCTTGCCTGCGTTCACGTGCTGAACCGCAGTCGCGATGTTGTCGAATGCCACCGGCAATGTGCCGCCCAGCAGCTCCGGCATCATCTGGCCGCTGCCGCGATACGGAATATGCTGCATGCTCACGCCGGCCATCACCTTGAACAGCTCGCCCGAAATGTGCTGCGAGGTTCCGTTACCCGCCGATCCGAATGCATATTTGTTTGGATTGGCCTTCAGCAACGCAATGAACTCCGCCAAATTCCGGGCCGGCACGCTCGGGTGAACCAGCAGCACATTGGGCTGCGTCGCGTACATCGTGATCGGCGCGAAGCTCGTCACGGGGTCATATGAGAGTTTGTCGTACAGCGTTGCGTTGATCGCATGCGAGCTGATCGTGCCGCCTCCGATCGTGTATCCATCGGGCGCTGCGCGCGCCAGCTCGGCCGCGCCGATTGAGCCGCCCTGCCCGGGCTTGTTTTCGACAACGATCGGTTGGCCGAGCGCGGCGCCAAGCCGTTCACCGATCGTGCGCGCCAGAATGTCGGTCGTGCCGCCGGGCGCGAACGGAACGATGTAGCGAATCGGTTTGTTCGGCCAGTTCGATGGGGTCTGCGCGATGCTGGGAACCGTGACCAGCGCGAGCATCACGCCGATTGCAGCGAGCAGAGCGCGTCGATGGTTGATCATGTCTCCTCCGTTATGTGTCGATCTGATCTCAGTCTACGATCGCGCCACGCTAGGCTCAACCGAAATTATGAACGCAGCCCAATGACCTCTTACACAATCGACGTTACGCGCCTCAGCGCTGCGGTTCGCCTGGTGATGCGAGGCTTCGGCAGCCACGAGGCCGAAGTGGAGGCGGTCACCGGCAATCTGATCGAGGCCAACCTTACCGGTCACGATTCGCACGGTATCGGCATGCTGCCGCGCTACGCCGACGCCTATCAGCAAGGGGGGCTGGTGCCGAACCAGCACGTGCGGACCGTCCTCGATGCGGGCACGTTGCTGCGACTCGACGGCGGCGCGGGCTTCGGTCAGGTGATCGGCCACGAAGCGATGCAGCTTGGGATCGAGCGCGCGCTTCAACATGGCAGCTGCATCGTTGCGCTCGGCAATTCTCATCATCTGGGCCGCATCGGCGCTTGGGCCGAGCAGGCCACACGAGCCGGCCTGGTTTCGATGCACTTCGTCAACGTGATCGCGCGCAGCATCGTCGCGCCCTATGGCGGGGCCGATGCGCGCTTCGGTACCAATCCGTTCGCCGCCGGCATTCCGCTAACGGGAAGCAAACCGGTGATTCTCGACTTCGCAACGAGCGTACTGGCGCAAGGCAAGACGCGTGTCGCGTTCAACAAGGGCGACCTCGTGCCGGAAGGCTCCCTGCTGGACGATCAGGGCCGCCCGACGCGTGAGCCGCGCTTTGGCGTTAACCCGCCGTTCGGTGCACTGCTCGCCTTCGGCGAACATAAGGGCTACGGATTGGCCCTGCTGTGCGAACTGCTCGGTGGCGCACTCGCTGCCGGCATGACGCACCACTCCGAAGATGTCACACAGAAGCGCATTCTGAACGGCATGCTCACCGTGTTGATCGACCCCGCGGCGCTCGCCGACCGCTCCACCTTCGAGCGCGAGACACTTGCGTTTGTCGAATGGGTGAAGGCATCGCCGGCACGCGAAGGCTTCGACTCAGTTCGAATAGCGGGCGAGCCCGAGCGCGAGAAGTTTGCGCAGCGCACTGCAAATGGAATTCCGGTCGATGCGACGACGTGGAATGAGATTCTCGACGCGGGCCGCAAGCTCGGTGTTGATCCGGGCGCGGTAAAAGCGGCAGCCGGTCAAACCTGACCGCCGACTCATGCCATCGCACCAAGCCTCCGAGGACGATCGCGAGTTTCGGTCGGCGTTCGAGTCATGCACCGTCGCGCCTTCCGAGTTCAACCATCAAGCTCACGTGCGGCTGGCGTTTATCTATCTGACCGATGGTGATGCGGACTCAGCGGTTCAGAAGATGCGCGATGCACTATTGAACTTCCTGGAACACAACGGCATTCCGCGCGCGAAGTTTCATGAAACATTGACACGTGCATGGGTGCTGGCGGTGCAGCACTTCATGAACAGATCGGCCAGCACCTCGGCCTCCGACTTCATCGCAAAGAACCCGGAGTTGCTGGATAGCAAGATCATGCTCACGCACTATTCGGCAAGCGTTCTCTTTTCTGCGGATGCTCGCGCGTCGTTTGTTGAGCCGGATCTCGACCCGATTCCACCCTTGCGCGAGCAGCGGTCTGCGCCCCAGCGTCACTAAACGCTTTGTCGCTACGAGCGCTGGATCAGCTCGATTTTGTATCCGTCAGGGTCCTGAACGAACGCAATCACCGTGGTGCCGCCCTTGACGGGGCCTGGCTCGCGCGTGACCAGGCCGCCAGCTGCTCTGACACGTTCGCAGGTGCCGTGAATGTCGTCGACACCGATCGCGATGTGTCCGAAACCGCTGCCGAGATCGTAGTTGGTAACGCCGTAGTTGTATGTCAGCTCGATGACTGCCTGCTGCGACTCATCGGCGTAGCCGACGAATGCAAGTGAATACTTTTGATCGGGACGGTCGGTTGTACGAAGCAACTGCATGCCCATCGGCTTCGTATAGAAATCGATTGAGCGCTGCATATCTCCGACCCGCAGCATCGTGTGAAGCAGTCGCATGTCCGCACCTCGCATAGCCAACCGATAGCCGGCAGGATACCCGCAGCTACTGCGGCCGCGACGTGCCTAACAATTCAAGAACACATCTGAGCGATTCGGCGCGTAAGTGCGCATTGTGCGTAAACGCCACCTGAATTCCAACGGGATGCAACAAACAAGCGACATCGTCTTCCTCGTCGCTGATTCTCCAAAGCATCGCGCCCGACACACCGTCCAGCTCGGGCGTCCAAATCGTGACGCCGTCTATTCGCTCAGCGGTGCGCGCATAACGATAACGCTCCGCATCAACCGATTCGGTGAACAAGACCAGCGGCTTCATATAGACGCAGCCATCGACCCGCCTCGCGTTGCATGCCGGATAGCCGACCAGGACATACGTCGACGGCGGCGACCAGGCAGCCATAACGCAACCCGTTGAGCTCGCTTCCCAGTTTGCGCATAGTCGCTGCGCAAGCAAGCGATCGCCGATCCAAAGAATCGCGACGTCGTTATCGGGGTGCATCGTCAGACGAACGCGTGCCGAATGCAGCCGTGCGATGCGGCCGTCTTGTGGCAGCGGCACCGCGAGATCGCCCCAATGCGCGCGCTCGAAAATGTGCGCGGCAGTGACAAGGCCGACGCGCTGCCCGTCGCGCAGCAGCCCCGCGGTCGCGAGCGGCTGAAGCCGGCCCTGATCTACACGCGACAGCGGTACCGCACGCTTGAGCAATGCATCGCGGATCGCCTCGGCACGCGCGGGCAACACGCCTGTGCCGAGTCGGATCGGAATCGTTTCTACCGCTTGCCAGTGCATCCTAGAACGGTAATCCGCACGTGTCGCGTTGAACCGAAGAGAAAGGCGGCGTTAAAGCCAATTCTTGCGACCGACCGCAACTCAATTTAGAGGAGATGAGCCGGGCATCGATCGATAGCGGCTCAGGTGGCCCGAGCACGTGCAGCATGGCAGCGGCCACGGCGGACATACATTCATGCAAGAGCACTTCGTACCTTCGCCAGTTTCAATCGTGTGACTGCCGTCACGCGCCCGCAGAGGTGGGAGCGCCATGTTCATCATTTCTTCGATGCTACGACGCCGAAGCGCTTCTCCCTCGACGACCACTCCTTCGAGCTGCTGCACCATTGAGCTTTGTCGACGCGGCTCGCTGCGGCGCCACTGTTGTCGCGCCTCGTCGGATGTACCCATTTGACCTACGGGTTCAGGCCGATCGCACTTGATGATGACCACTGAAGCGCATTCGGTGCGCTGCACGCGCCTACCGTCGTCCAGTTGAGCGGTCGCAGCCGATAGCGAGACCAGCAGCAGCAGCGCCCACCGCGTCAGATGCCGGCGTACCACTGATAGCCGTAGTCTTCCCAATACCCGCCTTGCCCACGGCCGATGTTGGCGAAACTTTCAACGAGCTCGATACGCATCACGTACTTGGCGTGCTTGTAGCCGAGCTGCCGCTCGACTCGCAACCGAATCGGCGCGCCGTTCGGTATCGGCAGGTCACCGCCGTTTAATCCATACGCAAGAATCGTCTGCGGATGCAGTGCATCGTCCATATCGATGCTTTCGTAGTAATACTCGGGCGTCAGGCCGCCTCCCATTTCATCGGCGCAATGGAACACGACATAACGCGCACTCGGCGTCGGCTTTACCAATGCCAAGACGTTCGATAACGGCACTCCGGTCCATTTTCCGATCGCACTCCACCCCTCGACGCAATCGTGACGCGTGATCTGAGTCCGCCTTGGCATTGCTCGCAACTCCGCCAGCGACAGCTTGACCGGTTTCTCGACGAGACCGCCGACGTCAAGCCGCCAGTCTGCGAATCCGCTTTTTGCGAGCGCCTGATATGGCTCACCTTCAGGCATCGAAGTGCCGTTGCTGCGAAAGAAGGGCGATAAATCGGCCTCGGTAAATTCCTGCGCCATGGACGGGCGCGAGCCAAGCAGCTTATGCACACCGCGGCTCAGCGTTTCATGTGTCCGCAATACCTTCGGAAACCATTCGGTTTCTGACAGACGATCGCAACCGGTCAGCCAAAGCGCACCGAGGCTGCCCGCGCTCAACAGAAAACGTCGCTTCGATCGATTGCTGGCGGTCATCTCAATTCTCCGTCTTGATGCGATAGCGGCCGGTAATCATCGATCGGATGTGATTCCAGAAACCGCTGATGATGACTTCGAATACGTGCACCGCGAGAAATAGGAACAGCAGCCACGCCACGATGAAGTGAATCGTGCGTGCTGACTGCCGGCCGCCGAGCAGATCGACCCACCCCGGAAAGATCGAGTTGAGCCACGGCGACATCGCCCAGCCGGCCAGAATCACCAGCGGCAGCAAAACGAAGATCACACTCAGATAGGCAAGTTTCTGCAGCACGTTGTAGCGCTTCGCAGCTTCGCCGCTCGGATGCTTGAATTTCACGTGTTCGACGATCGAGGTACCGACTTCGCGCAGCTCCCTGCCAGTCGGCGTTAGATCGCGCATCAAATGCCGGCTGAACAGTGAATAGAGTACGTACGCCACGCCGTTGAGCACGAAGATCCACGCGAAGAAGAAGTGCCAGTCGCGCGCCATTGCCAGCGAGTATCCGCCGGGAATCGTCAACCACGACGGAAATGCGTGCGCATTGGGCTCGCCGTTTGGATACTTCGAAAGCCCGAGCAAGCCCGTGGTGTCGAACTCACGGCCGAACACACGCGTGACGCCGATGCGTTCACCCGCACCACCATCGCGCGTCGTGATCTCCAGCAACGGTGGGCGCCCGGAATAGGAAGAATCTCCCCAATAAAGCGCCGCGTGCGCGTTGAAGATGTGCAGTCCGCTCATGAACAGAACGGTGAGCGCAATGAAGTTGGTCCAATGCATGATGCGCACCGGCAACGTATGGCGGTAGTACAGATAGCTCGGCGGGGCAGTCGAGGTTATCGAGGCAGCGGCCATAGGGCGAATGACGATCGATGGAACACAGTGGTCGTCGCTGGAGAAGCGAACTTACACCAGCGATACGCCTTTAAGCGACTTTTTGAATTCCGCGCCGTGAGGCTCCACTCGCTCCGGGCTGATATGGGAGCTCAGCGCGGCACGCCGCGCACTTCGACCGATGCCTGCGCCAGCAGCGAGCCATCCACCGTTTCCAGCCGAACTTGATGACGGCCGGGCGCCGGCAGGCGAACGAGCGCCTCTCGGACACCGCACGGCGCGAGCGATCGATCTCCGAGTTTCAGACACACACGCGTTGCCTGCGGTGCGTCGGCTCGCACCAACATCGATTGACGTGTCGCTGGAATATCGGGATCCGGCGCAATCACCGTCCCGTCGGCGGGCGCAACGACGCGCGGTGCCGCTTCTGCCGTTGGCATGCTGATCGTTGTGATCCTC
The DNA here is from genome assembly GCA_963729165.1 of uncultured beta proteobacterium. Taxonomy (GTDB): domain Bacteria; phylum Pseudomonadota; class Gammaproteobacteria; order Burkholderiales; family Burkholderiaceae_F; genus JACCZX01. Next base: position 129,932 of record CAVSMM010000001.1, read on the forward strand.
GTGCTCGACTCAGTTCCCGCGACGAACCACTCGCGGCGCGCCGGTTCCACTGCGGGTGCGAATACAACGTCACGCCGGACGACGCCGCGAGGCACATTGGGCGCACGACTCGGCTGATTGGCGTGCAGGTGATCGACCATCTCGCGCCAGATCGGCGCCGCGCCGGTGACACCCGACACGTCCCACATCGGAGCGCCAGAAAAATTGCCGACCCAGACGCCGACCGTGTACCGGTCCGTATAGCCGATCGCCCAGTTGTCGCGCATGCCCTTGCTGGTGCCCGTTTTAACTGCGGCCCACGAGCGCGTCGACAATGGACTGGCGAGCCCGAACGTCGACGCACGCGCGGCAGAATCGGCCAGGATGTCGGATACGATGAAAGTCGCTTCGGCGGAAAGCACGCGCACCGCTTCGCCACCATCGCCCGCGCTTCGTATCGATCTGCAAGTGCGCAGGCGACCAGATTCCGCCATTGGCGAATGCGCGATAGGCGTTGGTCAGCGCGAGCAAGCTGGTATCGCCGCCGCCGAGTGCGAGGCCGTAGCCGTAGTACTCGCCATCGTGCTTGACGCTCGACATTCCGAACGCCTGCAGAGTTTGTCGGAAGCGCTCGAGGCCCACCAGCTGCAACGTTCGCACCGCAGGAACGTTCAGTGATGCAGCCAGCGCGGAGCGCACCGACACCGCGCCTTTGAAGTCTCGCTCGTAATTTTGCGGAACGTACAAACCGCTTGGCGTGGTCAATGCGAGCGGCGCGTCATCGAGCAACGACGCGGCGGTCAACCAACGCTGCTCGATCGCAACGCCATACAGGAACGGCTTCAGCGTCGAACCCGGCTGTCTTAGCGCAGCGGCACCGTCGACCGCGGCCGCGCCCGACAAATCGCCACTGGAGCCGACGTACGCCAGCACGTCGCCGGTTGCGTTGTCGAGCACGATCACCGCGCCGTCCTCGACGTTGCGCTCGGAAAGCGATGCGAGCCGATTGCGCAGCGTCTCCGCCGCAAAGCGCTGCAGCGGCGCATCGAGCGTCGAGCGCACCGACGTGCCGGCGTGCGTCAACAATCGGCGCGCTAAATGCGGCGCCTCATCCAGCCCACTCATCGCGAGCGGATAGGAAGGCAACGTCGACGCGGCCAACTCGGCGCGCGTGCACTCTTCGGCTCGATCCATCCTTTTCACTACTGCGCACGCGCGGCGCGCTACGACCGAGCGCGATGCCGACGGGCTGCGCACCAGCGCCGCAATCACCGCGCTTTCCGCTTCGTCGAATGCGTCGGGCGCGTGGCCGAAAAGACCGAGCGATGCGGCGCGGATGCCAACCAATTCGCCGCGCAGCGGCACCAGGTTCAAATACGCCTCGATGATTTGCTGCTTCGACCAACGATGCTCGAGCGCAACCGCATAACGGAATTGCGCGAGCTTCTCTTCGAACGAGCGACGGCCGAATCGATCGCCTTCGATCATCAACCCCGCGAGCTGCATCGTGATCGTGCTGGCGCCGCGCCCGCGGCCATTACCGAACTGATCAATGAAGGCAGAGAAACCGCTCGCCGGATCGAAACCGAAGTGCCACCAGAAGCGGTGATCTTCGGCAGCCACGACCGCGCGCACCAGCGACGGCGAGATCGAGTCGAGCGCGGTCCATTCGAGCTGGCGTCGTGTCATGTCGACACGCAAGCGCTGCAGCGGCTCGCCGTCGCGCGAGAGCAGCGTCGATTCTGAGCCTACCGTGGTTGCGCGAAGCTCGTCGAAGGTCGGTGTCGGCGTCAGCGCCGCAATCAGCGCCAACGAAAGCAACGACGCGCCGACGGTTGCGCCGACGGCAATCAAGCACTTTTCGCATCATGGCCGCACCTCGATCGAGGCGACCGGTAGCTCGGCGAACGACTCGGGCGCGTACATCGCTTCAACCCGGGTCGGCGGCATCGAGAACGCGCCGGCATTGTTGAGTCGCACGGTGTATTCGACTTTCAGCTTGCCCTTCGGCACGTAGCGGTAGTACGCACGAAAGCCGTCGAATGCGCGCTCTTCGTACGCCGGCCATGCCATGCCGTCGCGCCGCTCGTTCGAGGCGAGCTGCCGCGAATCGCCACCGAGGCCGCTGCCGAGCACCGCTGCACCCGCCGGAATCGGATCGCTGATGACGACCCACGTCATGTCTGCCTGCGCGTCGACCTCCAGCGTGACGCGATAAACGTCACCGCGAGTCCACACGTTTGCGTTCTTCTGGTCGATCGGTGTCACGCTGCGTTTGACCTGGTAGCCGGCGAACAGCGGCTTGTCGAGCGGCAATGCGGCCCGCGACGTCACGAAGGCCCACGGCCGGCCGGAGCCCTCATGCAGCATCGTTAATGGTTCAACGCTTGCCGGCCACGCAAACTGAGTTTCGACACCTGCGCCGATCGGCGTGCCTTTAGTCGGATCGTTGGTCACGCGCGACTGCGCCGTTTTCCAATCGAGTGGGTGCGGATCATCACCGACGCTTATGACGCTTCGGCCAGTGACCGTCTCATTTTCGAAGCGCGACTGGAACCGGCGCAGTGCGAGCACACCCCATGCATTGGCGAGCGTCGTGTTCCACTTGCCGGCCTGCTGCCTCGACAGCGCGCCACGCGCCATGCGTGGCATCTCGTCTTTGAACGATGGATCGTCGCTCAGCAAAGCCAGCGCACGCACCGCATTCCGGTCGGGCGAGACCATCAACCACCACAGATAATCTGATTTCTCGGTCGAGAACACCAGTGTGGTTCCGGAAAACGTCATGCGCGAGCGAAGAATCTGCTGCGCCTCCGCCAGACGCTCGTTGCGCTTCGGAACCGTCTGCAGTTTCTTTACAAGCGACATCCAGTCGAGCACTGCCGACGTCGGCCACAGATTGGGTGCGATCTCGATCGAGTCGAGCATGCGCGGCTCGGCTTTGCCGTAGCGAGCAAGCGAATCAATCGCTGCAACTTTGCGAATCGCGAGGTCCGCGGTCGGCAACGCGGTGTAACGCACAACGCGCCCGGCAACGAAGTCTGTCAGACCGCGCAACATGCGCTCGCGCGCGGCTTCGGGGATCTCGTACCCCGCTTCGTGCGCAATCGTCAACAGATAAGCCGTCAGCGTGTCGTCGCCGTCGTTCCACGGGCTCGGGAAAAACTTCGCCAGGCCGTCGCGATCGAGCAGCGTAGGCAGGCTGTCCATCACGCGCTGCCAGCGCAACGGATCTTCGAGCGCAATCGCAACCGACGCCCGCTGCTCGAGGCATGTAAAGGGATAAGCAGCCATCCATTGCTTGATTGTTTCGGCGCTGCCACCGAGCGAACGCGCCAGCTTGACCTCCAGGCCGCCGCGGCCGGCGATCGCGCCTTTCGGCAGCTCAACTGGAAAGCTCGCTGCCTTCGCTGGCTCAAGCTGCAGCAATGTTTGTTGATAGACCCGCACCGGGACTGCGACGCCTACGACCTGCGAAATCTTGACGGTGTCGGATGCCGACGCGTTCGATTCACGCGCGGTGATCTGCCATTGCAGCTGCTTGACACCGTATGGAACCTGCGCCGGCAACGAGATGGTTTGTGCGCCACCGGCTGCGAGAGACAGCGTGCTTGGCGGCAACTTGGTACCCGTTGCACCGTCACTGTTCATTGCGGCGTTAACGATGAGCTCGAGCGGACGATCGGCGCCGTTGCGAACTGTCACCTGCGCATCGAAGCGATCGCCTTCGCGCACAAACGGCGGCAGTCCGGCGAATAGCATCACATCCTGCGTCGTGCGAATCGCGGCGCCGCCGGAGCCGAAGCGAGACTCGCCGGTGGTTGTGTTTGCAATCGCTTCGATGCGGAACGACGTCAGCGAATCGTTCAGCGGCACTTCAACGCGCGCGCGACCGTTCTCATCGAGCGTGACGCGCGGGTTCCACATCAGCAACGTATCGAACAGCTCGCGCGCATTTTCGCCACCACCGCCACCGCCCGCAGCCACGGCCTTCTTGCCGAAGTGCCGCTTGCCGATCACCTGCGATTGCGCGGTCGACGTTTCGACTTCGATCGGCCGCCGCTGCATCATTGCGCCAAGCAGATCCCACGAGCGATTCGATGCCAGTGCGAGCAATCCTTCGTCGACGGCCGCAACCGCGAGCTCTGCATTGGCCATCGGTTTGCCGCTCGGATCGGTGACTGTGATCAGCACTGCGGCACGATCGCGTACTTTGTAGACCGGCTTCTCGGGCTCGACCTTGACGCGCAGTTCGTACGCCTTCCAGCCAACCTTGACCTGCGTCATGCCGAGCCGGTACGACGGCTTGGTCAGGTCAACGAGCGCCGTCGGCCGCGTGTCGCGCTCCACTGGCACTTCATCGACGATGCCGATGAACTTTGCGGCGCGATAGATCATTCGCCGCAACCACGCGAAGCGGCCCGGCAATTCCGGCTCTACCCTCCCGCGCACCACGAGCGCGGATACGTACGCATTCGGCCCGTAGTGGCCGAGCATCGGCACTTCGATGTACGGTGACTTCGAATCGATCGTAACCACGCGCGACTCGAGCACACCTTCGCGCTCGACAGTGATCAGCGCGGTCGCCGTGCGATAGGGCATGCGCACTTCATAGCGCGCGGTTTCGCCGGGTTCGTACGAACGCTTGTCAGCGATCAGATCGATGCGGTCGCTTTGACCGGCTTCGAACCAGCTGTCATCGGTGCCCGCGACGTACACATCGCGGGTAGCGATCGCCGCGTTGCCTTGCGCATCGTCGGTGCGCGCGACCAGGATCAGATCACCGCTCGCCGGCGCGGACCCCGAACACAAAACAAGACCACGCGCGTCGCTGGTGCCGCGGCATACCTGCTTCAATCGTTTGATCTCTACCGTCTGCTCATACGCGTAAAAGCCGCCAAGCAGTCGCTTGCGATACGCAAAGCGCGTGCGACTGTAGGCTTCGACACTCACGTCCTTGCCTGCTTGCGGCTTGCCGGCGTTATCAAGCACGACCGCTTTAAAGCGCAATGAGTCGCGCTTGAAAAAACTGCCGTCTGGTGCGAGGCCGACAACCAGCGCAGAGGGTGTCAGCAGCGTTTGCGTAAACGCAGTGAGAATCTGGCCGTTTGGATCGGCGTATTCCATCTCGACTTCGAGCGCTCGCGTCTGCTGTCCCTTTGCGCTCTTCTCGTCCGCAGATGACAGCTTGTCGAAGACGACGCGCGCACCGCCGTTGGCGTCGAGCGAGACATCCTGCACGCGGGCCGCACCACCGGTGGCTTCCGGCTCGTCCTGTGCCGACTCGTCATACGGCGCCTCCGCTTCGATACCGACCTTCGGCACTGCACCACCGAAACTGAACTCGTCGTAGTCCGAAAACGATTGCGCGCTTGGCACGATGCGGCTTCGGAACTTGACCGGTGCGCCTGCAGCGGGGCCGCCCGACAGGTAACTCAACTGCGCATCGATCGAGACCTGGCTCGCATTGACGACCGACTTCGATGGCGGCTTCAACACCGCCTTCATCAGCGGCACGCGAAATTGTTCGACGCGAAACGATCCGCTTTGCAAACGCAAACCGCGGCCGCGCTCGCGCGTTGGATCGAAGTCGACGAACAGAACCGAGTACTCGCCAAGTTTTGCGTCTTTCGGAATGGTCCACGTGCTCAGCGCAGTGCCGTTGCTCCACGTGACCGGCAAGCTCGAAACGCTGTCCGCTGCCCGAATGAACGAGCTGCAACTGGCGCGGCAGGTTGCGTGTCTCAACGGCTGCGAATCCGGTTCCGACTCTGCGTCGAATCACATGCTTCATCGACACTGTTTCACCGGCGCGGAACAGCGCGCGGTCAAACACCGTGTGTGCGATCACCGGCTCGGCGCCTGAACCGCCGGCAAGGTTGAACTGCCACGGCCTAATGCCTTCGTTCCAACTGGTCAGCATCAACGACATGTCGCCGTCGATGCGCGCGCTGACCAGATACGCGTTCGGCGCATGCGGACAGTCCTGCCAGCGTTGTTGCCGCGGCAACTCGCGCTCGACGCGTGCGATGCCGTTCGCATCGGTCGCACCGTCCCACCAGCGCTTGCCCAGACAATCGGTAACTCGCACCTGCGCGCCTGCGACGGGCTTGCCGTCATCGAGCCGCGTCACCCATGCGAGCGACGATTCGCGGCCGTGCTTGAAGTGCACCGCCAAGTTCGTGACGAGCGCGCCTCCCGACACGTAGTACGGCTTGTCTTCGGCGTGCAGCGCCTGTCCGAGACGCGCGCTTGCGATCTCGATCGCGTACAGCCCAGGCTGCGGCAACGGAATTCCGATGACTTGCATCGCCATCTTTGGCTCGGCGCGCGGAATGTCGATGGGCTGCGCCGCCGCACGCTCGGCTTCGGACAGCATCGGCACTGAGCCCGGCTTCAGGTATTCGCCATTCCTGCGACGGATATCTTCCGACGGTTCTCGCAGCAAGCGACGCATCCACTGTGCGAGCGCCGCGTCGTCATCGGTATCTATGCGCTTGACGCGGCCTTTGGCTGCGACGCGAGGTGCCTTGGCGATATCGAGCGCGTACGCATCGAGCATCGGCTCGACGTTGCGCACCGTCACCGGCAACGCCGGCTGTGCGTTTAATTCAAGAATGCCGAAACGCGACGGAAATTTAACCAGCGGCGGATCGTCGTCGATGCGCACCTTCATCGGAAACGCCGCAGCATTGGCGAGCGTGCGGCCGGCATCGTCCTTCAAATCGCCGGGCACTACGAGTGTCGCTTCGCTGCGCTCCGCGAACGGGCCTTTGAACTCGACCGAGTCGACGGTGGCGACGTTGGGATCGATCGTCGGGCGATGGACCTGGCCGTCGGCCGCACGCAATTCGATCTTCGATGCGACGCCGCGCGCCACCGGCGCGGTGAACTCGAGCTGCGCCGGCAACACGGGAATGCAGCCGGCATTCGCATTGACACGCTGGCACGTGAAGCGCGCCGAAAACTGTGGCCGTACTTGATACGGAAGCGTTTGCACTTCGGTCGTTGCAATTCCGTTGCTGGTCTTGATGCCCGCGCCCCACACGAGCCGCACGTGCGCGCCCGCCGGCAACGGCCGTCCGCAGCTGCCCACAAGGATCGGCGCGTCGACCAGACGGACATCCTTGACGCTGGCGAGGCCACGATTACCGCGCTTGGTGATTACTTCGAACAGGACACGCGCGCGATTTTTTTGCTCGGCCAAGATGCGCTCTCGCTCCTTGCCCTCCAGGATGTTCAACGGCAAGCGCTCGCCGATACCGTCGACCGCGCAATACGCATTCGCACGCACACTCGCCAGGTCCGCATGCGCATCGAGCGCGAGCATGAATACCTGCGCCTCATCGATCCGCTCTTCGCCTTCATCGGGCCACGCGCCGCGGATCGACGGACCGCCGGTCGAAAACCGGAACGTTTGTTGAGCAACCTCGGCACCGGCAAACGTCTTCAGTCCCGGCTTGGTCTTGAAGCTGCATTCGATGCCCGCCGGAAGATCCTGTTCGAAGTCGTACAGCCAGTTGCGCGCGTCGGCCCATCGTCCGCGGCCCGTTGCACCAGGCGCTGCGCATGCGATGTCAAATGGTGCCTCGCTGCGCGGATCACCGAAGCTCACCATCGGCTGCGAGAATCTGGCGACCACCTGCCGCACGTCCTTGACCTGCCCCTGCGGACTGAACGACTCGACTTTCGCTGCATCCTGCGCGGCAACGGCCGCAACCAGCGACAGCGTTAAGGCAAGGACAAGTGATCGAATTCGCATAGGCAGGTCTCCGCAGTGACGCCATTGTGCAGAGTGGAATGAAACATGTATGAAGCGCACGTGAACGCACTGCGCCGAGAGCACAATTAAGAGATGGCACTGAAGGAAGCGAAGCCGGCTCAAGATGCACCCGCGGTGCTTGATTTGATCGGCAACACGCCGATGATTCAGGTGACGCGGCTCGATACCGGGCCGTGCACGTTGTTCCTGAAGCTTGAATCGCAGAACCCCGGCGGCTCGATCAAGGATCGCATCGGCCGCTCGATGATCGAAGGCGCCGAGCGGCGCGGCGACTTAAAACCCGGCGGCACCGTGGTTGAAGCGACCGCGGGCAATACAGGGCTAGGCCTCGCGCTGGTCGCGCGCGCGAAGGGCTATCGCGTCGTACTGGTCGTGCCCGACAAGATGTCAAGCGAAAAAGTGCTTCACCTGAAGGCACTGGGCGCGGAAGTGAATCTGACGCGATCGGACGTTGGCAAAGGTCACCCCGAGTACTACCAGGACGCCGCTGCCCGTTTGGCGGCAGAAATTCCCGGTGCGTTTTTCGCGAATCAATTCGGCAACGCCGACAATCCGGAGGCGCACGAACGGACCACCGGGCCTGAAATCTGGCAGCAATGTGAACACCAGCTTGATGCGATCGTCGTTGGCGTCGGTTCTGCGGGAACGATCACCGGGCTGACGCGATACTTCCGCAAAGTCGCTCCGGCAGTCGAGTTCGTTCTCGCGGATCCGGCCGGTTCGATTCTCGCGGAGTACGTGAAGAGCGGAACGATCGGCGTTGCGGGATCCTGGGCGGTCGAAGGCATCGGCGAAGACTTCATTCCGCCGATCGCGGACCTGAGCGGCGTCAAACATGCGTACTCGATCAGCGACGAAGAAAGCTTTGCAACCGCACGCGAGCTGCTGCGCGCCGAAGGAATTTCGGGCGGATCATCGACCGGCACGCTGCTGGCAGCAGCACTGCGATTCTGTCGCGAACAAAAAACAGCGAAGAGAGTCGTCAGCTTCGTTTGCGATACGGGTACCCGCTATCTGTCGAAGGTCTACAACGATCAGTGGATGATCGACCAGGGCCTGCTGAAGCGACGGCGCCTCGGCGATCTGCGCGATCTGATCGCGCGCCGTTTCGATGAAGGCGCGGTGGTTGCCGTGGGTCCGGACGACACGCTGATGACTGCGTTTCAACGGATGCGACTGGCCGAAGTGTCTCAATTACCCGTGCTGGACCAAAAGCGCCTGCTCGGAGTGATCGACGAATCCGATTTGCTTCTGACAGTGCACGACGATGCAGCTCGCTTTCACTCGCCCGTCAGCGGCGCGATGACGACGAAGCTTGATACCGTGCGGCCCGATGCAAGCCTCGATACGTTGCGAGCCATCCTCGATCGTGGCCTGGTCGCAATCATTGCCGATGACAAGCAGTTCTACGGACTCGTTACGCGCTTCGATCTATTGAATCATCTGCGCAAGAAGCTGACATGAGCGACAAGTGAACAAACTGGCCGACAAGCAAGACTTCGCGACCCGCGTAATTCACGCCGGTCAGTCACCCGACCCGTCGACCGGCGCGATCATGCCGCCTATTTACGCGACATCGACCTTCGTGCAGCAGAGCCCCGGCGTACACAAGGGACTCGATTACGGACGCTCGCATAACCCGACCCGCTGGGCGCTCGAGCGCTGTGTGGCGGATCTGGAAAGCGGCGCGCAAGCGTATGCGTTCGCGTCTGGGATGGCGGCGATTGCAACGGTGCTCGAATGTCTCGACGCGGGCGCACATGTCGTTGCCGGCGATGATCTGTACGGCGGCACATTTCGATTGTTCGAGCGGGTGCGCAAACGCAGTGCGGGACATGCGTTCACGTTTGTCGATATGTCGAATATCGAGCAGTTGACCGCTGCCTTGCGGCCCGACACAAAAATGGTGTGGGTCGAAACGCCTAGCAACCCGCTGCTGAAGCTGGCCGACCTCGCTGCGATCGCAAAGCTTTGCCGTGCGCGCAACATCATCGCGGTCGCCGACAACACGTTTGCGAGTCCTTGGGTACAGCGCCCGCTGGAAGTCGGATTCGATGTCGTCGTACATTCAACGACGAAGTACCTGAACGGGCATTCCGACGTGATCGGCGGAGTTGCGGTCGTCGCGGCTGATGCGCGGCTGGCGCCGATGCGCGAGCAACTCGGCTTTCTGCAGAACGCAGTCGGTGCGATTGCCGGACCGTTCGATAGTTTTCTGACGCTGCGCGGAATCAAGACGCTCGCATTGCGCATGCAGCGTCATTGCGAAAACGCGCTGGCGTTGGCACAGTGGCTCGAAGCCCAACCGAAGGTCAAGCAGGTGCGCTATCCGGGTCTTGCCTCGCATCCGCATCACGCGCTGGCGCGCAAGCAGATGCACGGCTACGGCGGAATGATCTCGATCGATCTCGCGGCCGATCTCGCGGGAACACGCCGCTTTCTCGAAAATTGCGAAGTCTTTGCACTCGCCGAAAGCCTCGGCGGTGTCGAAAGCTTGATCGAGCACCCTGCGATCATGACGCACGCGACGATCCCTTCCGCGCAGCGCACGCAACTTGGGATCGGCGATGCGCTGGTGAGGCTATCCGTCGGAGTGGAAAACGTCGACGATCTGCAACGCGACCTCGCCCGTGCGCTGAAAGCTATCTAGATAGACAGGTTAATCCTGAATCCACGGCAAGCCGTGCGATCGCCAGCCATCGATGAATCCGCGCTGCTGCGAGTGATTGCGCTGCCCCTCGAAGCCCTCCAAGACGTTGAAGACGCTTAGGTAGCCAGCATCACGCGCCACCCGCGCGGCATGGTGTGAACGCACGCCGCTGCGACATAGCAACAAAACGGTTTCTTCCGGCCGCGCCACCTTCTGCAGGTCATGCAGGAAGCGCTCGACTTGCTCCGGGTCGGAGCCGTGCCACTCGGCTTGCAAGGCGCCCGGGACACAACCCACGTACCGGACTTCGGGCGCCGTGCGCACATCGACCAATCGAGCGCGGCCCTCTTTGTATAGACGCCACGCTTCCGGCGGCGTCACTGCGCCTGCGTATGCGCGTTCAGTGGCCTCCACGCGGGTGCGGGCAATGTCGAGAATGCGCGCGGCTTCGGCTTCCGCCTGGCTCGTTGCGCGCTCCGGTGCGTCAATCAGTTCGTTCATAAGTTGATGGCGTGAGACATCGCATTATTTGGCGCTGACCTCGGGCGCCAACGACCAAATCGGTCAAAGCAAGGCTCTGGGAGGAATAAGGCTTATCGCGCGGCGGGATAAGCAAAGCTGGCTTTTATCGGTTGCGACCGGTCGAGACGGCTAAATTTCAACACCGTCCCTCGAAGCCTTCCGGATGTACCGATACGATGCCGTCGATCGCACGCTGGTGGCCGAGCGTGTGGCTGAATACCGCGATCAGACCGCTCGCTTTTTAAGCGGGCAACTGTCTGAGGACGAGTTCCGGCCGCTGCGTCTTCGCAACGGCCTGTACGTGCAGCGCCACGCTCCAATGTTGCGCATCGCAATTCCGTACGGCGTGCTTTCGGCGAAGCAAATGCGGACGCTGGCGGGCATCGCGCGTCGATATGACCGAGGCTACGGGCACTTCACCACGCGTCAAAACATTCAGTTCAACTGGATTCGACTCGAGGACTCACCCGACATCCTCGACGAATTGGCGAGCGTCGAGATGCATGCAATTCAAACCAGTGGCAATGCGGTGCGCAACATCACCAGCGACGAATTCGCCGGTGTCGCTGCAGACGAGCTTGTCGACCCGCGCGCGTTCTGCGAGATCCTGCGCCAATGGTCTTCGTTTCATCCCGAGTTCACATGGCTGCCACGCAAGTTCAAGATCGCGATCAATGGTGCACGGGAGGATCGTGCGGCAGTTGCGTTTCACGACATCGGATTGCACCTGACGCGCGCGCCGGACGGGGCGCTCGGGTTCCGCGTACTCGTGGGCGGCGGTATGGGTCGCACGCCGATAATCGGCACAGTGATCCGTGAGTTTCTGCCGTGGCAGCAGTATTTGACGTACATCGAATCAATTCTGCGCATTTACAACCGCCACGGCCGTCGCGACAACATTCACAAGGCACGTATCAAGATTCTGGTACGTGCGCTCGGCATT
>CAVSMM010000002.1:0-18208 GCA_963729165.1 uncultured beta proteobacterium
CCCCGCACCCGATTTCGGCAACGATCGAGTCGCGATGATGACGTTTCGCGCCAACTCATACTCGTTGAAGGCTTCTCCGTGCTTGACGAGAATTGTCGCGGCTTGCAAGCGTTGATCGTCCGACAACCATGCATCGGGTGACTCCAGCAGGATTCGTAGACGCGCAATGAGTGCCTGCCTGTCAATCTGAGGCGGGTAGAACCCCCGCACCAATGCCACGCAGACAATACCCATCAACAAGTACGGTTCGAACCGATCGGCATCGACAACGATCGTGTCGCCGCCGGCGTCTGAATGCCGCCCGATCCATACATCCAGTTGCTGCAGATCCGCCCACTCAAGTGTCAGCGTAACGACACTGCTGGCTGCGGCCAGTCGCAAACCTGACGTATTGCTGTCTGTCGCGAACGCTGAATAGGCGTGACCGAACCAGACACGTGCTTGCTCTTCATCAACTCGCAACAGCGCCTGCCCAGTCCAAAAACAAAGCCATGCGTCGCGCTGAACTTCGGCAGTCTGGCAGCTTCGCGATCGAACTCAGCAGCAAATCGACCTGCCCCTGCGCCGCGTAGTGCTCGGCAAGCTGCCGCACCACAGTCAATGCGCGCGCCGTCGAGCCGATCTCGGTAAGAAGCGCAGAACGCGGCTTCGGCCTGGTCGCTTGCGACCAGAATCGTCGCGGTTCTCTCGGCGAGATGCGCGCGTCTGGCCAGGTTCAAAGCGGCGGTGCACCAGCGCGCGCATGCCTTGTTGCACCAGCCCATGTGCTTCGAATGCTTCGTCGGCCGCGCTGCCCACACGGCGCAGCAAACCGCTGTCGACCAGCGCATCGATCTCGGCAGCAGCGTCGCCTCCGGCCAGTTGCTCGGCGATGGGTCGCGTCAGTTGCCTCACAAACGCCGTCTGCAGAAGCAGCTCGCGCCGCTCTTGCGGCATGCGCTCGACCAGCTTCGTCAACAGATGCGAATGAATACGCTCGACTGTTTCAACACCGAGCGCGCTTTTGGGATCGGTGCCGCGCAACAGCTCGCAAGCCAGAACAAGCGCGCCCGCGTGCCCGCCCGTCAAGGCGGCGATACTTTCGCTGTGTGCGCCGCCGATTCGCAGCGCCGAGTCATCGCCTTGCATTCGGCGAGGTCGAAATGCAGATCGGCGTCGTTCAGCAAGCGCAAGTTGTCGCGCAGCGATCGCATCGAAGAACGCCGTCGGTGCAGTCGACTGGGAAACAAACAGCAGCTCGTGACCCTTGGCTGTCGCGGCTACAAGCGCGGCTAGCGCCTGTTGCATCGCTTCGTTTGCGATGGACTGCACGTCGTCCAGCACGAACAGCGTCGGCTTCGCTGGCTGCTCGCTCAGCGCTGCAGCGAACCGCTGCGCGAAAGCATGCTGCCGATCGTGATCGTCACTCGAAAATTTGGGCAGCTGCTTGGTCAACCGCGCCTGAGTCTTGATGGCGTCGCCAAATTCGGCATAAAAAAACGCAGGGTCGTTGTCGCGCTCATCGAGGCGATACCAGACGAGCGGCTTCTTCCGAGCTGCGCGCATAGCTGGCAGCTAATGTCGACTTGCCGGTGCCGGACGGCGCCTGCAGCCACTTGGCCGGCGCCTGCAGTTCCGCCAATGCGTCAAGCAGCCGTTTGCGCTCAACGACGCCCTCGAGCGAGGGTGCGCTCGTTTTGATCGAGACCGCAAAGTGAGCGTCGCGCATGGGTCAGCCAAAGGCTGACGCACGCTACGACTTGTTATCGCCGCGCGTCAAGCTGCGAACTTGACTGCGCGAATGTTCACGCCGCTTGGGGCGTTATCGCTTGCTACGAGAAGTGCCGCTGCCGCTCGATTACGCGGATTCGCTGCTCGAGATCGGTCACGTTACTGGCCTGCGACAAATACTCGTTGATTTCACCGATTTACAACGCGTCGCGTCGGCTCCCGAACCAACTCGAAAGCTTCGGAAACATATTCCGAAGCGCCGCGGCGCGTCGCTCAGCGAGGTGCGGATCGCCCGTCAGCAGCGGAAGCGGCTCCTGCGCAGGCTCTGCCTTGGGGGCCACGGGGACCGTCGACTTCGAGGACGGGCGAGGAAAAAAGCCGTTTAAATGGTTGAATGTCCAACTGATCATGATTGACCTCCAAATTTCGGGTCAGGCAGCGAAGTTGCTGCCTTGCACCATGAGATAATCGGCCCAAATATGAGGGAAATAAAATCGTTATTTCAGATGCTTACGATCTGTCTATCTGATTATGCTTGGTAATGTTTGTGGCAGTGCGCAATCGCGGGATGCGATGCGAGAGAAGGGCGAAATATGGAGCTTTATCAGCTTCGAACGTTTGCGGCGGTAGCCGACGAAAACCATTTAACGCGGGCAGCCGAGCGGCTTCATCTGAGCCAGCCTGCTGTCAGCGGCCATATCAAGGCGCTTGAAGGCGAGCTGGGTGTGCGCCTGTTCGAACGCGCGTCGACTGGAATGCAGTTGACCACCGCCGGCAGTGAGTTGCTTGAGCGCGCGCGCATCGTGTTGAGCGCTGCTGACGACGTGAAGCGCGCAGCGAAGGAGATGCAGGGTGATATTTCGGGGCTGCTGCGCATCGGCACGGTCGCCGATCCGGAATCGAACCGGCTTGGAGAGCTGCTCGCGCTCGCGCGCGACACGCATCCGCGTCTGAAGCTCGAGCTGCATCACGAGATGTCAGGTGCGGCCTTGGCGGGCGTGCTAAGTGGCGAGCTCGACGCAAGCTTTTTCTTTGGAGATGCTGCGAGCGCAGGCATTTACGCGCTGCCACTGCGGCGCTTGATTTATCGGGTCGCGGCGCCCGCTGCGTGGGCCGATCGCGTCGATGGCGCACAGTGGGATGAGATCAGCCGGCTGCCGTGGATTGGAACACCAAATATCAGCACGCACACGAGGCTTGTCAGCGATTTGTTTGCGCAGCGATCGTTGCCGCCGCCACATGCATCGGTTGAGGCGGATGACGAAAGCGTACTTACCAATCTTGTCGTTTCCGGACTCGGTATTGCGTTGATACGAGACGACGTTGCACGGCGCCTAGAACGCACCGGCGACGTCGTGATCTGGACGCGCGCTGCGATCGACACCGCACTTTGGTTCGTTTGCGCAGCAGGCCGCACGCGCGAACCCACGATCGCTGCGCTGCTCGACATCGTGCGCAGAACGTGGAAGCTCAGTGCCGCGCCCGTTGAAGAAGCGCTCGCCGAGACGCCTGCGTAATCGCTAGCGGGCGGGCGGCGCCGCGTTCTCCGCGAACACGTCGGGCGACCAGCCGCCGCCGAGCGCCTTGTACAAATCGACCAACGCCGTTTGCCGCTCGCGCAACGCATTCACACGCGCACGCTCGGCATCGAGCAGATTGCGCTGATTGTCGAGCACGTCGATCAAGCTTGAGTACCCGCCCCTGTAGCGTAGATCCGAAAGACGCACCGCTTCGATCAGGTCCTGGCGGCGCTCATCCTGTGCGATGAACGCCTCACGCGCGGTACGGTGGGCGACGAGCGCGTCATGCGCGTCTCGAAAAGCTGATTGCACTGATTGCACATAGCCGATTTCGGCCTGCTGCCGGCGTGAAGTGGCTGCATCGACCTGCGCGCCGATGCGCCCCGCGTTGAAAATCGGCTGCAACAGATTGAGGCCGATTGACCAAACTTGTGCCGGCGAGGTGAACAAGTCGGACAAATCGCTGCTTTCGCTGCCGAAACCGCCGGTCAGGATCAGGGACGGAAAGTACTGCGCGCGCGCCTCGCTGATCCGGTAGTCCGCGGCGACCAGGCTTGCTTCGGCCTGACGGATGTCGGGGCGACGAGCGAGCAGATCCGCCGGCAGGCCGGCTGGTACCTCGGGCCCGAGCCGCAGTGTTTCGAGATCGGTTCCGCGCACAATCGTCGGCGTATACACAGCGCGCGCGCTGCGGCCCGCCAGGACGGCAAGAGCGGCTTCGGTCTGCGCGACTGCGCGCTCGAGCGCCGGTATCTGCGCCGCTACGGCGGCACGTTCGGCATCGGACAGACGCAGCTCGTAATCGCCGACCAGCCCGGCGTCGAAGCGCTGCTTCTGCAGCTTGACGTTCTCAGCGCGTGTGCCGAGCGTGTCGCGTGTGATCTTCAGCTCCGCGTCGAACGCACGCAGCGCGAAGTACGTTGTCGCGACTTGCGCGGCCAGCACCGTGCGTACCGTCTCGGCGTTGTAACGGGTGGCAAGCAGCTGCGCGTCTGCCGCGCTGCTGCCCGAGCGCACACGGCCCCACAGATCCAGCTCGTACGAAGCTTGTATGCCGACGCTATGTGCATTCGAAATGGTGGGTCCTACGAAGATGAAATCGGTGGCACGACTGGCCCGCGAGCGGGTGAAACCCGCATAGCCTTCGATCGTGGGGTACAAGAAGGAACGCGCCGCTTGCAGATTTGCTCGTGCTTCGTCAATGCGAGCCACTGCCAGCCGAAGATCCAGGTTCCCGACGATTGCTTCTTCGATCAGCGCTGTGACCTGCGGGTCATTGAATTGCGTCCACCAGCGCTCGATACCCGCTATGTGCGTGGTTGTCGGAGCCGGCAATTCGACATCGGGCGGCCGTGACTCGGTCGTCGCGCACGCCGTCAACGCAATGGCGACAGCGGCGACGGCAATCCTGGCAAGGTTCATCGTGGCGGCCGCCATCACTCGCCTCCCTCATGCGCTTCCTTGAATTCCACTTTCTGTCCTTTGCGTACGTGCACGTGAGTCGCTGCCTCTGCAGCTAGCTGCGCATGCCTCTCCGCACTGCGCCGCTCGCCCTCCACAACTTCGGCCTGCAGCTCTTCGGCGCTGCGCGTCTCGCGCAACTTGCGATCGGTGATCAGCTTGAAGAACAGCGGCACGAAGAAGACCGCGAGGAAAGTGGCTGCGAGCATGCCGCCCATGACGCCGGTCCCTGCCGACACGCGTGCGCCTGCGCCTGCACCCGTTGAAAACGCCAGCGGAACGACGCCGAGAATGAACGCAAGCGATGTCATCACGATCGGTCTAAATCGCAGACGCGCCGCTTCGATCGCGGCGGCGGCGGTCGAGTACCCCTCGGACGCCTTCAGCGATGCGTACTCGACGATCAGAATCGCATTCTTCGCGGCCAGGCCGAGCAGTGTCACCAGGCCGATCTGGAAGTACACGTCGTTCGTCATGTCGCGCAGCCACACCGCAGCGAGCGCGCCGAACGTGCCGAACGGCAGTGCCATCAACACCGAGAACGGCAGCGACCACTTTTCATACTGTGCGGCGAGAATCAAAAACACCATGATGGCTGCCAAGCCGAGCGCAAGGCCCGACGTGCCCGAAGACTTCTGCTCCTGCAGCGACGCGCCGGTGAACTCAATGTCGAAGTCGGCTGGCAGCGTTTTCTGCGCAACCTGCTGCAAACGCTGAATCACCTGGCCCGAGCTGATGCCCGGCGCGGCGCTCGCAAATACTTTCACCGCCGGCACGTTGTTGTAGCGGTCGAGCGAGTCCGGGCCCGACGTGTATTGCACGTTCGCGACCGAGCGCAGCGGCACCATCTCGTTGCGCTCCGAGCGAACCCAGACAGCGCCGATATCGTCCGGACGATTTCGATAAGTCGGCTCGGCGCTCATCAGCACCTGCCACGTACGGCCGTACTTGTTGAAGTCGTTGACGTAATAACTGCCGAGCGTGGCCGACAACGTGTTGAAGATTTCGTCGACCGAGACGCCGAGCGCCTTCGCCTTCTCGCGATCGACGTCGACGAACAGCTGCGGCACGTTCGGCTTCCACAGCGAGTTGACCTGCACGAACATCGGGTCCTGCTGCAAAGCGCCGAGCATGCCGCCCATTGCCTGCGCCAGTGCCTGCGGGCCGCCTTCACCGCGATTGCGAATGTAGAACTCAGCGCCACCCGCAGCGCCCAGGCCGAAGATCGCTGGCGGCGCGAACGCGATCGCAAGGCCTTCCTTGATATGGCCGGTCTTCATGAAGAAGTCGCCGACCACGTGCTGCGTCGTCACACCTTTGCGCTGGTCCCACGGAATCTGCGTGACGAAGATCGTCGCGGCGTTATTGCGGAGACCGCCGCCAAGAAAGTCCAAGCCGGTAAACGCGACGACGTCCAGATTGTTCTTGTTCGACAGCATCGCCTGCGTGACTTCGCTGACGACCTTATCCGTCCGCTGCAAAGACGAACCATCCGGCAGGATCACCGCAGCGATGTAGAAGCCCTGGTCTTCATCGGGCACCAGCGAGCCGGGCGTTGCCCTCCACAAGACGGCCGCAAGTGCGACCATGCCGGCGAACAACACCAGCGCGAGCGCACCGCGCTGGATCATCCACACGACACCCGCGCTGTAGCGGCTGGTGACGCGGCCGAACCAGCGGTTGAATGCCTGAAAAAATCGGTTGGGCTCGCTGTGCTTCTCTTTCAGCAATAGCGAGCACAGCGCCGGCGTCAGCGTCAACGCGACCACGCCCGAGATGAACACCGCGATAGAAATCGTGATCGCGAATTGCCGATACAGCTCACCGGTCAGGCCGCCGAGGAACGCAATCGGCACGAACACCGAGACCAGCACCAATACGATCGCGATGATCGGACTCGTGACTTCCTGCATCGCGATGATCGACGCTTCACGCGCGTTCAGATGCTCCTCGCGCATGATGCGTTCGACGTTCTCCAGCACGACGATCGCGTCGTCAACGACGATGCCGATCGCCAGCACCATGCCGAACAACGTCAGCGTGTTGATCGAGTAGCCGAGCATCAACAGCCCGGCGAACGTGCCGAGCAAAGACACCGGCACTGCGATGATGGGAATCAGCGTCGCGCGCCAGCTTTGCAGGAACAGGAACACCACAAGCAGCACCAGCACGACGGCGATCGCAAGCGTGACCACCACCTCGTGAATCGACACGTCGACGAAGCGCGTGGTGTCGTACGGAATCGAGTATTTGAGGCCCTCCGGGAAGCGTGCGGCAAGTCCGTCGACCGCGGTCTTGACGCTCTCCGCCACCTCGAGCGCATTGGCGCCGGGCTGTAGAAAGATGCCGACCAAGGTCGCTTCCCTGCCGTTGTAGCGGCCGATGAAGTCGTAGTCGCGCGAACCTAATTCGACGCGCGCAACGTCGCGCACGCGAACCGTCGAGCCGTCAGCACTACTGCGCACGATGATGTTTTCGAACTGCGCGACGTCTGCCAGCCGGCCCTGCGTCGTGATCGTGAATGCAAGTTCCTGTTCGCCGCTGTAGGGCGCCTGACCGACCTTGCCTGCCGCAAACTGCGAGTTCTGCTCGTTGATTGCGCGCGCGACATCGCCCGTCGTCAGCTTCAGCTGCGCCAGCCGGTCCGGCCGCAGCCAGATCCGCATTGCGTAGTCCTTCGCGCCGAAGATCTGAACGTTGGTCGTGCCGGGCAAACGCTTCAGCTCATCGAGGACGTTCAGCGTCACATAGTTGGATGTGAACAGATCGTCGAAGCGCCCGTCCGGCGAGTAGAACGCCAACACCTGCAGGAACGCCGACGAGCCTTTCTCGACCGTCACGCCCTGCCGCCGCACTTCCTGCGGCAGCCGTGCCTCAGCCTGCTTGACGCGGTTGTTGACGTTCAGCGCCGCCTTGTCGACGTCGGCGCCGATGTTAAAGGTCACCTGAATCTCGACGCTGCCGCTGCTCGACGACACCGAGCTCATGTACAGCAGGTCTTCAACTCCGTTGATCGCATTTTCTAGCGGCGCGGCAACGGTCTGCTCGAGCGTAGTTGCCGAAGCGCCCGGATAGATCGCGCGCACTGTCACGACGGGGGGCGCGATCTCCGGGTACTGCGCGATCGGCAACACTCGCAGCGCGGCCAGGCCAGCGATGACGATGAAGATCGACAGCACAGCGGCAAAGATCGGGCGGTCGATGAAGAAGCGTGAAAACATTGGTGACTCCTCGGTAGTCTTGTTTCGCGCTTACTTCTTCGCGTCCGCTTTCTTCACCTCGCCTTTACCGGCTTGGGGCGCGCCTTTGCCGTCCATGCCGGGAGGCGGTCCCAGCATGATCGGTGCACCTCCGGGGATCGGAAACAGCTTGGCCATGCCATCGACCACCACGACATCGCCGGGCTTCAAACCCGATTCGACAATCCACTGCTGCTGGCCATCGACATCGACCCATTCGCCGACGGTCACGGGGCGGGGCAAAGCCACGTCGGTCTTGCCGTCCTGACCTTTGCCGGTCACGAATACGAATTTGCCTTGCGGGCCGTCCATCACCGCGCGCTGCGGTACGACGATCGCGTTCGGACGCACGGCGCCTTCAAGGATCACGCGCACGAACTGGCCAGGCCTCAACGCTGCATCCGCATTCGGCAACTCTGCGCGTGCCTCGAACACGCCAGTGTTCGTATTGACTGCCGGGTCGACGAATGCGAGGCGGCCCTTACGGTCGTAAATGCTTCCGTCCGACAACCTCAACGCAACCGAAAAGCTCGGCGGAGATTTGTCGCCTGCCCCTGTCGCTCCGTTAGCTGCGCTCGGCATCTTCAATTCGCCGCTGGCCACCATTCGATTGAACCGCAGCCGCTCGGCCTCCGACACGCTGAAGTTCACATACAGCGGATCCAGCTGAGAAATCGTCGCCAGCAAACTATCGGCGCCCGGCGACACCAGTGAGCCTTCTGATTTCTGCGCGCGGCTTGCCCAGCCGGTCACCGGCGCCGTGACGCGCGTGTAGCCCAGATTGAGGCGCGCTTCGGTCAGCCGGGCCTGCGCTTGCTTCACGGCCGCCGCGCCGCTCTCTTCATTCGAAGTAGCTTCGTCGAATTCGCGCTGGCTCAACGCGTTGCTGCCGACCAGGGGTTTGACGCGATCGAAATTGCGCTTCGCCTGCGCGTACTGCGCCTGGGCGCGCGCGAGTTCGGCTTCAGCGGCCTGCACTTGCGCTTCGTATGGGCGAGAGTCAAGAACGAACAACGTCTGTCCCGCCGCGACTTTGCTTCCTTCTTGGTACGTGCGCTTCTCGAGAATGCCCTGCACACGAGCGCGAACTTCGGCCTCCTTCGAGCCTGCTGTCTGACCAACGTACTCAAACCGGAGTGGTACGGTCGTGGTCTTCACCTCCTGCACACTGACTGGCGCAGGTGGAAATCCACCCTTTCCGCCTTTGTCTTCGCCGTTAGCACGGCCACATGCAGCGAGCGCAACTGCAGTCACGGCAAGGCTTATGGCGAGAGTAAGCCCACGCATCCAGGCTCCCCAGCGCTCGGAAACGTCAAGCGGAGACCTGGCTCTGGCGACGGTTTGATTCATGGATTGGACCCGCGAGTTGGTGGTTTTCTTGCGAAGCGGCATAATACATACATTCATGCATGTTTGTATTTCAAATGAAATTTACGCGGTTACGAATGACACCCAATGGCCAGACGTACTAAAGAAGAAGCTTTAGAGACGCGGGAGCAGCTTCTCGATGCCGCCGAGCGCGTGTTTCGCGAGCGCGGGGTCGGGCACGCTTCGCTGGCCGAAGTTGCCGACGCCGCCGGGTTGACGCGGGGCGCGGTTTATCACCACTTCGAGAGCAAGGCCGAGTTGTTTCAGGCGTTAATGGCGCGCGCAGAGATGCCGATCGATACGGCATTCGAGGACTTCGAAAATCAGGACATCGCTGATCCGCTCGCGCTGTTTCGGCAACAAGGTTTGCAGGCACTCGAGCATCTGACCAGCTCGCCGCAAATCCAGAACATCTTCGAGGTCATCTTCCTGCGCTGCGAATACACCGATGAGCTCGCGCCCGTCGGTCAGCAACATGTGCAGGATCGCCTTCAATGTCTGGGAAAGTGCAAGGCCGTGCTCGATCAGGCAGTCGCCAAAGGGCAGTTGCCGGCGGATACTGATACGCATCTGGCGGCGCACGGCGCCATTGCATTCGTCGGCGGTTTGATGCGCGATTGGGTTGAAGCTCCTGACACGTTTGATCTGAAGGCGGCGGCACCGCAATTGATCGATACCTACATCGCCGGCTTGCGCGTGAGTCCTCCGCGCATTGCGAAGGCAGGACATGCGTGATGACCGAAACTTTGCTGAACGAACAAAACGTTTACTGGATTCTGTGGCTCAACACGCTGTTGCATGAGCTCGGCGTCCCGGTGCCGATGACTCCTACCGCGATGGTGGCGGGTGCGCGCGCCGTTACCGCGGGTGTCAATCCGCTGCTGTTGGTCCTGGCGATTGTTGTTGCGATGACACTTGGCAACGCAGCGTGGTTTGCGGCAGGCCGTCGTTACGGCTCCGCGGTGTTGAAGCTCTTGTGTCGCGTTTCCATCTCGCCGGACACGTGCGTCGCGCGCACCGAAGGCACGTTCGGCCGGTGGGGATGGTCGGCGCTGGTGATCGGACGATTTTTACCCGGTGTGACACTCGTGGCGCCGCCGCTCGCGGGCGCGCTCGGAATGCCGTGGAGCAAGTTTTTGCTTCTGACAGTCGCAGGCTCCGCGCTCTTCGGTGCGGTGGTCGTCGGCCTTGGGATGCTGCTGCACGGTCAAATCGAAGCGCTGCTTTATCAAGTCTCGATGTTCGGATGGGAAGCGGCGGTGATATTGACCGCATTGCTTGTGCTTTATATCGGGTGGCGCTGGTGGCGTCGCCGTATGGCGCTTGCGGTCGGCATACCGCGCATCGACGTGCCGGAGCTGCGTGCGCTGATCGATGCAGGCGAGCCGCTCGAGCTGATCGACGTTCGCGGCCGCGATGCAAACAAGCTCGACCAGCGCCGCATTCCCGGCGCGCTGATCATGCATCTCGACGAAATCGAAGCAGGCAAGTTCGCCGGCGCGCGTGATCGGCAGATCATCGTCTACTGCTCGTGTCCGAATGAAGCCTCGGCTGCGAAAGCAGTGCAGCTTCTGCACAAGCACGGCTATTTGCGCGCGCGTCCGTTGCGCGGCGGCCTCGATGCGTGGATGGCGAGTGAGGATTCGGCGCAAGAGCGCGTCACAAGCGTCCGATTGCAACGCGCGTTGAAGTCGAGAGCATTTGATGCGCGACATCAACCGACACATGCGCTAGCGCACCTCTAATCGGCGCGCCTACGATCAAAAATTCGAAGAAAAACTTAAAGGGCACGCGATGCGTATCGCAGTCATGGGATCGGGGGGAGTCGGCGGCTATTTCGGCGGACGATTGGCCCATGGTGGCGCCGACGTTAATTTCGTTGCTCGAGGCAAGCATCTCGAGGCGATGCGCCGCGACGGATTGCGTATCGACGGACCCGAGCAGATTCACATCAAGCAAGTCAACGCCACTGACGATCCGAAAGAGATCGGCGTCGCCGACATCGTCTTGTTGTGCGTCAAGCTGTGGGACACCGAGCAGGCGCTCACCCAGATCAGGCCGATGGTGGGAACAAACACGACCGTTATATCGCTGCAGAACGGAGTGCTGAAGGATCAATACCTGCGCGCGGCGTTCGAAGAGCGTCAGTTGATGGGTGGCGTCGGCTATGTGGCAACGACGATTGAAGCGCCGGGCGTGATCCGGCAGACCGGGCCGATGCAACGCCTGCTGTTCGGCGAGTTCGACGGCTCGCGGTCACGCCGCGCTGAAGACTTTCTTGCCGCATGCCTGGCCGGCGGGATCAACGCCGAACTCTCGTCCGACATCGTGCGCGAGATATGGCAGAAGTACGTATTCCTTGTCGCCCTTTCGGGAACGACTACAACAATTCGCAAGCCGATCGGGCCGATTCGCTCTAATCCGCAGACACGCGCCTTCCTGCATGACGTCATGCAGCGAGGTCGTCGAAGTGGCTCGAGCGCATGGCGCTGCGGTTCCAGCGGACTACGCGCAGGTGCGGCTGCAACTCGCCGACGATGTATCGCCCGATATGACATCTTCGATGCATCACGACCTGCAGCGTGGCAACCGGCTCGAAGTCGGTTGGCTTTCGGGCGGCGTGGTCAAGCTTGGACAGGAGAAGGGCGTTCCCACCCCGCTGAATCGAGCCATTGCGGACATCCTGGCGTTGCACGCGGATGGCGGCAGCCATCACTGAAAAGCCCGGCTCGCTGCCGGCGCTGCAAGTACGCAGCGTCAGTTGTATTCCTGTCGAAGTGCCGATGCGCTATGTGCTTGGCACGAGCGCGGCGACGGTGCGTGCGCGCCTTTGCTTTTGGTGGAGGTCTTGACCGAGCAAGGCGTCGTCGGACGCTCGTATGTGTTCGGCTATCGGCGCAGCGGCGCGAAGAGCATCGCTTTGTTGCTGGCCGATGCGGTGGAGCTGGTGCGCGGCGATAACGTCGCGCCACTGACGATCGCCGCCAAGCTGCAACGCCGGTTTGATCTGATTGGCGTTACCGGCACCGTCCGCATGGCGCTGTCGGCGCTCGATATGGCGTTGTGGGACGCGCTTGCTATCGCTGCTGATGCGCCGCTTGTGTGCCTTCTCGGCGGCACACCGAGACCAGTCCGCGCTTACAACTCATGCGGCCTCGGACTGATGAGTCCGCAAGCGGCTGCAGATGAAGCAGAGGCGCTGCTTGAAGGAGGCATGCAGGCAGTGAAATTGCGTCTCGGCTATCCGACGTTGGCTGAAGATCTGGCAGTCACCCGTGCCGTGCGCTCGCGCTTACCCGATGCGGTGCAGCTGATGGTGGATTACAACCAGGCTTTGTCGCGCACTGAGGCGATCGTGCGTGGTCGGGCATTGCAGTCCGAGGGCGTGGCGTGGCTCGAAGAGCCGATTGCCCACGACGATCTTGACGGCAATGCCGAGATAGCGCGCTCGCTGGAGTTGCCGTTGCAGCTGGGCGAGAACTTCAATGGCCCAAAGAACATGATGCAGGCGCTGCATGCCGGTGCGTGCGACCTCGTGATGCCGGACGTCGCGCGCATCGGTGGTGTCAGCGGTTGGATGCAGGCGGCCGGCGTAGCTCAGGCCTATGGCGTACCGATGAGCTCACACCTGATGCCGGAGGTCAGCGCTCATCTGCTTTGCGCTACGCCCACCTGCCACTGGCTTGAATATGTGGATTGGACCAACGCGGTTGCGCGCGCACCGGTGAAGATCGAGAACGGTTGCTGGCCGGTCACCGATCGTCCGGGCAGCGGCGTGGACTGGGACGCCGACGCAATCGAGCGCTACCGCATCGCCTGAAGCGGACTGAATTTGCAGACGCACATTTGGTAGCGAGCCTATGTGTATGTCTCTTCGCAGGCGTAGCATTTGTTCACTAAAGCTGCTGACCAAGAGCTAATCGAGGAGATGCCATGAGACTACGTAACAACTGCCTATCGATCGCAGTAGCCGCCGCTACTTTTGCCTTGTCAGCCGCTCCCGTAGTTGCTCAACACGGTTCCCATTCACCGACGCTGGGCAAGGTGCAGTTCAAGGTCGAATGCAACGAAGCGGCGCAGCGCGAGTTCAACCTCGCGATGGCGTATTACCACTCGTTCGCGTGGAATGAACTGAATGCTCCTCTCGAACGCGCGCTGAAGGCCGATCCGACCTGCGGCATGGTGCATTGGGCGCGCGCGCTGGGCATGCTGGATAACCCCTTTGTCTGGCCCGGCATCATCCCCGCCAAGGCATTGGCCGACGGACCCGTCGCTCTCGAGGCGGCGCGCACCACAGGGCTGAAGTCACAGCGCGAGCGCGACTACGTCGACGCACTGGCGGTTTTCTTCAAGGATCAGGACAAGCTCAACCATCGCGCTCGCGCGAAAGCGCTCGAGGACGCAATGGCACAGGTCGCGCAGCGATATCCGGACGACAAGGAAGCGTCGATCCTCTACGCGCTGATCCTCTCGTCCAACTTTGATCCGACGGACAGGCAGTACACCAACCAGCTGAAGGCTGCTGGAATCCTCGAGCCGATTTCCAAGGCGCAGCCCGATCATCCGGGCGTGGCGCATTACTTGATCCACACCTACGACTACCCGGCGCTCGCTCCCAAGGGGCTTGACGCCGCTCACCGCTACGGCAAGCTCGCCGCTGATGCGCCGCATGCGCTGCACATGCCGTCGCACATCTTCACCCGCGTCGGTGCGTGGAAGGAGTCGATCGAATCCAACACAGCCTCAGCGAAATCAGGCACCGACAAGACGTTCGACAAATGGCACGCATACGACTACATGGTCTATGCGCATCTGCAGCTCGGCCAGGACGCTGCGGCACGCAAAATCATCCACGACGCGCAGACTATTCCCACCAAGGTCGACAACTTCCCGATTGCGTATGCCTACAGCGCGATGCCGGCGAGGGTCGCGCTCGAACGCGGTGCATGGGCCGAAGCCGCCAAGCTTGAACTGACACCTGCGCCAAGCGCGTTCCCATGGAGCAAGCACCCGCAGGCTGAAGCGGTGAATGCTTTTGCGCGTGGAGTTGGCGCCGCGGCGACCAAGGATGCGGCTCAGGCGCGCGCGGAAGTGGCGCGACTGCTGAAACTACGCGACGCTACGACTGGCTACTGGGCGGGGCAGATTGAAATTCAGTCCGAGGTCGTGCGCGGACTGGCAACCATCGCCGAAGGAAAAGGCGACGAAGGAATCGAAATATCTGCGTCAGGCGGCGGCCCGCGAGGACGCGACCGAGAAGCATGTCGTGACGCCGGGACCTCTTCTGCCGGCGCGCGAAGTGCTGGCAAACGCACTGCTCGATGCCGGCAAACCGGCCGACGCGTTGCGTGAATATGAGGCCGTGCTGACGAAGGAACCAAACCGGTTGCGGGCGACCGGCGGCGCGGGACTTGCAGCGGAACGCAGCGGCGATAAGCAAAAGGCTCGGGTGCATTACGCAAAGGTGCTGGAGTTGACTGCCAATGCAGACAGCCCTCGTCCGGAAGCGGCGAATGCAAAGAGGTTTCTCGGGCGCGGGGGGTGAGACGGTTCGCAAGTGAGTCTATGATTTTCGGCTAGGCTGCCCCGGGCACGTCGAGACAAAACTGCGATGACCGACCTCTCCGAAATCAAGAAGCTCGCGAACTACCGCCCGACGCACAAGGTGCGCTTCGTCACCGCGGCGTCGTTGTTCGACGGTCACGACGCGTCGATCAACATCATGCGGCGCATTCTGCAAAGCATGGGCGCCGAAGTGATCCATCTGGGTCACGACCGCTCGGTCGAGCAGGTCGTCACCGCGGCGCTGCAGGAAGACGTGCAGGGCATCGCGATCAGCTCGTACCAGGGCGGGCACGTCGAGTTCTTCAAGTACATGATCGATCTGCTGCGCGAGCGCGGCGGCGAGAACATTCGCGTCTACGGCGGTGGCGGCGGCGTCATCGTCGGCCCCGAGATCAAGGAGCTGCACGACTACGGCGTCGCGCGCATCTTCTCGCCCGAGGACGGGCAGCGGCTCGGATTGCAGGGAATGATCGGATCGATGGTCGCCGAGTGCGACGT
Source organism: uncultured beta proteobacterium (assembly GCA_963729165.1). GTDB lineage: Bacteria > Pseudomonadota > Gammaproteobacteria > Burkholderiales > Burkholderiaceae_F > JACCZX01. The sequence goes on from CAVSMM010000002.1 coordinate 15,362, forward strand.
CGATCTGGCGCCGCTCGCGCCGACGTCGCTCGACGCACTGAAAGACAACGATCAGACCAAGCGCTGGCGCGCTCTGGCGCGCGCGATCACCGCGTTGGAGCTCGGCGAAGCGGACGCCAAGTTTCGCGAATCGCTGCACAAGGCAGCCGACACCGCGAAGGTGCCGACGCTCGGCATCACCGGCACCGGCGGCGCGGGCAAGTCGAGCCTGTGCGATGAGCTCGTGCGCCGCATCCGCCTCGATCAGGGCGACAAGCTGCAGATCGCGGTGATCTCGATCGATCCGTCGCGCCGCAAGAGCGGCGGCGCATTGCTCGGCGATCGCATCCGCATGAATGCGATCAATCCGTGGGCCGACGGCCCGAAGGTCTACATGCGCTCGCTCGCGACGCGCGAAGCCGGCAAGGAAATTTCGCAGGCGCTGCCCGATGCGATCGCCGCGTGCAAGGTCGCCGGCTTCGATCTGGTGATCGTCGAAACGTCGGGCATCGGGCAGGGCGACGCCGCGATCGTGCAGCACGTCGACACGACGCTGTACGTGATGACGCCCGAATACGGCGCCGCGAGCCAGCTCGAGAAGATCGACATGCTCGACTTCGCCGATTTCGTCGCGATCAACAAGTTCGATCGCAAGGGCGCGCTCGATGCGCTGCGCGACGTCAGCAAGCAGGTTCAGCGCAACAAGGGCGACTTCAGCAAGAAGCCGAACGAGATGCTGGTGTTCGGCACGATGGCGGCGCGCTTCAACGACGACGGCGTCACCGCGCTGTATCAGGCGATCCTGCCGAAGCTGAAAGAGCTCGGACTGAAGGCAGGCGACGGCACGCTGCCGCGAAGCGAAGACGCGTCATTCGACGCATCAAGACGCCGATCGTGCCGCCGAATCGCGTGCGCTATCTGGCAGAAATCTCCGAGACGGTGCGTGGCTACAAGCGCAACGCGCTGAAGCAGGCGCGGCTTGCACGCGAGGTGCAGCAGCTGCAGGCGTCCAAGGAAATGCTGAAGATGGGCGACTCGCACGAGCACGGTGCCGTGCGGCAGCTCAACATGGAGTCGGGCGGCAAGGCGATGGACTCGCTGGTCGTTGCCGAAGCGCTTGACCGTTTGGCTGAACAACGCGCGGCGTCGCTCGACAAGCGCAGCAAGAAGCTGCTCGAGATGTGGCCGCAGATGCAGCAGGCGTACGCAGGCGACGAGTACGTCGTCAAGATTCGCGGTCGCGAACTGCGCACCGCGTTGACGCACACGTCGCTGTCGGGCAGCAAGATCCGCAAGGTCGCGCTGCCGAAATACGAAGATCACGGCGAGCTGCTGCGCTGGCTGCTGCTCGAAAACGTTCCGGGAAGTTTTCCGTACACCGCCGGCGTGTTCGCGTTCAAGCGCGAGAACGAAGATCCGACGCGGATGTTCGCCGGCGAAGGCGATCCGTTCAAGACCAATGCGCGCTTCAAGCTGCTGAGCGAAGGCATGCCGGCCAAGCGCCTGTCGACCGCGTTCGACAGCGTCACGCTGTACGGCAACGACCCCGCGACGCGGCCGGACATCTACGGCAAGGTCGGCAACAGCGGCGTCAGCATCGCGACGCTCGACGACATGAAGGTGCTGTATTCGGGCTTCGACCTGACCGCGCCGAACACGTCGGTCTCGATGACGATCAACGGCCCGGCGCCGACGATCCTCGCGATGTTCATGAACACCGCGATCGATCAGAACCTCGACAAGTTCAAGGAAGAAAACAAGCGCGAGCCGACCGACGACGAGGCCGCGAAGATCAGGGCGTGGGTGCTCGAGAACGTGCGCGGCACCGTGCAGGCCGACATCCTGAAGGAAGACCAGGGCCAGAACACCTGCATCTTCTCGACCGAGTTCTCGCTGAAGGTGATGGGCGACATTCAGCAGTACTTCGTGCACAACAGCGTGAAGAACTTCTACTCGGTCAGCATCAGCGGCTATCACATCGCCGAAGCCGGCGCGAACCCGATCAGCCAGCTCGCGTTCACGCTGTCGAACGGCTTCACGTTCGTCGAGGCGTATCTGGCGCGCGGCATGCACATCGACGACTTCGCGCCGAACCTGAGCTTCTTCTTCAGCAACGGCATGGACCCCGAGTACACGGTGATGGGCCGCGTCGCGCGCCGCATCTGGGCGGTGGCGATGCGCGACAAGTACGGCGCCAACGAAAGATCACAGAAGCTGAAGTACCACTGCCAGACCAGCGGCCGCTCGCTGCACGCGCAGGAAATCCAGTTCAACGACATCCGCACCACGCTGCAGGCGCTGATCGCCACCTACGACAACGCCAACAGCCTGCACACCAACGCGTTCGACGAAGCGATCACGACGCCGACCGGAGAATCGGTGCGCCGCGCGGTCGCGATCCAGATGATCATCAACCGCGAATGGGGCCTGGCGAAGAACGAGAATCCGAATCAGGGCAGCTTCATCGTCGACGAGCTGACCGAGCTGGTCGAAGAAGCGGTGCTGAAGGAATTCGAATCGATCAGCGAGCGCGGCGGCGTGCTCGGCGCGATGGAGCTCGGCTACCAGCGCGGCAAGATCCAGGAAGAGTCACTGCACTACGAACACCTGAAGCACACCGGCGAATACCCGATCATCGGCGTCAACACGTTCAGAAATCCGAACGGCGATCACGTGCCCGATCACGTCGAACTGCAGCGCTCGACCGAAGAAGAAAAGCAAAGCCAGCTGAAGCGGCTAGAGGATTTTCAGAAGCGCCACGCGAAGCAAGCGCCGAAGATGCTGCAAAGGCTTCAGCGCGCGGTGATCGATAACAACAACGTGTTCGAAGTGCTGATGGACGCCGTGCGCGTCTGCTCGCTCGGGCAG
>CAVSMM010000003.1:0-186768 GCA_963729165.1 uncultured beta proteobacterium
TCGATTCCGACCTGCACAGCGCATCGCGGCTGAAGGCTGCCACTACACGTCGTTCGATTTCAGAGTTGATTGCCGAGGTGGTGAGGGAGGCGTTGCGAGAGATCATAGGTTTTATCTGCAGTACGCAACCGTGCGGCGGAGCCTTCGACGACGCACAAGGTTTTCTTGAAGAAGCTCAAGGCAGATGGCACGCTATGAGCTCAGGTTCAAGCGGTCGGTCGCAAAGGATTTGCGCGGAATATCAAAAACGAAGTCCGACGGCTTCTGAAGAGAATCGAGGCGTTGCGCGACGACCCGCGGTCCCCGGGCTGCGCGTCGCGGCTCGGGACCGGCATGGAAAACCCGCATGGCCGCTGAGTCCATACTGCCGTTCAGCTTGACCGTACGCCACGTGCTTCTTACGCTGCTACGGGTCGCACTTGAAAGACAAACAGTTTTACAGAGGAGACATCGATGAAACGGATTCTGTCAGATATTGTGGGCAGCGGCAGCATTGGCCGATGCTCCGTCTGCTGGCCTGGCACAGCAGCAGGGGGTCACGGCGGACACGATCACCATCGGCGCCTACGGCCCGATCACCGGCCCGGCGGCGTACATCGGGCTGGCAGGCCGCGACGGCATGAAGCTGGCGATCAAGGAGATCAATGCCGCCGGCGGCATCAACGGCCGCAAGATCAACGTGATGTTCGAAGACGACGCGCATTCGCCCACCCGCGCGCTCGCCGCCGTCAAGAAGCTGGTCGAGCAGGACAACGTGTTCGCGATCATGTCGGTCGCGGGCAGCAACGCCACCGTTGGCACGATCGATTACGTGCGCGACAAAGGCGTCGTGATGTACGTGTCGATCGCGTCGGCGCCGCCAGTCACCTGGCCGTACGCCCGCAATATGTTCCGCGGCGGCACCACCGAGACTGCGCGCTACGGCGAGCTGTATGCCGAATATCTGGCGACCAACTCGGCGACCAAGCGCATCGCCATCATGCACGGCCGCGAGGAATATCCGCGCAACGAAGGCGAAGCGACAATCGCTAAGCTGAAGAGCTGGTTCAGCATCGAGCCAGTCGCGCGCACCGAGTTCAACATCAATGACAAGGACTTCACGTCGCAGCTGATAGGAGTGCAGAAGGCCAACCCGGACGTGATCGCGTTCTTCGGCAACCCGGCCGAGGCGGCGATCGCGATGCGGCAGGCCGGAGCTCGGCATCAAGCGCCGATCTTCGTCGGCAGCAACATGGTCGACCCAGTCTGGTCAGCCGCGGGAGCCAATGCGGAAGGCGTCACCGGCTTCTCGCTGATCCCGCTGCTGCCGGGCTCCAGCGCGCCGGAAATGAAGCGTGGGAAGCCAACTGGCGCAAGGAGTATCCGAACGCTCCCGCCGGCCGTCCCAACAACTTCGACATGCTTGCGTACGGCGACATGTACGTGCTGGCCGAAGGCATGCGGCGCGCGGGCAAAAACCTGACGACCGAAAACCTGATCAAGGGGCTCGAGAGCATTCAGAACTATCGCATCGGCCCGGTTGCCACGCCGCGCACGTTCACGAACAAGCACCACATCGGCAACCTGACGCTGGTGCCGATGCAGGTGAAGGGCGGCGAGTGGGAGCCGCTGCCGTGGACCAGCAAGCGCGAGAGCGACATTCTGAGCCGCTACAAGTAAGCGGCGTCTAGTCCTCCACGCAAGCGGCGTTTCCGCCGATGACGGCACGCTCGCCTTTCAGCTGGCGATCGCCGGCATCAGCGTCGGGAGCATCTACGCTCTCGTCGCGCTGGCGATCGTCATTCCGTTCAAGGCGTCGGGCGTCCTCAATTTCGGTCAGGGCGAGATGGTCACCGCCGGCGCGTACATCGCGCTGGTGCTGACCACGCTCGCGCTGCCGTATCCGCTGGTGCTGGTCTTGGTGCTGCTGATCGGCGCGCTCGGCGGCATGCTGATCGAGCGCGCGCTGATCCGCCCGATCATCCGTGCGCCCGAGTTCACGGTGGTGATCGCGACCTTCGCGATCGGGCTGCTGATCAAGTACGTGATCCAGCTGCGCTTTGGTGACAGTCCGGCCGCCCTCGATGGGCCGTTCGGCATGGATCCGCTGCTGCTCGCCGGGCTGCGCTTCAATCCGACGTCGGTGTGGATCTTCGTCTGCATGCTCGCGGTGACCTTGCCGTAATCGCGTTCTTCAAGTACTCGAGCTCGGCAAGGCGATGCGCGCGGTATCGATCAACGCCGAGGCGGCGCGGCTGATGGGCATCCGCGTCGATTCGGTGTGGCGCTGGGCGTGGGCGATTTCCACGGCGATCGGCGCGCTGGCAGGACTCCTGGTGGCGCCGGTGATCGGCGTCAATCCCGAGATCGGCACGCTGATCCTGCGCGGGCTGGTCGCGGCGGTGATTGGCGGCTTCACCAGCGTGCCGGGCGCGATCATCGGCGGACTCGCGGTCGGGCTGATCGAGACGTTTTCGGGCGTGATCGTCGGCAGCACATTCAAGAATCTCGTGCCGTTCATCATCCTGATGCTGCTGTTGGTGTTCCGGCCGTATGGCCTCTTCGGCATGGCCGAAGCCAAGCGCGTCTAGCGCAACGATGGCGCGGCAGACCGTCCTCGCCATCATCGCGTTCGTGCTGCTGGCGCTGCTGGGGCTCGCTGTCGGCAGCTACACGACCTACTTGCTGAACCTGGCGATGATCGCGGTCATTGCCGCGGTCGGGCTCAATCTGCTCACGGGCAACTGCGGGCAGATCTCGCTGTGCCACTCGTCATTCATGGCGATCGGCGCGTACGTTTCTTCATTGCTTGCGGTGCGCTACGGCGTGCCGTTCTGGGCCGCGGTGCCGCTCGCTGCCGCGGTCGCTGCGCTGATCGGCGGGCTGCTCGGGCTGCCAGCCAGCCGGCTGCATGGCATTTACCTGGCGCTGGCGACGCTCGGCTTCCTGCAGATCGTGCAGATCGTGATCGAGGAGTTCGCCGATATCACCGGCGGCGTGCGCGGACTCAGCGTGCCGAAGGCCGCATGCTGGGCGTCGCGCGGGTGCCGGAGTACGCAGCTGTATCTGATCGTCGCCGCGTGCGCGGTGTTCGCCGTGTGGGCCGCGACCAACATCCTTGCATCGTCATACGGGCGCGAGATGAACGCGGTGCGGCTTAGCCCGCACGCGGCGCAGTCGCTAGGCGTCGCGGTTGCGCGCGTCAAGCTCGTCGCGTTCGCGTTGTCGGCCGCGTATGCAGGCGTGGCGGGCGGGCTGATGGCGGTCGTCGTTGGATTCATCGATCCGATCGAGTTCGGCGTCTGGGCGTCGCTGCGCCAGATCACCTACATCGTCGTCGGCGGCATGGGCTCGGTCGCCGGCTCGGTGATCGGCGCGGCCGTGCTGTCGGGACTGCCCGAGCTGCTGCGGCCGGTGCGCGAGTACAGCGACCTCATTTACACGCTGATTCTGCTCGGGTTCTTGCTGTTCATGCCGCACGGACTCGTCGCGCTGTGGCACCGGGTGTACCGTCGACGTGTCAGCGAACATCGACAAGGCGCGTGCGCGATGACGGACCGGCTGCGCTCGAGGGAGTGACGGTGCGCTTCGGCGGCGTGATCGCTGCGCGCGATGTGTCGTTCGACGGTCGCGCCTGGCGAAATCCGCGGACTGATCGGGCCGAACGGCGCCGGCAAGACGACGCTGATCAACGCGATCACCGGCGCGGTTGCCGCTCGCGGCGGGCCGCGTGCTATTCGACGGGCACCAGATCACGGGGCGACGCGTCGAACCGCATCGGCGACGCGGCGTCGGCCGAACGTTCCAGCACGTCGAGCCATTCAGCGAGATGAGCGTGATCTCGAAAACGTGCTGGTCGGCGTCGCGCGCGGCATCAGCGCGTGGCGTTCTGGAGCGCGGCGCTGGACCTGCCGGGCGCGCAGCGCGCGGAACGCGACGCGATCGCGTTCGCAACCGAGACGCTCGACGCGTTCGGGCTGCTGCCGCTATCGCAACGAGCCGCGCGTCGGATCTGCCGTTCGGCGTGCTGAAGCGGATGGACCTCGCGCGTGCGCTGGCCGCGCGGCCGACGCTGCTGCTGATGGACGAGCCAACGTCCGGCATGAGCGAGTCCGAGGCCGACGCCGCGATTGCGACGGCGCGCGCGCTCGCCGAGCAGCGCGGCATCACACTGCTGGTGGTCGAGCACAACATGCGCGTGATGATGGCGCTCGCCGACCGCATCACCGTGATGCAGTCGGCGCGTCGTCGCGGAGGGCACGCCCGAGGAAATCCAGCGCAATCGCACGGTGATCGATGCGTACCTGGGCGAGGAGGCGGCCGATGCTGCGCGTTGAAGGCGCTCAGCTCCGGCTACACCGGCGATCGATGTGCTGCACAAGATCTCGCTCGACGTGCCGCCGGCGAAAGATCGTCGGCGTGCTGGGCGCCAACGGTGCCGGCAAGACCGCGCTGATGCGCGCGATCTCCGGGCTCAATCCGGTGCGCGGCGGGCCGCGTCATGTTCGACGGCGACCGAACTCGCCGGCGCGTCGACCGAGCGATCGTGCGCCGCAGCGTGATTCACATGCCGCAGGGGCGGATGCTGTTCGGCGACGATGAGCGTGCGCGAGAACCTCGAAGATCGGCGCGTACCTGGTGGCGGATCGCGCAGACGTTCGACGAGCGGCTCGCGCGCGTCTACGAGCTCTTCCCGATCCTGAAGCAGCGCGCGACACAGACCGCGGCATTACCTGTCCGGCGGCGAACAGCAGATGCTGGCGCTCGGGCGCGCGTGGATGTCGAGCCCGAAGCTGCTGCTGCTCGACGAGCCCTCGCTCGGGCTCGCGCCGAAACTATTCGACACGATATCGACACGGTGCGCACGATGAATGCGACCGGCGTGTCGGTGCTGATCGCCGAGCAGAACGCGCGCAAGGTGCTGCGCTCGCCGACCACTGCTACGTGCTGGAGAACGGCAAGGTCGCCTTTCACGGCTCCGGAGCCGAGCTGCTGCGCGACGAGCGCATCGAACGAACCTATCTGGGAGCGAGTCACTAGGGAGATCGACTGACATGAAGATCATCGATGTTCATTCGCACTGGGGCACCAAGCGCGGCTACACGCTGCGCACCGAGGAGGAGCTCGCGCAGCAGAAGAAGACCTGGAACTCCGAGCCGACCTACCACACCGAGGACGAGATGGCGGACATACTTCCGTGCCAACAACGTGCGGGTGATCCTCGATTTCGGCTTCACGAAATTCATGCCGCTCGACGAAGCCACTCCGATCCACGATTACGGCTTCGAGACACAACGAGCGCACCCGAACAGATTCTCGGACATTGGATCCATATCGAGCCTGCAACCGGCGATGCCGGCGTGCGCGAGCTGCAGACGATGCATCGACAGACGCGCCGGCTTATCGGCTTCGCGGTGTCAGGTTCCGGCAGCGGCCCGCCGAGCGATCCGAAATGGTTTCCGTTCTACGAACTGTGCATCGAAGCCAGATGCCGACATTGATCTTCGTCGGCAGACGGGGCTGGGTGCAGGTTTGCCCGGCGGCAACGGAATCGTGCTCGATGATTGTCATCCGCGGCATCTCGATTTGGTTGCGGCAAAGTTTCCGAAGCTGACGATCGTCGCGCGACGACCGGATGGCCGTGGCAAACCGAGACCATTGCGGTACTGATGCATAAGCGGAACATCTGGTACGAACTACATGGCTGGTCGCCGAAGTACTTCACGCCGGACTTGAAGCACGATATTCCGCGCCGGCTGCAGGACCGCATGATGTTCGGCGCAGACTATCCGTTGTTCACCTACGAGCGGCTGGTGCGCGAGTGGCGCGCCGAGGGTTATGACGAGGAAACGTTGGAGAACGTCTTTCACCGCAATGCCGAACGCTTCCTCGAACAGGTGAGGCGCACGATGAATCTCGAACTGAAGGAAAAGATGGCGATCGTCGGCGGCGCGAGCAAGGGCATCGGCTACGGCATCGCGCGCATGCTGGCTCGGGAAGGCGTGATCGGTCGCGATCTGCGCGCGGCGCGAACCAGATCTGTCGAGCCGCGGCGAACGGCTGCGGAAGGAGACGGCGTGCGCGTGCTGCCAATCGCGGCCGATGCGCGCAAGTCGGAAGATTGCCGGCGCATCGTCGAGACGATGAAGTGCCGAGTTCGGCGGCGTCGACATCCTCGTCAACAACGACGGCGCGCCGCCGATCGGCGAGCTGCTGTCGTTCGACGACACGCGCATGGGCCAAGGCGGTCGAGCAGAACCTGATGTACGTCGTGCGGATGGTGCGTGAGGCAGTGCCGTCGATGCGCGAGCGCGGTGGCGGAAGCATCCTGAACATCACGGCGATCTCCGCGATCCAGCCGATCCGCGGCTTTTCGTTGTCGGTGGCGACTTGGTCCGGCGTGATCGGTTCGCGAAGACGCTGTCGCTCGAAGTGGCGCAATACGGCATCAACAGTCAATACGATTTGCCCCGGATACATCGATACCAGCGCCTGCAGAAGGTGTTCGCTGCAGGTAACGAGCCGGCGGAAGTGGTGCAGGCGCGGCTGCGTGAGGAGATACCGCTGAAGCGCATCGGCACCGTCGACGACATTGCGCAACATGGTAGCACTGCTGGTATCGCCGAAGGGCTCATACATCACCGGCACAGCAATCCAAGTCGACGGCGGCCTGCTGCGCGCCGTGCGTTAGGAACAAAGATGATCGAATGCCCCCCGTCCTGCAAGTCAGGAAACGATCGACGAATACACCGCCAAGGGCTGGTGGTCGCGACCGAACATTTTCGAAGTGATCGAGCGGCATGCGCGCGAGCATCCGCAACGCGAGGCGATCGTCGATGAGCGGCGACGCATCAATTACGGAAAGCTATGGGCCGAAGTCAAACGCTTCGCCGAATTCCTGCGCCGGCAAGGTGTCCGACGCGGCGACGTGGTCACGCTGCAGTTGCCGAATCGGATCGAATTTCCGGTCGTGTTCTTCTCGCTGGAGCTGATAGGCGCGGTCGCCAACAAGATCAGCGCGGACTTCCGCTCGGTTGAAGTCGAATACATCCTGAAGTTCTCGAAGTCGCGCGTTTATGTTTGCGCCAGCCAGTTCAAGGGATTCGATTACCTGGAAATGATTGGAGAAATCCGGCCTCAGCCTGCCGGACCTGCAGATCGTAGTTTGCGTCGATGACGTCGACGCTGGCGAATGACCGCAGCTTCGCGCAAGTCGTCGACGAAACGCCGGAGATCGCCGACAAGGATCGGGTACGGATGGACCCGTTCGAGATCATGCGGATGTGCTTCACGTCGGGCACGACCGGCAACCCGAAGGGTGTCCTGCACTGTACGAACACGACAATGTGTACGTCGGAGTTGATCAACAGCGAACTGAAAGTCACCGAGCGCGACGTGCTGCTCGACTATTTGCCCGTTGGTCTGAACTGGGGATACATCACTCTGGTGCAGTCCGTGCTGGCCGGCGCAAGGTGGTATTGATGGAAAGATTTTCTGGTGACGGTGCATTGGAAATCATCGAACGCGAGAAGGTGACTTACATCCCGACTGCGCCGGCATCGATCGTTGCGATGCTGAATTCGCCGGATCTGAAGCGGAGCGATTTAAGCTCGTTACGCGTCGTGATCACCGGCGGAGCGTCTGCCGCCGTCGAGACGATCAAGGCATTTCAGGCCGCGCTACCGAACGCCAAACTGATCGAGCTGTACGGAATGTTGGAGACCGGATTTCATTCGTTCACGCGCCTGACTGATGATCCGCTGAAAGTAAACGGGACCGTAGGTCGCTGCGTCAGCCAGATGGGTCTGCGCATTATTGATGATGACGGCAACGATGTGCCCTACGGCGAGGTCGGCGAGATCGCAGCGATTGGCCCGTCGGTGCACTTTGGCTATCTGAACAATGAGCGGCCAATCGCGACAGTTTCACCGCAGACGATTGGTTTCGAACCGGCGATCTCGGTCAGTTCGTCGATGCCGAAGGCAACGTCCGCATCGCCGGCCGCAAGAAGGAGATCATCAATCGCGGCGGCAAGAAGTACTTTCCGCGCGAGGTCGAAGAACTGCTGTACCAGCATCCAGCGGTGCTGCAGGTGGCGATCGTCGGCGCACCCGATGCAAGACTGGGTGAAAAGAACTGCATGTGCGTTGTGGTGAAGCCCGGCATGTAGCTAACGCTCGATGAAGTCTGTCATTTCTTCGAGGGCGCGTCGCCGATTACAAGCTGCCTGAACAGCTAGTCATGATGGATGACTCTGCCAATGACGCCGACCGGCAAGATCCGGCGTCCAGAGCTCATCAGGCGGGTGGGCGGGCGTGCTGCGCAGGCGGTCGGCTGATCCTGACCTACCTGCGCGACAACGCCGGGTTTCTGCTTGAGGCCGTAGCGTAAGGCCAAGCGCGAAGGCGAGTTTGCCAGGTGATCAACCGGGGCGAAGCGTGCTTGATGCTCTGAGAAAGAAGCGCAACCAAAATGACTACACGGGCATGCCGCTGCCGCGGCGGAAGCGCAGGAAGCAATCGACCGGGTCAAGGGCCTTTTCACCATCTTGCGTTCACCTCTGGCCGCGAAGCACTCTCAATTGCTTAAGTGAAAATTCTCCGTCAGCGCACAATCACGTCGGTAATCGTGCTGATGAAGGACTGCCATGGTCCGGGTGATCGTCGTTCTGGTCTCGCTCACGCTCGCGTGCTATCCGGCGCAAGCGGTTGCCCCGGCCGTGATGATCGCGAAGGAGATCGTCAAGCAGATCATTTTCGATTTCGTGGAAGCGCGCATCGAAGATGGAATCCGTGCTTCGTTCGGTCCATGCAAGGCCGATCTCGCCGAAGACGCCGTCAAGCAGAGTCGAACGCTGACCGGGCTGCTACGGAGTAGCGGTGGCGGCATGACCAACATCGGCGCGCTCGGCGGCGCCAGCAATCTCGGCAGCTTGAGTGGGTTGGGCGCAGCGGGCGGTCAGGTGCGCGCGGTGCGAAATCTGCAGAACGTTCAATCGACTGCAGACTCCGTTGCCGGCGCAGCGAACCTGGTCGGCGCTGCGGGCGGTGGTGACACCGCCCTCGCAGTCGGTCAACTTGCAGGCACGGTATCAGGTGCCGCGGGCAGCGCCGCCGGAATCGCGGGCAGCGCATCGAGCGTCACCGGTGCAGCAGGCGCCGTCGGTGCACTGGGTGGCGTGCAAAGTGTTGGCGGCATCGGCGCAATGGGCGCACTGAATCAGCTGGCCGGAGAGGCTGCGATGTCGCAGATGATGCCGTCGGGCATGGCCGGCATGGGCGGCGCCGACATGCAGCAGGCGATGGCGATGATGCAGCAGATGATGAACGCCAAGCCGCTCGATGCTGCCGAGATGAACGAGCTGGCACTGATTCTGGAGAGCTTCGGCAAGGTGTCCGAAGCGATTCAGCCTGGCAGTGCGTGCAGTGCGGACGACTATCGGCGCCAGTTCGCGCGCATGACGGCGATGAGCGCACAGCCGGGACTCGGTGCGCAAGGCGGCGCGATGATGCACGGCGTGATGCGAATGATGTACACGAGCTTCAAGGACATGCAGCGATCGACGGCCGAGGCCGAGAAAATGTTCCTGCAGATGAACGCGGAAGAAAGAGCGGAGTACGTGCAAACGACGGTGGTTGAAATGAAGGATCAACCGCCCGAAGGACGCCGTGCATTTCTCGCGATGATCGACGCCGGCATGCTCGGCATGCCCGCGGATATGGGAGATGCATTTCGGAAGCAGTTGGCAAGCTGACGACGCGCAGTCGCCGTCACCACTGCTTATGTGGAAACAGGGCGCGGCTAAGTCGAAGTCGCAGGACGTGCCGCCGCTCCTGTGAACTCCGGTCCCATCACATCCTTCGCCGAGTAGCCGCGATTTATATCGAGTCCCGTGATGCGCCAGTCGTGTACCGGCATCGGAAACGGATGCACCAGCCGCTCGTATGAGCGCATTGGCCACAGCACGCCAAAGCGGCGTGCGTGCTCGAATGTGTCGACCTCGGCGACCGCGCCGCGCGTGCGCTCAAAACCTTCGAGCGTGAAACGCATGCGGCGCGTGATGTTGTCTGCGCGATCGATGTACAGAGAGAGGCGGTCGGTTACCGCTTTGCCCAGGCCAGGTGAGAGCCATACGTTGACCACGTCGCACAGACGATCGTCCACGCGCTCGGTGCCGGCGAGTTGCATCGGCAGGTCTCGATTCGCAAGCCAGAGCGGCCCCAACAGGAACAACGCATAGCCTTCTGCGACCAGCGCCGCGGTGTCTTGCGCCGCTGGGTTGCTGCTGAGGACGCCGTTGAACCATACCGCGACTTCACCCGCTTCGTTAGATGACGTGCGACCGCGGCGCCATGAAACCTGCTTGCGTCCAAGCGGACCGGTGTAGGCCTGCGCTACCACGCCGGCCATCGGCATCAAGCGCTCCTCCGAGTTGCCGCGAAAGCCCGCGTCGACCAGCTCGGGCTGAATGCGATTGATCAGCGGACGCCACTCGCCGCTGTAGCTGACATTGATATCCGTCAGTGCGCGATAGGCAGCGAGCCCATGCGCCTCGGCGCTGTCCTGCAGTCGCTTCGCTGCAGCGGAATCGCCGGGCGGTCGTGCAAGCAGCGGCAGCGGTGTGCTGCATCCGGCGAACAAAGGCAGGAGAGCGAGTCCGAGCGCGGCGCGGCGAGTCAGGAGGTAGGTCATTGGCGCAGATCGAACGGACCGTAGTGGCCGAAGTCGGCTGGCCACCAGTCCTGCGAATCGGTCATCAGCGCGTGCAGGTCTATCTTCAGCGCCTCTAGGTCGAGGCTCTCGAAAGCCTTTGCATAGTCGAAGTCGGCATCCATCGGATCGGACTTCGAAGAGTGTTGAGCGAGCAAGATCCAGCCGCAGCTGGTTCGGCCACCAGTCGCGGTTGGTGGCGCCGCCACCGGCGGTCTGATGAAAGGGGCACTTGGCTTCGGTGGGGAGCGCGGGATCGTCCATTGGCCTGATTTATCATGTGGTGAAGGCGATGAGCTTCCGCTATCACGCACAGCAAAGCCAGTCGGCTTTCTCAATCGCGGAGATAGGGAAAAACTGGAACGCCGGTTATCTAGCTGACGACTAGCGGCGGACTTATCGATTCTCGAGCCGCCCGTAGTCGAAGATGCCCGCTTCGACCGGCGCCCACGCGGCGTACGCATCCATCAGTTCATCGCTCGTAGCCCAGAAGCGTGGGTTGGTGCGGCGAACCGCGTAGCGATCGGCGAGCTTGCGGTAATCGTCTTCCGACGCCAGCGATCCGATTGCATTCGCGAGCGCAGGCAGGTCCGCTGCCTTGACGCTGAAAATTGCGTTCGGATACGCGCCGAGGAATCCCGGTACGACCGTTTGCGTGTTTTCCGCCGGCAGCACTTCCTCCGTGAACAGGTGCGCAACATTCTTGTGCGCGGTATTGCGCAAGACACTGAAGTACTGCGGAGCGGCGCTCGGCTGCTCGACGCGCAGGAACACGACCTCGGGCATCCATGCGAGGCTCGCGCCGCGCACGTTCGACAGCGCCTGCAAGTTGCGCCTCAGTGCGGGATCCGCCACCGATGCAAGTTCGTATCGCTTCGCCGCGGCCGGCGCCACTCGCGCGCTCAGCATTTCGTAGAGCTCGCGTTGTGGATCGTTGGTCCGGTACGTGATGCCGCTCGGTCGGTTGAAGTGCGCGTCGCGGCCGTAGACGAAGTCGGTCACGTCTTTCGGCGCGCCGCGATACCAGTATTCGGCCGTCGGGCGTCGAGCTTTCTCCGGCAACAGCACGAGGAAATTGAACTCGCCTTCCATGCGCAGGAAGTCCATGTAGAGGCGGCTGTTCAACTGATGCCCGGCGTTGCCGTAGACGTCGTAACCCGCGACGAGCAGGTAGTAGATCCGCTCAAACAGCGGATAGCCGATGACCCACGCCGTCTTCGGCTGATCGCCGACCAGACCCTTGACCACCGACGAACTGTCGAAATGCCGGAACACGGTCAACGCTGCGTTGGGATTGTTGCCGTCGCCGCTCCAGATCGTCGAGAGATCGTCCTTGCGCGCCACTGCGTTGCGTTCGAGCCACTCGCTTTTCGCCCGCAGGTAGTGTGCTTCGAGTTTCGAGAACTCGAGCCAGGGGATCAGCACCAGCGAGTTGCTGCCCCATTCGGCGGGCAGCCGAAGGTTGCTGGTTTCACGCGCAAGCAGTTCGCCGACCATCGCATCGCCGCCCACCTTCGGATCGACGAAGAAGACCCAGAAGCGGTCTTCGATGACATCGAGTGCGAGCTGGCCGCGGCACACCGGGCCCTTGATGAAGTTCATCACGAAGTATTCGGCTTCATCGAGCATGAAGCGGTAACGGCCGTCGAGCGGCAAGTCACGAAATGCCGCGATCGGATTGGATGCGATGTCGGCGTCGTACGACGGCAGCGCAGTCACCGTGTACGCAGGATCGAGAAACCAGCCACGGTACTTCGCCATGCGTGCCGCGCTGAGCGCATACGGCATGTGCGTCTTTGCGAGAAGCGCTTCGCGTTCGGGCTCGAGTCGGTAGAAAAAGCGCGCGACGCCGGGGTCATCGTACGGGCGACGCGTGGCGATGGGCACGATCGGCTGGCCGCTCGGGGTGGTGGAGCGGACGATTCGAAATGAGCGACGCTGCGAATCGGTTTCGAAGTACAGATGACCGAGATACAGGTGCTCGTACAGGTAACGGCTCATCAGCCGCTCCTTGTTCGATTCGCCGTTAAGAAATGCTTCCCAGACCTGAATTTGTTGCTGCACGCTGGCCGGCAACGGCTCATAGCCTTCGAAAGGCGCACCGGCTGCGATCCAGCGGGTGATCGTCGAGAACTCGCGTTCGTCGAGGCCGGGCAAACCGTACGGCATGCCGGCCATTGGATTTTTTTGAGCGAAGGCATCGAACTGTTCGATGCGTGGACACGTCGAGGCGCCGTCCGGCGACAAGTCGAACGCATTGGAAAGCAGCGGCGAAGCCGGTAGCGGGTGATCGCGCTTCAGGGCGAGCGAGCGATACAGAACGCTCGCGGCCAGGTTGATTTGCGAGGTTTGCGTCCTCTCGTTCAACACTGAAGAAAAACCATGCTGCCGCCACTGCGAAGGCAGCTGCGCATCAACGAACAAGCGCGTGGTCGGCGCTTCAAGCAGGCGCGCGGCGTCATAGACCAGCTGCTGACT
The DNA here is from genome assembly GCA_963729165.1 of uncultured beta proteobacterium. Classification (GTDB taxonomy): domain Bacteria; phylum Pseudomonadota; class Gammaproteobacteria; order Burkholderiales; family Burkholderiaceae_F; genus JACCZX01. Next base: position 13,168 of record CAVSMM010000003.1, read on the forward strand.
GCTTCCACGCGCGATGCCCTCCCAGGCGCCGAGCTTCAGCTGGCAGGGTGAGTCGTAGCAGCCATGGCACACGACGCAGCGCCGTTCGAGGATGGGCTGCACGTCTTTGCGATACGACATTCCTGCGACGGGCTGCATCGGAGCATCGAAGCGCGTCGGGTCAGGTTGCCCGTAACGCTGATCAAACTCACGCACGGCGACCGTCGCGCAGCCGGCAACTGCGATGATCGCAACAAGTGCAGTGAGAGATCGCATGGAACCTCGGAGCGGAGGACCATGATGGTAGCGAAGCTTGCGATGCAAGCCTCGCGCGCAAGAGTTACCGGGCTATTTCGGCTGTTGCTTCCGGTGCCGACCAGCCACCACCGAGCGCTTTGAACAGATCGATCGACGCAGTCAGCCGCTCGAGTCGAGACTGCGCCAGCTGATCCTGTGCCGAGAACAGACTGCGCTGCGCGTCGAGCACTGCGAGCAGATCGCCTGCGCCTTCGCGGTAACGGATCTCGGCGAGCCGCAATGAACGTTGTGCTTGCTCGACCGTTTGCTGTTGCGCGTCTTCAAGCCGCGCCCCGCGGTCGGCGTTGCCGAGCGCGTCATCGACTTCTTTCAACGAAGTGCGCACCGCGCTGGCGTACGTCTCGACCAGGATGCGCCGCTGCGATTGCTCGATTCCCACTTGCGCGCGCCTCTGGCCGCCGTCGAACAACGTTTGTGCGAGCGACAGTCCGATTGAGATCGCATTGGTCGGATTGGCAAGGCTCATCAGCGCTGAGGTTGCGAGCCCGGCCGATGTCGACAGCGAAATGCTCGGCAGCAATGCTGCTCGTGCAGCGGCGACGTTTGCATCGGCGGCAGCGAGTTGTGCTTCGGCTGCGGCGAGATCGGGGCGGCGCGTCAGCAGCTCGGAGGGCAACCCGGCGCCGACGGTGGGGACGCGCAGCTCTTCGAAGTTGTCTTCTGCCACACCGAAGCCTTGCGGCACGCGGCCGATCAGCAGCGCGAGCGCGGAGACGGTCTGGCGCTCGGCGACTTCGAGCGGAATCAACTGCGTGCGCACGTTCAGCACCGCGGTAGTTTGTTGCGAAAGATCGAGCTGCGTCGCCACGCCGTTGCGATAGCGCGCGTCGACGACCTTCAGCACGCGCTCTGCAGTGGCGAGGCTCTCGCGCCCGATATCGAGCCGCTCGCGGGTGGCGAGCAATTGAAAGTAGGTCGCGGCGACACCGCTCGTCAGCGTCAGCCGCACGGTCTCGGCGTCGAAGCGGCTGATGTTCAACGCCTGCTCTTGCGCCTGAATGCCAGCGGCGAGTCGGCCCCACAGGTCGATCTCGTAGCTCATCGCGATCGATACGCTGGTGCCGCGGCGCGTGCTGGCATCGGTGCCGGGGCTGTCGCTGCGGTTGGATGATTGGCCGGCGCTGAGGCCGATGCTCGGCAGCAGTGACGCATTCGCCTGACGCAGTGCGAGCTCGGCTTGCGTGATGCGCTCGGCGGCGATGCGAATGTCGGAGCTGCCGGCGAGGGCCTCTTCGATCAGCGAGGTCAGCTGTGGCGAGCCGAAGCTCGTCCACCAGTCGGCGGAGAGCTGGCTCGATGCTGCCGCTTGCGATCGGCGCCGACGCTTCGGTGAACGCCTGCGGCATGTCGATCTGCACGCGCGTCTTCGGCTCGGTGACTGCGCAGCCTGCGAGGGCAATGGCGAGTGCGACGGAGAGCGGCTTCAGGTTCGTTTTCATTGATTACTCCGACGCGAGCGCGACCACCGGGTCGAGCTTCGCGGCCTTGTTGGCCGGCAGCCAGCCGAACACGAGTCCGGTGGCGAATGCGCAGCCGAATGCGAGCAGCACCGGCGCGAGCGAGAACTGCACCTGCGTGCCGAGCGCATCGACGACGGCGGCGGTGCCGAGGCCCAGCACGACGCCGATCGCGCCGCCGACAGCGGATACGACCAGCGCTTCGATCAGAAACTGCTGCAGGATGTTGCGCGTGCGCGCGCCGGTCGCCATCCGGATGCCGATCTCGCGCGTGCGCTCGGTGACGCTGACCAGCATGATGTTCATCACGCCGATGCCGCCCACCAGCAGCGAGATCGCGGCGATCGAGCCGAGCAGGATCGTCATCGTGTTCTGCGTTTCGGTGGCGGTGTCGATGATCGACGCCATGTTGCGGATCTGAAAGTCGACGATGCCGTGGCGCTGCGCGAGCAGCGCTTCGACTGCGGCTTGCGTTTCGTCGATGCGCTCGACGTCTTCGACCGCGATCGTCACGTTGCGCAGGAAGCGCTGGCCCGAAAGCCGCAGCTGGCTGGTGGCGTACGGCACCAGCACGACATCGTCCTGGTCCTGCCCGGTCGGCGATGCGCCGCGCGGCGCCATCACGCCGATCACCTGAAACATCAGGTTGTTGACCAGCACGAACTGGCCGAGCGGCTCTTCGCCGTTCTGCGAACAGCGCCTTGGCGACGGTCTGCCCGAGCACAGCGACGGTGGCGTAGTCGCGCTCGTCTTCTTCGCTGAAGAACACGCCGCGCGCGACTTTCCATTGGCGCGCCAGCGGAAACTTGGCCGAGGTGCCGGTCACCTGGCTCGAGTAGTCGGCGCCGCCGAAGCGCAACGTGGCGGTGCTGCTCTGTTCGGGAATCGCCGCCAGCACGTTGGGCACTTCGCGGTCGATCGCCTGCACGTCGGCGAGCACCAACGTCGCGGTGTTCTGAAAGCCGCGCTGGTTCGGCGCACCGGGGCGCACCAGCAGCAGGTTCGAGCCCATCGCGCTGATGCGATCGATCACCGCCTGCTTGGCGCCGTCGCCGATCGCGAGCATCGCGATCACCGAGGCGACGCCGATCACGATGCCGAGCAACGTCAGCACCGATCTGAATACGTTGGCACGCAGCGCGCGCAGCGCGGTCTTCGTGGCTTCGGCGACATCGGCGCCGTGCGAGATGCGGCCGCGGCGCGGCTGCCATGCGTCGGCGGCGTTGTGGTTGGCGGGCGGCTGCGGGCCGGGGTCGGCGACGATGCGGCCGTCCTTGATCTCGATCACGCGCGGTGCGTGCTCGGCGACTTCGCGCGCGTGCGTGATCAGGATCACCGTGTGACCTTGCGCGTTGAGATCCTTCAGCTTCTGCATCACGTCGGCGCCGCTCTTGCTGTCGAGCGCGCCGGTCGGCTCGTCGGCGAGGATCACGCGGCCGCCGTTCATCAGCGCGCGTGCGATCGAGACGCGCTGCTGCTGTCCGCCCGACAGTTGATTCGGCCGATGATGCGATCGGTCTGCGAGGCCGAGCATGCCAAGCAACTCGCCCGCGCGCGCATGACGCTCGGCGGGCGACAGGCCGGCATAGACCGCGGGCATCTCGACGTTGTCGGTTGCGGAACCGGTCGCGATCAGGTTGTAGCTCTGGAACACGAAGCCGAACGATTCGCGGCGCAGCTCGGCGAGCTGATCGCGGTCGAGCGTCGACACGTCGCGGCCCATGAACTTGTAGCTGCCCTCGGTCGGACGATCGAGGCAGCCGAGGATGTTCATCAGCGTGCTCTTGCCCGAGCCCGATGCGCCCATGATCGCGACCAGCTCGCCGGGGTTGATCGCGAGATCGATGCCGTGCAGAACTTCGACTGCGAGATCGCCGTTGACGTAGGTCTTGGTGACGCCGCGCAGGTCGATCAGCGGTGTCGTGTCGCGCGCGGGTGTTGTGCGTTTTGCTGCGGCAGGGAATCGCGACGGCGCAGAGAAAGCGCGACGAGCTGTCGGGAGTCATCGCTTGGAGGCTCCACCGGTCCAAGTGCGCCGGTTGCGCCCGGCGGGCCGAACGCGGGTGTTGCGCCCTTGGTTTGCGCGCGGTGCGAGGCGCTTCCGGGACCTTCACGCCGACGACGATGCGCTCGCCTTCGTTCAGGCCGGAGAGGATTTCGGCGTTGACGCGGCTCGCGACGCCGACGGTGACTTCGCGCTCGACGGTGGTTGCGCTGTCAGCGGCGGTGGCGACTTTGACGATCGCGCGGCGTGGTGTGGTCGATGTTGTGCCGGCTGATGCCTCGCGGCGCGCTCCGCGCTGGCGGTCGCCGCGTGGTCTGTCGGTGGACTGTTCGCTGCTCTTTGCAGGAGCGCTCGCCGATTTCGGCGCGGAATCGGGCACATCATCCAACGGCGCGGCTGCGGCTGTTTGCGCGCGCTGCGGACGTTGATACGTCAGCGCCGCAACCGGCACCGTCAACACATCGCGCGCTTCGGCGACGACGAAGAACACCTGCGCCGTCATCTGCGGCATCAGCACTTTGTTCGGGTTCGGCACGTCGAACAGCGCGTTGTAGAGCACGACGTTGTTGGTGACGGTCGGCGTCGGCTCGATCTTGCGCAGCTGGCCGTAGAAGCGCCGGCCCGGACTGCCGAGCGTCGTGAAGTAGCTCGACATGCCATTGCGCAGCTTGGCGACGTCGGCTTCGCCGACTTGCGTCTGCACCGTCATCGTCGACAGATCGGCGATGCGCAGCAATGTCGGCGCCGACTGATTGGTGTTCAGCGTCTGGCCCTGGCGCGCGGTGATGCTGATCACCGTGCCGGACATCGGCGCGTAGATCTTGGTGAACTTCAGGTTCGCTTCCTCGACGCGCATGCTGGCCTGTTGCTGTTGCATCTGCGCCTTCAGCGTATTGATCTGCGTGGCGGCGGCGCGCACCGCGGTCTCGGCGTTCTGCACCTGCTCGGTGGTGGTCGCCTCTTCGGCCATCAAGTTCTTCTGCCGCTGCAGATCGCGCTCGGCCTTCTCGAGATTGACCTGGCGCTCGACCAGCGTCGCCTGCTGCGCGCGCAGCGACGCACGGTTGGCGTCGACGCGCGCGGCCGATTGCTCGGCGTCGATCTCCGCCAGCAGCTGGCCTTCTTTGACTTCGGTGCCGACTTCGACGTGCAGCTTCTTCAACTGCCCCGACACCTGCGCGCCGACGTCGACATAGTCGCGCGGCTGCAGCGAGCCGGTCGCGCCGACCAGGTCTTCGATGTCTCCGCGCTGGACGGTCGAGAAGATCAGTTCATCGGACTTCTTGGCGCCGGCGCCCCACGCTTTCCATGCCCACCATCCGCCACCGGCGAGGACGAGCGCGAGCAACACGAAGGTCCATGGACGCATCAATGATCGAAAACGCGACACGAGTAGGTTCATCTTGTTTGTGCTGGTAGGCATGCGTCGTCAACGCGCGAGATTGCACGTCAGATGGCGGCGGTCGCCGCCAGTTAGGCAGGGAATGGAAACAAGATGTGTCGGCCAGCGGGGTCGCAGCACTGGTGGGTGTGAGACGCCGCGCTATTGCGTCGGAGGTCCGGATATGCATAGAAAATGGTAAATTTCTATGCATATCGCTGGGAAACACATAGTAAATGGCTACTTTTGCAGTCCCAACCGCTTCGCTACACCCGGCCACGCTCCTGGGCTTGGGCCGGATATCGGCGAGGGACTTCGAATCGCCCGATGTACTAAAGAAGGCCGCTACTGCTAGCCGACATCTTGCCGAGTTGAAGGGAGTTGCCTCTTCGATTCCGAATCAAAGCATTTTGATCAATACCATTGCGTTGCAAGAAGCGAAAGACAGTTCTGCGATCGAAAACATTGTCACGACGCATGACGAGCTGTTTCGCGGCGACACCTATCCAGAACTCTTCGCTTCGCCGGCCGCCAAGGAGGTGCGCGATTACGTTCGGGCGCTGCAAGTCGGAAATGATCTCGTCAAGAAGACGGGGCTGCTCACTGCCAATCACATTATTCAAATACAGGCGACGCTGGAGCACAACGAGGCGGGGTTTCGCAAGTTGCCCGGTACTGCGTTAAAGAACAACGCCGGTGAGGTGGTCTATACGCCGCCGCAGGATCCTGCAGCGATCGTAGAGTTGATGCGCGACGTGGAGCGATTCATCAACGATGACGAAGCGTTCGATGCTGACCCTCTCATCAAGATGGCCTTGCTTCATCATCAGTTCGAAAGTATTCACCCGTTTTACGATGGCAACGGCCGCACCGGTCGAATTCTGAATGTGCTCTATCTAGTACAGAAAGGGCTGCTTGAAGCGCCTGTCCTTTATCTGTCGCGACACATCGTGCGAACGAAGTCTGATTACTACGGCCTGTTGCAAGCCGTTCGAGAGCAAAGAGATTCCGTCGAGATTTGGCAACAATGGGTTCTGTACATGCTCACGGCCGTTGAACTCACCGCGCAGCAGGCAATTGGCACCGTTACCGAGATCAAGGCGGCTTTGCTCGACTACAAGCACCGCATCCGCGAAGGCTTCAAGTTCTACAGCCAGGATTTGATCAACAATCTATTCGCTCATCCGTATACCAAGATTGAATTTGTCGAGCGCGAATTGGACGTTTCACGGCTAACGGCAACGAAGTATCTGGATGCGCTGGCCTCGGAAGGCTTTGTTAGAAAGCTGAAAGTCGGGCGCTCAAATTATTACGTCAACGTCGCATTGAATTCGATCCTGACTCGAAGAGAATTGATCGAAGGCGCAGAGAGCCGAGGCTGACACAACCATGCAGTTCGCCTTGAGCACTACCGAGGTCTTCCTGATCGCAATCGGGATCATCTTCACCGTCCCGTACCTGATCTGGCGCGTGGGCAACACCGATTACTACGCTCCGCTTGTAGTCGTCCAGATCATTACGGGAATTCTTCTAGGGCCTGGAATTCTGGGGAAAGCCTTCCCGGATTACTACGCCTTTGTCTTCACACCCACGGTGGTGCAATCGCTGAACGGCATTGCGTGGTGGGCGGTGATGGTGTTTGTGTGGATCGCCGGTATCGAACTGGACTTGAAGAAGGCGTGGACTTATCGGCGCGAGAGTGCGGTTACTGCCGGCCTCGCTCTGGCGACACCGCTGTTGTTTGGCAGTGTGGTCGCAGCCGGCATGTTGATGTACGCCGGATGGATCGGCCCGAAGGCGCTGACCTGGCAATTCGTTCTTGGAGTCGGCATGGCGTGCGCTGTCACCGCGCTTCCGATCCTGATTCTCCTGATGGAGAAGCTGGAGATCCTGCGCGAACCGATCGGCCAGCGCATCTTGCGCTACGCAAGCCTGGATGACGTCGCGATCTGGGGCGTGCTGGCGCTGATCCTGATGGACTGGCAGCGTGTGGGCAAGCAGGCGATGTTTCTGTTCGCTTTCGCCGCGTGCAGCTATGGGTTCCGCAAGCTGATGGTGTGGTTGCCGGAGAGAGACCGTTGGTACGTCGGTCTGATCTGGCTCGCGCTATGCGGTTTCGGCGCCGATTGGTCGGGCCTGCATTACATGGTCGGCGCGTTCCTTGCGGGCGCGGTGATAGACGCGGATTGGTTCAACCAAAAACAAATGGATCAGCTCCGTCACAACGTACTGTTGGTGGTGATGCCGGTCTTTTTCCTGAGCACCGGCTTGAAAACCAATTGGAACGTCGGCGGCGAAGCGGTGTTTATCGCAGCAGCAGTGCTCTTGCTCGCGTCGGTGGCGGGCAAGCTTCTCGGCGTTCAGATCGCGGGCAAGGTCCTCAAGTGGCAGCCGGGAGAGGCGTCGATTATCGGTTGGCTGCTGCAGACCAAGGCGCTGATCATGATCATCTTTGTCACGATCCTGCTCGACAAGGAAATCATCACCAGTGAGACGTTCACGGCATTGCTGCTAATGGCTGTCGCCAGCACGATGCTTACGGTGCCCGTGGTGGCTCCTAAACTGCAGCGTCTTAGGAGCATCGTTACGCAAGCAGCATGAATGGCGCGACCGAAATGCCGAGCCGAGCGCGATCAACGAAGCCGTGACCGGAAATGCGCGAATCGCTCGGCTTTCGTGAGGCAATTCGCTGCTTTGAACGGTCGCTCCCGGACTGCGGGCTTACAAGCTTGTTTTTGACAGTTCGATCCCGGCGGATGCGCCGTAGTCTCGGGCAATGCAAGACCATTCCGCGAGGTTTCGGGCGATCCAGGTACGTGCGGCCGCGTTGACGGCCAACGCATCCGGAAGTGCCGCGGGCGACATGCTGATCGAGCTCGACGCTTTGCAGCGCGAGCTCCGGTCTGCCGAGGCTCGCACCGATGCCTACGTTGCTGCGGTGTTTGCGGTCGTGGCCGGATTCAACGCACTTGGGCGCGCGCAGAAGATGGGGCCGCTGCTCGAACGCGCAATCGATATTTGCCGTGACCTCCCCGACCGCCGCCTGCTGCGGCGCGCGCTTTCACTGCATGGATACTTCACCGGCGACATCATCAACGCGCCATCCGCTCTCGGCAGCTTGCAGGAAGCAGTCGAGCTCGCGCGCGAAATGGAAGATCCGGTCGCCGAGGTGTCGACCGTCGTCAACCTCGGTGTCGTGCTGACCAACATCGGCTGGGACGACAACGCACAGCGATGCTTTCAACTCGCGTGGGATGTCTATGAGCGCTGGCCGGAGGCCTTCGAAGGCGTCGATGCGAGCGGAGCCCCTGCGGTGTTGATGGCCGCCGCGGCGGCCGCGAATACCGCGGCGATCTCTTCACAACTGAACGATGTCGAACGCGGGCTCGAGTTCAGCACGCGCGCGCGAGCACTTGCGCAAAGTCAAAGCGCCAACCCGCAGCACCGCACGGTTCAACTGCATTACGACAACATCCATTGCATTCTGCTGGCCAAGGCCGGACGCTTGAATGAGGCGAACGACGTTGCGAAGTCGATGTTCGCGACGGCCAAGGGTTCCGCCAACGTGCGATGGGAATATCTCGCGCTGCAGGCGGCGGGAACTGTCGAGGTGCGGCTCGGCAAGGTCGATGAAGGGCTTGAGCTGCTTCGGAAATCGCATCGGCGCGCAGCATCGATCTCAACGAGTATGGAAGTCCCGGCGCACCTGGTGCTGGCGGATGCATATCGCTATGTCGGACGCGGCGAAGAAGCGCTGCAGGTGATGCGCGATGTGTCGGTGCTTCTGAAGAAGACGCAGCGGCTGCACTTCGATCGCGCCGATCCGCAGGCAAGCGAACCCGATGATCGAGAGTGGGAGAACACGCGGCCATTGGGATGGGAAGACACGATCACGATCGATAGCAAGATGGTTGCGCTTGAGAACCTCGCAGCGGCCGCTGAAGCGAAGCAGGAGCCGAGCGGCGAGCACACGATTCGCGTCGGCGCCCTTTCACGCTTGGTCGCCAATCAGCTGCCATGGGCGATTGCAATGCAGACGACGATCGAGCGGGCTGCGCGGCTGCATGATGTCGGTAAAGGCTCAGTTCCAGAAACGCTGCTGCGCCAACGCGGTCCGCTCACGTGGCAGGAGAAAGAATTTCTGCACTCGCACGCGAAGTTTGGCGAGGAGCTGATACGCGAACAACTGGGGGAGCAGCGCGGTGCCGTTTTCGCGCACGTCGCACGCTCACACCACGAACGCTTCGATGGCAACGGAACTCCCGATGGCTTGTCGGGCCAGGACATCCCTCTCGAAGCGCGAATCGTGCATGCCGCTGACGCCTACGATTCGTTGACGCACGACCGGCCCTGGAGAAAAGCGCTGCCGCATGATGAAGTGCGCATTTATCTGTGCACCGAAAAGAGCGCGCAGTTCGACCCTGCTGTTGTCGATGCGTTGCTGCAAGTCACCAAAGACCTGCGTGCGACCGGCCGCAGCCTGGATGATCAACTGGTCGAAAAAGCAGAGCCGTCCGAGTTCGTCACAGCCCGTCGCTCGCTGGGAAAACTGCTCTTGAACTAGTTCGATGCCGCGCCCGCGGTCTTCAACTTTTCCATATCTATAACGAAGCGGTACTTGACGTCGCTCTTCAGCATGCGCGCGTAAGCCGTCTCGATCTCGTCCATCCGAATATGTTCGATGTCGGAGACGATGCCGTGTTCAGCGCAGAAATCGAGCATCTCCTGGGTTTCGCGAATGCCGCCTATCAACGAGCCGGCGAGCCGCCTGCGTTTCATGATGAGGTTGAACACGCCCGGCGATGGGTGCGGGCTTGCGGGTGCGCCTACTAGCGTCATCGTGCCGTCCAGTTTCAGCAACACCAGAAAAGCGTCGAGGTCGTGCGGAACGGCCACCGTGTTGACGATGAAATCGAAGCTGCCGACATGCTTGCCCATCTCGTCGGCGTTCTTCGACACCACGACCTCTTTCGCGCCCAGGCGCAGCGCGTCTTCGCGTTTGTTGGCGGAGGTAGTGAACAGCACGACGTGCGCACCCATCGCGGCTGCAATCTTTACGCCCATGTGTCCGAGTCCGCCGAGGCCGACGATGCCGACCTTGTGCCCGGGCCCGACTTTCCACTCGCGCAGCGGTGAGTACGTCGTGATACCGGCGCACAGCAGCGGCGCCACCGCGGCCAGATCAGCCTCGGGATGCGTGATGCGAAGCACGAACGATTCGCGCACAACGATGCAATTGGAGTAGCCGCCGTAGGTGTTGGCTCCCGTGCCCTGCTCGGGTCCGTTGTAGGTACCGGTAAAGCCGTTGTCGCAGTACTGCTCGAGGCCATCTGCGCAGGGCGCGCAACGCTGGCAACTGTCGACCAGGCAGCCGACGCCGACGAGGTCGCCGACGCGAAACTGTCGACACTCGATCGCCCACTTTCGTAACGCGGCCGACGATTTCGTGGCCCGGGACCGAGGGGTAACGGGTGTTGCGCCACTCATTGCGTGCCGTGTGCAAGTCCGAATGGCAAACGCCGCAATAGAGAATGTCCAACGCGACATCCTGCGCGCCTGGTTCGCGACGCTGGAAAGAAAACGGCCCCAGCGGCGTGCTGGGGGACATCGCGGCGTAGCCGTGTGCTTGAGGCATCGCGAACCTTATGACGGAGGGGAAAGATCTATCCGCTAAATCACCTCTTCGGCATGCAGCGGCATTTTTAACTTACGCAGCGCATCTTGCACCTTCTTGACGGGCACATCGCGTACGGAAGTTCCTTCTTCGATCGCCACTGCCGCCGCGACTCCCGCCGCTTGCCCGGTGGCCATGCAAGCAGGCATGTTGCGCGAGCGTGCATGAGCAACGTGATCGGCCGAGATGCAGCGGCCGGCGACAAGCAAACCTTCGACGCCCTGCGGCACCAGACAGCGATACGGAATCTCGTACGGAGGTAGCGACTGAAAGTCGACGTCGCCGCCCTTCGGATCGTGAATGTCCAACGCTGACGCATCAGCCGCGATGGAATCGTCGAAATGATGGCCGCCGAGCGAATCGGGGCCTGTCAACGTGTACTGGCCAACGATGTGACGCGTTTCCCGCACGCCGAGAATCGGAGAGACCTGACCGATGCGCGCTTTCTCAAACCCGGGGATTGTTTCGCGCAGGCAGCGCGCCACACCCTCGATCTGGCGATAGCACTCGACGATCGCGGCCGTGAACTCTTTCGGCGAGAAAACGTTGACGCCGAGCACACGGGTGCCGTTGACGTACATCAGTCCGCCCGCGGTCTTCAGCGTGATGTTGTCGCGCTGAAGCTTTACGCCGGTGTCCTTCTGCCACTTCTGCAGCGTTTTGTTGAAGCCGGTCAGCCACAGGTTGTAGTCGAGCCCCTCGTCGGTCTGCGGAATCGCGCGCGCCGGAATATCGTCGGACGTCTTGGCCCATTCGGCCAGCCGCTTGATATCGACGTTCGACATCGTGAAGTACATCGACACCGGCTGCATCACGTTCTTGTCGGCGTCTCCTGAGCCCATCACGAAGGGCACGTTCGCCTTGAATGCCATGTCGGCGTCGGCCGAGCAGTCGATCACCACTTTGGCGCCAACGAACTGACGGCCGCCCTTGTTCTCGATAACAACTCCGGTGACCTTGCCGTTTTCGACCACGGGATTGGAAACAAACGTCTCGAACAGAATCTGCACGCCCGACTCGACACACAGGCGCGTCAGCAGCATCTTCATCATCTCAGGGTCGGTGGGCGAAGCAATCTTCACGTCGCCCGTTTTCGTCATCGCCATGTAGTCGTCGCCCGCGCCGCCCGCGCTTCGCGCGAGATTCCAGATTTCCAATGGCAGTCCGCCAACCAGCGCACCCGAGGGTTTGGTGTTCAGGCCAAGCGTCAGGACTCCGCCGAGCGAGCCGAAGCGTTCGATCATCACGACACTCTTGCCGCGCCGCGCCGCTGAGATAGCAGCCAGCGGTCCGGTGGTGCCTCCGCCCACTACGACGACGTCGACATCCATCAGCACCGGTATCTGGCGCGCAGGCTCGGTGATCGTTCTCGTTACGTTCGTATCCATGATTAGTCGCCTTTCGCGCCGGAGTCTTTGACCGCCTGCGCCCATTTCGCGATCTCGCTTTTGTTCCACGCGGCAAACTGCTCCTGGGTGTTGCCAACCACCACGGCGCCGCTTTGGCCAAGACGCTCTTTGATTTCTGGCGTGCGCAGCACTGCTACCAGGTCGGTGTAGATCTTGTCGACGATCTCCTTCGGCGTACCTGCCGGGAACCAGCGCGCCGATCCACGACACTGCTTCGAAGCCGGGGACGCCTGCCTCAGCGACTGTCGGCACGTCAGGCAGCGAAGGCGAACGCGTTGCGCTTGTCACAGCGATCGGCCGCAACGCGCCGGACTTGATGTGCGGCATCACCGCGACAATGTTGTCGAACATCAACTGAACGCGCCCGGCCATCAGATCCGTGTAGGCCGCTGGCGTTCCTTTGTATGCCACGTGCGCCATGTCGGTGCCGGTGTTCTTCTTGAACATCTCGCCGGCCAGATGGTTGGAAGTTCCTACCCCGCCGGAACCGAAGTTGATCGCGCCGGGGTTGGCCTTCGCGTACGCGATCAGTTCTTTCACGCTTTTCGCCGGCACGTTGTTGTTGGCGACTAGCACCAGCGGCGTCGTTGCAACCAGCGTGATCGGCGTGAAATCTTTTAGATAGTCATAGTTCAGCTTCGAGTAATACGAAGCGCTGATCGCGTTGGCGACGGTGCCGAAGAAGATCGTGTAACCATCGGCGGGCTGCTTGGCAGCGATCTCGCTTCCGAGGTTGCCGCCCGCGCCCGGCCGGTTGTCGATGACGACGGGTTGCCCCCACTTGGCAGAGAGTTTCTCGCCGACTGCGCGCGCAATGACGTCGGTGGCGCTTGCTGCGGGGAAACCGAAAATGATTTTGACCGGCTTGGTGGGGTAGGGGTCCGCCGCATTTGCGTTGCCTGCGACTATCAGCGCCGCAATTGCATAGTGAAACGCTCGCGAGCGTAGATTTGAATTTCATGTGTTCTCCTTGGGAAGGGGCCGCGCTATAACGGTGACGGCTCAGGTGCTATGGTACTACAATACTATATAGTATAGTCAAGGCGTCTCTCGTAGGATCGAAGACACGTGGACTTCGTTAGTAAATTTGCCGCTCCCACCCTGGCGGGGCTGCCCAAGTACGCGCAGCTGCGCGAGATGCTGCTTGCTGCGATCACCTCGGGTCACTGGAAGCCCGGCGACAAGATGCCGACCGAGGTCGAGCTCGCTCGTTCGACCCCCTACAGCCTGGGGACGGTGCAAAAAGCCCTCCGCGCGCTGGTCGACGAGGGGTTTGTCACGCGCTCGCAAGGCAGCGGGACGTTCGTCACCGAGCCACGCCAGCCAATCGACGCACCGCTGCACCTGCGCTTTCTGGGCGGCGCCGGCGAGCCACAGTTCCTGCCGCTGTTTCCGAAAGTGCTTTCCCGCAGGCGCATCTCGGAGCGTGGTTCGTGGTCGGACTGGCTACAACAGAAGGACGGCGACATCATCTGCATCGACCGCAAACTGAGCGTGAACGGGGAGTTCACGCTCTTCAACCGCTTTTACTTCAATGCCAGCAGCTTTCCGGAGATCGCAAAAAAACCGCTGTCGGCGCTTGACGGCGCGAACCTGAAACAACTCCTGGGCAGCTCGTTCAACACGCCGATCGCGAATGTGCAGCAGAGAATCTCGTTGGTGAAATTCACGCCGGAGATTTGCAAAACGACAGGCGTGAGGGCCGGGACAACTGGAATGTTGCTTGAGAGCGCCGCTAGCGCGGGCCGTGGCATGCCGATCTACTTTTTGGAATCGTTTATTCCACCCAATCGGCGAAAACTGGACATCAGCTAGGCAACCGCCGGAACCGTTGGCAGCAGCTGCAAACCTGTGCGGTCTGCGCGCGTGCTTATGCTGCGTGCTGCACTGACTCTGGAGATGAGCGATGCGCATTGCGGTGATGGGTTCGGGCGGACTCGGCGGTTACTTCGGCGCGCGCTTGTGCAACGGTGGCGCCGATGTTCACTTCATTGCCCGTGGCAAGCATCTTCAGGCGATGCGCAGCGACGGCCTGCGTGTGGAAGGTCCGGAACCGATTCACATCCCTCGCGTTAACGCGACCGATGATCCGGCCGAGGTCGGGGTCGTCGACCTCGTGATGTTTTGCGTCAAGCTGTGGGACACCGAGACGGCGCTGCAGCAGATTCGCCCTTTGATCGGCACCGATACCGCGATCATCTCGTTTCAGAACGGCGTGCTTAAAGACCAATACCTAACGGCCGCGTATGGCGAAGCGGCGATCATGGGCGGTGTGGGTTACGTCGCGACGACCATCGACAGGCCAGGCGTGATTCGCCAGACCGGACCGATGCAGCGGCTTTTGTTCGGCGAGTTCGATGGATCTCAATCAGCGCGCGGGCAGGCGTTGCTCGCGGCCTGTCTTGCCGGCGGAGTCAATGCGGAGCTCTCCGAAAATGTCGTGCGCGAAATTTGGCAAAAATATGTTTTCTTGGTCGGCTTGTCGGGAACGACAGCGACGATTCGCAAGCCGATCGGTCCGATCCGCGAAAATCCGCAGACGCGCGCCTTCTTGCTCGACGTTATGCGCGAGGTAGTCGCGGTGGGTCGCGCGCGCGGCGTTGACCTTGCTGAAGACTATGCCGACGTGCGACTTCAGCTGGCAGACGATGTGGCCTATGACATGACGTCGTCGATGTACCACGATCTTGAGCGCGGCAATCCGCTCGAGGTGCGCTGGCTGGCAGGCGGTGTGGTCGAGCTCGGACAGCGTGCCGGCGTGCCTACACCGCTGAACCGTGCTATCGCTTCCATCCTCGCACTGCATGCTGACGGGAAAGCGGTGTGAATGAGGACCGCGACTGCGGTGCGCGAAACACTGAATCAGCGGAGCGACTTACGGCTGCGCCGACACCAATCGTAAGTGGGTGATCTCCGACGGTGCGCCGAATCGTTTTGGCGGCCCCCAGTATCCAGTGCCACGACTTGTATAGACCCACAGGCTTTGCAGCCGATGTAATCCGGCAGTGAACGGCTGCTGCAGTCGAACGAAGAAATTCCATGGCCAGAACTGGCCGCCGTGCGTGTGACCGGAAAGCTGCAGGTGAAATCCAGCCTTCAACGCGCCGGCCGCAGACCGCGGCTGATGTGCCAACAAAATTCGCACGACATCATCAGGCGCAGAGGCGACGGCGGCCGCGGCGTCGCTGCGGTGAGATTCATCGAAGTGGTGTCCGCTGTAATCGGTGACTCCGGCGATTACCAGTGAGTCATTGTTGTGCCGCAAGACGACGTGCTGATTGAGCAAGACGTTGATTCCCAGGCGGCGCAGCTCGGACACCCACGCCGTGACGCCGCTGTAATACTCATGATTGCCGGTAACGAAGTAGGTTCCATGGCGTGATGTCAGACCGCCCAGCGGTGCCACGTGCGCCCGAAGTTGGGCCACGCTGCCGTCGACCAGGTCTCCCGTGATGGCGACCATATCGGCCTGCAGCCGATTGACGGCACCGACAATGGACTGCAGATAGTCGCCTTTGATTGTCTGGCCAACGTGGATGTCGCTGATCTGCGCAATCGTGAAGCCATCCAACGACGCCGGCAGATTAACGATCGGCACATCGACTTCAACCACGCGCGCAGTTCGGCGCGCATTGATGAGTCCCCAAAACGTCATTAGCGTTGCAGCTGCAGGAACGACCAGCGCACTCCAGATTTCGAATGTCGACGCCGACAACGACAAGCCGAGTTGGCTGCCGATCCAGATACTCGCGAGTGCAACATCGCGCAGCAGCGTCAGCACAAACAGGCTCGATAAAAAGCCCATCGCGATGAACGCGGTCGCCATGACGATGTTGTGACGCCGGCTCTGCTGCAAACGTCGGCTGCGCCAATGATTGAAACCTGCCTGAAGGGAAACGGCGGAAACAACGACAAGCAGGGCGACACCGACCTGCGCCCATCCTAAGTCACCCAGAGCGGGGATCAGCCGCCATGCGATGTACGCGTGTACAAAAAGGGAAAGGACGCTCAGCGGCATGTGCCCGGGTCACCACGAGGAAAGGGGGAGGCTGAGGCAGTATGTGGCGCCGCTCCTCGATTCTTCAACGCCTACTCAGGCGAACGATAGTGCCTGGTCGGTTGCGTGGTGCCGCTCAGGCTGCCGCGCTCAGAACTTCAAGCGCTGGGCGCGAATACTCTCGTTGCTTGTCGAGAAACCGCACGACCCGCTGATTGAACTGTGCTGCGTGCGTGATCGGTCCCATATGCCCCATCCCTTCAAGAGAGTGGTGCTCGGCGGCAGGAAGTGCCGCGCGCAGGACTGCATCGATACGGCGCGTGACATCCACCGTGCGCGATCCACTGAGCAGCATCGCCGGCATTCTCAAACGCTCCAACTCGAGACGCTGCAGCGGCTCTTGAAAGAGTGCGTCGAAGTGATGACCAACGGCATGCATACGCGCGGCGATCGAAGCCTGTGGGCCGGCTGGTAACGAACTCCAAGCGCCGGCACCGGACCAGAAATCGATGAAGACCTGTGCGGCCGAATTGGCGTCGCTGGTGGCAAGCTGTTTTCGCATCGCGTCGGCGACGGCGACGATTCCGTGCGCAGGTGAGTGTTGAGCGGCGTTATTGACCACCAAGCGGAATAGCACCGGCTCGTACACAACAACGCTGCGCACCAATTCCGGACGCAGTGTCGCCAGCTTCAGCGCGACTGCGCCACCATAGGAGTGTCCCACGAGATGCG
The DNA here is from genome assembly GCA_963729165.1 of uncultured beta proteobacterium. Lineage (GTDB taxonomy): Bacteria > Pseudomonadota > Gammaproteobacteria > Burkholderiales > Burkholderiaceae_F > JACCZX01. The sequence goes on from CAVSMM010000003.1 coordinate 30,120, forward strand.
CGCCACCGGCTTCCTCGAGCGCCGGTAGCGCGAGCGCGGCCTCGTCCGCGAGCGTCATCGACGCCTCGCTGCGCCACGCCGGTTGCTCTCCGTGACCGTGAAACTCGATCGCGCGCACCTGAAAGTGCGGCTTCAACATTTCTGCCAGGCGATCCCATTGTCGTGCCGAGCTGGCACTCGAATGCAACAAGACAACGCTCGGCTGCTGCGGCTTTACCAGGTACATCTTTTCCTCCTCAATGTCCTACGTGCGCGACGATCGGTGCCAGGGCTTTGCCGATCCGCTCCATCTGCGGCGGCGTTACGAGCACTTTCAACACCTCGCCGAAGCGCGGCTCCTGTACTCCACTGACGATGTATTGCCAGCGATAGGCTTTCAGCAAGAGGTCACCGATGGCCGCTTGCTCGGTGGATGAGAACGTGCGGGCTGCGCACGAGACGAAATAGCCGGCATCTGATTCGGCCTGCATCTGCGCGATGCCGTCGACGGCGCCGACGAGCTCGATCAGGTCGGTCACGCCCTGGTCGCGCTGCGCTTCGTTAAGCCGCGCATGCTCGAGCCGCCATTCCATCTCGTCGAGAATTGCGTGCTGCGACTCTTCCTTCCAGTGGAACAGAAACACGTCTTTCCAAAGGTCGGATAGATTCGGATCAGGATCGATGCTGGATCGGTAATGCGCTTGCGTGAACAACTCGATATCCAGCGTCAGTCCTAGTACCGCCCACGTCGATTTGCTCAGAACTGCACCAGCGACATCGTTTGGCTGCGGCTTGAAGCTGTATCCCGCGGGCATTCCTGTCGCGGCCATCTGGTCCAATCGACGAAACAACTCCTGGTGCTTCAGTTCTTCGTCGGTGAAGCGCACAAGTGCTTCGAGTGCAACCTGATCCCCGAGCCAGTGATGCTTGCTGATTTCGAGAATCTTTGCGCCGATATAACGCTCGACGAGCCCGAAGATGTTGGCGTATGTGCGCCCCTGTACCTGCGACAGGAAACACATTTCAGCCGGCTGCAGAAATGTCAGTTCATGGACTTTTGATAGTCCGTCCGGCATGAACTTCTTACCGAAATCGAATTTGCGGCCGCGAATCACATCTTGATCGATATCCCAGCGAATACGCTTGGACGCCGCGATGCATTTCGCGTAACGCTGAGTCATTGGCTCGATATGGCTTGCGGACTCTTGAGTGACTGCATTCATTGCCGTGCGCTCCAGTGAAGTTGTTGTTTGGCGCTAGGCGCACGAGATGTGGCGGACCGGAACACGCGTGGAATCGGCAACGCCTGCAACTTCGGCGGCAACCGAAAGCAGTTCGCTGCGATGGAAGCCTAGGTCGCGCAAAATGTGCGGATCGAGACTGCGCAGTGCCGCGTAGGTCGCTTGCGCGCACCGCCGGCGCTTCCACTCGGTAACCAGTCGGCGGCCGAATTCACCGGCTGCTTGCAGCGTCGCCTTGACTATCTCGCCTAATTGATAAGACCGGTGCGCGCGCGCGGCGTGGTACAGCTCCAGGCTCGTTAAAAGCAAGTGCGCTTCGGTACGACCAATGGCGGCATCGCCAAAGCCATTACCTGCGAAAACTCTGATCGCCGTTGCTTCGCTGTCGTTGCGTAATTGAAATGTGTTTTGCATGTTCGTCCTTTAGAAAGACGAACTGTGCTTAACGGTGCGTTGCACGAGCGTTCCTCCCTTCTTTAGACGCATCTTGAAGAACACTCGTAACGCCGTTATTTCCTACATCTGCCTGATTCTTACGTTTGAAATAACAGTGGCAGCGGGATTCGGTGCGCCCCGCAACGTGGCAATCAACGGTGCGTGCGCGATCTTGCTTTCAGCGACCACGCGATGAAGCAGATCGTCAAGATCGATAGCGGTGGATGGACGGATCGATCCGTGTCCCCTGAGGCAACTCGTTCGAGGCGCATGCGGATCTCGTCGCGGAACTGGAGCGCTCGCCTTTGGGTGGCTCGCCGCGTAGGCCAGATCCGCTGCGCACAAGAGCGCTTCACCTTGCGCTACGAGCATCTCGGCAAACGCGCGTAGCGCGTCGAACTTTATCGAGGGCAGACCGAGCTCCAGCGCTACGATCAATCCTTCAGCGAGTATCGAGCGTGCAGCGGCGACGTCGCCCCTTTGTGCTGCCAGGCGAGCGACTTGGTCTTGACCCAGCAAGCGACAGCGCGGTTTCCGGTCGCCGTGGCAGCCTCGAGCGCGCGGCCTGCATGAGTCTCTGCGGCTTTAAGGTCGCCGGCTCTCAACGCAACTTCGGTCAGATTGCTGAGAATGAATCCACGGGTGCTGACAATGCCATCGCGCTCGCAGATCGCCAGACCCTGTAGCAGATAGCTGCTGGCCGCCTTGTCGTCATGCAGGGCCAGACACAGCGAGCCAAGATTGTTCAGGCACAGTGCCTCTTCAGCGCTGTCGCCTAACGTCTGATACTGCACCAGCGATTGCAGCGACAGTCGCAGTGCTTCGTCATAGTTGCCCAGTCGCTTTTTCCACCAGCGCCAGATGATCCAGCGTCGCGGCCAGCGATGCCCGCCTTACTTTCCGGCGATGTCGACTTCGAGCGCCTGCTTGAAGTAATGTCGGGCTTCGTCCAGCCGGCCCAGGTGCAAGTGCGCACGTCGCAAGGACGTTGAGCGCCTGCATCTTCTGGTGGCAGCGTCGCGGCTGCTTGCGCGTCGCGCCAAGAGCGCGCGAAGCCGTGGCTTCCGCTTCGACGATATCGACCCAACCGATACTCGAGATGCGAAGCTTTGCTCAAGAGCAGCGCGTGCAGCGTCGGCGTCGGCCTGCACGATCGGCGATTCGATCGCGGTGCGCAGCAACGCAAGCCCTTCTTCCAAGCGGCCGCGATGATCCCAGTAGTCCAGCAAGGCCGTTGAGCTGCGCGTTCATGCATCCGACTGATCGTGTTCGATTGACCAGGCCCACGCGCGGCGACAATTCTCGAACTCGACATCGATCGTCTGCAGCGCCGTACGCTCGCCCGCGGCTGCCCCGGATTGCCGTTGCGCCAGCAGGTGATGGAAGTACGCCGCATGAGCCGCGTGGGTTGTCGCATGCGCCGGGCTGTCCCTAAGTCGCGCGGCGGCCAGTTGCTGCACCAATGGGTGCAAAAGATGCGCGAACCTTCCTTACGCAGCAGAGACTTGTCCGCTAGCGCACCCAGAACAGGTAGCCGCGCGCCCGCTACGGCGCGCGCCGCATCGGCCGTAGAAGCCACCATGGAAAACAGACAGTCGTGACAATGCGTCACGCTCTGTGGCGCTAAGCAAGTCGCCACGACTGATCGAACACGACCTCGATGCTTGCGTGTCGAGCTGGATGTGCGGCGTCCGACGCATGCAGCAGCTCGGTGCCCTGGCGCAGCTCGGCGGCGATCGCGTCGCACGGCAACACACGCGTCCATGCCGCTGCAAGCTCCAGCGCCAGCGGCGATCCTTCCACCTGCCGGCAGATATCGACGATGGACGCCGCTTCCACCGATGGGACAAATGCGGGTTCGACACGCTGGGCTGCCTGGACAAACAGGCGCACTGCATCGAACGCTTCGAATCGATCCTGATCCTCGATCTCCGGGCACGGCAGCCCTTCGAGTGGCAGCAGCCATTCTTTCGCCAGACGCCAGGCGCACGCGTGAAGTGACAATGATCTTCAGCCGCGGGCAGTTTTGAGCAGATGTATTCAGAATCGAGGCCTCCGCGGCCAAGCTGCTCGAAATTGTCGAGCACCAGCAGCATCTGTCGGCTCGCCGAGAAACTCGAGTCACCTGCTTCAGCGGCTCGCCGCTGCCGCCAGAATAGCCGAAGCTTCCCGCGCAATCCGGCCGCCAAGCTCGCTCATCGATGGCACGATGTCTTCGAGCGGGATGAACACTGCGCCATCGGAAAAGCTCGGTGCGAACTCATGGATCGCATGCTGTGCGAGCCGCGTCTTGCCGACGCCCCCTGGACCCATCAGGCATATCAGCGGCAGTCGTCTTGCGCCAGCAATGCGCCGATCCGGCGTAATTCGACCGTGCGCCCGACAAAGTCTTCATCGATTTTGCGGTGCTGCCGATGCAGCAGATCGGTGGACCGCACTGCCGTTCCGAGCGAATCGTGCAGCGCACGCAGTTCGGCTCCCGGCGTGAGCCCGAGGTCCTCGGCGAGGCGCTTACGAATTCGTGATACGCATGGCGCGCACGCGCGCTCTGGCCGCCGCGCGCAAGCCACGACATATGCGTGCGCAATGCAGCTTCGTCGAGCGGGTCTGCGTCGAGCAGTCGCGCTGACAAGTCGATCGCTTCGCCGGTATCGATCTCGCTGGCCAGGCGGTTCAGGACCGCGTCGCGCCAGGCAAGTCGCAAGCGATCGCGTTCGAAGTTGAGCCAGCTTGACCACGCCTCGCTCTGATCGTCATCAAATCCCGCGAGCAGCTCTCCGCGACGCATCGGAAGCGCGTCCGGCGAGACGCTGCTCGCGCAGCGCTGAGTCAAAAGCGAAGACGTCGGTTTCAACTTCAAACCGAAGCGCACTGCCCTGCGACTCGAGCCCGTGCGCCCAGCGCAGCGACTGCAGCCGGTGCAAGGTCTTGCGAAGGTTGGTGTACGCGAGCTTGTTTTCCTGCTCGGGCCAGAGCAGTGACGCGAGTTCGGCGCGCCCTACCCAGGAGCGTTTGAGTGCAAGAAACACGAGCAGCTGGTTGCGTCGCTCGAAAGGCAGGGCGAGCGATTCGCCGCCGTACTCAACCGTCGGCGATCCGAACAGAAATAGACGGACCGTCATCTGTGGCGCTACGAGAGAGTCGATCAGCATGCGCGAATCCGTTTGCGGCCGCAAGTGGAACGCTGGTGCAACGCATGCCTGCCTAAGGTTCGCCTTTCACATTTGATGGAGTACATGATGAAAGATAAGCATCGCATTTACGTCGCACGCATCAGCGCCCTCGCGGCGTCGGTTGCACTGACGCTAGCCGCCGCAATCGGCCTGACGACCGCCAGCGAATATCAAGGGCCGCGCGCCGACGCGCAGGCGCAACGCGGCGCTTCCGCAGCCGATGCAGGCTCGGTTTCACTGCCGCCGAGCGCGCCTAACGACGATCCGGAGCTGATGCGGATCGATTGCGCAAACGATCACCACGGATGAAATCACTATTTACTTAAAGGAATACTTCAATGAGTTCTGTTCTTGACACTCCTGTAACAACGCCTGACTTCGCAGCCATCAAAAAGCGCCAGCAGGCAACTTGGGCCAGCGGCGACTATGCAGTCGTCGGAACGACGCTGCAGATCATCGGCGAATCGCTTGCCGAAGCGGTGGATGTGTGCGCCGGTGAAAGCGTGCTCGACGTCGCCGCCGGCAACGGTAACGCCACTTTGGCCGCGGCGCGCCGCTTTGCGGACGTAACCTCCACCGACTACGTTCCGGCGCTGCTGAACAAGGGTCGTGAGCGTGCGCAAGCCGAAGGTCTGAGCGTGCAATTCCGTGAGGCAGATGCTGAAAACCTGCCCTTCAACGACGCCAGCTTCGATGTGGTGCTGTCCACGCTCGGCTCGATGTTCACGCCCGACCATGCACGCACCGCGCAAGAGATGCTGCGCGTGGTTCGCAGCGGAGGCCGCATTGGCGTAGCGAGCTGGACGCCGGAAGGCTTTATTGGCCGGCTGTTCAAGATCATCGGTGCCCATGTGCCGCCGCCGGCCGGAGTGAAGTCGCCGGCGCTGTGGGGGACCGAGGCGCATATCACGGAGCTGTTTGGAGCGAAAGCCGCATCGATCCGCTGCGAACGTCGCATCTTCAAATTCCGCTACCGCTCGGCCGCGCACTTTCTTGAAGTGTTTCGCGACTACTACGGGCCGACGCACAAAGCCTTCGCGGCGCTCGACGCAAATGGCAAGCAGGCGCTGGAGCGCGATGTCACCGCACTGCTAGAGCAGCTGGATATCGGCGGTGGGTCGTCGCTGGTGGTGCCGAGCGAGTACCTCGAAGTCGTCATCACCAAACGCTGAGGCGCGCGATGAATAGGAAGATAGATCTTGTTTACTGCGCGTCATTGCTGTTGATAGCTTGCGCGAGCCCGTCTGTTGTCGACGTACCGGACACGCTGAAGCCGGGCGCGAACGAGTCACTCTCGATGGTCGTTCCCGCCAAGGGCGTGCAGGTCTATGAATGTCGCGCGAAGAAGGACGCGGGCGCCGGCTTCGAGTGGGTTTTCGTAGCACCCGAAGCTGAGCTCTTCGATCGGCGCGGCAGCAACATCGGTCGGCATGGGGCGGGGCCTTACTGGCAATCCAACGACGGCAGCCGCATCGTTGCAACACTGAAGCAGCGAGCCGATGCGCCCGTGAGCGGCGCTATTCCCTGGCTGCTGCTGAGCGCGAAGTCGAACGGGCCCGAGGGCTCGTTCAGCAATGTGACAAGCATTCAGCGTGTCAACACCGTCGGCGGAATCGCACCGGCCACCGGCTGTGGTCGTGATTCTGCTGGCACCACCGCACGCATTCCGTACACGGCCGACTACTACTTCTTTACCAACTGATAACACTTCACTCAAGGAAATCACAATGAAACATGCAACACGACTTTGCTTTGCCGCCTCTCTTCTTGCCGGTGCGCGTATTCAATGCGAACGCCGACGTCATCACTGACTGGAACGTCAAAGCGGCGGAGATCGTCACCGAGTCCAAGGTTGGAACGCCTCCGGCGATCCGCACGATGGCGATCGTGCAGACCGCCGTCCTTGACGCAGTGAACAGCCTGGCACCCGGCGCGTCGATCAACGCGGCGGTAGCGTCTGCCAATCGCGCCACGTTATCGAAGCTGATGCCTGCCCAGCAGGCGTCGATCGATGCCGCTTACCAGGCTGCATTGGCTCAGATCGCCGACGGCGCGGCCAAGACGGCCGGTATTGCTGCGGGCGAGCAGGCAGCCGTTGCAGTGCTGGCGCAACGTGCCGATGACGGCGCTGCTACAGCGGAATCGCATCGGCCCTTCACTACCGCGGGCACCTACGTGCCGACGGCTACGCCTGCAGTGACGCAGTGGGCGCAGCGCAAACCGTGGCTGATGACAAGCGCGGCGCAGTTCCGGCCGGGCCCGCCGCCCGCACTCGCCAGCGACGTCTGGACGCGCGATTTCAATGAGGTCAAGGCGTTCGGCGCGAAGAACAGCACGCGGCGCAGCGCTGAGCAAACCGAGATCGCCCGCTTCTGGGAATACTCACTGCCGGCGATCTATCACGGTGTCGTACGCTCCGTCGCGCAGGCTCCGGGACGCGACGTAGTGCAGAACGCGCGGATGTTCGCTGCGGTGGCACAGTCGATGGACGACGCGTTGATCGGCGTGTTCGAGGCCAAGTATCACTACAACTTCTGGCGTCCGGCGACGGCCATCCGCAACGGCGACATTGACGGCAACGACGCCACGCAGCGCGAAGCGTCATGGACGCCGTTCGTTGATGCACCGATGCACCCTGAATACCCGAGCGCGCACAGCATTCTGGCGGGCGCGGTGGCGACGGTGTTGAAAGCCGAGATCGGCAACAACCCGACTCCCGTGTTGAGCACGACGAGCCCGACCGCAAAAGGTGCGACGCGCCGCTGGACGAGTCTCGACGACTTCATGCGCGAAGTGGCTGATGCACGTGTCTACGAAGGGATTCACTACAGAACGTCGACCGACGTTGGTCTGGCGATGGGAAAGCAAATCGGTGAGTTGACGGTGAAGAAGTTCGTGGAAGTAGCGCATTAGAGAGCGTGACTGCGGGCCGGTTGGTAGAGTGGTGTTTCATCGGGCATTTGAGAGGCTGAGGATGAACTGCGCGCTGTGCATGGATCACAAGTTTTTGTGTGAAACATGCAGCCAGTTGACGCCTTGGCCGTGCCCGCTGGAGCACGATTGCTCGATGCCGTGCCCGCAGTGCAACTCAGAAGGCGATTCGGCGAACGATCTCGAATCAGTCGATCTTGACGGAGAGAATGAGCGCCATTGAGCCGACGCCTCGCCAGATGAGTGTGGTGCGCTCCCTTGCCTTCGTAATATGCAGTTCGATCAACCTGTCATCAGCGATGGCCATTGATCTTGAACCGCTTATGGAATTTCAGTCAGCCGGAGCTGAGTGAGCAGCGCTTTCGTGCAGCGCTTGCCGGCGCCAGCCGCGACGACGCTTTGATTCTGCAAACGCAAATCGCGCGTACTTACGGGCTGCGGCGCGACTTCGCACGTGCTCAGCAGATTCTTAAAGACATCGAAGCAGAAATTGCGGCGGCCGGCACGGAAGCCCGCGTGCGATATGAGCTCGAGTTCGGACGGACGCTGGCGTCAGCCAAGCATGCGCATGACTCGCAGACACCCGCCGTCAAGCAGCAGGCGCGAGCCCGATACTTGCGTGCCCTCGAGCTCGCGAAAGGTGGACAGCTCGATGCACTCGCGATCGACGCATTGCACATGCTCGCGTTCGTCGACACCGCGCCGGCCGACCAGTTGAAATGGGGCGAAGAAGCGCTCGCGATCGCACTCGCATCATCTCAACCGGCCGGACGCAAATGGGAGGCGTCGCTGCGCAATAACGTGGGTTACGCCTTGCATCAGCTGCAGCGATACGACGAGGCGCTTGTTCACTTTCAGCAGGCGGTGCAGTTGCGCGTGCGCGCCGACAACGCCGAAGCCACACGTGCCGCGCATTGGATGGTTGCGAGGACCCTGCGCGCCTTAAACCGGCTCGATGAAGCTTTCGAGATTCAATTGCGTATTGAGCGCGAATGCGAAGCCGCCGGCGAGCCTGACCCGTACGTCTTTGAAGAGCTCGAGGCGCTGTATCGGGCCAAGGGTGACAGCGTCAAAGGTGACGAATACGCGACAAAGAGAAAACAGTTAGCCGGTCAGCGATAGCCAGCGGTGGGCATTCGCTGAACATGTACTACCGCGCGCCGAGAGTCGCGAGTAGCATCGCCCGCTGACTTCAGCGAGGTCCCTATGGCCAGGCATCTCCGCATCTTCTTCGTGTGTGCAATCGCCGCTGCAGTTGGTTTGCACGCTTCCGCAACAGCCGAGCCGGTCAAAAAGTCGGGTTCAACTGCGGAGCGCCCGAAGACTGAGAAAGCGCCTCTGCCGCAGCCAACCTATGGGCTATGCGAGCTGCCACAAAATCCCGAGAGCTTTCCGTCGAGCCCGGTGACGGTGGAACAGGATCAATGCTCGTGGTTCCAGCACTACTCTGCCAACTCGCACACGCCGACTACTGGCGGCAGCTGCGGTGGGTTCACGGTGGTGTTTGGGCAAATGGGGGATCTCAAACCGCATTTGGACCGTGTCAGTCTGAAGGCCGAATGGGCAGATTTGGCGCTAACTGCCGCGAACTGCGCCTCTGCACGCATAGCGGCGGTTGGATGGGGCGAGCGGTGCAGCGATCAAGCGTGTACGTCAGTGCAATGGGAAAAAATCGGTGGCCCGCAGCAGGGCAAAGGTCATTGGAACACCGTCAGCCAAGTGTGTTACGTGAGCGTCGCCTTTGCCAGTGCCAATAAAAGATACAAGACGCTCAATCTGGACATCATTGCCACACTGATTGAGGACGACAAGCCGGTTCGCAAGCGCGCCAAAGGCACGATTCATGTCAAGCGGGGCAACGGCAAGTGCCCGAGCGTTGACCAAAAGCCGAGGTAACTCCAGCTATTGCTTTGGCTGTTTGTGCGCGCCGTGTTCCATCTCGGCGGTGTTCAGCGTCATCATCTGCTCGCCGATCCAGATCTTGTCGCGTTCGGTTTCGTTGGGATAGATGTGCGTCATCCAGCCGAGTGCCAGCGGAATCCAGTAGCCACCCGCGGCTTTGCACGTAGCTTCGTCGCCGATCGATCCTGCAAAGCCAAAGCGCGCGTTCGGCCCGTCCCAGTCTTTTCTCGGAGTGCCATTGGGCCAGCCGCAGAAATGCACGTGGCGATGCCAGACCCCAATACTTAGCGGAACACGCTTGTCCAGTTCGGCGGGCAGCGCATTTCCGGGCGCCGTGTACATGACGCCGACAGCCTGCATGCCCTTGGCGGTTCGCTTGTAAAGAATCGAACCTGGGCGCTCGAGGTCGATCCCGCTCTTTTCGTTGCCGGCGCGCCAGTGATGCGTGTAATGCACTTCTTCGCCGATTTTGCCGGTGGGCGCAAACGGCGCGTAGCCCTCGGCTTCAGCATCGGCGACATTGCGATAGGTTTCCAGCACGCGACGCGCGGCGGCACGAATCTCTTCGGCGCGCTCCGCATCGCCGGGCTGCGGCGGCTGCCGCACGCTCATCTGCATATGTTTGCCCATCATGTGCGTCTGCACGGGCGTGTCACTCGTTTCACCGCTCACCCAGCGCAGCACTCGCTGCCATAGAGGCGCCCCGGCATGCGCAGCGCCGGCCACGAGCGCGGCGACGAGTGCCACGGCAATAAGGCGGTTGCGACGAATCATTTGTTCACGTGCTCAGAAGTCTGAATCAGGTGTCGATGCTGATACAGAGAGCCGTGCTTGTGTGTGTCGTTTGATGTCACGCGTGTCGAAGTTGACACACGAATGCCGCCGAGGTTGTCAGCGTGAAGAGCGGGCGTCGGAATCCGCCTTTGCAATCGCCGGAGCCTGCTGCAGGCGCTCGACGAGATCAGCGGTCACCAGCTCTGCGGTCATTGCGGCGAGCTTCATCCGCATCAGAACGGCATACACCGTCCGGCTGTGGCCGCGCGCAGTCAGGCGGTCGAGCTCGCACGCGAGGCGTTCGACGTCCTTGCATAACTGAATGATTCGATCCGAAATCATTACCCAATCGCTACGGCATTCGATCCATGCCGCCTGTTCAATCGATGCGATGCGAGTGTGTCGCGAATCCGCTTGTCCAATTGCGTCGATAAGCTAGGGATTCGAATGCACCAAAAAGCGAGGGATTCGGGCGCGTCTTTGCTAGTCCCACCGACATGTGGTCAAACGCCGATGGGCGCGGTCGCGACGACATCCGCCCGCCGGAAAGCAGCGAAACCACGGGTTTGCACGCGAATGGCGCCGTCGCGCACAACCGCTTATATTGAAGCGTGCCGTGTAGACACGCCTTTGGGGGAGGAGCTATGTATCAAAGATCAGCCGTGAAATGGATTGCAGGTGCCGCCGTGCTGCTGACGGCGGCGGTGAGTCTTCCGGCGCATGCCGGCAAGACGCTGGATACGATGAAGCAGCGTGGCGTTCTTACCTGCGGTGTGAACGTCGGCCTCGCCGGGTTTTCCGCGACGGATAGCCAGGGTAACTGGACCGGATTGGACGCCGACATCTGCAAGGCGCTGGCGGCGGCGGTGCTGAGCGATCCGGCCAAGGTGAAGTGGGTGCCGCTGACAGCGCAGGCGCGCTTCACCGCGCTTCAATCAGGCGAGGTCGATATTTTGTCCCGCAACACGACCTGGACGCTCACACGCGACGCCTCGCTCGGCCTCGATTTCGTCGGCGTGACCTACTACGACGGGCAGGGCTTCATGGTGCCCACGAAAACGAAGATCACCAGTGCGAAGAGCCTGAAGGGCGATCGACGTCTGCGTGCAGTCCGGCACCACGACCGAGAAGAACCTGAACGACTACAACAAGAGCAATGACTTGAGAATGAAGCCGGTCGTGTTCGAAGGTCTGGAAGCATCGGTCAAGGCGTTCTTCTCGGGCCGCTGCCAGGCGTACACGACAGACGCGTCGGGCCTTGCGTCGATTCGCAACAAGGAAGCGAGCAACCCTAACGATTACGTGATCCTGCCCGAATTGATTTCGAAGGAGCCGCTCGGGCCGGCGGTGCGCCGCGGTGACGACGAGTGGTTCGCGATTTCGAAGTGGGTGATTTTTGCGTTGATCGAAGCCGAGGAATATGGGATTACGCAGGCGAACGTCGACAAGATGAAGGCGAGCACCGACCCTGCCGTGCAGCGCATTCTAGGGACCGGCGAAGACATGGGCAAGCTGCTCGGCCTCGACAAGGAGTGGGCGTACCGCGCGATCAAGGCGGTGGGCAATTACGGCGAGATCTTCGAGCGCAACGTCGGCCCGAGGCTCCGCGCTGAAGCTGCCGCGCTGGCTTGAATAATCTGTGGAACAAGGGCGGCATCGTGTACGCGCCGCCGATTCGTTGACACATTGCTGACCCTTAGCGTTTGGTTCACGGCGCCCTCCCGCGCGTAGCGAAGGAGGGCGCTGCCACATGGCGGACGGACTCGCGCCGAAGCCCATTCCGCAGCGGCGCACGTGGACATGGCGCAGCCGCGCTTTTCGAGGCGTCGTCTATCAGATTCTCGCTGTCAGCGTAATCGCGCTGGTCGCGTGGTTCCTGACCTCGAACACGCTGACCAACCTGCGCATCCGCGGCATTCAAAGCGGTTTTGACTTTCTAAATCAGCCAGCCGGGTTCGGTATCGGCGAGACCGTGCTCGAGTTCGACTCCGGCGATCCGTATTGGAAAGCCTTTCTGGTTGGCCTGACCAACACGCTACGCGTAGCAGTCATCGGCATTCTGATCTCGACGCTGCTGGGAACGATGGTCGGGATCGGGCGTTTGTCGCGAAATTTTCTGCTGCGCGCCGTGTGCACGGCCTACGTCGAGCTGTTTCGCAACATTCCGGTGCTGCTGCAGTTGTTGATGTGGTACCTGCTGTTGAACGAGCTGCTGCCGCCGGTGAGCGAGGCGCTGAATCCCGCGCCAGGCATGTACCTGTCGAAGGGCGGGTTCGCGTTTCCGGTGCCGGTGTGGGTGCCAGGATTCGGACTGATGGTGGCCGGCGCGATTGCCGGCGCCGCGTTGGCATGGCTGTATCGCCGTTGGGCGCATGCGCAATTCGCCTTGACCGGACACGCACGCCCGGTGTTCTCGCCCATGCTGGCTATTTTCGTCATCGCGGTGGCGGCGGGCTGGTTTGCCGCGCGGCGCGCCGACCGCGCTGGACATGCCTGCAAAGACCGAGTTCAACGTGGCCGGAGGCGGCGCAGTGACGCCGGAGTTTCTGGCGCTCACACTCGGGCTTGCGGTTTACACGGCGGCGTTCATTGCCGAGATTGTGCGTTCGGGCATTCAGGCAGTGCCTGGGGGCAGATCGAGGCGGCGAGCTCGCTTGGGCTGAGCCGCAGCCGGCAACTGAAGCTCGTGCTGTTGCCGCAGGCACTGCGCGTGATCATTCCGCCGCTGACCAACCAGTATTTGAATCTGACCAAGAACTCTTCGCTTGCGGTCGCGGTCGGCTATCCCGACCTGGTCTCGATCTCGAATACCACGCTTAACCAGACCGGCCGCGCGGTCGAGTGCATCACCATCATCATGGCGGTGTACCTCACGCTGTCGCTTTCAACCGCGGCACTGATGAACTGGTACAACGCCCGCGCGGCAATCAAGGAACGATGAGCGCAATCAGTTCCGCGGCTTTTGAGCCGGCCGCCGCCCGGCAGGCGCCGGTGGTGACGCGCGGTGTGCTGGGTTGGATCCGGCGCAATTTGTTTGCGGGCCCGGGCAGTGCCGTCGCTACTCTGACCATCATCGCGGCATTTTTTTACTACGTGCCGGGGATTGTCGACTGGGCAGTCATCAACGCGGTCACACGCCCTGACGTCGCTGCATGCCGGGCGCTCGACGGCGCCGGTGCGTGCTGGGGAGTGATCGCGGAGAAGTACCGATTGATCCTGTTCGGTCGCTATCCGTTTGCCGAGCAATGGCGCCCGTTGGCCGCAACCGTTCTGATGCTCGCGATGCTGGTCGCAAGCTGCACGCGGCCCTTATGGAGTCGGTGGTTGCTGATCGCGTGGATGCTCGTGTTCGCCGTGTTCTTCGTCCTGATGCGCGGCGGCGTATTTGGTTTGTCTGCCGTCGAGACCGATCGATGGGGCGGATTGCCGCTGACGCTGCTGCTCTCCACGATCGGCATCGCTGCTGCCTTTCCGATCGCCGTTCTAGTGGCGCTCGGGCGGCGCTCGCATCTGCCCGCGCTGCGCACGATCTGCATCGTGTACGTCGAGTTGATTCGCGGCGTACCACTGATCTCGGTGCTGTTCATGGCGTCATTCATGTTTCCGCTGTTCATGCCGCAGGGGGTCACGGTCAACGTGCTGGTACGCGTGCTGGTCGGCATCACGCTGTTCGCGGCGGCGTACCTGGCCGAGGTCGTGCGCGGCGGCCTGCAGGCGATTCCGGCCGGACAGCACGAGGCGGCGGCGTCGCTGGGCCTTTCATACTGGCAGACGCAGCGCAAGATCGTGCTGCCGCAGGCGCTACGGCTGGTGGTGCCTTCGATCATGAACAGCTTCATCAGCACGTTCAAGGACACATCGCTTGTGACGATCGTCAGCCTGTACGAGCTGACGGGCTCGGTAACGCTGGCGCTTTCCGGCGACGCGAACTGGCGGCCGTTTTTCGTCGAGGCGTACCTCTTCATCGCGGCGATCTACTGGATTTTCTGCTTCGCGATGTCGCGTTACAGCCAGTGGGTTGAACAGCATTTGAACATCGGCCATAGGCGAGCATGAGCGAAACATCCTCCCGGCCGATCATCAGTTTCGAGAAAGTGAACAAGTGGTTCGTGCAGTTTCACGTGCTGCGCGATATCGATCTCACCGTAGGCTCTGGCGAGCGCATCGTCATCTGTGGTCCCTCGGGTTCCGGAAAATCCACGCTGATCCGCTGCATCAATCGCCTGGAAGAACATCAGGAAGGCCGCTTGACGGTCGATGGTGTCGAGCTGTCCGACGACATCAAGGCGATCGAGGCGATTCGCCGCAAGGTGGGTATGGTGTTTCAGCAGTTCAATCTGTTTCCGCACCTGACTGTGCTCGAGAACCTGACGCTGGCGCCGATGTGGGTCACAGGCGTGCCGCAAAAAGAGGCCGAGGAACGAGCGATGGCGCAATTGACGCGCGTTCGCATCGCCGAACAAGCGCAGAAATATCCGATGCAGTTGTCAGGCGGTCAGCAGCAACGCGTTGCGATCGCGCGCGCGCTTTGCCTGACCCCCAAGATCATGTTGTTCGACGAGCCTACGTCGGCGCTCGACCCCGAGATGATCAAGGAGGTGCTCGACGTGATCATCGAACTTGCGGGCCAGGGGATGACGATGATTTGCGTCACCCATGAGATGGGTTTCGCCAAGTCAGTCGCTGACCGGGTGATCTTCATGGACATGGGCCAGATCGTCGAACAGAACTCGCCCGCAGAGTTCTTCAGTCACCCGAAGAACGAGCGGACGCGGGATTTTCTGTCAAAGATCCTGAGTCATTGACGCTCGATGCGTTGCGCGATGCCGCCGGCAGAACAACGCGCCAGCGACTACAACGTGGGCGCAGGTGCGCTGGCCTGATTGCGGGTTACGCACTGGAACTGCATGTCTGAAGATTGCGCGCCCGATGCCGAGCTTTGATTAACGCCGTTTGACGGAACCATGAGCTTGTTTTTGGCGGCGCAGTGCCGGTAGGCATCGTCATACAGCCTCGCCTTTAGAGCGCTGCTCGAGTAGTCCTTGAATCTTCCGTGACTTGCGACCCGATACGTATCAGGGCCTATTTCGACGATTCCGTCGCTGCCGGTGCCAGTGGCACATCCGGCGATCAAGCCTATGGAAATGAGGGTGATAGCGGTGAGCTTCTGCATTGGAGGCCTTGTGCGGTTACGCCCAATTCGGCGCGAAGAAAGCGCGGCCCAAGCCGCGTTGCGACCAACTTAACGCGGCCGGTCGGCTGTCTTCCGTTGATTAGCGCTGGCGAGCCAACGCTATTGCCCCGATCGAACGGCCCGAATGACGGGCGAACGCCCTAAAGGCGAATGCGGGCGTGTTTCTGGCCGCGCCGGCGGGAGGACGTGCGCTTGATGAAGATCACAACGCACGCAGCGATCACTGCCACCAGCAGCATAACTTCCCAGATCGCATGAAGATGAGGCTCGGGCGCGTCGTGTCCCGGATGAGCCCACGCCGAGCAGACACAGAGCGAGACAAGAACCAACAACGCGACGCGATTCATAGCATTCCCTCGGCTTCAATGAATTTGACGATAGTGTCCACGCCCTGGCCTGTTTTCAGGTTGGAGAACACGAATGGGCGGTCGTTGCGCATCTTCTTCGCGTCACGGTCCATCACTTCGAGTGAGGCACCGACCATCGGCGCCAGATCGATCTTGTTGATGATCAGCAGGTCACTCTTCGTGATTCCGGGCCCTCCTTTACGCGGAATCTTGTCGCCCGCGGCGACATCGATCACATAGAGCGTCAGGTCCGACAGCTCGGGACTGAACGTCGCCGCCAGGTTGTCGCCGCCTGATTCGATCAGGATCAGATCGAGGTTCGGGAAACGCTTGTCGAGCCGCGCGACGGCTTCGAGGTTGATCGACGCGTCTTCGCGTATCGCCGTATGCGGACAGCCGCCGGTTTCGACGCCGATGATTCGCTCAGGCACCAGCGCTTCGTTTCGCACCAGGAACTGCGCATCTTCCTCGGTGTAGATATCGTTGGTGACCGCGGCGATGTTGTATTTGTCGCGCAGCGAGCGGCAGAGCGACAGCATCAGTGCCGTCTTGCCCGAACCCACCGGACCGCCGATGCCGACTCTGAGCGTCATGACCTGAACAACCTCGAGTATTGCGTTTCGTGTTGCGAAGAAAGGATGGCGAAGCCGGGCGCAAAGCTGCCTATGTCGTCATCGCGCATCGCGATCGCATCGCTGACGACGCCTGGGATTCGGTTGGCAAGAGCGAGCAGCATTCGCTGTCCGTCAGTTTGGCCGAGCGGTACCGCTTTCACGGCCGCCATCACCTGGTTTTCGAGCCATGACCATAGATACGCCTGCAGCGCTTCGCCGGGATCGATCTTCCATGCATTGACGGCCGCCGCAAATGCTGCGGGAAACGACGGCTCTTCGAACGAGAGCGGCTTTACGTCGAGACTCGGCAGCAGGCGATTCAACGAGTATCCCATCTGCACGGTCTCAGCCCGAAGCTCGGCGGTTTCACGATTTGCCAGAAACAGTGCGTTTAGCGCTTCAATATCGGAACTGTTGTTGATCATCCGGCAAAGCAGCGGTGCTTCCATGCGCGACATCGAAAGCTCGAGCAGATCGCCGATCCAGCGCTCCGCGCTCGCGGCATCCATGACAACGCCGGCATCGATCGCCGCTTCGAGACCCTGCGAATAGCTGTAGGCGCCCACCGGCAACGTCGGACTTGCAAGCTGCAACAGGCGCAGCAGAGCCAAAGAGCGGTTAGTGCTCGTGGTCATGGTCATGGTTGCAATGCTCGTGATCATGCACGTGACGATCGTGATGAGGGTCGTGAATCTTCGCAGTGCCGTGCTCGTGTCCGGCGCCAGCGTACGCACCCGCCTCGGGTTCGAACGGCGCCAGCGCACGACTGACACGTGCACCAAGCCCTTCGAGCATCCGCTCGAGCACGTGATCGTCACCGAGTCGCAGATATCCGTCGCCGACTTCGACGGGTACATGCCGGTTGCCGAGGTGATACGCAATCCTGGCCAGCGCCGACGACGATGTGCTTTCAACATGCAGCACTTTTTCCGGCTGCGCGATCACTTCGATGATTCTGCCGTCGGAGGCCGTGACCCAATCGCCGCCGCGCAGAATCTCGCCACGCGGCAGCATCACGCCGACTTCTTCTCCGGACGCAAGCCTCGCTTTGAAGCGGCTCTTCTGCCGCATTTCGAATGGCAGTTCGAGATGGCCTTTGATCTCAACTTTGTACGCGCCGCGCACGATCTTCAGTTTGTGCTTGATCTCTACCATCAGAACAGAAAATAGCGTTGCGCCATCGGCAGCACACTCGCGGGCTCGCAGGTCAGCAGCTCGCCATCGGCGCGTACTTCATAGGTCTGCGCATCGACTTCGATCGTTGGCGTGCCGTCGTTGTGCACCATGTCCGCCTTGCCGATCGTGCGCGTGTTCTTGACGGCCTCGATTCTGCGGCGCAATCCGAGCTGTTCGGAACGCCCGCCGCGAACGCCGCTTTTGAGATGAAGTTAATACACGTCGCGTCCATTGCGCTGCCAAACGCACCGAACATCGGGCGGTAATGCACCGGCTGCGGTGTCGGAATCGATGCGTTCGGATCGCCCATCGCCGCTGCGGCAATCATGCCGCCCTTGACGATCAGCGACGGCTTGACGCCGAAGAACGCCGGCTTCCACAACACGAGATCGGCCAACTTGCCGGCTTCGACCGAGCCGACGATGTGCGAGATGCCCTGCGTGATCGCCGGATTGATCGTGTACTTCGCGACATAGCGCTTGACGCGAAAGTTATCGTGGCGCGCGGTGTCTTGCGCCAGTGAGCCGCGCTGCGTCTTCATCTTGTGCGCTGTCTGCCACGTGCGGATGATCACTTCACCGACGCGCCCCATCGCCTGTGAATCGGACGACATCATCGAGAACACGCCGAGATCGTGCAGCACGTCTTCGGCGGCGATTGTTTCGCGGCGAATGCGGCTTTCGGCGAACGCAACGTCTTCTGCGATCGATGCGTCCAGGTGGTGGCACACCATCAGCATGTCGAGATGCTCGTCGACGGTGTTGACGGTGTACGGCATTGTCGGATTCGTCGACGACGGCAGCACGTTCGGCAGGCCAGCGCATTTGATGATGTCGGGCGCGTGCCCGCCGCCTGCACCCTCGGTGTGAAACGTCGCGATCGTACGGCCCTTGAACGCGGCGATCGTGTCTTCGACGAAGCCCGATTCGTTCAAGGTGTCGGTATGAATCGTCACCTGAACGTCGTGCTTGTCGGCAACCGTCAAGCAGCAATCGATTGCCGCGGGTGTCGTGCCCCAGTCTTCGTGCAGCTTCAGGCCGTACGCGCCCGCCAACACCTGCTCTTCGAGCGCGGCAGGCAGGCTCGCATTGCCTTTACCCTGAAAACCGAGATTCATCGGGAAGCTCTCGGCCGCTTTCAGCATCGAATGGATATGCCAGGGTCCCGGCGTGCAGGTGGTCGCGAATGTGCCGGTCGCTGGGCCGGTGCCGCCGCCGAGCATCGTGGTCACACCGCTCATCAAAGCTTCTTCGATCTGCTGCGGACAAATGAAATGGATGTGCGTGTCGATGCCGCCGGCGGTGACGATCGAACCTTCGCCGGCGATGATTTCGGTGCCCGGTCCGATAACGATATCGATGCCTGGCTGCACGTCGGGATTGCCGGCCTTGCCGATATGCGAAACCAATCCGTCCTTGATGCCGATATCGGCCTTGACGATGCCCCAGTGATCGATGATCAGCGCGTTCGTAATGACCGTGTCTGCCACCTCTGCGGCCACGCGCTGGCTTTGCCCCATGCCATCGCGAATCACTTTGCCGCCGCCGAACTTCACTTCCTCGCCGTAGATCGTGAAGTCCTTTTCGACCTCGATCCAGAGATCGGTGTCGGCAAGCCGCACGCGATCGCCGGTCGTCGGGCCGAACATCTCCGCATACGCCTGGCGCGAAATCTTCATTTGACGCTCGACGGCAATGCGCCCATCACCTTCGCGTTAAAGCCGAAGACTTTTCGTTCACCGGCAAGAGCGACAAGCTCGACCGTACGCGATTGACCCGGCTCGAATCGCACCGCCGTGCCGGCGGCGATGTTCAGGCGAAATCCAAACGCCTGGTCACGCTCGAACTTGAGCGCGTTGTTCGTCTCGAAGAAGTGATAGTGCGAGCCCACCTGGATCGGCCGATCGCCGGAGTTGGTGACCTGCACGACGACCGTCTTCCGACCTTCGTTCAACACAACGTCTCCTGCAGCCGCTTCGATCTCGCCCGGAATCATGGAATCGGGTGATGCACGGTGACGAGCTTCGTGCCGTCGGGAAATGTCGCTTCGACCTGTATCTCCGGAATCATCTCCGGCACGCCTTCCATCACATCGGCTCGCTGCAGCAGCGTTGCACCGAAGCCCATCAAGTCGGCGACCGACTTACCGTCGCGCGCGCCTTCCATGATCGCAGCGCTGATAAAGGCGACCGCCTCCGGATAGTTCAGCTTCAGGCCGCGACCCTTGCGCCGCTCGGCCAGCAATGCCGCCGTAAAAATCAGCAGCTTGTCCTTTTCGCGCGGGGTTAGCTCCACTGTCACGTTCTCCAGATGCGAGGCGGCTGCGCAGCGCGACCCAGCAGCGCGGGTCGAAGAATGCCGCCATAGATCGACAAAACGCTGTTTCGCCGTTTCAGCTCGAGTCGCCAAGATGGCGCGCGATCAGACAGCCCGGGCAGGAGCGTCACCGCCACGTCTTCGATTTCGCGGCACGCGGTGACTACGCTGCGATCTATCTCGGGGGCGGCCGCGATCAATGTCGCACACACTGATTTTCCACCGAGCCCCGCGGGAGCATGCATCAAGCGGCCGTTCGCATCGATGGCGCCGCGTTCGTGCCAAAGCGGCCGTCCGTTTCTATAGATCTTGTTGCGCAGCTCGATTCGGCCCTCTGTTGAAGCGCGCGCCCGAACCCGCACGGCCGAGGCACAGAATTTCCCATCCGATGTAACTCGCGTCCGCGCCGAGATTCACTTCGCACGCAATGTCTGCCAGCGCACCGTCGAAGACGATGGTTTCCTGCGGCAGCCATTCGAGGCTGCCGTCGACTTCGAAGCAGAGTTTCTGGCTCGCCCAAGGGCCGGCGGATCGATACCACTTGCCGGCGCCGGGCGTTGTCATCAGCACCGCCGATCGCGGTGCCGCGCTTACGCGCACGGACAACTGATCGCCGCCGACGATGCCCGCTGGAGGGTGAACGACGATCGCATGGCAGACGGCATCGCCTTCCGGGATACAGCGGCTTCTGCACCACAAGCGGGCCGCTGAAGGATTTTTCCGCGAGCACCGTCCGATCGTTTTCAAAGCGGAACCCGAGCGACAGATCGGCTTTCCACGGAGCGAAGATCGGTTCAGCGACACCCATAGTTGGTTTTGAGCTCTGCCGAGCATACTGCCAGCAAGCTCTTACGTCGTCCGATCCATGTCGGCGCCCGCGCCGCGCGCGATGATTTCTCCGCGCTCCATCACCAGATATTGATCGGCGAGCGAGCGCGCGAAGTCGTAGTACTGCTCGACCAGCAGGATCGCCATTTCACCGCTTTCTGCCAGCGTGCGAATGGCGCGCTCGATGTCCTTGATGATCGACGGCTGAATACCTTCGGTCGGTTCGTCCAGAATCAGCAAGCGTCGGACCGACCGCGAGCGCGCGACCGATGGCGAGCTGTTGCTGTTGCCCGCCCGACAAATCGCCGCCGCGCCGCCGCAGCATGCTGCGCAACACCGGAAACATTTCGAAGATCCGCTCTGGAACACGCGAGCCGCGCGGCCGTGCAGCGAGGCCCATCTCCAAATTTTCCTCGACGGTAAGCCGCGGAAATATCTCTCGGCCTTGCGGCACGTAGCCCATTCCGGCGCGCACCCGCTCATAAGGCTTCACCGCCGTAATGTTCTTGCCCTGAACGACCACTTGGCCGCTCTTCGCCGGCACCAGGCCCATCAGCGTTCGCAGCAGCGTCGATTTGCCGACTCCGTTTCGGCCGAGCAGAGCCGTGACTTTGCCCGCCGGAGCTCAAATGTAAGGTTGCGCAGGATGTGGCTGCCGCCGTAGTACTGATTGATCGGAAACGGTAAGCATCGAGTGGGCGAGCGATCGTTGTGGCCTAGCGTCCCAAATACACCTCGACAACCCGAGGATCGTTTTGCACCTGCTCCATCGGTCCCTCGGCGAGCACGCTGCCTTCGTGCAATACGGTGACCTTGCGGGCGATCTTGCCGACGAACGCCATATCGTGCTCGACCACGACCAGCGAGTGTTTGCCGGCAAGCGAGATAAAGAGCTCGGCAGTGCGCTCGGTCTCGTCGTCGCTCATGCCTGCAACCGGCTCGTCGAGCAGCAGCAGCCGCGGCTCCTGCATCAACAGCATGCCGATCTCAAGCCATTGCTTCTGTCCGTGCGATAACAACCCTGCAATGCGATGCGTGCTGTCGTTCAGCCGAATCAGCTTCAGCATCTCATCGATGCGATCGCGTTCCTCAGACGAAAGTTTTGCGAAAAGCGTTCTGCGTACTCGCTTGTCAGCCTTCATCGAGAGCTCGAGATTTCGAACACCGTGTGACGCTCGAAGATCGTCGGCTTCTGAAACTTGCGGCCGATCCCCGCATGCGCGATCTGCGCTTCCGACAGCTTGGTCAGATCGATCGTCTGGCCGAAGAACGCGGTGCCGGCGTCGGGGCGCGTCTTGCCGGTGATGACATCCATCATCGTTGTCTTGCCTGCGCCATTGGGCCCGATCACGCAGCGCAGCTCGCCGGCGTCGATCGACAGCGACAGATCGTTCAGCGCTCGGAAACCGTCGAAGCTGACGCTGATTCCTTCGAGATAGAGAACGACGCCATGCGTCAGGTCCAGACCTTCGGGCGCGACTCGGCCGAGGTCGCTGATCGTCGTCCCTTCGCGGGCGGCGGGATGCATGGCGATACTGCTCATCCGTGGGCTTTGCGCCGGTTGATCAATCCGAGCACCCCCTGCGGCAGAAAGAGCGTGACCAGGATGAAAAGCAGGCCGAGGAAGAACAGCCAGTACTCCGGAAACGCCTGCGTGAAGAAACTCTTCGCGCCGTTGACCAGTCCCGCGCCGAGTGCCGCGCCCGCCAGCGTGCCGCGGCCCCCGACTGCCACCCAGATCGCTATCTCGATCGAGTTTGCAGGCGACATCTCGCTCGGATTGATGATGCCGACCTGCGGTACATAGAGCGCTCCGGCAATGCCGCACAGCACGGCCGATAGCGTCCAGATGAAGAGCTTGTAGTGCAGCGTGTCGTAGCCACAGAACATCACGCGCGTTTCGGCATCACGGATCGCAGCAAGCACGCGGCCGAACTTTGACGTGACCAGCCAGCGTGCAAGCAGAAGCGTTCCGATCAGCGTCGCGCCGGTGATAGCGAACAGCGCCATGCGCATCTGCGGGGTCGCGATCGGAATATCGAGGATGCGGCGAAAATCGGTGAAGCCGTTGTTGCCGCCAAAGCCGGTGGCGTTACGAAAGAACAGCAACATCGCTGCGAAGGTCAGCGCCTGCGTGATGATGGAGAAATACACGCCTTTGACGCGCGAGCGAAACGCGAAGTAGCCGAACACGTACGCGAGCACACCGGGCACCACTACGACCAGCATCGCGCACCAGAGGAACGAGTCCGAGTTGAACCATTGCCATGGAAATTCTTTCCAGTCCAGAAACACCATGAAGTCGGGCATCGGCTGGCGGTACTGGCCATCGGATCCGATCTGGCGCATCAGGTACATGCCGAACGCGTAGCCGCCCAGCGCAAAGAACAAGCCGTGTCCGAGCGACAGGATGCCGGCGTAGCCCCAGATCAGATCCATCGCGATTGCGACGATCGCAAAGCACATGATCTTGCCGAGCAGCGTCACCCAGTAAGTGGAAATGTGAAAGGCACTGTCCGGGCCGACGGCCAGGTTGAAGACCGGAAAGCCGATAAAGATCACCGCCGCAAACGCTGTAAGGATCGTCCAGCCTCTAACGCCGTAAAGACGACGTGACGAAAGGTCGGCGATCATGACTCCAGCGCTCTGCCTTTCAGCGCAAACATGCCCTGCGGACGCTTCTGAATGAACACGATGATGAAGACGAGCACCGCAATCTTCGCCAGTACCGCGCCCTGCCATGCTTCGAGCAGCTTGTTGGCGAAGCCGAGTCCGAGCGCTGAGTAAACCGTCCCGGCGAGTTGCCCCACGCCACCGAGCACGACCACCATGAAGGAGTCGACGATGTAGCTCTGGCCGAGATCGGGTCCGACGTTGCCGATCTGCGAGAGCGCGCAACCCGCGAGACCTGCGATGCCGGAGCCGAGACCGAAGGCCCACATGTCGACGCGCGCGGTCGGCACTCCGACGCACGAGGCCATCTCGCGGTTCTGCGTGACGCCGCGCACGAACAAGCCGAGCCGCGTCTTGTTCAGCAGCAGATAGATGAGGAACACGACGGCGAATGCGAAGCCGATGATCACGATGCGGCTCCACGGCAGCACCACGCCGCTCAGCAGCTCGACGCCGCCCGACATGAAGGCAGGGTTCTCGACCTGCACGTTCTGCGCACCGAAAATCGTCCGCACCGCCTGAATCAGGATCAGACTGATGCCCCAGGTTGCGAGCAGCGTCTCCAGCGGACGGCCGTACAGCCAGCGAATCACCGTCCGCTCGAGTGCCATTCCCACAAGTGCGGAGACAGCGAACGCCACCGGGATCGCAGCGATCAGATACCAATCGAAAAACGCGGTGCTGCGAAACAGTCCCTGCACGACATAGGTTGCATATGCGCCGATCATGATCAGCTCGCCGTGCGCCATGTTGATGACGCCCATCAGCCCATAGGTGATGGCCAGGCCCAATGCGGCGAGTAGCAGAATCGAGCCGAGACTGACGCTGGTGAATACGATGCCGACGCGTTCGCCCCATGCAAGGCTGCTTTCGATCTCTCGCAAGCTTCTCTGCGCTTCGGCGCGCAGCTCGTCATCCTTTTCATCCTGGATAAACGAGAGCAGCAAGCTCTTGGTGCTGGCGTTATTCGAGCTCGCCAGTTTTTTCACAGCGGCGAGCCGTGCATTGCGATCCTCGGCGCGCAGTTCAAGCGTTGCCACGATCTGCTCGAGCATCGGCTTGATCGCACCATCGGTCTCCTGCTCGAGCGCTTTCTTCACCAGCGGCAGCATCGCCGGGTCGGCACCCCCGCCAGCTCCTTGGCCGCTGCCAGACGCACGTCACGCTTCGGCGAGACGAGCTTCAATGCGGCCAAAGCGCCGGCGAGCTCGCGCCGCAAGCGGTTATTGACGGTGATGTCCTCCTTGTCGGCAGGGACAGCTGAGAAGCTGCGCGCCGCTTACGGCGTCGGTCGCGCTGTCGCCCTTGACGATCAGAATCCGTTTGCCTGCAGTGACAAGCTCGCCGTCGGCAAGCGCTTGCAAAATGAGCGCTGCGTTGTCGTTGCCTAGCGCGACAAGCTGCGCGATGGCTTCGACTTGCTCGTCGCTTTCGCCGAAGGCGAGTTTCTCCAGCGTGCCCGCCTCCTGCGCAAAAACAAGCGAGCCGCCAGAATGAAGACAGCAGGCAAAAAACCGCCGTTAGCAATGTTTTCATGTGAAAAGGGGCCGCTAAAGCGGCCCCCGCTTGCAACTCACGTCGTCAGCTACTTCGTGATGATCGTCTTGCCGTCGGGAACATCCGGCTTCTTGTCGTTGCCGGGGATATAGGGACTCCACGGCTGCGCTCTGATGGGCCCCTTCGTTTTCCACACGACGTTGAATTGGCCATCGCCTTTGACTTCGCCAATGAACACGGCTTTGTGCAGATGGTGATTCTTCTCATCCATCTTCGAGACGATGCCCGACGGCGCAGTAAATGTCTGGCCTGCCATCGCGGCGATGACCTTGTCGGTGTCAAAAGTTTTGGCCTTCTCGACCGCCTGCTTCCACATGTAGATGCCGATGTAGGTTGCTTCCATCGGATCGTTGGTCAGCGGCTTGTCGGCGCGCGGAAGCTTCTTGGCCTTGGCGTAGCTCGCCCATTTGCTCTTGAAGTCATCATTGGCCGGCGCCTTGATCGACATGAAGTAGTTCCAGGCTGCAAGATGGCCGACGAGTGGCTTGGTATCGACACCGCGCAGCTCTTCTTCGCCCACCGAGAACGCGACGACCGGAACATCGGTCGCCTTCAATCCCTGGTTGCCCAGTTCTTTGTAGAACGGCACGTTTGAGTCGCCATTAATCGTGGAAACGACCGCCGTCTTGCCGCCCGCTGCGAATTTCTTGACGTCGGCAACGATCGTTTGATAGTCGCTGTGCCCGAACGGCGTGTACTTCTCGTCAATATCCTTATCGGCGACACCTTTGGATTTCAAGAATGCGCGCAGGATCTTGTTCGTAGTACGCGGGTAGACATAGTCGGTGCCAAGCAAGACCCAGCGCTTGGCGGCGCCGCCCTCCTTGCTCATCAGATACTCAACCGCGGGAATTGCCTGCTGATTCGGCGCTGCACCCGTGTAGAAAACGTTCTTCGATAGCTCTTCGCCTTCATACTGCACCGGATAGAACAGCAGGCCGTTCAGTTCCTCAAACACAGGCAGCACCGATTTGCGCGATACCGAGGTCCAGCAGCCAAATACCGCGGCCACTTTGTCTTGCGTAATCAACTGACGTGCCTTCTCGGCAAACAACGGCCAGTTCGAGGCCGGATCGACGACCATGGGTTCGACCTTCATGCCCATCACACCGCCTTTGGCGTTGATTTCATCGAACGCCATCAATGCAACGTCCTTCAGCACTGTTTCCGAAATCGCCATCGTGCCGGAGAGCGAATGCAACACGCCGACCTTCACGGTCTTCTGCTGTGCGTGCGTGTTGCGCGATCCGGTTCCTGTCGCTGCGAGTGCAGTACCCCACGCAAGCGCCTTTAGCGCTCCTCGTCTTTTCAACATGTGATTTCCCTTCCCCGTCGGTTTGCGATTCAGACGCCGAACTGTGGCGCTCTGCGCAAGTCGCTTCGCAAGACCTATGCCAAAGGGCAAGTCGTTGAAATCACAGGTGTAGTCGTGATCGTTTGAACTAATGTGCCCCGCAACGGTGCGGCGGAGCGACGCGCGCACCGCTTTCGGGCGCGCATGCGCGATTGTGTGCGATCAGTCGGAGGTGCGAGGCGACTTATAACGCGTCTGTCGAGCGCGACCGTGAGCTCTACTTCACAGGAGTCTTTGTGCCAGTGGCCTTGGCTGCGCGTTGTCGCTCACGCTTGATCGCAAGCTCATCGAGCTCGTCGAAGTCCTTGTCGGCGCAGCGCTCAACCCAACTCTGACGCTCTTTATCCAACGTGGCGCCCTGTTCCTTCAAGACGGGTAAGCGCGCGTTGTACGTTTCACCGATTTGATTGCGCCGCGACTCTTCGTCCTGCAGTGCCTGCTTTCCCGCGTCGTCGGCGGGGTCAAGTGCAGCGCGTTTGCGCTCGAGCTCCGCATCCATCGACTTCACTACGGCGCGTTGCTGATCGAGCGACGTTTGCTCCTTCAGGACGTTCTCGCGCATCACCATCAGACGGTCTTGTTGATCCATGCAAGAGCGCAGCTGATCGCGAGTCATCGGTTTGGCTTTGGTCTTGCCCTGCTGCTTGGTGGCGACTTTATTAGGCGGGGGGTCGGCGCCGTAGGCTGGCAAGACCAACGAAACTGAAGCGACTAGTCCGCCGGCCAGCAGGGCGTGCAAACAGGCGATACGTGAGGTGTTTTTCATTCGAGTTCTCCGACATTCGCCAAGTCTATTAAATCCTGGCGGCAAGCCCCGTACCCCCTTGCTCCCTGCGTGTTTGACGCCGGCGGATGGTGGGTTTAACTTGACCCGATAGCGCCGAAGCAGCGCAGGAGACATCGATGAAACTGACCCCCGAGCAGCGCGAGCAGTTCGACCGCGAGGGCTATTTATTTTTCCCCAGCTTGTTTTCGCGCGAGGAAACAAAGGTCCTGAACGATGCGGTGCCCGAGCTTTATGCGCGGCGCGACATTTGCAACGTGCGCGAGAAGGACTCGGATTCGGTGCGCACCAACTTTGCCGCGCACCTGTACAGCGTGCCGTTCGCGAAGCTGGCAAGGCACCCAAGGATGGTCAATCCGGTGCGCGATCTGTTCGAAGAAGACGTGTACATGCACCAGTTCAAGATCAACGGCAAGATGGCGTTTGAAGGCGACGTCTGGCAGTGGCATCAGGACTACGGGACTTGGTTGAACGACGACCTGATGCCGACCGAGCGTGCGATGAACGTCGCGATCTTTCTCGACGACGTCAATGAGTACAACGGGCCGTTGATGTTTATCCCCGGCAGCCATAAGAGAGGCGTGGTCGACGCCCGGCACGATGTATCGACCACCAGTTATCCGCTTTGGACGATCGACAACGATCTGGTGCGGCAGCTGGTACAGCGCGCGGGCGGCAAGAACGGCGGCATCGCGGCGCCCAAAGGCCCGGCCGGATCGATGATCCTGTTTCACTCGTGCCTGGTGCATGCATCGAGCAGCAATCTGTCGCCATGGGACCGCGTCAGCGTGTATCTAAGCTTGTGCACGGTCAGCAACCATATTCGCCGCTTCAAGCGGCCGGAGTACATCGCGCACCGGGATTTCACGCCGATCGAGACATTGCCCGATGATTGTTTGCTGAAGGATTACCCGGTCGACCTGCCGTGGAAGAACGGCATGCCGGCCAGTGCGACGCAAACATCGGTCGACGAGCTCAAGGTCGCCGCCTGAAATAACGAATACATTTGCGCAAGCGCGCCATACCGGCGCCACGCTTGCGCAGCTATTTCGGCCTCAGTACTGTGCCCTCGTGACAACTGCCGGGGTAAGTCCGATTCACTTCAGCCGCTGATCATCTCAGCCGCTGACGATGTTCAAGATGTTGCCGTCCGGGTCCTTGAACCATGCGACCTTCATCTCGCCGCCGATGTGCACATCGCCCTGGCGCTTCATCCCCGGCATGTCGTAGTGCTCGAACTTGACGCCCTTCGCCTTCAGTGCGTCGACTTCGCTTTCAACGTCGTCGACGGTCCACGTCACCGCGGTTGCCTTGTTGGTACCGGCTTCTTTTGATTCGTAGACATTGACCGTTGTGTTGCCACTCTTGAAAACGATCAGCTCGGACCCTTCGGCGTCGACCTGCTTCAGGCCGAGCGTGCCTTCGTAGAATTTCTTGGCGGCCTGGACGTTCTTCACTGCAAGGTTTGCCACTGCATCGCGGTTGCTCAGCATAGGAATCTCCTTGAATGATCGACAATGAGCACCTTTCGTAGCGAATTTGATGCCCGACACCCCGGTGCCGACCTATAGCGAACTCCATCCGACGCCGATTTCGTCGACCATTGCGACGCTCGCGCGCCGCATCCAGGAGCGCTTTCCGACGGCCGACCAGCAAAATCAGCAGGGACAGGCGGCTACGGTTTCAACGCCCGATAAAGAAACGGCAGGCTGACGTCCATCCGATAGTCGACGTCCGAGTGATCGTCGTCGAATTCCTCGTATCGATGCGCGACGCCGGCCGCGCTCAGGCGCCGCGACAGGAGGCGAGTGCCGTAGTGAATATGAAACTGATCGCGCCAGCCGCAATCGATGTAGATGCCGGCGAGCGTTTTCAGATTGCTCGCGTAGCGCGCCACCAGATTGATCGGGTCGTGTGGCAAGCCAGCGCTGCCAGCGCCGCTCGATGCGCTCACCGGTTTCAAGATGACACGGCAGCCGAAATCCGAGCGGCGTGTCCGGATCGGGGTCATAACTGGCGGCCATGCACAGGTTCATGATGCAGTGGACTTCGGCGGAAGAAAGCTTTTCCTTGCTCCAGACGTGTTTTAGAAACCGCCTGACGCGCCCGTCGTCGATGCCTTCATCGAGCCCGCTTATCGACGCTTCTTTCGCAGCGTCGTAGCGTCCCGCGGCCCGCTTTCTTGTACGGTGTTTGCCGAGCTCGTTCAGTGTGTGGGGCCAGTCGTGCCAATAGACGAAGTCGAAGTACGAATCGCCCGAATGGTCTGCGACGGCGCCCCAGTGCGACGGGTATTTCATGCCGTGCACGATCGCGCCGTAACCGCCCGACGATTTGCCGAAGCAACCGCGATGCTCGCGCGCGGGCAGCGTGCGGAACTCGCGATCGACGAACGGAATGATCTCTTTCAGCAGATAGTCCGCGTAGCGCCCGAGCGCCGATGAATTGATGTACTGGTTGCCGCCCAGCGCGGTAAAGCAATCCGGCATCACCACGATCGCCGGGCCCATTTTTTCTTCGTAAATCAGGCGCGCGACGCGCTCGGGGATGTTGTATGAAAACGCCCTCCAGCCGGCATGCGACAGCCCGGAGCCGGTGAAGCCCACCATGTCATAAAGCACCGGGAAACGCGCTCCCTTGCCGCTCTTTGCACGCGAGTCGTGCTCGGCCGCGTCATACTGAGGCGGCAACCACACCGCGAGCTTGCGCACATGCGGGTCGCCCAGCGGGTTGTCACGCAACAGGCGCGACACATGCTCCAAAATAACCAGCGTGCCGGAGCTTGCCTTCGAGCGTTTCAATGCCATGGCACGAAATTCTGGCACCTGAGTAGTAGTTTGCGCGACCTTACAGGAGAAAAAGATGGCGAATCCGTTCGTGCATATGGAGCTCAGCAGCACTGATGTAAACAAGGCAAAGGATTTTTACGGCAAGCTTTTCAGTTGGAAGATGGAAGACATGCCAATGCCCCAAGGCACTTACACGCTGATCAATGTCGGTGAGGGCACAGGCGGCGGCATGATGAAACAGATGATTCCCGGCGCGCCGTCCATGTGGATGGCCTATGTAGACGTCGACGACGTCGAAGCGGCAACTAAGAAAGCCAAGTCGCTCGGCGCCAACGTTATGATGGAAAAGCACGAAGTGAAAGACATGGGCTGGTTCTCGATCATCACGGATCCCACAGGAGCGATGCTCGGTCTATGGCAGAACAAGGCCAGCTGAGCGGGGACCGTAGGCGGCGCCACGGTTGTGTGCATACTGCGCGTCCGTCATCGAACAAGCGCAGACTTCTTATGGATGCCATAAAACTTCTAATCGATCAACACCGCAAGCTCGAGGCTCAGATGAAGACCGCGGTCGACGCGCACGAGCCGAAAGCGCGCGCAGCCGCGCTGGTCCGGGTTGGCGACGATCTGACCAAACACATCACGTCGGAAGAACAAGTGTTCTATCCCGCGGTGAAGGCAAAGCGCACCGAAGACATTCTGCTCGAGTCACTCGAAGAGCATTTGTCATTGAAGCGCCTGCTGGCCGATCTGCTGACGATGGATCCTGCTGCGACACGTGGGAGCCCAAATTCAAGGTGCTTAAGGAGCAAACCGAGCATCATCACGAGGAAGAGGAAGAGAACCTTTTTCCCAAGGTGCGTAAAGCGCTGGATGCGAGCGAGCTCGAGAGCTTCGGCCAGCAAATGCTTGCGCTACAGCAAACACTGCAGCGCGACGGTGATCCGCGCGAGGCGGTTGTTGAGCAGACCGACGAAGCGGCGCCGTTGAAGTAGGCGCTGATAGGCGTGAGTTACCAGTCGAGCGTCATCAGAACCCGCGCCATGTTTTTTCCGCATAGCGCGGGCACTTCTGCGCGCTGGACCCAGCGATACGCATCGACTTCCGGAATCTCGCGTTTGCCATAACGCGGCGTGTAATGCGTTGAACAGCGACATGCGTCGATATCGAGCGTAGGTTCCGGAGGGTCGAGCACGAACAGATGCAGGTCTTTGCGGGGCAGGTATTGATGCACACCGGCATCACGGACCTGAGTTTCGGCGAGCAGTTCATGCAGGCTTCTTCGTGCAGCTCGCGCAGCGCGGCAGCGACGCTGGTCTCGCCGTCATCCCGCACGCCCTTCGGAATGTCCCAGTAGTTGCGGCCGGTGGCGTGGCACAACAGCAGTTCTCCGGGCACGCGGCGCACGATCACGCCGCAGCTGACGACTTTGGCCATGCGATCCTGGTCTAGGAATAGCGACTTGCACCATTACGTATTCTTAATTGCGCTCACTGACCATGCACCTTCCTCTTGTATCGCCGCGGCCGTATCTGGTTCCGGCCGCACACATCGATTCCGCGCTGATGGCGGCAGGCGTGACGCTCGTCTGCGTGGGCCGCGTTGCAGGCGTTTAGGCTGCTGCATGCCAGGCACCGGCGCGTTCAGACAGCTGCTTTTTCTCATGGGTTGAGGCTGCTCCGGCTCGCCGCTTCCTGGTTGTCGGTGACAGCACCGGCGTCGGCATCGGAAGCGTCGACTCGCGCTCGACCGTAGCGGGCCGCCTGGCAGCGGCGTTTCCGGGCACAGTGATTGTCAACCATGTCCCGTGATGATGCGCGATCAACCGATATTCCCGCGCAGATCGAGGCCAGCACCGGCCACTTCGATTTGATATTGATCTTCGTCGGCGCGCAACGACGTGATTCGACTGTCTTCATACGCAGTCGGTGCTGCAGGCGGCGGAGCACGCGCTCGATGTCGCGAGTCCGCGCGCGGCGACACGTGGCAGTCATGCCGCCGGCCGACTTGGGAACCGCGCCGATCTGGGTGTGGCCGCTCGACGCGCTGTTTTCGCACCGCGCTGAAACCGTGCGGCGCGCTTGGCAATACGCGATGCGCGAGCGAGCGAACGTGCATCTGGTGGATTTGCGCATGCCGCGCGACCGCGATCCGTTCCGCATCGCGCCGCGCCGCTATTACTCGCCCGATGGCATTCATCCCAGTGCGGATGGATACGCGTTATGGTTTGCGCAAATCACGCGGCAGGTGCCGTTGTTCGCGGAGGTGGGCAACAACGCTGAACGGAGGTTCGTCGATGCATAAGAGCAAGCTTGTCGCTGCGGTCATCGATTGCCAGACCGATGATTTGACGGTAGGCAACGCAGTTCTGGAGCGCGGCACTGGGACGAAAAGCGGATCGTCGCGATAACCCTGCCATCGAAAAGTATGTGCGCATCGGAAGCGGCAAAGAAGATTTGATTATGCTGCTGCAGAAGGTGCCGCATCCAAGCCGCGTTCACCTTGACATCGAGTCGGACGATATCGAAGCCGAGGTCGCGCGGCTCGAAGCGCTCGGGGCAAAACGAATCGAGAAGATAAAGACCTGGTGGGTGATGGAAGCGCCGA
The DNA here is from genome assembly GCA_963729165.1 of uncultured beta proteobacterium. Classification (GTDB taxonomy): domain Bacteria; phylum Pseudomonadota; class Gammaproteobacteria; order Burkholderiales; family Burkholderiaceae_F; genus JACCZX01. The sequence continues at coordinate 62,793 of CAVSMM010000003.1, forward strand.
CCGGCCACCGCTTCTGCGTGGTTCGTCCGCAGCGCGACGGAGTGATGCCGGACGATGCAAATGAGTGGGCTGAGGTTGTAACGAATCCCTAGATATGCCCCCACTCGGCGCAGAGCAAAGCGAGCACGGCATCCTTTCCTTTCTGCGTCGCGCGTTCGTGGGGAGTTCGCCTTCGCAGGACAAGAGTGATCCCCCGCATGCGGCCGCCTTGCTGGCTGCAATCGTTGCCTCGTCCGACGACGCAATCGAGCAGAATGCGAAGCGACGCTCGCCGGGAGCGTTACTTTCAGGCGCCGCCAGCTCTCGCCGTTCTCGTGCCACTGTTGGATTTCCTCCGTCTGGACGCCGGGTAGGGCAGAGAGAAAGGGCGTATCCAGCGAAGTACGCAAGTTGGAGAGGGTCGATCCTATCTTGAGCGACCAACCGTACGATCCGTCGTTCTTCGAGGCACACCACGCCGCGTCCCTCGCGTCGGCGCGGGAAGTGATCGCCCTCGTATTGAATCTCGTGGGTCCGACATCGGTTGTCGACGTGGGATATGGGACCGGCACGTGGCTGTCGGTCGTCAAGGCCTCCGGGGTCTCGGACGTCTTAGGTATCGACGGCGATTACGTGGACCGCACCGCGCTCGAGATCGACCCAAGCGAGTTCATGGCCGCCGACTTGTCCGAGCCGTTAGCGCTCTCGAGAACCTTCGACCTCGTGATGTGTCTCGAAGTCGCGGAGCATCTTCCGGCGGAGCGCGCCGACACGCTCGTCACATCCCTCGTCAGACTCGGTCCAGTGATTCTCTTCTCCGCAGCAATCCCTCTCCAAGGGGGCACCGCACACGTCAACGAGCAGTGGCCAGAGTACTGGGCACACCAGTTCGACGCAGGGGGATTCGACGTCTTCGATGCGATCCGGCCATTGGTGTGGCGAAACGAACGCGTGGAACCGTGGTATGCGCAGAACACACTCCTCTACATCCGCCGTGGGCAACCGCTCACCGCGAAGTTGGAGACGTGGCGTTCGTCGCCAGGGAGGCTCTCGCTCGTGCACCCTCGCTTTTTCATGGAGGCGCGCTCGAAGGCCGAGGCCGCGTTGCGGGGATATGCTTGGTCGGAGAAAGAACGAGCCAGACTACGGACCGAGACCGAGCACCTCACCGTAGAAATCGAGCGCCTCACCGTAGAAATCAAGCGCCTCACCGTAGAAATCGAGCGCCTCACCGTAGAAACCGAGCGGCTCAGGGAACAGATGACGTCATTCTGGGCGCTCGTGAAGCAATTGCTTCGACTCGTCCTCGCTCCTGTGCTGAGTCGGAAGGACAGTTGAAGGTGGTTATCGTTCCGCGACTTCCGTCTCCAGCGCGATCTCAGGGTTCATCTGGCTGACCCCTCCGGCTCGAGGTGCGCGGCCACTGCAAACCCGAGCCGCGCCTGCATGCCGCTCGAGTACCGCTTGACTGGCGTATCGATGAAGGCGCGGATCTCGGCGAACTCCATGATCTCGTCGAGTTTGCGCGTGATAGTAGTATTTCGGCTCGATCTGTTTGCTAGGAAATCATTTGATGGCGAGTGCGATTCTGGACATCGACCTCGAGCATCTGCCGGAGGAGATCACCGGCCTCTCCGCTTACGGGCGCGCACTTGTATTGGTGCGTGTTCGAGGCCGTCCGGTCGCACAGGTGACAGTTCCCGTTCATGACGGACGGCTCGGTCAAGCTGAATTGGCTGACGCTCTCGTAAAAGCTGCGGGCTGGCATCTTTGGAAGCAGTGGATTCACGACTATCTCGGCTGGGAGGATTCCACCCTGACCCGCGCCGACCCCCCCACGGCAACGGTAGCGATCTGTACGCGGGATCGTTCGATCGATTTGCGCCGCTGCCTCGACGCGCTCCTGCAGCTTCCTGACGATGGCCAGGAGATCATCGTGATCGACAACTGCCCGTCGAACGATGCCACCAAGAAGGTAGTCGAATCCTGCGCCCGCGTGCGATACGTTCTCGAGCCTCGCAAAGGGCTCGACGTTGCGAGGAATCGCGCCGTCCGAGAGGCTCGTCACGGAATCGTGGCGTTCGTAGACGACGACGCCATGCCCGATCGCGGTTGGCTTCGCGCGTTGCTCGCGAACTTCGATGATCCCATGGTCGAGGCCGTCACTGGCCTCACCATACCCGTTGAACTTGAAACAGACGCTCAAGAGACGCACGAGCGCCTCAGCTCGTTCAACCGAGGTTTCGAGCGGCGAGTGTTCGACGCGAGACGATTCAATCCGGCGGCTGCGGGTCAGATCGGCGCTGGCGTCAATATGGCAATTCGCCGCTCGGTCTTCGATCAGATCGGACTATTCGACGAAGCGCTCGACGCTGGGACGAAGAGCCGTTCCGGAGGGGACACGGAGATGCTAGCGCGAATTCTTCTCTACGGCTACCGCATCGTCTACGAGCCTCGCGCGCTCTGCCGGCACCGACATCGACGAACCTGGCGGGAGCTTCGCCAGATGTTTTATGGGTACGGCATCGGCGTCTACGCGTGGTGGACGAGTTTCGCGATGTCCCAGAAGTACCCCTGGATGATCGAACCGGCCGCCTACTGGTTGTTCGGGAATCAGATTCCTGCGTTGCTCCGTGGCGTACGACATTGGCATCGAGGCGCTCCGCTCGATCTCGCGGTGGCGGAGCTGGCGGGTTGCGCGGTAGGACCATGGGCGTACGCGGCGGCACGTCGGACCGCGAAGCGGGAAATCGCCGGATGAACCTGACACCACTTCGGATAAGCATCGCGATCACCGCGCGGCCGCAGAGTTCGACCGTTGCGCGGTTGCTCGACGCGCTCGCCTGTCAAACGGTGGCGCCGCAGGAGTTCGAGGTCGTCGTCGCGCTCGGTGACGGTGACGATCCCGCGGCACTGCGATCCAAGGCGACCCCATTTCGACTGAAAGTTGTCACCAGCCGGCCCGGCCGTTCCGCCGCGCGAAACGCGGCTGCCCGGGAGGCGTCGAGTCCGTTGCTCCTGTTCCTGGCGGACGACCTCGATCCGCGCGCGACTTTGATCGATGCGCACCTCGCCTCCCACGCCAAAGTCCCTGGCCGGATCCTGGTCGGTGCCTACGCTCCGTCTCCTGCTTCGTCGTCGGTCCCGGCGCCATATCTGGCGATGGCCGTGCGTGCGCAATGGCACGATGTCTTCACCGCACTGCGCCGCCGAGACCATCGGTACAGTTTCCGCGACTGCCTGGGAGGGAACCTCTCGATCAGCACGGAGCTGTTCGATCAGCTTGGCGGATTTCGCGAGGAGTTCGTTGGCCCGCGCGGGGATCACGAGCTTGGTGCGCGGGCAATCCTGCGTGGTGTTTCGATCGGGTTCGTTCCAGAGGCGGCTGCGCTGCGGCTGCACGCCGCGCCGACCAGCGCCCGCGCCGCCTTCGCACAGGCTCGAGACGAAGCGCTCGGTGACGCGCTGCTCGGGTCGCTTCACCCTGGCCTGCGGGTCGCGCTTCGGCTGTCTGACGTCGGTGCGCCAACCACGCTGTTCGAACGCCTCCATCACCGATTGACCTTCGAGTTTCCACGTATCGCCGATCGCTTCGCAGGCTTGGTCGCGACGTTGCTGATCGTGGCTGAACGTCTTCAACTGCGATCACGCTGGTATCGGATCTACGAATGGCTCGAACGACACTGGTACCTGCGCGGTCTTGTCACGCGGTTTGCCACGCGCGAGGCTCTCGATCGGTTTGTATCGGAGGGCCGCGCGGCGAATCGGGCGGCTTCGCCGTCCGTGGTGGATCTCCGACACGGCATCGATCACGCCACCTCTGAGATCGATCGTGTGCGGCCCTCGAGTATCCACATCGTCTTCGACGACACGGTCGTCGGCGACATCAAGCACGTTCCGGGAGCGGAACCACTGCGCGGCATTCATCTTCGGGCCGCCCTTGCGAATGACTTCGTCACGCCGCTGTTTCAAGTACTGACGAAGGCGACTGCAGCGGCCGGGCCGCCGACGCATTGCCGGCGATCTTCCGGCCGCCGTTGGCCGCCTCTCGGGGTTCTCTCTGGCCACTAAGGTGCTCTCGCTCGACCTCGCCGAGGCGATTGGTCCGGTACTGGGGACCGAGCGATACCGCGACGTGACCGTCCTGGTCCGCTTTGGGCGGCACGTACTCGGATGGGTGCGGATTGCGAATCAGACCGGTGATCACACCATCCCCGCAGCCCGTCTGAGCGAAGCGGTGTACCGGGAGCAGGGTCTGCGTCTCAGTGAGCTCCTGATGATCGAGCGGCTTACACACGCCGAAAGGTCCAGCGCGCTGATACCGGTGAGCGTGGTCGTCTGTTCTCATGGACGTCCACATCTGCTCGATTTCTGCCTTGCAGCGATCGCCGTCGCCGATTCCGACGCCGTCGATCTCATCGTCGTCGACACGTCGACGGATTGGCACGCTGCGGAGACGATCGCCGCTCGGCACGGCGCCCGCTTTGTTCGCGAGACGGCGCGGGGCATCGATGCGGCGAGGAATCGCGGGGTGGCGGAAGCCAGACACGACGTCATTGCGTTCACCGTCGATCGCGCGCGCCCCGATTCCAACTGGCTCAGTGAGATTGCCCGAGCGTTCTGCGCACCCGACCTGATGGCCGTCACTGGACTCGTGGCGCCGTTAGAGTTGGACACGCTCGCCCAATCGCATGTGCAAAGCTGGTTCGGACCGGTAGCGAGTACTGAACGCTGGACCTTCCGTGGATCCGAGCTGAGGAGCATCGATTGGATTTGGGCGCGGCACATGGGGTCTGGCGCCAACATGGCGTTTCGCCGCTCCATGTTGTTGGAGCTTGGCTCGTTCGACTCGGGACTGAGCGCGCCGATGGGGGAGGACGGAGCCGGCGACAGTGACATGCTCGTGCGCCTATTGAACCGGGGTCATTTGCTCGTCTACCGACCCGATGCTGTTGTCTGGTATACGCACGATCGTGAAGTCGCTTCGGCACGTCGTCTCATTGGAGCCAAAGCGGCTGCGCAGGGGATGCGGCGGATCGCCGTGCGCCGCTCAGGAATCGTCGGTGCGCGCGCACTCCTCGGATTCGCTTTTGGTTACATCGGAAGACTCGGGTGGCGATTATTCCATCCGGGCAAGCGTAGCCGCAGCTTGGTCATGGCCGAACTCTTCGGTACCCTGAGAAGCCCTTGGAGCTACTTGACACGCCTCAGGCCGACCGACGCCGCCCGCTTCGAGACTGTCAGTGTTCACCGCAAAACGCCCGCCCAGAATTATCCGACCGTCTCATCGCCAGCGACGGCCATCAGGATGTCCGGTCCAGGAGCGATGCGCGTGCACATCGTCCGAACTGGTTATGCTCATTGGGGGCGGTACTCCGGAATGAACCAGTTCATTCGCCATCTCGATCCCGACCGCTTCGACGTTCGGGAGCATTTGGCACCAGAACACAGAGGGAGTTCCAGCAGTAGGAATTCAGCGCTTCGAGGTTGGCTGCGTCATCGCATTCAACGCAACGGCATGCCCTGGTACAACTCTTCCGACTTCGAGGCCGAGATGAGGACAGCGTTGTACTACTGCGGAGTGAGGCAAGTCGACCTTCTGCACTATCTCGATGGAGAACACTCCGCCCAATTCCTGCCGCGATGGTCACGCAGCTGGGCGCGCCGGCCGAAAACCGTCGCCACTTACCATCAACCTCCGGACGTTCTCGTCAATGTGATCCGTGCCGACGTCGTTGACGCGATGGATCAGATCACGGTGGTCTGTCCCGAGCAGGCCGAGTTCTTCGCCGGGCTTGTACCCGTCGAGCGGATTCGCCTCACTCCCATCGGCATCGACACTGATTTCTTCACGCCTGCTCCCGATCGTCCGAGGGGCGATAGATTCCGATGCCTGACGGTTGGTCACAACTATCGTGACTTTGCGGCAATCCGAGCGACGGCCAGGTTGCTGCAGGACGATCCAACGATCGAATTTCACGTCGTATCCCCTCGACCCACTGGCTTGGAAATCCTTCCGAACGTGAAATGCTCCAGTGGTCTGTCGGACGCCGAACTTCTAGCCGTTTATCAGGAGAGCGATCTCCTGTTCATTCCCCTCACCAAGGTCACGGCGAACTTAGCCGTACTGGAGGGGATGGCGGCCGGTCTTCCCGTGTTGTCCACCGAACTTCCAGCGATGGGGCTATACCTCAACGATCAGTGCGCCACGCTCGTCGCCAGGAATGTGCCGGGAGATTTCGCTGACACGATTCGCTACTTAAGCCTCCATCGAGAGCATTCCATCTCGATGGGTCGCTGCGCTCGGGTCAGGGCGAAAGAATTCGACTGGCGGCGGATCAGCGCCTTGTTCGCCGACGTCTACGAGTCCCTTGCGTGAGCACCACGTTGTCCAGTGGGCCGCCGATTGCCGACCACACGCGGGTGGTCCCAACCGGCATTTCGGATCGACTGCTCGTCCCTGGGACGAGTCTCCGCCGTGTTTGTTCGATCTGTTTACGCAGGTCGACCGTTCAATCGAGCGCTCCACCGGTGGTCTAGGCATCGGCCTGACGTTGGTGCAGCGACTGGTCGAACTGCATGGTGGCAACGTCGAGGCCCGAAGTAACGGGCTGAACGAAGGCAGTGAGTTCATCGTCTGCTTGCCGGCGTTCGGGCACGCGAGCGAAAGTGCCTGGGCGGTCGGCGACGACGAGGCGGTGCCGAGCGCGCGCCTTCGCATCCTGGTTGTTGATGACAACGTCGACGCGGCCGATACGCTTGCAGAAATCCTGCGCGCCTCGGGCCATGACGTACATACCGAATACGACGGTACTGCTGCGATTCGCGCCCTGCAGTCTCACCGCGCTGATGTCGTATTGCTAGATATCGGATTGCCGAAGTTAAACGGTTACGACGCGGCTCGCGAAATTCGCGCCATTGATCCGCAAAAACCTGTGGTGCTGGTGGCCGTCACCGGTTGGGGCCAGGACGAAGACCGACGGCGCTCGCGGCTAGCAGGCTTTGATCATCATCTGGTGAAGCCGGTCGACCCTGCATTGCTCGACCGAATTCTTGCGTCGGTTGTACGTAACGCTGCCTGAAGCGCGCGAAGCTACAGGATCCGGTTGAACCACCACATCGACAGCAATGCCGCTGCCATCGCCAGCGTTGCACCGATCGCGGCGAAGATCGCAGTGACCTCGGTCGGTTGTTGCCGCTCAAACGATAGCTTGGTGCTGAGCACCTGATAGATTTTCTTCAGCTGTGCCGGCGTCGGCCGCGCGAAAATATTCCGCATTGGTCACGTCGGCAATTTTCTTTAGCGCCTCCTCATCGAGCCGCACGCGCATGTTCCAGCCTTCGGCGTTCACGACCGTACCCTCGGTCGTACCGATGCCGACCGTGTAGATGCGCACGCCGTAGTCGCTGGCAATCTCGGCCGCTTTCAACGGGTCTGGACCGACGTTGCTCTGCCCATCCGACAGCAGCACGATCGCGACCTGCTTGTTGTCACCCTTCGACTCGCGCGCCGGCAGCTCGTCGGTGCGCCTGATCTTCTTCTCGCCGGACGCGGGTTGATGAATTCTTCGACGTTGATGCGCGCAGCGGGCAGTGCGGCGTCAAGCGCGATAATCAATCCGCTGCCGAGCGCTGTGCCGCGCTGCGTTTCAAGCCGATCAATTGCCGCAGTGAGATCTTCGCGATTGTTGGTCGGCGATTGCACGACAGCCGCCGATGCCGCGACCGCGACGACGCCGATGCGCACATTACGCGGCTGCGCTTCAATGAATGTCTTCGCCGCGTCGCGTGCGGCGCTCAGGCGATTCGGCTTGACGTCGGTGGCGCGCATGCTGTTTGACATGTCGAGCGCAAGCACGATCGCGTCGAGCCGCGCCGGCAACGTCAGCGCTGCCTGCGGACGGGCGATCGCGAGAATCAGCGCGGTCAGCCCCAGCGTCCATAGCAGCAGCGGCATCGTTCGGCGCAGACGGCTCGAGCGACGCGCGGATCCGCCCACGGTTTCGAGACTGGCGTATTGCACCGACGATTTTCGGCGCCGCGTCGCGAGCATCCAATAAAGCCCGGCAGCTAGCGGACTGCGGCCAGCAGCCAGAGCATGGTCGGCCAAAGAAACGTCAGTCGAGCCGGCGTCGAGCATCAGCCGACGCGCTTGTGCGTGAAGGTCGCGGTCACGCCCGAGGCCAGCTGGCTGCGCCGCTTGCGTAGCTGCGTAAAGCGCAGCAGCGCCTGATCGAGCGATTCATCGGTCGTGAGCTCGAGGCAATCGACCCCGGCCTCCGCCAGCCCGGCACGCAACGAGTCTTCACGCTGCTTGGCGGCCTCGGCGAAGCGCTTGCGAAAGCGGCGATCGTGCGTATCGACGAAAATCTGGTCGCCGGTTTCGGCGTCCTGCATCACGACCAGGCCGATATTGGGCAATTCGAGCTCCATCGGGTCATACAAACGCACGGCGACGACTTCATGCCGGCGTGACGAGCAAAGCAAGCTGCCGGCCCCAGCCCGGTTTGCTGATGAAATCCGACACGACGAAAACCACCGAGCGGCGCTTGATCATCGGGTGCGCCGATGCGAGCAATTCGGCAAGATCGGTTTCCTTGCCGGCAGGCGCGGTCGGACTTCGCTGCATTCGATCCAGCACATGCAGCACGTGACGCCGGCCGTTGCGTGCCGGGATCATTTCGTTAGCCTGATGTGTGTGCAAAATGGCGCCGACTCGATTGCCGTAGCGCGTGAACAAACGCGCGAGCACGGCGACGAGCTCCGCCGACAGCTCGCGCTTGCGCACTTTGCGCGACCCAAAGTCGACCGATCCCGACAGATCGAGAATGAACCAGGCAGCGACTTCGCGATCCTCCTGAAACTCGCGCACGTGCGGCGTTTGCAGCCGCGCGGTGACATTCCAGTCGATATAGCGGACGTCATCGTGCAACTGGTACTCGCGCAGGTCCGCGAGATCGAGGCCGAAGCCACGAAAGAGCGTTCGGTAATCGCCTTGCAGCAGCCCGTCGAGCCGCCGCAGCACAGTGAACTCCAGGCGTCGCAACAGTAATTCCGAATCCGGTCGTGCGACCGGTTCGTTTGCTGCGGGGGTATCGGCGGGCTGTTTACGAAGCCGCGGCAACCCGAACATGCGCTTCCAGCGGTTTATCCGGCGCGGGGATCGCCTGCAGCACGCGCATCACGATTTGATCAGCCGTCAAGCCGTCTGACAGCGCTTCGTAGCTCAACACCAGCCGGTGGCGCATCACGTCAGGCACCAGATCGATCACGTCTTCGGGCAGTACGTAGTTGCGGGCACGAAGGAACGCCAGTGCACGAGCACCTTCGATCAGGTTGATCGTGGCACGCGGACTCGCGCCGAACGTGATGTAGCGCGACATGTCCTTCAAGTTATAACGGTCGGGCCGGCGCGTCGCCGAGACCAGCTTGACGGCGTACTGCATCAGACCTGGATCGACATAGATCTTGCGACACTCGGCCTGCAGCTCCATCAGCTGCGCGGTCGAACACACTGCGCTGACGGTGGTCGCGGCGCCGGTCACACGCTCGACAATGACGAATTCTTCTTCCTCGCTCGGATAGCCGACCAGTACCTTCATCATGAAGCGATCGACCTGCGCCTCGGGCAGCGGATAGGTGCCTTCGGTCTCGATCGGATTCTGCGTCGCCATCACCAGGAACGGCTCGGGGACGCGATGCGATTCACCGGCAATCGTCACCTGCCGCTCCTGCATCACCTCCAGCAGCGCGCTCTGCACCTTGGCCGGGGCACGGTTGATCTCATCGGCCAGCAACAGGTTGGTGAACACCGGACCGAGCACAGTCGAGAACTCGCCGGATCGTTGGTTGTACATGCGCGTGCCGATCAGGTCGGCCGGCAGCAGATCGGGCGTGAACTGAATGCGCTTGAACTGCCCGCGAATCGTTTTTGCGAGCGTGTTGACCGTCAGCGTCTTTGCCAGGCCCGGCACGCCTTCGACCAGCAGATGGCCTTGCGCCAGGATCGCGACCAGTACGCGCTCGAGAAAATGATCCTGTCCGACGACGATCCGTTTGACTTCATACAGCACGCTTTGCATCAGCGCGCCGGCATTGCGGCTTGAATATTCGTCCACGTTGCTTCCTGTAACTGCTGCAGTTAAAACGGCGGAATGCCGACGGCACCGCCAGCACTTTCGATGGTTGCTGCGAAGCCGATGCCGGCGAAAGTCGGCCCGGTGGGATTCAGAATGGCAGTGACGATGCCGATCACTTCGCCGCTCATCGTGACCAGTGGCCCGCCCGAGTTGCCCGGATTGGCGGCGGCGTCGAACTGAATCAAGCCGGTCAGGATGCGCTTGCCTTCACGCGAGCGAAACTCCCGGTCCAGACCGGACACGACGCCGGCGCTCGTCGAAGGCCCGATGCCGAACGGAAAGCCGACCGCGACCACTTCGTCGCCCTGCTGCAGGTGAGCCGTCGAGCCGAGCGTAGCCGCCTGCAGGTCGTCGGGCAGCTTCTTGGCGCGGATCACCGCCAGATCGTTCTCTGGGTAGGCGCGAATGACTTCGACGTCGGACTCGGTCCCGTCAAAAAATGTGACCGACATGCGTTTTGCGCCGGTGACCACGTGCAAATTGGTAAGAATCGTTCCGTTATCGACAATTACGACGCCGGAGCCGACGCCGTTCATGCGCTCGCCTGCGCCCGGCTCGTCGTCCTCGTCGTAGCCGCGCACGCGCACCACCGACGGCATGACCGTCGCGGCGGCCTTCGCGGCGCGCGAGGGCAGCGTCTTGTTTTCCAGCGTGTGCAAAACCGCGGCGTCGATGTCATCCTGCGCCAGCTCGCGCGGAGGCGGGCTGCATGCGATCACGCGCGACGAACAGCGCGAGCGCGATCAGCATGCCGCCAAAGAGCAGCAGCGTCCGGTCATGGCGGTGTACAAACGAACCCAAGCGTCCCGGTTTAGCGGCCGCCGGTGCGGCGACGGCGGCGGGCGGCCCTTCTGGTGCCGGCGCCGGATCGGCGCGCGTCGGCTTTGCGGCGCTATAAAGCGCGGGACGTTTCATCGGGAAAAAATAGCACGGACGAGTGATAGAGTGATCAAAAGCACGTGGGCAGGAACGGTGCCGGTATTCGGCCTGTCATATGAGCACACTTTCGGGAAAATGGTTCGCGCCGAAAGTTGCAATGACCTCGCCTTATGACGTGAGTAGGCGCTAAGAGAGATCGACGATGCGGTTTTTGTGGCCGGACATGCTCTGGCTGTTGCTGGCGGTTCCGTTGCTCATCGCGGGCTATATCTTCATCCTGCGCCGGCGTAAACGCTCGGCGATTCGCTATTCGAGCCTGATTTTGGTGCGCGAGGCGGTGCGCGGCCAGCGTTTTCGTCGTCATGTACCGCCGGCACTGTTTCTGATCGCAATGGCAGCTGCAATCGTCGCAATCGCGCGCCCGACCGCGTCGGTTGTGCTGCCGTCTCAATATATGACGATCGCGCTCGCGATGGATGTATCGCGCAGCATGCAGGCGACCGACGTCGAGCCGACCCGCATCAGCGCCGCGCAAGTCGCAGCCAGGTCATTTATCGAAGAGCTGCCGCGCAATGTTCGCCTCGGCATCGTCTCCTTCGCGGGCACTGCCAACGTGGTGCAGACGCCGACCGACAACAAGCAGGACATGCTCGATGCGATCGACCGCTTTCAATTGCAGCGCGCGACTGCAACGGGCAGCGGGTTGATCCTTGCGCTCGCGATGTTGTTCCCGGAGGAAGGCATCGACATCGAAACCGTGATCGCCAACCAGGCGCGATCGCGCGGCTATCCCGGCGGCGCGGTAGCGATCGACGCTCCGCGCAAGAGCGAACCGAAGAAGGTCATCCAGCCGGTCGCGCCCGGTTCGTATGCGTCTGGCGTGATCATTCTGCTGAGCGACGGCCGCCGCACGGCCGGGCCAGACCCGATCGAAGTCGCGAAAATGGCGGCCGAGCGCGGCGTGCGGGTCTACACCGTCGGCTTCGGAACGATCGAAGGCACGACGATCAGCATGGATAACTACTCGTTCTATGTGCGCCTCGACGAAGAGACGCTGAAGGCGGTCGCAAAGATGACCGGCGGCGAATACTTCCATGCAGGCACCGGTGCGGACTTGCGCAAGGTGTACGCCAATTTGAGTACCAAGCTCTCGATGGAACGCAAGGAAACCGAGGTGAGCGCGTTTTTCAGCGCGCTTGCGGCGCTGTTCGCATTGATGGCGGTGATGCTGTCGGTGCTGTGGTTTCACCGCGGCTCTAGGCCCGCTGCGGTTTAGGTCGACGACTGGCTCGTCGGCGCAAGATTCCCCGCACGCACGCCGAGTAAACGAATCCGCTTCGTCAGCTCGACTCGCTTCAAACACTCGCCGGCCGCGCGCCGGATTTGCTCTGCGTCGTCGGTCGGAACTGCCAGCGTGTTGTCGCGCGTTACGGTTTTGAAATTCTCGAAGCGCAGCTTGATTCCGATCGTTCTGCTCGAATAACGCTTGCGCTGCAGATCGTCGCTGAGTTCGACGCACAGCTCGGTAAAGATCCGCGTCAGCTGTGCACGATCATGCACCGCGTGCAGGTCGCGCTCGAAAGTTGTTTCGCGGCTCATCGACTGCGGCTCTGAAAATGTGACGACCGGGCGGTCATCACGGCCGCGCGCGGCGTCGTGCATCCAGGCGGCGTTCGCCTTGCCGAAGTGTTGTGCGAGCCATGCCGGGTCCGCTTGCGCCAACTCGCCGATGGTTGCGATACCGAGTCGTGCGAGCTTCGCCGATGCCTTCGGCCCCACGCCGTGCAAGCGCCGCACCGGCATCGGCCACAGCCGCGCCTCGATCTCGGCTTCGGTAACGATCGCCAGGCCATCGGGCTTGTCGAGCTCGGAGGCGATCTTTGCGATCAGCTTGTTCGGTGCAAGCCCGATAGAGCACGAAAGCCCGGTCGCATCGCGCACCGCCTGCTTCAATTCGCTTGCGATCTCGCGCGCTGACCACCAGGACTCCGTCGCTTGTAAATCGGCGGAATCAGTGCGGTCGGTATCCTGGTCCGCCGACACGCGCGCGGCGACAAGCTCGGTGAGATCAATGTAGATCTCGTCGATACCGCGGTCCTCGGTTTGCGGCGCTATTGCCTGCACCGCGGCCTTGAACATCCGCGAGTACTTTCGGTACTCGTCGAAATCGGTCGGCAGCAAAACGGCATCGGGCACTTTCTTCGCCGCCTTCATCAGGCCCATCGCGGAGTTCACGCCGAACGCGCGTGCCTCGTACGTGGCCGTCGTGATCACCCCGCGGCCGACGTAATCGCGCAGGCGAGCAAACACGCGACGCGGTTCGCCGGTGGTCGGATCGTTCTCCCAGAACGGCTGGTGCCGCGAGCCGCCTCCAATGACGACTTGCTGACCGCGTAGCTCGGGATAGCGCAGCAACTCGACTGACGCATAGAAGGCATCCATGTCGAGATGAGCGATAACGCGCTGAGCAATCATGAGCGAACTTGTCGGGGGCCGCTAAAGTGTATGGGCGCTGGAGAACCGCGGCGAACCATGAGCACCGATAACGATCGCCTGTTGATCTACGGCGCAGCCTTGCTGCGCGGCCTCGCCGCGGGCGCGATCAGTGTGCTGGCTGCGGTCTATCTGGCCAAGCGCGGCTTTGACGAAGGCGGCGCTCGGCGTCGTGCTGAGCGCCGGAATGGCGGGCGTGCTGGCGGGCACGATCTTCGGAACCTACTTTGCCGACAAGATCGGAAGACGCCGAAGTTTGGTGACGCTGGCGCTACTAACCGCCGTTGGCGGTGCGTTGCTGGTTGTAACCGACTCTCTGTGGACGGTAGCGCTCGCGGCGTTTTTCGGCATGCTGAATACGCAGGGCTCCGATCGCGGTGCCGCGCAAGCGCTTGAGCAAGCGATCCTGCCTGCGATGGCGACGGATGCCGAGCGCACGCTGGTGTTCGCGCGATACAACGCGATTGCCGACGTGGGCGGTGCGGCGGGCGCGCTGCTCGCCGCGCTGCCGGCGCTGCTGCGCGATCGTTTCCGAGTGCCCGAGCTGCACGCATACGACTCGACAGTGCTCGTGTATGCAGCGTTGACACTTATCGTCGCGTGGCTTTATTCGCGCTTGTCGGCGCGCGCTGAAAGCGTTCCACTGCCTCCGCTAGCGGATCTCGCGCACGGTGCGCCGCCCAGCATTCGGCGCGAAGTCCGCAAGTTTTCGTTGCTCTCGGCGCTCGATGCGGTCGGGGGCGGATTTATCGGCTCAGCGCTGATCGCCTACTTTCTTTACGCGCGCTTCGGCGTCAATGAAGCCGAACTCGCTCTGCTGTTCGTCGCGGCGCGACTGGTGACGGTGCTGTCGCACTTCGCCGCGGCATGGCTTGCGGGTCGCATCGGTCTCGTCAACACGATGGTGTTCACGCACATTCCGTCGAGCCTGTTACTGCTGACGCTGCCGATCGCGCCGACCTTCGGCATCGCCGCTGCATTGTTCATATTGCGCGAGGGACTATCGGACATGGACGTGCCGACGCGGCAGTCCTATCTGATGGCGATCGTGCCGCCGCACGAACGCGCGTGGGCTGCCGGCATTTCGCAGCTCGCACGCGCGGCGGGCCGCATGGTTGCGCCGGCACTCGCCGGAGCGGCGATGCAGGCAGGTGCGCTCTGGTTTCCGCTTGCTGCCGGTGCCCTGATAAAAATCGTCTACGACCTGCTGCTTTGGCGCGCATTCCGGCAAATCAAGCCGCCGGAGGAACGATAGGCGTCAGCGCTTGCGCGCCAGCGTCATTCCATCGCCGATCGGCAGCAGCGAGATGTCAACGCGCGAGTCGTCGCGCAGTTTCAGATTCAACGCCTGCAGCGCCGCGGTGTCGGCGTCCTGGGTCGGATCGACCGGCTCCGCCACGCGCCCGCTCCATAGCGTGTTGTCGATGGCGATCAAGCCGCCGGTTCGGATCAAGCGCAGGCAGCGTTCGTAATAACCGTCGTAGTTGTTCTTATCGGCATCGATGAACGCAAAGTCGTAACGGCCCGTTTCGCCGGCCGCGAGCCGTGCATCGAGCGTCGTCAACGCGGGCTCGAGTATCAGATCGATCTTGCCAGCGACGCCGGCGCGTTTCCAAAAAGGCTTGCCGACGCGTGTGAATTCATCGCTGACGTCACACGCCAGGATGTGGCCGTCGTCCGGCAAGGCAAGCGCGACGGCCAATGCGCTGTAACCGGTGAAGACTCCGACTTCAATCGTGCGGCGCGCACCGATCAGCTTGACCAGTAGTGCGAGCAGTTGTCCCTGCTCAGGCGAAATCTGCATCTGGGCACGCGGATGGTCGCGCGTTGCGGCGCGCAGCTCCGCGAGTGCCGGGTGCTCGCGCAGCGAAGCGTCGAGCACGTAGTCATACAGCCGATCGTCGAGATTTAGAGTTCGCCTTGACATCAATCCGTCAGCCGCGACTCGTACTGCGCCGGGGTTGCGCCGCCGCGCGTCAAGAGATCGCGTAGCGACTGCACGGAATGACGATCCATCGTGTTGCCGCCGTGGTGCGGTCGATGCAGGACGCCTTCGGCTTCGTTCAGCTTGACTCGCATGCGTGCGCCGGCGACCGACTCCATCTGTGCACCCAGGTGCTTCAGCAGCGACTCGACCTCGCGGAACGACAGTTTCGTGTTCACCGGGTCCTGAAAAATCTCGCGCAATAGGTTGACGTGCTTCTTGCTCATGTGGAGTGATTGAACGTGGCGTCGAATCAGGCGCGATCGTACCTGCACCGGGCATACGGCTTGATGTACTGCACCTCAATGAGCTCCGCAATTCGAATCGGCGTATCCGGATGGCGCTACCCACCATGGCGCGGCGCATTTTATCCGGACGGTTTGCGCCAAGCCGATGAGCTGACCTATGCGGCGCAGAAACTGCCGACCGTCGAGATCAACGGATCGTTCTACTCGTTGCAAACACCGGCCAGTTACTCCGCTTGGTACGCGGCGACACCGCGCGGATTCGTGTTCGGCATCAAGGGCGGGCGCTTCATCACCCACATGAAGCGGTTGCGAGACATCGACAAACCGCTCGCCAACTTTTTCGCTTCCGGGATTTTGAGGCTCAAGGAAAAGCTTGGGCCGGTGCTATGGCAGTTTCCGCCGAACATGAAGTACCAACCGCAACTGTTCGCCGACTTCATTGGCAAGCTGCCAAAGGACACAGGTGCTGCACTGACCCTTGCGCGACGAAGAGATGCACGCATGACAGGGCGTGCGGCGCTAAGCATCGATGCGGTGCGAACCATGCGGCATGCGATCGAGATACGCAACGAAACGTTTCTCGATGCGGGCTTCATCGCGCTACTGCGCCAGCACAACGTAGCGCTGGTTGTTGCCGATACCGGCGAGCGATGGCCGCAGCCGCATGACGTCACATCGGACTTTCTGTATCTCCGCCTGCACGGCGCCACCGAGTTGTATCGCAGCCGATACAGCGATGCGGAGCTGCGCTGCTGGGCTGATCGATTGAGAGCGTGGAGTAGCGGCGATCAGCCGCCTGATGCCAACCTTGTGATGCCAAACGCAAGGATCCCGCGCGTTCCGCGCGACGTGTTTTGCTACTTCGATAACACCGACAAGCTGCATGCACCGTCGAACGCGCGACAGTTGATGCAGATGCTTGACATCAAGTGGACGCCGTCGCCATTAAGCGAAAGGCGCGTGCCAGATACGACACGCTCTACCGCTGCTGATACGGCGGTGGTGCGTTCGGCGGTGGCACCGCGAAGTTAGGCGGCGGTGCATTCGGTGGAGGAATTGCCGCGTTGGGCGGGGGCGCGTTCGGCGGAGGAATTGCCGCGTTTCGCGGCGGCGCGCTGACGTATGGCGCCGGGGCCGGACCGGCGCTCGCCTGGCGCATCGAACGCGCGTAGCTGGCGGGCATTGGAACCTTGTGCCCCTGCGAGTACATGCACTGGTAATAGCTGCTGTCGAGACGCTGCTGAGAGGTGTACGACGCGGCTTGCGCGTTGCCGGCACCCACGGCACCGCCGGTAAACAAACCGAGGCCGGCTCCGACACGCGCGCCATCGCCGCCGCCCAGTATTCCGCCGACGGCTGCGCCGAGAAGCGTACCGACGACTGCGCTGCCTACGGCGGCGTCGGTAGCCGCTTCGCCCGGCGTGGTTCCAGTCGCCTGCACGGCGTACTGACGGCAGGACGCATCATCAAACTGAAATTGATCGAAGCTCTTGCGACTGCCGGGCATCGCGCTGTAGCTGGGTCCAGTAGGCACCGTCGCGCAGCCGGAGAGAATCACGATCGCCACGGCGGGAATAAGCCCGCGCGCGTAACTCATTGGACGCTCGGCGTCGGCTGCGGCGCTACGCGCTGCCAGCCTTCGGCGCAATTACTGACGTAAGGATAGTAGCCTCGGGAACTCGCACACCAATACCACCACTGCTGCGTGTTGGGATTGGGGGTCGGCGCCGCGGCGGGCGGCGGCGTTGCTCCCGCCGCGTCACTTTCAACCCACACCCTTTCCTGAGTAACAAACGGCGTGTATGCAACCGCTGGCGCGCCGTAATAGCCCCAGCCTGATCCCCAGTACCCGGGCCAGTACCCTGCGCCCCAGTAGCCTGGCCAGTAACCGGCACCCCAGTAACCCGGACCCCAATAGCCGCCACCCCAAAACCCAATGGAGCCGCGGTAGTAGTGACGATGACCACCGTGATAATGCCCACCGCCGTGATAACCCCCACCGCCGTGATAACCACCGCGCCCGCCGCCGCCCCCAGGGCGCGCGAATGCGGAGTCTGCTACGGTCGTTAAAGTGAGGGCGATCGCGCCCGCGGCGGCCAATGTCTTAAGCGGTGTCATAGCAGTTTCCTACGTGCATCTAAGAGCAGTAGACACAACGCGTGAATGCTAGTTGCCGCCGACCAAAAAAGCCGTAGCAATATGTAACCAAGGCATGCAACTAACGCGTTTAGGCGGCCTTGGCCCGCGCCTCAATTCTGGCTTCCAGCGTCTGCAATCCGCGCAACACGACCAACGCAAGCAGGGTTGCGCCAACGGCAAGCCACCACTGCTGCAGCGCTGCGCAAACGCCAATCCCGCCTGAAAACAGCAGCGAGGTCGCGGTTGTCAGCCCTTCGACCCGCTGGCCTTCGGGCCGAAAAATCGTGCCGGCGCCGATGAAACCCAGCGCAGTGACGACACCGCCCAACAATCGAAACGGGTCCGCGCTGATTAAATCAGGGTGCAGACGTGAAAACGTCGCAAGCATTGAGCCACCGACGCCGACAAGGAGCGCGCAGGCACCGGCCAGCATCATGTGCGTCCGAAATCCCGCCGGCTTGTTCGCGGCCTCGCGCTCGTAACCGATCAGGCCACCAAGCAGCATGGCCGCTGCAACCTCGAAAAGCACGACCAACTGCGGCCATGCGTGCGCCAGCGCGTCCATAGAACGCTAAGCGCGGTCAATGCTAGAAGCGGCTAGTGCTTCCAGGGAATGTAATCGCGCAGATCGTTCGGAATGTAGTCGCGCAAATTGCTCAGAACGGCGCGACGGTCACGTAAGACGTACACGGCGATCAGCGCCACAACGGCTGCGCTTCCCAATGCAATTAGCGACGGTCTGGCTTGGCGCAAGCGGCGCTTCCAGACCTCGCGCGAGCGATTTTGTTCGGGCAGCACCGGTTCCAGACTTGCCTCATAGGCTGGCGAAATTGGATCGCTGGCCGGAAAACTCTCTGCGATCGCCTGATCGAGCAGCCGTTCGCGGTGTTCAGGGGTCTTGATTGCCATGGGATCTCCCGATGAAATTTTTGGGCGCTTTTTTGACGATGAACCGGCGCGAGTAAGTACAAAAGCAAGCTCCATGCCGTCAGCGCGGAAGTAAAAGCGAGCGGGAGAGCCGGCGCAAAGCTTCAGCGAGAAGCCCTCACTGGATCAGGGTTGAATGCCGGAAAACTGATTCGTGGATCCGCGCCAGGTGTCCGTTCAGCGCGCGTCACGCTCGCCAAGCGTGTCCTCGACATAGACCATTTGCACGGTTACCAGCAGTGCCGCGGTTAGGGGCGCCGCGAGCAGCAAGCCCAGCCATCCGAAAAGCAATCCGCCCACCAATAGCGCGGTGAGCGTCAATGCTGGCGGCAATTCGACCGTGCGCCGCTCGATTAGAGGAGTCAACAAATATCCTTCGAGGGTTTGGATGACACCGTAGAGCAATGCGACATACAGCACTTGTGTCGGGCCCTGCAGCAGGGCGAAGAGCGCCGCCGGAATGAACGCCAGCAACGGGCCTATATTTGGAATGAAATCGAGGAGCGCAGCGATCAGTGCCAGCGCAGCTGCCATCTTCACGCCGAGCGCGATGAGGCCGATGAACACCGCCGTGCCCACCAGCGCCATCGAAATCGCTTTGCCGAAAAGCCACCATCGAAGCGTGTTCCCGATCGCATCCAGCACCTCGCGCGCACGCACGCGATGCGCAACGGGGAACAATCTGACGGTGCCGTCGATGTACGGTCGCGGATCGGCCGCCAGGTAGAGCGCAATCACGATCGCGACGACCGTCTTGCCGAGCGCCGTCAGCGTGCCGGAAACAGCGTTAGTGACCTTGCTTGCGACCTGCGCCGGTGGGACGCCGGTGCCATCAACCTGCTGCGCGGTATCCAGAAAGGTTTCAAGCCAGACAAAGCGACTCAGTTCCTGCTGCAATCGCTGCAGCGCCGCGGGCAACGAAGCACGCAGCTCGCGAACCTGCTCGCCGATCGAAGGTGCGATGACCCATCCGATGACGCTCAGCGACACCGCCAGCAGTGCGACGACAATCACGACCGCCAAGCGCGGCGAAATGTGCAGCCGCGCCGCCAGCGGCTCGGCGAGCGAGCGCAGCAGTATCGCGAGCAGGATGCTGGCGAATACCAGCAGCAAAACATCCACGGCGAACACGATCAGCAGCAGTACAACCGCCGCGAACGCGAGCTTGGCCCACGTGCGCTTGGTCACACGCGGACTCGGGGATTTGGTGGGTGTTTCGCCGGATGGCGGGGAGGTGCGCGTCGCACTCATGGTGGCGCCACTATAGGAGATTGGCCCGCGAGCGCGCTTCCAGTGCCGACCATTGCTCGAACTTCGCGGCGATCTGATGCTCGATCTGTTCGATGCGAAGCCGGTCGGATTTGAGTTTGCCCGCCTGGTCGCGGTGGTAGTCCGGCTGGCTCATACGCGCGCTGATGACTTGCTGCTCACTTTCAAGCGCTTCGATTTCAGCGGGTAATGTGTCGAGCTCGCGTTGCTCTTTGTACGATAGCTTGATGCGCGGCGTGCGGGGCGCTGCCACCTTGGCGGGTGCCGCCGCCTTATCAGGAGCTTCTGCACGGTCGCGAACTCGCCGCTGTATCAGCCAGTCCGAATAACCTCCCACGTACTCACGCCAGATCCCGTCACCCTCGGCAACCAGCGTTTGCGTCACGACGTTATCGAGAAATGCGCGGTCGTGACTGACCAGCAGCAACGTACCGTCGTACTGCTGCAGCGTCGCTTCGAGCAATTCGAGCGACTCGATATCGAGATCGTTCGTCGGCTCATCGAGCACGAGCAGATTGGCCGGTTGCGCGAACAACCGTGCAAGCAGCAGTCGATTGCGCTCACCACCGGACAAGGTCTTGATCGGCGCTTCGGCACGTTGCGGCGGAAACAAGAAGTCGCCGAGGTAAGTCATGACGTGCTTGCGCTCGCCGCGGATTTCGATCCAGTCGGATCCGGGACTGATCGTCTCGATCAACGTCTTATCGGGATCGAGTGTCGCGCGCATCTGATCGAAGTAAGCCGGACTCACTTTTGTGCCGATTCGTACCGTGCCGTGATCGGGAGGCAACGTGCCGAGCATCAACCGCAGCAGCGTCGTCTTGCCGGCACCGTTAGGACCGATCAGCCCGATGCGATCACCGCGCAGGATTCGCATTGAAAGCTTGTTCGCGATCAGCGCCGGGCCGAACTGCTTGGTCACATCAGTGAGCTCGGTCACCAACTTGCCCGAGCGCTCGCCGGCGTCGACCGCAAGCTTCACATGGCCGATGTTGTCGCGCCGCGCGGCACGGGCGCGCCGTAGCTGTTCGAGCCGTTCGACGCGCCCTGCGTTGCGAGTACGTCTGGCTTCAATCCCACGTCGAATCCAAGCCTCTTCCTGCTGCCAAAACTTGTCGAACTTGCGAGCCGCTGTCTTTTCGGCCGCGAGCTCGACGGCTCGCCGCGCCTCCCACGCGCTGTAGTTACCGGGATACGACCGCAACAAGCCGCGATCGAGCTCGACGATGCGGGTCGTGACTCGATCGAGAAATGCGCGGTCGTGCGTAATGACGATCATCGTCTGCTTCGCCAGCAACTCCTCGAGCAGCGTGATGCCGTCGATATCCAGGTGGTTCGTCGGCTCATCGAGCAGCATCAAGTCGGGAGAGAGAGCAAAAGCGAGCGCAAGGGCGCCGCGCTTGCGCTCGCCGCCTGACAGTCGCTGCCGGATCGGCCGCTTCGTCGAGGCCGAGCCGATGCATGTACTCGATCAGCCGCGCTTCAATGCGCCAGCGCTCGCGATCGTCGTGCGCTAACGCGTGCGTGTCACCATGCGCATCCAGGCCGCCGCGCAACGCGAGGCTCGCACGCAACGTCGGCGCGGATGGCAAAACGGGTTCCTGTTCGACCATCGCGAGCAACAGCCCGTCCTTTTTCTTGATCTCGCCGTTGTCGAGGTCGATCTTTGCTGCGATTGCATTTAGCAGAGAGCTTTTGCCGGTCCCGTTGCGCCCAATCAATCCGATGCGATCACCTGCATTCACCGTCAACGATGCTCGGTCGAGCAACGGATGCAGGCCGAACGCGAGTTCGGCGTCAAGAATCGTTAGCAAAGACATCGTGTTCCGTCAGTGCGCGGCGGAGTGCCGCGCTGAGCTGATGAGGAAAATGCCCGCACCTGCACACGCGAGCGCCGCTGCCTGCACCCAGTTGAATGTTTCGCCGAGGAAGAAGATGCCGACGATCGTCGCGGCGATCGGCAGCGCCACGGTGAACACGCCGGCGTGACTAGCGGCCACGTGCTTAAGACCGGCCACCCACATCCACACGGCAAACAAGCTCGCCGCGAGCGAATAGAAAATGAGCAGCAGCCATAGGCTGGCAGTTAACGAGCCGACATCAAACGAAGCGAGCTGCCATAGTCCCAGCGGGGCGATCAATAGCAATCCCAGCAGGTTGATGAGCGCCGATACACGCAGCGGCGAGCGAGTTGCTGACAGCCGCTTCGAGATGATCACGTAGATCGCCTCGCACACCACGGCTCCGAACAACAGCAGGTTGCCGAGCAGCACGGTCAGCGCCGAGCCGGGCTCAGCTGTCGGCTCGGTGCTTCGCGCCAACTGCAACAGCACAATGCCGGCCACCGCGAGCGCGATCGCGGTCCACACCCGCGGCGTCAACGTTTCGCGCAGGAACCAGCGCGACAGCAACGCCACGACTGCGGGCAACGTAGCAAGGGTGACGCCGGCTGCGGTCGCGGTCGTTAGCGCGATACCGCTCAACATGCAAATCGAAAAAAGGAAATTTCCGAAGAAAGAAAGCAAAAAGAAAAGCCGCCGCTCGGTACGCGTCAATGGCGCTTCTGCCTGCGCACGAAACGTCCACGGCAGCATGGCGACGGAGGCAATTGCAAACCGTAAAAATGCCAGCGCGAACACCGGGATGACTGCGACCAGCGGCTTCGACAGCGCGACATACGTGCCGACCAGTGCCATGGACGCCGTCAGCAGCAAGTAAGAGAAGAATTTTGATGATGGTGCGGCGGTATTCATTAGCGAGGCGACGATACCCGACGCATCGCACCAGCGAATATGTATATGCCGACGAAGTTAGCGCTGCTACGACAGCCTGTTTATGATGATTGCCCTTCTTCGTAGACGACCATGAAAGCTATTGGCTCTTTAGTCGCGTGTGCGGTCTTCGCGCTGCTCGCGTCTGTTTCATTTGATGCTGCCGCGCAGAAGCTCGACGCGTCGCGTGTGCCGGAAGAGATGCGGAGCCAGCAGGGGCTGTATCTGTCACCGACACAGGCGCATCAGTTTGTACGCGCGCAGAAAGGCAAGGTCCTGTTCGTCGACGTGCGCACGCGCGCCGAGGCGCAGTTTCTCGGGATGGCCACGCCGGTCGACGCGTTGGTGCCGTACGTCGAGTTCCAGGACTTCATGACCGACTGGGACGAGACGAAGGGCTTTTACAAGCTCGAGCCGTTCAGCGACTTTGTTCCTGAAATCGGGCGCCGTTTGCAAGCCAAAGGTTTGAGCAAGAACGATCCGGTAGTGCTGATCTGCAAGTCCGGAGAGCGCAGTTCACGCGCCGCCAACTTGCTCGCCGACTCGGGCTACACGCGCGTCTACACCGTGGTTTATGGATTTGAAGGCGAGTTATCCGACAGCGGGCGCTACAACGTCAACGGCTGGAAAAACGCCAAGCTGCCGTGGAGTTACGACCTCGACAAGAGCAAGATGTATTTTCCGCGCTAGCAGTGCGGATGTACGCGACGCCGGCGCCCTCGGCGTAGTTTGCACTAGCTGACTCCGCCGCCATAATCGCGGTCGCAATGGCGACCAAGCTATTCCGGCAACAGGCAATCGACGCGCAGCGCGAGAAGCTGCTGGGAGAGGTGTCGCTCGCGCGTACGGTACCGATGTGGGGATACACGGCGCTTGCGGTCGCCTTCGCTGTCAGCCTCGTCGCGTTTTCGATCTGGGGCGAGTACGCCCGCCGCGAGCGTGTCGATGGATTTTTAGCGCTCGATTCGGGGGCGGCGCGCTTGCTAGCGCCGCAGGCGGGCACGATCACCGAGATTCTTGCGAAAGAAGGCGAGGAGGTGGCAGTCGGGCAGCCGCTGATCCGCCTGTCGTTCGAGCGCGTGACCGCATCCGGCGTGACGTCGGGCGAATTGGTGCAGCGCGAAATCGGCGATCGCATCAGTGGCTTGGAGCGTGAGCAACTGCAGGTTCGACTACTCGGCCGGCAACAGGCCGAGATCCTGCGCCGCAAGATGGACGACCTGCAGCGCGAGCTCGCGCAGTTCGAGCTCGAAATCAGGGCGCAGCAGACACGCCTGGCGTCGTCCCGAAACGAATACCAGCGCGCCGAAGACCTGTACAAGGACAAGTTCTATTCAGAAAGCAAGCTGATCGAGTTTCGCAACAACGTGCTCGACCAGCAGGTAAAACTGGAAGGTTTAAAACGACAGCGGGCCAGCGTCGAGCGCGAGCTGTCGTCGACTCGCTCGGAACTGCCGCTGATTGAAACCAAGGTCGGTTCGCAAATCGATCAGGTCAAGCGCCAGATGAGCGAGCTGCAGCAGGGTAGCGTGCAGGAGGCCGCGAAGCGGGAGAATGTCATCCGCGCCCCGATCGCCGGTGTGTTCACCAATATTGCTGCCAACAGCGGCGAAGCGGTGGCCGACGAAGCGCCGCTGGCGATGGTGGTCCCCAAAGGCGGCGGCCTGCATGCACAGCTGCTGGTACCCACGCGCGCGATCGGGTTCGTGCAGCCGGGCCAGGTGGTGGTCCTGAGATACGACGCATTTCCTTTCCAGCGCTTCGGGCAATATCGCGGCACGGTCGAGCGCTTGAGCAGCACCGTGTGGTCGCCGGGCGAAAGAGTCGGTCCGATGACGGTGCGCGAGCCGGTGTATCGCGTCGACGTCAAGCTCGATTCGCAAAGTGTGATGTCGGGTGCGCAAACGCTCGCGCTGCGGCCCGGGATGTCGGTCAACGCCGACATCCTGCAGGAGAAGCGCAAGGTGTGGGAGTGGGTGTTCGAGCCCATTCTGTCGCTGAAGGAGAGGCTCGGCTGATGCGGCGCGTGCCAATGATCCTGCAGAGCGAAGCGCCCGAGTGCGGCATCGCGTGCGTCGCGATGATCGCGAGCTATCACGGCTTTCGCACCGATCTCGGCGGGATGCGGATGCGCCTCGCGCCGTCGATGAAGGGCGTGACCTTAAAGCACATCAGCTCGATCGCCGAAGTGATGGGCATGGCGGCGCGCGGCGTCAAGGTCGCGCTCGAATCGCTGTCGCAGCTGAAACTGCCGGCGATCCTGCACTGGGACATGAATCACTTTGTCGTGCTGACGCACGTCAACGGCGGCACGATCACGGTCAACGATCCGGCGCGCGGGCGTCGCGTGCTGAAGCTCGCCGAAGCGTCTGACCATTACACCGGCGTCGCGATGGAAATGACGCCCAGCGCTGGGTTCAAGAAGCGCGACGAGCGCGAACAGATAAGCGCTTGGCAGCTGGTACGCACGGCCACCGGGCTGAAGGGCGCGATCACGCAGGTGCTGCTGCTGTCGCTGGTGCTCGAAGTGCTGGCGATCGCAACGCCGTTCTTCCTGCAATTGGTGGTCGATCGCGTTGTCGTCGGGCGCGACAGAGATCTACTGGCGGTACTCGGCATCGGGTTCGTGCTGCTGGCTTTAACCATCGCCGTCGTCACCGGTCTGCGCGCCTGGCTCGGCGTTTTCATCAGCACGCGGCTCAACCTACAGCTGCTCGACACGCTGTTCGCGCAGCTGCTCCGATTGCCGCTCGCATGGTTCGAAAAGCGCCATATCGGCGACATCGTGTCGCGTTTCAGGTCGGTCGATGCGATCCAGCGCACGCTGACGTTGACCTTCCTTGAAACGGTGATGGACGGCGTTATGGTGCTGGTCACGCTCGCCGTAATGCTGTGGTACAGCCCGACGCTGACGCTGATCGTTGTCATTGCGGCGGTCTGCTACGGCTTGCTGCGCTGGACAATGTACGGGCCGCAGCGGCGCGCAACCGACGAGCGCATCGTGCATGAAGCGAAAGCGGCCACTCACTTCATTGAAACGCTGCGCGGAATGATGGCGATCAAACTCAACCTGCGCGAGTCCGAGCGGCGCTCCGCGTACTTGAACCACGTCGTCGATCAGACCAATGCGGATGTGCGAGTGCAGAACCTGGCGCTGCTGCAGCGTGCAGCCAACGTACTGGTGTTCGGCATCGAGAACGTGCTGGTGATCTGGCTCGGCGCCTATGCGGTGCTGGACAACCAGTTGTCGGTCGGCATGCTGTTCGCGTTTCTGCTGTTCAAGCTCTTGTTCATCACTCGGGTGAACAACCTCGTGGACAAGACGATCGAGTTCAGAATGCTCGACCTGCACGCCGACCGCGTCGCTGATATCGCGCTGGCCGAGCCCGAGAACGCACCGTCCGAGTTGCCGGCGGTGGCACGAGCCGACGCGCCGTCCGCACCCTTCGTGTTGCAGGGGCGCGACATCGGCTTTGCCTACGGTATCGAAGGGTTTGCGTTCCGAGGTCTCGACTTTGCGGCCAAGCCCGGCGAAATGGTCGCGATCGTCGGGCCGAGTGGCGCCGGAAAAACCACCCTCGTCAAGGTGTTAGCGGGGTTGCTCGACCGAACCGAAGGTCAACTGACCGCGGCCGGCCGTGACGTGCGCGACTGGGATAAAGCCGCTTACCGCAGCCGAATCGGCGTCGTGATGCAGGACGACCATCTGTTCGTCGGCACGATCGAAGACAACATCAGCTTCTTTGACCCACAGCACGACCCGCAGCGGGTGCAGGACTCTGCCCGGCTGGCGATGGTCGATCAGGAAATCGACGCCATGCCGATGCAGTTCAATACGATCGTTGGCAGCCTGGGCATGGCGCTGTCGGGCGGCCAGCGCAGCCGGGTGTTGCTGGCGCGGGCTCTATACCGCCGGCCGCAGATATTGTTCTTGGATGAGACGTTTGATCAGCTCGACCTGGCAAAGGAACGAGCGATAACCGATGGTCTGAGGAAAACGGGGATCGGATTGGTAATCGTCAGCCACCGCCCGGAGACAGTCGGGGCGGTGGATCGGATCGTCAGGCTAGGCGAGGTCGAAGCCGCGTCAAGCCAGCTAGCCGCCGCGTAGGTAAAAGAAACCGGACGCCCTCGTCAGGGCGATCCGGTCAAGCTCGTAGAGCAAAAAAGAGTTACTTGGAGTTCTGGGTGGCGGAGAGGCCTTACCAGCATGCGCACCCCATGCCGCCACCACCCACTATTTCGAGTTCGGGCAGAGACAGCTCCACAGGTTGCTCGTCGATGGTTTCAACAGCGATTTCCTCAGCGGTTGCTAGTTCGAGCCTGTTCATTTGATCCCCTACGAGTGAATTTGGTTACTTGGTATGTGCGGCCGAGTCGCACCCGGAACGCGAAACCATCTTCAGTCGTACGAGAAGCGCGCGAAATCACCCGCATTTGGCGCTTTTCCCTGTAGCCATCCGGTGTGCGGGCGATCACACTCCGCCAACCTATTCCTTCCAGGTTCGGATGGCTGAACACGCTTACGAGGAACTAGAGGTATTAGAGCGCGAAATCAAGGCGAACCTTGTGTCGCCGAGAGCCGAAACAGTTGCGTTTCTGAAGGACGCGCTGAACCGACTGCGCTTGATTCCATTCAGTGTCGATCCGCAACGAAGGATCAACTGCCTCATCGACATTGCGTATCAGTTCTACCACCAGGGCCAGAATACATTTGATGGTGTAGAGCCGGCGGCTTTGGCTGTCATGTTGGCTCGCGACACCAACGAGCGCAGGCTTTTGAGGAAAGCGCTCACCGCGCAAGCAGTCGTGCTCTTATCTACAAACAATCCTGGTGATGCGCTTACCGCGCTTTCAGAAGCTCTCGAAGTTGCCGAAGCGAGCGATGACCAACTGGGTAAGGTAGGCGTTTGGATCAATCTTGGATCGGCCTTTTACGAAGCCGCGCTTTATGCGGACGCAAGAGATTGCAGTGAGCGAGCAACCCGTTTAGCTACTGGGCTACCTCAACTTCGATCAGCCAAAGCATTGGCATTGGCGAACGTCGCGCATTGCTGTTTGCACATGCAGGAGTACGAGGCGGGGCTTGAGAGCATCCGCGACGCGGTAGGCTTGAAGCACACGCCAGACACTCCCGCTGAAATGCTCAACCGAGTTTTCGCGGAGGGTACGTACACGCGACTTTTGCTAGCTATGGGTCGAGTTCACGAGGCGTCTGAAAGAGCGCAGATCGCCAGAGAGTTGGCGGCGAAAGCGAAGTCAGTGCGCGCGGACATTTCCGCCGCGTGCGCTGAAGGACTGGTCGAGGTGTATTCCGGTCTGAGCGATGTTGGCCTGTCGCGAGGTATGGCGGCTCTTGAAAAGGCGCGAGCGATTAAGCCTTCGTTACGAGAGACGTTGCTAGCGCTCGTACAGGCTCACGAAAAGGCGGGTAGACCTGATCGGGCGTTGGCTTTGCATCGTGAACTAACCCTCCATATTCGCAAAGCGCAACACGACAGTATCGTCCGACATCAAGAACTTCATCTGCAGCAGCTTGAGGCAAGAGATCAATTTCCGGAGCGTCTCTTGCAAGACAAAGAGATGGAGCTCAGCGACAAGATCGCAGCTCAGACCGCTGGCACTAGACAAGGCGATTTGCTTGAGCAAATTGCCTTCACCGCAGAAATGCGAGATGACCCGACGGGCGAACATTGTTATCGCGTTGCGAAGCTTTCGTCGCTGATGGCGAAAGCGCTCGGCCAATCGGATGACGCATGTGAAACGATCGACCTCGCTGCTCGCTTGCACGACATCGGGAAAGTCGGGATTCCGGATTCATTGATGCAAAAGCCTCAGCCTTTGTCAGAAGGCGAGCGACAAATCCTGCAAACGCATGCAGCAACCGGAGCCGATTTACTGACTAAAACGAAAGTTTCGTACAGCGAACTCGCAAGTGATATTGCCAGGCATCATCATGAGCGATGGGATGGAAATGGGTACCCCGAGGGGATTTCTGGCTCTGCGATTCCATTAGCGGCGCGAATTGTTTGCCTATGCGACTCATACGATGCACTGACCCATGAAAAGGCGTATCGCCGCGCTTTTACAAGCGACGAAGCAATCAGCGAGATTCTTCGGCTGCGGGAACTGCAGTTTGACCCCCACCTGGTCGACCTTTTTGTGCCGATGGTCATGAGCCTGCGTGGCGAGCACGAGAATCTGGATGACTTCCTGGGCGCCGCCGCCCGAGAGACCGCGCTCAATGCAGCCCGTCTGAAGATCGCCGAGTCGTTGGCAAAGCCGATCGAGGGCATGGGGCAGTTGAACCAGCCGCCGCCGATTATTGAGCGTCGTCAGATCCGGCGCACGTTGCCCAAGCCGCCCTAGGTTTGTCTGGGCGCGGCGAGCTCGGCCCGCCACAGACTCCATCCCGTCGCCCGCAACTCGCACGCCGGGCATGCTCCGCATCCAACACCCCAGTCGTGACCAGTAGCTCGATCTCCCAGATAGCAGGTGTGCGTCTCTGTGCGGATCAGGTCGACTAGCGGTTCGCCGCCCAGCTCATGCGCCAGCTTCCATGTCTGCGCCTTGTCCAGCCACATCAGCGGCGTCTCGATCGTGAAGCGCTGGTCCATGCCCAGCGACACGGCGACTTGCATGGCCTTTAGCGTGTCGTCGCGGCAGTCCGGGTAACCCGAGTAATCGGTTTCGCACATGCCTCCGATGAGCACGCGAAGGTCACGACGGTAGGCGACCGCGGCCGCATAGACGAAAAACAACAGATTGCGGCCGGGGACGAAGGTGTTGGGCAACCCGCTGGCGCTCAATCGAATCTCGGCCGCCTGTGTCAGTGCGGTGTCCGATAGCTGCGCGAGCTCTCGCATCGTCACCAGATGGTCTTGTCCCAGACGCCCGGTCCATTCTGGAAAGCGTTCGCGAAACAGTTCGAGGACGCGTGGGCGGACGGTCAATTCCACCGCGTGCCGCTGCCCGTAGTCGAACCCGATCGTTTCGACGTGTGAGTAGCGCCGCAGCGCCCACGCCAGGCAGGTGGCCGAATCCTGCCCGCCGGAAAATAGGACTAGTGCTTTGGAATGCATGCCAGACGGCGCGCGGCTGAGTCGTCCAGCCAGCCTTCTTCGGCTAGCGAGCGAATGCGCGCCACTGTATCGAGGTCAGCACGCTCATAGGCCTGTTTCCGCAAGGCGGTGGTGACGTCGTCGAGCGCGCCTTCACCGGAAGTTTCGTCCGACTCATATAAGAAGCGCAGAAACAGCAGCTCCGGCTGCGGCTCTTCGATCTCGATGCTCATGCGGCTCGCCGGCCAGGTCGGGCCGGCGCGCGTATGAATTTCGCTGCGACGCTGCGGCTGCAGACGAACGCGATCCTCGACCTTGAACGTTCCGAAATCCAGCGTTCGAAGCAGCTCGACCTCGTCGTTACCGATGTTTTGTCGCGAATGAATTGTGGCGACCTCAAGCCCTAGCACGAATTGCGTCGGGTCTTCTGCCCGCAATACGAGGCCGCGCCACAGTTGCTCGCGCGTCAGGGTGTCGAGCAAGGGCATCAACGGATCGTTGATCTGGATCAGGTGTTCAAACCGCACGGGTCAATTCTGCCCGAGGCCGGAACACCGCTAACCCCTTTTGCGCCGGGCGGACGTTTCAACATCTCCATCTGCGACTTTGGAGAGTTCCATGTTGATTAGAACGCTGGCTGCGGCGGCATCCGTCCTGGCGCTGACTGCCTGCTCCACACCCGCTGCGGCGATCGGCTCGATGGTCGACATCAACGTGATCGATCGCGTCACCGGCGAAACGCTGCCGATGTATTGGCACGACGGCCGCTGGTGGGTTCCCGGCAAACCCGGGAATCGCTACGCCGTGTCTCTGACCAACCGCAGCGGCGGCCGTACGCTGAACGTAATCGCCGTCGACGGCGTCAACGTCGTGTCGGGCGAAACCGCCGCACACGATCAGACCGGCTATGTCCTGAACAGTGGCCAGTTTGCTCAGATCATCGGCTGGAGAAAGAATCTGGCGCGTGTCGCCGCGTTTGAATTTACTGCGCTGCCCAACTCGTACGCGGCGCGCACCGGCCGGCCGGACAACGTGGGCGTGATCGGCGTCGCCGTATTCCGCGAAAAAGCTCGCTATGTACCCCCGCCGGCATCCGTGTCACCGCCATTATCGCGTTCGAAGCCGGAAGTGCAGCAAGACTCTGCGCGTGAAGAGGCCGCGGGACGCGCATCGGCAGCCCCTTCCGCGTCCAACGATGCCTACGCGGAGGGCGCGCGTTCCGAGCGCAGAGATCAGCAGCGGCTTGGCACTGGGCACGGGCGAAGCGAATATGCGCCGACGCAGCACGTGGCATTCGAGCGTGCGCAGTCGACGCCTGACGAACTGATCATGATTCACTACGACAGCCGCGACAATTTGATTGCGATGGGAGCGATTCCTCATCCCAGAGTCGACATGGGCGCGCACCGGATCCGTTCCCAGGGCCTGTTGGCTTCGTTCCCGATCCGCCGCGCCGCTGGTAATTCATGCGGTTGTTCGTCGCGCGGATGTTCGGAGGCACAATGCCGCGCGATGGAGCAGCGACGAGGATCTGCTGGCGGCCTATGCCGCGGGAGATGCGCGCGCTTTTGCCGAGTTGTACGAGCGGCACGAGCGCGCCATTTATCGCTTCTTTCTGCGGCAGGGCACAGCGACCTCGGCCGCGGATGATTTGCTGCAGGAAACCTGGTTGGCCGTGGTGCGCAATGCGGCGAACTTTGAGCCGCGCGCCAAATTCACGACGTGGCTGTATACGATTGCGCGCAGCAAGATGATCGATCACTGGCGAGCGCGAGACGACGCGATATCGCTGGCCTACTTTGCGGGCGATGCCGCGAACGATGCTGAGGAGGCGGTACTCGAAATCCCGGGCAGTGACGCGCAGCGGCCGGATCATCAAGTAATGGCGCGAGCCGAGGCGCGTGCGTTTTTGGATGCGGTGGAGGCGTTGCCCCCGGCCCAGCGGGAGGCGTTCCTGCTGCAAGCCGAAGGCGGCTTGTCGCTCGATGAAATCGCCGTTGCCACCGGCGCGGCGCACGAAACGGTCAAGAGCCGGTTGCGCTATGCGATGAGCAAGCTGCGCTCGGCGATGGAGGCATGGCAGTGACGATGGACCGCGATAAGGGCGGCGCTGACGATTCGGGCGTTGCACAGCGCGAGCTGACCGATCGCTATCGACAAGCGAGTGCCGAGCTTCGCGAACGCCCGTCGCCATTTGTACGCGCGTCGATATTGGCGGCCGCTGCGCGTGAAGTCGGAGCAAAGCCGGTCGATGCTGCGACGCCTTATCGCGCTCGCCCACGTTGGCCACTCGCCGCAGCGGCGGCCGTGATGCTGTCGACACTCGCGGTCATGCTGGCGATCCGCACCAGCGAGGAAATGCCGCAGTTCAATGCTCCGGCCGAGCCTGCGCGCAGCGCCGCTGACAACGTTGCGACACCCGCCACCCCTCCGGCGACGGCTTCGGTCGATGAACTGTTGCCTGCCAAGCGCTCAGCGAGGGATGCACAAGAGAGCCAGGCGAAGACGCCCACCGGTACTGCACCGGCGGCTTCAATGTCCGAACAGTTGCCTGCCCAGCGCTCACCTAAGGATCAACCAGCACTTGAGAGCCAACCCGCCGCGAGCGCCGGAGCGTTCCATCGGGCGTCTGAAGAAAGATTCGGAGGGAGTTGTGCAGGCGCCACGCGAAGCGAGTCCTCCGGTGGTCGCCGAAGCGCCCGCCGGTGTCAAAGAGGAAGACAGGGCGCGGCAGAACGTGCCCGCTTCCTCACCTGCGGTGCCGGAGCCCGAGGCATCGGCGCGCGAAAAACTGCGCGCAGAACAGGGTGCCGTGGCAGGCGCTGCCGCGCCAGCACCCCCCGTGGATCAGGCCAGCGGCGCGCGGCGCGATGCAGCGAAGCCCGCCGCGACGGCGCCGTTGTCTACCGTGCAGAGCGAGCGCAAGCAGGTTGAGGAGCCGGCCGCGATGTGGCTCGAGCGCATCATCAAATTACGGCGTGAAGGCCGGCACGATGAAGCGGATGCGGAGTTAAAACGTTTTCGCGAGCGCTATCCGCAAGTGCAACTGCCAGCGGAAGCGTTGCAGCCAGCGGGGACTCGTTAGACGCGAGCTCGATAGTTGCCAACTGCCACCGCGATCGAGCAGACAACGCCTGCACTGCCAGCCGCGCGGCATCGGGTTCGAACATACGCGGCGTGCTGCGTGCCAGTTCGAGCGCGGCATTTAACGACTTGACTGTGCCCAGCCAGCACCATTGATCGAATACGTGCCACTGTTCCTGAAAGCGATCTTCGTTTCGCTCGACCAGCGCGATCGCACTCGCGTGCGGCCATTGAGGCAATAGCCACGGACTGCAGTAGTTCCTTGACGCGCGCAGTGTGTTGATCGCGCGCCTCCTGGCCGACACAGGCGCCGTTGCAACGCCGCAGCTGGTAGTTGAAACACGGCGCACCGTCACTTGTCGCTTTGCGACGGCCTTCAAGCGCGATCGCTTTCAGACAGATGCGATGTTCGGCCGCGAGTTCGGTCATCCAGCGCCGCACCGAAGCGCGCGATCCGAACGGGCCGTAGCAGCGACCGAGCTGCGCAAACTCGAACTCACTTGCGCGGGTGAACGTGGCGCACCCATCGTCATCGAAGCTCGAGCAGTACCTGATTTTGCTTGCGCCGCGAAGCAACGTTGTGTGCCGGCAATTGAGTCTTGATCAACTCGGATTCGCGCAGCAGTGCGCCGAATTCGCCTGCCGTTTCTTCCCATTCGAGCCGATGAATCTCCTGCGATAGCCGCAGCTCGCGTGGTGCGCGATATTCGGAGTTGAAGTGTCCGGCGACGCGCGCTCGCAAGTCGATGCTCTTGCCGATGTAGATCGGATGCTCGTTCAACCCATAAAACAGATAAACACCCGGAGCGTGCGGCAGCGCGTCGATGGCGTCCGGTGGCAGGTTCGGCGGCAACGCGGGCCGCCGCAGCAGAGCGTGCACCGCGACCTCGATTTCCGACGGCCGATGACGGTCTGAAAGTCGCTGCAATAGGCGCCAGAGCACGCGCGCATCGCCGAGCGCTCGATGTCTTGGCTCGCCGTCGAGATTGAAGCGCGCGATGATGGCGTCGAGAGTATGCGGCGCCCGATCCGGGTACAGGTAACGGCTCAGCCGCACGGTGCAGAGGGTCTTGGCATTGAACGACAAGCCGGCGCGATAAAACTCGGCGCGCAGGAAACCGTAATCGAAGCGCGCGTTGTGCGCGACAAAGATTGCGCCTTCGAGCCGATCGAACACCCGCTGTGCGATTTCTGTAAACGGTGGTGCTGCACGCACCATCTCGTTGGTAATTCCGGTGAGCCACTGAATCTCGGCCGGAATGGGTACTCCAGGATTGACCAGCGTCGACCATTCGTCGACGCGCACATCGTCGTCATCAAAGTCAACGCGCACGACGCCGATTTCGGTCACACGTTCGCGCGCGGGGCTGCCCCCGGTCGTTTCGACATCGACGAATGCCAGAGACGGTCCAAGCGCAGGAAACATCAGGTAATTATCGGTCATCGAAGAGGGGGCATACTGCTGAAAAAGCCAGCTGGAGAGACAGGCATGTCGTTGCCGGAGGTCAAGCCCGATCTAAACAAGAAGGCGCGCATCGACGCGGTCGTTACATTGATCAACTCGCGCATTCAGAAGAGTGAACGCGCGTCGCTTATCACTTTTGCGCGCGGCTATTTTGAGCGCGTCGACCCCGAAGATATCGCTGCGCGCGAAGTCGAGGATTTGTACGGCGCGCTGCTGTCGCATTGGCAGTTTGCACGCACGCGTGAGGGCGGCAAAGCCAAGGTTCGCGTTTTCAACCCTGACGCTGGTGAACACGGGTGGGCGTCGCGCCACACGGTGGTCGAAATCGTCAATGACGACATGCCGTTTTTGGTGGACTCGGCCTCAATGGAAGTCAGCCGGCAGGCGCTCACGCTGCACTTGATCGTGCATCCGATCTTTGCGGTCGAGCGCGACAAGAGCGGCACGCTGCAGTCGATCGACACGCGCGAGAACAAGCCCGACGCGCCGCGCGAATCGTTCATGCACATCGAGGTTGACCGCCTGGCCGATCCCGAGTCACGTGCAGAGCTTGCGGCCGGCATCGAGCGCGTTCTGGGTGACGTGCGCGCAAGCGTGGGTGACTGGAAAGCGATGGTTGCTCAGTTGCGCGCGGTCATTAAGGAAATCGATAAGAAACCGCCGCCGCTTGCGGGCGAAGAAGTCGCGGAGAACCGCGCATTTCTGCAATGGCTCACCGAGGACCACTTTCTTCTGCTCGGGTACCGGCGTCATGACCTTGCCACAGTCGATGGTGAGGATGCCTTGCGGCTGGTGCCAGGTAGTGGTCTTGGCATCCTGCGCGAAACCGAATCTGAAACCGCACTCTCCGGAAGCTTCGCCGTGCTGCCGCCGGAGGCGCGCGCGGTCGCTCGCTCGGTGTCGCCGATGATGTTCGTGACGAAGGCAAATTCGCGCTCCACGGTGCATCGCCCCGGATACATCGATTACATCGGAATCAAGCGCTACAAAGACGGCGTGGTTATCGGCGAGCATCGTTTTGTCGGGCTTTTCACCTCGGCCACGTACACCATCCGCGTCGCTGAAGTACCTTTGATACGCGGCAAGGTGAAAGAGGTCGTGGCGCGCTCGGGCCTGGCGCCGGGCAGCCACCTTGGCAAGGCGATGATGCACGTGCTCGAAACGTATCCGCGCGATGAGCTGTTTCAGATCACCGCCGATGAGTTGTTTGAGATCGCTACCGGCATCGTGCAGCTCGGGGAGCGTCAGCGGTTTCGCTTGTTCGTCCGACGCGATCCGTTCGAGCGCTTCGTCTCGTGCTTGATCTTCGTTCCGCGCGAGAACTACACGACTGAGTTGCGGCGGCGCTTCCAAACGATCCTGATCGAAGCATTTGACGGCACGACCGCTGACTTCGACGTGCTGCTGACCGACGCCGTGCTCGCACGTATTCATATCACTGTACGGACCACGCCGGGCAAAGCGCGCGCGGTCGATCGACGTGCAATCGAGACGCAATTGGCTGATGCCGCGCGCCGCTGGGAAGACGATTTACGTCAGGCGCTGAATGACGAGGAGGGCGAAGGGCAAGCCGCGCCGCTGTACAAGCGGTTTGGCTCGGCTTTTCCCACTGCCTACGAAGAAGCAGTGCCGCCACGGCAGGCGGTCGCCGATATCCGCCGATTGACGACGCTCGACAACGAAGCCAAGAGCGGCCTCGCGCTCAATCTATATCGGCCACTTGAAGCACCTCCGGGCCGTCTGGGATTCAAGCTGTACCGCAGCGGCGCGCCGATCGCATTGTCGGATTCTCTGCCGATGCTCGAGCGCATGGGCGTGCGAGTGCTGTCCGAGCGCGGCTATCAGTTGACTCCGGAAGGAGGCGGGCCGCTGTGGGTGCACGATTTCTCGCTGCAACTACCCGGTGGCGACGACGTCGACGCCGAGGCGATCGCGCCGCTGTTCGAAGAGTCGTTTGCGCGCGTATTCGAAGGCGCCGTCGAAAACGACGACTTCAACCGCCTGGTGTTGCGCGCCGAGCTATCGGCCGACGAAATCGTCGTGCTCCGTGCTTATGCGAAGGTCATGCGGCAAACCGGGTTTGCGCTGTCGCAAGCGTTTATCGAAGCAACGCTTGCGAGTCACCCGCGTATCGCGCGCATGCTGGTCGGTCTGTTCAAACTGCGCTTTGATCCTGCGCGCGCCGATAAAGGCGCCGCGGCAAGCCAAGTGACCGCGATCGAGCAAGCGCTCGACAAGGTGTCGAATCTTTCCGAAGACAGAGTACTTCGCCAGTACTTCGCGCTGATCGGCGCAACGTTGCGCACCAACTACTGGCGCACCGGTGTCGGTGCGAGCGGTGCAGCCGGGCCGCGACGCCCATTTTTGTCATTCAAGTTTGATTCGGCGCAGATACCCGGGCTGCCCGAACCCCGCCCGTTGTTCGAGATCTTCGTTTACTCGACGCGCTTCGAAGGCGTTCACTTGCGCGGTGGCAAGGTCGCGCGGGGCGGCCTGCGCTGGTCCGATCGGCCCGAAGACTTTCGCACTGAAGTGCTGGGGCTCGTGAAGGCGCAGATGGTGAAGAACACCGTCATCGTGCCGGTCGGCAGCAAAGGCGGTTTCGTGTTGAAGAAAGCGCCACCGATCACGGATCGCGAGGCCTATTTAAAAGAAGGCGTTGACTGTTATCGCGACTACTTGCGCGGATTGCTGGACCTGACCGACAACCGTGTCGGCACTGCAATCGTGCCGCCGCCACAGGTTGTGCGGCACGACGGTGACGATCCGTATCTCGTCGTTGCGGCCGATAAGGGGACGGCGACTTTTTCGGACTACGCCAATGCGGTCAGTGCCGAATACGGATTCTGGCTCGGCGACGCGTTCGCTTCGGGCGGCAGCGCTGGGTACGACCACAAGGAAATGGGAATTACCGCGCGTGGCGCGTGGGAAAGTGTGAAGCGCCACTTTCGCGAGCTCGGCATCAATACGCAGACGACCGACTTCACGTGCGCGGGCATCGGCGACATGTCGGGCGATGTATTCGGCAACGGCATGCTGCTGTCGCGTCACATCCGTCTGCTCGCGGCGTTCGATCACCGGCACGTGTTTATCGACCCCGCCCCGGATGTTGCGGCGAGCTTTGCCGAGCGCGAGCGTTTGTATGCGCTGCCGCGCTCGTCGTGGGCCGATTACAACCAGAAGTTGATTTCGCCCGGTGGTGGCATCTGGGCGCGCTCTGAAAAATCGATTCCGATTTCTCCGCAGGCGCGGGCGGCGCTCGGTATTGCAGCGACCAAGTTAACGCCGGCGGAGGTGATATCGGCGATTTTGAAAGCCCCG
Source organism: uncultured beta proteobacterium (assembly GCA_963729165.1). Lineage (GTDB taxonomy): Bacteria > Pseudomonadota > Gammaproteobacteria > Burkholderiales > Burkholderiaceae_F > JACCZX01. Next base: position 100,552 of record CAVSMM010000003.1, read on the forward strand.
GTGGACCTTTTGTACAACGGCGGTATTGGTACCTACGTCAAAGCGACCAGTGAATCACACGCCGACGTCGGCGATCGCGCCAATGATGCGTTGCGCGTTAACGGCGCGGAGCTGCGCTGCAAGGTCATTGGCGAAGGAGGCAACCTCGGATTGACGCAGCTCGGTCGTATCGAGGCTGCGCTCAACGGCATCAAGCTGTACACCGACGCGATCGATAACTCGGCGGGTGTCGATACATCGGATCACGAGGTCAACATCAAGATCTTGCTGTCGCTGCCGATTGCTGACGGAGAACTGACCGAGAAACAACGCAACGCGCAACTGGTCAGCATGACCGACGATGTCGCTGCGCTGGTTTTGCGCGACAACTACTTTCAGGGCCAGTCGCTATCGGTCTCCGGCCGCATGGGAACGCTGCTGCTCGACCACCAGCAGCGCTTCATTCGTTTTCTCGAAAAACGGGGTGCGCTGAATCGCGCGATCGAGTTTCTGCCGAGTGACGACGAATTCGACGAGCGCCGCGCTAAGGACATTCCGCTCACAGGTCCGGAGCGCGCGGTGTTGCTCGCGTACGCCAAGATGTGGTTGTTCGACGAGTTGCTCGCGTCCGATCTGCCCGAAGATCCGTGGGTCGGTACTGCGGTCGCGCGTTACTTTCCCTCGGTGCTGAAGGAAAAGTTCGGCTCGTATATCGACCGCCATCCGCTTAAGCGCGAGATCGTCGCGACTCATGTGCTGAACAGCATGGTCAATCGCGTCGGCTCGACCTTCGTGCATCGGCGGATGGAAACGGCTGGCGCCACGCCCGCTCAAATCGTTCGCGCCTATCTGCTGACACGCGAAACATTCGGGCTGGTGCCGGTCTGGCAAGCAATCGAGGCGCTCGACAATGTGGTGCCCGATGAGCTGCAATCGCAGATGGTGATCGACCTTGGGCGCCGCACCGTGCGCGCGACCAACTGGTTCCTGCGTTCGCGCCGGCTTGCCGAGCCGATGGCCGGAACGATCGAGCGGTTTGCGTCGGCGGCAACCGCACTGCTGCAGTTCATTGCTGCCGCGCCGGACAGCACTCCGTGGCGGGCAGCGATCGCGCAACACGAGCAGGCGTTGGTGGCTAAAGGTGTTCCGCCGCCGCTCGCTTTCGCGGTGGCCGCATCGGATACGTCGTATGCAGCGCTCGATATCACCGAGGTCTCGGAATCCTCGAAGCAGCCGCTGCCCGTGGTGGCCAATACGTATTTTTCGATCGGAGAGGCACTCGGGCTCGTTCGCCTGCGCTCGCAAGTCTCCGCGCTATCGTCGGAAGGCTACTGGCAGAGCATGGCCAAGAGCGCGTTGGCCGACGACCTGGCGGCGCTGCAGCGAGAGCTCACCGCCGATGCGCTGCAGGCCGGCGGGCAAAGCGCATGGGAAGTGGCGCAACGTCCCGCGGTCGAGCGTGCTCAGCGGATGCTGACTGAACTTGCCGATACGAAGTCGGCTGACTTGGCGATGTTGTCGGTCGCGCTACGTGAGCTGCGACACCTGGCTTGAGACCCGCTGAACCTCGCGGAAACGCACTGCTGGTCTCGCAATTCGCGACTTTGTAAGTGTCTTGCCAGCTCGTAGCGGAGCAGAAGTATGGTGCGTCGATCGTTCACACGAGGACCGGCATGAACGCCTCTGACATCGCGACTCCTTCGAACCTCCGGCACCCATCGTCGCCACGCGTCCATCTGCTCGCGGCTTGCGCTTTGCTTGCGCCGTGGCTCGCGGCCTGGTTGTTGCCGCCGTTCGCGCAGCCGCAGTCGTTTCACAACTATGCGGATCAGCGCGTCTGGCTAGGCCTGCCGCATGCAGCCGACGTGCTGTCGAACGTGCCGTTCCTCGCGATCGGTGCACTTGGGCTTTACTTTGTATTGAACAGCTGGCGCACGAAGAACCCTGCCGCATTTTGCGATCAGACAGCGGCATGGCCGTACGCGCTGCTGTTCGCCGGGGTTGGACTGACGGCGTTCGGCTCGGCGTGGTATCACGCTCAACCGAGCGATGCGACCCTGCTGTGGGATCGCTTGCCGATGGCGTTCGCTTTTGCAGGACTGGTCGCCGGCACCTTGACGGATCGCGCGCCGCAGCGGATTTCGCAGTGGCTGTTTGCGTTCGCTGCCGTCGGTGCCGGCACCGTGCTCTATTGGCACGTGTCGGGAAACCTGCTGCCGTATTTGGTGATGCAGGTGGGGTTCGTCGCATCTGCGCTGATCGCAACGGCTTGGATAACACCGCGCTACACGCACTCGAACCGCGTTTATGCGGCCGCGGGTTTGTATGCGATTGCCGTGTTGTTCGAACGGCTCGACCATCAGGTGTACGAATTACTCGGAGGATGGGTCAGCGGCCATACACTGAAGCATCTGTTCGCGTGCGCCGCTATCGCGGTGATTTTGGGGATGTTGCGCGCGAGGCGGGTGTCCGTGCCTTAAGACTTTGGGTATCGGTCCGATAAGAAGGCGCGCAACATCATCACGCTGCGCAATGATGAAATCCGCAACGTGCAGATGCTGCGAACCGAGCCTTCGCCCTACCGGCCCACTTGGGGAGGATTGGCCGCGCGCCAGGCTCTGGGCGCGCGCATGCGCTTCGGTGAAGTCAAGCTTCGCAAGCAGGGCGGCGAACTCGGGCGTGTTGCGTACGGGATCCCACCCCGGCCTGTAGAACGCAAGGAGCGGCAGGTCGGTCACCTGGAACTGGTCGACGTCGCGGATTGCGGCCAGCGCCTCGCTGGGCCTGCCGACTGCGAGCAGCGGCATGACCGGCCCGTCGTACGGGTCCGACGACGCCGGCAATGCCACCCCTTCGTGCAGCCGTTCCGCCAGCTCCGGGTTGCTCCTGGCCGACGCCTTGGCCAGTGCCGTCCATGCGCTGGATGCGAGTCGGCCGCCGATGCGAAACGACTTCAGCTCCGCGAGCATCTCTCCGTCGCGACCAAGATCGCCTAAAGCCGTCGCCCGTGCATCGTGGAAAGACGCCACGTTCGGACGGAGCGCCAGCGCGCGATCCACATAGACCAGCGCCCGCTCAGGCTGCCCGGCCAGGACGAGCACCCGCGCGTACCACCCCAACCGGTTAGCTGCCAACGGGTCCAGCTCGACGGCACGGGCCATCTCGTCGAGCGCCTCGCCCATCCTCCCGTCGCTCAGCAACTGGACCGACAGATACTGGTGCGCAACGGCGATGTTCGGATTGAGCGCGATCGACCGCCGCATCACTGCCATCGCCTCCTCGCGCTGCCAGTTCGCGAAGAGATGGGCGCTCAACGAGATGTGCGCCTCGGCCAGGTTGGGTGCGGATGCGACAACAGCGCGGGCGTCCTCGATCATCTGCAGCGCCTCGGGCGAATCGCGATGAACACGTGCAAAGGCACGTCGCACCATGGCTCGGTTCCAGGCGACGTCCTGCAGCCGCACCCGCGCGAGCACGAAACCGGAATCGATCGTCAGGGCTCGCTTGAGCAGGACTTCGGCTTTGTCGAGGCCAGCCAGCGTCTGCTCGAAGATGGCCTGCGAAGCCTCGAAGTAGAGGCGCTGCGCCTCGGCGTCCGAGGCGCGGCTCGACGCCAAATCGATGCGCTTGATCTGCAGCTCGAGCTTGCGCGCGATCACCAGTGCGATCTCGTTCTGCACAAGCAGCAGGTCCTTGAAGTCGCGGTCGTAGCTCTCGGCCCACAGCGACGAGCCGTCCTGAGTGCTGACGAGCCGCACGTTGATGCGGATGCGCTCCGCAGAGCGGCGCACGCTACCCTCGACGACATAGCCCACGCCCAGGTGCCGGCCGATTTCCGGGATCGGTGTCTTCGCGTTGCGGAAGTGAAACGCCGAGGTCCGCGCCGCGACCCGCAAGTTGGGAAGCCGCCCGAGAACGTCGGTCAGCTCTTCGCTGATGCCGTCCGAGATATAACTGTCGGCAGGTACGCCGCTCAAGTTGTCGAAGGCAAGCACAGCGAGAGAGCGGGGGGCCGCATCATTCGCGGCCGTGCGGCCTGCAAGGTAGCGCGCGATCGTGGCCGCGTCCTCGCCTCGCCAGACGATAAGCGCCGTGATGACGATCAACGCAAGGCGCCGCCGCTGCAAGGGCTGCTCGGGATCGACTCCGCCGCCCGAAACGAGCCGCATCGGTTGCCGCGGAACTACCCTCGGTGGCTCGGACGAGATAGGCGCGCACCGGCTCGGCAATGTTCTTGATCGTCTGCCGACCAAGGTCACTAAAGCCGCTGGGGATGCGGCCGTGAATCGCGGCACGCACCGAGTCGGAGACGACGACCTCTCCCGTTGGCGCGAGCGCCTGCAGCCGCGAGGCGATGTTGACCCCGTCGCCGTAGATGCTGCCATCAGGCTTCTCGATAATGTCGCCGAGGTGAATGCCGATGCGGAACTCGAGCCGTCGCTCGGCCGCGACCGGCACCGACGCCGCCCGCAGGCGCTGCTGCACGGCGAGTGCGGCCAGGGTTGCGCCCGCGGCACTTTCGAACGCCGCGAGAATTGAGTCGCCGGCGGTGTCGATCACCCTGCCCTGATGCTCGGCGATCGTGTCGCGAAACACGGCGCGGGCGGCATCGAGCGCAGCGACCGTGCCCGCTTCGTCGGTCGACATCAACCGGGAGTAGCCGGCCGCGTCGGCCGCAAGAACGGCGAGGAGGTGATGGCGCATGGGAGCGCGGCGATGATGCCCCGCGCTTCCCGCGTTGTCTAATCAAAGCACAATCGTCGAATTGCGCCGCGCTACACGCACTCAAACCGCGTTTATGCGGCCGCGGGTTTGTATGCGATTGCCGTGTTGTTCGAACGGCTCGACCATCAGGTGTACGAATTACTCGGAGGATGGGTCAGCGGCCATACACTGAAGCATCTGTTCGCGTGTGCGGCCATTGCAGTGGTCTTAGCGATGCTGCGCGCGAGGCGGGTGTCCGTGCGCTGAAGGAGATTGATGAGTATCGGTGCGAAAACGCTGGCGGCGGCAGGACTTTGCGCGAGCGGCCTGTTGTTCGCGCAAACGAGTTCACACACGAGCGGGCACCACACGACCGACATGGTCGATGGCGAGGTGCAAATGGTGGACAAGCAAGCCCGCAACATCACGCTGCGCCATGGTGAGATCAGAAACGTGCAAATGCCGGCGATGACGATGGTGTTTGGCGTCAAAGACTCCGCGCTGCTTGACAAGGTCAAGGCGGGCGACAAAGTGAAGTTCAAAGTCGAAGCCATTGGAGGTACGCCTACGGTGACGGTGATAGAAGTTGTGAAGTGAATGAGGCCCTGACCGATCCGGTCTGCGGCATGCACGTCACGCCGCAATCGAAACATCGTGTCTCGCATGCCGGCAGCGACTATTTTTTTTGCGGCGCTGGTTGCGCTGCGAAATTCTCGGCTGATCCTGACAAATATCTGAACCCCGCTGATGGCGGTGGCCGTGCGGCGCGACGCGGTTTACACGTGTCCGATGCATCCGCAGATTCGTCAGGTCGGGCCCGGCAACTGTCCCATCTGCGGCATGTCGCTCGAGCCGGCCGATGCTGCGGTCGCGGAAGACAGCACCGAGTTGCGGTTGATGACGCGCCGCTTGTGGATCGCTGCGGCGTTGTCGCTGCCGATCGCGCTGATGGCGATGACCGAGTTTGCGCCGACGCTGCATCAGCGATTGATCAACGTGATGGGGCCGTGGTTCGGCTGGTCGCAGTTCTTGCTGGCGACGCCGGTCGTGCTGTGGTGTGGCGCATTTTTCTTCAAGCTCGGCTGGCAGTCGATCATCCATCGCGCTCCGAACATGTTCACGTTGATCGCGCTCGGCGTCGCAGCGGCCTATGGCTTCAGTGTGTTCGCGCTGCTGTTTCCGCAGACGCTGCCCGCTGCATTCACGATGAATGGCGCTGTACCGCTGTACTTCGAAGCGGCGGCGATCATTACGACCTTGGTGATCCTCGGACAGGTGCTAGAGCTACGCGCGCGATCGCAAACGTCGTCGGCAGTGCGCGCACTGCTGCAACTCTCGCCTCCCACAGCGTTGCGTATCGAAGCCGACGGTCAGGAGCGCGAAGTCGCGCTTGATCAGGTGCATCCCGGCGATCGACTACGTGTGCGGCCGGGCGAGAAAGTGCCGGTCGACGGCGTCGTGCTCGAAGGCCGCTCGAACGTCGACGAATCGATGATGACCGGCGAGCCGTTGCCGGTAACCAAGGAAGCGGGCGCAAAGGTGACAGGCGCCACGGTTAACCAGACAGGCAGCTTCGTGATGCGTGCCGAGCGCGTGGGCGCCGATACATTGCTGGCGCAGGTCGTCCGGATGGTGGCAGAAGCGGGGCGCACGCGCGCGCCGATCCAGAGACTCGCGGATATCGTCGCCAGCTGGTTCGTACCGGCCGTGGTACTGATCGCGATGATTGCCGCCGTTGTCTGGATTGCCGTCGGCCCCGAGCCTCGTTACGTCAACGCGTTAGTCGTTGCGGTGAGCGTGCTGATCATCGCGTGCCCGTGCGCGCTTGGGTTGGCCACGCCGATGTCGATCATGGTCGGCGTCGGTCGCGGCGCGCAGATGGGTGTGCTGATACGTGATGCGGAAGCGCTCGAAATAATGGAGAAGGTCGACACGCTCGTCGTCGACAAGACCGGCACGCTGACCGAAGGCAAGCCGCGCGTGGTCGGAATTACGGCAGCTGCAGGCGTCAGCGAGAGCGAAGTGCTCGCAGCGGCCGCCGGTCTGGAGGTGTCGAGCGAGCATCCACTCGCGCAGGCGATTCTCGCGGCCGCGACCGAGCGTGGCGTGGAACCGATCGCGGTCAACGAGTTTGAATCGATCACCGGCCGCGGTGTTCAAGGCACCGGGCCGGCCGGCTGCTTGCGCCTTGGCAGCGCGCGCTTCTTGAGCGAAGCAGGCGTCGATCTGAAAGCACTCAAACCAGCGGCAGATCGTCTTCGAAGCGAAGGCAACACCGTCGTGTTCGTCGGTGTTGAAAACCGCTTGCTCGGACTGCTCGCGATCGCCGATCCGATCAAGCCGACGACAGCGGCCGCAATCGCGGCGCTAAACGCTGCCGGCGTGCGGGTCGTTATGGCTACCGGGGACGGCGCCGCGACAGCCGCCGCAGTCGCAGCGAAGCTCGGCATTGCCGATTTCCGTGCCGAAGTGCTACCGGCCGACAAGAATGCGCTGATCAAGGAGCTGCAGGCACAAGGCAGGATCGTCGCGATGGCGGGAGATGGAATCAACGATGCCCCCGCTCTGGCAGCCGCCGATGTCGGCATCGCAATGGGGAGAGGGGCGGGAACCGGGGGCACCGACATCGCGATGCAATCGGCGCGCATCGTGCTGGTCAAGGGCGATTTGAACGGCATTGTGCGTGCGCGGCTGCTGTCGCGCGCAGTGATGCGCAACATCCGGCAAAACTTGTTCTTTGCGTTCGCTTACAACGCCGCGGGCGTACCACTCGCTGCCGGCGTGTTGTATCCGCTGACCGGCTGGTTGCTGAGTCCGATCATCGCGTCGGCGGCGATGGCGCTGTCCTCCGTGTCGGTGATCGGCAACGCGCTGCGGCTGCGCCGCGCCGAGCTTTCGCCCGACGCGGCGGCTTGAGCATCACGCTGCGGCAAGGCCGAGCAGCTTCAACTCTTCAGCTTCGCTGCGGCGCTTGACTCCAGTCACGCGCTCGATCAAGCGCTCGACGCGCGACCAGAACATCACTTCTTCCAGCAACGGATTCAGGAAGTTGCTGATCACGCAGTAGTGCGTGGTGCGCGTGCCTGCGTGGTGCTTGCCGTGATGTCGCGGCGTCTGCAGAATATGCAGCTTCTGTAGCCAGCGCACGGGACCCGGCACTTCAGCGCTGTTCATGTGCGCCCACTTGTGGATCTGGTTTGCGTTGATCACCAGCAGGGCGAACAGCACCACATGCCAGCTAAGCCAGCCCATATAGAGCGCGGCTGCAATCAATATCGCGCCGGCGAGCAAGAGGTCCCACGAGCTGGCAAGCCAGTTCTTGCGCAAGAATTCACGCGGCCGCCAATGGTGGCGTAGGTTGTTCTCCGCCAGTGAGCCGATCAGCGGCGCTCCGGGCCGCGCATACGCATCTTCGACCCAGTGCACCACGCCTGACACAAAGTCAGCCAGCAACACCGTGACGCCTGCTTGCATGATCAAACTACTCATACATCCTCTAGGGCATACCGCGACATCGCGGCGTGCACAGAATCGAGGACGAGCAGACACCATCGTGAACTTCGGTGATAACGTATCAGGTATCGATACCGGGAGCACTACGGGGCGCACGAATGAGTACCGAACAGTTGATCGATTCGCTGAAGCGAGTGCTGAAGAGCCGGCACATCACCTACGCGGAGCTTGCGCGCCGCATCGGGATGTCGGAGGCGAGCGTGAAGCGGCTTTTTTCTCAGCGAACTTTTACGTTGAATCGGCTCGAGCAGGTACTGGGGGCGCTCGAGCTCGACTTTTTCGAGCTGGCGAAGATCGCACGTGGCGCCGGCGACGCGCCGGAACAAATGACCGAAACGCAGGAGCAAGCGCTGGCCGCGGAGCCGCGACTGATGGGAGTGTTCTATCTTCTGTTCAACGACTGGCAGCCAACGCAGATCCTGTCGCGCTACGAGCTGAGCGAACCCGAGCTGACAAAGCTACTTGTGAAGCTCGACCGATTGCAGCTGATTGAACTTCTACCCTCGAATAAGGTAAAGGTACGCGTCGGGCGGCATCTGCGTTTGCGGCCGAGCGGTGCGATCCGCGCCAAGCACGGTCAACGGACGATGGCCGAGTTTCTCGCGGTCGAGTTCGATCGCTATGGCGGCAACTTTCGTTTCGAATTCCGTGATGTTTCGCCCGCGTCGTTCGCGGTGGTCCACCGCAAGCTCGACAGGTTGGCTGCGGAGTTCAACGAGTTAGCGGAACTCGACAGCACGCTACCGCCTGATCAGCGGCAGTCAATCGGCATCGTGCTGGGTATGCGGCCGTGGAAGATCGGCCAGATCACAAACCTCAAAGAGCGACCACGCCGACACTAGAAGGGAGTGGACCGCTATCCTTTGATCGCGGCCGCGCTCTGCTGCGAGCTTCGCCGTACAAAGTCGAGTACCGCATCGCGATAGGTGGTACCGCCGGTGCGGCTTGCGCCTGAGTGCGTGCCGCCGTCGATCTTGATGACCTTCTTCACCTTGCTTGCCGCTGCAGCGAAAAGCTCGTCGGCCATCGCATGCGGCACGATGCCATCGGACGTGCCATGAATGATCAGCAACGGCGTCTCGACCTTGCCGATCTTGGTCGCCGAATCAAACGGCTGGGTGACCGCGAGTTCGATACCAGGCACCCATCCATATTTGGTGGCACGCACGACGGCGGGAATCGACGTAAAGGTGGATTCGATAATGATTCCGCCGACCTCGTTCTCCGATTGCCTCAGCGGGCCTGCCGCCAGGTCGATCGCCAATGCGCCGCCAAGGCTGTGGCCATAGATGAACCGGCGGCTGGGATCGGGCTCGCGTCGTTTCAATTCGTCGAGTGCAACGCGCGCGTCGGCGTAAGCGGTTTCTTCGGACGGAAGCAGCTCGGTGCTCTTGCCGAAGCCGCGGTAGTCGACCGCCAACACGTTGAAACCTAGATCCACCCAGCGCGCCATCCGAAACACGCTGCCGTTCAGATTCCAGCGCGCGCCGTGCAGGTACAGCACCGTTGGCGCACTCTTGGGATCCTCTTGAGGCACGTACCAGAAATTCAGCGTGTGGCCGTTGGCCAGCGTGATGTCGAATTGCTCGGTACCTGCGAGCGGTTCGGAAAACCACCGCTGGCTGCCGTTTCGCGGATCAAAAATCGCCTGCCGCTGCCATTCGTCAAGTGACGCGCAACCTGCCGCGCCAGCGCCAACCGTAAGCGCGCCCAGCAGCAGAGTCAGTGGACGAGTCAGAAATTTTTTCACGGCGTTTGGACGTTAGGCGCGAGCGAGAGTTCTTGCTATCGAACGTGTGGATTAATGCGCTGGACATCAACCCGGTTTACGTCGCGACTTCCCAGATTTGGCAGTTTTTGGCATTTGCCGTTTGCTCAGCCCGAGCATCGTGCCGCGGCAGTTCTTGGAGCCGCACCGGCACTCGTAGTTCTTCCTGAGAGTCGGCGTCAGGCGCTCCTCGATCGTCAGGCTGTAGTCGTAGTTGAGCTCTTCACCCGGCCGTATATCGCGCATCGCCTGGATGAACACGCGGCCGTCATCCGTTTCCTCGGTCTCACAATTGGGGTCGCACGAATGGTTGATCCAGCGCGCTGCATTGCCGCCGACGCCGGCATCGATCACCGTCTTCTGATCGTCAAGCGAAAAAAAGAACGTGTGAAACGGTTCGTCGGGGTTCGACGGCGGGCGCCTGTCGGCCTCTTTCCAGGGAATACGCTCGCCCTTGTATTCGATGATGTTCTCACCTGCTTTAAGACGGCGCGCTGCGTAAACGCCGCGTCCGTGGATGCGCGAATTCTTGACGATGATGCGAGGTTTGCGTTGCGGTGGCATGGGGTTTCAGCTAAGTCCGATCAACCGCCGAAGCTCGTTAATCGGATTCGATTTCAATACGTCGATCAGGTTGTTGAACTGATCGGTCCAAAGTGAGAAGTGCGGGTTCGGGTCGATCGCCTCCACGACTTCAGCAAGCCGCTCGTCGTCAAACGCGGCGGGCGAACGTGCGAGCAGCACCCAATCGGTGATCGAAGCGGTGCTGCCATCGTCCGGCGAATCGGTGATCAGTCTCACCGACAAGTTATTGGCTTGCGCGATGTTGGCGAGAACGGGCTTCAGATCGAGAAAGCGATTGGAGATGTGGTACGCCAGGATGCCGTCGGGGTTCAAGTGTTGGAAAAACAGAGCAGTCGCTTCCGAGGTGATCAGGTGCACCGGTATCGAGTCGCTCGAAAACGCGTCGATTGCCAGCACGTCGTACCGCTGACGCGCACCCGACAACAGCTCACGCTCCATCGACAGGCGCGCATCGCCGATGACGAATTCGATCGTCGCCGGCGAGGAACTCAAGTACGAGAACTGGGTTTTTGCCAGCGCCAGAACATCCGGATCGAGCTCGTAAAAACGCACGACATCGCCGGCGCGGCCGTACGCCGACAGCGTGCCGACACCGAGGCCGACGAAGCCCAGTCTGACCGGCCCCTGGTTTTGCTTCGCTTCGATGGCACGCCCCACGCCCGACGTACGCGCGTAGTAGGTGCCGGGCTCGAGCCGGGTTGCATTGATCGTCTGCTGTTCGCCATGCAGGATCACGCCGTGCAACAGCCGGCGCACCTGCTTATCGCCTTCGCCCTGTTCTTTCACGCGCAGCGTCCCGTAAAAGTTGCGGTGCATGTAAACCACGTCATCGCGAAGAAAACCGATGTACTCGCTGCCGAACCACGCGGTTGCGAGTGTGGCGACAATCGCCGGCCCGATGAGCCAACGCGTCTTGCGCGCAACAAACACCGCGAGCGATGCGAGCAACACAAGCGCAACTGGCAACTCGAAGTAGGTCGGAAACACGCGCGGCGCAACGAGACCGACCAGCATGCCGCCGAGTGCGCCACCGAGAGAGATCGTCAGGTAAAAATGTGTCAGGTACCTCGGCACCGGCTTGCTCACTGCGAGTTCGCCGTTGCAGAAGAATGCCGCCATCATCATGCCGACCGTGTACAGAGGCACTGCGAGACTGACGTCGAGCACCCCACGGTTGGCTTCCAAGCCCGCTGCCATCGCGACCAACAAGAGAAGCGTAGGAAACAGAAACCAGGCACGCTGATACCAGCCTCGGCCCTGGCGCCCTTCGAAGGCGATAACGAAGCTCAGCAGATATAGCGACAGCGGCAGCACCCATAGGAACGGTACCGACGCGATGTTCTGTGTAATGTGGCTCGTCGTCGCCAGCAGCAGTACGGACCCGAGCGCGGCGAACGCAAGCCAAAGCGCGTAATCGCTTAACCGAGGAGCCGGGCCTTCGGGGTCTGCTGCGATCGCGTTGGCGGCAGCTCCGCTTGCGACCACCGATTGCGATGCTTTCCACGCCGACGCAGCGCACGCGACCGCGAACATTGCATACGCAACGCTCCACACGATCGACTGAGCGAACGATGTCGAAAATGGCTCGATCGCGAACGGAAACGCAAGGAGTCCAATTAACGATCCGAAGTTTGACAACGCGAACAGCCGATAAACGGATTTTTCGGGAAATCGCGGCGCGACCCATTTTTGCAGCAGCGGACCGGTCGATGACAACAGGAAGTACGGCAGCCCGATCGTTGCGAACAGCAGCACGACGATGCGCAGCGCCGCATCGGCGCCGGCGGCGGGCTTCAGCGCTTCGCTCGGAATGATCGGCAAAAACAAAAGGCTCACGGCGAGCAACGCGATATGCAGACGCGCCTGCTGCTTGAACGATAAGTACCGCGTCGTCAGGTGCGAATACGTGTATCCCGCCAGCAGAACCACCTGGAAAAACACCAGACATGTGGTCCAGACAGCCGACGTGCCGCCGAACCACGGAAGGATCTGCTTGGCAATGATCGGCTGCACCAGGAACAGCAGAAATGCCGATAGCAGAATCGTGGAGGCAAAAAGCGGCATCGAAGGACGGTAAAAGACCGAAATGGGGGATGAAAAGGCGCGTAGCAGCGCGAAAGGCGCGCGATTGTCTCATGCGTCGAGGCGGAACCTCTGCAGGCGGCATGCCCGCACCGCACGCCCGTTAGAGCGGCGTCGAAGGGCGGCCTTTTCAGGGCTCCGACACGTTCAAGCGATCGGGGTTTGACGCCGAAGATCAGGTATGGACGGCTCCCTTCTCCGATTCGACGACGCTAACCAGCGCGCGACTGAGCAAGGCGTTGCGTTGGATCACTTGCGACTCGGCTGGAGGCCGATCGTCGCGCGTGACCGCCGTGTGCTTGGCGTGCGAATCGAAGTCCGTCCGGCGGCCAACGCAGCCGAGGCGTCGACGTCAACGGTGGGGTCCGTCATTGCTGCGCTCGCGGACCAAACAACTTCGCCCTCGCGTGGAATCGTCGTGCTGGCACCGACCGCACTTTCACTGAATATCGAATTGCAGGCGATCGGCGAATGGGGCAGGAAGGCCAACGTACTTCTCGAGATCGGCGCGGAGGTGATGACTCCGAAGCACCTACCGCTGATTGAAGCTGCGCACCGGGACGGGCTGCGATTCGTATTGCGGCAATCCAAGCATCCGATGCCGCGCGACACGCAGCGGCTATTCACCGCCGTCGTCGACGATTCCGAAAGCGGCCGCTCGCACGATGGTGCGTCCGCGCTCTGGGTACGAGACGTACACACGCGCTCAGACGTCGAGACCGCACTGGCACATGGAGCGCAGGCGACGATCGGCTGGCCGCTCGATGAGCCGATGGTCGAGCCGTCGGCCGGTCTTGAGCCGACACGGCGTGCGGTACTCGACATCGTGCGCCTGATTCAGGGCGACGCCGATGTGATGGCGCTGGAGCGCGCGTTCAAGAATGAGCCGAGCCTCGCGTTGATGTTGCTCGCGGTCATCAACAGTGCGGCACTCGCGCCGGCTGCAGCGCTGACAGCCCCGATCACGTCGCTGCGTCACGCGATCCTGGTGCTCGGCTACAAACGGCTGGTGCGCTGGCTGGTACTGCTGCTCGGCGTATCGTCGGCCAACACGCGCTCGATGCCGCTCATTTACATGGCCGTCCAGCGCGGATTCTTTTTGGAAGCGCTCGCGGGACACGTAGGCGGCATGCGCGATGACCTATTCGCCGTGGGGGCCTTCTCGTTGTTGCAACAGATCACCGGGCATTCGCACGAGCGGCTGTTCGCCTCAGCCGCACTGCCGCGGCCTGTGCTCGACGCGGTGCGTGCGCACCAGGGTGCGTATGGCGTTTATCTCGCGCTCGCCGAGGTGCTCGAGCGCGGTGACGCGGTGGGTTCTGAGCGGGCCGCGCAGCTGGTCGGAGTGTCGATGGGCCAGATCAACTCCGCGCTACTGTCATCACTTGCGGCCGCCGACGCAATCACGATGAACTAGTCCAGGCGTGCGCCGCTGCGCCTGATGACAGGTTGCCAGCGAGCACGTTCGGCTTGCATGAAGGTCGCGAAAGACTCCGACGTGCCACCGCCGATTTGCCAACCCGCCGCTTCGATGCGCGACCTTACGTCCGGCATCGTAAAAATCGTGTTGATCTCTCGATTGAGCTCGTCGATACGCGCCCGTGGCGTCGATGCGGGTGCGACAAATCCGTTCCATGCGATCGCTTCGAATCCCGGAAAGCCGCTTTCGTGAATCGTCGGTAGCTCGCGCAATGCGGGCCATCGCTCGCGACTCGTCACCGCCAGCAGTCTTACGCGTCCCGTCTGCACGATCGGCAGGAGCGTCGTTGGATTCGACATGACGGCATGTACATCGCCGGCTGCGGTTGCCTGCACTGCGGGCGGCGCGCCGTTAAAGGGAATATGAACCATGAACAATCCCGCATCGGTCTTCAGCAACTCCATCGACAGGTGCGAGGCACTGCCGTTGCCCACCGACGCATAGTTCAGTCGCCCTGGATGCTGGCGCACGTAAGCGATGAATTCCTTGAACGAGGCAACCGGCAGCGTGCTCGCAATTGCCAAAACATTCGGGCCGGTGCCAACGAGCACGATCGGCGCCAGGTCTTTCACCGGGTCGTACGCAAGCTTCGAGTACAGGTACGGTGCAGTTGCCAATGGGCCCGTGAACGATAGCCCGATCGTCGCTCCATCGGGTGTGGCCTTTGCGATCTCATTGGTTCCGACGGTGCCACCAGCGGCGGCGCGATTCTCGACCAATACCGTGTGGCCGAGACGCTCGCGCAGTTTGTCGGCGACCACGCGGCCCAGTAAGTCAATCGATGAGCCGGGCGGCGCCGTCAGAATGATGCGTAGCGTGCGGGTTGAAGGTTGTGCAAAAGCTTCATGCGTTGTTGTGATGCTGACAGCCGCAGACGCCGACGCACAGAGCCACCGCCTGCGGCCGAAGTCAATCGAGCCCACGTTCGAGCCTTCGAACGTTAGCCGCGTGCCGCCGGTTTTCGGCTGCCGGCCGCGCGCGTAGTCTTGACCGCGGTCTTGCGAGCAGCCGCGCTGACCTTGCGTGGCCGCGCACTCTTCTTTGCGGGTGCTGAAGTTGCGCCGGCGCTGACGGTTGTCCGAGCGCGCGTTCTGGCCGGCTGCGCGACAGGTGGCACTTCGACTGCATCGCCGTTGACTGTCTTGCTGCTGCGTCTGGACGCTTCGGCAGTCTTCGCTCCCGTCTTGACGGCGCGCGGCTCAAACTCGAATCCGGTCGTGCCGTCGGGCTTTCGTATCAAGAACGCCGAGAATTTTCGACGCGTGCGATTCGAAACGAAGCCGCGCATGAGCTCGGTGCGTCCTTCATTCAGCAGCTTTGCCATTTGCGTGGCATCGACCGGCTGCTGCAGGATCACCTTGCCGGAACGAAAATCGCAGCGCTTCTCAGACCCCACGCTGTTCTCGCACAGATATGACATCGGCTGTTCGAACACGCGGCCCGCGCATTTCGGGCACGCACCGATGATCGTCGCACCTGAAAAGTCGATCGGGTCCGAGCTGCCATCGTCGTTGCTTTGCCCGAAGTCGAACTCGATCTTCAGCTCCGGCGTGATCTTCAGCACCGCCGAAAATGGCCGCCCCATTTTGCTGATGAAGCCATTCAACGGGCCGATCGTTCGATCGCGCAACAACTGCTCGACTTCTTCAACCTCGAACGTGCGGCTTCCCGGATGCTTCGGCAGCGAAAATTCGCATTTCGTGCACGCGTAGCGCCGGTAGTTCTCGACGATCTTGCCCTTGCAACCCGGAGTCGGGCACGGCGCGGCGAGCGTCGCCGGATCGTCGATCGGCACCGTATTTGATTGATAGCTCTTCGCGCGGTCGACGACTTTCTTCGTCATGCCCGCGATCTCTTTCATGAACAGGTCACGCTTCAGCTGCCCATGCTCCATCAGCGACAGCTTGTGCTCCCACTCGCCGGTCAATTCTGGCGCAGTCAGCTCTTCGATATCGAGACCCTTGAGCAGCGTGATCAGGTCGAACGCCTTGCGTGTCGGCCGTAAATCCTTGCCATCGCGCACCATGTAGCGTTGGTCAATCAATCCCTCGATGATCTGTCGAGCGTGTCGCCGGGGTGCCCAGACCCTTGCCGACCATCGCGGCGCGCAAGTCGTCGTCTTCGATCAGCTTGCCCGCGCCCTCCATTGCCGACAGCAGCGTCGCTTCCGTGTAACGCGCAGGCGGGCGCGTCGCAAGTGCAATCGGTTGCACGTCGGTCGCTTTGACGCGCTCGTTCTGATCGATTTTCGGCAGCGACCCCTGCTCCTGCATCGCCTCGCGTCCGTAGATTGCGAGCCAGCCGGGCTCGACCAGTACTTTCCCTTCGGTCTTGAACGAGTGGCCTTCGATCTCGGTGATGCGGGTCGTCACCAGATACTCGGCCGCTGGATAAAAGATCGACAAAAAACGCTTGACGACCAGGTCGTACAGCTTCGCTTCGACTTCCGACAGGTGATTCGGCGTCTGCAGCGTCGGAATGATCGCGAAGTGGTCGGAAACCTTGGCGTTGTCGAACACACGCTTGTTCGGCTTCACCCATCCTTGCTTGACAATTTTCTTCGCGAAGTCGCGATATGGCGTCGCGCCGCCGAGTACATCCATCGTTTTACGTACGATGGCGACGTAGTCTTCCGGCAACGCGCGCGAATCGGTACGCGGGTAGGTCAGCACTTTGTGCCGTTCGTACAGGGCTTGCGCGATCGACAACGTCGTCTTCGCAGAGAATCCGAATTTCGAATTTGCTTCGCGCTGCAGCGATGTCAGGTCGAACAGCAGAGGCGCGAGCTGCGTACTCGGTTTGGCTTCTTCGGTCGCAGTGCCGGTCTTGCCGCGGCACGCCTCGGCGATGGCGGTGGCTTTGTCGGCGTCCCACAGGCGCTCGGCGCGGGCATCGACATCATCGCTCTTCTTGAACTTCGGATCGAACCAGCGGCCTTCGTACGCACCGGCCTTCGCATCGAACGACGCGCGCACCTCCCAGTAGTCGCGCGACACGAACTTGCGGATCTTGTCCTCGCGCTCGACGACGATGGCCAGCGTAGGTGTCTGCACGCGGCCGACGGTGGTCAGATAAAACCCGCCTTCCTTACTGTTGAACGCGGTCATTGCGCGCGTGCCGTTGATGCCGACCAGCCAGTCGGCTTCGGAGCGGCTGCGTGCGGCATCTGCCAGCGGCATCATCTCGTCATCGCTTCGCAATTGAGCGAACGCTTCGCGTATGGCAGCAGGTGTCATCGACTGCAGCCACAACCGGCGCACCGGCTGCTTCGCCTTCGCCGCCTGCACGATGTAGCGGAAAATCAGCTCGCCCTCGCGTCCTGCGTCGCATGCGTTGATCAGCTGGCCGATGTCCTTGCGCTTGATGAGCCGCATCAGCACCTTCAAACGCGCTTCGCTTCGTGCGATTGGCGCCAGATCGAAGTGCGGCGGAATCACCGGCAAGTGCGTAAAAGTCCATTTGCCGCGCTTGACGTCGTACTGCTCGGGTGCGCGCAGCTCGAGCAGATGCCCGACAGCTGACGACAACACGTACTGGTCGTTCTCGAAGTAGTCCTGGTGCTTGACGAAGTCGCCAAGCGACCGCGCGATATCCGCGGCCACGGAAGGCTTTTCGGCAATGATCAATGCTTTGGACATGAATGAAGCGGAGCAACTCAAAAACGAGCGGCTCCCTAGCTTGTTCCTTTTTTCAGGATAACAACTAAATGGAAAGGGTCTGCCGGACCGCTAATCCGGCCGCTGCGCTTCGGCCTGCCTAGTGCTTTTGCGCGATCGTCGCCGCCGCGCCCAGCAGCTCTTCCAGAAGTAATACGTCAATATCGGCCTGCTGACTCCACAGCACCATCAGCACGATCACCTTCAGCATATCGAGCGATATCGGTGATTCGTCGGTTGCAAGCGCACGCTCGATGACGATCTCGCGCTGCGTCGGTGTCAGCTGCGACGCCTGCTCGAGAAAACTGAGAAAACCCACCGCTTCGATCCCGAGTCGCTCGAATTCGGTGGCGGCATAGACGCGAAACGCTCGCTCGCTCTCCGGGCCCACCGCGATCGATTCGGATGTGACGAGCTGCAGTCCGGACAGCCAGGTCAGCGCGTCGGAAATCTCTTCGTCTTCAAACCCGGCGTCGGTCAGGCGTTTCGACAGCGAGTCGGAGTCCGGGCACGCATGCAGCGCGCCGTAGTTTTCGTATAGGTAGACGAGGACGTCAAACACGTGGACGCAATTTATGCGAGCGGTAGCGCGCTGTAAAGAGTCATAGTGGGATTAACGCAACCTTTGGTATCGGTTACCCGGCAGGCGCTCAACATGTTGTGCCAGCTCGAGCTCCAGCAAGGCGCCCACCAGCTCGCCCGGCTCGCGACCACTTTGCTCAACCAGCCGCTCCAGATCGATCGGGTCGTGGCCCACGAGCCCCAGCACGTCAGCGTGTGCCGCAGGCTCGGCAGGGACCTCGTCGATGCGGCCAGCTCCGCGCGCGGCGAAGCCGATTTCCTCGAGCACGTCCTGCGCAGACTCGACGAGCTTGGCACCGTCGCGAATCAGGCGATGGCAGCCCTTTGACAGTGGCGAGTGAATCGAGCCCGGCACCGCAAACACTTCGCGGCCGGCATCGGCTGCCAATCGCGCGGTAATCAGAGAGCCCGAGTGCAGCGCGGCCTCGACGACCAATGTGCCGCGCGTGATTCCGGCGATGATGCGATTGCGCCTCGGAAAGTTGTGCGCTATCGCCGGCGTACGCAGCGTGAACTCGGAAATCACCACTCCGCGCTTGCGTATGTCGGTCGTCAACGTGCGATTGCTGGCGGGATAGGTCACATCAACCCCGGTGCCGACGACCGCAATCGTCGAGGCATCACTGTCGGCAGCCAGCGCGCCACGGTGTGCAGCCGCGTCGATGCCCAGCGCCAGGCCGCTGGCGACGGTGATGCCGGCTTGCGCGAGCGCGCGCGCAAACAACTGCGCGTTTTCGCTCCCTTGCCGGGTCGCGTTACGGCTGCCAACGATCGCCAGTGATTTCCGGTTCAGCAGTTCGACGCGCCCGATCGCAAACAAGACCAGTGGTGGGTCCGCGGTCGCAAGAAGTGCCTGCGGATAATCAGCGTCGGCCAGCGTAAGCAACGCATGATCGGGCGCGACCACAAGCCAATGCTCGGTTGCATCGATTGCCGATCGCGCCTCAGCATTCGGCGGTTGTGCCAGCACCCGCGCGAGCGGCTCGGGCATCGATCGCAACAGCGTCGAAAGCCCGGCGTCGAAGATCGCCTCGGGCAGGCCGAATGTGGAAAGAAGCTTTCGTGCGGCTCGCGGGCCAAGGCCAGGAGTGCAGATCAGGCGCAGCCAGGCGGCGCGTTCAGCCGCCTGCATTTGCGTGTCGGGTGATTGATGCCGCGCTATTTCACCAGGTTGCCCAGATCTTTACCGCGCTGTTCCTGTGGCGTCAGCTTGGCCGGTTCTGCAGTGGTCCCCATGCGCTCTTCTTCGCGCGCAAAGTCCACATCGTCGCTCGGATTCGTTGCACGGTCGCCGACTTCAACCGCCCTCGTTCCGCGCGCGATCAGCGCGTAGGAGATGCCAGGAAACACTCTGAACACGAAGGCCAGTCCAATCTGCTCGTCGGGCAACTTGATGAATTCGCGTTTGTTGGCGGTGCGATCGAGCTTCGTCTCGCCAGTGCGATACAACTGAAGCACGTCACCGATGGTCAAGTCCCTCGTTGCTGCCGCGGCTCAATGTCACGATCTTCCGCCACCGGCATATCGAACGCCGTCATACATTGCGATGACGCGCGCGTCGATCGGCGCATCGGGTCGCTTGGGCATGTAGGTGACGAGCTCCTGGCGCTCGACCGCTTGCAGCCGGTCGCCGACGCCAATCTCCTGCTTGCTTGAGTCGATCCGCATCTTCGCGATCTCGCCGCCGCCGACCTTGTTGGCGGTGCCGAGATAGAACGCCTCATACGCGATCGGCGTCTTGCGCGCCTTGTCGTCCGGGTCATACAGCGGACGCAGCGGGCGGAAAACGTTGTAGTTGATGATCGAATCGTCCTGAATGCCGCGCGCATACGCGTCGTCACCGCGGCCGACGAACACACGGCCTTCCTGCGTTGCGACGATCCGCGGCGAGTCGGCCAGCCCGTTGGCATCCAGCACCAATGGCTGCGACAAGAATGGCGCAATCAGATTGTTTGGGATCGCCGAGATCGCAGCGCGCTCGCTGCCGATGTCGCGAATCGCGCGGCTCTAGCCGGCCCACGCCGGGCTCGCCTTCGCCGGCGATCTGCAACCGGGCACGATCGCCATCCTTGACCAGCACCAGCGTTTGCCCCGGATAAATCAGGTGTGGATTCTTGATCTGCGTCTTGTTCATGCCCCACAGCTCGGGCCAGCGCCACGGGCTGGTCAGGTACATACCCGACAGATCCCACAGCGTGTCCCCGCTCTTCACGGTGTAGCGCTCAGGCGCGTTGGGTGCCAGGGCGGAAAGCGGCACGCCCGATTGCGCCACCTGGTCCGCGGTACCGCGCTGTTTGGGCGTCACCGGTAAACGCGACGCGGGAGTCGAATCCTGCGCCTGCACACCGCTGCCCAACAGCGACAGCGCGAGTATCGCGGCTGAAACGACGCCTGACTTAATCTGGGTCATTGAAGCTCCGTCAGCGTCACGCCTGTGAAACCGCGGACCACGTGAGAACAAAGACAAACGGAAGCGCTTGAGCCCTTCCCCTTGAACTTCTCGGGCTGCGCCGATATCTAATAATGGGCTGCAAATTCTGACTGTAATGCATTGATATAGCAACGGATGCTGTAAGACTTCGATCCCGACTAAGCGCGATGCCATAGGTCGTAACCGACGCTACCTGGCGCGCAATTTTGGCTGAGCCAGCAGCGCGGCGGGTGCTTGAAAAGCACGCAAAGTTCGGGCATTTAAGGCAGATTGAATGACGGCGGAGTGACTTCGCGCCGGCGCAAAGAGGCTTCTGGAGACGTTAGGTGCGCACTGCTTGACATCATCGAGTACCCTGATCCACGCCTGCGAACAGTGGCGCGGCCGGTGACTCGCTTCGACGATCGATTGAGTCAATTTGTCGACGACCTGGCACAGACAATGTACGCGGCGCCTGGCGTCGGCCTAGCGGCGACCCAGGTCGATGTTCACGAGCGTGTTCTGGTCGTCGATGTGTCCGAAACCAAGGATCAGCTGCACGTTCTGGTCAATCCGGAAATCGTATGGGCGTCGGATGAGCAGGTCGAGTGCGAGGAAGGCTGTTTGTCGGTGCCCGGGCATCTATGACGCAGTGACACGACCAGCAAAGGTGCGGGTGCGCGCACAGAAGGTCGACGGCACGCCTTACGAGATGGATTGCGAGGGCTTGCTCGCAGTGTGCGTGCAGCATGAGATGGACCATTTGCTTGGCAAGGTCTTTGTCGAGTATCTGTCGCCGTTGAAGCAAGACCGAATCAGGACCCGCCTGAAGAAGCGCAGGGCGAAAGCGGCGTAGACCCTGACTTGAGGGGCGGACGAACGCTGGCGACGCACCGCGTCGATTCGCGCCGCCTTCGAGGCGCTCCGTCATATGTTGGCGCGGTTGCCGTCCGGCAACGGCTACATTGCGGACCCTGCTTCGGGGCGCTGGATATGTTGAACGTCGCGTTAATTCGCCAATCGTGGCGCAGCTGGTGGTCGTTCTCGGTGCGGCCGGCGGGCCCCATCTGGCTGCAATTTCTCTGGACGGTCCTGTTCAATACCGCAATCGCGGTGGTGCTGACGCTGATCTTCTGGGCACTTTCAAGCCGAGCCGATCCATGGCGGATGCTGGGGTGGAATTTCGTCATCGCGCAGTCGATCGGCCTCACGATCCATGTGCTGTTCGACATTGGCGGGTATCTCATCGGGCACGAGCGCATCGTCGGTTTCTCCAGCAGCCGGCGCGTTCTGTTCTTTGCCGGCATTCCTATCATTGGCTGCCTGATCGGGTATTGGATCGGGTTAAGTTTGCTCGGCGTCGACGTCGCGGGCATTGTTCAAGGTGCACCGCGAATCGTGATCGCATTCGTGACCGTCTCGATCGTCTTTTCGACGTTGTGGTACCGCTATCTCAGCGATAAGAATCGGCTCGCGCAAGCTGAAGCCGAGAGTGGGCGCGAGCGCGCGCGGGTCGTTGAGTTGCAGCGACAAGCCCTTGACGCGCAGCTGCGTTCCTTGCAGGCGCAAATAGAGCCGCACTTTCTATTCAATACGCTCGCCAACGTTGTCAGCCTGATCGACAGCGCGCCCGACAATGCGCGGCTGATGCTGGAGCGCTTGATCGACCTGCTGCGTGCCTCGCTGGCGGCCAGTCGTAGCGAGCACACGACGCTTGGTCATGAAACCGCGCTGATTGCGGCCTATCTGGATATCCTGCGGATCAGAATGGGCGAGCGGCTCTCGTACACCATCGACGTCCCGCCTGACCTTATGAGTGCACATATTCCACCGCTGTCGCTGCAGCCGCTGGTCGAGAACTCGGTCAAGCACGGACTCGAGCCCAAGCTTGAAGGCGGCCGAGTGCAGCTGGTCGCGCGATTAGATGGCGACGCGTTATTGGTTGATGTCGAAGACGACGGCCTCGGGTTTCCTTCTAACGCGGGCGGCGGTGTCGGCCTTACCAACTTGCGAGAGCGGATCGCGTCGCTCTACGGCGAGCGCGGACAGCTCGTCGTCGAAGCGCTGGCGCGCGGAACGCGCGTGCGGATGACGATCCCGTTAGTGCAGCAGGCATGAAGGCGATCATCGCGGACGATGAGCCGCACCTGGCCCAGTATCTGCGCGACAAGCTTGCAAAGCTGTGGCCCGAGCTGCAGATCGTGGCAATGGCCGACAGCGGTCCGGCAGCGGCGGCTGCGATTGCCGAACACGCGCCGGACATCGCGTTTCTCGATATCCGCATGCCGGGTGCGACCGGGCTGCAGGTCGCGGAAAAGCTCGGGCGAGGCACCCATGTCGTGTTCGTTACCGCGTACGACCAGTACGCGCTCGACGCATTCGAGCGTGACGCGGTCGACTACCTGTTGAAGCCGGTCACCGACGAACGGCTCAGCCGCACCATCGAAAAATTGAAAGCGGGCGCTGCCGTCGCGCAATCTTGCGCCGTTGCTGCAGCAACTGACTGAGCATCTGGCCGGCACGAGCACGGCACGGCACCTGCGCTGGATTCGCGCCAGCAAGCGCTGCGCTGACGGCGATATCACGCAGCAGATTCCGGTTGCCGACGTGCAGTATTTCCAGGCCGATGACAAATACACCTGCGTCTTCGCGCGCGAGGGGTCCGAGCTCACCGAGTGGCTGATCCGCGTGCCGTTGTCAGAGCTGGGCGAGCAGCTCAATCCCGATGACTTCGCACAGATTCACCGTTCGGTCATCGTCAATTTAAATGCTGTGGCCGCCACGCGCCGGGATCTGGGCGGCAAGCTGTACGTCCGGATGCGCGACACAGCGCGCGAGCTGCCGGTGTCGAGGCAGTATGTCCATCTGTTTCGCCAGATGTGAGAGAGGCGCTCCTCGTGTACGCGACCCTGCGGGTCGCACGTGCACTCGTCGCGACTAGCTAGGCGCGCTGCCTTCGGAGCCGCCGCGCGTGCGCGCGCAGTACAACAGCAGGGGATGACTGCCTGCGATCGCCGCGTTTTCGAGCATCGCTGAGAGTCTTTCTACAATCGCGCATGAAAATTGTCTTTGCCGGCACGCCGGACTTCGCGGCGGCCGCTTTGGACGCGATCGTAAGCACGGCCGGGGACGCAGGCTGGACCGTGCCACTGGTACTGACTCAGCCGGATCGGCCTGCCGGGCGCGGAATGAAGACGCAAGCGAGCCCGGTCAAGCAGCTCGCGGTATCGCACGGTATTGAGGTTGATACACCGCCCTCACTGCGCAAAGGGGAGGCGGCTGCGACCGCGCAGGCACGGCTTAGGGCCGTCGCTCCCGACGTGCTGGTGGTCGCCGCTTATGGCTTGATCTTGCCGCCTGAAGTTCTCGGCATCCCGCGTGGATTGCGCCCTGGCGTGGCATCCGAAGCTATCCGCTTTAAACATCCATGCTTCGTTGTTGCCGCGCTGGCGCGGTGCGGCGCCGGTCGCACGTGCGATCGAGGCGGGCGACACTGAAACTGGCATCACGATCATGCAGATGGACGCCGGCCTCGACACCGGGCCGATGCTGGCCGCTGAGAAAGTCGCGATCGCGCCGGACGACACCACTGCCACTCTGACTGCGCGCCTTGCGCGGCTCGGCGCACGCCTGATCGTCGATGCGCTGCGACGTATCGACACGCTGGTGGCCACACCGCAACCCGATGGCGCCACTTACGCGGCGAAGCTTTCAAAGTCGGAGGCGTGGCTCGATTGGTCGCAGCCAGCGGCCGAACTCGAGCGCAAGGTCCGCGCGTTCGATCCGTTTCCGGTGGCGTCGAGCACGCTCGGCGGTTCGACGGTTCGCATCTGGCGCGCACACGTTAGCGCGGGCCCGCCTGCGTCGCAGGGCGATGTAGGGGTTGTTAAAGCGGCCGATGCTTCCGGCGTCCGCGTTGGGTGCGGTTCCGGTGAGCTCGTGATTACCGAGCTGCAGCGCGCCAGCGGCAAGCGGGTGACAGCGCGCGAATTTGTCAGCGGATCTCTGATCAAAGCCGGCGATCGATTCGTCAGCGCTCATCAGGCTTGCGCCCGAGTGAACAGCTGTCGAGTCCCCCGCGCTGGCCGATGTGCTGCGGCACGCGGCCGATGCCTGGCAATCATTTCGCTCGGGCCGCTCGCTCGACCGCGCACTGCAGCGGCGCTCGCGGACCGCCCGGAGCTGAGGCCGGCGGTGCAGGAGCGATTTACACCGCAGTTCGCCATCTGGCAGCGGTCGAGCGAATCGTCGAGCGTCTCGCGGCGCGTCCTCCCGCGCCGAGCGTGGCGGCGCTGCTGGCGGTAGCGCTCGCTCAGTTGCAGCGCGATTCGTATGCGCCGCATACGGTTGTCGACCAGGCGGTGCGCGCCGTGCAGCAATCGGGACAAGCATCGGCGGCTTCCGGCTTCGTCAACGCCGTTTTGCGCAACTTCTTGCGTCAGCGTGAGGCGTTACTGGCCGAGCTGCAGAGCGATGCGAGCGTGCGATACAACCTTCCGCGTGGTGGATCGAACGTTTGCGCAGCGAGTATCCGGATGACTGGAGTCGATCGCCGAGTCGCAGCAACAGCTGCCGCCGCTCGTGCTGCGCGTCAACGCCAGGCGCACCTGCGTTCGAGGCTTACCTGGCGCGGCTTGGCGCAGCTGGGCATCGACGCGACGCGCGTCGGTGCGCACGCGGTCTGGCTGCATCAGCCGCGGCCGGTGGCCGACGATTCCCGGCTTTTGGCGACGGCGACGTGTCGGTCCAGGACGCCGGGGCGCAGCTCGCCGCGCCTGGCTCGACGCGAAGCCCGGCATGCGCGTGCTCGATGCGTGTGCTGCGCCGGGCGGCAAGACCGCGCATCTGGCGCGAACTCGGCGCCACCGACTGTCACTGCGGTCGAAGTCGATGCCGAACGCGCTCAGCGCATCGCTGACAATCTGCGTCGCGGCCGCTTAAGCGCACGCGTGCTGCGTGGGTGATGCGGCCCGTCCGGACACCTGGATCGCAGCCAGCGGCGGCAGCTCGATTTGACCGGATCCTGCTCGACGCGCCGTGCACCGCCTCGGGCATCGTGCGGCGCCACCCGGACATTCCTTGGTTGCGCCGACCGGCTGATGTTGCGCAATTGGCAACGGTGCAGCGCGAATTGCTGGACGCTTTATGGCCGCTGCTAGAGGTGGGTGGTAGGTTGCTTTACGTCGTCTGCTCGCTGTTTCCGGAGGAAGGGCGCGAGCAGATTGCGCGCTTCGGCGAGCGGCAACCTGAGGCGCGCCAATGCACCTGCCGGCGCGCTGTTGCTGCCGGTGTCGGTCGCTGAACCGGGCCGTGGCCGCGTGGCACGGGTTCGGAGCTGCCGACGCTGCACGACGGCTTCTTCTACGCTTTGCTTGAAAAGACCGGATGAAACCGATCATCACGCCAAGGCTTGCGGCGGCACTTCTGGCATGGCCGCTGTGGCTTGCTGTCGGCTCATTGTCTTCGCGCCGTCGTGCGCTTCGGCCGACGAGCGGATCGGCGTCATGGCGGCGGCGCTCGAGCCCGCGCGCGATGCGCAAAACGGTCGGCGATGCGTGCTGCTCAATGCCACGTTCGAATTCGAGCTGCCGCAGGCGCTCGAGGAGGCGGTCCAAAAGGGCATCGCGCTGTACTTCAACATCGAGTTCGAGCTGTTTCGCAAGCGCTGGTACTGGTTCGATCGCAAGGTCGCTTCGAGCACGCTGACGTACCGCCTGTCGTACAGTCCGCTGACGCGGCAGTACCGACTGGCGCGCGGCGGACTGTCGCAGTCGTTCGAGTCGCTCGACGAGGCGCTCGCGCTGCTGAAAAGCGTGCGCAACTGGAAGGTGGTCGACAAGAGCGCTGCTTAGTCCGCGCGACGACTACGACGCCCAGGTGCGCATGCGGCTCGATGTCAACCAGCTGCCAAAGCCGTTCCAGGTCAACGCGATCACCAGCCGCGAGTGGACGCTGGCGTCCGACTGGCGCGAAGTGCCGGTGCACGGCCGAACTGCTCGCTGAACGCTCCGATGAAATATGTCGCGAGCAGCAGGCTGGCGCACATGATGCCTCGCGCGCTTGCGCTACGGCCTGCTGGCCGCGCTTGCGGTCGGGCGTGCTGCTGTTCCTGCTGGCGTCGGCCAGCGGCAACACCGCGTTCTTCGAGCGCAACTATCCGCTGCTGCTCGGCATCAACGGCGTGATCGCGGCGCTGCTGTTCGTGCTGGTGCTGGCGCTGGTTCGGCGGCTGGTGCAAGCGGCTGCGCGCCAAGCAGTTCGGCGCGCGGATGATGATGCGGTTCACGGTCGCGTTCGCGCTGATGGGCGTGCTGCCGGGCGTGCTGATCTACGTCGTGTCGACGCAGTTCCTGTCGCGCTCGATCGAGTCGTGGTTCGACGTGCGCGTCGACCGGGCGCTCGACTCCGGCCTGACGCTCGGACGCGCCGCGCTCGACAACCTGAAGGACGACGTCAGCGGCAAGGCGCGCAGTTGGGCGCTCGAGCTCTCGGACGTGCCGGAGTCGCGCAGCTGTCGCAGCTGAACCGGTTGCGCGAGCAGGGCGGCATTCAGGAGGCGCTGCTGGTGACCGGCAACGGACAGTTGATCGGAGCCAGCGGTTCGCAGTTGTCCGAGCTGGTGCCCGAGGTTCCGTCGCAGCACGAGCTGCGCCAGGCGCGCACGCAGCGCATGTTCGCGACGATCGAAGGCGAGGCAGGCGCAGTCGAGGCGCGCCAGGGGTTGCGCGCGCGCGTGATCGTTCCGATACCCGCGCCGGCGTCCTTGGTTGCCACGCAACGCGTCTTCGGCGACATCGGGGACGCGTGCGCGACGACGCCAAGGCCGGATCGGCTTTCGCCGGCATCGTCCCGCCCGAGCGAGACCCGCTTCCTGCAGCTGATCCAGCCGGTGCCGCCGTCGATTGCAGCCAATGCCGAGGCGCTGCAGAACGGGTATCGCGAGTACCAGGAACTGTCGCTGGCGCGCAGGGGCTGCAGACGATCTACGGCCTGACGCTGACCCTGACGCTGCTGCTGTCGGTCTTCGCGGCGATCGCATCGAGCGTTCTGCTGGCGAGCTCGATGACCGCGCCGCTGCTGCAAGTCGCCGAAGGCACGAAGGCGGTGGCCGAGGGCAACTATCGACAGGTGCGCGAGTTTCCGGGCAACGACGAGCTGAACCTGCTGACGCAGTCGTTCAACGCGATGACGCGCCAGCTGACCGAGGCGCGCGACAAGTCGAAACCAAGCAGCGCGAGGTCGAGAACGCGAAGACTTACCTCGAGCGCGTGCTCGCCAACCTGTCGGCCGGCGTCGTCGTGCTGAACAAGGACTTTCGCCTCGTCACGGCCAACCACGGCGCCTCCCGCATCCTCGGGTTACCCGTTGCTGCAGCAGGCCGGCCGGCCGCTGCGCGAGATCGATCCCGCGCTGTCGGCCGCGCTCGCGACCGCGTTCGCCGACCACGCGCTGGCGGCGTCGCCCAAGGATTCGTGGCAGCAGCAGGTCGAGGTCAAGCGCGCGCCGGCAGCGTCGCGCCCGAGTTCAACAAGGTCGCAAGCCGAACGCAGCGGGCGAGCCGCTGATGCTGCTGGCGCGCGGGTCGCGCCTGCCGCTCGACGACGGGCTCGGCTACGTCGTGGTGTTCGACGACATCACGCAGGTCATCTCGGCGCAGCGCGCGGTGGCCTGGGGCGAGGTCGCGCGGCGCCTGGCGCACGAGATCAAGAATCCGCTGACGCCGATCCAGCTCGCGGCCGAGCGCCTGCAGATGAAGCTGATCGAGAAGCTGTCGCGGCCGGACGCGGACGTGCTGAAGCGCGGCACCTCGACGATCGTCAACCAGGTGGCCGCGATGAAGCGCATGGTCGACGACTTCCGCGACTACGCGCGCGTGCCGCCGGCGCGGCTGTCGCCGCTCGACCTGAACACGCTGGTCGAGGAGGTCGCGGCGCTTTACGGTGCGGAAGCCGGCACCGGCGCGATCCAGCTATCGCTGCGTCGCCGGACTGCCGCTGATCGACGGCGATGCCACCCAGCTGCGCCAGGTGATTCACAACCTGCTCGCCAACGCGCAGGACGCGCTGGCCGGGCGGCCCGATGCGCGCATTCGTCGTGCGCACCGAGCTGGTCGAGATCGAAGAGGCCAGCACCAAGGCGCGCGCGGTGCGCCTGGCCGTGGAGGACAACGGGCCGGGTTTCGCGGCGAATATACTGCGCCGTGCGTTCGAGCCTTATGTCACGACCAAGCCGAGCGGCACCGGTCTGGGACTCGCGATGGTGAAGAAGATCGTCGACGAGCACGGCGCCCGCATCGAAGTCGTCAACCGCAGTGGCGACGCGGGCAAAGCGGGCGGAGCGATCGTGACGATCGTCTTCCGGCGGCTCGCCGAAGTCAGCGCGGCGCCGGCGCTTTACGCGGCGTAGCACATTTCGCCTGTCGCTGTCGCGCGGCGTAAGCTGGCGTACTCATTTGCAGGCAGCTTGTTGATCGGTCATGGCTAACATCCTCGTCGTCGACGACGAAATCGGCATCCGCGAACTGCTATCCGAGATCCTGTCCGACGAGGGCCATGCGGTGATCACGGCCGAAAACGCTGCGGCCGCGCGCTCCGCGCGCAGCCGCGAACAGCTGGACCTCGTGCTGCTCGACATCTGGATGCCCGACACCGACGGCGTCACGCTGCTCAAGGAGTGGGCGTCGACCGGCCAGCTGACGATGCCGGTCATCATGATGTCCGGCCACGCCACGATCGACACCGCGGTCGAAGCCACGCGCTTCGGCGCGCTCGAGTTCCTGGAGAAGCCGATCGCGATGGCGCGCCTGCTGTCCGCGGTGCGCAACGGCCTGGAGCGCGGCCGGGTGATGCGCAACCTGCGGCATGGCGGTGCCCGCTGCGCTCACTGCCGTCGCCTGCGCCGGCCGCTGCTGCCCGCCGAAGCCGACAGCGCGGCGGCCACGCGCGCAGAGGTCGCTCGAGCCGAGCGAGCACAACGGCGTCGCGCTCGACCAGCCGCTGCGCGATGCGCGCGACCAGTTCGAGCGCGTCTACTTCGAGTACCACCTGGCGCGCGAGAGCTTCAGCATGACGCGCGTCGCCGATCGCGCCGGGCTCGAGCGCACGCACCTGTATCGCAAGCTCAAGCAGCTCGGCATCGAGCTGGCGCGCGGCGCGCGGCGCGACGAGCGGTCGCCCGACGAACGCGCCGGCGCGCACGAGGTGCCGCCGGCGCGCAACGAGCCGCCGGTCTACTCTCAACGCAGCGCCACGATTACGACGACTAGATAACGGCGCCTGCTCGCCCGCGCGGTTCCATGAAGATCATCATCGTCGGCGCCGGCCGGGTCGGCTCGTCGGTCGCCGAAGCGCTGGTCTCCGAGGCCAACGACATCACCGTCATCGACACCGACGGCGCGCGCGTGGCGGAACTGCAGAACCGCTTCGACCTGCGCGGGCTGGTCGGCAATGCCGCGCTGCCGTCGACGCTGCAGCAGGCGGCGCGGCGCGATGCCGACATGCTGATCGCCGTCACGGCGGGCGACGAGACCAACCTCGTGGCCTGCAAGATCGCCGCCGATCTGTACAACATCCCGACGCGCATCGCGCGCGTGCGCAACATCGAGCTGCAGCAGCATCCGAACCTGATCGGCGAGAGGCGGCTTTCGCGCGACCGCACGTGATCTTTCCCGAGCAGACCGTCACCGACTACCTGCTGAAGCTGATCGAGTTTCCGGAGGCGCTGCAGGTGCTCGAGTTCGCCGAGGGCGCGCCAGCCTGATCGCGGTGCGCGCGTTCGCCGGCGGGCCGCTGGTGTCGCATCCGATCAAGGACCTGCGCCGGCACATCCCGAAGGTCGACACGCGCATCGTCGCGATCTTCCGCGACGACGCCAGCGTCCGCGTCGACGGCGACACGATGGTCCAGCCGGGAGACGAGGTGTTCTTCCTGGCGGCGACGCGCAACATCCGCGCGGTGATGAGCGAGCTGCGGCGCATGGACAAGCCGGTGCGCACGCGTGATGATCGCCGGCGGCGGCAACATCGGGCTGCGGCTCGCGCGCGCGCTGACACCGGCGAAGGGCTCGACGTGGCGCAGCGGTTCAACGTCAAGATCATCGAGGCCAACAAGCGGCGCGCCGAGTCGCTGGCGCAGCAGACTGCCGTCCGACGTGCTGGTGCTGCACGGCGACGCCACCGACGAGGACCTGCTGACCCAGGAAGGCGTTGCCGACGCCGACCTGTTCATCGCGCTGACCAACGACGACGAGAACAACATCATGAGCTCGCTGCTCGCCAAGCGGCTCGGTGCGCGCCGGACGATCGCGCTGATCAACCGCAAGAGCTACGGCGATCTGATGCAGGGCGGGCAGATCGACATCGCGATTTCGCCGTCCTACGCCACGCTGTCGGCGCTGCTGCGCTTTGTCCGACGCGGCGACGTGGTGGCGGCGCACAGCCTGCGCCGCGGCGCCGCCGAGGCGCTCGAACTGATCGTGCACGGCGACGCGCGAACCTCGCGCGTCATCGGCAAGACGATCGAGCAGATCGAGATGCCGCGCGGCGCGACGATCGGCGCGATCGTGCGCGGGCAGGGCGACCAGGCGCAGGTGCTGATGGCGCACCACGACGTGGTGATCCAGGCCGAGGACCACCTGATCGTGTTCGTCGAGAACAAGCGGCTGATCCCGCGCGTCGAGAAGCTGTTCACCGTCGGGCTGGGGTTTTTCTAGTAGATGCTGCACTGCGGCGCGAGGCGACTGGTTGGGACTTACGCGAAGTCGTCGCGGTTCGTCACAGCGGGCCGCGCTTTCAATAGAATGCGTGGCTGCGGCATCGTCTTGCGACTCCAGTTGCCGCTTGCCAGGAATCAAGCGCTTTGACAACCGGCCGTGGAAGTCGCACGAGTTTTACAACGATAGTTGCATTACCAAGGAGACCTTATGAACTTTCTCAAGAACAAAAGACGCGCAGAAGGACGCAGCGCCGTCAGTCGGAATCGCCGCAAGTTTCTTTCGGGCGCGGCGGGCGCGCGGTGCGGCAGCGCTCGGCTTCCCGATGGTCGCGAAAGGCCAGACGACGCCGATTGCGATGCGCTGGCAGAGCACCTGGCCGGCGAAGGACATCTTTCACGAGTACGCCACTCGACTTCGCCAAGAAGGTCAACGACATGACCGGCGGCGAACTGAAGATCGAGGTGCTGCCGGCCGGCGCGGTCGTGCCGGCGTTCGGGCTGCTCGATGCGGTCAACAAGGGCACGCTCGACGGCGGCCACGGCGTGCTCGTCTACCAGTACGGCAAGCAGAACGCGCTGGCGCTCTGGGGCTCGGGCCCGGCGTTCGGCATGGACGCCAACATGCTGCTGGCCTGGCACAAGTACGGCGGCGGCAAGGAACTGCTGGCCAAGCTCTACAAGTCGATCAACGCGAACGTCGTGTCGTTCCCGTACGGTCCGATGCCGACGCAGCCGCTCGGCTGGTTCAAGAAGCCGATCACCAAAGCCGAGGATTTCAAGGGCCTGAAGTTCCGCACGGTCGGCTCTGCGATCGACGTGTTCACCGGCATGGGCGCTGCGGTCAACGCGCTGCCCGGCGGCGAGATCGTTCCGGCGATGGACCGCGGCCTGCTCGACGCGGCCGAATTCAACAACGCGACCTCGGACCGCATTCTCGGCTTCCCGGACGTGTCGAAGGTCTGCATGCTGCAGAGCTTTCACCAGAACGCCGAGCAGTTCGAGATCATGTTCAACAAGACCGAAGTACGACGCGCTGCCGGCCAAGATGAGGGCGATCATCGACAACGCGGTCGAGGCGGCATCGGCCGACATGTCCTGGAAGGCGGTCGACCGCTACTCGAAGGACTACATCGAGATGCAGACCAAGGACAGAGGTGAAGTTCTACAAGACGCCGGACGGCCGTGCTGCAGCAGCAGCTCGACTGCGTAGGACCAGGTCGCGGCGAAGAAGTCGGCGGAGAACCCGCTGTTCAAGGAGATCGCAGCGATCGCAGGGCTTTCGCGGAGCGCGCGGTGCGCTGGGATCTCGATACCAACGTCAACCGCCGCATGGCGTACCACCATTACTTTGGACAAAGTCGCGGCGCGGCACCGAAGAAGGCTTAACCGATCGTCTGCAGTCGATGAAAACCATCCGGCGCATGCCGGATGGTTTTTATCATGATGCACTAGGCAGTGGAGCGGTCGACACTGACGGCGGCCAGCGGGAGAGGGCTATGCAGAAGCTCTTGCTGACGGTCGACCGCTTTAGACCTGGGTCGGCCAGGCGTTCTCCTGGCTGATCGTTGCGTTGACGCTGATCATTCGTGGGAGGTGTTCTCCCGCTACGTGCTGGAGAGTCCGCACGCCTGGGCGTTCGACGTGATGATCATGCTGTACGGAACGCTGTTCATGATGGCCGGCGCCTACACGCTGGCGAAGAACGGCCACGTGCGCGGCGACGTGCTGTACGGATTCTTCCAGCCGCGCACGCAGGCCACGGTCGACCTGATCCTGTACATCGTGTTCTTCATTCCCGGCGTCGTCGCGCTGGCATGGGCCGGCTACAACTACGCCGCCGAATCGTGGGCGATCCACGAGCACTCGAACGTCACTGCGGACGGCCCGCCGATCTATCCGTTCAAGACGGTGATTCCGGTCGCCGGCGCGTTGCTGCTGCTGCAGGGCATCGTCGAGATCATCCGTTGCGTCATCTGCATCCGGCAGGGCTACTGGCCGTCGCGCGAGCAGGACGTCGAGGAGGTCGACGTCGACAAGCTGAAGCAGATGGTGCACGTCAAGGACGAGGACATCGAGAAGCTCGACCAGTACGTCGTGCGCAGGAATCCGAGCAAATGAGAAAGGAACTCTGGTTCGGCTTCTCGCTGATGGCGATCCTGATCGCTCGGCTGCGTCTACATGCTGGTCAGCGCGCAGACCGATCACGCAACGGCCACCTCGGCCTGCTGATGCTGGGGCTGGTGGTGGTCGCGATCATGCTCGGCTTCCCGACCGCGTTCACGCTGATGGGCATGGGGATGATGTTCGCCTGGTTCGCCTATCGAGCGTCAACCCGGATCTCGCGCTAACCAGATCCTCGACCTGATGGTGCAGCGCACGTACTGCGGTGATGACGAACGACGTGCTGATCGCGATTCCGCTGTTCGTGTTCATGGGCTACCTGGTCGAGCGCGCGAACCTGATCGAAAAGCTGTTCAGGAGCCTGCACCTGGCGATGGCGCGCGTGCCGGGCTCGCTGGCGGTGGCGACGATCGTCACCTGCGCGATGTTCGCGACCGCGACCGGCATCGTCGGCGCGGTCGTCACGCTGATGGGCCTGCTGGCTTTTCCGGCGATGCTGAAGGCCGGCTACAACATCCAGGTCGGCGCGGGCGCGATCACCGCGGGCGGCTGCCTGGGCATCCTGATTCCGCCGTCGGTGCTGCTGATCGTGTACGGCGCGACGGCCGGCGTGTCGGTCGTGCAGCTGTACGCCGGCGCGTTCTTCCCGGGGATCATGCTGGCCGGGCTGTACGTCGGCTACGTGATCGTGCTTGGCGAAGATCAGGCCGCAGCCTGATGCCGCCGCTGTCGGAAGAGGAGCGGCGCGTCACGTTGCCGCTCGTTCGCGCAGCGCTTGTCGGCACAGCGGCGATCGCGCAGCAAGCTGCGTCTGGTGCGCGGCCTGAAGGGTCCGCGCAACGCAGACGTGCCGCATCGCACGTTGGTCTTCCAACTCGGTCATCACGCTGCTGCCGGCGCTGGTCATCGTTGCGTTCATGGGGCTGATGTATCGAGATCGGTCACCGCGCCGCCCGTGGTGCAGGACACCGCCGGGCTGCAGGCCGATGGGTTTTGCGCGGCGAAGCCGGAGGTAGCGACCGACCAGGCATCGGCCGGGCTGCGCTGAACCGCCGCCGAGCCGAAGGCGACGGCTGCAGGAGCCGCCGGCTGCCGGCGACGCGAGCGAAGAGCGCACGAGTCCGCTGCGCCGGCGCAGGCCGGCCGAAGGCGAAGCCGCAAGAAGCCGCGACAGCGGACACGGACCGCTGCGGAACGCGTCGACGCTCCGGTCGGCTTCTGGATCGTGCTCGGCGATCTTGCTGTCGTCGCGCTCGTGATCTTTTATCTGACCTTCAACTTCGCAGCGTCTTGAGATCTTCAAGATGCTGCTGTCATCTTTCTTTCCGCTCGCGCTGCTGATCATTGCGGTGCTTGGCTCGATCGTGTTCGGCCTGGCGACGCCGTCCGAAGCGGCGGCAGTCGGGCGCGTCTCGGCGGGTCTGCTGCTCGGCTGCGCCGCCTATGGCCAGCCTTGCAACTACCGCGAGTAGTCTCGCGACTCGGTGTTTCTGACCGCCAAGACGTGCGCAATGGTGTGCTGGCTGTTCGTCGGCGCGTCGATCTTCTCTGCGTCGTTCGCGTTGCTCGGCGGCCAGGAGATCATCGAAAAGTGGGTGACTGTCGCTCGGTCTGTCGCCGGTCGAATTCCTGATGCTGTCGCAGGTCATCATCTTCATTCTCGGCTGGCCGCTCGAGTGGACCGAGATCATCGTGATCTTCATGCCGATCTTCGTTCCGCTGCTGCCGCAGTTCGGCGTCGATCCGCTGTTCTTCGGTCTGCTGGTGGCGCTGAATCTGCAGACGGCGTTCCTGTCGCCGCCGGTGGCGATGGCGGCCTTCTATCTAAAGGGCGTGTCGCCGCCGCACGTGACGCTGAACCAGATCTTCGCGGGCATGCTGCCGTTCATGGGGATCCAGGTGATCGCGATCTTCATCCTGTACGTCTTTCCGCAGATCGGGCTGTGGCTGCCTAGCGTGCTGTACGGCCGGTGACGCTCTGCCACGCCGCAGCGGCGTCTCTAGCGACAGACGCCGCGCCTAGCAGCGGCGCCGTTCAGGCAGCGCAGCGCATAATCCGCGCCGCTGCTAGTCCATCATGAACGCGCTCGCCCGTTCCACGCTTCCGGTCTTCAACGTTCTCGGCTACGTCGTGCTGATGTTCGCGGCGACGATGCTGGTGCCGCTGGCGTTCGCCGTTGTCGCCGACGATGGGTCGCAGCGCGGCTTCGACATCGCGCTTCTGATCACGGCGGGATCGGGCCTGGCGCTGATGCTGACGACGCGGCGGTTTCGCCGCGAGCTGCAGCCGCGCGACGGCTTTCTGCTGGTGACGCTGGTCTGGACCGTACTGCCGGCGTTCGCGACGCTGCCGCTGCTGATGCACCTGCCCGATCTGTCGTTCACCGACGCGTACTTCGAAACGATGTCGGGCCTGACGGCCACCGGCGGCACGGTGCTTTCCGGCCTCGATCAACTGCCGTTGTCGATCAACGTCTGGCGCCACCTGATGGTCTGGATCGGCGGCATGGGAATACTGGTGCTGGTGGTCGCGATCCTGCCGCTGCTGGGTGTCGGCGGCGCGCAGGCGTTCAAGGCCGAAACCACCGGCCCGCTGAAGGAAACCAAGCTGACGCCGCGCATCGCCGACACGGCGAAGGCGCTGTACGCGATCTATTTCGCGCTGTCGTTTGCTTGTTTCCTGGCGTACGCTGGGCCGGCATGAGCTGGAGCGACGCCTTCATGCACATGTGCTCGACGATGGGTCTCGGCGGCTTTTCGTCGCACGACGCGAGCTTCGGGTACTGGAATTCGCCGCTGATCGAAGGCATCGCGGTCGTGTTCATGACGCTCGCCGGGTTCAGCTTTCTGTTGCACTTCATCGCGTGGCGCGGAAGTCGCTGTGCCGTACTGGAACGAGCCGGAGGCGCGGGCATTCATGTTCACGCTGATCGCGGCGGTGTTCGTCGTCGCGGCGTTCTTGCTGGTTCAGAACGTCTATGCCGATTGGCGGACCGCGCTTCGCTACGCGCTGTTCAACGTCGTGTCGGTGGCGACCACGACCGGATACTCGAACACCGACTACAACCAGTGGCCGATCTTCGCGCCGATGTTGATGCTGTTCCTGTCGGGCTTCGCGACGTGCGCCGGTTCGACCGGCGGCGGCATCAAGATGATGCGGGCACTGATCCTGCTGAAGCAGGCACGGCGCGAGATGAATCGCATTCTGCATCCGCGCTCGATCAACCCGGTTTGCATCGACGACAAGGTCGTCGAAAACAACGTGATCTTCGCGGTGCTCGCCTTCATGCTGGTCTATGGCGCGTCGATCATCTGGCTGACCTTCCTGCTGCTGCTTTCCGGGCTCGACGTCATCACCGCATTCACCGCGATCGTGGCCTGCGTCAACAACACGGGTCCGGGGCTGAACCAGGTCGGTCCGGCGTCCAACTTCGGCGTCCTCAACGACTTTCAGACCTGGGTCTGCACGTTTGCGATGCTGATCGGGCGGCTCGAGCTGTTTTCTGTGCTGGTGCTGCTCACGCCGGAGTTCTGGCGTCGATAGCTTCGAAGGTTAGCGGTTACTTGCGGCCGAACGGCCGCCGACTGCTTGCCGACTTGATTCGCGCCGCCAGGGACCGATATTGCATATAGGCAGAAGAAAGGATCAAGCAATGGCAGTGACGATGATCTACAACAGCCCGCAGTACTGCGTCTTCGAGTTCGAAGGCGCAGTGCTGGCGGGCGACCGCGAAGTCGGCGGCTACGAAATCATGGACAAGCAGCTTCGCAAGGAAATCTTCCTCGGCGGGGAAAATGCCGCGGCGTTTCGCAAGAGCGTGCAGGAGCTGATCGAACAGGGTCCGACGTCGGACGAAGTCGATGAGTTCTCTGCAGGGATTCAGCGGCCTGATGCACCAGCCCGTCGTCCTTCACTAAGCAGCTTGATCAGCGCGCTGGCATTCTTCGCAAGAAGCCAGAATCGAGGAACGCTTCTAGGCAGCGCTCGGACCCGGCGTCCTAAGACGCGAGAATGCGCGTCCGCGAGCGGCCGCGCTCGCATCCATGGGAGACTCGGGGCGCAATGGAGTTCGACTACATCGTCGTCGGCGGCGGCTCGGCGGGCTGCGTGCTCGCCGCGCGGCTGTCGGAAGATCCTGCTGTCAGCGTCGCGCTGATCGAAGCGGGCGGCAACAACGACGGCGTGCTCAATCGCGTGCCGACCGGCGCGGCGGTCCAAATCATCAGGCGCAACGCTTGCAACTGGGCGTTCTCGACGGTTCCGCAGCCGGGCTTGGCGGGCGGTGCGGTTATCAACCGCGCGGCCGCGGGCTCGGCGGATCGTCGTCAATCAACGCGATGATCTATCTTGCGCGGCCAGCGCGAGGACTATGACGACTGGGCGGCCGACGGCGCGGCCGGCTGGGCGTGGAACGACGTGCTGCCGTATTTCATCAAGGCGGAGAACAACGAGCGCTGGGCCGAGTCGGTTTCATGGCGACTGCCGGTCCGCTGAACGTCGCCGACCTGCGCTCGCCGCATCCGTTCGCGGCGCTGTTCATCGAAGCCGGCGCAGCAGGCAGGCCTGCCGCGCAACGACGATTTCGCGGCCGAAACGCAGGAAGGCGTCGGCTGGTACCAGGTGACGCAGAAAAACGGCGAGCGCTGGAGCGTGGCGCGCGCCTACCTCGACCCGGCGCGCTAGCGGCCCAATCTGCAGTCGAGACCGAGGCGCTTCGCCACGCGGATCATCATTCGAGGGCAGCGCGCGGTCGGCGTCAAGTTCGATCAGGGCGGCGACGAGCGCGAGCTGCGCGCGCGGCGGGAAGTGCTGCTGGCCGCGGGTGCGCTGCAGTCGCCGCAGCTGCTGATGGTGTCCGGCATCGGACCCGGCTTCGCATTTGCAGGGAGCTCGGCATCGCGACGATCGCCGACCTGCCGGTCGGCGACAACCTGCAGGACCATCCGGACATCATCATCAATCGGCGCGTCGCCAACACCGATCTGCTGGGCTTCTCGCTGGTCGGCGGCGTCAAGCTGCTGCGCGCGATCGGGCGCTGGCGCCGCGAGCGGCGCGGCGTGCTGACTTCCAATTTCGCCGAGGCCGGTGCGTTCATCCGCACGCTGCCGGAGCTGCAGCGGCCCGACCTGCAGCTGCATTTCGTGATCGGCATGGTCGACAACCACAACCGCACGTTTCACTGGGGTCACGGCATGAGCTGCCACGCGACTGCGCTGCGGCCCAAGAGCCGCGGCATGGTGCGCCTGGCCTCGCGCGACATGCGCGACGCGCCGCTGATCGATCCGGCGTTTCCTGTCGCGAAGAGATGATCTCGAGACGCTGGTGCGCGGCTTCAAATGGGTGCGGAAGATCTTCGCGCAGCCGGCCTTCGCGCCGTACGCCGGCGCTGATCCGTCGCGCGAGCTGTATTTCTCGACAGTGCGCACCGACGACGAGATCCGGCGGCCATCCGCGAGCGCGCCGACACGATCTATCACCCGGTCGGCACCTGCCGCATGGGCAGCGACGATCGCGCGGTGGTCGATCCGCAGCTGCGCGTGCGCGGCGTCGAGGGGCTGCGGGTGATCGACGCATCGGTGATGCCGACGCTGATGTCGGGCAACACCAATGCCCCGGTCGTGATGATCGCGGAAAAGGCGAGCCGACCTGATCAGGGCACAGCGCTTCATTAGCTCATGCGCCGGCGCACGCGGAGACTGACGCTGCGCTTCACCTACAATCGCCGGCCACTATCCTGAAGGCCCGCGATGAACACGCGTCTCCCTGATGGCAGCCGCCGATGACGTCGGCCGCCTTCCCCGAACTCGCCGCCACCGAGAGCCGACTGCGCGAGCTGCTGGCGCAGCCGCATCCTGATGCTCGACGGTGCGATGGGCACGATGATCCAGCGCTACAAGCTGTCCGAGGCGGATTTTCGCGGCGATCGCTTCGCCGACCATCCGGTCGACGTCCGCGGCAACAACGACCTGCTGTCGCTGACGCGGCCGGATGTCGTGCGCGAGATCCACGAGGCGTACCTGGAGGCCGGCGCCGACCTGATCGAAACGAACACCTTCGGCGCGACGTCGATCGCGCAGGACGACTACGGTCTCGGCGCACGTGGCATACGAGATGAACGTCGCGGCCGCAAGCATCGCGACGCGCGCGTGCGCCAAGTACTCCACCGCCGACAGGCCGCGCTTCGTCGCCGGCGCGCTCGGGCCCGACGCCGAAGACGGCGTCGATCTCGCCCGACGTCAACGACCCGGGCGCGCGCAACGTCACGTTCGACGAGCTCGTTGCGTCGTACGGCGAACAGGCGCGCGGCCTGCTCGACGGCGGCGCCGACCTGCTGCTGGTCGAGACGATTTTCGACACGCTGAATGCCAAGGCCGCGATCTTCGCGATCGACGCCGAGTTCGAGCGGCAGGGGCAGCTCGCGTGCCGCTGATGATCAGCGGCACCGTCACCGACGCGTCGGGCCGCATCCTGTCCGGCCAGACGGTCGAGGCGTTCTGGAACTCGGTGCGGCACGCGAAGCCGCTGACCGTCGGGCTCAACTGCGCGCTCGGCGCGGCGCTGATGCGCCCTTACATCGAGGAACTGGCGACGCTGGCCGACACGTTCATCAGCGTCTATCCGAACGCCGGCCTGCCGAACCCGATGAGCGAGACCGGCTTCGACGAGACGCCGGACATCACGTCGAGGCTGCTGAGGGAATTCGCCGAAGCGGGGTTCGTCAACATCGCCGGCGGCTGCTGCGGCACGACGCCGGATCACATCCGCGCGATTGCGCTGGCGCATCGAAGGACTGACGCCGCGCGCGGTGCCGACGGCGCCGCCGCCGATGCGGCTCTCCGGCCTCGAGCCGGTGACGATCGACGACGACGTCGTTGTTCGTCAACGTCGGCGAGCGCACCAACGTCACCGGCTCCAAGGCGTTTGCACGGCTGATCCTGAACGAGCAGTACGAGGAGGCGGTCAGCGTTGCGCGGCAGCAGGTCGAGAACGGCGCGCAGATCATCGACGTCAACATGGACGAGGCGATGCTCGACTCGGCCGCGGCGATGACGCGGTTCCTGAACCTGATCGCTAGCGAGCCCGACATCGCCCGCGTGCCGGTCATGATCGACAGCTCCAAGTGGAGCGTGATCGAAGCCGGCCTGAAGTGCGTGCAGGGCAAGTGCATCGTCAATTCGATCTCGATGAAGGAAGGCGAGGCGGCGTTCATCGAGCAGGCGACGCTGGCCCGGCGCTACGGCGCGGCCGTCATCGTGATGGCGTTCGACGAGCAGGGCCAGGCCGACACCTTCGAGCGCAAGACCGCGATCTGCGAGCGCGCTACCGGCTGCTGGTCGACACGGTCGGCTTTCCGCCGGAAGACATCATCTTCGATCCGAACGTCTTCGCGATCGCCACCGGCATCGAGGAGCACAACAACTACGCCGTCGACTTCATCGAGGCGACGCGCTGGATCAAGCAGCACCTGCCGTACGCGAAGGTCAGCGGCGGCGTCTGCAACGTGAGTTTCAGCTTTCGCGGCAACGACCACGTGCGCGAGGCGATCCACACGGTGTTCCTGTACCACGCGATTCGGGCCGGCATGACGATGGGCATCGTCAACGCCGGCCAGCTCGGCGTCTACGAGGACATCGACCCGGAACTGCGCGAGCGGTCGAGGACGTCGTGCTGAATCGCCGGCCGGACGCCGGCGAGCGGCTGGTGTCGTTCGCCGAGCAGGTGAAGGCGGGCGGCAAGGAAGAAGCGAAGACCTCGCCTGGCGCGCCGAGCCGGTCGAGAAGCGGCTGGCGCACGCGCTGGTCCACGGAATCACGCAGTTCATCGTCGAAGACACCGAGGAGTGCGCGGGCGCCGATTGCCGAGCGCGGCGGCCGTCCGATCGAGGTGATCGAGGGGCCGCTGATGGACGGCATGAACATCGTCGGCGACCTGTTCGGCGCCGGCAAGATGTTCCTGCCGCAGGTGGTGAAGAGCGCGCGCGTGATGAAGCAGGCGGTCGCGCACCTGATTCCGTACATCGAGGCGGAGAAGGCGCGCGGCGCGGCGGCGAGATCCGCGCCAAGGGCAAGGTCGTGATCGCGACCGTCAAGGGCGACGTGCACGATATCGGCAAGAACATCGTCTCGGTCGTGCTCCAGTGCAACAACTTCGAGGTCGTCAACATGGGCGTGATGGTGCCGGCCGAGAAGATCTTGCAGACCGCGCGCGAAGAGAAGGCCGACATGATCGGCCTGTCGGGCCTGATCACGCCGTCGCTCGAAGAAATGCAGCACGTCGCGCGCGAGATGCAGCGCCAGGGATTCAAGCTGCCGCTGCTGATCGGTGGCGCCACCACAGCCGCGTCCACACCGCCGTGAAGATCGCGCCGCACTACTCGAGCGGGCCGGTGATTTACGTATCGGACGCGAGCCGTTCGGTCGGCGTTTGCCAGAACCTGGTGTCCGACGACGCGGCCGCGAAGTTCATCGCGGAGATCAAGGCCGAGTACGAGCGCGTGCGCGAGCAGCACGCGGCGAAGAAGGGGCCGGAGCTCGTCACGCTTGCCGACGCGCGCGCCAACGCGACGCGCATCGACTGGGCCGGTTACGCACCGCCGAAACCGAAGTTCCTCGGCCGCCGCGCGTTCAGGAACTACGACCTGGCGATGATCGCGAAGTACGTCGACTGGGGCCCGTTTTTCCAGACGTGGGACCTGCACGGCCCGTTTCCGCAGATCCTTGCCGACGAAGTCATCGGCGAACACGCGCGCCAGGTGTTCGCCGAAGGCGAGAAGATGCTCGAGCGCATCGTCAACGAGCGCTGGCTGACGGCCAACGGCGCCGTCGCGTTCTTTCCCGCCAATGCCGTCGGCGACGACATCGAGGTCTATACCGACGAGCACGCAGCGAGGTGCTGTTCACCTGGCACGGCCTGCGCCAGCAGACGAAGAAGCCCGTGATCGACGGCGTGCCGAATCCGAACCAGTGCCTGTCCGACTTCATCGCGCCGAAGAGCTCCGGCATCGCCGACTACATCGGCATGTTCGCGGTGACAGCGGCATCGGGCTCGAGAAGCGCGAAGCGATGTTTCAGGCGAAGCACGACGATTACGGCGCGATCATGCTCAAGGCGATCGCCGACCGCCTCGCCGAGGCGTTCGCCGAGATGCTGCACGAGCGCGTGCGCAAGGACCTGTGGGGTTACGCACCGAGCGAAGCGCTGACCAACGAAGAACTGATCAAGGAAGCGTACCGCGGCATCCGCCCGGCGCCCGGCTATCCGGCGTGTCCGGAGCACTCGGTCAAGCGCGCGCTGTTCGAGGCGCTGCGCGCCGACGAGATCGGCATGACGCTGACCGAGAACTATGCGATGAGCCCGGCGTCGAGCGTCTGGGGTTTTTACTTCTCGCATCCGCAGGCGAAGTACTTCAACGTCGGCCGCATCGGTCGCGACCAGCTCGAGGACTTGGCGCAGCGCAAGAGCGAAGCGGTGAGCGAGCTCGAGCGCTGGCTGGCGCCGAACCTTCGGCTAAGTCGGGCTGAGCCGGACCTGCGGCCGGCTTAGCCTCGCCTCGTTCGAGCGGACGGCGCTAGCGCCGCTCAACTCGTCGGACGGGTAAGCTGATCAATGGATGTATCAAGTTGCTACGACGTGGATGCATTTGGCCGGCTGCTGGCTGCTGTCGCCATCGATCTGGGTGCTTGCAGCCGCTCCGATCCCGAGCGCGAGTTGCGTGCTGCGGTAGCCGCGATGTCACAAGCGATCGAGCAGCGCGAACCCGCGGCGTTTCTCGACTCGCTCAGCGATGATTTCGCGCGCGAATCGGGCGCGTTCGGCAAGCAGGATGTCAAACGCTTGCTGGCCGGCGCTTATCTGCGCAACGAGAAGATCAGCATCAGCTCGGTGGTGACCGACGTTCGAATCGACGGCGATCGCGCACGTGCAAAGGTTCGCGTGCTGGCCACCGGCGGTGCCGGATTGCTCCCTGAGCGCGGTCAGAGCTGGGATTTTGATTCGGTCTGGCGCCGCGAGAACGGTCGCTGGAAGGTTTACAACGCAGAGTGGGTTGAAGCCTTGTAGCGTGCTCCAGTATCGTGCCCCACTTGCTAAAAATGGGTTGCTGTCTATGAAGTCATTCGCCGCCGCGCTTGCCTTATTCACCAGCGCCGTGATCGCGCAGGCGCCGACCCAACCCGAAGTTGTCGCACCCAATCCAAACCTGCTGATCGAGGGGATCCCTGCGATTCCGCAGGCGCTCGCCGCTCGGGTGGGTGGCTACAGCGATTTTCGAGGGCACATCTTCGCGGACTGGCATCCGGCGCGCCGCGAGATGCTCATCAGCCACCGCGCTGCCGATTCAAACGTTAACCAACTGTTCCTGCTCACTGCGCCAGGCGAGGCGCCGCAGCGGCTCACCGATTTCCCCGAGCCGATTGGCCGCGGTTCATTCGATCCGCGCGCCGGCCGCTTCATTATTTATTCGCGCGATACCGGTGGCAACGAGGCGGCGCGCATCTATCGGCTCGACCTCGAGTCGCGCGCCAGCACGCTGCTGTCGGATCCGGAAACGCGCAGCGAGGCAAGCTGGAACGAAGCCGGGACACGACTGCTGATCGCTTCGGTGCCGCTCGATCGCACCGCGCAGGGCGGAAGGCGCGATC
The DNA here is from genome assembly GCA_963729165.1 of uncultured beta proteobacterium. Classification (GTDB taxonomy): domain Bacteria; phylum Pseudomonadota; class Gammaproteobacteria; order Burkholderiales; family Burkholderiaceae_F; genus JACCZX01. The sequence continues at coordinate 144,784 of CAVSMM010000003.1, forward strand.
AGATTGGCACCACGCTGACGCTGATCGATCCTCTAAAGCCGGAAGAGCGCCGCGTAATCGCGGAGCTGGCCGGAACCGGCTGGTGGTCCGACTTCACCTTCTCGCCGGACGACAAGTGGCTGGTGATGATTCGATTTATCAGCCTCACCGAGACCGAAGTGTGGCGAATGGATGTGGCCAGCGGGAAGCGCGAGCGTTTGTTGCCCGCGGCGGGCAGTTCGGCGCGTGCAACCTATCTCGGTCTTGAATTCAGTCGGGATGGCTCGCTTCTGTACATGACCACCACTGAGGGTAGCGAGTTTCTACGGCTTGCCGAGTACCGATTCGACACGGGCGCGCTGCGCTATTTCTCCTCTGACATCGCGTGGGATGTCAAAAGCATCGCCTTGTCGCACGATGGCCGTCGGCTTGCTGCCGTGTTCAACGTAGACGGGCGCGATGAACTTCGATTGTTCGATCCGGTAAGCGGCAAGGAACTTCCGCGCCCGAAAATTCCTGGAGGTCAGATCTCTGGCGTCCGATGGCACGAGAAGCGCGTTGGCGAACTTGCGTTCACTCTGAGTTCACCGCAGAGCCCGGCGACGATCCTAAGCGTCGACACCACGACTGAAGCCGCTCAGCGCTGGACTATCGCGGATACCGCCGGTGTGGATCCCGCAAGCTTTCGCGACGCGGAAATCGTGCGCTGGAAGAGCTTCGATGGCCGCATGATCAGCGGTGTGCTGACGCTACCGCCGCCGCGGTTTACAGGACCCAGACCAGTGCTCGTTGCAATTCACGGCGGCCCGGAAGCGCAGGCGACTGTCAATTTCAAATCGCGGGTCAACTACCTCATTAATGAGCTCGGCATCGCCTGGCTCGAGCCTAATGTGCGAGGCTCCAGTGGTTATGGCAAGACGTTTCTCGACCTCGACAACGGCGTTAAGCGCGAAGACTCGGTCAAGGATATTGGCGCGCTGCTCGATTGGATCGCCACCGATTCCCGTCTCGACGCGAAGCGCGTGATGGTTCAGGGTGGCAGCTACGGCGGGTACATGGTGCTCGCGAGCCTCGTGCATTACGGCGACCGGCTGCGCGGCGGCATCGACGTCGTGGGTATCTCGGATTTCGTCAGCTTTCTTGGCAACACGGAGAGTTATCGGCGCGATCTGCGGCGGGCGGAGTACGGTGACGAGCGCGACCCCGCAGTGCGTGCCGTGCTCGACAAGATCTCGCCGCTCGCCAACGCCGGAAAAATTCGGGCGCCGCTGCTGGTCGTGCACGGCAAGAACGATCCGCGCGTGCCGGTCAGTGAGGCCAAGCAGATCGTGCAGAAAGTCCGCGCCAACGGAACACCGGTGTGGTATCTGGAAGCCGACAACGAAGGGCACGGTTTCGCGCGCAAGGTGAACGCCGACTACTATTTTTATTCGATGGTGGCGTTCATAGAGCACCACTTGCTTGGCAACTGACTGCCTTGCGTTGGGTCAGCGGCCGATCGCGGAAGTGCCGCCAAGTCACTCGCTGCGCCGCGATTGCACGCGGAACGCAGCACTCAAGTAAGACCTAACGGCATCGAGGCTTCCGCGACCGGCAGGGCGCCGACGTACGGTAATTCGCTCGTCTTTGGCTTGAGGTGTTGCGATCAAGCACAGAAACGCCGGTGACGGCGTGATGCGTCCGATACGAGCATTCAAAGCCTTCGGCATCGCTCGCTACTTCGCTGTGTCGGCCAGCGCGAGTGAAGAGTCGGTCCGAGCGTGCATCGGCAGCGTCGACCAGATGATGCCGTCGTGCGTGCGCGTTTCAAGCTCTATTGCCCCTGCGGCGAGCGCGTGCAGCGCTGCGCGGCTCGCAAGCGGAACGATGTGCGCCGACGGCGCTTCGCTTAACACGCCGAGCTCGATTGTTTCACTGGCCGCGCCATCGGGGCGAAGCGTCAGACGGGCCGTACCGCGTGCCGAACGATGCGGCACGATGACAACGAAGCGCGTATCGCCCTGATCAACCAGCAACGCTTGTGATTCGATGCCGGCAAGCGCCGGCAGCGCGAGGCGGTATGCCGCGCCGGGCGACCGCGACATCGACTGTGTCGCAATCAACTCGATCGATGCCGTTTCACCGGGGGCGAGCTGCAGCGCATCGGCGATGGACTCGTCGACTGCCAACTGCAGGTGCCCGCCGACGTCGGCCTGCAGATCATCGTCATCACCTTCTGCGTCGCCGCCGCAGCCGGAGTCGAGCCGCAGCAGATCGACGACTCGTCCTCTACGATGAATTCGAAGTGCGTCGGTGTGCTCGTCAACCGACGGCAGATAGCCCGACAGGCTGATCGTTTTTGGGCTCGTGTTGCGAAATTCATGGTTCACTCGGATGTCCGCAAGCGAGCCAAGCAAGCGCACATCAAACGCAGTCGAGAGCAGATGCTGCTCGCGCGCACGCTCGTAAGCCGGTGCGCCTGACAAGCGCCCGACACTCTGCTGCTCCGTCGCCGAGACAGGCGAAACCAGGAGCAGGGCGACCAGTTCCGCCGCGGTCAAAATCCCGTCAATCACCACTTGCAGCGCAGACATCGTCGTTTCTCCTCGATCGGCCAGGTTGGCCGGCGAAGCGAACGATCAACTGCTGACAAGAAGCGCTGTTGAATGCAAGAGGGAGACTGTGTGAAAAAGCCGTGAACTGAGGGTTGATTGTGCAGTGGCAATCCATTCGCGCAGATCGCACGATGGCGTTAAAGCAGCACGCAGTCCGAGGAGGATGAAATGAGAGTTGATTTTTTCGATCTGCAGCAGGCAAGAAGGAGCGAGAAGGAACGTCGCGAGCACCTGTGGCGCGTCGCCAAGGCCGTCGTGGGATCGTTGCTGGCCGGTGGCGCCGGGCTGATTTTCGGCCTCGCAATGGGCCTGCACGATGCGCGTTGGTCCGACGCATGGACGCAAGTCGGCTACGCGTCATCCCCGTTCAGCACGCAAGTCGCTGACGGCACTGTGCGCCACGGCTAACGCCGCGCCGCACACGCCTGACGGCGCTATCCGTTCTGGTGCTCCGAGCGCCGGTCGTCTCCCACTTTTGCTCGGAGCTTTTTTTCAGTTGTCCGCAGGTTGCGGCAGCGAAATTGTCGCGAGCGCGCCGCCTTCGGCGTGATTGATTAACCGCGCCTGACCCCCATGCAGCTGTGCGATCTCGCGCACGAACGCAAGTCCAAGACCGGTGCCCTTCTTCCCGTTGGGTCGCGGTGTCGAGAAGAACTTTTCGAATGCTCGCTCGCTGGCATACGGCGGCAGGCCGGCGCCGCGGTCGCGCACGGTGATGTCTATGCGGCCGCGCACCCGCTGCGCGTCGACGGTGACCGCCGTTTCTGCCGGCGCGAAGTCGATCGCGTTGTTGACCAGGTTGGACAGCGCGCGTTGCAGCAGAAATCGATCGCCGCTGATTTCGAGTTCGGGGTCGGCGTCGATGAACAGTTCAACGCCGCGCTGCGCCGCCACGGGCGCCAGCTCGGCGCGGACGGCATCGGCGAGAGCCGCAACGCTTAGCCGTTCGTGTTGCGCGACGATCGCGCGCCGCTCGAGGCTCGAGAGCTCGAGCATGCGGTCGACCATGTCCTGCGCGCGCGCCACCTGCTCTTCGATATTGTCGGTAAAGCGCACGCGCGCATTCTCTGGCAGCGGTTCGCGCAATAGCTCGGCAGCGCCGCGAATCGCAGCCAATGGGCTTTTGATTTCATGCGTCAACGTCGCGACGTATTCCTCGACGTAGCTCTTGCCGGTCAACGCGTCGCGAATGTCGGCGAAGGCCACGCGAAACGGATTCAGTACGCGCCCGGCGCCACCGCGCTTGATCGCACGGCACGCCACAGGTCGGTCACCAGCCCGAATGGCCGCACCAGCCACACGGTGACGATCAACAGCAACAACGCAAACGCGCCGGCCGACACGGCTCCCGCGGCCAGCAGGTTTTGCCGCGCGTTGGCAATGAACGGCGAAAATGCGGCTACCGGCTTGCCGACGCTCAACATGCCGACGATCTGATCAGTGCCCTGCGGTGTCGCGCGCTCGCGGATCGCTGCGCCGACATACATCACTGCCGACGCCGGATCGCCTGGCTCGGCCAGTGTGGTGCGGGCGCCGTACTCGCCCGCCAGGGTGCGCCGCACGTCGATCCACTCGCGATAGTCCTTGCCGATGTCGCGGCCGGCCGAGTCGTACAGCACGATGCCGTTGGCGTCGGTGACGTAGACGTGCAGCACGACCGCTTTCTTCTCGATTGCAAAGATCTTGGCGTTTAGCGGGCGCTTTGCGACGTGTTGCAGCGTGCGCTCGAGCTCGTCGGTCTGGATCACGCCGTTGTAGGCCTGCCGCTCGAGCAGCGTGGCGAGCAGATTGGCCGTGTCGACCAGCGATTCCTCGGCCGATTCGCGATAGCGCGGATCGATGTCGAGGCTGATGCGGTAGAGCAGAAATGCAACCGCCGCGACGTAGACGGCGACGATGCCGAGCAGGATGCGGGTGCGCTTAGACACGCCGGACACGCGCGCCGCTAAGCGGAATCTTCTCGCAGCGAATATCCCAGACCGCGGTGCGTGACGATCGGGTCATCGTCGGGCGCCGCCTCGCGCAGCTTTGCGCGCAGCGCCTTGACGTGCGCATCGACGGTGCGGTCGAACGCCGATGCCGGATCGTCCCAGGCGCGATCCATCAGCTCGTCGCGCGAAAACACGCGGCCCGGCCGCTCGATCAGCACTTTCAGCAGTCGGTACTCGGTGCGCGACAGGTCAAGAGCGCGGCCGCGCAAACGGATCAGCTTGCGTTCGTCGTCGACCGCGAAGCCGCCGCGCTGCTGCCGGCGCCGCTGATGGCTCGGCGCCGAGCGCTGCACGCGCCGCAGCACCGTGCGCACGCGCGCCACGAGTTCGCGCGGCGAAAACGGCTTGGCGATGTAGTCATCGGCGCCCAGTTCGAGCCCGACCACGCGGTCGATTTCGCTCGAGCGCGCGGTCAGAAAGATCGCCGGCAAGCCGCGAGCCAATCTGCTGCAACTGCTTGAACAGCTCGAAGCCGTTGATATCGGGCAAGCCGACGTCAAGCACCGCCAGCGCGAAGTTGCCGGCGCGCATCGCTTCGATCGCCGCGCCGCCGGTGGCGCACCAGTGCGGCTCGAAGCCGTCGGTGCTAAGCGCATAGACGATCGTGTCGGCGATGGCGGGTTCGTCCTCGACGACCAGAATGCGCTGGCGTGACATTCGTGACGCAAGAGCCTACGCGACCATCAGCGGCAGCGTGACCTGCGGCTCGCGACCGGCCACCATCGTTCGATTGCGGCCCGCTTTCTTTGCCTGCAGCAACGCCTGATCGGCTCGCTGCAGCACTTCAGTCGCAGTCTCACGCTCATCCCACGTCGCGATTCCAGCAGAGAATGTTTGACGGTCTGGAACCGATGCGCGCAAACGATCCACCAACTGCGCCGCCTGGTCGGCGTCGGTGCCCGGAAGCACCAACGTGAATTCTTCGCCGCCGTAGCGCACCAGCATGTCGGTCGGACGCAATTGCTTGCGCCACGCTTGCGCCGCTCCGCGCAGCAGCGCATCGCCGGCAGGATGCCCGCGACGATCGTTGTAGCGCTTGAAGTGATCAAGATCGATCATCACGAGCGTCAAGGGCTCTTCGCTGCGCTGAGCTCGCGAAAATTCGACGGGCATCGCATCCTCAAGTCCGCGGCGGTTGATGGCCCCGGTCAACGCGTCTTCCTGCGCCAGCTGCTGCATGTCGCCTAGGAGTGACCGATTCTCCCGTAACGTGCGTAGCGTCAGCAAGATCGAGAGCACGCCTAGCGCAAGCGTCACTGCGGAGAATGCAATCAGCGCATAGCGCGCGACCAGATTCAAATCGTCCGCCCGGCGTGCTGCGGTCACTGTGCGCATCCGCACGGCTCCGACCAAGGCCGACAATGAGTCGGTAAATGCTTCGAACCGTTGCTCTGCGACAGCCGCCAGCTCACGTGCCGTGACGACACTTTGATCGTCTCGCTGGCGTGCTTCGGCAAATCGCTGATTGAGGTCGCCGATATCCTTCAGCGTGTTTCTAAGCTCCACCAACCGGCCTGCTTCCTCGTCCGACAATTGGAAGCTACCGATCTCGTCGAGCTTGACGCTCAGACCTGCCACTGCCGCTTGCAGCTGCGCGGTATCGCGCGCAGGAGCCAACAATGTCATTGGGCCGAGCCAGCGTGCCACACGCAGCTGATCGTTGCGCAACTGCGCACTGGCTTGCTGAGTTTCAAGCGCCAGATGCGAGACCGCCAACGCGTCTTCATAGTGCGCGCGCATCTGATCTTCGACGCTCATCGATTCGACTGCGAGCAGCACGCCGCCGATCAGCAGCGCAAACGCCAGCACTACAACGGCGGAGGGGCGTATCGCAGCGGACGCCGTCGCTATCACGCGCCCCACGTTACATCGGCTCCCTTTTTCTGCGCAGCGCGCAGCATTTCAATTAACGGGAAAGCGCGTTGACTAAAGGTGACACCGCGCGCCTGCAGGCCTTTGTTGGCGACCTCGTCGTCTGCGGTTTCGGCAGAAGACCGGTGCTGCGCCTTTTCCTGCTCGACCGCCGCTGTCAGACGCTGCAGCGCGTCGGGTATCTGTTCGACGGTGATGACACCCCGTGCCGACTCGGGCCGGCCAATGATCTCGAAAATGCGGCGGGCACTTTCGGCGAACATCGTGATATCCGCGCCCGCCTTTGAACGGAAAATTACCAGTGCCATCGCTCTACTGCGCCTTGACTTGGAATAGGCATTGTATGTGGGCCTCTATACTGGATCGATCCCCCACATAACAATGGAGCCACACTCAATGGGCAAGGGCGATTTGCGCAGTCGGCGCGGCAAGATTTACAACGGCAGTCATGGCAAGAAGCGTCCCGGCAAGATCAAGAAAGCGGCGCCGGTTACGCGTACTCATGCCGCGCCTGCGCGCAGCGGCAAACCGCGCTAGAACGCGGCGCCGCTTTATCGCGGCGTGTTTTGCGCTCGGCAGCGTTGCAGTCGGGGCCTCGTGCAGTCCCACGTTCAACTGGCGCGAGTTTCGCTCGCCTGATGGATTTGCCGTTGTGTTTCCAGGTCGCCCGCAGACTGCAACCCGCGAGGTCAGACTGCCGGATGCCGTCGTACAGATGTCGATGACGTCAACTGGAATCGGCGCCACGCTGTTCGCAGTCGGCGCAGCGCAGTTACCCTCCGGCTTGAGCGCGGAGCGCTTCGGCGCGGCAGCGTACGGTCGCGCACCTGCGCGATGCGCTGGTGCGCAACGTCAACGGCAGCGTCACTCGAAGCTCGGCATTCGCGCTGCCCGCAGCCGCAGGCGACTCGCGCCAGGTCTTGGCCGCCGAGGCAATCGAAGTGAGCGGACGAGATTCGAGCGGGCGCGCAGTGCAGCTCGCTGCGCGGTTTCTCATTGTCGACGGTCGGCTCTTCCAGGTTGTGGCCATGGGTGTGGTGGGCGAGATTTCCGTCGACGCGGTCGAGACATTCTTCACATCGTTTCGACTGGTCTAACTGTGAAAAAGTCGCAACTGCAACACTGAATGTTCGGTATTAGGCCGAAGTAATCGCTCGACTACGACGCCTGTTCAATGGCGCGTTGGTGCCGCGCATCGCACGATGCTGGTACGGCATTTCGCCGCCAACAACAGGAGCAACATCATGCGAGTCGATTTCAGCAATCAGCAATCAGAATCAGATGAAGTGCAGCAGTACCTCCGACTGGCGCGTATCGCGCGCGGTTTGATGGGAGCGGTAATCATCGGCGGCATCGGTTTCATGGTCGCCGCCTCACTGCCGCAAAGTGACTGGGTGCACGACGCATCGGTCAGCGAGATGCAGTTGTATGCGGTGCCGCCGGTCGAAGGCTGGCGCGAGGTCGAGCCGGCGCCTTCTGCCAGCTCGTCAGCACATACGTCGGATGAGGAACTTCGCGGCTTGGCCGGTGTGGTCCACCATGGATAAGCGATCGGTATGTGCAGTGATGGCGGGCCTGCTTGCTCTCGGCAGCTACTCGCAGGCGCAGGTCGTGCGCGAGGACGCGTGTCCAAAGCATGCGGTGGATATCGCTTCGTACGCGACGTGCGACGGCGACAGGCCCGCGTCATCGCAGACGTTCGATCTGCAAAGTTCGCTTATTCCGGAAGCGCGTGTGCCGCAGCACAAGCAGACATCGCTCGGGCTGTATATCGATGCGGGCGATGCGTACAGGCTAAAGACCTCGCATCCGCGGCGCGTGGTTCTGGTCGACGTGCGTAGCCAGCTCGAAATCGTTATCGCGGGGCGCGCGCCTGCGGCTGACATCCATGTTCCGTATCTCGAGCACACTCTGTATCGCAACGAAAGCGGACGCGGCTGGACGATCGCGGAAAACGGCGGTTTTCTGGACGAGCTGGTGCAACGCCTTGAGCAGCACAATGCCGAGATCACCACAGTCATCCTGGTGATGAGCCGCTCGGGTGAGCGCAGCGCGAAGGTGGTCGATCAGCTTGCGGGGTATGGATACCTGCTTGCCGTCAACGTGATCGACGGCTTCGAGGGCGACATCGGTGCCGACGGTCGGCGCTCAGTCAACGGCTGGAAGAATGCCGGACTGCCGTGGAGCCAGGACACGCACGCGACTGCCACGGGCTACGTCGAAGTGTCATCGCCGAATTGACGATGATGTGTTCGCGGCCCGTTGCGGATCGGAGGCCGTAACGGGTGACGCACTAGCTCGGGTAGACGATACCGGGTAGGTCGAGACCGCGGTAACGCGCGGTCTAGTCGTTGCGTACTACGCCGAATGATCAATGGCGCGTTCGGCGATGGATGCCGAAAATCAGCCCGAGTGGTAGCGCCGGCGCTAGCGCTTCGACTCGATGTCGAGATACGCTTGAGCGGCGATGACCGCTTCGGTCCGATTGCGCACCGAGAGCACGCGATAGATCGCCAGCAAATGAACCTTGACCGTGCTTTCCGACAAGCCGAGCTCGCGCGCGATGCGTTTATTGGGCAAGCCGCGTGCAAGCTGGCCGAGTACTTCTCGCTGACGCGGCGTCAGGCCCGCCATTGTCGGTCCTGCACTCGCGAGCGTATGCGTGGAACCCGACACCGGGTCGGACAGCAACCGCAAAGGCGCGTACGTGCCGCCAGCGAGGACGAGTCGTACCGCCTGCAAAATAACAGCCGGCGAATCGGATTTGGGAATGAAGCCGGCAACCCCGCACCCAATCAGCGCGCGCACCAGTGCCGAATCTTCGGTGGCGGAAATTACCAGCAGCGGCAACGACGGGTACCGCGTGCGCAGCGATCGGATCCATTCGATGCCGTCGGCGCCTGGCATGCGCAGATCAACGATCGCCAAGTCAAGCTCAGGATCTACGTCAAGGATCGCGCGTACCTGCGCCGCATCGGAAGCTTCGCGCCACACGATCGACTCCGACAGCGATGCGAGTGCGTAGCGCATAGCCAGTCGCACCATTTCATGGTCGTCGGCCAGCAGCAGCCGCAGCACCGCAGTTTCGTTGCTGCAGGTTGGCGCGCTGGCAGCCACATTGATCGCCATTTGCGAAACTTAGTTGCGTCGCACGCTTCGGGCAAGCGCTACGCGAGCAATTTCTCGTGAAAATTCACGATCTCGCGTGGCTGACCAGAGCCGCGGTAGCCAGCGCGTTCGCTGCGCTGCTCGGAGGCTGCAGCAACGAGCCACCCGCGAGCATCGTCCGCATTGGCCAGGCGTCTCCGGTAGCCGCCGATGGAACCGAACTGCCGTTGGTGACGCTGCCGCATCGGCGGCCCCAGGACGCGGGCGCTTCATCGATCGTTGCGTACCGTGTGGCATTGCCGCGCGGGATCGACCTGACGCGAGGACTCGGTGTTTTTGTGAGCGTCAGCGACGTACCGATTGCCGTGTCCGTCAATGAGACGCCGGTGTTTCAAAACGGTGACCGCAACTCCAGTGCGATTCAGATTTCAAGCTGGCGTGCGTCTCCGAATTTTCGTGTGGCGCCGAGCCTTCTGCGTCCTGACGAAAACGAACTGTTAGTGCACGTCCATGACCGCCCGAACGCCTACAGGCTTTTGGGCACGATCTACGCGGGCGATCCCAGTGCAATGGAACGCTGGGTCATTCGCGACGGCCTTCTGCACCATTTGGCGCCGTTGTTGATAGGCGCGGCACTGCTGGCGATTGGCGTGATCGCGTTGAGCCTGTGGCGCGGCCGCGGCGACAGCACGCTATTCCTTCTGCTCGCAGTGGGAACGCTGTTGTGGGGTGCGCAGCAAATCGTCAATCAGTGGCCGACACCGGTCTTGCCGCCGCCGCATCAGAGCGTGCTGATCCTGTCGATGTACATCTGGTATCCGATGCTGCTTGCGGTGTTCTTCATGCGTTTCGCCTATGTCAGATGGCGACTGTACGAATTGGGTGCGGCTTGTCTGGCGCTTCTCGCCGCGCCGGCGCTGTATGTAGGTCGATTCTTCGGGCAATTCGGTCTGGCATCGACGCTGCTACGGGCGGCGGCGCTTATCTGGATTTCAATCGCGCTCGGGGCAGTGCTGCGCTACGCCTGGCGCGAGCGCAGCGTCAAAGGAACGATGCTGTTGTTTGCGGGGGCCTGTTGCGTTGTGTTCGCCATGCGCGATTGGTTCGTCACCGTGTTCGGCGAAGGCGTTCGTGTCGTTCTGCTGACCAACTATTCGGGGCTGGGGCTCGTGATGCTTGCGGGATGGATGCTGATCGACCGCTATCACAAGGCGTATGCGACGTCGGAAGCGATCAATCTCGATCTCGAGCGCCGGGTCAAAGCAGCCAACGCCGACCTGGCGCAACAGCTTGAACAGGTGCAGGCTGCACGCGTGGAGGCAGAACGCGCGAGTCTCGCGAAGTCACGATTTTTTGCCGCTGCCAGTCACGATCTGCGTCAGCCCCTGCACTCGCTTGGATTTTTTGCGGCGGCGTTAAATCAGCACGCGGTCTCGCAGGAAGCGCGCGACCTGGTGGCACGCATCGGCGACTCGATCCTCGCGCTCGAATCGTTGTTCAATGAGCTGTTGGATCTGTCGAAGCTCGATGCCGGTGCGATCGGTGTGCATAGGCGCAACGTGTCGCTGCAGGAGCTATTCGATCGCTTGTCGGGCGAGTTTCATGCGCAGGCGGTCGAGCAGGAGCTTCGAATGCGCTTCGTGCCGACCCGGCTGCTTGTGTATACCGATCCGATCCTGCTCGAGCGGATTTTGCTCAATCTGGTTTCCAATGCGCTTCGTTACACGGCACGCGGCGGTGTGACGATCGGCGCGCGTCGGCGCGGCGAGCAGGTATGTGTTGAGGTGTGGGACAGCGGCATCGGTATCCCCGCGGATAGGCAATCGCAGATATTCGATGAGTTCTATCAGGTGGGTAATCCGGGCCGTGATCGCCGGCGTGGCCTGGGACTCGGGCTCGCGATTGTCCGACGCTTGACTGTTCTACTCGGCCATCAGCTCACGCTGGTTTCGGCACCGGGTCAGGGCTCGCGCTTCGGTCTGTGGCTACCGCGTGCGATGGGCGCGGCGGAGCCGCTATCGAGCGTCGCCGAGCATCATCTGCCTGTTGCGTTCGCCGGCAAGCGCGTGCTGCTGGTCGATGACGATCCCGACATTCGCGTTGCGACGGCAACGCTGCTAGGGCAGTGGGGGCTCGCCGTGCGCACCGCCGCCAGCATCGCGGAAGTCGATGCCGTGCTTAGCGCCGGTTTTGTGCCCGAGCTCGCGATCGTCGATCTGCGGCTCGAAACGCTCGACGACGGTATCGATCTGATCGAACGTCTGCGCCGTCGCCTCGGAGAAACTCTGCCGGCGCTGCTGCTTTCCGGGGACACCGGCGCGCCCGAAATCGCGCGCGTGCGTGCCAGCGGAATTCCGTTGCTGACGAAGCCGGTTTCGCCGGCGCGGCTTAAGAGCGTGTTGCATTCATCATTGACGGGCTGAGTCGGATCAGCTTCGGAAGCGTTGCCGTGCAGCGCCCGCACGAACTCGGCCATCGCCTTGCGTCCGTGCACAGTGACGGAGCGCCGGCTCACTGACTGGCGGTGATGCCTCCGTCGACATACAACACCTGGCCGGTGGTAAAGCTCGCGGCCGGCGCGCACAGAAAGAGCACGGGTCCTACGACATCCTTCGGCTCGGCCACGCGCCCCATCGGAATTCGCTCCAATAGATAGCGACGGGTCGTCTCGTTGTCGAGCCAGTGTTGCCCCATTTTGGTCGCGACAACGGTTGGCGCCACCCCATTGACCCGTATTCCGTGAGGCGCGAGCTCGGATGCATGCTGCTTGATCAGCATCACCAGCGCGCCCTTGGTCGCGCAGTACGCCGAGTAGCCACGCCCGCGCATCGCCAGTTGCGCCCGTACCGACAGCAAATGCACCTGTGCGCCGCCGCGCGCACCCGCGACCTGGTGCCGCGCGCACGCCTGGGCGACAAACATCGCCGCCTTGACGTTGACGCGGTAGATCTCGTCAAACTTTTCTTCGCTGACATCGGCGAACAGCTCTTCGCGCTGAATGCCGATGCAGTTGACCAGCAAGTCGAGCCGGCCGTGCTGGCTGTGCGCTCGATCGACCGCCGAGCGCATCGACTCGAGGTCTTCGGCATCGGCAACTGCCGCCGCAGCGCTTAAGCCCGAGTTGCGGATCGACGCGGCCAGCGCTTCCGCCTTCTCGGCGTTGCGTCCGACGACGACAGGCGTGGCACCGGCGAGTGCGAGCCCCCAACAGATCGCCTCACCGATGCCTCCATATCCGCCAGGTACGAAGGCGACCAGGTCGTCGAGGCGAAACTGTGAGGCGAGCTCGTGTGTGTAGTCGATCTGCGCTGCCATCCAATCAATCCATCAGCAAGCCGCCGTTGACGTCGATGATCTCACCGGTGATGAACCCCGCCAGTGGCGACGCGAGAAAGCGCACGACATGCGCAAACTCTTCGGGCTCGCAAAAGCGGCCGACCGGAATCATCGCGAGCAGCGTCTGGCGCTGCGCTTCGGTCAACTCCTCGGTGACCATCGGCGTCCGGACGTACGCCGGTGCGATGCCGTTAACAGTGACGCCGTCGGCAGCGAGCTCACGCGCGAGTGAGAACGTCATTGCACTGAGCGCACCTTTCGATACCGCGTACGCGGTGCCGGCAGTCAGTCCGCCGGTTTTTGCTGCAAGCGAAGTCGTGTTGATGATGCGACCCCAGCGAAGTCGCTTCATCGCGGGGATCATCGCACGCGTCAGAAAGAACGCAGCATCCAGATTGATTGCCAGCACGCGACGCCACTCGGTTTCGTCGGTCGCCTGCGACTTGGCGTTCGACAACACGCCCGCGTTGTTGACCAGGACCGCGACGGTGCCAAGGCGCGACTCGATGCGCTCGACGAGCGCCGGAATGTCGTCAATGGAGGTCAGGTCGGTCGGCGAACGCAACACTGCCCGCAACTTCATCTGCGGCGCGTTCCAGACGGTCGCCGGGCAGGTCGACCAAGGCAACGTTGCAGCCTGCCTGTGCAAGCGCGCGCGCTGCGGCAAGTCCCATTGGTCCGGCGGCGCCGGTGACGACCGCCGTCTTTCCGTGCAGCTCTTGCCCCGCCCGCTCAGACATCAAGCACGCTTTTCTTGCCCGCGAGCCCACGCGCGCGAAACGTGACGACCGCGATGAACAGCAAGTACATCGACACGATTGCCCAATCGCCGGCAAATGCGCCGGTCAATCCGACCACCATTCCGACCAGCAGGCCGGCGGCGACCGCTCCCCAGAAGCTGCCGACGCCGCCAAGGACGATGATCAGAAATGCGGGCACGACGGCGTCAACACCGACTTGCGGCCGCACGCCCCAGATCGGCGCCAGCACGATGCCCGCAACGTGCGGCCAACGCAACGCCGAGCGCGAAAACGCCGAGCCGTAGCCGCGTCAGATTGATGCCCAGTGCACGAATCATTTCACTGTCGTACGAGCCCGCCTTGATCTTCGCGCCATACGAGGTGCGCTCGATGAAGAAGCCAAAGCGCGCCGATCGCGAGCGCGGCGGCGCCTGCGGCGTAGAAGCGATAGCGCGCGAACAGCAGCTCGCCAATCACGACCGAGCCTTGCAGCGCGTCCGGCGTCGGCAGTACGCGCTCGCGCGAGCCCCATATCGCGCGAATCGCTTCTTCGATGACGATCGCCGCGCCAAAGGTCAATAGCAACGCATACAGCGGGTCCTTGCCGTAGGTTCGGCGCAGTGCGAGTTCGAGGACCATGCCGAGCACACCGACGATCGCCGGCGCCAGCACGAGTGCAATTCCGTAGCGCACAGCGAGCGGTAACGCGAGCCAGCCCGCCGCGGTCTCAGGCGCCAACGGTGGCGCGACAATCATCAACGCCACATATGCACCCAGTGCGAAGAACGACCCGTGCGCCAGATTGATCGTCTCCATTAGGCCGACGATCAGCATGAAGCCGAGCGCAAGCAACGCGAACAGCAATCCGAGCGCGATGCCGTTGACCAGATGCGGTGCGAGCGTGGTCATTGTTCAGGGGCGCCGGCCTGACGGCCGGCGACGGCTGAATGCAATCGGCACGGTGTAGGCGCCTATTGCTCGTAAGACGGTGTGGACTCGTACGATTCGAGCTTGCATGCGCCGACCGCAGCCTTGTCTTCAACGTCAGCAGGCGGCACCCACGACATGATCTTGAAGATGTCGTCCTTCTCCGCGGGCGTGTCGTTGTAGCTCGCCATGTAGATCGTTTGCTGCATCTGATGCGTGGCAGGGTTCATGTAGGCATCGAAGTGCTGCATGCGATCGCGTGCGCTGACCTTCAGACCTTCGAGCTGCTTGATGACCGCGATGTTGTTGGTGCTGCCCGCGCGCTCGCAGGCGCGCAGCAACTCGCGCGTTGCCATGTAGCCGTTGTAGTAGACGTTGCCCGGCACGCGGATCGCCATGCCGGGAAATGTCTTCTGATATTGCGCGACGAATTCCTTGACGCCCGGCAGGTCGAGCCGGTAGTACCACGTGGTGCCGAACACACCGAACATGGCATCGGGGCCAAGACCGTACACGTCTGGCCAATCCTGCTGACTGTTGATCCAGGCCATGCGCTTGTGAAGCCCGGCTTGGATCACCTGCTGACGCATCGACTTCTGGTCATCGCCACCGACTGCCGCAGCGACGACATCGGGCTTCAACTGTTGCAGCCGCAACAGGTACGACGTGAAATCGCGCGTGTTCTGCGGCACCAGGATCTCGCCAATGATCTTGCCGCCCTAGCGCCTCGACCAATTGGCGTGTCGCTTTCGACGTGTCGTGCCCCCACACATAGTCGTTGGTCACCAGCACCCAGTTGTTGCCGTTGACCTTCATCGCGTTCTTGACCATCGCCTGCGCGAAGTTGCTTCCGTTGCCATCCCACACGAACTTGGTGCGGTGGCAGTTCTGCCCGGCCTCGGTCGGCGAGCTCGAGTTCGTGTTCATGTAAACGACAGCCGTGTTTTTGTGCCACCTGCGAGATCGCATTGGCAACGCCCGAATGCAGCGCGCCGATCAGAAACGCCACGTTGTTGCGCGTGATCATGCGCTCGGCAACGCGCGAGCCGGTTGCCGGTGTGGTCTCGGTATCGATATGGATGTGACTCGATGGGCCGTCCAAGCACGCCGCCCTTGTCGTTGAATTCCTTGATAGCGAGCATTGCGCCGAGCCGCTCGTCGCTGCCGCTCGCCGCGTATTGACCGCTGGCGTCCATCGTCAAGCCGAGCACCAGCGGTTTTTTCTGCGCCGTTTGTCGCCCACGCGTGGTGGTGTTTCCACGGCCCGTAGAAAGGCGCGACGCCGTAGAGGCCCGGCAGTCGCCGCGCCCAGCGCGCTTGCTTTCAGCAGGCGACGACGGCTTGTTGTGCTGGCCGTGCTGGCAGGTGCGCTGCGCGGGTTGTTTGCTGTTGCTTCGGTCGTTTTCATTGTCGTCTCCTGTGCGTCCTATATGTCGTTCGCTCACGCGCGCGGACGTCGTTAGTGCTTAGCGCGGAACGATCTTGATACCGTTTAGCTTCTCCTGCGCCTCGATCATCGAAGGCATGAACCGATCGCCGAGGCCGAGCGCAGCGGCTTGCACCAGTGCCTGATGCACCGCCTCGCCGATGTAACTGGGCGCGCCTTGCGATTCGGCCAGATGTGTGTAGTAGCTCATGTCCTTGCGTCCGTTAGCGATCGTGAACTTCATTCCGGTCAGATCGCCATCGACCGCCTTGCTTGCAATCATCTGAAATACGCCAGAATTGACGCCGCCTGCCGTGATGACTTCAAGCAGCTTGCGCAGTGACAGCCCGCTCTTGGCGGCGGTGGCGAATGCTTCCGCAGTGCTGGTTGCAATCGATAGCGCAAGGAAGTTGTTGACCAGCTTCAACACGTGACCGTGGCCTGGCGGCCCAACGTGAATGACGTTTTCGCAAAACGCCTTCATCACCGGCTGCAAGCGTTCGAAGTGCGCTGCATCCGCACCGACCATGGTGTTCAATCGGCCTTCCTCCGCTTCTTTCGGTGTACGCGCCAGCGGTGCGTCGATGTACGCGACACCGCGCGCGGCCAGATCGGCACGAATGCGAGCAGTGGAATTGGGCTCGCTCGTTGAGCAATCGACCACCAGCATGCCTTCACGCCCTGCAGCGAGCAGACCATCGGTGCCGTAGATGATTTCCTCGACCTGCGGCGAGCCGGTGACGCAGAAGAAAACAATGTCGCTCGCAGCGACCAATGCACGCGTGTCGTTGACTTCAACGGCGCCCGCCGCCGTGAGATCCGCCAGATTGGCGCGGTTGCGATGAACTTTGAATGCCAGCGAATAACCCTTGGCCAGCAGATTCTTGGCCATGCCGTGTCCCATCAAGCCGATGCCGATGAATCCGATGCGCTCCATGTTTTCCCTGGACATGTTGTCTTAGCTGTTGATCGAGGCGAGCACTGGCGAAGTCGGCGCTCGAACCGCATGACGCGCATCCGCGAAGCGCCGCACCAGTCGCAAGTAGCGCTGCGAGATCGCTTCGATCGCGGTGCCGTCGTCGATCTCGCCGTTAAACCAAGCACGTGCGGTTTCGCCGAATATCGTGCGGCCCACCGCGAAGCCGCGACACAGCGGATGCGTGGCCGCTTCGGCAAGTTGGTTGGCAAGCTCGTCGATCGGCGCATCCAGGCCGAGCACGAGCACGCCGCGGCAATGCGGGTCGGCGCTTCGAATCGCGCCGTCCAGTCGCCTCCAGGCGTGTGTGCTCGTTGGGGCAGGCAGCTTCCACCAGTCGGGCAACACGCCTGCTGCAGCGATTGCGGTCACCGCGCGCGCCAGCACTTCGTCGGCGTCGCGCGCATCGCCAGCCACGGCCGGAGGAATCACCTCGAGCAATAACTCGCGGCCGGAATCGTTACACGCGGTGCGAAGATCGAGCAGTGCGTCGATCTGTTCGCTCTTGAGTGAGGCAGAATCGTCGGCGTCGAACGACACCAGGCACTTGGCGATATGGCGTGCCGGCCACTCGCGCAACATCGCCTGCACATTGCGGCCGTGCTCGAAGCGCAGCGGACGCGAGCCTGGATCTTCGACCGGCCGCGCAATCCACCAGCCCGCCTCGTCGAGTTCGGGCAGCAGATCGGCGCCGTAGCGGTCGTCGAGGATCAATCCGTGCGCCGCACCCAGCCCATCGGCGCGGAAGCTCGCGCGCTGGGCCGCGCGAGCGACCAGATGCTTGAATTGCGTGATGCGTGCCAGCGGCGTGTTCGACTCGGCCGCAAGCTGCTCGAGGGGCGCGCGATGGTCGAAGGCCAGTGCCGCGATCCACGGCGGTGCCGGCCGCCGCGTCGTCGCTCGATGCAGGCGATTTAGCGCATCGTCTTCACGCAGGCGTGGGGTTGACGAGCCATGCTGCAAAAAGTGGTCGAGCTCGCGCTGCGGTCGGGATCGCGGGGGCGCACCCATGGCGCGACACCACCAGCGCGCCGCACGCATTTGCGCGGCGGCCGCATTCGGCCAGCGACGCGTCGCGCAGCCAGCCGCTGAGGAAACCCGCCATGAACGCGTCGCCTGCACCGAGCACGTTAAAAACCTCGATCGGAAATCCAGGCACCTCGATTGCGAGCCGCACCGCGCAGCCCTGGATAAATCGTGCAGCCCGAGTGCGCCACGCTTCACTACCAGCGTGCACGTCGACTTCTGGCGCAGCGCGATCACAGCGGCAAGCGGATCGCTCATGTTTGCAGCGATGCAAAATTCTTCTTCGGTGCCGACGATCAGATCGCACGCGGCGATGATGGCCTGCAGGCTGGCGCTGACACTGGGCGCCTGCACGTAACGCGTTTCTCCGTCGCCCAGCGGCGCGAGCCCCCAGAGCACCGGTCGAAAGTCGATATCGAGAATGATGCGGCCGCCCGCTGCGCGCGCGGCTTCGATCGCTGCTCGGCATGCGGCATAGGTTTCCGGCTGCGACAGGTGGGTGCCTGAGAGCAGCACCGATGCGTCGAGCTGGCGATAAATCGCGGATCGACGTCCGTCGCTTCAAGCGCCATGTCGGCGCAGTGATCGCGGTAGAACAGCAGCGGAAACGCGGTGCGGCTTCGAATGCTCAGGAACACGAGCGCGGTTAGGCGCTGCGGGTCGAGCCGCACATGGCTGACATCGACCCCTTCGCGGGCCAGCGAGTCAAGCACGAAGCGGCCGTTCTGCTCATCGCCGACGCGCGTCAGCATCGCCGCTCGCAGGCCAAGGCGGGCGCACCCCACGGCGGTATTCGCCGGCGAGCCGCCGAGATAGCGCGCGAAGGTCGTCACGTCTTCGAGGCGCGCGCCGATTTGCTCGCCGTACAAGTCGACAGCGGCGCGTCCGATGCAGATGACGTCGAGCGCCCGCGGCGTTGCGCCGTCTTTCATCAGCGCGACCTCTTTTTGCGGCGCTTCCTGCTCGCTGACCTGCGAAGTCGCGCGGCGGTTCGCGCGCTCGACCATCAGTCGGTGGCCAACCGCGACGACCAGCGATTGCGCCAGCACGATCGGCTCGACAAGCGAACGGAACGCGGCGCCGCCATCGTCGCCGATCGCAAATGAAAGCGTCGCCACGCGCATCAACGGAGACAGTTTGCTGTCGGTGATTGCGATGACGGCAGCGCCGCGCTTGCGGCAACTGTCGGCGATGTCAACGATCTCGTCGGTGTAATTGCGAAAGCTGATCGCGATGATGACTTCATCGGCATCGATGCGTGCGGCGAATTCGCGATTCATGCCGCCGACGTTATCGAGAAGCTGCGTGCGGACCTCGAGCTGATTCAGTGCGTATGCGAGGTAGGCGGCGACCGGAAACGAACGCCTCGCGGCCAGCAGATTGATCTGCGAGGCGGTCGCAATCAATTCAACCGCCTGCGTCAGCAGCCGGTCGTCGATCGCGTGTTGAAAGCTCTGCAGTTCCGCGATTGCCTGGCCCGCCTGCGCGCGAAACACCGCGCCCGGTGACGTCGCCTTCGGTGTGCGCGATTGCAGCCGTTCGATGCGCTCGCGATAAGTCAGCGTTCGCGCGCGCAACTGCGTGCGAAACAGCTGCCGCAGCTCGGCGAAACCCGTCGCAGTCGACAGCGGCGGCGAAGCGCACCAGCGCCGAGGGCTGTACGCCGATCTGATCGGCCAGTTGCGCCGCGGTGCCAAGTGCGAAGTCTTCAGGCGCGTCGAGCGCAAAACGCGCAATGCGCTGCAACTGCCCTGGCAGCCGCGGGAAGCGCTCGGTGATTCGACCTGCCAGCTCGTCATAGCTGCCAGGTCGGCTCGCCGAGCGAGCGCGTGCGGTGTTTACAGCCTGCGACTGCATGATTGTCGTGTGGTCAAAAGCATTGCTTCCGGCAAGATTAGAACGTAGATTACGTTTTGTCCAGAAACAGAACAAATATTCTATTGGCTTCGTCTTGACGATTCCGAGGAGCACGTGACAAGTGTCTTGAGCACGCCGCCGCAGCTGGTGATGCCGGCTTTCGCGCCGGCGCGTGCGCCGAGCTTCGCGCTCGGATACGGCGTCGTGCTGGCGCTGTTCGCAACCAGTCCGCTGTGGCTGGGCGCGGTCGGCCTCTATCAGTACCTGGCGCTCGAAGTCCTGATCTGGAGCCTGTACGCGCTGGGCTACAACCTGTTACTCGGCTACGGCGGTTTGCCTTCGTTCGGTCACGGCGCTTTCTTCGGCGTCGGTGCGTACGCAGCGGGGCTTGCGTTGAAGCAGCCGAATGTCGGCCTGCTGGCGGGAATGGCGGCAGCGATCGGTGTCGCCGCAGTTTTCGGCGCGTTCGTCGCGGCGTTCATTTCGCATCGGCGCGGCATTTACTACGCGCTGATGACGATTGCGTTCGGTCAGTTGGCGTGGTTCGTTTCGATCAAGTGGCATAGCGTGACCGGTGGCGAAGACGGTTTGCTCAACGTTCCACGCCCGCCGCTGGACCTCGGCTTCTTGCAGGTGTCACTGACCTCGCACGCCGCGCTTTTCTATTTCGCATTGACGCTGTTCGCGGTCATCGCGTGGGCGCTCTGGTATCTGATCGACACGCCGTTCGGGCGCGTGCTCGGTGCGGTCAAGCAGAACGAGATGCGGGCAGCGTATTGCGGGCACAACGTCTGGCTCGTCAAATTCACCGTGTTCGTGATGTCGTGCGCGATTGCGGGGCTGGCCGGAGGGCTTTTTGCGCTGGCGCAGCAGTCGGCGTATCCGAACGTGATGAGTCTCAATAACTCGGGCTACGTGGTGATGATGGTGCTGATCGGAGGCGGACTGGTCAGCTTCTGGGGGCCCGTGATCGGAGCGGTGTTTTTCATCGTCGCACGCGATCTGCTCGGTGCGTACACCGAGACCTGGCTGCTCTGGTACGGGCTGTTGTTCATGGCGGTGGTGCTGTTCAAGCCCGAAGGAATTGCGGGAATGATCCAGCAACTGCGCGATCGGCTTCGCAGGCGCACGGTGAGCAAATAAGCGATGCCGCTCCTTGAAGCCCACCGCTTGCACAAACGCTTCGGGCAGCAGATCGTGCTCGACGACGTTTCGTTTGCGGTCGAAAGCGGCGAGCTTGTCGGAATCATCGGACCGAACGGTGCCGGCAAGACGACGTTTTTCAACGTGCTGACCGGACGCTATCGACCCGAGCGCGGCAAGGTCGTGTTCGACGGCGTCGACATCACGGGTGCATCGCCTGCCGGCATCGCGCGCGCTGGCATCTCACGCTCGTTCCAGTTGATGAATCTGTTCGACAGTTACAGCGCGCTGGACAACGTGATTGTGGCGATGCGGCCGCTCGTCAACCGCGCGTTTCGAATGGCCGGACAGGTTCGGCGCGACTCGCGCCTGCAGGATCGCGCGGCTCAGCTGCTCTTCGATGTCGGACTGGCCGGGAAGGAACATGCAGTCGCCAAGGGGCTGGCTTACGGCGACCGGCGATGTCTTGAAATCGCCGTTGCGCTGGCGCCCGAACCTCGGCTGCTGTTTCTCGATGAGCCGACGGCGGGGATGGGTTCGCAAGGCGCTCGCCGATTGACGGCACTGATCGAGCAACTGCGGCAGCGCACGACGATCGTTGTGATCGAACACGACATGCCGTTTTTGTTTCGCATCGCCGATCGCATCTCGGTGATTCAGTGGGGCCAGGTGATCGCGCAGGGCACGCCGGCAGAGCTGCGCGCCGATCCGTGGGTGGCGCGCAGCAATCTGGGTGCGGTGGCGGCTTGATGTTGCAGATCGACAGCATCCGCACGTTCTACGGAGAAACGCAGGCGTTGTTCGATGTCTCGCTGCGAGTGGGCGCCGGTGAGGTCGTCGCGCTTCTCGGCGCCACCGGCGCGGGCAAGACGACGACTTTGAGATCGATCCTCGGGCTGACTCCCGCGCGTCAAGGCACGATTCGCTTCGACGGCCGAGACGTGACGCATCAAAGCACGCACGCGATTGCGCGCTCTGGCGTGGCCTGGGTTCCCGAGGAGCGCCGAGTCGTCCCGAGCCTGACCGTCCGGCGCAATCTTGCGATCGCCGAGAAGCGGACCAAGTTTCGACGCTGGACGCTCGGCGAATGTTGCGAAATTTTTACCGCGCTCGAATACCTGCTCGAGCGCGACAGCGAAAATCTGTCGGGCGGCGAAATGCAGATGGTCGCGATCTCGCGCGCGTTGTTGGGCAGCCCGGGACTGGTATTGATGGACGAGCCGAGTCAGGGACTGGCGCCGAAGGTCGTGCAGGATGTGATGCGCACGGTGCAGCGTTTGAAAAGCGAAGGCGTCAGCGTGCTGCTGGTCGAGCAGCATGTCAACGCAGCGCTGGACGTCGCCGACCGGGTGGTCGTGCTCGATCACGGCACGGTCGTGCATCAAGGTTCGGCGGCCGAATTGCGCAACGACGCCGCACAGCGTGCGCGCTTGCTCGGAACCTAGAGGCCATGGCGGATCTGCTTCGCACTCAGTCGCTGCGCAAGGAATATCGAAGAAGCCGGTGGGCGCGCGCGCCGAGTTTCGTGCTGCACGCCGATCTAACTTTCGACGAGCCAGCGATCATTGGCGTGCTGGGTCCGAATGGCTCGGGCAAGACAACGTTGTTCGAATTGATCACCGGCTCCAACGCACCGACATCGGGTTCGGTGCAGGTGGGCGGCCAGGATATCCATCGAGTCCGCCGCAACCAGCGGGGACAGCTGGCGCGGCACTATCACCAGTCGTATCAGATCCGGCGTTTTCGGTCGTGGAAACCCGAGGCGATGCTGCAAAGCGCGGCGCGTGACGAGGCGTTGGTCCATCTGTTCGATGAGCCTCAGTTGAATACACAGGATGGGTACATCGGTTTCATGTTGCGCTTCTTCCAAAACCTGCGGCGCCGTGACCGACTGTTGTTCGTTTGCCTGCATCCGCAGGAACCGTGGCAGCTCGAACTGTTGCGTGAAATTTCCGAGAGCTTCGTGTTCGTCGAGCGCGGCCAGGTCACGCGGCATCCAACGTTTGAGGATTTGATTCGCGTGCCCGGTGCGCGCGATTACCTCGGGCACTCTGGTGAGCGCAAAATAGCGGGTCGCGGATTACAGAACTACGGAGTCGTGATGGGAAAGAGCGAAAAAGTGCTGGCTGATATCACGCACTGGATCGGCGGCAGCCGAGTGGCTGGGATATCAACACGAACGGGCAAGGTGTTCAATCCAGCCACTGGCGAAATCACCGGGTCGGTGCGTCTCGCCGACGCTTCTGCAGTAGACGCAGCGGTTCAGGCGGCACTGCGTGCACTGCCTGAGTGGAGCGAAACGTCGCCGTCGAATCGGGCACGCGTGATGTTTCGCTTCAAGGAGCTGATGGAGCGCAATCTCGAAGGGCTGGCATCAACCGTCACGCATGAGCACGGCAAAGTACTCAGCGATGCGAAGGGTGAAGTTCAGCGCGGGATCGAGGTAGTCGAGTTCGCTTGTGGAGCACCGCAGCTGCTGAAGACGCAGTTTTCGGACAACATCGGTGGCGGGATCGACAACTATTCGTTGCGCCAGCCGCTCGGTGTCGTCGCCGGCATCACGCCGTTCAATTTCCCTGCGATGGTGCCGATGTGGATGTTTCCACTGGCGTTGGTGTGCGGCAATACGTTCGTGCTGAAACCGTCGGAGCGTGATCCTTCGGTGTCATTGATGCTGGCTGAGCTGTTACAAGCAGGCGGGACTGCCCGACGGTGCTTTCAACGTCGTGCAAGGCGATAAGGAAGCGGTCGATGCGATTCTGGCGCACAAGGGGATCGCCGCGGTGAGCTTCGTCGGTTCAACCCCAATCGCCGAGTACATCCACAGCGAGGGCACGCGGCACGGCAAGCGAGTGCAAGCTCTTGGCGGTGCGAAGAATCATATGGTTGTGATGCCTGATGCCGATCTAGATCAGGCTGCCGATGCGCTGATCGGCGCTGCATATGGCTCGGCCGGTGAACGATGCATGGCCATTTCAGTATGCGTCGCGGTGGGTGACGTTGCGGATGCGTTGATCGGCAGGCTGAAAACGCGCATCGCTGCGCTACGCATCAAGAGCGGCATGGAAGCAGACGCTGACATCGGACCCTTGGTCACCGGTGCTCATCGCGAAAAAGTGCTCGGTTATATCGATCGCGGTGTCGCTGACGGCGCAAGCATTGTCTGCGATGGCCGAACGCACGAAGCGACCACGCAAGCCGGATTTTTCCTCGGCGCAACGCTGTTCGACAACGTCCAGCCGTCGATGCGGATTTATCAAGACGAGATTTTTGGCCCGGTGCTATGCGTCACGCGCGTGCCGGATCTCGCCGCGGCACTCGACATGGTCAACACGCACGAGTTTGGCAACGGCGTCGCCTGTTACACATCCGACGGTGGCACCGCCCGCGAGTTTGCCCGCAGTGTGCGTGCCGGCATGGTCGGCATTAACGTGCCCATTCCGGTGCCGATGGCGTTTCATTCGTTCGGTGGCTGGAAGCGGTCGTTGTTCGGTGATTATCACGCGTATGGCGAAGAAGGCATTCGCTTCTACACGCGTTACAAGTCCGTCATGCAGCGCTGGCCCGACCCGGTTGCTAGCAAAGGGCCCGAGTTTGCGATGCCGGTTCACAAATGAGCGATCATGCCGACGCGAATCCCACGGACCTGGTGTCGGCTTCAGACTTCGCGCAGCGAACGGCGATATTGAATCGCTTCGGCGACGTGTGACGTTTCGAGCTCGCTCGCGCCCGCCAAATCGGCGATGGTGCGAGACACTTTCAGAACGCGGTGGTACGCGCGCATCGACCACCCGAGCCGAACCGCCGCCGCATGCAAGAGCTGTTTGACCGCGCCGGTGACACCGGACACCTGATCGATCTCGGCGGGCTGCAAGATGATCGTTGAGCTTGCCCTGCCGGGCGAGCGCCTGGTGATATGCCTTGCGCACCCGCTCGGCGACGAAGCGGGTCGGCTCACCGTCTCCCATCCTCGTCAACTCTTCTTCGGAGAACGACGACACCTCGACGCGCATGTCGATGCGATCGAGCAACGGACCCGAAATGCGGTCTTGATAACGCGCGACCAGATCCGGCGTGCATCGGCATTCGATGGTCCGGTGCCCAAAGTAGCCGCACGGGCAAGGATTCATCGCGGCGATCAATTGAAACTTGGCGGGGTACTCGACTTGCCGCGCCGCGCGCGACACGGTGATGCGACCGGACTCCAGCGGCTGCCGCAGCGCCTCGAGCACCCGCCGCTCAAACTCGGGCAGCTCGTCGAGAAAAAGCACGCCATGGTGTGCCAGCGAAATTTCGCCCGGCATCGGTGGGTTGCCGCCGCCCACCAGTGCGACTGCGCTGGCGGTGTGATGCGGCGAGCGATAGATGCGGGTCGCCCAGCGCTGCGTTGCGAACTGACCCGCGAGCGATAGCACTGCCGCCGACTCGAGCGCTTCGTCGGTTGTCATCGGCGGCAAGATCCCGGCGAAGCGCTGCGCCAGCATGGTCTTGCCGGTGCCCGGCGGGCCCACCAGCAGCGCACTATGACCGCCGGCCGCCGCGATCTCGAGTGCGCGCCGTGCAGCGAGCTGGCCTTTGACGTCGAACATGTCCGGGTAGGTGGGCGGTGTCAGGCGCACCATTGCCTGATGAACTTCGATGCGGCGTGCGTCGGCTTCGCCTGCGTCAGAACGCAGGTGCTCCACGACCTGCAGCAGCGTCTTGGCCGGATAAATCGGCACTTGGCCGACTAGCGCCGCTTCATCGGCGCTCTCCGCTGGCACGATGAAGCCGCGCAGCGGCGGCTTGTCTGCGCCGCGTCGCTCACCCGCAGCATCGGCACTGGCCAGCGTGACGGCATACGCCATCGCCAAGCGTGCCGCGCACCTCGCCGCAACTCGCCGGACAGCGACAACTCGCCGGCAAACTCGTAGCGGTCAAGCACGCGCGCTGGCAATTGTCCCGTCGCAGCCAAGAATGCCCAGTGCGATCGGCAAATCGAAGCGGCCTGATTCCTTCGGTAAATCGGCCGGCGCGAGATTCACGGTGATGCGCCGCATTGGAAAATCGAAGCGGCTGTTTTGCAGGGCCGCTCGTACGCGCTCGCGCGCCTCGCGTACTTCGGTATCCGGCAGCCCGACCAGCGTGAAAGCAGGCAGACCGTTCGCCAAATGAACCTCGACTGTCACTTCGGGCGCCGACATTCCAGACAAGCCTCGGCTACGAACGACGGCTAGCGTCATTGCAACGGTTTCATCGAGGAGGTCGAACATCGGGCATGGCGCGCGATTCTATGGCGCGTGCGCGGTTGGCATGCCCGAAGCTGCGGCGGCCTATACCGTTTACGCGATCGAACGGTCGCTCCAGCCGCTGCTCGCATCCCTTGTTTTGGGTGTGCGACAGCCTGATCGGACGAAGGAAAAATGCCCCGTTTGGCCTGATATTCGTAAGGGGTGGTCCGCGTCGCCGTGGCACGATACAGTCACGGCTTTTATCGAACTGTCTACTGACAGCGCAAGCGCATCTGGTGATAACTTTTCTTCTCTGCGTCGCAATTTTCGGCACGATTACCGGGCTGTATATCTGGGCGCAGCGTCGTGCGCGTGCGATACGCGAACAATCGGCGAGGCGCGAGCAAAGTGCGATGGCGCTGATGCTCGCCGGTGGCCAGCTCGACGATGATCACGCAATCGAATCCGACGAGCCCGTCAAGCCGAGGGTCATGGGACGGTTGCTCGAGGACGATCCCGCCGAAAAAGCGGCTGCAGCGGCGCGCCATGCGGCAGCGCGCGCCGCTTCCAAGGACAAATCGCGCGAACTGCCACCCCTTGAGTTTGGCGAGCGTGGTTCCAAATCGCGCAGCAAGTCGAAGTCGAACGGTGCGCACGACGGTGCACGCCGTGCGACGCCTGCCGAACAAGCCGCCGACGGCATGGATCCCATCGAAGATCTGATTTCGCAGATCATGGTGCACGAACCGGCGCCGCACACCCGGCCGCGTGCGGAGCCGCAGCCGGTCGCGCGTGCAAGCAAACCGCCGGCCGACCGCAAGCCCAAGGCGATCTCACCGAACGTGCCACTGCGTGAGCTCGTGCTTGCCTGGTATGAAGCGCGCGGCTATCGCGGCTCGCCCGCGTCGCCTGCGGTCTGGCCGATCGAGCTCGTGCTGCGCCATCGCGAAGACGCCGCTCGCGCTTATGCGTTTGTTGTGCAAAGCGATCACGTCTCGGTCGATCGCATCACCGCGTTGATTGAACAGGCGCGCGAGATCGGCATGATGCGCGTGGCGGTGATTGCCGAGGCGGGATACGAAAGCGGCGCGAAGGAAGTTGCCAAGCGCCGCCATGTGCGATTGATCGACCGCTCCGCGATGGAAGCCGAGCTGTCCGAGCTGCAGTTGCCCACGGCGGCGAAAATCATCGCGATTGCACGCAAGCGTTCTGCAGCGGAGCCGTCGCCGGCGTAACGCGTTACCTAGCGTCGCTAACGCGCGGTCTTGTTCTCGATTTCTGTCAGCCGGCGTTCCAGACCTTCGAGCTTGGCGCGGGTTTTCGCAAGCACTTTGGTTTGAGTGTCGAACTCCTCGCGCGTCACGAGCTCGAGACGTGCGAACTGCTGCGTTAAAAGTGCCTTGACGTTCTTTTGCAGGTCGGCCGCCGGTGTGTTGCGCATCAGCGCAGCCAGCCGGTCCTGCAACTCATCGAGAAACGAAACCTTGTCCATGGTGCGAATTTAGCCTATCGCAGGGATTGAGTGCGCACGCCCCGCACTCGTGCGCGCACGCACTCGTACTGTGCGCACGGACTCGATGATCGTCTTCGCCATTTGCACCGCGATTGAGCATTTTGGCGCTGCAACAATTGGCATACATGTTGCGTAGACCCCATTCGAACTTGTTTATCACATCACAACATCTCGAGAGGGGATAAAAACATGAGAACAGCGCTGATCGCTTGCGCTATTGCAATCGGAAGTGCGAGTCTGCGCCACTTGGCGTGCGGCGCAAACGACGGCGCCGCCATCCCGCGGCTAAACCAGAGCCTGAATTCACGTTCACCGGCAATGCCGGACTGTTCAGTGACTACCGCTATCCGCGGGTATTACTCAGACCGACTACAAGCCGGCGTTTCAGGGCGGATTCGACTTCGCTCACAAGTCGGGCTTCTATCTGGGCAACTGGAACTCGAACGTTCATCCGTGCTGTTCAACGGCGCCGCCTGGAGATGGATTTTTACGGCGGCTACAAGACGACGTTCGGCGACTTCGGCCTCGATGTTGGCGTGATCTATTACTACTACCCCGGCACCGGCAAGTATCTCGCCCGGCGTAGGAAGCCAAGAATTTTCGAGGCGTACATCGGCGGCACTTGGGGCCCGGTATCGCTGAAGTACTTCTACTGCGTTCACCGATTTCTTTGGGCTGAACTGAAGACGGGCGCCGGGCGATATCGACACCAAAGGCTCGCAGTATTTCGACTTCACGCGTGCACGTTTCCATTCGACGGCGGTTGGGCGGTCTCAGGCGCACGCCGGCTGGCAGAAGATTGAGAACCTGAAGAGTTGGCCGAATGATTCGGTCTGATAGACGACAATTACTGGGATTACAAGCTCGGCGTGACCTACGACATCGGCGGATCGGGCTGGATTGTCGGCTCGGCCGTCGTTGGCACCAGCGAAAAGAAGCTTTTCCGAAGTCGGCGACGTGTCGGACGGCGGCGGCAAGACGCAGCGTCGTGGTTTCATTGACCAAGACGTTTTAAGCGATAGCGAGGAACTCGCCGATGAAACTGATCACCGCCATTATCAAGCCGTTCAAGCTTGACGAGGTGCGTGAAGCGTTGTCCGCCGTCGGCGTGCAAGGCATCACGGTCACTGAAGTCAAAGGCTTTGGAAGGCAAAAAGGCCATACCGAGCTGTATCGGGGTGCCGAGTACGTTGTCGATTTTTTGCCGAAGGTGAAGATCGAAGCCGCTGTGTCGGAGGATATCGTCGAGCGCGCGATCGAAGCGATCGAAGGCTCCGCACGCACCGGCAAGATCGGCGACGGCAAGGTATTCGTCTTCGATCTCGAGCATGTCGTTCGCATCCGAACCGGCGAGACCGGCAAGGAAGCGCTCTAACCCGATGAGGATGACAATGAAGAAACTTATGGTCATGCTCCTCGCTGCAGGAGCGTTTGCAATCGGATCACTGTCGCCCACGGTGGCGGTTGCTCAGTACGAAAATCCAAAACCTGGCGAAGCGGCGAAGGCCGCGGCCGCGGCACCGGCAAAGTCTGAAGCGGTTGCTCCGGCAAAGTCTGACGCTGCGGCACCTGCGCCCGCGGTCGCGCAAGCGCCCGCTGATCCCGCGGCCGCGCCAGCCGAGGCGCCGAAGCCGCCTAATATCAACAAGGGCGACACCGCGTTCATGTACGCGGCGACGATGATGGTCATCCTGATGACCATTCCGGGACTCGCGCTGTTCTATGGAGGCCTGGTGCGCTCCAAGAACATGTTGTCGGTATTAATGCAGGTGTTCGTCACGTTTGCTCTGATCTCGATCCTCTGGATGATCTATGGCTACTCGCTGGCGTTCACCGGAGGTGGTCCGTTCTATGGCGGGCTGTCGAAGATGTTCTTGTCCGGCGTGACGCCCGAATCTGCCGCGGCGACGTTTAGCAAGGACACCTACATCCCGGAGCTGATGTTCGTCGCGTTCCAGTGCACCTTTGCTGCGATTACCTGCGCGCTGATCGTTGGCGCGTACGCGGAACGCATGAAGTTTTCCGCGGTGCTGCTGTTCATGGCGCTGTGGTTCACGTTCAGCTATCTGCCGATGGCGCATATGGTTTGGTACTGGGACGGCCCTGACGCGATCAAGGATGCGGCCACGCAAACGGCCGTCGGCGAAGCTGCCGGCTGGCTGTGGGCCAAGGGCGCGCTCGATTTCGCAGGCGGCACCGTCGTGCACATCAACGCGGGTATTGCCGGCCTAGTCGCCGCTTACGTGCTTGGCAAGCGAATCGGCTACGGACGTGAATCGATGGCTCCGCACAACTTGACGTTGACGATGGTCGGTGCAGCGATGCTGTGGGTGGGCTGGTTCGGATTCAACGCCGGTTCCAACCTCGAAGCCAACGGTGTCGCGGCGATGGCATTCGTCAACACGCTGTTCGCAACCGCCGCCGCCGTGCTGACGTGGACGTTTGCCGAGTGGATGATCAAGGGCAAGCCGTCGATGCTGGGCGCAGCGTCCGGTGCGGTCGCGGGTCTGGTGGCGATTACGCCGGCGTGCGGATTCGTTGGCGTGATCGGCGGCGTCATCATCGGTGCAGTGGCCGGCGGCGCTTGCTTCTGGGGCGTCAGTGGCTTGAAGAAGATGCTGGGCGCGGATGACGCACTCGATGTATTCGGCGTGCATGGCGTCGGTGGCATCACCGGCGCGTTGCTGACGGGCGTTTTCGCTTCGCCATCGCTCGGCGGCCTCGGCATCTGCAACTATGTCACCAACAAGTGCGGCGACCCTGCTGACTTTCCTGGCATCGGTGCGCAGGTGTGGATCCAGTTGCAAGCCGTGCTGACCGCAATTGTTCTATCGGCCGTCGTTTCGTTCGTTGCGCTGCTGATCGTCAAGATGGTCATTGGCGTCAGGGTCAACGAAGAGGAAGAGCGCGAGGGTCTCGATACGACTTATCACGGCGAATCGGCGTACAAGATGTAGAGCAAGCGCGTGCGCGACATCGCGCGCTTGCTTGTAGAGGTTGTGTCTCCCTAGCTCGCCGGATCGCATTTGCGGTCCACGTACCGAACGTACAGGCGGACTTTCAGGGCACCTCATTGCGAGGTGCCCTTTTTTTGGCAATCCCCAAGTGCAAGTTACACTGGCTGCCGGTCTCGAGTCATTGGCCGTCACTCCACTTTGAAGCGCACGTCGCTACGCCGCATTGCCAGGCGCGAAGACTTGGCGTTGACGGCTTCCGAATTCGCAGTTCTGCGGCGGCTGACAACGCCGCAGAAGATTCAGACATTTCTGAATGCGATTCCGATCAATCACGAGCTCGATGGCGAGACGATCCACTCCGTTCGTTCGGTCATACGGCATCGGCGTGCCCACTGTATTGAAGGTGCGATGTTTGCCGCCTGCGCGTTGTGGGTGCACGGCGAGCCGCCGCTCGTCATGCATCTCGACTGTTCATTGAGCGACTATCCGCACGTAGTGGCGCTGTTTCGTCGCGGAATTTGCTGGGGCGCGATCTCGAAGACCAATGGCGCGGTATTGCGGTATCGCGATCCGATCTACCGCAGCCTGCGCGAGCTCGCGCTGTCATATTTCCATGAGTACAGCGACCGGCGCGGGCAAAAAACGCTTCGTAGTTATTCGGCTGCCTTCGACATGCGGCGCGTCGAGCCAGCACTGTGGGTGGCAAACGGTGACAACTGCCAGGAGGTCGAAGACCGGCTGGCGGGCTTGCGCCATACCCGACTGATCTCCGTGCGCCAGGAGCGGTTGTTGGCGAAGCGCGACCCATTTGAACGTAGAGCGTCGAAGCTCGTTGAGTACGCGCCGCCGAAGCCGAAGCGGAGGAAACGCTAAGTCGACGTACAAGAGTGCGAGTTACACTGGCCGGCGTTTTTTCGTGAGCGAGTGAAAAGTGCCGGATCCAGCCGTTCCTCACCCAGCCGTGCCGCACCTGCTGACCGCGCAAACCGGGCCGTTGCTGCAGCTGGAGCAGCGCATCCTGGAATCGTTGCCGGCGATTGAACGCTGGTTCCGGCTGCAGTGGCAGGATCACACGCCGCCCTTTTACGGCTCGGTTGATCTTCGCAATGCCGGTTTCAAGCTTGCCCCTGTCGACATGAATCTGTTCCCCGGAGGTTTCAACAACCTTTCCGAGCAGATGCTGCCGACGGCTGTGCAGGCAGCACAAACTGCGATCGATCGAATCTGTCCCGATGCGCGCAATCTGTTGCTGATTCCGGAGCGGCATACGCGTAACCAGTTTTATCTGACCAACGTTGCGCGGCTGGTGCGCATCCTGCGCCAAACCGGGCTTGAAGTTCGAGTCGGTTCGCTGGCAGAGGACATTGCTCAGCCAACGCCGATTGAGCTCGAAGAGGGCGAGCACCTGCTGCTCGAGCCACTGGTCCGCGAAGGTGACCACTTAGGCGTCCAAGGATTTAGTCCGTGTGCGATTTTGCTGAACAACGATCTGTCGTCCGGCATCCCACCGATTTTGCGCGGGCTCGACGATCAGATCGTGATACCTCCGCTACAGGCCGGCTGGGCGGTGCGGCGAAAGTCGAATCACTTCGCCGCGTACGACCAGATCGCCGACGAGTTTGCGCAGATGCTCGGCTTCGATCCCTGGTTCATCAACCCGTATTTCGGGCGCTGCGGCGAGGTCAACTTCCACGAACGCTCCGGCGAAGAGTGTCTCGCGACCAATGTCGATTTCGTGCTCGAGCGGATGCGCGAGAAGTATCGTGAGCACGGCATTACCGATACTCCATACGTCGTGGTCAAGGCCGATGCCGGCACCTATGGAATGGGTGTGATGACGGTGCGCGATGCCTCCGAAGTGCGCGGATTGAATCGCAAGCAGCGCAACAAAATGGCGGTCGTCAAGGAAGGGCTTGAAGTTACCGAAGTCATCATTCAGGAAGGCGTGCCGACGCGCGAGAACGTCGACGGCGCGGCTGCCGAACCGGTCGTCTACATGATCGACCGTTACGTCGTGGGCGGCTTTTATCGCGTGCACACCGAACGTGGGCCCGATCAGAACCTGAACGCGCCGGGAATGCACTTTGTGCCGCTGGCGTTTTCCGACAGCTGCAATCTGCCTGACTGCAGCGCACAGGCGGGCGACAGTGCGACTAACCGCTTCTATTCTTACGGCGTGATCGCGCGTCTCGCTTTGCTGGCCGCCGCGATCGAGCTCGAGGTTACGGCGTCGAAACTACTCGACGTACCTGCGCCATCGGCGGTGCTTGCCGCTGCGATCGCGGGATAACCGTCGCTTCATCGCTGCAAGCTAGGCGGCAGAACGCATGGCGTTAACTTGGCTGTTTATCGTCGATCCGCTCGACCGCCTGAAGGAGTACAAGGATTCGACAGTTGCGATGATGCGCGAGGCTGCGCGCCGCGGTCACATCGTGCACGCCGGCACGCCGGCCGATCTATGGTTCGACAGTCACGATGGCCTGGTGCGCATGCAGTCGCACCAGCTGCAGATCACGCAACAACCCGAGCCGTGGTACGTCGACCAGGGCGTGCGCGATCATCCGCTGAATTTTTACGACGCGGTGCTGATGCGCAAGGATCCGCCGTTCGATGTCGAGTTCCTTAACACGACGCTGTTGCTGTCGCGCGCGGTGGCACAGGGCGCGCGCGTGATCAACGATCCGCAGGCACTGCGCGATCACAATGAAAAGCTGGCCGTACTGGAGTTCCCGCAATATTCGGTGCCGACGCTCGTGACACGCAGCATCCCGGGCATTCGAACGTTCTGGGCCGAGCACGGTGACATCATCGTCAAGCCGATCGACGGCATGGGCGGCGCCGGCGTGTTCCGCTTGAAGCCGGGCGATTTGAACGCCGGCTCGATTCTCGAAGCCGTCACGCAGCAAGGTGAGCGCACGGTAATGGCGCAGCAATTTATTCCTGAAATCAGCGAAGGCGACAAGCGCATACTGGTCATCGGCGGTGAGCCGGTGCCTTACTGCCTCGCACGTATTCCCGCGCCTGGCGAAACGCGCGGCAACCTTGCCGCGGGCGGCAACGGCAGAGCACAGCCGCTGACGAAGCACGACGAGACGATCGCGCGTGCGGTGGGGCGAATGCTGCTCCCGCGCGGGTTGATGCTGCTTGGACTCGACGTGATCGGCGATCATCTGACCGAGATCAACGTCACCAGCCCAACATGCTTCGTGGAAATTGCGGGGCAGGCAGGGTTTAACGTTGCCGGCATGTTCATGGATGAGCTCGAGAAGCTCGTGAAGAAGTAATGGTTGGAATACTGGTGATCGCTCACGCGCCCTTGGCGAGTGCGCTCAGTAAATGCGCCGAGCACGTTTACGCGTGCGAGCCGAATGCGCGGCGCGAACTGCGCGCGCTCGATGTCGAGGGCAGTGCAGACCTCGCGAACACCGTGGCCCAAGCGCGTGAGCTCGTGCGGGAGGTTGATCGCGGTGAAGGCGTACTGATACTGACCGACGCTTTCGGTGCAACGCCGGGCAACGTCGCTGCGAGACTAGCGGAGTCGGAGCGCGTCGCGGTGCTTGCGGGTGTGAATCTTCCAATGTTGCTGCGCGCGGTTTGCTATCGCGGGGGCGTGCTTGAAGAGGTTGCGGAAAAAGCGCTCGCGGGTGGCCAGCAGGGAATGCTGCAGGTCAGCGGCGCGCGATGATCAGCAAAAACTTCACGATCAACAACAAGCTCGGCCTTCATGCGCGTCCGTCGGCGCAGTTGACACAGATCGCCGGACGCTATGAAAGCGAAGTGTTTATCGCCAAGAGTGGACGGCGCGTGAATGCCAAGTCGATCATGGGCGTGATGATGCTGGCCGCCGGGCCCGGTTCAACGGTAACGGTCGATGCTGAAGGGCCCGATGAGCAGGCGGCGCTCGATGCGATTGGTGCGCTGATTTCGTCGGGCTTTGGCGAAGTGCATGGCTAAGGAAGGCAAAGTTGCCGAGCGCCGTCGCGGCTCGCTCGCCGGTAGCGGCGTCACGAACGGAATCGCCGTCGGCCGTGCGCATCTGCTCGCCCCGTCGGAGCTCGACGTTCGGCAGTACACGATCGAGCGGCGTGACGTGCTGCATGAGATCGGCCGGCTGACCACTGCATTCAGCGTCGTGCGTCAAGAGCTCGACGAACTCAAGGCGGGCATCGCACCCAATGCACCGAGCGAGGTGCGCGCGTTTCTTGATCTGCATCGACTGATTCTCGGCGATGCCCTGCTCGCCGATGCGCCGCGCGATCTGATTCGCAGCCGACTGATCAACGCTGAATGGGCGCTGACGATTCAGCTCGAGCAGCTGGTCAAGCAGTTCGATGCGATCGATGACGAATATCTGCGCGAGCGCTCGACCGACGTGCGGCAGGTGGTCGAGCGCGTGATCAACGCGCTGGCCGGCGGTCGGCCCACGCGCGTCGCGTTCACCAAGCAGCTTGCGCCGGGCGAGCGCCTGATATTGATTGCCCAGGACCTCGCCCCCGCCGACGTCCTGCACTTGAAGGATCGTGCCGATGTCGATCTGGCTGGATTCGTGACCGAGCTCGGCGGTCCGACATCGCACACCGCAATTCTCGCGCGCAGCCTTGGCCTTCCAGCGGTGGTCGGTGCCGAAAATGCGCGCAGCACGATCGAGGAAGGCGACCTCGTGGTCATCGATGCCGACTTCGACGCGGTGATCGTCAATCCGAGCGACGAAGAGCTCGCAGAATTCGACCGGCGAGTCCGGGACGAAACCGAGCATCGGGTTCAGTTGCGCAAGCTCAAAGGCAAGATTGCGCGCACGCGCGATGGCATCGCGATCGAACTGCAAGCGAACATCGAACTGCCCGAAGACGCACGCGACGCGCTTGAAGCGGGGGCCGACGGCATCGGCCTGTTTCGCTCCGAGTTTCTGTTCATGGATCGTGACGAGCTGCCGACCGAGGACGAGCAGTACGAGGCGTACGCCAGAGTTGCGCGAGCCATGAAAGGCAAGCCGGTCGTGATCCGCACGCTCGACATCGGCGCCGACAAAGTGTTGAACGAAGCGGCGCGCGAGACGCTGGGAATGGGACGTGGCGCTCCGCGCCCGGAGTCGAATCCTGCGCTCGGCTTGCGCGCGATCCGCTATTGCCTGGCATATCCCGAGTTGTTCTTGACTCAGCTGCGCGCGATCCTGCGGGCGTCCGAGGTCGGCACCGTTCGCATCTTGGTGCCGATGCTGGCGCACATTCACGAAGTCGAGCAGGCGCTTGCATTTGTTGCGCAGGCCAAGCAGCAGTTGCGCGAGAAAAAGCGCAAGTACGATGGCCGCGTGCAAATCGGCGGCATGGTCGAAGTGCCCGCCGCGGCGCTTTCAGTGCCGCAACTGGTCAAGAAGCTTAAGTTTCTGTCAATCGGCACCAACGATCTGATTCAGTACACGCTTGCAATCGATCGCGCGGATTCGAGCGTTGCCCACTTGTACGATCATCTGCACCCGGCGGTGCTGCGGTTGATTGCGTATACGATCAAGGAGTGCAAGAGGGCCAGGTCGCCGGTGTCGATCTGCGGTGAGCTTGCCGGCGAATTGGAAATGACTGAGCTGCTGCTCGGCATGGGTCTGCGCCAATACTCGATGCACCCGTCGCAGATCCTGCCGCTCAAGGAACGGCTGTTCACGCTGTCGACGAAAGATTCCGCACGACTGGCTACGCGAGTGTTGCGGCAGTCGGATCCGGTGAAAATCAAAGCCTCGCTCGTGCGCGCTACGAGCCTGAACAAGGCATAGCTCTATCCAGAGGCTGCTTTAGGGGCTTATGAACAGGCGGAGCACGAAGGCCAGCGCTGCGACGACGGCCACACCGCCGGCCCACAAGATCGCGAACCAGATCAGACGGCGGGCCAACTGCGGCCTGTCAATGGTAACCATGCGCACTAGTTACCTTGCCGCGGAATAGCCAGTACACGTAACCGGTGTAGATAAGAATCAGCGGCAGAAGAAACAGTGTGCCGATCAGCAAAAACATCTGCGAAGCGGGCGCCGTCGCAGCCTGCCAGATTGTGATGCTTGGCGGCACGATATGCGGCCACAGGCTGATGCAGAGGCCAACGTAAGAAAGTAGAAATAGTCCGAGCGCGCATAAAAACGGCGCCAACTCCTCGCGCCGCTGTAGCGCGCTGAAAAATCGCCACGCGAGCAACAGCACGAGGATCGGCACGGGCGCCGCGAAGAGCATGGCGGGCCAGCTAAACCACCGCGCACGAAAAGCCTCCTGCAAAAATGGCATCGCGATCGACACGATCGCGATAAACGCGAGCGTTGCCAGCCCGAGTGTTCTCGCCAGTGTGCGAAAGCGCGCCTGCAGTTCGCCGTCCGTTTTCCAGATAAGCCAGCAGGCACCAAGCAGTCCATAACCCGCAACGAGCGCGAGGCCGGTCAGCACGCTAAACGGCGTCAGCCAGTCCCACCAACCGCCTGCGTAAGCGCGTCCCTCGACACGTATTCCCTGCACCAATGCACCGAGGCAAATTCCTTGGAAGAACGCGGCCGCGTAGCTACCCCAGGAAAACGATCTGTCCCAGCGCAGACGTGGTCGCTCACCCTCAACGCGAAACCGCATCTCGAACGCGACACCGCGAAACACGAGTGCGATCAGCATCAGTATCAACGGCATATAGAGCGCAGGGAAGATCGTTGCATAGGCGAGCGGGAACACGGCAAACAGGCCGCCGCCGCCGAGGACCAGCCAGGTCTCATTACCGTCCCACACCGGCGCCACCGAGTTGACCATCACATCGCGCTCTGCGCGTCCGCGTACCGCCGGAAAAAGGATGCCTACACCGAGGTCGAAGCCGTCCATGCAAACGTAAAGGAACACCGCAGTTGCAATGAGAAACGCCCAGATCAAAGTCAGGTCAAGTGGCATCGTCAGTCCGCGGGTCCTGCAGCAAGCCCGGTACGAGGCGGGCTATCGACAAGGGCCGGCGCGGGCGTGATGCCGGCGGTGCGCACCGGCTGGCCCGTAACCACGCCCGGTTGATGTGGCTGCGGTGGCTGGCCGAAGAGCCGAAACAAGAACCAGATGCCGGCACCAAAAACGACGAAGTAGGCCACGATAAAAACTGCCAGCGATGCCGCAACGCCCGGCTGCCCAATCGGTGACACGCTGTCCGCGGTTCGCAACAGGCCGTAGACAGTGAAGGGTTGCCGTCCGCATTCGGTGACGATCCACCCAGCGGTGACGGCGATTAGGCCCGATGGGCCCATCGCGACAGCCCATCGTAACAACCATCGTGTGTCGAACAATCGGCCGCGCCATCGCAGCAGCAACGAGACAAGACCGAGCGCAATCATCAGCATGCCGATGCCGACCATGACTCGGAACGACCAGAACACCAGCGGAATATTGGTTGGCCAGTTCTCGCGCGGAAACTCTTTCAGTCCTTTGACTTCACCATTCCAGTCGTGAGTCAGATACAGGCTCGCAAGTCCCGGTACCGCAATCTGCGCACGCGTTTCGCCCGCTTGCGCATCGGGAAGGCCGAACAGGATCGAAGGCGCGTGCCGCTCAGTCTCAAAGTGGCCTTCCATGGCTGCCACCTTCGCAGGCTGGTGCTCAAAGGTGTTGACGCCATGCAGATCGCCGATCACCAGTTGAAGCGGTGCAACGATTGCGGCCATCCACATCGCCATCGAGAACATTACGCGCGCGCGGGGATTCGCCGCATCGCGCAGCAGATGGTAGGCGCCAACCGCTCCGACGATGAAGGCTGTCGTCAGATACGCAGCCGTCACCGAGTGTGCGAAGCGATAAGGAAACGACGGGTTGAAGATGATCTCGAAGAAGCTTTCCGGCATGAATCTGCCGTCTGCGCCGAGCGTATGTCCGGTCGGCGTCTGCATCCACGAGTTGGCCGCGAGGATCCAGAACGCCGACAGCAGCGTGCCCCCTGCAACCAGACACGTGGCAACGAAATGCAGATGCTTGCCGACGCGGTTCAATCCAAACAGCATCACGCCGAGAAAACCTGCCTCGAGGAAAAACGCCGTCAATACTTCGTAACCGAGCAACGGGCCGAGCACCGCCGAAGTGCGGTCAGCGAATACCGACCAGTTGGTGCCGAACTGATACGACATCACGATGCCTGAGACCACGCCCATCGCGAAGGCGATCGCGAAAATGCGAAGCCAGTAGCGAAATATGTCGAGATACAGATCGTTGCCGGTCCACAACCATCGGGCCTCGATGACGGCGAGGTAACTTGCGAGTCCGATCGTGAACGCCGGAAACAGAAAATGCCAGACGACCGTGAACGCGAACTGAAAACGCGCCAGATCAATCGCACTGGGGAGAAAGTCGAGCGACATTACAAAACAGTTTGCGCCTAAAAGGCCCCTTTTTCCAGCCAACGCTCGATCTGCGGAATTCGATCGTTGCCCCAAAAAAGCTCGCCGTCGACGATGATTGTCGGAGCGCCGAAGATGCCAAGCTGGATCGCGTGATCGACCAGCGCCCTTAACCGATCCTTGACTTCGGGTTGCTGCACGCCTGCGGCGAGTGCGTCCGCATCGATGCCGACTTCGCGTGCAATGTCGCTGACGACGGCTGCGTCGGAGATATCGCGGTCATCGACGAAAAAGGCGCGGTACACCGCATGAACGAAAGGCGCCACGAGCGCTGGCTGATGCTGCTGCAGCCATACGACCGAGCGCTTCGCCGCCACGCTTCCAATCGGGAATCGACTTGGCGTTTGAAACGGCACGCCGGCAAAGCGCGCCGATCGTTCGAAGTCGCGCCTTGCGTAATTAGCCTTCGGCGCATATTGCTCGGTCAGCGGCGCGCCGCCGGAGGCCTTGAAGACAGCGCCGAGCAGCACCGGTTTGTAGTCGACGGTGCGTCCATACCGCGCGGCGACGGGTTCGATCTGCTCGGAAGCGATGTACGAGTAAGGAGACGAAAAGTCGAAGTGAAATTCGATTGGCTTGGGCATCGCGTCCTCTCTGCTTAATTCCGCTTCATCACTTCAGCCGAGCGTAGTGCATTCGTGTGCGATACATCATCTGCACGCTGCCGTTTTGTTCGATGAGCATCGAACAACGCGTTCAGTGTGGATAGCATCGAGGGATGGCGCGGATCGCCCGGAGGCGGTAGATACGACGCCGATCTGGCTAAGGCCAATAAATCTTCGCGTTCGAGCTCGCGCGGATTATCGAACATGGCGACCAATGCCTGCGCGGGCGCAAAGAATTGCGCGATCCCTTTCTCGTCGATATGGCGATGGACCGTGTTGGCGTAGTCAATGCCATGCGTACACAGCATTGCCTCGTAGCCGGCGAGAAATGCGCTGCCGGTCGATTGCCGGTCATTCCAGATCAACGCAGCCCAGCCGTCGGGCCGCAGAATGCGGCGTGCTTCGATTGCAGCATGCTCGACGTGGAACCAGTGAAACGCCTGACCCGCAATGACGAGGTCGGCTGCATCATCTGGAAGTGTGGTCGCTTCTGCGGTGCCGGCAACACTTCGGTACGTACCGCCATTCGCCGCATACGGTGCTAACTGCTGGTCGCCTGCCAGTCGCATCGCCTCGTTCGGCTCGACGCCAATCACCGAAAAGCCGCTGCGCAAAAATGGCTCGGCAGACAATCCAGTACCGACTCCAAGATCGACGATCAATTGCCCGCGCTTCAGCGCACCGACTTGCTGCAAATGGTCGACGAGCTGCGGCGGGTAAGTCGGCCGGCCGCGCACATAAGCGTCCGCTCTATTGGAAAATCGTTCGGTGGCACCCACAGGCATTCGGGTCTCTTCCTTACAAGTGCCGCGCAATCAGGATCCGCTGAATATCGCTTGTGCCTTCATAAATCTGGCACACGCGCACATCGCGGTAAATGCGCTCGACCGGAAAGTCGGCGACATACCCATAGCCGCCATGAATCTGGATCGCATCCGAGCACACCGCTTCCGCCATCTCGGAGGCAAACAACTTCGCCATCGCGGCCTGCTTCAAACACGGCTGGCCGTCGTCCTTCAACGCGGCTGCGTGATAAATCAGCTGCCGCGCCGCCTCCAACTGTGTGGACATATCTGCCAACCGAAACTGGACTGCCTGATGCTCGAAGATCGGCTTGCCGAACGCTTCGCGCTCTTTCGCGTACTTCAACGCCGCTTCATACGCGGCACGCGCCATCCCGAGCGCCTGCGAAGCGATTCCGATCCGTCCGCTCTCGAGTCCCGATAGCGCGATCTTGTATCCCGTCGCCTCGTCGCCGATCAAATTCTCCGACGGCACACGGCAATTCTCGAACAGAATCTGCGCGGTGTCCGATGCGTGTTGTCCCATCTTTTCTTCGATGCGTGCGACCACATAGCCCGGCGTCTTCGTCTCGACTATGAACGCACCGATGCCGCGCTTACCGGCCGCCTTGTCGGTGACTGCCATAACGATCGCAACGTCAGCCGACTTGCCGCTCGTGACGAACTGCTTGACGCCATTTAAGACCCAACCGTCACCGTCGCGCATGGCGGTCGTGCGCAGGCCAGACGCGTCGGAGCCGACGTGCGGCTCGGTAAGGCAAAACGCGCCGAGCATTTTTCCCTGCGCCAGAGGCACCAGATACTTTTGCTTCTGCGCCTCATTCGCCCAGGTCATCAAAATCGCGCATACCGGGCAATTGTTCACGCTGATAATGGTCGAAGTTGCTCCGTCACCCGCGGCAATCTCCTCGAGGGCGATCGCGAGCGCCGTCGTATCCATGCCCGCGCCACCATACTGATCCGGCACCACGATGCCGAATGTGCCGAGTGCCGCAAGCTCGGCAAGTGCCTGCTTGGGAAACGTTGCGCTGCGGTCCCATTCGGCTGCGAACGGTACTAGCGATTACTTGCAAACTCACGCAACGAATCGCGCAACAGGCGATGCTCGTCAGTTTGCATCGCGCTTCATTCCACTGGTTTGCGCGCCGCACCCTTGTAAGTGAGCCAGTCGACGCGTCGCTTCATTACCATGCCCACAATGGTGCCAGCGATGAACGCGGCAAGCAGCAACGGACCGCCTCCTACCGCCGTCAGGACGATGGCGACGTCGCGCGCGCAACCCAATGCGCGATACGCGGGGCACCAGAGAGCGCTGATGTAGACGCCGAGCACAAGCCACGTCAGGATCGCGACCAGGAATGCGCGCGACAAAGATTGCCTGACACCTGAGACGTCGCTGACGGCATTCCGATAGAGCACCAACGCAAATAGCATCGATAGCGCAGCCGGAGCAATGATAAATACCCAAGTCGGCACGCCGGCCTCAGCGGCGAAATTACGCATCACGACTTCGACCAATCCAGCGCCGAGCAGCGCACA
>CAVSMM010000004.1:0-181627 GCA_963729165.1 uncultured beta proteobacterium
CTTTGAAAGCGGGGTGATCCTGGAAGTAGATTCCGGGCCGAATGCGGACCGTGAAAGTCGTGAAGTCGCCCGATAGTCTCGGCAGGGCTTCCGCGGTGTTCAACACGATCTTTGTGGGCCGCGCGATGAAGTCATAGGCTAAAGGCGAGTCGAAGATATGCGCGACGATCGCTCGTGAATACAAATCGCTGACTTGCGCCGGATCGAAGCCGGTTTCCGCGGCACGCAAGGCGTAGCGCAGAACTTTCTGGCTACCGTTGCTTGCGGCGTCGGCTGCGTGAACCGCTGACGAGGCCGCTGCTCGGCAACGCCAGCATCGCTTCGTGAACGCACGCCGGCTCTTCGAAACTCGTTTCGTCATTTAAACGCGCTCCGGGTCAAAGCAAAATCGACGCCGACTTGTGCTGAAAGCCGGCAACGGCATAATCCGCGCTTCCGCGCTCAAGAAGGCAGTTGGGTTGGCCGCATACATCTTACGCAGACTGTGGCAGATGGTCCCGACGCTGGCCGGGGTCATTCTGTTCGTATTCTTTCTGTTTAAGTTCTTCGGGGGCGATCCGGCGGAGATCCTTGGCGGCTTGCTCGCCACGCCGGAGCAGATCGAAGCCATCAGACAACAGCTCGGCTTGAACGATCCGTGGTACGTCCAGCTATGGATCTTCATCAAGTCCATCTTCACCTTCAATTGGGGCAATAGCTGGGCGACCGGCGAAGCGATCAGCAACATCTTCCGCACGCGCCTGCCGGCGACGTTGACCGTGATGATTCCGATCCTGATCCTGGATACCGTGCTCGGCATCATCGCCGCAATGGCAGTGGCGTACGTGCGCGGTTCGGTAACCGATCGGGCGATCATGGTGATTACGACCGTGATGCTGTCGATCTCGTTCCTCGTCTACATCATCGTCGGCCAGTGGCTGTTCGGGTTTTACCTTGGATGGTTCCCGGTGCAGGGCTGGAGCGATAGTTTCTTCACCAATCTGACCTATTACGCAGTGTTGCCTGTCAGCCTCGCCGTATTTGTTTCGCTGGCGCCGCAGACGCGTCTGTATCGCAGTTTCTTCCTCGACGAGATCAACCAGGACTACGTGCGCACCGCGCGCGCCAAGGGTGTCAGTGAAAACCGCGTGTTGTTCACTCATGTGTTGCGCAACGCGATGATTCCAGTGCTGACCAACGTCGCGTTGCAGCTTCCCGGTGTATTCATCGGTTCGTTCCTGATCGAAGTGTTCTTCTCAATCCCTGGATTGGGTCGTGAAATCTTGTTGGCGGTTAACCGCAGCGACTACCCAGTGATTCAGGCCGTGACGATCTATCTCGCGGTGCTGACGATGCTGATCAATCTGACCGCTGACATTTTGTACAAGGTCGTCGATCCGAGGGTCGTCCTCAAATGATTCCCGCGGCAACTATCGAGTCGATTCGCGTTCCGCCGGAGCCCACCAGATCGCGTGGTGTTTGGGTCACTGCGTGGCGGCGACTGAAGAACGATCGGGTCGGCGTCGTGTC
Source organism: uncultured beta proteobacterium (assembly GCA_963729165.1). GTDB lineage: Bacteria > Pseudomonadota > Gammaproteobacteria > Burkholderiales > Burkholderiaceae_F > JACCZX01. Next base: position 1,510 of record CAVSMM010000004.1, read on the forward strand.
GTTGGTGATCGTGGCAGCGTTCGCGCTGCTGGTGTTGCTGTCATTTCTGGGCATCGTTGCCGGCGACTGGCAGAAGGAAGTGGCGGTGCCCGATGCGCCGCCGACATTTCTTGGGCCGCAAGCCGTGCAGACGGGTACTGATCCGCTGGCGAACGTGGTGTCGAAAGACGCGAAGCCGGTGGATCTGACCGACATCGATCCGCTGGCGCCGAAGTACGAAGAGTGGAAGGCGCGCGCAGCAAAGATTCAGATTGCCGATCCGCCGCGTGCGGACACGCTGACTTTTGGAGCGGATCGGCTCGGGCGCAGCGTGCTCGACAAGGCCATCAAGGGTGCAGAGGTCTCGATCTTCGTTGGACTGTTCGCGGCATTGCTGGCAACCGTGATCGGAACGATCCTCGGCGCGCTGTCGGGCTACATCGGCGGCAAGGTCGGCGATTTTCTGGAATGGGTCTACAACGTTTTCACTTCGATCCCGGACATTCTGCTGATCTTTGCGTTTGCGGCCGTGCTGGGCCGCGGCATCAGCACAGTGATCCTGATTCTCGGTCTGGTCGGATGGACCGGCATGTACCGGCTGGTGCGAGCGGAATACATCAAGCACCACAACCGCGAGTACGTGCGGGCCGCGGAAGCCATCGGCACCAGCCACTTGTCGCGCATGTTCGTGCACATCCTGCCGAACGTCAGTCACGTCGTGCTGGTGCGGATGTCGCTGTACGTGGTCGGCTTCATCAAGGCCGAGGTGATTCTGTCGTTTCTCGGTCTGGGCGTGCCGGTCGATCAGGTGTCGTGGGGAACGATGCTTTCCGAAGCGCAGGCCGAGCTGGTGCTGGGACACTGGTGGCAACTCGCGGCGGCGACGATTTTCATGGCGACGTTCGTCACCGCGTTTTCACTGTTCACCGACGCATTGCGTGACGCGCTCGATCCGAAACTGCGCTAATTGACATGAGTAATCTGGTTTCGGTCCGCGATCTGCACGTCTCCTTTCGTCTCGGCAAGCACAAGATCGCCGAAGCGGTGCGCGGCATCAGCTTCGATGTTCCTGAAAATTCGACGGTTGCGCTGGTCGGTGAATCGGGTTCCGGCAAGAGCGTTTCCGCCATGGCGATCGTGCAGCTGCTGCCGGAAAACGCGATCGTCGGACCGACCAGCCGAATCGAATTTGACGGCCGCAACGTACTCACCGCCTCCGACGGCGAGTTGCGCGCGATTCGCGGCAACGACATTTCAGTGGTGTTTCAGGAGCCGATGACATCGCTGAATCCGGTGTTCACCGTTGGCTGGCAAATCGCCGAAGTGCTGAAGCTGCACACCGATCTGACAGGTCGTGCGCTGAATGATCGGATCATTCAGTTGCTGAACGAAGTCGGCATTCCGGAGCCGAAAGCGCGTGTTGATGCGTATCCGCACGAGCTTTCCGGCGGTCAGCAACAGCGGGTGATGATCGCGATGGCGATCGCGTGTGAGCCGAAGCTGCTGATTGCCGACGAGCCGACCACCGCACTCGACGTGACCGTGCAGCGGCAGATTCTCGAGTTGATCGCGCGGCTACAGACGAGTCACCGGATGAGCGTTCTGTTCATCAGCCACGACTTGGGCCTGGTCGGAGAAATTGCAGATCATGTCGTCGTGATGCGCGAAGGAACGGTCCGAGAATCCGGGCCGGTGGATCAAATTTTCGGTGCTCCGCAGGATGCTTACACAAAAGCGTTGCTGCTGTGCCGGCCACGGCTCGACGTCAAGCCTAGGCGGCTACCCGTCATCGATGACTTCATGCGCAACAAGGACGCAACGCAAATCGTGCTGCAGTCGCGGCAGTCGCGGCCGCAGGAAGGCACGCCGCTGGTCGAGGCAAAGGGCCTACGCAAGGAATACCGTTTGAAGACGGGCTTGTTCGAGCACAAAACGATCGAAGCCGTCAAAGAAGCGAGCTTCAACCTGTATCCAGGTCGCACGCTTGGCGTGGTTGGCGAATCGGGTTCCGGTAAGACCACGGTCGGCATGATGTTGATGCGGCTGACGCCGGCAACGAAGGGACAGGTGTTTTACAACGGCGTAGATCTGCTGACGCTGTCTGACCGCCAGATGATGGAATACCGGCGAAAGATTCAGATCATCTTTCAGAACCCGTACGCCAGCCTGAATCCGCGCTTCACCGTCGGTCAGATATTGACCGAGCCAATGAAGATCCATGGCATCGGCGCGAGCGATCAGGAGCGGTTTTCGTCTGGCCGTTGCACTTTCGCGTCGAGTTGGTCTCGCTGACGACAGCGTTCACAAGTACCCGCACGAGTTTTCGGGCGGTCAGCGTCAGCGGATTGCGATAGCGCGTTGCCTGTCGATGAAGCCCGATGTTCTGATCTGCGACGAATCGGTTTCCGCGCTCGACGTTTCGGTGCAGGCAACCGTGTTGAACCTGCTGCTCGACCTGCAAGACGAGTTCGGCATGACGTACATCTTCATCAGTCACGATCTCGCGGTCGTCAAGTACATGGCCGACGACATGTTGGTAATGAACCAGGGCGCGATCGTCGAACGCGGCGATGCCGACGCGATTTATGCCGCACCTCAGAACGAATACACGCAGAAACTTCTGAACGCGATTCCGCGCGGGTATACCGGACCTAGCGGACACTCGCTTCATTCAGAGCACGCGATTCGCGCCAGCTAGCTCCGGTATGAGCGGCCGCAAGCTTGCCGACGCGCTCGGCCGCGTGATCGCACTGCGTGCCGAACTCGAAACGGATGCGCAGCACAAAAAGCGATGGGCTGCTCTGAAACAATGGCAGATCGAGCGCCTGCGTAAAACCTACGCTGACTTGCTTGCAACTCCGCGATACAAAGAGGCAGCGGAGTTTTTTCTCGATGAGCTGTACGGCGCGAAGGACGTCGATCGGCGCGACACCGAGGCACAGAAGGTAGCGCCGAAGCTCGCCAGGATGCTTCCATCACGCGCGATCGACGCCTTGTTGCTCGCTATTCAGCTGGAAGAAATAGCGGAGCGGTTCGATATCGAAATGTCGCGCAACATCGATCTGCCAATTACTGCGAAGAGTTATGCAGAAGCGTATCGAGCGACGGGCACCGAGGCCGAACGGGTGCGTCAGATCGAGCTTGCTGACCGAATCGGCAAAACATTGGAGAAGCTTGCGAAAGTCCCGATGCTTTCGACAATGCTGCATATGATGAAGGGGCCGGCTGCGATGTGGGGGCTTTCACACCTGCATCACTTTCTAGATCGCGGGTTCGATGCATTCGTTGCGATGCGCGGCGCGCACGAATTTCTGGAAAAAACGAACCGGCGCGAACTCGCGATCAACAAGCGCCTGTTTGCCGGCGACCCGGACCCATTCCGCCCGGTCGACTAATTCGATACGCTTCCGGCGCTTCACTACCCGGGAGACGATATGAATAAGAAATTCTTCATCGCATGGCTGGTCGTTTTCATCGCGTGGATGGCGGGTGATTTCTTGGTGCACGGCGTACTTCTAAAGGCTGATTACATGCAGCTCGCCAAACTCTATCGCTCGGATGCCGAATCCCAGCAGTACTTTCCATGGATGCTTCTCGCTCACGTATTGATGGCGGGCGCGTTCACATGGATCTACTCGTTTGGCAGGGAAGCCAAGCCGTGGGTGGCTCAGGGCGTTCGCTACGGAGTGGCGGTTGCACTACTGGCTGCCGTCCCGGGATACTTGATCTATTACGCAGTACAGCCGCTTTCCGGCGCCATGGTTGCCCAGCAGGTCATTTTCAGCAGTATTTTGATGGTCGTGCTGGGAATCATCGTGGCGTGGTTCTATAGAGAACCGGTGGTCGTCGCCAGTTGATTGATAAGTTATGGCACGCGTGCGACGCGCGTGCCAGTCCAGCGATCGTGCAGCAAGCGCCGCTGAGGGTCAAATAACGCCGGCATCAGTAACAACGCAAACCCCGCTACCAGCATCCCCAATGACGAGCTGGTGCTGTAGTGAAACAAAGCGGCGAGTGCCAACCCTGGAAGCCACAGGTGCCATGCGAGTACGTATCGAGCTATCGCTCGCGCCGTTCGCGGCGGACGAGCGTCAGCGCCGATAACTTTGATGCGCCAAGCTTTCATGCCCAGCGTCTGCCCGGTGCGACTCCAGCAGTAGATCAGGTAGACACCGACGGTGACGAATAGGACTGCTTGCAAACCCAGGCGCCGAGCTGGCGACAATGGATACGACCATTGCAGCGATGCAAGCATTGCGTAGCTGACAAGGAAGGCAAGGCCAATCAGCAGCAACGCGTCATAGATCATTGCCCCCAGACGAATCTGCAGGCTCGCGGCAGGCAAATCGGAAGCCAGGCGTTCGGACTCTTTGGTCACGCGCGAGTCTATCTAGCGCGCAGTTATTTTGTGTTCGGTGCTGGCGCTGGTGCAGTCGGGGGCGTGGGCGGCGATGGAGCGGCCTGTTTTTTGGCCGCTTGTTCTGTCAGTGCGCGTTTTTTTTCATCGGGCAATGCCTGATAACGCTGCAACTTCTCCTGCCTTTGATCGGCCGGAAGCTCGTAGGCCTGGCGAAAATTTTCGCGCGCAGTCGCTCGTTGCTCAGGTGTAAGCCGTGCGTACTCGCCCATGCGTTCGTGCATGCGCTTTTGTGCGTCGGGTGTCAGTCGAGGATACCGGCCTGCCATTTCCAGCCATTTTTTCTTGCGGTCGGGCTCGACCGTTTCCCACATGCCGGCCAGCGGTGCAAGCGCCTCGCGTTGGGCGGAACTTAGCTCGCTCCAGCTCGGCCGCGACGGCTGTGGAGCTGCCGTTTTGGCTGATGGTGTGCTTCCGGAAGGCGTTTGGGCGATGACCGCGCCGGTTCCAGCCGTAACGAATGCGCCGACAAGCAAGAAAAGTAAAGACTTGACGTGCAAGAGGCGTCGCCTACAGATCTTCCGTTTCACCGCGCAGCAGTATGCCAAACCCCTTGTCCGCGTACGCTCCGATCGGTGTTTCGTCCATCAGAACCGCAAAATCCATGGCCGCCAGATCTGACATACGTTCCGGCGCCTGCTGTTGCTGCCATTGATGGATGGCGATAAAGCCGACCACCAGGGCCACCACCGGCGCCGCCAGTCCCAATCCTCCGAACCAACCGAGGCGAGAACCGCTGTCCGAAGAGCGGGCACCCGCCGTTTGCAGCGCCGGGCTCCACGCGGGTGCCGTCGCGGGCTCGCGATGACGCGCCAGCGCAGCGGCGCGAGCTTGCTCCAACCGATAGGTCGTCTTGTAATCCAGCCCCGTCGCGGCCTCGTTAAGCGCCTGGCGGATCTGGTAGCCGAATTCTTTCTCGTTCATAGCTGTATACCCCGTGCTTTCAAGGCCTTCGCCAGCGCGTGCGTTGCGCGCGAACAGTGGGTCTTGACGCTGCCCTGCGAGCATCCCATTACTGCGGCGGTTTCCGCCACGTCCATATCTTCCCAGTAACGCATCAAAAATGCCTCTCGTTGACGGGTTGGCAGACGGGCGACCTCTTCTTCAATGATGGCGACCACCTGCGACCGCTCCACCTGGTCTTCGGCGCTTTCGGCGGCGGGCGAGCCCGGGGCGGCCTCCAGCGTCTCTAGAGGGTCGACATTGTCGTCCTCATGGCCGGGCGATAAAGCCGAGAAAAGGGTCACCCAGGTCGACCGAACCTTTTGCCGCCGGAAAAAGTCGTAGGTCGCATTTTGCAGGATGCGTGTGAAGAGAAGCGGCAACTCGGCTGCTGGCCGGTCGCCGTATTTTTCCGACAGCTTCATCATCGCGTCCTGCACGATGTCCAGCGCGGCATCGGAATCGCGCACGGCATATTGCGCCTGCTTGAACGCGCGGCGCTCGACACCTGCCAGGAAATCGGAAAGCTCTTGACGCGAGGCCACTAAGCGGCCCTAGCGTGTGGATTGGTCGCCACAATCGATTTGCACAATATGCTGCGCTCCCGTATCTTCTCGCGCTCTTGTACGAAAACAGCAAGATAGCTTATCGATTACAGCTTATCCGCTTATCGATAGTAAGTAAGCGCAGAGCGCCCGCCGCACCGCCCGCCACAAGCGAGTATGGAACGGCAACCAATCAATTTCCTGTGGACTTTGAGAGGGTTCGAAGATGGAGTTAAGCGGCGCCGAGATCGTCGTTCGATGTTTGCAGGATGAGGGAGTCAAGCACGTCTTCGGGTATCCGGGCGGCGCGGTCCTTTTCATCTACGACGAAATCTTCAAGCAGGACAAGTTTCAACACATTCTGGTGCGACACGAGCAGGCTGCCGTGCACGCGGCCGACGCCTATTCACGTTCGAGCAACAGCACCGGGGTGGCGCTGGTCACCAGCGGGCCGGGCGTGACCAATGCAGTGACCGGTATCGCTACCGCGTACATGGATTCGGTTCCAATGGTCGTGCTGACGGGTCAGGTGCCTACGCACGCGATCGGGCTCGACGCGTTTCAGGAATGCGATACGGTTGGCATCACGCGTCCGTGCGTCAAGCACAACTTTCTGGTGAAGGACGTGCGCGAGCTTGCTGGCGCGATCAAGAAGGCTTTTTATATCGCGCAAAGCGGCCGTCCCGGCCCGGTGCTGGTCGACATTCCGAAGGATGTCACTGTGGCGCGCTGCGAGTACGAATATCCGCGCGAAGTCTCAATGCGCTCGTACAAGCCGGTGTCGAAGGGGCACACGGGTCAGATCAAGAAAGCGGTGCAGTTGCTCCTCGCGGCGGAGCGGCCGATGGTCTATACGGGTGGGGGCGTGATCTTGGCCAATGCCGCCGATCTGCTTAACCGCTTCGTCAATCTGCTGGGCTTTCCGTGCACCAACACCCTAATGGGGCTCGGCGCGTTCGAGGCGAGCAATGAAAAGTTCGTCGGCATGCCCGGCATGCACGGGACTTACGAAGCCAACATGGCCATGCAGCACTGCGACGTGCTGATTGCCATCGGCGCACGATTCGACGACCGAGTGATCGGCAATCCGAAACATTTCTCGACCAACCCGCGCAAGATCATTCACATCGACGTCGATCCTTCGTCGATCTCCAAGCGCGTCAGAGTAGACATACCGATCGTTGGAGATGTGCGTGAGGTGTTGATCGAGCTGTTGGCTCAGATCGACTCGACCGCAGCGCGGCCCGATCCGGCCAAGCTGGCGGCGTGGTGGAAGCAGGTCAACGAATGGCGCAAGAAGGATTGTCTGCGCTATGAGAAAAATGGAAGTGCAATCAAGCCGCAGTACGTGATCGAAAAGCTGTGGGAAGTGACGGGCGGTAACGCGTTTGTCACCTCCGACGTTGGACAACATCAGATGTGGGCCGCGCAGTATTACCGCTTTAACAAGCCACGACGCTGGATCAATTCAGGCGGCCTTGGAACGATGGGCGTCGGACTGCCGTACGCGATGGGTGTGCAGATGGCAAATCCCGGCGCCGATGTTGCGGTGATCACCGGCGAAGGGTCGATCCAGATGTGTATTCAGGAGCTGTCGACCTGCAAGCAATATCGGATGACTCCAAAAATCATCAATCTGAACAATCGCTACCTGGGCATGGTGCGGCAGTGGCAGCAGATCGACTACGGCGGCCGCTACGCGGAGTCGTACGTCGATGCGCTGCCCGACTTTGTCAAGCTTGCCGAGGCCTATGGCCACGTCGGATTCCAGATCGACAAGCCGGCCGATGTCGAGCCGGCATTGAAGGAAGCGTTCGGCAAGTACAAAGACCGACTCGTGTTTCTGGACTTCATCACCGATCAAAAGGAAAACGTCTGGCCGATGGTGAAGGCGGGTAAGGGACTCACTGAAATGTTGCTAGGTAGTGAGGACCTATGAGACACATCATCTCGGTGCTTATAGAGAATGAACCCGGCGCGTTGTCACGGGTGGTCGGGTTGTTCTCCGCGCGCGGCTACAACATCGAAACCTTGACGGTCGCACCGACCGAAGACGCCTCGTTGTCACGCATGACGATCGTCAGCGTAGGCTCGGATGACGTGATCGAGCAGATCACCAAGCACCTGAACCGGTTGATCGAGGTCGTCAAGGTCGTCGACCTGACGGAGGGCGATTACATCGAGCGTGAGCTGATGCTGATCAAGCTGCGCGCGGTCGGCAAAGAGCGCGACGAGATCAAGCGAATGGCCGACATTTTCCGAGGGCGCATCATCGATGTGACCGAGCGCAGCTATACGATCGAGTTGACTGGCAACGGCGCAAAGCTCGACGCCTTCATCAAGGCGGTCGATCGCGCGGCCATTCTTGAAACGGTGCGCACCGGAGGCTCAGGGGTCGGTCGCGGCGAACGAATTTTGAGGGTTTAGGGGGAAGCAATGAAGATTACTACGACAAAGACGCTGACTCTGTCTCTGGTTAAAGGCAAACACGTCGCGATCATCGGCTATGGATCGCAAGGTCACGCACACGCACAGAACCTTACTGACTCGGGTGTGAAAGTGACGATAGGCTTGCGAACTGGTGGCGTGTCGTGGAAAAAAGCCGAAGCCGCAGGCCTGAAGGTGAAAGAAGTGGCCGACGCCGTGAAGGAAGCGGACATCGTCATGATTCTGCTTCCCGACGAGAGTCACGCGCAGGTCTATACCGACTCGGTCGCAGCCAATATGAAGCAGGGTGCTGCGCTCGCCTTTGCGCATGGGTTCAACATTCACTATGGGCAGATTCAGCCACGCGCGGATCTCGACGTGATCATGATCGCGCCGAAGGCGCCCGGACATACCGTGCGCTCGACATACAAGCAAGGCGGCGGCGTCCCGTGCCTGATCGCGATGCATAAGGACGCCTCTGGCATGGCGCGTGATCTGGCGCTGTCGTACGCGTGCGCGATCGGCGGTGGCAAGGCCGGCATCATCGAGACCAATTTCCGCGAGGAGACGGAAACCGATCTGTTCGGCGAGCAGACCGTCCTGTGCGGCGGCGTGGTTGAACTGATCAAGGCAGGCTATGAAACGCTGATCGATGCCGGCTACGCACCCGAGATGGCGTACTTCGAGTGTCTGCACGAGGTGAAGCTGATCGTCGACCTTATCTACGAGGGCGGTATCGCCAACATGAACTACTCGATTTCAAACAACGCGGAGTACGGCGAGTACGTGACCGGGCCGAAGATCGTCACGGCCGAAACCAAGAAGGCGATGCGAGTCGCGCTCGAGCGCATTCAGACGGGCGAATATGCACGCGACTTCATCCTCGAAAACCGCGCCGGCGCTCCGACGCTGGCCGCGAGACGTCGGCTGACGGCCGAGCATCCAATCGAGCAAATCGGTGAAAAGCTGCGGAGCATGATGCCGTGGATCAAGGCCAATCGGCTGGTCGATCAGGCGAAAAACTGAGAGGCTCCGGATGAAACAGGTTTTAGCGGTAGTTGCGTTGTCGTTGGCGGCGTCAGCACTTGCGCAGCAGTCTTTGCCGCTTCAGCCCGCCGGCACGCTCGTGTTGATGACGGGTGCGGCGGAGGTCGAACTGGCGAACGACGAAGCCGTTGCCAATTTTTTCTATGAGGCGCAGGACGCCGATCTCACTCGCGCGCAGTCGACGGTCAATCAACGTGTCAGCGATGGCACCGCGGCACTCAAACGCGCAGATCCAAAAGCCCAGATTGAAACGTCCGGCTACAGCAGCTACCCGGTTTACTCGAGCGGCAGTAATCGCACGATCACTGGCTGGCGCGTGCGACAGGGCGTGACGGTGCGGACCGAAAATCTTGCCGCACTCGCGAAGACAGTCGCAGCCGCGCAACCTACGCTCGCATTGGGCGGCGTTGATTTCAGACTTTCAAAGGCAGCGCGCGACAAGGTCGAAGCACAGTTGATTCAGCTTGCGGTCGCGAACCTGAACTCTCGCTTCACCGCCGTGGGGCAATCGATGGGTGTTCCGGCGAATCGGATTCGCGTGGAAGAAATCAACTTCGGCGTGCGCGAGGCAGCGCCGCCGCAGCCGATGATGATGCGATCGGCGATGCAGTCTTCCGACGCCGTGGCACCACCCGTTTTCGAATCCGGTCGCTCTATCGAGCGGCTGACCGTCACGGGAAAGGCTCGATTCTTGCCGTAGGTCTTGCCTAACCGGGCTTCCGATACCATCGGCCCTGATGTTTGAGGGAGCAGCGTTGAACTATCCGCACCCTATTCTCGCGCGCGAAGGCTGGCCGTACATCGGCGGCGCGGTCATTGCCGCCATTCTGGTCACGGTTTTCTTCGGCTTTGCGTGGGCGCTGCCCGTGTGGCTGATCGCGGTGTTCATCATTCAGTTTTTTCGCGATCCGCCGCGCGCAATCCCTGCGGATCCCACCGCGGTGTTGTCGCCGGCCGATGGTCGAATCGTTCGTGTCCAGAAAACCGTCGATCCCTATACCAAAGCCGATGCATTGCTGGTCAGCGTCTTCATGAACGTGTTCAACGTTCACAGCAATCGCTCTCCAGTCGACGGCACTATCGAGCGCATCGACTATCAAGCCGGTACCTTCGTCAACGCTGATCTGGACAAGGCGTCGACCGAGAATGAACGCAATGCGCTGGTGATGAAATTGCCGGATGGAAACCGCATTTCGGTTGTCCAGGTTGCGGGCCTGATCGCGCGCAGAATCCTGTGTTACGTCAAAGCCGGTGAGGCCTTGGCACGTGGACAGCGCTACGGCTTCATCCGTTTCGGTTCAAGAGTCGATGTCTACCTGCCTCTGTCAGCCACTCCGCAGGTCGCGGTTGGCGACAAGGTGTACGCGACCTCTACGGTGATCGCCAAACTCTGATGCGCTTCCGCCGCCGCAAACCGCGTCCCTTCGGCTTGCAGGCCTCGCCGATTCTTGACGAAGTGCCGACCATCGTCCGTCGGCGGCGCGGCATCTATCTGCTGCCGAACCTGTTCACGCTCGGCAATCTGTTCGCAGGATTCTTTGCGATCGTGCAGGCGATGAACCAACGCTTCGAGCTCGCGGCGATCGCCATTTTTGCGGCGCTGGTTCTTGACGGCATGGATGGGCGCGTAGCGCGTCTGACGAATACGCAAAGCGCGTTTGGGGAGCAGTTCGATTCGCTGGCCGACATGACGTCGTTCGGCGTCGCGCCGGCCCTCGTGATGTACGAGTGGGCGCTGCAAGACCTGGGTCGGTGGGGTTGGGCCGGTGCATTCGTGTATTGCGCGGGCGCAGCGCTGCGACTGGCGCGTTTCAACGCAAATCTCGGCGTGGTCGACAAGCGGTTCTTTCAGGGACTGCCGAGCCCTTCCGCCGCGGCATTGATCGCTGGTTTTGTGTGGCTTGCCGTCGACAACAAGTTTCCAATTCGCGAAGCGTGGTTGCCTTGGGCGGCGTTCTTTCTGACGGTGTATGCCGGCTTCACAATGGTATCGAGCGCGCCTTTTTACAGCGGCAAGAGTTTTCAACTGGGCCGCAGCGTTCCATTCTGGGTGCTGGTGGCTGCGATCGCACTCATTTTCTTTGTATCGTCGGATCCGCCGATCGTTCTTTTCACACTGTTTTGCTGCTACGCCTTCTCCGGCTACGTTTATCTGGCATGGCGTTGGTACAAACACCAGCCGAATCCCGTCAAACCCGTGCCCGTAGCCAAAGCGCCGCCTCCGGAGGTCCACAGCACACCCGAATAAGTTGTTGTTTGCCTGCAGCTTTGGGCTTAGACTCATCGCACATGAATCGCTTCACTGCTCTCACCGCTCGAATCTGTGCCGCGCTCGGTCTGCTACCCGCGCTGCTGCTGCGCCCCGCGCGCAGATAACTCCACCCCACAATTTGTGTACTACCGCGCCTGAGCCGCGAGCCAGGCGGGGAAAGACCACGACTATCTGCTGGAGCTTCCGATGACCGACCGTTTGATTATTTTCGATACCACCCTGCGCGACGGCGAACAGAGTCCTGGCGCGTCGATGACCCGCGAAGAAAAGCTGCGCATCGCCAGGCAGCTCGAGCGTCTGCGGGTCGACGTAATCGAAGCCGGCTTCGCGGCATCGTCGAACGGCGACTTCGAAGCGGTGAAGTCGATCGCGAACGCAATCAAGGATTCCACTGTCTGCTCGCTGGCACGCGCCAACGACCGCGATATCAGCCGCGCGGCCGAAGCACTCGAGGGAGCGAAGTCGAAGCGCATTCATACGTTCATTGCAACCTCGCCGCTGCACATGGAGAAAAAATTGCGCATGTCGCCCGAGCAGGTGCACGAGCAGGCAAAGCTTTCGGTGCGCTTCGCGCGGAAGTTCACCGATGATGTCGAGTTCTCGCCGGAGGATGGCTATCGCTCCGAGCCCGACTTCCTGTGCCGCGTGCTGGAAGCGGCGATCGCCGAAGGCGCCACGACGATCAACATTCCCGATACGGTCGGCTACGCGGTGCCCGAGTTATACGGCCAGTTCCTGCGCATGCTGCGTGAGCGTGTGCCGAACTCGGACAAGGCAGTCTGGAGCGTGCATTGTCATAACGATCTCGGCATGGCCGTCGCAAACTCGCTGGCAGGCGTGATGATCGGCGGTGCGCGTCAGGTCGAGTGCACGATCAATGGCCTGGGCGAGCGCGCCGGCAACTGTTCGCTGGAAGAAGTCGTAATGGCGGTACGTACGCGGCGCGATTTTTTCGATCTGGATGTCGGGGTCGACACAACGCAGATCGTCGCGGCTTCGAAGCTGGTGGCAGGGATCACCGGCTTTGCGGTGCAACCGAACAAAGCGGTCGTCGGTGCGAATGCGTTCGCACACGCGTCCGGCATTCATCAAGATGGGGTGTTGAAGGCACGCGACACGTACGAGATCATGCGCGCGGAGGATGTCGGCTGGGCTGCGAACAAGATCGTGCTCGGCAAGCTGTCGGGCCGCAACGCTTTCAAGCAGCGCGTCAACGAGCTCTCCATTCCGCTCGAAAGCGAAACCGAATTGAACGCTGCGTTTGCAGCCTTCAAGGAGCTCGCCGACCGCAAATCAGAGATTTTCGACGAAGACATCCAGGCGCTGTTCTCGGACGAATCGGTCACGCCGCACGATGAGCACTTCAAGTTGATCTCGATGATGCAGAAATCCGAAACGGGAGCTCGTCCGCATGCAAAGATCGTTTTCTCGATTGGTGCAGAGAAAGTCTCCGCCGAGTCCGATGGGAACGGCCCAGTCGATGCGTCGCTAAAGGCGATCGAGAGCCGGGTCAAGAGTGGCTGCGAGCTGTTGTTGTATTCGGTCAATGCGATCACGACGGGTACCGAAGCCCAAGGTGAAGTGACCGTGCGGCTCGCACGAGCGGGTCGTATCGTCAACGGCACCGGTGCCGACCCCGACATCATTGCAGCATCGGCAAAGGCTTATCTGAATGCGTTGAACAAGCTGTATATGACCGGCGAGCGGCTTAACCCGCAGACTTCGCTCGCTGCGTAACGACCTGGGAGCGGCCGTTGACACGCGCGTGGGCAGTGATTGTATTTGCGCTACTCGGCGCCGAGGCCACCGCGCAAGGTTCGCCGCCGGCGCCTCCTGTCATTCGCCTGGCGATGGTCGAAGCATTTTCGGGCCCGTTTGCAAATACCGGTGACGCGGTCGCGCGCAACCTGCTGTTCGCGATCGAACGTATCAATGCGCGCGGAGGCGTCAAGCTTGCCGGCGGCGCTCGCACACTCAAGCTCGAAGTGTTCGATTCGAAGGGTCAGGTGGAAGAAGCGTTGACGATGCTTCGGCGTTCGACCGACGCTGGCATTCGGTTCGTGCTGCAGGGCAATTCTTCGGCCGTTGCCGCGGCATTGATCGCTGCGGTCAACAAGCACAACGAACGCGTCCCGGCAGAGCGCGTGGTGTTTCTCAACTACTCGGCCGTCGATCCCGCGCTGACCAATGAGCGTTGCAGCCCGTGGCATTTCCGTTTTGATGCGCATGTCGAGATGCGAATGGCGGCACTGGTCGAGGCGCTCGCATCCGACGCTGCTGTATCCAAGGTGTATCTGCTGAATCAGGACTACAGCTTTGGCCAGCAGGTGGCTGCGAATGCGCGCTCGATGCTCGCCCAGCGTGCGAGGCGGGTAAGCGTAGTCGGTGACGAGCTGCATCCGGTCGGCAAGATTCGCGACTTCGCGCCGTATGTGGCCAAGATCAAGGACAGTGGCGCCGATACCGTCATCACCGGAAACTGGGGCAACGACTTGACGCTGCTCGTGCGAGCAGCACGTGACGCTGGGCTTGCGACGAGCTTCTACACGTTCTATGGCAATGGGCTCGGCGCGCCGGCGACGATTGGCGATGCCGGAATCGGCCGCGTCCATGCGGTAGCTGAATGGCATCCGAACGCGGGGCCGGTGTCGATGGAGCGCGTTTATCAGGAGTTCCGCCGCCGATTTCCTGATGCGCGCGACGACTTTTTTCAGGCACGCACAATCGTGATGATCGAAATGCTTGTGCGTGCGATCGAGGCGGCGGGAACAGACGACGCGTTGCCGGTGGCGCATGCACTGTCCGGGATGACGTTTGTTGCCGCCGAGGGCAATCCGCTGGGTGACGTGACCATGCGGAAGGCCGACCATCAAATAGTGGGTCCGTTGGTAGTGTCTGTCATGGACAAGCAGGGGGCGCCGACGGTGCGCTACGACGTCGAAGGCAGCGGCTACGGTTTTCGCTCGCAACTGACCGTTACGTCCGCGCAAAATGAGCGTCCCACCCGCTGTGTGATGGCTTGGCCGTCCCACTAGTTGGAATTCTCGTAGCCGCTGGAGGGACCCGGCAAGGCAATCCGGCCCAACCCTTGCGGCCGCCTACCGAGCCTGCCTAGCGCACTGCGCTACAATCACGCGCTTTTCACGGCACGGCCATCCTTCCGTGTCCGCGAGTCGCAGTACCAACAGTTAACGCCCGCGTTAACGCGAAAGGGACGCTATGTCAGTTGCAGATATCAACAAGTCGGAAATCGTCGCCAAGTATCAGCGCGCGCAGGCCGATACCGGATCCCCCGAAGTGCAGATTGCGCTGCTGACGGCTCGGATCAATGAATTGACCGATCACTTCAAGGCGCACGTCAAGGATCATCACTCTCGCCGCGGCCTGCTGAAGATGGTCAGCCGGCGCCGCAAGTTGCTCGACTATTTAAAAGGCAAGAACCCGGAATCGTATAAGGGGCTGATCGACAGCCTCGGACTGCGCAAGTAGTGTCCGATACGAAACAACCAAGCCCGCGCGGAACGGTCTGCGCGGGCTTTTTGCGTTCTGTCGATGCGTTCGTATGCAGCGAATGACGAGAACGCGGCGAATGACAAAGGAATGATCATGTTCGAGAAAGTAACGAAAAGTTTTTCGTACGGCGCTCACACGGTGACGCTGGAAACCGGCGAGATCGCCAGGCAGGCAGATGGCGCAGTGCTGTGCTCGGTCGGCGATACGGTCGTGTTGGCCACGGTGGTGGCGCGCAGGCAGGCCAAGCCAGGCCAGGATTTCTTTCCGCTGACAGTTGACTATGTAGAGAAAACATACGCAGCGGGCCGCATTCCGGGCGGGTTCTTCAAGCGCGAAGGTCGGCCGTCCGAAAAAGAAACGCTGACATCGCGACTGATTGACCGGCCGCTGCGTCCGCTCTTTCCGGATGGCTTCTATAACGAAGTACAGGTCGTGATCCACGTCCTGTCGGTCGACGCAGAGATCGATCCCGACATTCCCGCGTTGATAGGCGCTTCGGCGGCAGTCTCGCTGGCCGGGATTCCCTTCAAGGGGCCGATCGGCGCGGCGCGCGTCGGCTATGTCGATGGTCAGTACGTGATCAACCCGACCGCGACGCAGCTGCAGACGTCGCAGATGAACCTGATCGTCGCTGGCACCGAACGCGCGGTGTTGATGGTCGAGTCGGAAGCTGATCAGTTGCCCGAGGATGTGATGCTGGGCGGCGTGATGCACGGGCACCAGCAGATGCAGGCCGTTATCAACGCAATTCATGATCTGGTGCGCGATGCCGGCAAGCCGGCGTGGGAATGGCAGCCTGCGGCCAAGAACGAAGCATTGATGGCCTCGTTGGTGCAAACCGCCGGGGCGCAGCTGCGTGAGGCGTATCAGATGCGCAGCAAGCAGGCGCGCCAGAATCGCATCAAGGAGATCTATGCATCGACATTGAGCGCGGCGGGGCCCGAAGTTGACGGCAACGAAGCCAGCAACATCCTGTTCGATCTCGAGGCGAAGATCGTTCGCAGCCAGATTCTCGAAGGCGAGCCTCGCATCGACGGGCGCGACACGCGCACGGTGCGGCCGATCGAGATTCGGCTCGGTGTTTTGCCGCGCACGCACGGCTCGGCGTTGTTCACACGCGGCGAGACTCAGGCGCTGGTGATTGCGACGCTGGGCACCAAACAGGACGAGCAGATCATCGACGCGCTGCAGGGCGAGTATCGCGAGCGCTTCATGCTTCACTACAACATGCCGCCGTTCGCGACCGGGGAGACCGGACGCGTCGGTGCGCCCAAACGACGCGAAGTCGGCCACGGCCGGCTCGCGAAGAGAGCGCTGCTTGCATGCCTGCCGTCGTATGAAGACTTTCAGTACTCGCTGCGGGTCGTGGCGGAGATCACCGAATCGAACGGCTCGTCGTCGATGGCGTCGGTGTGCGGCGGCTGTCTGGCGCTGATGGACGCCGGCGTGCCGATGAAGGCGCACGTGGCCGGTGTCGCGATGGGGCTGATCAAGGAAGGCAACAAGTTTGCAGTGCTGACCGACATCCTCGGCGACGAAGATCATCTGGGCGACATGGACTTCAAGGTCGCAGGCACCGCGACCGGAATTACCGCGCTGCAGATGGACATCAAGATCGAAGGCATTACGCGCGAGATCATGCAGGTCGCGCTGGCGCAGGCAAAGGAAGCGCGCATGCACATTCTGCAGAAGATGCAGGACGCCATCGGTGCCTCGCGCGGTGAATTGTCGGCATTTGCGCCGCGCATGATCAAGATGAAGATCAATCCTGAAAAGATTCGCGATGTGATCGGCAAGGGCGGTGCGGTGATTCGCGCGTTGACCGAAGAAACCGGCACGCAGATCGACATCGAGGACGATGGCACGATCATCATCGCCAGCGTCGATCAGGACAAAGGCCGCGAAGCGCAGCGCCGCATCGCCGAGCTGACGGCAGAGGTCGAAGTCGGCAAGGTCTACGACGGCACCGTGCTGCGGCTGCTCGACTTCGGCGCGATCGTGCAGATCCTGCCGGGCAAGGATGGTCTGCTGCACATCTCGCAGATCGCCAATGAACGAGTCAACGCAGTCGCCGACTACCTGAAGGAAGGCCAGGCGGTCAAGGTCAAGGTGATCGAAGCCGACGAAAAAGGGCGCGTGCGGTTGTCGATGAAGGCAGTCGCAGGCGAAGGCGCGGCCGCCGCCCAGCAACAGCAACAATAGTTTCAAACACGTGCGGCGTCGCGACGCCGCCTGAGCTTGATGTCACCCCTCACAGCGAGAACTGTCCTGCTGCTGGCCGCTGCGGCATGGGCAACTGCGCTGCCGGCGCAGATCCCGATGCCGACCGAACCTGACGATCCGTATCTGTGGCTCGAAGAAGTCGACGGCGTACGCGCACTCGACTTCGCGCGTGCTGCGAGCTCGCGCACCCTGTCGGAGCTGCGCGAGCGATCGCAGTTCGCGCAGATTCGCGATCAGGTGCGCGAGGTGCTCGACTCGCGCGAGCGCATTCCGCAGGCCGCCGGGCACGGCGATCATCTTTACAACTTCTGGCAGGACCGCGCCAACCCGCGCGGGCTTTGGCGCCGCACGACGTGGGCCGAGTACCGAAAGCCGCAGCCGGCGTGGGAAACCGTGCTCGACGTCGATGCGCTCGCGCGCGATGAAAAGGAAAACTGGGTTTGGAAGAACGCACAGTGCCTGCCGCCGCGCGGCGATCGCTGTTTGATCAGCCTGTCGCGCGGGGGTGGCGATGCGATCGTCGTGCGCGAGTTCGATCTGGCCAGCAAGCAGTTCGTCGCTGACGGCTTTACGCTGCCCGAAGCGAAGTCCGATGTTGATTGGCGCGACCGCGACACGATCTACGTCAGCACCGATTTCGGCGCGGGCAGCCTGACCGACAGCGGCTATCCGCGCATCGTCAAGCGCTGGGCCCGCGGCACGCCGCTGGCACAAGCAGTCACCGTCTATGAAGGCCTGCGCACCGATGTCGGCGTCCAGGCGTGGGTCGACCATGACGTCCGCGATGGAACGACGCGAATCACCGAAGGCGTGCGCCGGTCGATCGCGTTCTACAACGGCGAAACTTTTGTGTTGCGCAGCGGAGCGCTCGTGCGACTTGAAGTTCCGAACGACTCTGCGCCACAGATCGTCGGCCCATGGCTCGTCCTCCGGCTGCGCACTGCATGGAACATCGGAGGCCGCTCGTACCCGGCCGGCGCGCTGATCGCAGCAAAGATGCAGGAGTTTTTGAACGGAAAGCGCGCGTTTGACGTTTTGTTCGAGCCGACCGCGCGCACTGCTCTGCAAAGGGACTGGTCGGCTACGCGCAACACGATCGTGCTCGACGTGCTCGATAACGTTCGCAGCCGGCTGTGGGTGCTGACACCGACCGACAGCGGCTGGCGTCGCGAGGAAATTGCGTTGCCTTCGCTGGGCGCGGCGAGTGCGCGGCCGGTCGATCGCTACGCATCCGATCAGCTCTTCATCACCTATCAGGATTTTCTGACGCCACCGACGCTGTTCGTCGGCGCCGCCGGGCAACCGATCGAAAAGCTGAAGTCGGCGCCGGCGTTTTTCGATGCGTCGCTTATGGCGGTGCAGCAGCTCGAGACGAAATCGCGCGACGGCACGCGCGTGCCGTACTTCGTCATCGGTCCGGCCGGCGTCAAGAACGCGCCGACGATGCTGTATGGCTACGGCGGTTTCGAGAACTCGCTGGAACCGTTTTACAGCGGCGCGCTCGGCCGCGCTTGGCTCGCCCGCGGCGGCGTGCTGGTGATCGCGAACATTCGCGGCGGCGGCGAGTTCGGGCCTGCATGGCATCAGGCCGCGTTGAAGGAAAAACGCCAGAATTCTTTTGACGATTTCATCGCGATTGCCGAAGATCTCGCGCGGCGCGGGATCGCGCAGCCGAAACAGATCGGAATTCGCGGCGGCAGCAACGGCGGTTTGCTGATCGGCGCTGCGTTGACGCAACGTCCCGAGCTGTTCGGCGCCGCAGTGGCGCAAGTGCCGCTGCTCGACATGAGGCGCTACAACAAGCTGCTGGCGGGTGCGAGCTGGATGGCCGAGTACGGCGATCCCGACGTCCCCGAGCAGTGGGCTATATCTCCAAGTATTCGCCGTATCAGAACGTGCGCAAGGAAGCGCGTTATCCGCCGACGCTGTTCGTGACGTCGACGCGCGACGATCGAGTGCATCCCGGCACACGCCCGCAAGATGTTTGCGCGCATGCGCGAGCAGGGCCACGACGTCTGGTACTACGAGAACATCGAGGGCGGTCACGGCGCAGCTTCCAACAACGAACAGCGCGCGCTGATGGCCGCGATCGAGTACACGTTCCTGTGGAAACACCTCGGAGGCCGTCCGTGACCGTGGCGTCGATGCGCGCGATCGAGATTGCGCAGCCCGGCGGGCCGGAGGTACTGCGGACTGATCGAGCGTGCCGATTCCGCAGCCGGCTGCCGGCGAAGTGCTGATTCGGGTGCAGGCGGCGGGCGTGAATCGACCGGATGTTCTGCAGCGCAAGGGAGCCTATGCGCCGCCGGCGGGTGCGTCGGACCTGCCCGGACTCGAAGTTGCCGGCGCGATCGAAAGCGGAGATCTCGGTGGCAGCGACTTCAAGATCGGTGACGCCGTGTGCGCGCTGGTCGCCGGCGGCGGCTATGCCGAGTACTGCGTCGCGCCGGTCGCGCAGTGTTTGCCAAAGCCGCGCACGCTGTCGTTTGCCGAAGCGGCGGGATTGCCTGAGACGTACTTCACCGTTTGGAGCAATGTGTTCGATCGCGCACGATTGGCGCCTGGCGAGTCATTGCTGGTGCAGGGTGGCTCGAGCGGGATTGGAGTGGCGGCGATTCAGTTGGCGGCGGCGCTCGGCAAGCACGGTCTACGCGACCGCGGGCAGCGATGAGAAATGCCAAGCGTGCGTCGACCTCGGTGCGAAGCGTGCGATCAATTATCGAACCGAAGATTTCGTCGAGGTACTGAAAACGGAGACCGCCGGGCGAGGCGTCGATGTGATTCTCGACATGGTCGCCGGCGACTACCTGCCGCGCGAAGTGCAATCGCTGGCCGACGACGGACGACTGGTCTTCATCGCGCTGCTCGGTGGTTCAAAGGCGCAGCTCGACCTGAACGCCGTACTGCGACGTCGGCTGACGATTACCGGCTCGACGCTGCGACCGCGCTCGGTCGCGTTCAAGGCCGCGATTGCGAAACGGCTGCGCGAAGTGGTCTGGCCGCTGATCGAATCCGGACGCATCAAGCCGATGTTGTTCCGTACGTTTGCGCTGGCCGACGCGGCGGACGCGCATCGTTTGATGGAGTCCAGCCAGCACGTCGGCAAGATCGTGCTGAAAGTTGCAGCCGACGCGGAGCGCGAGCGATGAAGCAACGCCGTTGGCTCGTCGCTGCCAATTGGAAGATGAATGGCTCGTACGCCGCGAACGAAGCGTGGTTAAACCAGTTCAATGCGCGCAAGAGCATCCTGCCGTGCGATGTCGTTGTGTGCGCGCCGCATGTGTATCTGCATCAGCTTGCGTGCCGGGTTGAGCGCCGAGCAGATCGGAGCGCAGGATGTATCGCAGCACGCGCCCGGCGCATACACCGGCGATACCGCTGCCGAAATGTTGAAGGACACCGGCTGTGGTTGGGTCATCGTCGGTCACTCCGAGCGGCGCCAATGGCACGGCGAAACCGATGCGGTGGTTGCAGCCAAAGCAGAGCGAGCCCTGCAGTCCGAGCTGCGTCCCATCGTATGTATCGGCGAAACGCTTCAGCAGCGTGAGGCGGAGCAGACGCACGCAGTGCTGCGATCACAACTGTCGGCCGTGCTGGATCGGGTTGGCGTGCAAGGTCTGGCGAACGGGGCCCTGGCGTATGAGCCGGTGTGGGCCATCGGCACCGGCCGCACGGCAACGCCCGCGCAGGCGCAGGAAGTGCACGCTGCGTTACGTGCGCAAATTGGACATACGGCAGATCGCGTAAGGATTTTGTATGGCGGAAGCGTGAAGCCCGGCAACGCCGCCGAACTCTTCGCGCAACCCGATATCGACGGTGGGCTGATCGGCGGCGCCTCGCTCGTCGCAGCGGACTTTGTTGCGATTTGCGCGGCCGTGCCCAAGTAACATCGGATCAACAGACTGAAGAAGGACTCGGAATGGCTTGGTTAACTACATTGCTGATTGTTGTGCAGGTGATTGCGGCCATTGCCGTCATCGTGCTGGTGTTGCTCCAGCACGGCAAAGGGGCAGATATGGGCGCGGCGTTCGGCGGCGGCGCGTCGGGCAGCCTGTTTGGCGCAACCGGTTCGGCGAATTTTCTTTCGCGCAGCACAGGCGTTGTGGCGACCGTCTTTTTTCTGGCGACGCTTGGGCTGGCATACACCAGCACCGAGATCAAGCGTCCGGCGTCCGATACCGGCGGTGTGATGGGCACGGTGCCGGCAACGACTCCCGCGCCGGCGCCGAAAGATATCCCGACGCCGAGCGGTCAAGCGCCGCAGAGCGCTCCCGCCGCCGCGGTTCCTGCGGTGCCCAGCCGCGCCGGCAACATCAGACGTCCCGGCGAAGCCGAGCGACGTTCCTAAGTAACCGCGCGACGTTGGCGCGCGAAAGCCACATCCGAGTTCAGTAGAATCTCACGGGATTTCCACTGCCCACGTGGTGGAATTGGTAGACACACCATCTTGAGGGGGTGGCGGCGAAAGCCGTGGGAGTTCGAGTCTCCCCGTGGGCACCACCGTACAGCAAGCCACACACGTGATTCTCGAAAACTATCTTCCGATTTTGCTGTTCATCCTGGTGGGGCTTGCGATCGGGGCGGCACCGATGTTGATCGGCGCAGTGCTCGGTCCGCGCAAACCCGATCCGGAAAAGATGTCTCCGTACGAGTGCGGGTTCGAGGCGTTCGAAGACGCCCGTATGAAGTTCGACGTGCGGTATTACCTGGTTGCGATCCTGTTCATCATCTTCGATCTCGAAATCGCTTTCCTTTTTCCCTGGGGTGTCGTGCTCGGAGATCTTGGCGTCTGGAGCGCCGGCTTCTGGGCGATGATGTTGTTTCTTGCGATCCTTACCGTCGGCTTCATCTACGAGTGGAAAAAGGGCGCGCTGGACTGGGAATAGGCGATGGCTCTTGAAGGTCACCTGAACGAAGGCTTCGTCACGACCAGCGTCGACAAGGTGCTGAACTGGTCGAAGACCGGGTCGCTCTGGCCGATGACGTTCGGCCTTGCGTGTTGTGCGGTCGAGATGATGCACGCCGGCGCCGCGCGTTATGACCTCGATCGCTTCGGTATTTTCTTTCGCCCGAGTCCACGCCAGTCGGATCTGATGATCGTTGCCGGCACGCTGTGCAACAAGATGGCGCCGGCGTTGCGCAAGGTGTACGACCAGATGGCGGAGCCGCGCTGGGTGATCAGCATGGGTTCATGCGCGAATGGCGGCGGGTATTACCACTACAGCTACTCGGTCGTGCGCGGCTGCGACCGAATCGTGCCGGTCGACGTTTACGTGCCGGGTTGTCCTCCAACCGCAGAAGCGCTGATCTACGGAATCATTCAGTTGCAGAACAAGATTCGTCGCACCAACACCATAGCCCGGTGATGAACCCGCTGGACGAACTGTCCGAACGTTTGAGGTCGGCGCTGGGCGATAGGCTGCAGGCGCTCGTCATCGCTCTCGATGAGGTGACGATTGTCATCAAGGGGCAGGATCATTTGTCGGTTGCCGAAACACTGCGCGACGACGAACTGCTGGCCTTCGAGCAATTGATCGATCTGTGCGGCGTCGATTACTTCTCCTATGGCGAAGGTGCATGGGATGGCGCGCGCTACGCGGTGGTGATGCATCTGCTGTCACTGAAGCACAACTGGCGCGTGCGCGTGCGCATCGTTCTGCGCTGACGATGATCTACCGCTGGTGGAATCGGTGACCAGCGTGTGGGCCGGCGCCAACTGGTTCGAGCGCGAAGCGTTCGATCTGTACGGGATCGTGTTCGAAGGTCATCCCGATCTGCGGCGGCTGCTGACCGACTACGGCTTCGTCGGCCACCCGTTTCGCAAGGACTTTCCGATCTCGCGGTTATGTCGAGATGCGATATGACCCCGAGCAGAAGAGGGTGATCTATCAGCCGGTAACGATCGAGCCGCGCGAGATCGTGCCGCGTGTGATTCGCGAAGAGAACTACGGCCAGGGGCGGGAGTGATGGCCGAGATCAAAAACTACACCCTCAACTTCGGACCGCAGCATCCCGCCGCGCACGGCGTGTTGCGCCTGGTGCTGGAGCTCGACGGCGAAGTGATCGAGCGCGCCGATCCGCATATCGGGCTTCTGCACCGCGCGACCGAGAAGCTTGCTGAGACGCGCACCTATCTGCAGTCGGTGCCTTACATGGACCGGCTCGACTACGTCTCGATGATGTGCAACGAGCACGCCTACGTGATGGCGATCGAGAAGCTGCTCGGCGTCGAGGTGCCGATTCGCGCGCAGTACATCCGCGTGATGTTCGACGAGCTGACGCGCTTAATGAATCATCTGCTGTGGATTGGCGCGCACGGCCTCGACGTCGGCGCGATGGCGGTGTTCTTGTACGCGTTTCGCGAGCGTGAAGACCTGATGGACATGTACGAGGCGGTGTCGGGTGCGCGGATGCACGCGGCGTACTACCGGCCCGGCGGCGTGTATCGCGATCTGCCCGATGCGATGCCGCAGCACAAGAACACAAAGTACCGCAGCGAGCAGGACATCAAGCGTCTGAACGAGAACCGGCAGGGTTCGCTGCTCGACTTCATCGAAGATTTCACCGATCGCTTTCCGAAGCACGTGGACGAATACGAAACGTTGCTGACCGACAATCGGATCTGGAAGCAGCGTCTCGTAGGTATCGGTGTCGTATCGCCCGAGCGTGCGTTGCAGCTCGGCTTCACAGGGCCGATGCTGCGCGGCTCTGGGATCGAATGGGATCTGCGCCGCAAGCAGCCATACGAGGTGTACGACAAGCTCGAATTCGCGATTCCGATCGGCAAGAACGGCGACTGCTATGACCGTTATCTGGTGCGCGTTGCCGAGATGCGTCAGAGCAATTCGATCATCAGGCAGTGCATCGCGCTGGTTGCGCGCGAATCCCGGCCCGGTGATGACGGACGACCACAAGGTCGCGCCGCCGTCACGAATCGATATGAAGACGGGCATGGAAGACCTGATTCACCATTTCAAGCTGTTCACTGAGGGATTTCACGTGCCGCCGGGCGAGGTCTACGCCGCGGTCGAACATCCAAAGGGCGAGTTCGGTATCTATTTGATCTCGGATGGAGCCAATAAGCCCTATCGCTTGAAGATCCGCGCCGCCGGCTTTCCGCATCTGCAGTCGCTCGATGAAATGGCGCGCGGTCACATGATCGCGGATGCAGTGACGATCATCGGAACGCAGGACATCGTATTCGGGGAAATCGATCGATGAGCGCCGCCGGCCGCTCCCAAGGCGCTCGGTCGCCCTCGCGGGGACCGGCCGGCGCTCGGCGCCGTAGGGGACAAACATGAGCGCCGTTCCCAAACCGAAGCTGTTGCTGTCTGCCGACGCGTATCGACCGGATCGATCGCGAAGCCGCTAAGTTTCCCGTCGAGCAGCGCCGCTCGGCCGTGATGGCTGCGCTTGCGATCGCTCAGGATGAGCTGGGCTGGTTGTCGAAGGAAGCGATGGAGGAAGTTGCGGACTATCTCGGGATGCCGCCGATCGCGGTGTACGAGGTCGCAACGTTCTACAGCATGTACAACCTGAAGCCCATTGGCCGTCACAAGATCACGATCTGCACGAATCTGCCGTGCGCACTGTCGGGCGCGACGCGCGCTGCCGAGCACCTGAAGCAGCGACTTGGCATCGGTTTCAACGAAACGACCGCCGACGGTGCGTTCACGTTGAAAGAGGGCGAATGCTTCGGTGCGTGCGGTGACGCGCCGGTTCTGCTGGTCAATAACAAGCGCATGGAAAGCTTCATGAGCAACGAACGGCTCGACGCGCTGCTGTCGGAACTGGAGTTGGCCGCACGATGAGCTTGCAGACATGTTTCCACGGTCGGCATTTGAACCCGATGATTCTTTCGGGGCTCGATGGCAACAATTGGAACTTGAAAGGTTACGAGGCGCGCGGCGGCTACCAGGCGCTACGCAAGGTCCTCGGCGACAAGTTGACGCCCGAGGCGGTCATCGCGGAAGTGAAAAAATCTGCGTTACGTGGCCGAGGTGGCGCAGGTTTTCCGACCGGGCTCAAGTGGAGCTTCATGCCGAAGCAGTACACCGGGCAAAGATATCTCGTCTGCAATTCAGACGAAGGTGAGCCCGGCACGTTCAAGGATCGAGACATCCTTCGCTATAACCCTCACATCGTCATCGAAGGCATGGCGATCGCCGCGTATGCGATGGGAATTTCAGTCGGCTACAACTACATCCATGGCGAAACCTGGGCGGAGTACGAGCGCTTCGAGGAAGCACTGGCCGAAGCGCGTGATGCGGGCTACCTCGGTTCGAAAATCCTCGGGTCCGAATACTCGTTCGAGCTGCATGCCGTGCACGGCTACGGCGCGTACATCTGCGGCGAGGAGACCGCGCTGCTCGAATCACTCGAGGGCAAGAAGGGATTTCCGCGCTTCAAGCCGCCGTTTCCGGCGAGTTACGGTTTGTACGGGAAGCCAACCACCATCAACAACACTGAAACGTTTGCAGCGGTGCCGTTCATCATCACGCAGGGCGGCGATAAGTTTCTCGAAATCGGCAGGCAGAACAACGGTGGCACGAAAATATTTTCGGTGTCGGGCGATGTGACGTATCCGGGCAATTACGAAGTGCCGCTTGGAACGCCGTTCATGAAGTTGTTGCAACTTGCCGGCGGTATGCGCGATGGCAAGAAGATCAAGGGCGTGATTCCCGGTGGCTCGTCGATGCCGGTCGTGCCGGGCGACGTAATGATGGCGACCGACATGGATTACGACTCGATCGCGAAAGCGGGCTCGATGCTTGGCTCCGGCGCGGTGATTGTGATGGATGAAACGCGCTGCATGGTGAAAGCGGCCGAGCGCCTTGCCTACTTCTATTTCGAAGAGAGCTGCGGCCAGTGCACGCCGTGCCGTGAAGGCACAGGGTGGCTCTACCGAATCATTCACCGGATCGAACACGGTGAAGGGCGGCCCGAAGACCTTGATCTTCTGAACTCGCTCGCGGACAACATTCAGGGTAGAACGATTTGCGCGCTCGGTGACGCGGCTGCGATGCCGGTGCGTGCGTTCGTCAAGCACTATCGAGCCGAGTTCGAGCATCACATCGAGCACAAGCGGTGCGTCGTGCACGATCGAGTGACAGAGTACGCATGATCGAAGTCGAAATCGACGGCAGAAAGGTCGAGGTGCCCGAAGGCAGCATGCTGATGGAAGCTGCCAATCGGCTCGGAATCTATGTTCCGCATTTTTGTTATCACAAGAAGCTGACGATTGCGGCGAATTGCCGCATGTGTCTGGTCGAAGTCGAGAAAGCGCCGAAGCCTTTGCCGGCATGCGCCACGCCGGTCGCGAAAGGCATGATCGCGCGCACGCAGTCGGCTTACGCGAGGCAGGCGCAAAACTCCGTGATGGAGTTCCTGCTGATCAACCATCCGCTCGACTGTCCGATCTGCGATCAGGGAGGCGAATGTCAGTTGCAGGATCTTGCTGTCGGCTACGGTGGATCGGCCAGCCGTTACACGGAGCCAAAGCGCGTCGTGTTTCACAAGAGCATGGGGCCGCTGATTTCCGCCGAGGAGATGACACGCTGCATTCATTGCACGCGCTGCGTGCGCTTTGGTCAGGAAGTCGCCGGCGTCATGGAGCTCGGCATGGCGGGCCGCGGCGAACATGCCGAGATACTGAGTTTCGTCGGCAGCTCGGTTGACTCCGAGCTGTCTGGCAACATGATCGACCTGTGTCCTGTCGGCGCACTGACCAGCAAGCCGTTTCGCTACGAGGCGCGATCATGGGAACTGTCGCGTCGCAAGTCGATCAGTCCGCACGATTCGCTCGGCTCCAATCTGATCGTCCAGGTCAAGAACAACGAAGTGATGCGCGTTCTTCCGCTGGAAAACGAAGAAGTCAATGAATGCTGGTTGTCGGATCGCGACCGTTTTTCATATGAAGGGCTCAATGCGCCGGACCGTTTGCTACGGCCGATGCTGAAGCAGGGTGGCCAATGGAGCGAAGTCGACTGGACCGTCGCGCTCGAATACGTTGCCGCTTCGCTTGCCGCAGTGAAGGCCGAGCACGGGGGCGCAGCGATCGGTGCGCTTGCTTCGCCGGGCAGCACGCTCGAAGAATTGCATCTGCTGACCAAGCTGACCCGCGGGCTCGGCTCGGACAATATCGATTTCCGTTTGCGCCAGTCCGATTTCTCGGGTGACGGTGATGGCGGTGGCGTGCCGTGGCTGGGAATGAAGGTCGCGGATATCAACAAGCTGAACAGCGTGCTCGTCATCGGCTCTTTTTTGCGCAAGGATCAGCCGCTGTTGTCGGCGCGGCTGCGCGCCGCAACAAAGCGCGGTTGCAAAGTGAACGTGTTGCATGCCGTCGATGCCGATTTGCTGATGCCCGTCGCGAACAAGATCATCGTGCGGCCAAGCGAGTGGACGCAGGCGCTATGCGAAATCGCGGTTGCGATAGCAGGTGCGCGCGGTGATACAAGCACCAGTGGACGGCGTTTCAGCGAGTGATCACGCCAAAACCATTGCCGCATCGCTGATCAGCGGCGAGCGCAAAGCGATCCTGCTCGGCAACGCCGCGATCCAGCATCCGCAGTCGGCGCAGCTTCGCGCCTGGGCCCAGTGGATTGCCAAGGCGACGGGTGCAACGGTCGGTGTGCTGACCGAGGGTGCCAACACAGTCGGCGGCTATATGGTGGGCGCGTTTCCAAATAAGAGTGCGAACAACGGCGCGAAAAGCGGCGCAACGCAAGGCGGATTGACTGCGCGCGAAATGATCGAGCAACCACGCAAGGCGTATCTGCTGTGGAACGTCGAGCCCGATTACGACGTTGCGAATCCAGCGGAGGTTGCACGAGCGTTGCTGGCAGCGGAAACTGTGATCGCGTGTTCCGCTTATCGGAACGGTGCGCTTGACTACGCGGACATCATTCTTCCGATCGCTCCATTCACCGAGACTGCAGGCACATTCATCAGTTGTGAAGGGCGGGTTCAGAGTTTCAACGGCACCGTAAGGCCGGCGGGTGAAGCGCGGCCAGGATGGAAAGTTTTGCGCGTCCTCGGCAATCTGCTCGGCCTCGAAGGCTTCGACTACGAGACATCGGATCAGGTGCGCAGCGAAGCGGTGCCCGTCAATCTGGATGCGAGGCTCTCGAATGAGACTTCTATTGTCGCTGCGCGACCACAGCGTGCAAAAGATTCGGCCAGCACAGCGGAAAGAATTGCGGACGTTCCGGTTTATTTCAGCGATGCGATAGTCCGCCGCTCGGCGCCGTTGCAGGCGACGCGTGATGCGAGGCCGCCGAAGGCGCGCGCGAACGCGCGTACGTTGCAGTCATTTGGCGTTGCCGAAGGAGACAAGGCTCGCGTGCGGCAGGGCGATGCATCCGCTCTGCTCGAAGTTGCGCTCGATGAGTCGATTGCGGACGGCGTCGTGCATGTGTCGGCGGCTCATGAATCGACGGCAACGCTCGGCGCGATGTTCGGACCGATCACGCTGGAACGCGCGTGATGGACGCGATCACCACTTTTGGGAGTGAAACACTCGGGTCAGCATGGCCGGTCGTATGGTCGCTGGCAAAAATCACGGCGATCGTGCTGCCGGTTCTGGGACTGGTTGCCTACCTGACACTATGGGAGCGGCGACTGATCGGCTGGTTCCATATTCGCATCGGTCCGAATCGCGTCGGACCGCTCGGTTTGCTGCAGCCGATTGCCGATGCATTCAAGCTGATCACCAAAGAGATCATCTCGCCGTCACAGGCAGACAAGTCGCTGTTTTTCTTGGCGCCGATCGTCATCTTGATGCCCGCCCTGGCGGCGTGGGCCGTAATTCCCTTTGGCCCCGGCGTCGTGCTGGCCGACATCAACGCCGGCTTGCTGTACGTGATGGCGATCACGTCGGTGGGCGTTTATGGCGTCATCATTGCCGGCTGGGCGTCGAACTCGAAGTATGCGTTTCTCGGCGCTATGCGCGCGGCGGCGCAGATGGTCAGCTACGAAATAGGCATGGGCTTCGTGCTTGTGACGGTGCTGATGGTTGCCGGCACGATGAACATGTCGCAGATCGTGGTTGGCCAGAACACCGGCACGTTCGCTTCGATGGGTCTGAACTTTCTGTCGTGGAACTGGCTGCCGCTGTTGCCGCTGTTCGTGATCTACGTCGTGTCGAGTGTCGCCGAAACAAATCGCCATCCGTTCGATGTGGTGGAGGGCGAATCGGAGATCGTCGCCGGCCATATGGTCGAGTACTCGGGGATGAGCTTCGCAATCTTCTTCCTGGCCGAATACGCGAACATGATTCTGCTGTCGGCGGTAGCGACGATCATGTTCCTCGGTGGCTGGGCCGCGCCGATCGATCTTGGGACGTTGTTCGGATTCGTAACACCCGCCTGGGTCAGTTCGCTGTCGGGCTGGTTCTGGCTGTTTGCGAAAGTGTTCTTTGTTGTTTCGCTGTTTATCTGGTTCCGCGCTTCGTTTCCTCGCTACCGGTACGACCAGATCATGCGTCTGGGTTGGAAGATATTCATTCCGCTGACACTCGTATGGCTGGTCGTGATCGCGGTATGGATGCAAACGCCCTGGAACATCTGGAGCACATAGCTGATGGGCGCCGTCCGGGAATTCTTCGATAGCCTGTTGTTGCGAGAGCTCGTCAAAGGCCTCGCATTGACGGGCCGTTATGCGTTCTCGCGCAAGATCACGATCCAGTATCCGGAAGAGAAGACTCCGATGTCGCCGCGTTTTCGGGGGCTGCATGCGTTGCGTCGTTATCCGAACGGCGAGGAGCGGTGCATCGCGTGCAAGCTGTGCGAAGCGGTGTGTCCGGCGCTGGCGATCACGATCGAATCAGATCAGCGGGCAGACGGTACGCGCCGAACGACGCGCTACGACATCGACCTGACCAAGTGCATCTTCTGCGGGCTGTGCGAGGAAAGCTGCCCGGTCGATTCGATCGTCGAGACGCATATTCTCGAATATCACGGCGAGGAGCGCGGCGATCTTTACTACACGAAGCCGATGCTGCTGGCGATCGGTGATCGCTACGAAAAAGAGATCGCGGCGGCGCGGGCGGCTGACGCGCCTTATCGGTGACGAACGGCTGATGGACGCTCAATCGATTCTGTTCCTGATCTTCGCCGGCGTGATGCTCATCGCAGCGTTGCGCGTGATTACCGCGCGCAACCCGGTGCACGCGGTGCTGTTTCTGGTGCTGGCGTTTTTCTCGGCGGCAGCGCTGTGGATTCTGCTGCGCGCCGAGTTTCTGGCGCTCGCGCTGGTGCTGGTTTATGTCGGCGCCGTGATGGTCTTGTTCCTGTTTGTCGTGATGATGCTCGACATCAACGTCGACAAGCTAAGACAGGGCTTCTGGCGCAATGCGCCGTGGGGTTTCGGGGTTGCAGCGCTGATCGTGCTGCAGATGTGGCTCGTCCTGTCGCAGCCGCAATGGCAGGGCATGACGCGCGCCGGCGCTGGTATCGCGAACACTGATAACACGCGAACGCTCGGGGTGCTCACGTTCACCGAATATGTTTTTCCTCTGCAGATTGCCGGCGTCATTCTGCTGGTGGCGATTATCGCGGCCATCGCGTTGACGTTGCGCGGCCGCAAGGACTCGAAGTGGCAGGACCCGTCTGAGCAGGTCAAGGTGCGCAGCAAGGATCGCGTTCGGCTGGTCACGATGGCCGACGAAGACAGAGCACGGCAAACAAAAAACATTTAAGCGAAGAGGAAACGTCGTGGTATCGCTGTCCTGGTATCTGGGTGTAGGCGCGCTGTTGTTCGCGATCAGCGTTATCGGCATCTTTCTGAATCGGAAGAATCTGATCGTGCTGCTGATGGCGATCGAGCTGATGTTGCTGGCGGTCAACATCAACTTCGTCGCGTTCTCGCACTACCTCGGCGACTATCACGGCCAGGTATTCGTGTTCTTCATCCTGACCGTCGCTGCGGCTGAAGCTGCGATCGGCCTCGCGATTCTGGTGGTCCTGTTCCGCAATTTGTCCACGATCGACGTGCAAGAGCTCGACCTACTTAAAGGCTGACCGTGCGCGGCCTTTATCTATTGGTGCCACTGGCACCGCTGATCGGAGCGCTCATCGCTGGTCTCGGTGGCAAGGTCGTCGGCCGCACCGGCGCGCATCTGGTCACGATTCTCGGTGTGCTGATCGCGACGATCGCGTCATTCATGGTGCTTTCCGAAGTGATGAGGGGCACCACTTTCGACGGAACGGTTTACACGTGGGCGGTAGTCGGCGGCTTGAACCTCGAGGTGGGTTTCCTGATCGATCCGCTGACCGCCTTGATGATGGTCGTGGTCACGTTCGTGTCGCTGATGGTGCACATCTACACGATCGGCTACATGGCCGACGATCCGGGCTATCAGCGGTTCTTCTCCTACATCTCGCTCTTCACGTTCAGCATGCTGATGCTGGTGATGAGCAACAATTTTCTGCAGCTGTTTTTTGGCTGGGAAGCGGTCGGGCTGATGTCCTATCTGCTGATCGGCTTCTGGTACGAGCGGGAGACGGCGATCTACGCGAACCTGAAAGCGTTTCTCGTCAATCGCGTAGGCGATTTCGGCTTCGTGCTCGGCATCGGGCTCGTTTACGCGTACTTCGGAACGCTGAACTACGCAGAGGTTTTCGCTGCCGCACCGGCGATGGCAGCGCGCGCAATCGAATTCATACCAGGCACGCCGTGGATGCTGATGACGGTGATCTGCATTTGCCTGTTCATCGGTGCGATGGGCAAGAGCGCACAGTTTCCGCTGCACGTCTGGCTGCCGGATTCGATGGAGGGCCCGACACCGATCTCGGCGTTGATTCACGCCGCAACGATGGTGACCGCGGGCATTTTCATGGTCGCGCGCATGTCGCCGTTGTTCGAGCTGTCGGATGTCGCGCTGTCGTTCGTCGTCGTCATCGGCGCGATCACTGCGTTTTTCATGGGCGTGCTGGGTATCGTGCAGAACGACATCAAGCGTGTCGTCGCGTACTCGACGCTGTCGCAACTCGGTTACATGACCGTTGCGTTGGGTGTCTCTGCCTACTCGGCCGGCATCTTCCATCTGATGACGCACGCTTTTTTCAAGGCACTGCTGTTTCTCGCTGCGGGCTCGGTAATCATCGGCATGCATCACGATCAGGACATTCGCAACATGGGCGGTCTGTGGAAGAAGATGCCCGTCACGTGGATCACGGCGCTCATCGGTTCGCTGGCGCTGATCGGCGTCCCATTTTTCTCGGGTTTCTATTCGAAAGATTCGATCATCATCGCGACACACGCCGCGGCGAACGCGGGTCAATGGGGCGCGACCGTCGCGTACTGGGCGTTGACGCTCGGCGTGTTCATCACCGCGTTCTATTCGTTCCGGATGTTCTTCCTGGTCTTTCACGGCAAGCCGCGCTGGCATCAGAAGCCGCGCGACCCGGAACACGATGACGAGCATCACGCCGACGAACATCACGGCGAGCCGCACGAATCTGCAAATGTCGTCACCGTGCCGTTGGTCCTTCTCGCGATTCCTTCGCTTGTGATCGGCTTCGTGGCGATCGAGTGGCTGCTGGGAGGAGACTTCTTCGGCAACTCGATCGTTGTCGACGCCGCAAGGCATCCGGCGATGACGCCACGTTGCTGAAGAAGCGCGCAGCGCATTGGCGATGGGCCTGCACGGGTTTGTGTCTGCGCCAACGTATCTCGCTCTGGCCGGAGTTGCGTTGGCAGCGTTCTCTGTATCTGCGGCGCCCTGACCTTGCTGCTGCGCTGAAGCAGCGGTTTGGTGGCCTGTATCGGCTGCTCGACAACAAGTACTACCTCGATCGGATCAACGAGTTCGTGTTTGCCGGCGGCGCGCGCAAGACTCGGTTTCGGTCTCTGGCGCGGCGGCGATGTCGGACTGATCGACGGCATCGCGATCAACGGCAGCGCGAAGGTCGTCGGCTGGATCGCCGGCACGGCGCGGCTGCTGCAGTCGGGGTACATCTATCACTACGCGTTCGGAATGATCATCGGCATTCTCGT
Organism: uncultured beta proteobacterium; assembly: GCA_963729165.1. Taxonomy (GTDB): domain Bacteria; phylum Pseudomonadota; class Gammaproteobacteria; order Burkholderiales; family Burkholderiaceae_F; genus JACCZX01. The sequence continues at coordinate 34,874 of CAVSMM010000004.1, forward strand.
GCTGGTGACGCTGTTCGTCACGTTGAACGTCGTGCGATAGCCGTGCAGACCGCGACGTCCTGGCTCAGCCTCGCGATCTGGATTCCGATCGGCTTTGGCGTGGCGATCCTCGCTGCCGGCCGCGATCGCAATCTCGACGTGATTCGCACGCTGGCGCTGATCGGCAGCCTGCTTGGGCTCGTCGTCACCATTCCGCTCTACACCGGATTCGATCCGTCGCTTGCGCAGCTGCAGTTCGTCGAGAACGTGCCGTGGATCGAGAGGCTGAATGCGAACTATCACCTCGGTGTCGACGGCATCTCGATCTGGTTCGTGCTGCTGACGGCGTTCATGACGGTGATCGTCGTGCTCGCCGGATGGCAGGTGATCGAAACGCGCGTCTCGCAGTACTACGCGGCCTTTCTGATCCTGTCTGGATTGATGGTCGGTGTTTTCGCGGCTGCGGACGGATTGTTGTTCTTCGTTTTCTTCGAGGCGACGCTGGTGCCGATGTACGTGATCATCGGCATATGGGGCGGCGCCAACCGCATCTACGCAGCGATCAAGTTTTTTCTGTACACGTTTGCGGGCTCGTTGCTGATGCTCGTCGCACTCGTGTATCTGTACTACGCGTCCGATGGGCGTTTCGGCATTTTCGACTGGCATCAGGTCCGCCTTGGCATGACGGCGCAGACGCTTCTCTTTCTGGCGTTCTTCGCAGCATTCGCGGTCAAGGTGCCGATGTGGCCGGTGCATACGTGGCTTCCCGATGCGCACGTCGAAGCTCCTACCGGCGGCTCGATCATCCTGGCGGCCATCATGCTGAAGCTCGGCGCGTATGGCTTCCTGCGCTTTTCGCTGCCGATTGCTCCCGACGCATCGCACGAGCTGGCAGGCTTCGTCATCGCCTTGTCTTTGATCGCGGTCGTCTATATCGGGTTCGTGGCACTTGTCCAGTCGGACATGAAAAAGCTCGTTGCCTATTCGTCGATCGCGCACATGGGCTTCGTGACGCTCGGCTTCTTCATCTTCAACCCGATGGGAATGACGGGCGGGATCGTGCAAATGATCTCGCATGGTTTCGTCTCGGGTGCGATGTTCTTCTGCATCGGCGTGATGTACGACCGCATGCACTCCAGGGAGATTGCCGACTATGGCGGCGTTGTGAACACGATGCCGCAAGTTCGCCGCGTTCTTCATGCTGTTCGTGATGGCGAACGCAGGGCTGCCTGCAACGAGTGGATTTGTCGGCGAGTTCATGGTGATTCTTGGCGCCGTGCAGTACAACTTCTGGATTGCATTGGTCGCGGGGACGACTCTGGTACTGGGCGCCGCGTACTCGTTGTGGATGTACAAGCGAGTCATCTTCGGCGAAGTCGCAAACAAGCACGTCGCGGATCTGGTCGATGTCAATCGCCGCGAGCTCGTGATCCTTACGCTGCTCGCTGCGTTGGTGTTGTGGATGGGTCTGTATCCCAAGCCGGTGACCGATCTGATGGATGCGTCGGTTACACAGTTGCTGAAACACGTCGCGGCTTCCAAGCTGCCGCTTGCCACCGGAGCGGTTCAGTAGATGAGCTCGCTTGGCCTCGTCGTCGCGCTTCCCGAGATGGTTCTGCTCGCCGCGGCCAGTATCGTGCTCGTGGTCGATCTTTTCGTTTCAGACGAGCGGCGCAACATCACGTACGCGATGACACTGCTGGCGATGGCGGCTGCCGCAGTTGCCGTCTGCTTGGCGCTGGCGCGAAACGAAGTCGTCGTCGGCTTTGGCGGCATGTACATCGCCGACCCGATGGGCCACGTGCTGAAGCTGTTTGCGATCTTTTGCTGCGGCTTCATGTTGATTTGCGCGCAATCCTATGCTCGCGCGCGCGGCATCTGGAAGGGCGAGCTTTTCAGTCTGACGTTGTTCACGCTGCTTGGGATCATGTTGATGATCTCGGCGAACAACCTGCTGGTGATCTACCTCGGCCTCGAGCTGCAATCGCTTTCAATGTATGCGCTGGTCGCGCTGCGGCGCGACGATCCGCGCGCTAGCGAAGCGGCGATGAAGTACTTCGTCCTCGGATCGCTGGCGTCAGGATTTCTGCTTTACGGCATGTCGATGCTCTATGGCGCCACCGGCACACTCGAAATAGACGAGCTGGCACGCCGCGTTGCAGGCGGGCAGATCGTCGAGCCGTGCACCGCTGCTGCTCGGCATTGTGTTCGTCGTCGCGGGGCTTGCGTTCAAGTTCGGCGTCGTGCCGTTTCACATGTGGGCACCTGATGTGTATCAGGGTGCGCCGACTCCGATCACTTTACTGATCAGCTCGGCGCCCGAGCTGGCGATCTTTGCGATTGCGTTCCGGATTCTTGTCGAAGGGCTGCTGCCGTTCGCTGTTGACTGGCAGAAAATCCTCGCACTGCTCGCGGTCGCGTCGCTGGTGCTCGGCAATCTGACCGCGATAGCGCAGAGCAATTTGAAGCGAATGCTGGCCTATTCGACGATCGCCCAGATGGGGTTCGTCATGCTGGCGATGCTCTCCGGTGTCACTTCCGGTAATTCCGCGTCGATCGCGAATGCCTACAGCGCGGCGATGTTTTACCTGATTGCCTACGCGCTGACCTCGCTTGGCACGTTCGGGGTGATGCTGCTGCTGTCGAGGCAAGGATTCGAAGCCGAAGAGATTGCAGATTTTCGCGGGCTGGCCAAGCGCAGCCCGTGGTACGCGTTCGTCATGCTGCTGCTGATGTTTTCGCTCGCAGGCGTTCCTCCGACGGTCGGCTTTTATTCGAAGCTGGTGGTGCTGCAGGCATTGTTCAGTGAAGGCGCAACGGTCGCGGCGGTTTCACTGGCCGTGATCGCGGTGCTGTTTTCGCTGATCGCGGCGTTCTACTACCTGCGCATTGTGAAGACGATGTATTTCGATGATCCGACGCCCGAATCGGCGGCGCTTCAACTGGTTGCGCCTACCGACATGCGCGTGGCGCTGTCGGTCAACGCAATGTTGGTGCTGGTGCTGGGAATTCTTCCGCAATACTTGCTGCAGCTATGCGCTAACGCGATGACACGCACGCTTGGCGGCTAGCGCCAGGTCCATGCAGCAGTCGGATGGTGATGATTCACTGACCGAGCAGACGCTCGATAGCCGACTTGCATTCGAAGGGACGTTCCTGCGAGTTTACGTCGATAAGGTCCAATCGGCCGACGGCCACATCGGCACTCGCGAGTACCTGCGGCACCCGGGCGCCGTGATGATCATTCCGCTGTTGTCGGACGGCCAGGTGATTCTCGAGAGGCAGTTCCGATATCCGATGAAGCGACGATGATCGAATTCCCGGCAGGCAAGATCGACGCCGGTGAAACGGCCGCTCAGATGCGCGCAAACGCGAGCTGACTGGAAGAAACCGGCTATCAGCGCTGGCAAGTGGAGCTATCTTCGGCGGGTTGCACAACGCAATTGCCTACTGCGACGAGAAGATCGAAATGTTCCTGGCCGAGGAACTCGTGCACGAGGGTGCGGCCCTCGATGCCGGCGAGACGCTGGAAGTGTTCACCGAGCCGTGGCAACAGTTATTGCAGTGGGTGCGTGACGGCACCGTCACAGATGCCAAGACAATGCTTGGCGTCATGTGGCTGGAGAAAGTGCTCGCGGGAGAATGGCAACGGCAGCAAGTCCATTCAGTAATGCTAGACCCCATCGCACTGGCCTAGTAGGCTAGGCACGCGAGGGCGAAAAGAATGCCGACAACCGTTTGCGCCTGCGGAAACCGACTTAAGCGCGCCGACCGATACTGTTCGAGTTGCGGCGCCGCACGCTCCGTGGCCGATTCGAAGCGCCCGTCGAGTGGCGACCAAAGTTTCGAAACGGCGCATTGCTCCGTCATCGGTCGACTCTGCGCGGCATGCTGTACCGGAGCGCAAGCACGCCACCGTCATGTTTGCCGATTTATGCGGCTCAACCGAGCAAATTGGAAATCCTGACCCGGAAGAAGCGCGCAAGTATCTCGATCCTGCGCTGGCGTTGATGTCGGGGCACGTTAAAGCCTACGGCGGCATCATCAGTCAGCTGCTCGGTGACGGAGTGCTGGCGCTTTTCGGAGCGCCACTCACGCAAGAAGATCATGCATTGCGCGCCTGCCTTGCGGGACTTGCGATACAACGCGCTGTGATCGACTGGAATCGGGAACGGGCGGAAACAGACAAGCCGATAGCCGTAAGAGTCGGCATCGCTTCGGGTGAACTGGTGGTCAGCTCCGCCAGCGAATATCTGTCTTCGCACTACCGCGCGGACGGATTGACGGCTCATCTTGCCAAACGAATCGAGGGTTTGGCCGCGCCCGGTAGCGTGATGATCAGCGCGAGCACGTTCCGGCTCGTCGAGCGTCATATCGAAGCGAAGCCGCTTGGCACGCGAGTAATCGCTGGTTTCGAGTCCGCAATCGAACTCTATGAACTGCTTCTGAAGAGCAGCGTCCTCGAGCGGCATCGTTGGCACGTCATGGAGCACTTGCGCCACTGATCGATCGGGTCGAGGTCTTGTCGGCGCTAAACATTGTGGGCAGCCAAGCGCTGGCGAGCAGGATGCGGGCGATTGGGCTCACCGGAGAAGCCGGCATTGGAAAGTCCCGGGTCATCGCGGAATTTTGTCGGGCGATGCGCGAAAGCGGCTTCAATACATGCTTTGTGGCGGCGCATGCCTATGGGACGCACGTTCAGTACGCGGTGATCGCCGACTTAATCCGCGAATTGATACAGGCGCCAGCGGATGCGGCCGCACGAGGCGCCGGCGTTGCTTTCCCTTCAATGGATACTTGGGGACCCGCCGCCCAGTTGCATCACGACGCTGTCGTGGATCTGCTTGAACTCGGCAATCCAACCGAAGCATGGACCGATCTCACTCCGTCGCAGCGTCGTCGGCGTATCGGTGACGCAGTTCAATGGTTGATTACAAAGCGCATTGAGTCAGGACCGCTAATGCTCGTCGTAGAAGACCTGGCATTGGCCGACCGCGAGAGCCAGCGGCTGCTCGAACAGTTGCTACGCAGGATTGAACACCTGCCGGTGCTTGTCTGCGTGACGTATCGGCATCAGTTTCAGCCGCGCTGGATCGACGCTCCCTGGTTCGCTGAGCACGTTATGCGCGCGCTCGAGCCGCGGGACATGTTGAGCCTTGCGCATGCAATCCTAGGTGAAGATGATTCGGTCCAATCGCTGGTCAGCGATCTCGCCGACAAGGCGCAGGGCAATCCGTTTTATCTGGAGCAGATGACACTGACTCTGGTTGACGATGGAACATTGGTCGGCGCGCCAGGCGCTTATCGTTGCATTCAGCCAGAGCCCGAGCTGCGCGTGCCAGGATCGATCGCCGCTGTGATAGGTGCTCGCGTCGACAGGCTCCCGACGGCAGCCAAAGCGGCGCTGGAGGCAGCGGCGATTATTGGCGAGCCGTTCACCAGCGAATTGCTGGCGTCGATGCATCACGTTGCCGCTGGCGAAGCTGAAAGCCGCCTCTCGCACGCAGTGGTTGCGGGACTGGTCAGTGCGCGCGTCATGGAGGGAGAAACGCGTTACGAATTTCCACACGCGCTGGTGCAGGAGGTCGTCGCTTCGCCACGTTGACACATGCGAGACGCAAGGTGCTGCACCGCGCAGTGTTCAACGCGTTGCGCGAACATGCCAGTGAAAAGTCCTCCGATCGTGATTCGGTACTCGCGCATCATGCGTACGCCGGGGAAGCCTGGAGCGAGGCCGCCGAGTTCGCGTTGCGATCGATGTCACGCTCGATTCGGCGATCGGCCAATCGCGATGCGCTCGTGATGTTCGACATGGGCCGCGACGCAGCGCGCCGCCTTCCGGACGGTTCCGCGCGGGCAATGCTTGAACTCGGCCTTCGTCTGGAAGCGATCGGCGCACTGTTGCCGCTCGGCCGCGTCGACGACATCGTCGACAACCTAGAGCGCGCACAGACTATTACGCAGACCATTGGCGACAAAAAGCGTGAAGCGGCCGTTTCGCTGCAGCTCGCTGTGATGCTGTGGACGCGCGGCACCTACCGGCAGGGACTTGAGATTGCGAGCCACGCAGCGGAGGCCGCGACTGCCGTTCAAAGCCGCAGTCTACAAATGGCTGCAATGCAGGCGCGCATGATGCTGAATCACGGACTTGGCCGCTATCAGGAAGCGCTTGATGAAGCGCGCACGGTCGACCGCCTGTTCACTGCCGAGCTTGCCGCACGCAGAATCATGCCTGGCTGGGCGGTAATCGCTGCAGTCAACGTCAAGGTATTCATGGCCGATATTCTTGCGCGCATGGCGTCAATTCGATGCAGCGCAGGCGCTCTGCGATGAGGCTTACCGTGAACTGGCCGACCATGAACACGCGTTCTCGCGCGTGATGGTGGATTTCGTGCAAGGAGGAATCTGGGTATGACGCGCCAAGTGGGGCTGACGCTGCGCAGCGCATGAGAGATGCGCTGAAGTCATGCATGACGAACGATGTGCCGACGATGTATCCGGCGATCGTCGCTCCTACTCGGCGGAGCGATCGGCGCAGGGGGACAAGTCGAAGCGGCAGTTGAACTGCTCGAGAAAGCGATAGCGGAAAAGGCCTATCTTGCAGGCGGGCGGTATAACGAGTACTACTTGTCGTCATGCTTGGGTATCGCGTTGACCCGCTGCGGGCGGTTCGCTGATGCGCGCAACGCCTTGCAGCAAGCCAGAGCATCTGCGCGTTTCTACGAACAGCACGGGCACATCGCCGAAGCCGCCTACTGGTCGGCCAAACGACGCGGCGGCCGGCCGCACAGAGAGCGCGCATTGGCCGGATGGCAAGAAGCCGTCACGCTGGCTCAGGCGTGTTCGATGGACTATTGGATGGAGAGCGCTAAACGACACGCAGCAATGCTTGAGGCAATGAGCACGGAAGCGATTTCATCTGATCGAGCCCCACGCTTCTACACCGCACGTATGAGTTCTCGTGTGGCCGCAGCGCTAAGCGCCCTGCGACATCGGTTTGTCAGCCGATTGGTCCATCAGCCGAAAGTGCTGCGTGTTTTTACTGGCGCTTTGCGAAGGTGGCCGAGTTCAACCGCGCCGCGCCCATGGCGACGCGCCGCACTGCGGTGCTGTCGGTATTGCATCGGCAAGCGAGCTTTCTCAAACGCTGCGCAGGCGTCGAGTTTGGTGGCGGGCGAGTTTGCAATTGGAATGGAAGCCGGCGAGCGGCATCAGCAGGATCGAGAATTTCTACAGAGTGTGCTGCCGCAGCCAAACCAATGGGCCGACCTGAGCGCCGACAAAGTTGAAGAAGTGAATCCGAACGCTGCGGGATTCCGAGACGCGATCGTTCGATCTAGTCAACGACTATCTGGTGCACGTCGTGTGGAAGGCTTTGGCAAGCGCCTTCGGAACGGCGGCCGATGCAATCATCGGCGAGTCTGCAGTCGAGTGGCCAGAATTCGCGCGCGATCTGCGAAACGTTGGCGGCCAGTTGATCTCTGGATCGGGCGTCCCGAATGTACGCAAGCGCGCCGAAGACAGCGCACGATCGTAACCCTGCGCCTCAAGAGGGCGCTGAGCCGATTGAAGGAACAGCAACGTTGGACGTGTCTCGACCGTGACGCAATTAAGCGGAATGCGGTCGGACTTCTCTGGGTTGGGCATCCCGCCACGGTGCAGGCGGGCGCGTTAGTCATGCAGGAGTTGCTCTCGCGACGAGCCGTGTGCCAACAGCTGACATCCGCGGCCCGTGAGGTCGCGGCGCCCTGCAGAGACGCCGAATTTCGGCATCGCCTTCGTGGACACGTTCGAGTCGTTGCGGTTTCGGCCGCCGTTTCCAATTTTGCGGCGCGAAGTTCCGCGTAGCACCTGGCTCGACATCGGAAACGCAGTGGCCGATTCGCGTTAAGTGCGGATCCGAAATGGTCGTACTGATCATTGGAGCGCTATTCGACGATCCGACGCACCAAAGTGACTCTCGTTCGGACTCGCCACAATGCTGTTATCAGCATGGTGACGATCCTCGCTTGCTGCTGTTTGGCGCCGGCGAACGGGCATGCATTGCTAAGCATCACGTTCTCGAGATTCTAGTCAGCGCGCTGGCAGGCCTTTTGACGCTTCCTAACATTCGATGGGCAATCCGTGGTTCAGTCGCATTGAGTACGACGGCCCTCAGATATCGAGCCTACGACTGAGATTTGACAAATGATCGCTAATCAAAGGCGGTCTGCGTCATCGCCCCGCCCAAACGCTTAAATCTGAATCTGCCGGTTCTAAGAAGAGAGTTGGAAGAATTATTGACTCGGATCGGCGTGGTTCATTTTGCTTCCGTTGCACTCTTGCCGCCTCGCGCCGACTCCACGCATGCGGACGCTCCGTCGTTACTGATGGAATTGGTGGTTGATGATCGCCTGTCGATAGATGACTTGGTAGCCTTGCTGGTACAAGAGGGGTTCGCCACGTTATGGGACATCTACGGCCCATTTTGTGCCGACACTAGTCAACAAGCCTCACCTCTAGTCCAGCGCGAATGGTTACAAGCTTTTTTGGTCGCGCATGCGAGCGGAGCCCACTGTGGTTTCGTAGGGGCACGCGATCGAACTGTCGCCCAGATCCTTAGCGAGGGAGAGCTGTACGGGACTGCCCGCAGCAAACTCGATGAGCAGCTGCGTAAGGCGCGAGACACGAAATTCAGCGGCGCGTCGCGGCTCGCATACGAAAGCCGCGCAGCTCTAGCGCGCACGATCGCCGATGAGGTAGCCGTGACGCGCGTTTTCGCTGGGCCGCGGCTCCGGTGGCGTATTCATTCTGGCGCCAGCCATGGATGAATTTCGGTATGCGCATCGGTCTCGTGGCTGCGCGGCTTGGTCTGCCGATGGTGTCGGTGGCTGCAATAGCAATCGCAATAGACGGCAGCAGCAGGGATTCTTGCTTTGACCTTGCTGCTCGCTGCGGTCAATCTTCAGACGATCCTGACAACGAAGGCGATATTCGGCACCAGTTACCGCTACGCGATGCAAGCAGTATTTATCATTGGAGCAGTGATCCTGCTGATATTAGGTGTTGGGTACGTTACTGCCGGACGAACTCGCTCGCGGACCGTCACTGCATTTGTTTTATTGGTCGCTGGTCTGGTCCTTGTTATCGTCAGCGGCGGTAACGCCTTGTTCGACTGGCGCGATTTTGTTGGCTTAGTGGGCGCGGTCGAGGTGTTGACGCGAAGCGGATTAATCGCGTTGCTGTGGACGGCGCTGGTATGGGCGGTTTTGGGTCTCGCTTTTCTGCTTCGCATTACTGCTGGCGCGACCATTTTTGGGAATGTCCGCAGCGATCGCATTATTCGTTGGGCTGCTTGGAGTGATCGGCTTCGTTGCCCACATCGCTGCGGCAGCCGTCGTCGGCCGAGCCGCGGCAATGAATTTTGGCGTTTATCCCGACCTGCAGCGAAATTCTGTGCTCGCGATGCCGGCAGTCGACGTGGTGGCATTTCTGGTCTTCGCGGTATTGAGCGGGTCGATATTTGTGCTGATCCGATCGCTGAGGATGCCTCCAGTTAAACCACAGTCTCTGTCGCTTAAGACTGAACCGCTAAAGGCCGCGCATCAGGTACACCGGTCGATCGACGAGTGCGAGGCATCGCTGGTAGCAAACGGCAATCCGAACCACCTCGTGAGCCTGACCGACATCAAGGCTCCGTACTGGCGCAATCGGATAATGCTTCGTTTCTTTCTCTGGCTGATAGGGGAAATCGGACACACCGTCTTCGTATACGGTCGGCTAGCCAACGCGGACGGGATTCAGGTTTGCACACTGGCGTATTGTCGATGACGGTCGCCGGTTACTGTTTTGCGCCAATTACGACGGTTCATTTGGAGGCTATCTAGACGAGTTCATCAACGGCGCTCCGGAGGGCATCAATCTGATTTGGCGCTGGACCGAATTGCGCAAACGCCGAGGCTGCCGAGCAGGAACAGCCTTGTGTCGCAAACGAACGGGGATTTCCACCGACCTCTTTCTGGATACTCGGCGGTTGCAAGTACGAGCAGTGGTTTAAGGCGTATGCCCGCGACAGCATGCTTCCCTTCTTATATCGCTTCGCGGCTTATAGGTACTCCGCTCAAGACGTCGAACGAGCGACCCGACTGCGAGAGGCCCTGTTCGGTCTGCGCACTACGGTGAAGGATGATCAGATCATGCGTGCTCTCGAATCATGAGTCATCCTTTCAAGTCGGGAGAGCACGGCAATGACGTGCAAGCGATATTGCGCTCAGGTTTTAAAAGCCTGGAGAAGTGCCGCTACCTGCTGCTGAGGATCGAGGATCCGGAGAAGGCAGCACGATGGATCGATGAACTATTCGCCGAAAACCTAATAAAGAGCGTGGCCGACATCGACCTCGCCAAAGCGAGCGATGGGTTTGATGAAGCAGTGATACTGGCATTTACGTATGCTGCGGCCTAACCCGCATGGGCTTGACCGAACATCGCGAGTTTCCATTTCCGACTGCATTCAAAGTCGGGATGGCTAACCCCTTGCGGGCACCGCTGATTGGTGACAAGGAGTAGAGCGTGCCCACTGGAACTGGGACAGATGTAGACACGGGCAAGCTGGCCGACAGCGAAGTTCACGTGATGGCCGTCCACTATCAAAGCGATAATCCCCACTATTCGCCATCCAGACGATTGAGCGCTGTATCCAAGTCCGGGTTCAAAGTGGTCAAGACAGTCGAAACTTGTCCATTTTATGTTCGCGACACGAGCGAGCCATTTGGTTTCCAGGACGGAATTTCTCAGCCTTACGTCCCTGGATTGTCGAGCGAACGCGTGAAGAGTTCGGCAGCAACAGACGCTAGACCTGATGACGACAATACAGTCGCACCGGCGAATTTGTTTTGGGACATGTTAACGCCTATGGCAAACGCTCTTACACGCCCGATCTCGAGGGATGGCGCGATTTCTCTAAGCGCGATGAACGCTTTGCCTTCAACGGGAGTTATGTAGCGGTCCGGCAGATTGAGCAGGACGTCTCGGCGTTCAAAAGGGCGGAGCAAGAGTACGGGGAAAGTGCGATCGAAAAGATGATGGGACGCACTCGCAAAGGCGAGGCGCTCGTAAGAGATTCAATTAGCAGCGACGCAGCGAGTTCGTCGAAAGGTGAAAAGTGCTTGAACAACTCGTTCCGTTATCGGACAAGCGATCTGGACGGCTTTCAGTGTCCGCGCGGGGCACATATCCGGCGGGCCAATCCGAGAGACGCACTTGGATGGCACGTTGAATCTGGAGTCGCAGCATCCAAGCTGCATCGTTTAATTCGGCGTGGTCGTGTCTATAGCGATCGTCCCAGATGCGCTGTCAATGGAGAGGTCAAAAAATGTGTCGAACGCTCGTGTGCATCTGATTGTGGTAACGGTCTGTTCTTTGTAGCATTGAATGCCGATCTCGATTGGCAGTTCGAGTTTGTGCAGCAACGTTGGTTCAGCAATCCCAAATTTGCCGATCTCTGGGACGAAGCTGATCCAGCGCTCGGAGCGGCGTCGAGTCGCTGTTCTCGATGCCTAGTTACCTGCCCATCGGGGCGCGCCTTTTCGACCTTCCGCGATTTACGACGGTGATTGGCGGCGGATATTTTTTTCTTCCGAGCATTTCAGCTTTACGTTTTGTCGCATCGAAGCGGGACCGAAAGCCAGACATGAATTCCATAGAAGATCGGCGTGTCGTCGAAGATGCACAGCAATGGTTTGAGCAATCCGACATCAGAAGTAAGACCGAAGCCGTCTTCGGGTGTTTTTGAGATCGGATTGTCATTGGCAGGTACCGTATCGGCGGGCGCATACACAGCCGGAGTGCTCGACTTTTTGGTCGAAGCACTAGACGAATGGGAGCACGCCAAACAGGATTCGCGGCGGTCGATTGCTAGACACAACGTTCGCCTCAAGGTCATTAGCGGCACGTCAGGCGGAGGCGCATGTGCGGCGACTCTGGCAAAGGCTCTCGCGTATCGCTTTCCCGCTGAGGCGATCACGCACGGCAGCCAGCGACCCAATCCTAATTCCGTAAATCCTTTGTATCGACTATGGGTATACGGCTTTGGACTGCATGACCTATGTGCCGTTGATTCGGAAGAGAGAGTCGAGCCTCTTCGGTCACTGCTGCATGAAGGACCTTCGACCCATGATTTCGAGCAATTCGTGTCGCCTAAAGGTGAGCGCGTCGAGCTCGCGAGTAAACGCGCGTGGGTGGATAACCCTCTGACCGTGCTGTTGACGCTTACCAATCGGGAGGGAGTGAGTTACACGGTGCCGTACGTTGGAAACACTGAACGTTATCGGCGTCACGCGGACTACGCTCGAATCGAGTTTTACTACGGCGATTGTTCACAGGACTCGCCAGGATGGCCGGATGCGTTCACTGTCAAAGCGAACGAGAACGCGGTGTTGCCAAAGCCGGCCAGTGGAACCGCAATCTCCTGGAAAGATGCTTGGCAGTTCGCGCGTGCCACAGCTGCGTTTCCAGTGTTATTTCCGGCCGTCCCACTCAGCCGTCCGGCGTGGCAATACCTTTATCAGCCGCTAATTATTCAGTCGCCGAGCGGTCCAGCAGAGGTCCTCGTATGGCCACCGGACGGGAGTGGAAGTCAATGTGGGCAGAAAAATAGCCACCTGAGTTTTAGTGCTATCGACGGCGGAGTGCTCAATGATCATCCTGCGGAGCTTGCGCAACACCATCTTGCAGGACTCGTCGGCCGTAATCGAGGCGAACCGGAAGAAGTGAGGCGTGCTCTGATTCACATAGACCCGTTCGCAGGCACTTTGACACCGAACATTTACAAGCTCGGTGCTGACAACGGCCACGGTGAGACGCTGGTCAAGGCTGCCGCGGGCGCAGCGGCGGCTCTGACGTCACAAGCTCAGTTTTCAACGCAAGATTTTTCCTTGGCTTCTGAGGCAGCAGGCCGCAGTCGATTTCTAATCGGCGCAGCTCGTGGCGCTGATTCGGGAAAGGCCGCACTGGCGAGCGGTGCCTTGTACGCATTTAGCGGGTTTTTGAGCGAGCAGTTCAGGCAGCATGACTTCATGTTAGGGCGTCGCAATTGCCAGCAATTCTTGCGCAAGCACTTCCATCTGCCTTCGGATAACCCGCTATTTGGCAGCAATTCAAACGAAGGCGAAAGACCGATCATCCCCTTGACGGGTACGGCCGCGGTGGAGCAGGTGCTGCCTGATTGGCCGCTCGCCTCCAATGGAGCGTTGCCATCCGACACCGGTAAACCAGACGCCCGGTCTGCGCTGCGTAACCGCGTAGGACTCGTTGTTGAACGGATGCTTGACCAAATTGGCTTCAGTGGACGGCTCATGATCTTGTTGGTTGCCATTCTTCCCAGTGTCATTTCCGCCCAGGTGCTTTCATCGATCCTGTTTCGACGCATCGTTGCCGACCTCAGGAAGCATCGGCTCGTTTCATCCTGATGGGCTTGTTGGCATAGCCCGCTTTCAGTGCCTTTACATATTCACGTAGTTCGGTCCGCCGCCACCCTCCGGCGTCACCCAGACGATGTTCTGCGTCGGGTCCTTGATGTCGCAGGTCTTGCAATGGACGCAGTTCTGAAAATTGATCTGCAGACGCTCGTTGCCGTCGGCACCTTTGACGAACTCATAGACCGCAGCCGGGCAGTAGCGCTGTTCGGGTCCCGCGTACTTCGGCAGGTTGATCCGAGTCGGAACCGTGGGATCCTTCAACGTCAGATGCGGCGGCTGGTTCTCTTCGTGGTTCGTGTTTGAGAGGTAAACGGAAGACAGACGATCGAATGTCAATCTGCCATCCGGCTTCGGATACGAGATTGGCTCGCACTCGGCCGCCGGCTTTAACTTTTGATAATCGGCGAACTTTCGATGCAGCGTCCATGGCGCATGACCGCGAAAGATAATCTGATCGATGCCGAACATAAGCGATCCGAGAAGCAACCCCTTGTCGAGCCACGGCTTGAAATTGCGCGCGCGATAAAGCTCATCGTGCAGCCAGCTCTTTTCGAACGCATTCGGATAGGACGCCAGCTCGTCGCGCTGACGATCCGCAGCGAGCGCTTCGAACGCGGCCTGCGCCGCGATCATTCCGCTCTTGACTGCAGCATGGCTGCCCTTGATCCGCGGAGCGTTCAGAAAACCCGCATCGCAACCAATCAGCGCACCGCCCGGAAACACCAGCTTGGGTAGTGACTGCAATCCGCTGGCGTTGATCGCGCGCGAGCCGTATTCGAGCCGCCTGCCACCTTCAAGAAAGGAACGAATTGCGGGGTGTGTTTTGTAGCGTTGAAATTCGTCAAACGGCGACAGATACGGATTCGTGTATCCCAAACCAACAACGAGCCCGACCGACACCAGGTTTTCGCCAAAGTGATACATCCAGCCGCCGCCGTACGTGCTGTTGTCGAGTGGCCAGCCGGCACTATGCAGGACCAGTCCAGGGTTGAACTTTGAAGCGTCGACTTCCCAGATTTCCTTGATACCGATGCCCCACGTCTGTGGATCGCGTCCCTCGTCTAACTTGAAGCGAGGTATTAGTTGCCGCGCAAGATTTCCGCGCGCACCCTCGGCGAAAAGCGTGTACTTGCCGTGCAGCTCGACTCCCGGCTGAAAATTTTCGGTCGGCTTGCCGTCGCGCCCGACGCCCATGTTTCCGGTGGCAACTCCTTTCACTGCGCCCGCGTCGTCGTACAGCACTTCCGCCGCTGCAAAGCCAGGAAAAATCTCTACGCCGAGTGATTCGGCTTGCTGACCGAGCCATCGCACCAGATTTCCAAGGCTGCCGACGAAGTAACCCTGATTCTTCAGTGAAGCTGGCAGCCAGCCATGCGGAACTTCACGCGCGCCGCGTTCCGACAAGAACAAAAATCTTTCTTCGCCGACCGGCGTCTTAAGAGGTGCGCCGCGCTCTTTCCAGTCTGGAAACAGTTCGGTCAGTGCAATGGGATCGATGACAGCGCCCGACAAGATGTGAGCGCCGATTTCGGAGCCTTTTTCCAGCACGCAAACACTGACTTCGCGCCCGGCGTCCGCCGCAAGCTGCTTGAGTCGAATGGCGGCAGCCAGGCCCGCAGGTCCGCCGCCGACAACGACGACGTCGTACTCCATTGATTCGCGTTGCACCTCTGCGTCGGCCATGTCTCGTCCTATGTGCGATCGAGGATTGTAGAAGGATCGACTATGCGATCATCGCCACCACACAGATCTTCGGTTGCTGCGTGCCAGGCATCGACGGGGCACGCGACGAGCCCGGGTCGTCGACGCTTACCACACCATGCGAACCAATCTAAAAGAGAAAGTGGCACTCGTCACCGGTGCCAGCAGCGGCCTGGGAGCGCGCTTCGCCCGCGTGCTAGCGGCCAACGGCGCATTGACGGTGTTGGCAGCGCGCCGACTCGAGCGTCTGAAGGATTTACGAGCTGAGATCGAGGCAGCGGGTGGTGCGGCCCACATCGTTGCGCTCGACGTGACTGACCAGGAATCGATCGAAGCCGCCGTCAAGCAGACCGAGCGCGAGGTCGGCGCAATCGACATCCTCGTCAACAATTCCGGCGTTTCGACTGCCCAGCGTCTGACGGAGGTGACGCCGGTCGACTACGACTTCATGTTCGATACCAACGTCAAGGGTGCATTCTTTGTTGCGCAGGCGGTGGCGCGGCAGATGATTGCGCGTTCGAAGCAGCAGCAAGGGCTGCGTGGCCGCATCGTCAATATTGCTTCGATCGCCGGCTTGCGGGTGCTGCCTGATATCGGCGTCTATTGCATGACCAAGGCCGCGGTGATTCACATGACACGCTCGCAGGCGGTCGAATGGGGTCGCTACGGCATCAATGTCAACGCGATTTGTCCGGGATACATCCGCACCGAAATGAACGATGCGGTCTGGGATACCGAGCGCGGCGCGAAGTTGCTCGATCGCTTGCCGCGCAAGAAGGTCGGCTCTCCGGAAGATCTGGATGGCGTGCTGCTGCTACTGGTCGCGGAAGAATCGCAGTTCATCAATGGCGCGATCATCGCCGCCGATGATGGAATGTCGGTCACGTGAAAGAGTTCGTCATCGAGGTGCCGCTGCGGTGGGGCGACATGGATGCCATGTCACACCTGAACAATCTGATGTATTTCCGGTTGATGGAGGAAGCGCGCATTCAGTGGTTCGCGCGCTTCGGGTTTCCTACGCTGCCGGTAGGCGAAGCGCCGATTCTCGCTCACGTTGCCTGCGATTTTCTGAAGGCGATGACGTATCCCGGAACCGCGATCGTTACGCAGCTCGTAACGCGCGTAGGACGTTCGAGTGTCGAGATGGAGCTGAAGATCGAAAAGAAAGATGAACCCGGCGTCGTCTACGCCACCGGCCGCTCGGTGATCGTCTGGTATGACTACTCGGCTGGCAAGTCGGCGCCGTGGCCGGAAACGGTGCGTGCAGCGATCACCTAAAATCCGCCGAAATATCGAAGAAAAGTGCGCGGAGAAACTCGATGAACAAGGTGTATCCCTCAGCCACGGCGGCGTTGGCTGGTGTCGTAAAAGACGGGCAGATCGTCGCGGTGGGTGGCTTCGGCCTGTGCGGCATTCCCGAGGCGCTGATCGTTGCGTTGCGCGATAGCGGTGCCAAAAAGCTCACTTGCGTCAGCAACAATGCCGGCATCGACGGTGCCGGGCTTGGCTTGCTGCTGACGACGCGGCAGATCGGCAAAATGATTTCGTCGTATGTCGGTGAGAACAAGGAATTCGAGCGCCAGTATCTGGCCGGTGAGCTCGAACTCGAATTCACGCCTCAAGGCACGCTTGCCGAGCGCATGCGTGCGGGCGGCGCAGGGATTCCTGCGTTTTTCGCACGCACCGGCTTCGGCACCATCGTGGCCGAAGGAAAGCCGACTCAGAAGTTCGACGGTGTATGGGGCGATAAGGAATACGTAATGGAGCGCTCGATCCGTGCCGATGTTTCGCTCGTCAAAGCGTGGAAGGCCGACAAGCAGGGAAACCTCGTTTATCGCAAGACCGCGCGCAACTTCAACCCCGTCGTCGCGATGTGCGGCAAGGTCACGGTCGCCGAAGTCGAAGAGATCGTCGAGAACGGCGCGCTCGATCCTGACAACGTGCATACACCCGGCATCTTTGTGCAACGCCTGGTGCTGAACGCAAATCCGGAAAAGCGTATCGAGAACCGTACTGTGAGGAAGAGCTGAGATGCCGTGGACTCGCGAACAAATGGCCGCGCGCGCGGCACAGGAATTGAAAGACGGGTTTTACGTCAACCTCGGTATCGGTCTGCCGACGCTGGTGGCCAATTACATTCCGGCCGGGTATCGACGTGATGCTTCAGTCTGAAAACGGATTGCTCGGCATCGGCCCGTTTCCCCTCGAAGAAGAAGTCGATCCCGACTTGATCAACGCGGGCAAGCAATTGGTGACCGCGCTTCCGGGCTCGAGCTACTTTTCCAGTGCCGATTCTTTCGCAATGATTCGCGGTGGTCATATCAATCTTGCGATATTGGGTGCGATGCAGGTCAGCGAAAAAGGCGATCTCGCCAACTGGATGATTCCCGGCAAGCTGGTCAAAGGCATGGGCGGTGCGATGGACCTGGTCGGCGGGGTGGAGCGCGTGGTCGTCCTGATGGAGCACAGCGCGAAGAGCGGCGAGCACAAGATTCTGCAGCAGTGCACGCTGCCGCTGACCGGCAAGGCGGTCGTCAATCGCATCATCACCGAGCTTGGCGTGTTTGACGTGACTGACGCGGGCTTGCAGGCAAGCCGAGCTTGCTCCCGGAGTTTCACAGGAAGAAGTTCGCACGAAGACCGGTTGCCCGGTCAAGTTCGCGCAGACTGCTGTCGCTGCGTAGCTCGCAGTTCGCACGGCAGCAGGCCGGGAGTTTTGCGGGCGGCGGCATTAGGGAGGCTGACTCCCCTTTGCAGCAACGGCCCGCAGCGCCCCGGGTGCATCATTAACGCTGTGCACCATCACCATCATCACGCCGACCTAAGCGCCCACCATAGAGGCGACAGCAGTTACACGCATCGCGCACGTGCTGCCGGCGGTCGCACGCTGGCGATTGCCATCGCACTGACGCTCGGATTCGCCGTCGTCGAGCTGTTCGCGGGCCTGTGGTCGGGGTCGCTCGCGCTGCTCGCCGACGCCGGGCATATGGCGACCGACTCGGCATCACTGCTATTCGCGCTGATCGCCAACCTCATTGCGCGGCGCCCGATTTCAGAGCGGCATTCGTTTGGGCTGGCGCGAGTCGAGGTGATTGCTGCGTTTGTCAATGCGCTCTTCATGGTCGCGGTGGTCCTGTGGATCGCGATCGAGGCATTTAACCGGATCAACGCGCCGGTGCCGGTTCAGGGCCTCGCCGTCATCGGTGTCGGCAGCATCGGGCTGCTGGTCAATGTGTTGGTGGCTTGGACGCTGTCGCGCGATCGCGACAACGTCAACATACGCGCCGCCTTCATCCACGTTCTTGGCGATCTGCTGGGATCGGTGGCGGCGATCATGGCGGGAACCATCATTTATTTTGGCGGCCCGCTGATTGCCGATCCGGTGCTGTCACTGCTCGTCGCGGCGCTGATCGTGCGTTCGACCTACGGCGTGCTGAAGGAAACCACGTTCGTGCTGCTCGACAGCGTACCCACGGGTGTCGATTACGGCGAAGTCGGTGCGACGCTGGCGAAGCTGCCGGGCATCGTCTCGGTCCACGATCTGCATGTCTGGGCGATGGTGCCTGGGCGGGCGGCGTTGTCGGCGCACGTGCTGGTGGACGATATCGAGCGCTGGCCGGTGATCCTGCACCAGGCGCGGCTTGTGCTGAACCGCGACTTCAAGATCGATCACATCACGCTGCAGCCCGAGTGGCTGACACCGCGAGCCCGGCGTGATCAGTATCAGAAGGCCGAATAGGGCACCAAGACGTTTGGACTTGACACGGGTTGGTTATATTGGTACGTTTCGCGTACCATTTCGTACAAGATGTTTTTGCAGGCAAATCCATGGCCGCTTTGCCGCAACGAGAGACTCAGCGCGCCGATGCAATCGACGTCGGCAGCCGTGATGCGCGCAGCCGATTGGCTGCAATGGTCACCAAGCTGCTGGATCACTGGAATCTGACCGCCGTCGAACAATCCGCGCTGCTCGGACTGTCCACGACCAGCCGCAGCACGCTTGCGCGTTACCGCGAGGGCGAACCGCTGGCTGACAGCCGCGATCTGCTCGACCGTGCGGGTCACCTGCTCGGCATCCACAAGTCGCTTCGCATTCTATTTCCGTACGATCGGGATCTCGCGTACGGCTGGATGACGCAATTCAATCGGCGGCTCGGCGCGCGTCCGGTCGATCTGATTGCCGAGCGAGGATTCGAAGGCCTGCTCGCGGTGCGCCGATATCTAGATTTTCAGCGTGGCTAGTGATCTGCTGTCTGCCAACGCCGAGTTTCATGGCGATCTGGTTCGAAACATCCCGGGGATTCGTCGCTCGCAAAATCTGTTCGACGATCTAACCGCCAATCCTGCCGACTGGGCGGTGGCTATGGCGGCTGAGGAAAGCGGACGCATTCCGACCTCAGCCGCGCTTGCCACGCGCCCGTTCGACTATGGAAGCGTCATCAGCTACAGCTTCGACGCGTCGCATTGGCAATCGACTCGATTCTCGGACGGCACGCGTTACGGCGTCTGGTACGGCGCGCTCGAAGTCGAGACTACCGTTTATGAGACCGCGCATCACTGGCGGCGCTTCCTGCTTGACAGCTACGCAGAACTCGATCGCGTCATCGTCACCGATCGCCGCGTCTGCGACGTGCGCTGCGACGCGCTATTGATCGATCTGCGCGGCAAGCACACCGAGTTTCCGGATCTCGTGCGGCGCGACAGTTACGTCTTTACGCACCAGGTCGGGCGCATCGTGCACGAACAGGATCTGAGCGGTTTACTGGTGCAATCCGCACGCTGCGATGGAATCAATGCCGCGGTCTTTCGCGCCGAGCGGCTGTCGAATGTGCGCGAAAAAATGTTCATGACTTACAAGGTCAACGTGGTGCGAGATTCTTTCGTTGCCGAGCGCGCGCGCGGCCGCGCCTGGATGACGTTTGCGCCAAGCAGTCTGGAG
This sequence comes from uncultured beta proteobacterium, assembly GCA_963729165.1. Taxonomy (GTDB): domain Bacteria; phylum Pseudomonadota; class Gammaproteobacteria; order Burkholderiales; family Burkholderiaceae_F; genus JACCZX01. The sequence continues at coordinate 54,947 of CAVSMM010000004.1, forward strand.
TAAACGATTACAAGCCTAACTTGCGAAGCAACGTCATGGCCGCCATCAGAATCGGTTGATGCACCAGGTAAATCGTGAGTGCCCATGTGCCGAGAAACAGCAGCCAGCGCGGCGCCCGTTCGTTGAGCGGTATCAGCATCTCGGGAATCCGCCATTCTGCGCGTTGCCAGAGCGCTGCCAGCCCGGCGCCGATCAGGACCACTCCCATCCACGGAAACAGCGGAACGTAATCCTCAGTGCGCGGTTTGAACGTCATGAACCCAACGATCGTCGCCGGTGGCGTGTTGAAGAATTCGTTCGCGTAAACAAGCCCGATCACGACGCACAAGATGCCGAGCACGATGTTCCACGCTTTCAAGCGCAACAGCGGTCGCGCGAGCAGCAGCGCCGCTGCGACGAAATGCAGTATTCCGAAGTAAATGAAGCGCGGACCAAACACCAGCCAACTGCCGACTGACACCAGCAATGCAGCGGCCGCAACTTGTGCCCAGCGCTTCCAGAAATCCTCCGCCGACGGTTTAAACGACGTGCGCAAGACGAGACTTACGCCAACCAGCAGCAGAAACTGCGTGACAATTGCGGTGCGCCACGCAATCCACGGCTGATCGCGCGTCATCGTCAGATCGATCCAGCCGAAATACGCCAGGTCGTAGAGGAAGTGATAAACAATCATCTGCGCCACGGCAAAGCCGCGCAACGCGTCCACTAGCCGCAAGCGGGAAGTAGAAGTCGGGCTCATCGCAGCGGGACTGGCGGCATAATCTTCCGACGCAGTCTAGGTGAGGCACGCCATGTTGATGTCATCGCAGGATTATCGGGATTCGCTGCGTCGGTCGCGGCCGCGCGTCTACGTCGATGGGCACGCCGTCGAGTCAGTAGCGGACGAGCCGTCGCTTGCGCCCGGCGTCAACGCGCTTGGTCTGAGCTACGACTATGCATTGCGTGAAAATCTGGCGCCGGTGATGCGGACGCGCGCCGGCACGCATGAAGTCAACCGAATGAATGCGATTCCGGCATCGAGCCAGGATCTGCTGAATAAGCTCGAAGCGGTTCGTCTGCTGTGCCAGGAAACCGGCTGCGCGCAGCGGTATCTGGGTGGCGATGGGTTGGCCGCACTCCGCCAGGCTTCGCACCGCATCGACGCCGACAAGGGCACCGAATACACCGCGCGTCTCGACGCGTATCTCGAACGCGTCTATTCCGAAGACTTGAGCATCGGCATCGCGATGACCGATGGCAAGGGCGATCGCTCACTGCGACCACATCAGCAGCCGAACGTCGATACGTATGTTCATATCGTCGAGCGTCGCACTGACGGCATCATCATCTCAGGAGTCAAGGCGATCGTCACCGCCGCACCGTATGTGCACGAGCTGCTGGTCATGCCATGTCGCAACATGACGCAGGACGACGCGGACTTCGCCGTCTGCTGCGCGGTGCCGATCGACGTCGATGGTCTGACGATCATTGCTCGTCCAGCAGGACGCCCTGGCGAAAAGTCGGCGCTGTTCAGTGGGCGTTACGGACAGTCCACCGGCGTTGCGATTTTCGAGCAAGTGTTCGTTCCGTGGGAACACGTCTTTCTTGCCGGCGAGTGGGAGCACTCAGGATTTCTGACCTACAGCTACGCGACGCACCATCGGCAAACGTGCATAGCCGCCCGTGCCGGGTTTGGCGATTTGCTGATTGGCGCTGGAGCACTGATGACCGAAGCCAATGGTGCCGACCTTGATCACGCGCACGGCCTGCGCGATGCGATGGTCGACCTGATCAAGATCGTTGAAGGCTTTTATGCATGCGGTGTGGCGGCCTCCGTGTACTGCACTGCCGACCCGTCGGGCGTTGCAATGCCCGACGCGGTGTTCGGCAATATCGGCAAGCTGCTGATGGCGACGCAGATTTACGACATGCATCGGCTCGCCCATCATGTATCGGGCGGATTGATCGTCACGCTGCCGGGCCCCGAAGAGGACCATAACCCCGCGACTGCCGGGCGGCTATCCGAGTTGCTGACTGCGCGCTCCGACATTCCATACGAAAAGCGGATCGAGGTCGCACGCTTCGTTGAAGACTTGACCGCGTCATATCAGGCGGGCTGGTACTCGGTGATCTCGCTGCACGGTGGTGGATCGCCTGACGCGATGAAGATGGAAATCTGGCGCAACTATCCGCTCGGCAACAAGGTCGATCTCGTCGAGCGTCTACTTGAGCGCGGTGTTCTGACCGACGACGTGCGCAAGATCACGCGCAACCGTCAGCCGGGACGTTGCTGCATCGAAGGATGTCAGGTCCCCAATGCGCCGGTCGTAGTGCCGTTGCCGCAGATCGGTAACGTGCCCGCGCGATCGGTGCTTCCGCTGCGCAAGACTGGCACCAGCTAGAGCGTATTCGCGTGCGCCTGCGGCCCGAGCAGTCGTTTCTTCTAGTTGTTGATGTGCAGGCGCAGCTTGCGCCCCGCGTTACCGGCGCGGAGCAAGTGATTGCGAAATGCGTCGCACTGATGAAGGCGGCGCGCCTTTTGAAACTTCCGGTTCGCGTAACCGAACATTGCGCGGACCGCATCGGGCATTCCGTTGCGGCAGATCGCCGATTTGACGCAGCAGGGCGAGCTGCTGTCAAAGACGCATTTCTGCTGCACCGATGAACCCGACGTGCTGGCAAAGTTCGACGAACTCAATCGAAAACAGGCCGTCATCGCCGGCATGGAAGCGCACGTGTGCGCGATGCAGGCCGCGCTCGGCCTTAGCGAGAACGGCTACGACTGTTTTTTCGTTCAAGATGCGTCCGGCTCGCAGCGACCGTCGGACCACGTCGCCGCGATCGAGCGTATGCGAATGAGCAATGTGCACATCGTCTCCACCGAGATGGTGATGTTCGAGTGGCTGAAGCGCGCCGACGTGCCCGAGTTCCGAGAGTTGCTACGGATCGTCAAGAGCGCTTGATAGCTAACTTTGATGCATTCGTTGCGACAGGCATCACGCGCGGATATCGCCGCTATTCACGAAGTTCGGATGTCGGTGCGCGAAAATCAATTGACGCGCGCAGCGCCATATCCGAGCGCGACTACATCGATCATCTTGAGACGCTGGGCCGCGGCTGGGTGATCGAAACCGGGGACCGTGTTGTTGCCGTCGTCATCGGCAATGCGCGCAACGGCAACATATGGGGGCTCTTCGTCCATCCGGAATTTGAGCGACGTGGCCTCGGCCGGCGCTTGCTCGATACGGCGGTCGACTGGCTATGGTCGCAGAGGCTGACGCAGCTATGGCTGACCACCACGCCCGGCACACGCGCGCAAGGGTTCTACGAAGCAGCCGGGTGGAGGCGGGCAGGGATGACCGACCACGGGGAAATACGATTCGAGCTGGACAAGCATGAGCACACTTCCCAGTGATCTGTTTGGTGCTTCGCCTCAGTGGCCGCGCGGACTGACGTACACGCTCGACTTCATTGGCGTTGAAGAAGAAAACCAGCTGCTGGCGGCGCTCCGCGATGTGCCGATGCATGACGCTCAATACTACGAATACACGGCAAAACGGCGTGTCGCGAGCTTCGGTTCAAGCTATGACTTCGAATCGAGACAGCTGCACGACGCCGCACCTGTGCCCGCATTCCTAATTCCGCTGCGCCGGCGCGTGGCCGATCACATCTCCGTCCCGGAGGATCTGTTCGTGCAGACGTTGATTACAGAATATCGCCCGGGCACGCCGCTGGGGTGGCATCGCGACGCGCTGAACTATGAGGTAGTCGCCGGCGTGTCACTTGGTGGCCGCTGTCGAATGCGCTTTCGGCCGTACCCGCCACGCCGCGGGCGCGATCCCAGGACATTCGCTGTGCAACTCGAGCCGCGTTCGATGTACGTGATGCGCGATGACGTGCGCTGGAACTGGCAACACAGCATCCCAGCGACGCCTGAGCACCGGTGGTCGATTACGTTTCGCACATTGCGCAAGCCGTCGAGCGATTCGTAACACGCCGTATATTCTGGCCACGAAACCGATCCGGAAAAATTGAATTGAGGCGTTTTTTGTGCACCGCTGCGTTGATCGCGCTGACGCTGCAACTTGTGGCATGCGGTGACTTCCTGCCGGATTCCGCCACCAGGGTCGGCGACACGACCGTCGCAGATGGGGTACGTTGACGTCCGGACAGATCAATCTGGAAGAGCGCGCAGGTGAGCCGATCGCAATCGAGCTGCAGAAGACGCTGGGCAAGCCGGTGGTCGTGCGTGCGTACTAGCGCCGTCGTCTTTGCACTGCTTGCTACGGTCGCTTCCAGGTCTGTCGCAATCGATCTGCAAGGGCATCGCGGTACGCGCGGTCTTGCTCCAGAGAACACACTGGCTGCCTTCAGGACCGCACTTGCAGTCGGTGTCACAACGCTGGAGACGGATCTGGCCATGACGCGCGACGGCGTGCTGGTGTTATCGCACGAGCCGCGTTTGGCTGCAGCGCTGACGCGCGGCTCCGACGGACGCTGGTTGAGCGAAGACGGCGTACCGATTTTTTCGCTGAGCGCGCGCGATCTCGCGCAGTATGACGTTGGCCGCCTGAACCCAGCGCACAAGTACTCCGAGCAGTGGACCGAACAGCGAGCCAGGGACGGCGAGCGCATTCCAACGTTGCAGCAATTGTTCGACATGGCGCGCGACGCCGTTTCTCCCGGTGGCCAGCCGGTGCGTTTCAACATCGAGACCAAGATCACCCCGACCAGCGGTGACACCACTCCCGGCGTTGAAAGCTACGCGCGTGCGGTCGTCGAGGCGATCCGGGCCGCAAAGATGGTGCATCGGGTTACCGTGCAATCGTTCGATTGGCGGACGCTGCGTGAAGTGAAGAAACTTGCGCCAGGCGTGACAACCGCATGTTTGACAATCGATTCATCGGGCATGAACACGGTCCTGCCCGATACATCTGGCGCATCGCCGTGGCACGCGGGTCTGAAAGCGGCCGACTATGGCGGGTCGCTACCGAGGATGGCGCAAGCGGCGGGCTGCGGCGTTTGGTCGCCGTTCTGGCGCAATGTAACGACTGAGAACATTGCCGAAGCGAAAGCGTTGAAGCTGAAAGTCATTCCGTGGACTGTCAACGATCCTGCCGAGATCGAACGCCTGGCAACGCTCGGAGTCGACGGCATCATCACGGACTACCCGGACCGTGCACGCCGCGCACTGGGGGCGCACGGCATATCTATCGACTAGCTGCGCGGACTTGCAGCGGTGTGCGATTCGCGTTTGCATCGGTATACTGCCCCGTTACCGGTAACGCTGTTGCCTACGGCGTAGATAACGAAATGATCAAGTACGTGTTCGTTACCGGTGGCGTGGTCTCCTCGCTCGGAAAAGGGATCGCCGCCGCCTCTCTTGCCGCGATCCTCGAATCGCGCGGCCTCAAAGTCACCCTGATAAAGCTGGACCCGTACATCAACGTCGACCCCGGCACGATGTCGCCGTTCCAGCACGGTGAAGTGTTCGTGACCGAGGACGGTGCCGAAACCGATCTCGACCTCGGACATTACGAACGCTTCATCTCGGCCAAGATGCGGAAGGTGAATAACTTCACCACCGGCCAGATCTACGACTCGGTCATCAAGAAAGAGCGGCGCGGCGAATATCTGGGCAAGACCGTGCAGGTCATTCCGCACGTAACCAACGAGATTCAGGACTTCATCGAGCGCGGCGCACGCGCCGCATGGGACGGCAAGGCCGACGTTGCAATAGTCGAGATCGGCGGCACCGTCGGCGACATCGAATCGCTGCCGTTCGTCGAAGCCGTGCGACAGATGAAGTTGCGGCTCGGTCAGTCGTCGGCGTGCTACGTGCACCTGACGCTGGTGCCTTTCATTCCTTCTGCTGGCGAGCTGAAGACCAAGCCGACGCAGCACAGCGTGCAGAAGATGCGCGAGATCGGTATCTCGCCCGATGTGCTGTTGTGCCGCGCCGATCGTCCGATCCCGGAAGACGAGCGCGCGAAGATTTCGCTGTTTTCCAATGTGCCGATCGATGCCGTGATCTCGGCCTGGGATGTCAGCTCGATCTACAAGATTCCGTCGATGCTGCACAAGCAGGGTCTCGACGAGATCGTCTGCTTCAAGCTCGGCATCATTGCCAAGCCCGCAGATCTGTCGAGCTGGGACAAGCTCGTGTATGCACTCGAGCATCCCGAGCACGAGGTGACGATCGGCATGGTCGGCAAGTATGTCGAGCTGTCGGACTCGTACAAGTCGCTGGTCGAAGCGCTGATGCACGCGGGCATCAACACACGCACGAAGGTGAAGATCGAGTATCTGGATTCCGAGCAGATCGAGAGCGATGGAATGGCGTTGCTCGATCGCGTCGATGCGGTGCTGGTACCCGGAGGCTTCGGCCGGCGCGGTACCGAAGGCAAGATCTCCGCTATCCGCCACGCGCGTGAAAACAATTTGCCGTACCTCGGAATTTGCCTTGGCATGCAGCTCGCCACGATCGAATTTGCACGCAATGTCTGCGGGCTCGCAGGCGCGAATTCGACCGAGTTCGATCCCGACACGCCTCACCCGGTGGTTGCGCTGATCACTGAATGGACGGATCGCACCGGACGCATAGAGCGGCGCGATGCGCAATCCGACCTCGGCGGCACGATGCGGCTCGGCTCACAGAAATGCCCGGTCGAGCGAGGCACGCTCGCCGCTCGCATTTATGGCGCCGAAGTCAACGAGCGCCATCGGCATCGCTACGAGGTCAACAACGCCTACGTGCCTCAGCTCGAAGCTTGTGGCTACACGGTTTCCGCGCGTACGCCGAGCGAGAAGCTTACGGAGATCATGGAGCTGCCGTCGCATCCGTTTTTCATCGGCGTTCAGTTTCACCCGGAGTTCACATCGACGCCGCGTCATGGACATCCGCTGTTCAAGGCGTTTATCGAAGCGGCACTCGCAGGCAAGCAGGCGCGGTCGGAAACCGTGGGCGATGCCAAAGTCGCGCCAATTGCTCACAAGGCCGCCGCGTGAAGCTTGCCGGATTTGAAGTCGGGCTCGACCAGCCATTGTTTCTGATTGCCGGGCCCTGCGTGATCGAATCCGAACAGATGGCGATCGACACTGCGGGGCGGCTGAAGGAAATCACGGGGGCACTGGGCGTGCCCTTCATCTACAAGTCAAGCTTTGATAAAGCGAATCGCAGCTCGGGCAAGAGCTTCCGTGGCCTCGGCATTGACGAGGGCTTGCGGATTCTTGGCGCGGTCAGAAAGCAAGTCGGAGTTCCGGTGCTGACCGACGTGCACGAGGAAGATGAGATCAGGCCTGCGGCCGCGGTGGTCGACGTGCTGCAGACGCCGGCGTTTCTGTGCCGGCAAACCGACTTCATTCGTGCGTGTGCGGTCAGTGGCAAGCCGGTCAACATCAAGAAGGGCCAGTTTCTCGCGCCGGGCGACATGAAAAACGTCATCGACAAGGCGCGCGACGCCGCGCGTGAGGCCGGCCTGCCCGAAGACAGGTTCATGACGTGCGAGCGCGGTGCATCGTTCGGCTACAACAATCTGGTATCCGACATGCGCTCGCTGGCGATCATGCGCGATACCAACGCGCCGGTCGTGTTCGACGCTACCCACTCAGTGCAGCTGCCGGGCGGGCAGGGCACGACGAGCGGTGGGCAGCGCGAGTTTGTGCCGGTGCTGGCGCGTGCCGCGGTCGCTGCAGGCGTCGCTGGAGTTTTCATGGAAACGCATCCGAATCCGGCGGAAGCCAAGTCCGACGGACCCAACGCCGTGCCACTTGATCGGATGCGAGAGTTGCTTGCCACGCTGATGGAGCTTGATCGCGCGGTGAAGCGGCAGGGTTTTATCGAGTCAAGTTTTGCCTAAAGCCCTGCACGTTAAGGAAGCATGAGCGCAATCATTGACATCATCGGCCGCGAGATTCTCGATTCGCGCGGCAATCCGACCGTCGAATGCGATGTGCTGCTTGAAAGCGGCGTGATGGGCCGCGCAGCAGCGCCTTCCGGCGCGTCAACCGGTGCGCGCGAAGCGATCGAGTTGCGCGACGCCGACCCTCGTCGGTACGGCGGCAAAGGCGTGCTGAAGGCGATCGAGAACGTCAACACAGAAATCTCGGAAGCAATCCTCGGGCTCGAAGCCAACGAACAGGCGTTTCTCGATAGCGCGCTGATCGAGCTCGACGGTACGGAGAACAAGTCCAGGCTTGGCGCCAACGCGATGCTCGCAGTGTCGATAGCCGTCGCAAAAGCGGCCGCCGAGGAGTCGGGGCTGCCGCTCTATCGCTACTTTGGAGGCAGCGGCGCGATGCAGATGCCGGTGCCGATGATGAACGTGATCAACGGCGGCGCGCACGCCAACAATAATCTCGATCTGCAGGAGTTCATGATCGTTCCGGTTGGCGCACCGACATTCTCCGAAGCGGTGCGCTACGGCGCTGAAGTCTTTCACGCTCTGAAAAGGCTGATCGATAAGGCAGGGATGAGTACCGCGGTCGGCGACGAAGGTGGGTTCGCTCCCAACGTGAAGGATCATGAAGCCGCGATTCAGATGATCCTGCGAGCAATCGATAACGCGGGCTACACGGCTGGATCGGACGTGGCGGTAGCAATCGACTGCGCGGCCAGCGAGTTTTTCAAGGACGGCAAGTACCGGCTCGAGAGTGAGGGACAAGTGCTGTCCGCGGCCGAATGGACGACGACGCTGGCAGGGTGGTGTGACAAGTATCCGATTGTTTCGATCGAAGATGGAATGGCTGAAAACGACTGGGCCGGTTGGGAAGAACTGACCCGAACGCTTGGAGGCAAAGTGCAGCTGGTCGGCGACGATATTTTCGTCACCAATACCGCGTTATTGCGCGAAGGAATCCGGCGCGGCGTTGCGAATTCGATTCTGATCAAGATCAATCAGATCGGAACACTGACCGAAACTTTTGCCGCGATCGAGATGGCAAAGCGCGCCGGTTACACGTCGGTGATCAGCCACCGCTCCGGCGAAACCGAAGACACGACGATTGCCGATATCGCCGTCGGCACCAATGCGATGCAGATCAAGACCGGGTCGATGAGTCGCTCGGATCGCACCGCGAAGTACAACCAGCTGCTGCGCATCGAAGAAGATCTGGGCGAAGTCGCCAGTTACCCCGGCCGCGATGCGTTCAACAACTTGCGTTAGCCGGAGCCGATAACGATCATGCGGCTGCTGGCCATTGTCCTTGCGGCGCTGCTGATTGCGATTCAGTGGCCGCTGTGGTTCGGCAAGGGCGGCTGGCTGCGTGTGTGGGATCTCGACCGGCAACTGATCGCTCAGCGCGGTATCAACGGCGCACTGAATGCGCGCAATGCAGAGCTCGCTGCAGAGGTTGCCAGCCTGCGCGAGGGACGCGAAGCGATCGAAGAGCGGGCGCGGCACGAGTTGAACATGGTGCGCGACGGCGAGATCTTCTTTCAGATCGTGGTGCCAAAGACGGAGACTGCCGCAACTACAGGCCAGCTTCCGAAATGAACCTGCATCGCTTACTCAAAGAGCGTGAGTCACGTGGCACCCCGCTTCGCGTTGGATTGATCGGCGCTGGCAAATTCGGATCGATGTATTTGTCGCAGGTCCGGCATACGCCGGGCATGCGGGTGACCGCGATTGCCGATCTCGATCCCGCGCGTGCGCGTGAAGCTTTGCGCAGAGTCGGGTGGCCAGACAGCGCGATCTCGTCGCTGAGTTTTTTCTCAGATGCTCGCGCACTGATCGAGAAGCGCGATGTCGACATTGTCATCGACTCCACCGGATCACCATCGGCCGGCATCACGCACGTGCTCGCCTGCTGCGAGCATCGCAAGCACATCGTGATGGTCAACGTCGAGGCCGATGCACTCGCGGGGCCGCTGCTGGCGCAGCGCGCGCGCGAAGCCGGCATCGTTTATTCGCTCGCTTACGGCGATCAACCGGCGCTGATCTGCGAGCTGGTCGACTGGGCGCGCGCGTGCGGCTTCGAGGTCATTGCCGCCGGCAAAGGCACCAAGTATCTGCCCGCCTATCATGCCTCCACCCCCGATACCGTGTGGGGCTACTACGGCCTCAGCGCCGAAGATGCGCGCATTGGCGGATTGAACGCGCAGATGTTCAACTCGTTTCTGGACGGCACCAAGAGCTCGATTGAAATGTGCGCGGTGTCGAACGCGACCGGATTGATCGCTCCGGATGGTTTGTCTTTTCCGCCGTGCAGCGTGGACGACTTGCCACAAGTGTTGCGGCCGCAGACCGAGGGCGGTGTGCTGCATCATCGCGGACAAGTCGAGGTCATCTCCAGCCTGCAGCGCGATGGCTCGCCCGTGCAGCGCGATCTGCGTTGGGGTGTGTATGTGGTGTTTGCCGGCGGAAGCGAGTACGTGGAACGCTGCTTCAAGGAATACGGTCTCGTGACCGACGCGAGCGGCCAGTATTCCGCGCTCTACAAACCGTTTCATTTGATCGGCCTCGAGCTTGGCATCAGCGTCGCCAGCGTTGGCTTGCGCAATGAGCCGACCGGCGCGCCGATCGGTTTCAACGCGGACGTTGTGGCGACGGCGAAGCGCGATCTTGCGACGGGTGAAGTGCTTGACGGCGAAGGTGGGTACACCGTCTACGGCAAAGTGATGCCTGCCGAGGAATCGATGCGGATTGGCGGCTTGCCGCTCGGTCTTGCGCACAAGGTGAGGCTGTCAACGCCGTTCCGGCGGGGCAGCACGTGCGCTGGGATGACGTGGAGATCGACGAAGACGAGAGCGCCGTCGCATTCCGCCGCTCAATGGAGCGCGCGACCGCAGGCATTTCAAGGCGAGGCGATAGTCGCTAGCGCGTAGCGCACTTCGATCTACTCGTCGTACCTTGTCTGACTCCTCGGCCCAAGCCCGTTGTTGTGTACTTTCAGCGCGTGCCCGCGAGAACTACCGAGGCGCTTCCAGTCCGGGTCGCCAAGTGAGTTAGAAAGGCTTCCAGAGCCTCCGCATCGCGCTGACGCACCAGCGCCTGCAGTTCGATGCGACTCGCGACGCGCTGCGCGGACACTTTGCCGGCCGCTCCGGCTTCGCGCGCCTGATCGGCGATCAGCTGCTTGGCGCGTGCGTCGTTGTTGAACGACACGGCGGCACTCGGCAACAACTGCGCGCTTTCGCCAAACAGGCTTCCTGAGATTGCGGCCAGTTTGGCCCAGTGGTCAAGCGTGAACTGGTAGGCCAGTGCGCCGTGCGATGAATGCTCGGCCATCATGCCGGGAATGCGGGTCACGACATTCGGCGGTTGGCCCGGCACGATTGTCGACGAAAGCAGCGCCGCGGCAAGCTTATCGTCGCGCACGGACGCCAAGGCGCGTGCATAGACCCAGCGATCTTCCTCGCTGTCGGTGGACTGCAGCAATGAGAGCATCCGATCAAAGCGGACACGGTCGGCGCCCGACCCCTGCCGCGCTGATGATCGCCGACCGTGTTGCCGCTGGTAGAGCGGCGCCTTTGGCAACCGACGCATCGAACAGGCGGGCCGCGCGGTCAATGACCGACGGCGTCCCCAAAGCGGGCGAGGTGCGAAATCAAGTCGCTTCGCAGGCTTGAGTCATCCGCGCTCTCGCCTTCACCGGATTCCAGCCAAGGCGCGCCAATGCCGGACCGAGAAGCAGCCTGCGCCGTTGCCTGCACTCGTGCCTGTGCCGGTGTGCCCGCGGTGGCGGTTTCCAAAAACTGCAGGTGATCGATCGCGAGCGCAAAGAGCACGCCTCTGGCCGCGCCGGCGACCTGCGGAACGGCCGCGAGCAAACTGAAGTACTGCGGCATTGGCACAAGTCCGGCCTGCGCGAGTGCGAACGTATCGCTAAGCACGACAACCTGCTGTGCGGGCGTCAGGCGAGAAAACGAAGCGGTGAGTCGTTGCAGTGTCGCGGAGTCGTATGCGACGCGGTAAAAACCGAGGCCGTCAGGATTTGCCAGCACCGGTACGTTCGAGCAACCCTTGAACGCTGCGCTGCCGATTGGCTGATCCAGCAGCAATGAGCGGCGCTCTGCTCCTCGCGCCAGAACGAGCGGGATTTTCCATTGCTGAGGCGGTAGTGGCTGCGCACCGAGCGAAAACCGCGACTGCGACATCTGAACGATGGTTCGCCCGTCGACGCAGCTGCTGGACACTTGCACCACCGGGAAGCCTTCTTGATCGGTCCAGCTCGCCGCAACATCGGAAACATTTTTGCCGGAGGCGAGCTGCATGTGGTGCCAGAGGTCGCCCGCGGTGGCATTCGAAAATTGGCGCTCCTTCATGTAACGCGCGAGCCCGTCGCGAAATGTCTTCTTGCCGATCCATTCCTCCAACATCGCGAGCACAGCGCCGCCCTTGTTGTAAGTGATCCAATCGAAAACATCGAACACACTGCTTTCGCTAACCGCACCCGCTCGGATCGCGCGTGTTGCCTCGCCCGCATCGCCGGTCATCGTCTGATCCAGCCATCGGCGTCGCCGCAAGCGTTCGTTCCACTGCGGGTTGAAATGCTCGCTCGCCTTGATTTCCATCCAGGTCGCAAACGCTTCGTTGAGCCAGATCTCCTCCCACGAAGCCGCGGTGACCAAATTGCCGAACCATTGATGCGCGATCTCGTGCGCGACGATGTTGAACACATGGCGCTGCGCGTTGAATGAGCTGCGCGCCGGGTCGAACAGAATCGTGTCTTCAGAATACGAAATCAGCCCCCAGTCCTCCATTGCGCCGTCGCGAATGCCCGGCACGGCCAGCTGATCGAGCTTCGGCAGCGAATAGCGAATCCCAAAGTAGTCAGTGAAATAGGGTAGGAGCTTCTTCGTAATCGACATTGCATAGGCGGCCTGCTTTTGCTTGCCATCGGCAGTCAAAATGCGCAGCGGAATTCCTGCTGCCTCGCTTTTCACATGTGGCGAAGCGCCCTACAGTGATGGCGACCAGGTAGGTCGGCATTGAAGGCGTTGGAGCAAAGTGATGTTCGGTAATACCGTCCTTCGCGGTCGATGCGATGACGTGGCATGTTGGAGTGCACCTCGTATGCAGAGGGCGACGCCACCGAAATTTCGAACACGGCACGAAACGCCGGCTCATCGAAACACGGAAACACCATGCGAGCGAAGACCGCTTCGAGCTGCGTGGCCAGCATCAAGGCCGGCTGGCTGCGAGCGGTGTAAGGCAACTTTGAACAGGCCGGAGCCTGTGGCTTGCACCTTGCCGGTGTATTGAATGCGCAGCTCGTAGTCGCCAGCGGCCAATGGCAGCTCCGTCGGTCGGCGATAGCTGCCACGCTTGCTGCAGCTTGGCCGGCTGCACATTCATCCGTCGTGGCGGCCCACTCGCGGTGGTAAGCACCGCGCTTTGTGCGGTCAACTCGTGAGCATGGATCGCGAATGACGGCATCGCACTTGCGATCCGAATCGCAATGGTGGCAACGCCGGAAAACGTCTCTTTCGCCGGATCAAGATCGAGATTAAGGCGGTAGTGAACCGGCACCACATCCTTCGAAAGGTTGCCCGGCGTGTTCGCAAAGTCGAAGCGCGCCTGTGCGAAGACCGCACCGGACAGCAGCGCAAAGCAGAAAAAACGACGTTGAAATGAATCGAAGTTTCGTTGTCACGAGCTGGCGACTCCTTCGACAGCGACCAGCGTCGAAGTCGTCGTCTTCTGCCGAAGCTCAATCAGCGGCCGGTATTCGGGCGACTGATACCAGGCCTTCAGTCGAGCCATGTCGGCAAACTCGAGAATCACCAGCCGCTTTGGCGTCCAGTCGCCCTCGAGAACGTCCGTAGCGCCACCACGCACCAGATAGCGACCGCCGAACGCCTCGATCGTTGCCGATACTTGCTGCCTGTATTGCTCGTACCCCGCGGGATCAGTGACTTCGACGTTGGCGAACAGATAGGCGGGCATGTCTCTTCTCCTTAGGCGTGGTGTCAGGAAATGACGCTTCATAGCAACGACTCTGCTGCTGTCCATTCGTATTTGATATCGGCCAGTTGCCAATTCGGCTCGAAACCGCGAGCGACGATCTTGAATCCGTGCTTTTCGTAGAACGCGCAAGCGATTGCGTTACGCGCAAAAGCGTAAAGCCAAAGTTTGCCGTTGGACTGGGTCTTTGCCCAATCAAGAAGCTGCGTGCCGATCCCACAGTGATGATGTCCGACGCGCACGTATAGATGCGTGATCGACTCCTTCGTCGCCGCGATGAAACCGACGAGCTCGGTCGTCGAGCAGGGCGATGCGGACTGAGTTATTCGGAACGACAGTATTGACAAAGAATTCCCGCTGTTCTTCAATTGGATGCGGATCGACGACGCCGACGCCGAACTCGAAGCTCTCTCGCCATAGTCGGACGAGTTCGTCGGTTCGTTCGGCATCGAGTTCGACGATTTCAATCGAGAGCCGGTCTTGCGCTGGTCGCATTGATAGCGTCAGGCGTCATAGGAGTAAGTGCGCACAGTAGCGTGGGCCTCTTTCCGCGGGCACCCAATTTGCTGTCCGCGCGTCAAGTGATATCACTTCTTGCGTCGTGCCATCGACCCGAATCAGTTACGTACCGCTTAACGGTACGTCTGGTCTAGCGTGGAACGTCTGTTTTTCGGACCAAAAGCGGAGAAGTTCTCGTATCGTGCCCCGAGTTGAACAAGCATGGATCGGAGATCGTGATGAGCAAGATCGCATTTTCAATTGGATGGGAAGCGCGCTTTCCGCGTCCGTCGTGTCGTTTCTTGCGGCGTGCGGCGGAGGAAGTGATGACGGGTCGACGGTGACTCCCGCTTCTCCGCCGGGACCGGCACGCTACGGGTCGCATTGACCGATGCACCTGCGTGCGGCTTCGATCATGTCTATATCACGGTCGAACGTGTCCGCGTGCATCAAACATCCTCCGCCAACGACAATGACGCCGGCTGGAGCGAGATCGTGCTGAATCCAACGCAGCGCATCGACTTACTCGGCCTAACCAATGGTGTCCTGGCGGAGCTCGGTCAGACGCCCTTGGCGGCCGGTCAATATCAGCAGGTCCGGCTCGTACTGAGTCCGAACAGAGGTGGCACTCCGGCCAACTCGGTCGTTCCGACCGGTGGAATTGAAACCGCGCTCGACACACCGAGCGCAACGCAAAGCGGGTTGAAGCTAATCATGGCTTTACGGTGCAGCCGAACGCGCTGACCGATCTGGTGCTCGACTTCGACGCCTGCCGCTCGGTGGTACCCAACGGACGGAGGTTTAATCTGAAACCGGTAATCAGGGTGATCCCGCGCAGGACACCGCGATCGTCGGCACCGTCGACCCGGCGCTCACGGGGTGACGGTGTCGGTTCAGAAGAACGGAGCCGTGGTTCGAAGCACATACCCAATGCGAACGGTGACTTCATGTTCTCCGGCCTTGACCCGGCGCAGTCGCCTTTCGACGTGGCATTCACAGCGAACGGTTTCGCTACTTCCGTAGTCACGGCGACGCCCGTAACTGCAGGCGCGTCGACTCGAATCAGTACCACCGCTGCACCTATAACGATGCCTGCTGCGATGACCGGTGATCGCAAACGGCAAGGTCCTGCCGATTGCGGCCTCGGCCAGCGTGCGTGCGCTGCAGGCGTCGGCAGCGTACCGAAAGATTGAAGTGGCACACGACAACGGCGATGCGACAACGGGCAATTACTCTTTGACGTTGCCAATTACCGCGCCGCGCCTCGCGACGTATTCGACGACTTTGCCTCTGACATTCAGTTCGCAGTCAGCAAGTGCGGCCAACTACACGCTCGAAGCCTTCGCGACAGCGTATGTGACGCAGTCGAAGGCAGTGACGATCGGCGCGGTGCCGGTCGTTAACGACTTCACGCTGGTCGCGGTGCCCTAAGCCCCTGAGCCACGCACAAATTGCGGTCCTAACGGGTAAGTGCGCTATTGCTAGCCCTTGGACCGACAGGCTCACCATAATCATTGCATGCGCCATCGTGCAGTGGTGCCTGCTTTCTATGCTGCTCCCAGGCAGCTGCGCCGCATCGAGTGGACTTAATGAACACGTAGTCCGCTGAACTCGCACGTGACGGTGAGCTGATCTCTACGCGCGCCGTCGGGGTGTTACCACTTATCCGAAGTAGGGACCTGGCCGCACTCGTCAGTGATTTTCCGTGTTTCGTCGGGGACTGGCGCGCCGGTCGCGCTCAAATCAATCGCCACTGCAACGATGCCACCAATTGGCGCCCGCGTCGCCTTCCGCTGGCGCCAGCACTCTGACGCACCTACTGTGGCGCACATCAAGTCTATGGAGGTTCATATGAAACACGAGTTCACCAACGAGACGCCGGTGCTTCGACTCGTATTCGCGATCGCGGCGTTATCGATCACGTTATCCATCGGCGGGTTTATCGACTTTCTTGCATTGAGCTATGAGGCCGTCGACGCGCAACAGCGCTCAGTGCAAACAGCCGAACGGAGTTCCTAATCAATACAGTCTCCCAACCGGGAGTTCAACCAGGAGATAGTTATGAAACGTAATCAAAGCAAAGTAGTTCTCTCAACCATCGCAGCCGCTCTTTTCGCATTGCTGGCGGGATGCGCGAGCATGCCATCTGCCGAAGTTATAGCCGACGGCTTTCACGGCGAATTGCTGTCGGATTACAAACCGTGAGAATGGCGTTACGAGAGCGGTGTCGGTGAATAGCATTCGTCACCGATACCGCCTTTGATCGACCACCTTCTCGCATCGCCACAGACATACAGCGGCAGATGTCAACTGCACCTCAAAGAGTGCTCAAAATCGATAGAAGAATGTAACCGTGGCGAAGCTCATGTCACGATTCGGACCGCTCTCTGCAATAAATCGTCCGCTGAAGAAGTAGCCCACTGCAAGGCTAACAGCGGCGTGCCGATCGATTCTCCATATCAAGGTTCCTTCAATGTCGTCACCGACATGACGTGCGGTGCTGCCGGCGGGAGCGCGAATCACATTGCCGCCCGGGCCGTAGACGCCATCGCGCCGACTGGTTCGCCACGTCGTTTCAAGGGCGACGACGGCCGTGAGCGATGGAGCCACCTGCATATCCAGACCTGCACGTGCGTGCATGATGTTTGGAGCCGCGATGTTGAAATTTTCAGTGACCGCGCCGCCTCGTGTGAAGAGCGTGTTAAAGGTCTGCAGATCCGGATCGGCCGGGTTACGGTCACCGCTGCCGAGGGTCAACCTCAACGATCCCCTCGGCTTTAATAGTGCATTGGTCCACGAGTAGCCCGTTTCGCTCTGTACCGCCCATGCCTTGATTGAGCCTGAACCGAAGCTTCCCCACTGTGCGGTTATCTCGTGATCGAAATCCCACGCGCCGGATTTGCCAAAGAGCCTTGCGCCAATCGAGTGGCGCTGCTCGGTCGCAGCGCCTTGGCTGAAACGCACGCCCAGACGGCGTGCTCCGATGTAGTAAACGTCAAGCCCCCATGGCGAGAAGGAAGCTGGCGTTCCGGTAGCGTACAAGCCCCAAAAGGTCTGAGTATCGATCGTGCCGTCGTCGAACACGCCGGGGTCAACGCTAACGGGTCGGAATACAAAGGCATCAGCGCGCCAGTCAGCGATAGGCGCCGTCGCGCGCATACCATCGAAGTTGCCTCGCACGTTGGGGCCGTTGCGCGGAAAGATCCGCCGGCCTGAACCATAGATCAGCTCCTGGCGCCCGAGGCGGAGCAGCGGCGACCGATCAGTACCGAAATCGATAAACGCCTGGTGAACGTCGAGCCGATCCACATCAGCGCCCAGAGGAACGGGCTCCCGATTCTGTTCAAAGTTGCTCTTTAGCTCGGCGAAAACTCTCAATGCGGACGCCAGGCGCGTATTGGCGTGCAGATGGATCCGCTCCAACAAGACGTTGTGGTTGTCTCCACCTTCATTGCCGAAGCTGAGGTAACGCCCGTTGATCCATTGAAGGCGTAGATCGCCGCCGAGCGAGAGGAATCGTTCGTTATCAGGCCCGAAGGGCACGTGTTTAATGCCATCCCAAAAGCCCGTTTGACACGCCGGGTTGCGCGCGAAAATAAAATCTTCCGAGTAACGAAGGAAGCGGTAGGGCGTAGGGTTCAGTCCGGCGTATCGGTTGCTGGCTGGGCAGCAGCCATTGGAATCACCAGCAAGACCCACACCGCGCACGATGTCGCACGCCACAATCGTCGCTTGTGCGTTCTAGACATGGCCCGCCGCCCGGACAGAGTTCGCATGGAAATTCTTGTCCGGGCTCTAGCGAGCGGTTGCGTTTCGATTAACGCGGTCTGAAAGTAATTCTTCGCGACCCACTCGCCGACGTTGGTGCCGAGCACGCCACCTTGAACATTGGCCGTGCGGAAGTGCATGCCGCCGTGAATGCGCGCGAGGATGATTTCGTTCAGCATGTCATCCGGAGTGCCGTACTGACGCACCGTTCCGGTGACCGTGCTGCCGAAGCTGAATGAGATCTTGCTGGTACCGAAGTGCGCCTTCAACGCGGCCATCGAGGCAGAGTTACCGCACATATGCGCCGACGGATACTCGGGATGATTTGGAGTCGTAACCACCGGCGTCCAGGCTGCATCCATCGTGGTCGCAGCATTGCCATCGGTATCCGCAAATCTGATTGCACTTATCGGGCGCCAGAAAGCAAAGAAGTATTTGGATTCGAAGCACGTATTCAGAGCATCGGCCTGCGCAACCCACAGCATCGCCATACCGCGCGCGTTCTCGGCAAGGCTGCGGCTGTCCATCGCGAAAGCACGGTAGTTGCGCGTTAGCAGGTTGGGTGGAGCTTCGGTGTGGAAGCGGGCAGTTTCCAGTTGGTCCGCGCTGCGCATGCTGCTGGTGGTTGCTCCCAAAGCGAGCACTTCGTTGAAGTCGGCGGCGTAGGCCGCACTGTCGAGCGCCGGTGGCGGAGGGGCACGGAACTGAGACAAACTTGTCACCGCGAACGGCTTTATGAATCGATTGAATGTCCGACCGGATTGACACCGCGAAAGTTGCCCGGTGCGGTTCCACTGGTCGATGTAGGTGACTGTCGTCGAGCGGCCATCGTTGGCGCGCAGCGCGACAATGGCGGTTGCGACTTCGGTTCCGACTGCGATGCCGCGGGTCTTGGCATCGCCTGCCGGGATCGCTGCGACGAAGTCATCGTATGCAGCCTGGTATTGCGCGGCGCGATTCGGGAACAGACCCTTCAGCACTCCGTGAGCCGCCGCAGCCGCGGCCGCTTCCTGCGAAGCACCCGCTGCTGACGTGGCAGGCGTGGCAGCAAATGCCTTGTGCGTGCCAACGATGGCGTTAACTGCGTCATAGATCGCCACGTGAACCGTGGCTAGATCGACGGAAAGTTCGGGCGTTGCTCTTCAGCGGTGCCCGTAGCCGCCGGCGCGACATTGATCGTGTCGGTCGCGATCTTGTTCCAGTAAGCAACGGCATTGGATGTGGTCACCACTCCGTTGGTAAAGGGGACCGTAACCGAAGCGGCTTCTGCAACAGGAGTGACAGTGTCGTCGTCGCTGCCGCCGCAGCTCAGACACGAGCAGCATGGTGACTATTGTCGCGACCCCGGTCATACGAATGTTCATAATTGCGCTTCATTACGTCCTCCTGGCAAGAGTCGCGCAACGGTTACTGTGCCCCCGGTATTGCGCGTCGAGTAGCAGTCTGCGTGCGATCGCCGTGCACGTTTCGTAGGCGAGCCGATGAAATCGGCGAAAGGCGGAGTCGTTACGGTCGAAAGCCGGACAGCACAAATGGTGATCATTGCTGTGCACGCGAAACTCGTGACATTTTGGAGTCGAGTCGCCGAGGCGCTCGACTGACTGTGCTCGGATCGGTCGCGAAATTCGGCTACTCCATCGCGATGCAACCGTAGCCATCGCGCAAATCCGGCGCTTCGTCGGGCCACCGCGCCAGCGCGGCTGCAATGCATTCCACAATACTGTCACTTGCGCGCTCTGCAGAGGCTCTGATGTCTTTTCTGGCGAACGTTCTTCACGTCGACCCGTCAGCCGAACGCTGCGCACACTTATTGGCGCCGCGTCATAGCTGCGATGAGCTTGCAACGTATCGGAATCGTTGTCGCGATCACATTGGTCGCGTCCGCTCAAATCCTTGCGCAGCCGATGGACACCGATTTCTGGTCTGCATTCGATATTGCCTATGCTTGGCTGCTGTACACCCTCGAAGTACTCTTTATCGCTTCGTGCATCGCCATCGCCTACACGCTGGCTGATGAGGCGTTGCCACCCACCGGAGTGCTGCGCTGGCTCGTGCTCGTTGCAGCGCTGATGGTCGCCTCCTTGGTCGGGACGTATGTGGTGGTGACCTTGTCAACGCTCGGATCAATGCCTGCATTCGAGCGACATCGCTCAGGAATCGCTACGCTGGAGCGCGATCGGTGCGATGGTGGCCGGCGTCGATGCGATCCGCCGCCGCGCGCTTCACGCGCGGGCCGAGATCCGGAGTGCGCAGCAAGCGGGACAAGAGCTGGCGCGCGAGGAGTCCGAACAGCAGTTGCAGTTGCTGCAGGCGCAGATCGAACCACACTTTCTGTTCAATACGCTGGCCAACGTCCGCTCGCTCTACAGAACCGAGCCTGAGTCGGGTGTGCAGATGATGGAAAGCCTGCTGCGCTACTTACGCGCAGCGCTGCCACGAGTGCGTGTCGGCTTCGTCCAACGTCGGCGATGAGATTGAACTTGCACGTGCGTACCTGGAGCTTTTCGCGGTTCGGATGGGGGATCGGCTGAAGTTCGAATTCGACGTCGATCCGCGCGGCCGAGCATGTGCAGTTTCCGCCGATGTTACTGCTGACATTGGTTGAAAACGCGGTCAAGCACGGCATCGGCCCGGCAGCGGAGGGCGGGCGAATCGATGTCACAGTGCGCCGCGCTCGAGGTCTAGTTCAGATTGACATCGCCGACGACGGAGTGGGACTTGAATCGGTATTGCCGGGCGGCACCGGAGTCGGCCTGGCAAACATTCGGCGCCAGCTTTCAGCGCGCTACGGCAGGCGCGCCAGCTTCAGCCTGACGGAACAAGAGCCGCGCGCGGCGTAGCTGGCGACGATCAAGGTACCGATCGTCGAGCCTGCGTCAGTCGAGCCGCGTCAGCGCCGCGAATATCGGATTACTCAGACCCAAGGGGCCAGAGCATGCTTGATGCGGCGCGCCAGCTCTGGTGTGCACCAGCAATGCGGCTGAAATTTAGCGCTGCCCGAGTGATGGGGTGGGTGAGCTTCGACCGGCACGACTTCGGCTTGGCATTCATACTCTGCCGTAGTAGCAATAGTCATCAATACGTATCGGCCTCGTTTCAGCTTATTGAGGGAAACTTTCGCTGCTTGAGTCGGGCCGCATACGGCTTGGCAACGTGTTCGTTGAGCGGTGCGGTTCATTTTGGTGCCGCTGGTGGTGGCACTTAAGGCGTCTGGAGCTGTTTCCAATTCGCGGATGGCGCCGCCACCTGGCCACTGTCGCGATTGGCATCACTGTAACCGGCCTGATCTTCTGGACCTGAAGTATTGGCTCGATGTGGCCGCATGCTTTTCAGCCGCGCTCGAGGTACGGCATTACTTCCTGTTCCTCTTGGTTTTTCAATCCTGCTTTATGCAATGTGGCTGAACGTGGCGCTCGCCTTAATAGCGCGGGCCTGGCTGGTAGAAAGCAGCGAGGCAACACAGGCAAGCAAGCTTCTGGCGCGAATACGCGTCAGAGCAGATGTCAGTGCGGCGGCGTCTGGTCGAAGGGCGTCTAAAGGCGATTCAGGCGCGCGTCGATCCGATGTTTTTCTTCGCTATGCTGGAAGCGGTGCAGAGAGACATACACGGTTAGGACGGTGACCGTGCCGAGCAACTGCTTGATGAGCTCACTGCGTTCCTGCGTGCACGCATTGCCGCGTCTTCGCATTGCTTCGTCGAGCGTAGATCAGGAGTGCGAGCTGGCGAGTTCGTTTGCGCGCCTGCGAATGCTCGCGGGGCACGGAACATCCAGGCTCGATGTTGATATCGCACCCTCAGTGGGTACGGCGAGCTTTCCGCCGGGCGTACTGCTGCCTCTGATCGACGAACTTCTCGGCAGCACTGCGGACGGAGGTAGCGTGGACATTTCTTTCGCCACCTTCGGAATCGCCACGGCAGACGTTGGTGATGCAGCTAACAGCGCGGACAAAGTCATCAAATCAGAGAATGCTTAGGCAACCTCGTCGACCAACGCTCGATGTGCTTGGCGCAACAGCGGACGCTCGAGCGACGCTGCTCGATTTGTTCGGCGCAAGCGCCGATCTTGACGAGCGCCGCCATTGACGGCGGTGTTCGAACTACTGTACGGATTCCCTATGAACCAGCTAGCGCGTAACGTCGA
Source organism: uncultured beta proteobacterium (assembly GCA_963729165.1). Lineage (GTDB taxonomy): Bacteria > Pseudomonadota > Gammaproteobacteria > Burkholderiales > Burkholderiaceae_F > JACCZX01. Next base: position 77,241 of record CAVSMM010000004.1, read on the forward strand.
CAGCGCTCCGACCGCGGTCATCGCGGAAGACGAGCCGTTGCTCGCCACCGAACTATGCAACCAGCTTGCATCGCTGTGGCCGCAACTGCGCATCGTTGGCAAAGCCACTGACGGCATCTCGGCGTTGCATGCGATCGAGCGATTTGCGCCGACGGTAGCGTTCGTCGACATCCATATGCCGGAGCTGTCCGGGCTCGACTTGGCACGTCAGATCGCCGGACGCTGCCACGTCGTGTTTATCACTGCGTTCGATCAGCATGCGCTGGAAGCCTTCGAGGCGGGCGCGATTGACTATGTATTGAAGCCGTTTACTCCAGTCAGGTTGCTAACGACGATCCAGCGCCTGAAGTCAAGGCTCGCCGAAACGCCGCGCGACTTAAGCAAGCTGCTAGATAGTGTCGAGCGGCCGTCGGCGTCGCGCCAGTATCTGCAGTGGATCAGCGCTGCGCGAGGCGCTGCAACGCGATTGATTACCGTCGAAGAAATTCTTTACTTCAAGGCGGACAACAAGTACACGCTGGTGGCTACGGCTGATTCGGAGTCGCTGATCAGGAAGACGATCAAGGAGCTGGTCGATGAGCTCGATCCTTCAATGTTCTGGCAAGTGCACCGCTCGGCGGTAGTGAATTTGAATGCGATTGAGAGCGTGATGCGGTCTGACGGCGGGAGTCTGACACTGCGCCTGAAAAATCGTCCCGAGACTCTGCCGGTTGCAGAGAGCTATAACCATCTGTTCAGGCAGATGTAACATCGATTCATAGGGGAGGTCCAAATGACAGATTCGAAAAGCGCACTCGCCTGCACTGACGCGGCGACAACTGATTGCGCTGCTGGCGGGCTTCGGGGTATCAGCCGATGCGCTCGCGCAGGACGCGACTAAGGTCAATCGGCGTTCGTACAGAGTCGTGTTTGAAAACGAGCAGGTGCGCGTTATCGAGTACGTAAGCAGGCCCGGTTTAGGGATTTGCGGCCAGGGAGTTCACTCGCATCCCGATCATCTAACGGTACTGCTCACCGACGCCAAGGCCAAAGTGACGCTGCCCGATGGCAAGACAATCTTTGGCCGAGAACAAGACCGGAGACGTGTTCTGGGACCCGGCATCAACTCATACGGTTGAGAACGTGGGAGGGTCAGGGACTCGGGCCTATCTCGTCGAAATGAAGACTAAAGCATGGCAACCGAGTAGCGGTTGAACCCGAGGGATCAATGCCGAGTCGTGCCGTCTAACGTTGCAGTAGCAGCGCTTTCGATTCCGCCTGCAAACAGATGCGCAGCATCGACCGGATCGAACGAATACTTGCGCCCGCAAAACTCGCAGGTCACGCTGACAGATCCTTGCTCGGCAATGATCGATTCGACTTCTTCCTGGCCGAGCGAGATCAGCATCTTTGCGATGCGCTCGCGCGAGCAGGTGCATTGAAAGCGCGGAGTGAGCCGCGGGTAGTGCTCGAGAATCTCCTGCCAGAACAGCCGATGCGATACGTCCTCGGGCGAGAGCTGCAGCAACTCTTCAGACGTCACGGTCCGTGCGAGCGCCAGTAAATGCTCCCATGCGGCGTCGTTGGGAAGTGCAACATCTTTTCCGCCATCGCCGGGCAACCGCTGCAGCAGCAGTCCCGCAACCGTACTGTCATTCGAGGCAAGCCAAAGGCGCGTCTCGAGCTGCTCACTCTGACGCATGTAAGTCTGCAGAACTTCGGCAACACTGTTGCCTTCGAGCGCGACGATGCCCTGATACGGCTGCTGCCCAGGCAGCGGATCTTTCGGATCAAGCGTGATCGAGAATCGCCCGCGCCCGTTACGATTCATCAGGTCCTGCAGTGAGATGTGGTCGGCGATCGGTTCGTCACGCACCTTCGCCGTTGCGCGCAGCGCAAGGTCTGATTGGCACTCGACCACGAGCAACTGCAGCGGACCGTCGCCGTAGACCTGCATTACCAGCGCTCCGTTGAATTTGATATTGGTCGCAAGCAGTGCAGCAGCCGCAACCATTTCGCCAAGTACCCGCATCACCGCGGGTGGATACTGACGATGCGCGATCATCTCGCGCCATGCAGTGCCCAGCTGCACCAACTCGCCTCGCACTTGAGCGCCGGAAAACGCAAACTTCATCAATCGATCCGGCATGACGGTGAGCGTTTCGGCAGCCGTCAACTGATGCGCTTCAAATCGCGCCGATAGGCGACCGCACGCCGTACGTAGCTGTCGGTATCACGCTTCATGCGCTCAATGTGCGCAGGCTCGAGTTGTCGCACGACTTTCGCCGGTGAGCCGATCACGAGCGAACCGTCCGGAATCTGCTTGCCTTCGGTAATCAGCGCACCGGCGCCGATCAAACAGTTGCGACCAATCACCGCGCCGTTCAGCACCACGACTTGGATGCCGATCAGGCTGCCATCGCCGATGCTGCAGCCGTGCAACATCACTTGATGCCCGACTGTCACGCGGCGGCCGATCGTCAGCGGAAATCCTGGATCGGCGTGCAGCACTGAGGACTCCTGCACGTTGCTGTCGTCGCCAATCTCGATCGGCTCGTTGTCGCCGCGCAGCGTTGCGTAGGGCCAGATGCTGACGCGTGCCCCGAGAATGACGCTGCCGATCAATGTCGCGGTGTCAAACACATAAGCGCTGGGGTCGATTTGCGGGACGCGGTCGCCCAATTGGTAGATGCCCATCCGTCAAGTCTAACGGCCCAGTAACCGCGAAGATTTGGCAAGTGTTCGTCGACACTAACTTGACCCATAAAGGCGTGGATTAGGCCGTGCGCGCGATCGCTCCCAAGGGGGATCGAATCGAATCAGGTAGACCGATACAGTGCTGACAACTAGGAGGCATGATGAATTGGGCAACGTTGCTGTATGCACCGGTTGGAGATTTACTGTGGAAGAAAAAGCAGGACTTGCGCCTGCGCGAAACCAACAAGCCAGCAATCGGCGCAACGATCTGCTGCTCCGGCATGCGGATGTCAGTGCAGGCCGGTCTAAGTGACGATTTGTGGCACTGGCTGGTCAGTCTGGGCTGGCGCGAGCTGGCGCCCGGCGAAAACCGCCTGCAGCTGAAGCCGCTGCCTACAACGCTGATAACAAAGCTTTTCGACTCGCAGCCTGAGGAGTACGAGCGCGTCTTGACGAGCGCGATACGGCACATCACACGCCGTCCGTCAGCAAAGCAGGCTGAGCGCGCAGCCGTTTCTTAGCAAAAATCAACGTTTTCTCTAACAGATTCGGGGGATACGGCGCGGTAGAACCGACGCTAAAGTCCGCGGATCGTTGGAGGTTGTATCTTGGAACTCGATTTCGTTGCGCACGTCCGCGACCAAGTTCGAACATTGTTGAGGATCCGGTGCGAGCGGGACATTCCTTCGGAGAGCAGTAAGCCGCCTTTTGGTTCCAAGCTTTTCTGTGGCGACATTCGGATGACCGTCCGCTCCGGCATGAGCGATCAACTTTGGCGTTGGCTGCTTGATCAAGGTTGGCGCGAAGTGCCGGTGCGTATAGATCGGCGCCGCTACAGAGATATTCCGAGCGCGTATGTCACTCGATTGATCGACTCGGTGGCAAATGAAGAGCGCGCCCGAGTAATGGAAGTTGCGATTGCCAATGCGCAATATCGGCCGCGCATGACGCGCGACGGCCGCATCATCCCCGTGCGCAAAAGTCGATCCGAAAAGGGCGACCAGCCCTAGGTGTTGTTGCTCACGCGTTCTTTCGCACGCGTTTTCTCGAGCTCGCGCAATATTCTCCGCTGAACCTTGCCCGTCGTCGTCATCGGCAGTTCAGCGATGAATTCAATTTCCTTCGGATATTCGTAGGGCGCCAGCTTGCCGCGTACGTGCAGCTGTAATTCCTCGATCAAGCGCGATGATGCGTCGTAGCCGGCGGCCAGCACGACGAAGGCTTTGACCAGCGCACCGCGTTCCATATCGGGCTTCGGCACGACTGCTACGTTCGCGACCGCCGGGTGCTTGACCAGGCAATTCTCGATCTCGCTTGGTCCGATTCGATAACCCGCCGCCTTGAACATGTCGTCGGCGCGGCCTTGGTACCAGAGATAGCCATCGCGATCGACGCTCGCCAGATCACCGGTGCGGCACCAGTCGCCGGTGAACTTGTCTTCGAGTCGCATCCGTGTTCCGCCAGTACTCGAGAAAGAAAATCGGGTCGCGGTCGCCGTGAATATCGCGCCGATGGATCGCGACCTCGCCCGTCTCGCCCGACGCGACTGCGCTTCCGCCGTCGTCGATGACTGCGACTCGATGCCCCGGATACGGTCGGCCCATGCTGCCGGCGCGAGCGGGCCACTTTTGATACGAGTTGCCGACGATGTAATTCATCTCCGTCTGGCCGAACATTTCGTTGACCGTCACGCCAAGCGCATCGCGGCACCAATCGAATACCGTTTGCCCGACCGCCTCGCCGGCGCTCATCAAAGAACGCAGCTTGAGCCGATACGTCGCGCGCGGTTCGGGTACCGACTTCATCATCATCTTCAGCGCGGTCGGAAACAGGAATGCGCTCGTCACGCCATGCCGCTGCATCAGCTCGAACGCGCGCTCCGCACCAAAGCGGCCGCGATAACCGACGATCGGAAATCCGAAATACATCGTCGGCAGCAGCGCATCCATCAGACCTCCGGTCCAGGCCCAATCGGCCGGCGACCAGAACACATCTCCGGGCTGCGGAAACCAGTTGTGCGAGGCGACGAAGCCGGGCAGGTTGCCGATCAGCGCGCGATGCGGCATCAGCGCGCCCTTAGGTGGGCCGGTCGTGCCACTGGTGTAGATCAGCAGCGCCGGGTCATCGGCTAGCGTTGTCGCCGGCAAATAAGAATCGCGATGGCGCCCGAGCAGCGAACTCCACGCGTGCCAGACCGCGTTCGTGCTCGAGTCACCGACGACGATCAGATGTCGCAGATTGGGGCAGCGCGCATGCACTTCCTCGATCGCTGCAAGCGCGGTTGCGTCAACAATTGCTACGACCGCCTCGCTGTCCTGCAGCCGGTATTCAAGAGCATCGGGTCCGAATAACAAAGACAGCGGCATCGCGACCGCGCCCATTTGGTAAACGGCGATGTGTGTGATCGCGGTTTCTGCGCACTGAGGCAATACGATCGCCACACGCTCGCCGCGTTTGACGCCAAGTGCCTGCAGCGCGTTCGACAAGCGGTTCGCATCGGCTTGCAGCGCTGCGTAGGTGAATGACGCCCGCAACCCGGTTTCGTCTTCGTAATGCAGCGCGATGCGCGTGGTCTCCTGCGACCATCGGCGGCAGCAGGCCTCCGCGATATTGAATTCGCGCGGCACATACCACCGAAAGTTTTCGTACAGCGCGCGGTACTGGTCGCGCATCGGCCTCTCCGACGAAGAACTCGAATACTCGTTCCTATAATCGCCGAACACTCGCGTAGGCGCAAACGCCCAGCTAATGACGCCGTCACGGTCCGCATTCATCAATGTTCGTGGGCTCCGCTATCACCTGCGTGAATGGGGTGACGCTGAGGCTGATGCCGCGCACACGCTGCTGATGCTGCACGGCTGGATGGATGTATCGGCGTCGTTTCAGTTCGTCGTCGATGCGCTCGGTCGCGGTTGGCGAGTCGTCGCCCCCGATTGGCGCGGATTTGGTCGGACCGATCGCACACCGACGGACTGCTACTGGTACCCGGATTATCTAGCGGATCTCGAGTTCATCTTGGACGACGTGGTCGGACAGCAACCGGCCTGGCTGATAGGTCACAGCATGGGTGCCAACGTCGCACTGATGTACGCCGGCGCTCGGCCACAACGTGTACGTGCGGTCGTCAATCTCGAAGGCTTCGGCTTGCGGCCGACCCGACCCGCGCAGGCGCCGGGCCGCTACGCGCAATGGATCGATCAGTTGAAGCAGGGCGGAGCGCTGCGTGACTACGCGTCGCAACAGGAGGTCGCGGCACGCCTGATGAAGAACAATCCGCGGCTCTCGGCCGAACGCGCCGCGTTTCTCGCGCAGCACTGGTCGGAGCCCGATGGCGCAGGACGTTTCCGCATCGCCGGCGATCCCGCGCATCGAATCGTCAATCCCACGCTGTATCGAATCGATGAAGTGCTTGCGTGCTGGCAGAGCGTCGAGTGTCCCGTGCTCTGGGTGCAGGGCGCGCAGACAGATGTGCTGCGGCACGTGGGTGAGGATCGCGATGCGGCGCTGAAAGAAGTCGAGATTCGAAAGGCTGCGCTGCGGAACGTGCAGAGCGCAGTCATTGAAGATGCGGGGCACATGTTGCATCACGATCAACCGGGCGAAGTCGCGCGGCTGATCGAAGAATTCATCGGCGCTGTGACCAAACTGACAAGCCCTAGAATGCCTTGATGCTCGACACGATCCGTGCCGGCGTTCACTCGGTGCGCGCCGACCTTCATTCGCATTCATTCCATTCCGACGGGACGATGGCGCCCGGCGATGTCGTGCGGCGTGCCGCCGACCAAGGCGTCGAGCTGTATGCCTTAACCGATCATGACGAAGTGTCGGGCCTGGCCGAAGCGAAGGCTGCTGCTGCGGAACGCTCGCTGGCGTTTGTTCCTGGCGTTGAGGTGTCGGTAACCTGGGGCAAGACCACGGTTCACGTCGTCGGCCTAGGCGTGGACAGCGAGGACGCGACGTTGCGGGATCGGCTCGCCTACGTGCGGTCGGGACGAACGCGGCGCGCGCAGGAGATCGATGCGAGCCTGGCGGCCGCCGGAATCGCCGGCACGCTCGAAGGCGCGCTTCGTCATGCAGAGAATCCGCGCATGATCGGTCGCACACACTTTGCGCGATTTCTGGTTGAACAGGGTGTGTGCCGCGACGTGCGCGAGGTGTTCAAGCGCTATCTGGTCGAAGGCAAGCCGGGTTATGTGCCGCATCGCTGGGCCACTTTGGCTGAAGCCGTCGAAATGATCGGTGCCGCAGGTGGTGTCGCGGTCGTCGCGCACCCGGCGCGCTACCGGTTCGACGAGCTTGCATTGCACGCAATGCTCGAAGAGTTCCGTGATGTGGGCGGTAAGGCGCTGGAAGTCGTGACGAGCAATCACACGCCCGACGATGTGCGCCGCTTCACCAAGCTCGCGCTCGAGTTCGGCTTCGAAGCGTCGAGTGGAAGTGACTTTCACGGCCCCGGAGAATCGGCGAATGTGGAGTTGGGCCGCGTTGCCCCTTTGGCACCGGAATTGACGCCGGTGTGGCACCGGTTCGTCTAGTAGCACATCTCAGCCGTGGCGCAATTATTTTCGATCCATCCGATCGATCCGCAAGTGCGCCTGCTTCGGCAGGCGGCGCAGATTCTCGATCACGGCGGCGTTGGCGCGATTCCTACCGACTCTTGCTACGCACTCGCGTGTCACTTGGATGACCGTGCAGCGGTCGATCGTATTCGCGCGATTCGCCGCATCGACGATCGCCATTTGCTGACGCTGATGTGCCGCGATCTGTCGGACATCGGGCAATACGCGAAGGTCGATAACCGGCGCTATCGCCTGTTGAAGAACGCAACTCCAGGGCCGTACACACTGATTCTGGAAGCGACGAAGGAAGTACCGCGACGTCTGTCGCACCCGTCACGCAAGACGATCGGGTTGCGCGTGCCCGACCATCGCGTCGCTCTCGGCTTGCTCGATGTACTGGGACAGCCGCTGTTGACGACAACGCTGCAGTTGCCGGGTGACGAGCTTCCGTTAAATGAAGGCGAACACATTCGCGAGCGGCTGGATCACGACATCGACTTCGTGCTCGATGCAGGTGCGTGCGGCGTTCAGCCGACGACAATCGTCGATCTGACCGGTGCAGAAGCGGTGCTGGTACGGCAAGGCCGAGGCGACATCAGCAGCACTCGGCTTGTAGCGGCGTGCGAGCGATAACACGCTTGCCTTTGCATTGCGCGTGCGCCGGCGACATGCCCCCGGCATGTCGCTACTGTCGCGACAAGTGCACGTGCGACGACGCAGTCGTCGCGTACACGAGAAGCGCTTCAGATAGACTCGATTCGATGGAAAACGCTTTGCAATTGATCGCGGTGTACGCGATCCCGGTGTTATTTGCGATTACGGTTCACGAAGCCTCGCACGGTTATGTGGCTCGCATGCTGGGCGACAACACGGCATACGTTCTGGGCCGTGTGACGCTCAATCCTGTCAAGCACATCGATCCGATCGGCACGATCGCGGTACCGCTTGGCATGGTGATCTTGACCGGATTTATGTTCGGCTGGGCAAAGCCGGTGCCGGTCGACTGGTCGAGCTTGCGCCATCCGAAGCGGGACATGATCTGGGTGGCTGCCGCGGGACCGGGCGTCAATCTGGCAATGGCGATTCTGTGGGCCATTATCTTTAGCGTGCTGCGGATGGCGGGTATCGAAGAGCGCTTCTTCTTCGAGGTGGCGCGTGCGGGGATTCAGGTGAACCTGGTGTTCATGGCACTCAACCTGCTGCCGATTCCTCCACTTGACGGTGGCCGCATTGTCAGTGGGCTGCTGCCCAATCAGCTTTCGATCGCGTACTCGCGCATCGAGCCGTTCGGATTGTTCATCATCATCGGATTGATGGTGAGCGGCGCGCTGAGCTTTCTTCTGCGCCCTTTTCTGGCGGCCGGCGAAGCGATCGTGCGCCTGTTCGTTTAACGCTCGATGCTGTTCGCCGAGCGGGTTCTCTCCGGCATGCGCCCCACGGGTGCGATGCACTTGGGCCACTATCACGGTGTCTTGAAAAACTGGGTGCGACTTCAGAGCGAGCACCCGTGTCTTTTCTTCGTCGCGGACTGGCACGCGTTGACGACGCACTACGACGAAACACAACGCATCAGCGCCGACGGTTGGGATATGGTGATCGACTGGCTGGCGTCCGGCGTCGATCCGGCGAAGGCGACGATTTTCATTCAATCGCATGTACCCGAGCATGCGGAGCTTTTTCTGCTGCTCTCTATGGTCACGCCACTGGGTTGGCTGGAGCGCGTTCCGACTTACAAAGATCAACAGCAGCAACTGTCAGAGCGCGATCTGTCGACCTTCGGATTTCTCGGCTATCCGTTGATGCAGGCGGCCGACATCCTGGTTTATCGCTCGACGCTGGTGCCGGTCGGTGAGGATCAGGTTCCGCACATCGAGATGACGCGCGAGATCGCACGCCGGTTCAATCATGTATTTGGTGCTGAGCCGGATTTCGAGGCCAAGGCGAAAGCGGCCGTGCGCAAGCTCGGCGCACAGGCGAAGCGGTTTGCCGAGCTGCGAGTTCGCTTCCAGCAGGAAGGCGATACCGACGCATTGAAGCAGGCGCGCAGCATCATCGAAGAAGCGACGACGTTGCCGCTGGAGGATCGCGAGCGATTGTTCGGGTACGCGGAGGGCGCGCACCGCGTCATTCTTCCCGAGCCGGCTGCACTGCTGACGAAGGTGTCGCGGATGCCGGGGCTCGACGGACGAAGAATGTCGAAGAGCTACGGCAATTCGATTGCGCTGCGCGAAGAGCCCGAATCGGTCACGAAAAAGATGCGCACGATGCCGACCGATCCGGCGCGTGTGCGCCGTACCGATCCGGGCGAGCCCGAGCATTGCCCCGTGTGGCCGCTGCACCTCGTGTACTCGGACGAAGCGACGAAGCAGTGGGTGCAGACCGGATGCCGTACGGCGGGCATCGGTTGCCTGGAATGCAAACAACCGGTGATCGATGCGATCGTGCGCGAGCTCGCTCCGCTGCGCGAGCGTGCGCAACGGTATCTCGACGATCCTGCGCTGGTGCGCGATATCGTGGCCGATGGTTGCGACAAGGCACGCGCGATGGCGGGCGAGACGATGCGCGACGTGCGCGCAGCGATGGGGCTGGTCGGCGATAAGTGATAGCCGAAGCGCCATCGGCCTGGGTGCTCCGTTGGACGGCGGATATTGCCGGCGGCACCTCGGTTCTGGACGTCGCCTGCGGTGCGGGCCGCCACTCGCGGTTGCTCGCAGCGCGCGGTTGCAAAGTCACTGCGGTGGATCGAGATCACTCTGCTGCGCATGCATTGGCAAGCGAGCCGAACATTGAGTTCATTCAGGCTGATCTGGAAGCGGCTGCCTGGCCGCTGGCCGACCGGCAGTTTGACGCGGTCATCGTCACGAACTATCTGCATCGTCCGCTTTTTCCGGCGCTCAGAAAAGCGCTCAGCCCGGCCGGCCTGTTGATCTATGAGACTTTCGCCGTTGGTAACGCGGCGTTCGGCCGACCGAGTAATCCCGACTACCTCTTGCGGCCGCGCGAACTGCTTGAAGTGTTCGGCACCGACATGCGCGTGCTTGCGTTCGAAGACGGTTTCGTCGAGCAACCGAAGCCCGCGATGGTGCAGCGGATCGCGGTCCGCAACTCAGCGGCTGACGCGCCACTGGCCGCCGAGCGGTGCCGTTTGTAACGCCGTTCAGAGCGTCGCTCGCCTGTAGAATCCTGCGCTTCTTTTGAAGGTACATCAAAGCATGATCAAAGGCAGTCTCGTCGCGATCGTGTCGCCGATGCACGACGATGGGTCGCTCGACTTCGACGCTTATCGCCGCTTGATCGACTGGCACGTGGCGGAGGGAACCAACGCGATTGTTGCGGTGGGCACGACGGGCGAGTCGCCGACGGTGACGCCGAGCGAGCATGGAGAGTTGATCCGTGTTGCCGTGGAAGCCGCCGGCGGCCGTGTTCCCGTCATTGCAGGTACCGGCGGCAATTCAACGGCCGAAGCAATCGAGCTGACGCAACACGCGAAGCGCGTCGGAGCCGACGCTACGCTGCAGGTGGTGCCGTACTACAACAAGCCAACGCAGGAAGGGCTGTACCGGCACTTTCGCAAGATTGCGGAAACGGTCGATTTGCCGGTGATTTTGTACAACGTACCGAGCCGCACGGTGGCGGATCTGGCGACTGAGACAACACTGCGTCTTTCGCAGATGCCGGGAATCGTCGGGCTCAAAGATGCGACTGGCGATATGCCGCGCGCGGCTGAGCTGTTGAAGCATCTGCCGTCCGAGTTTGCGCTGTACAGCGGTAACGACGACAGCGCGCTCGCGCTGATGCTGCTGGGCGGCCATGGCGTAATTTCGGTGACGGCGAACGTCGCGCCGCGCCAGATGTCAGAGCTGTGCGCGGCTGCGCTGGCCGGCGACCTGAAGCGGGCGCGCAAGATGAACGCGCAGTTGTTGCCGGTGCATTTCAAACTGTTTGTTGAGCCCAATCCGGTACCGGCCAAGTGGGCGCTGGCAAAGGCGGGCCGTATTGAGGGTGGGCTGCGGTTGCCACTCGTGCCGCTGTCAAAACCGAACGAAGCCGTCGTGCACGGTGCACTACAGGAAGCAGGATGCTGGAGTTCGTTGCAGGAGCTGGAACATGAGTCGATCAAATAGCGCGCGCAATGCCGCGGCTGCCACCGCAGTTCTGGCGGCCGTGTTGCTCGCAGGTTGCTCGTGGACCGGCAGCATCTTCACATCGGACAAAGTGCAATACGAAACGGCGAAGACGCGCCCGGCGCTTGAGGTGCCGCCGGATTTGTCGCAGTTGCCGCGTGACGAGCGATTCCTGGTGCCGGACCGGCCGCAAACGATTACCGCTTCCGGCCAGGGACAGGGGCAGCGTCCAAGCGCTGGGCCAGTGTCGGCCGGCATTCCGGTCGTGCCCGCTGGCTCGATCGCAAAGCTCGAGAGGCAAGGTAATCAACGCTGGCTCGCGGTGAATCTGCCGCCGGAGAAAGCGTGGCCGGTACTGGTCGACTTCTGGCCGAGCATCGGATTGAAAGTAGAAAAGGCCGATCCCAACGCAGGCGTGCTCGAAACAAATTGGGCCGAGAACCGGGCCAAGCTTCCTCAGGACATCATCCGACGCACGCTGGGCCGCGTGCTCGACTCGGTTTATTCGACCAACGAGCAGGACAAGTATCGGGCGCGCCTCGAACGCACTGCGCAGGGCACATCGGAGATCTACATCACCCATCGCGGTATGGAAGAGGTGTACACGAGCCCGCAACAGGATCGCACCACTTGGCAGCCGCGCGCTCCGGATCCGGAGCTCGAAGCCGAGATGTTGCAACGTTTGCTGGTTCGGTTTGAGCAGCCGACGAAGTCGGTCGTCGCGACGGCTGGCGCAACCGGGTCCGCTGCGGGCGTGACGGCAGCGGGCACTGCGGCACCGTCCGCTGCGCCGCAGATCTCACGAGTCATTAAGGGTAGCGACGGTCGTAGCGAGCGCGTCGAGGTCGATGAAGCGTTTGACCGCGCTTGGCGACGTGTGGGCCTCGCGCTCGACCGCGGCGGGTTTACCGTCGAAGATCGCGATCGCGCGAAGGGGTTCTACTTCGTGCGCTACCTGGATCCCGAGGTCGAAGCCAAAGCCAAGTCGGATCAGGGATTCTTCAGCAAGATCTTCGGCCGCGAAAAACCGATCCAGGCGCCGCAGTATCGTTTGGGACTTGTGGGCGAGAGTACGACCCGCACCAATGTGCAGGTGTTTGACGCGACCGGCAAGCCCGATCGTTCCGCAACCGCCGATCGCATTTTGAATTTGCTGAACGAGCAGCTGCGGTAAGTGCTGCGCGTCTGCAGCCTCGGTTCAGGCAGCGGCGGCAATGCGCTAGTGGTTGAAGCGCGCGACGGACTGTTCCTGTCGCGCGTTCTGGTCGACAACGGTTTTAACGTCAAGCAACTCGGCCGCCGACTGGGGCGGGCAGGTCTGTCGCTGCGTGACATCGACGCTGTGATCGTTACGCACGAACATTCCGATCACGCCGGTGGCGTGGCGCGCTTCGCATGCAAGGCCGGCATTCCGGTCTATTGCTCGCGTGGCACGGCCCGGTCATCGGGACTTTTCGACAGCGGCGTCGAGCTGCATGTCATTTGCGCCGGCGCCCGTGTCGAGCTGGGTCCGCTAGTGATCGATCCTTATGCCGTGCCGCACGACGCAACCGAGCCGCTGCAGTTCGTCTTCAGCGATGGCGATCGCCGCGCAGGACTTCTGACCGACGCCGGCGAGTGCAGCGACATTATCGTCCGCGCATTGAGTCGTGTTCACGCGTTGCTGCTCGAATGCAACCACGATGAAAGCATGCTGCACTCGGGCTCGTACCCCAACTTTCTGAAGACGCGCATCGGTGGCGCGTTCGGCCACTTATCCAACAGCCAGGCTGCGAAGATATTGCGCAGGCTCGATTGCACTCGGCTGGAGTGGATTGCTGCGGCTCACCTTTCAAAGGCGAACAACACTCCGTTTTTGGCACAGCTGGCGTTGTCGGTGGCGCTGGACTGCCGCGTCAGCGAGATTGCGGTGGCGGATCAGGACGACGGGCTTGCATGGCGCGCGGTGTAATGAGAAGACACTTCATTAAAAAAGGCCGGCGGGAGCCGGCCTTTGCATGCAAGCAAACGATTAGGGCTTGACTGCAGGCTGTGCTTTTTGGTTGGCAGCGTCAACTGCTGTGCCTGCGGCCGCTTTGTTCGCGTCCTCGACGGGATTGGTGGTCTTCTTTTCGTCCGTCTTCATCGCGCTGGTGTCCGATTTCATCGAGTCCATTTTCATCGAATCGGTTGACGACGTGCTCGAAGGCGCGGTGGTCGTGCTCGGCGCCGGGGTGGGTGCTGGAGTCGGTGCCGTCGCTGGCGCGGGAGCCGGTGCAGGCGTCGGCGCAGGTGGCGGTGGCGTGTCTTTTCTGCCGCAAGCGGCGAGCGCGACGACCATCATCGAAGCGAGCAATAGCGACTTATTCATTTTGTAAGAACCCTCATGGTTATCCGGTAACGGTATCTCTTGGTTGTTGAATTGTGGTGAAGCACTCGCGAGTATAGCTGCGCGGCCATCGTCTCTTAGCAAGATCGATGCCAAGCTTTCCACTGACGTTTCAACCCAAGCCGAGGGGAACAACGGGCAAATTATGAGCCGCAGCTTCCCAACGCCGGGCAAACGCCGCAATCAGAGGCTGCGCATGCGGCTTGTTGTTCAACCACAAGTCGCCCCGGGCCTGCGCGGTGGGCTTCATGTCAAGCACTGTCGAGTCATCCGCAATCAGCAGCGCGTCGTCGCCGACAGGGTCATCAAGCGAAGCGACGCGCATTTCCAGCGCAAGCGGGAATCGCAACTGCAGCGCGCGCAAGCGAGCGGCACGCGTATCGAGCCAGATTGAATCGTCAACCAGCAAGCGCACTCTCGCGCTCCGATGAGCCAGCAAAAATTTCGACAGCAACCCTACGGCCTCGGCTCTCGACAGATCGAAAATGGAAAGGTCGGAATGAAGACACAGCACGCGTCGGGTGGCCACTTCGATCGTCTGAAGTACAGCGGCATGTGTATCTGCGCGTGAAGTAATCAGCGTGCGTTGCGGCGCTGGCGGGCTGGCCGGTTCATCGCGTGACGGTTCGGAGTTCATCGCAAAAGCTTAATCGACGCCAATCCAGCCGGCGCCGTACCACGAGTGCAGCAAAGGCCAGACCGACGCCGGCGCACGCCGCGCTTGCTCCGCCGATAGGTTGCGCTGATCGGCCAACGCTTGAAGCACGAGCCTCGCCTTGCTCGGTGGCTCGATCAAGTCGCCATTGATTCCGAATGCTGCGGTCGAATACAGCATCCGGCTCTTGCGATGCAGCTGCAGTCCACGCGTAGCGGCGCCGCGCTGAAACTGGGCAGGCGACAAGCTCGTTGCAGGCGGCTCGAACACCGTCGTTGCCTTGGGTTCGCTCAAGTGGCGCAGCAGGAAACGCTCGGTGTCCACCTGGCTAGGCTTGTAATGCGTGAGCTCGGCGTGGACCTGCCGCGTCATCTTCCGTGGCAGCGCGGCCGGGTGCGCGACGGCGGCCGTACCCGCGTCGGCATATCGGCCGCGCGGATTGGCACGCTCCGCATAGTCGGCGAACCAGGGCTCGATGAGCTGCCCATAGCTGGGCGCGCGAAAACCGATCGAGTACGTCATGGACTCGCCAAGCGCGACCCCCTCGTGCGCGACGCCCGGCGGCAGATAAAGCATGTCGCCTGCATCGAGAATCCACTCACTCGACGCACAGAAGCCTTCGACATTGTTGATCGGCGATCCTTGTACAGCTCGCAACCCGCGCTGCCGGCTGATCCGCCATCGCCGGCGGCCGGCGGCTTGCAACAGAAAGACATCGTATGAGTCGACATGCGGCCCGACGCCCCCACCGTCCGTCGCAAAGCTCACCATCAAATCGTCAAGTCGCGCGTCGGGTACGAATCTAAAACGCGAAAGCAATTGCCTGCCCGAGTCGTCGAGCAGATCAACGCCTTGCACGAGTAAGGTCCAACGCGGACGCTTTATCGACGGCAGGCGAAGAAACGGGCCGTGCTGCAGCGAACGCCGACCACCGGATGAACTGACCAAGCGGCTTTCTGTCCCCGGATCGCGCGCCAGCTCGAACAGCCTCTTTCGATCGACCGATGGCACGAAGTCCGGAAGCGCGGCGCGTATCAAAAGCGGCTTGCGCTGCCAGTACTGGCGCATGAATTGCTGCACGCTGATCGAACCCAGCCGCTGGATGATTGAAGATCGGATTGCGGATCGACTCACCCGACGATTATAGGAAGACGATGATTTACGATCACGATGAGATGAAGATAGACGACGACACTTTGGTCAGCATCGACGTCGAGATGTATGACGCGCAGGGCAACCTGCTCGAAAAGTCAGGCGAGCCCCTCACTTATCTGCATGGGCACGGCGATATCTTCGGCCGCATCGAGGACGAGCTGCGCGGAAAGGAAGCAGGCGCGGAAGTTTCAGTGCACATAGAACCCGACGAAGCGTTTGGTGACTACGATCCCGAGCTCGTGACGTTGGTACGCGTTGAGGATCTGGGCGAGGGCGCTGCAGTCGGGATGCAAGTCGATGGTGCGGGCGTCGGCGCGTCATCCGCCGAATACACGATCACCGACATCGCCGAAGGCATGGCGGTGCTCGATGCAAATCATCCTCTCGCCGGGTTCGCGCTGCGCTTTGAGATCAAGGTGGTCGATGTGCGTGAAGCGAGCCCGGACGAGATTGAGTCTGCCGAAGCGCCGGCGCTGCCGGACTTTTTGCACGTGGCGCCACCGTCGGGCCGGACGCTGCATTAATCGGCTTCTCGCTTCAGTTTTTCGAGCAGCGCATGGGCCTCGCGCGGTGACACTCCGTCGAGATCAAGGGCTCGCAAGCGCTTGCGCAGCTCCGCGTCAGGATCGGGGACTGGCGACGCTGGGGTGGGCGTCGACGCAAACAGATCCAGCTGAGGCCGTTTGCCAAGGGCGCGCTCCTCCAGCTGAGCAAGTAACGAGCGAGCACGTCTGACGACTGCGCCAGGCACGCCGGCGAGCTGTGCCACTGCGAGCCCGTAGCTCTTACTGGCCGGACCGTCGCGCACCTCGTGTAAAAACACGACCTTGCCATTGGCTTCGGCCGCAGCGACGTGCACGTTGGCGATCTCCGGATGCTGCTCCGCCAGCTGCGTCAATTCAAAGTAGTGCGTCGCAAACATCGTCATCGAACGGTTTTTCTCGACCAGCTCGCGCGCGATCGAGGCCGCGAGCGCCATACCGTCGAAGGTCGATGTGCCGCGGCCGATCTCGTCCATCAGCACCAGGCTGTGCTCGGTTGCGGCGTTCAGGATAGCGGCGGCTTCGGTCATCTCGACCATGAAGGTCGAGCGGCCGCGTGCAAGATCGTCGGCGGCGCCGATGCGAGTGTGAATACTGTCGATCGGCCCGATCGTCGCGGTGCTCGCGGGTACGTAGCTTCCTGCGTAAGCGAGCAGCACGATCAGCGCGATCGAGCGCATGTAGGTTGACTTGCCGCCCATGTTCGGTCCGGTAATGACCAGCAGCCGGCGACCTGGGCGTAGGCTGCAGTCATTCGGAACGTACGTTTCGCACTCGTGTCTCGACAACCGCATGCCGTGCGCCACGCACGTCGATTTGCACGCTTTCGATGAGTTGTGGCCGCACCCAGCGAGCGCGCTCGGCATGATCGGAAAGAGCCAGTAGCGCATCGATCGACGCCAACGCATCGGCGCAGCGCTGTAGCGAGGTGACGTGCTGCGCGGCCTGAGCGACGATGCCGTCGTACAAGTCCTTCTCGCGCGCGAGTGCGCGGTCGCGTGCCGATAGCGCCTTGTCTTCGAATGTTTTCAACTCGGGCGTGATGTAACGCTCCGCGTTCTTCAGCGTCTGTCGGCGGCGATAGTCGTCGGGCACCTTGATCGTCTGACCGTGCGTGACTTCGATGTAGAAACCGTGCACACGGTTGTATTCGACACGCAGGTTGGCGATGCCGGTGCGGGTCCGTTCGCGCGCTTCGAGATCAACGAGGAATTGACCGGTGTGATCGCGAAGCGCGCGCAGCTCGTCGAGCTCGGCGTCGAAGCCGGCGGCGACTACATCGCCGTCGCGCACTGCGTACGCCGGTTCAGCGAGGAGGCCGCCGGTCAGTAGCGTTTGGAAGTCGTCTGGGACGGTCAGATGCTCACGCACGGCCGCAAACAGCGGAGCCACCGCGTCGGCCATTAACGAAGCAGTTTGCGCTACGTGCGGCAGCGCTCGTCGCAAGGCGGCCAATTCCCGCGGGCGCACCGAACGCAGCGCGATGCGGGCGGCGATGCGCTCCACGTCTGGCATTTCTTTGAGCTCAACCGCAAGTTGCTGGCGCAAGGACTCATGTGCGAGCATTTCCTCGATCGCTTCGTGGCGTGCCGCCGCGGTGTTGCGATCGCGCAATGGATGGTGCAGCCAATGTCGTACACGCCGGCTTCCCATCGTCGTTGCGCAATGGTCGAGCAGCTTGAACAGTGTCGGCCCGTCCTCGCCGCGAAGCGTTTCCGTGATTTCCAAATTACGGCGTGTCACCGCATCGAGCCCGATGAAGTCCGAGAGCGTTTCGCGTTGCAGCGATGCAATGTGCGGAAGCCGGCTGCCTTGCGTCGCTCGCGCGTAATCGAGCAGCGCGGCGCAGGCGGCAAGAATTTCGGGTGCATCGGCGACACCGAACGCATCGAGCGCTGCCACCTGCAGCTGTTCCTTCAGCATCGCTTCACCGCGCGCCGCGTCGTAGTGCCAATCGGGCCGAGCCTGCGCTGCGCACGGAAGCGAGTCGATCAACGTGTGCAGCGAATCACTCCAGCTTTCCGCAATCAGGATTTCTGACGGATCGATGCGCGCGAGCTCCGATTCCAATCGCGCTGCAGGAATACTCGTCGCGCGCAGCTCGCCCGACGACAGCGTCAGCCACGCGAGGCCAATGGCGCCGTTGCGACGCGTCGGCGGTGCGAGGGCCAGCAACGTCGCATTCGACTTGTCGTGCAACAGCGAGGTGTCGGTGAGCGTTCCCGGCGTAACGACGCGAACGACTTTGCGTTCGACGGGTCCCTTGCTGGTGGCAGGATCGCCGATCTGCTCGCAGATCGCGACGCTCTCGCCGAGCTTGACCAGCTTGCCGAGATACTGCTCGACTGCTACGACCGGCACGCCGGCCATCTTTATCGGCGTGCCCGCTGATGCGCCGCGTGAAGTCAGCGTCAGGTTCAGCAAGCGCGAACCGCGCTCGGCGTCGTCATAGAACAGCTCATAAAAGTCGCCCATCCGATAGAACAGCAGCACGTTCGGATGCTCGGCCTTGATGCGCCAGTATTGCTGCATCATCGGCGTGTGCCGCGCGAGATCGAGAGCGGCGTTCATGCGATCGATGGTCGCTACGCCGCCTGCATTCGGGTTGCGCCCATCCGGCAAGCCAGCGCAAACGCGTTCTGCATGGCGCCGGTATTGGCGATGCCGCGCCCGGCAATGTCGTACGCCGTGCCATGCGCCGGGGTCGTGATGGAAATCGGCAGGCCGCCAGGCACCGTGACGCCTCTGTCGAATCCCATCAGCTTCATCGCGATCTGACCTTGGTCGTGATACATCGTCAGCACGCCGTCGTAGCCGGCGCCGTCCTTGCGCAGCGCGCGCACGAAGATCGTGTCGGCTGGGAAGGGACCATCGGCGGGAAAGCCGCGCTCGCGCGCAAGCTCTACGCCGGGGCCGATGGTCTCCAATTCTTCCGTACCGAATGCCCCGTTGTCGCCGTTGTGCGGGTTCAGTCCGCACACCGCGATGCGGGGCGCCTTGATGCCGGTGGACGCCAATCCGCGCGTCAGCAATTCGACACCCGCTGCGACGCCTTCGCGCGTGATCAGCGCGCTAACGTCCTTCAGCGGCACGTGCGAAGTCACGCGCGACGTCCATAGCGATTCGAGAACGTTGAATTCGACGCAGCTGCCATGAAAGTCAAGCAGCTCGCAGAAATAGTGCAGCTCATCGGCGTGCTGCATGCCGCCAGCGCGCAACGCCGCCTTGTTCAGCGGCGCGAAGCACATCGCATCGGCAACGCCGCGCTGGCACAGGTCGAGACCCAGTGCCAGGCCGTCAAGCATGTACCGCCCATTCTTCTGTCCGACCGTGCCCACGGCGAAGTCGCCTTCATTCACGTGCGCCCAGTCCACGACACGCGGCCGCGCAGGCGCGCGTACAGCGGCACCAAAGTCGAGATCGACGTGCACTTTCGCGCTGCGCATGCCGTCGTCGAGCACCGGGCGGCTGCCGATCAGCAGGATGTCGGCCGCCTGCTGCGCGGTGCCGTCAGCGAGGAGCTGCGCGACGAGTTCAGGCCCAATACCGGCGGGGTCGCCGGTGAACAGTGCGATCGTCGGCTTCACTGCTCGATCTTCACATTCGCGTCCTTGATCAGCCGGCCAAAGCGTTCATAGTCGGACTTCACCAGCGCCGCGAATTGCTCTTGCGTGACCTTGCCGGGTTCGCCACCGAGCGCGATCAGGCGCTTCTGCACATCGGGCAGCTGCAACACCTTGATCGTCTCTGCATAGATCCGGTTGACAACGTCCTTTGGCGTCCCTGCGGTCACGAACAGGCCGTACCAAGTCGTCATCTCAACGCCGGGCAGTCCGGCTTCGGCGAGGGTCGGTACGTCGGGCAGTTCTGGCGTGCGCTGCGGACTCATCACCGCGAGCGCCTTGACCTTGCCGCCCTTGATGAATGCCATCGCCGACGAGGTTGTGTCGAAGTTCATCTGAATCTGCCCACCGGAAAGATCGGCCAGCGCTTGCGCCGAGCCCTTGTACGGAATGTGAACGGCCTTGGTGCCGGCGGCAAGATTGAACGCCTCACCGGCGAGGTGCTGTGTACTGCCCACGCCCGACGAGCCGTAGGAGAACGCCTCGGGCTTGGCCTTCATCAGTGCAATCAGCTCCTTGACATTGTTCGCCTGCACATTCGGCGCCACCACCAGCACGTTCGGTACGGTGACGATCAGCGCGATGGGAATCAGATCCTTGTTGGTGTCAAAGCTCAGCTTGATCAGATGGGGCGCGATCGCTTGACCGGTGTTGGTCGCCAGCAGCAACGTATGACCGTCGGGCGCGGCTTTCGCGGTCAGGTCGGCGGCGATCGTGTTGGATGCGCCGGGCCGGTTCTCGACAATAAATGGCTGGCCCAACGCCACCTGATACTTTTCTGCAAGGACGCGCGCGATGATGTCGGTGCCGCCCCCGGCGTTGGCGCCCACCATGATCCGCACCGGCTTGACCGGGTAGGTCTGCGCCAGCGCGAGCGTTGTAAACGCAGCCATCGCGCACCAGACAGCCCCAGAGATACAGCGTTTCAACATACGTCCTCCGATTTCAGAATCGCAAAACTCAAACTTAAAGCGCAGCTTGATCAGAGTCGCGCGGCCCGGCAGCCTTTCGCGTTCCGTGCACACCACCGACCAGCTTCAGCAATTGCGGAAAAATCTTAGGCGATGCGCACACGATACGGCCGTCTTCCATGAAGCCGGGGTCGCCCTGAAAGTTGGATACGAGCCCGCCCGCCTCAAGAATCAATAGGCTTCCCGCGGCCATATCCCACGGCGACAGGCCGATCTCCCAGAATCCATCGAGCCGGCCGGCAGCGACATAAGCGAGATCGAGCGCGGCGGCACCCGGGCGGCGGATACCGCATGTCGCTTCAGTGATCCTCTTAAACATCTGCACATACTCTTCCAGGTGTTCGATAGAGCGAAACGGAAAGCCGGTGCCGATCAGGCAATCGGCCAAGCGCTCGCGCTTCGAAACGCGCAGCCGACGCTCGTTCATGAAAGCACCGCGGCCGCGCGTAGCGGTAAACAGCTCGTTACGCGTCGGGTCGTACACGACCGCCTGCGTTACGTGCTCGCGATGCCTCAATGCGATCGAGACCGCGTATTGCGGGAAGCCGTGAATGAAATTGGTCGTGCCATCGAGCGGATCGATGATCCACGTGTATTCAGATTTTCCTGAAGCGCCGGATTCTTCGGCCAGGATCGCGTGATCTGGATACGCCTTCGACACGATCTCGAGAATCGCCTGTTCAGCTGCCTTGTCGACTTCGGTGACGAAGTCGCTGCGACCCTTGTTCGAGACTCGGATCAAGTCGAGATCGAGGCTGGCGCGATTAATGATCGAACCGGCCTTGCGTGCGGCCTTGATGGCCGTGTTGAGCATCGGGTGCATGAGGAAGCGCGCTCATGAAGTTCGAGCGGCGATTAGACTGAGCGTGCAGTTTAGTGCATCGACGTATAACTCCCGACCACGGTGTTCGATCGCGTTCGCTTTGTTCTTGTCGCTCCCAGCCACCCCGGCAATATTGGAGCGGCTGCACGCGCGATAAAAACGATGGGGTTTCGGCGTTTGGTGGTCGTGAACCCTCGCCTCGACGATTATCGCGCGCACCCGGAGGCGGTCGCTCTGGCGACCGGAGGCAGTGACGTGCTCGCTGCAAGCGAGACTCGCACGACGTTGGCGCAAGCGCTCGCAGGCGTCACGACAGCGTATGCGATGACCGGCTACGACCGACAGTTCGGCCCGCCGATCGTCGATGTTCGCAGCGCCGCGCTGAAGTCGGCGCAATCTTTGAGTTCACGTGATGACGGCGATATTGCTTTCGTGTTCGGCACCGAGCGCGATGGGCTGCGCAACGAAGATGTCGAACGCTGCCAGTTCTGTTGCGCGATTCCGGCGAGCGCCGAGTTTTCGTCGCTGAACCTGGCGCAGGCCGTCCAAGTGACGGCTTATGAATGCCAGCTCGCGCTGAACGGCGGCGCTCAGATTCAGTCGGAGCAGACGCGCTTCGCCGACGAAGAACCGCCCGCCAGCGTCGGCGCGCTGGAGGGTTTGTATGCCCACCTTGAGCAGGCGATGGTCGCGATCGGTTATCTCGACCCGGACGAGCCGAAGCGTCTGATGGCCCGCTTGCGGAGGCTGTTCAACCGAGCGCGTCCGACGCAGACGGAGCTCGACGTGCTCCGTGGCATCAGCGCCGCGATAATCGAATCGCGCAGCGAGCGCGCCGGGCGCAAAAAAGCGCGCTAGATACAATCGTTCGATGTTTACCCAGCTACGCGAAGACATCGATTGCATCCTGCAGCGTGACCCTGCAGCGCGATCGCGCTGGGAAGTCCTGACGTGCTACCCGGGCGTGCACGCTCTATGGATGCATCGGCTCGCGCATCGCTGCTGGAAGGGTGGACTGCACTGGCTCGGCCGTTTCATCTCGCATCTGAATCGCTTTTTTACCGGCATTGAGATTCATCCGGGTGCGCACATCGGTCGCTTCGTGTTTATCGATCACGGGATGGGCATTGTGATCGGCGAAACGGCAGTGATCGGCGACGGCTCGACGATCTATCAAGGTGTAACGCTAGGAGGGACTTCGACGATGAAGGGGGCGAAGCGGCACCCGACACTCGGACGCAACGTGATTGTCGGTGCCGGAGCGAAAGTGCTCGGCGGCTTCTCCGTCGGTGATCGTGCGCGTATCGGTTCGAACGCGGTGGTGGTCAAGGAGGTTCCCGCCGGTGCAACCGCGGTCGGAAATCCTGCGCGCATCTTGCACAAGGAAAGTGAAGCGCAGCGTGAAGAAGCAGCGAACGCAATGGGATTTTCAGCGTACGGTATTACGCAGGAAGGCGACGATCCGCTGACCAAGGCGCTGCATGGGCTAATCGATCACGCTGCCGCTCAACAGCGCGAGATCGAGCGTTTAGTCGCGGCACTCGAGCGCAGCGGAATTTCGCTCGATGACGTTGCGACTGATGTGCCGAAGGTCGACGCCGCGCAGCTGAATCGCCTGGTCGACGAATAAACTCAGTCGTCGAAAAAGACAAGCCGCGGCCGGCCCTCGGCGAAATCCAGATAGCCGCCGCGCGGCTCAGCATCATCGAGATCCCAATCGGGCAGTACCCAGCGCTCGGCTGCGACGCCATCGAGATCGATCACATGCGCGGCCGGACGGTGCGTATGCCCGTGGATGATGCGGCGGACGCCGGCGCTTTTCAGCGCGGCGATGACTGCCTCGGGCGCCACGTCCATGATGTCCATGGCTTTGTTCGACTTCGCGGTGTCGCTTAGCATGCGCGCGCCTTTGGCCATCGCGATTCGCTCGTCGACCGATTTAACGAGGAAGCCGCGCTGCGAATCCGGATTGCGTGCCATCGCACGAAACTGCTGATAAGCGAGATCGTTCGTGCACCACGCGTCGCCGTGCGACAGCAGCGTCGGCGTTCCAGCGACCTCGGCGATGATCGGATCGGCTAGCAGCGTCGCGCCGGCTGCGCGTGCGAATTCGTGACCGATCAACGGGTCACGATTCCCGTGCATTAGAAATACGCGTTGTTTCGAGTTTGAGGCTGCCGCCAGTGCGTCGATGACGGGCTTGGCTGCCGGTGCCGCATCGTCGCCGATCCAGAATTCGAACAGATCGCCCAAGATGACAAGCTCGAGGTGGCGCGGCGCATCGGCCTGCATGAAACGAAAGAACCGCCGCAGCGTGGCGGGCCGCTCGACTGCCAAGTGCAGGTCTGAGATAAAGACCGGGTCGATCAGCGGCTCGATCGACTGCGTGACCGCCAGCGCGGGTGGTGGGTCAACGAGATGAAAAGTCATCTCAAAAACTTAGCGAGTGGTCGAACGAACGTGGCAAATGAGCCGCGCGGAGCGCACCCGTACGAATAGCTACGGCGAGCAGCGCAGGGGGCAAGATCGGGGCGCGCAGTAGTTTCGGAGATGATTTTCAAATGACTTCGGCGCGCTCGACCAATACGTTGACTTCGGGTACGTCCTGATGCGAGCCATGCCGGCCCGTGCGCAGCACCTTGATCTTGTCGACGGTGTCCGTTCCCTCGATGACTTTACCGAACACGCAGTAACCCCATCCCTGCGGCGACGGCGATGTGTGATTGAGGAACTCGTTGTCCGCGACGTTGATGAAAAACTGCGATGAGGCCGAATGCGGATCGCCGGTGCGCGCCATTGCGACGGTGTACTTCGCGTTGCGCAACCCATTGCGCGCTTCGTTCTGGATCGGATCCTCGGCCGTTTTCTGGCGCATGCCGGGCTCGAAGCCCCCGCCCTGAATCATGAAGCCGTTGATCACACGGTGAAACAGCGTGCCGTCATAGAACCCGCTGCGCACGTAGGCCTCGAAGTTGGCTGCTGTCTTCGGCGCACGCTCGTGGTCGAGCTCGATCGTTATCGGGCCGTAATTGGTGTACAGACGAACCATTGATGCTCCTCGATCGATGCGTTACTTGACGACGCGGGCGGTCTTGACCGTAATCGGCGTCACGGGAACATTCTGGTGCGATCCGCGGCTGTCGGTCGGCGCTGCTCTGATCTTGTCGACGACGTCCATGCCTTCGACCACTTTGCCGAAAACCGCATAGCCGTTGCCGTCGGGATTCGGGTAGTCGAGCCGGGCATTGTCGACCACATTGATGAAAAACTGCGCGCTCGCCGAGTCGGGATCACCACGCCGCGCCATCGCGAGCGTGCCACGTTCGTTCTTCAACCCGTTGCGGCTCTCCAGCGGAATGGTGCCGCGTGTGGGCTTTTCCTTCATGTCAGCAGTGAACCCGCCGCCCTGAATCATGAAGCCCGGAATCACGCGATGAAACACCGTGCCGTCGTAGTGTCCGCTTTTCACGTACGACAGAAAGTTATCGACCGTCTTCGGCGCGGCTTGCGGCGCGAGCTCGACGACGATCTTGCCTTCGCTCGTGTCGAACGCCACGCGCGGTGCAGGCGTTTGTGCCGCTGCCGAAAACGCTGCGACAGCAAGGGTTGCAGCCAGTAAATTCGCAAACTTCATGCTTTCCTCTTTCGGTGTTCAGCGCGGGGTGCGCACCTTTGTGACCATCTCGCGCGTCAGCGCAAGCTTGTTCGAAGCCGTACGGTTGTTCGGTTGCAATGTCAATGCCCGTTGATACGCATCGGCAGCCATCTGCAAATAGACATCGCCCATATTTTCGTGTGCCGTTGCGTAGTCCGGCCGGGCAAGCAGCGCCAGTTCCAACGCTGCGCGCGCTTTCTCGAGCTCGCCGGCGGCGGCGTACAGCACGGCTAGATTGTTGTAGGGCTCCGGAAGTTCTGGAAAGTCTTCGGTGAGCTGCTGAAACGTCGCACGTGCGGCGTCGTTATCGTTCATGTCGGACAAGATCACGCCGCGCACGAAGCGCATCTGTGCGTTGCGCGGGTTCTTGGCCAGCTGGTCGTCAGCGAACGCCAGCGCCTGTTTGCTACGCCCGGCGGCTATCAGCTTCTTAACCTCTTCAAGAGGCGTCGCATCGATTCGATCGATCGAGATATCGCCAACCGCCGGCGGCGGTATCGGTTGCGCGAACACCGCCCCGCCGGAACCGACTGCGATAGCTAAAGCCAGAAAAAGCGAAACGCTGTTCGACATTGCAAGGGTTGCGAAGCGATGCGCGGGTGCAGGTCTGCTCGCTACACTGCGCGCGATTCTACAGCCGCCAATCGAGCGCGGATGGAGCAACAGTGGCCTTAGAGATATACAACACGCTGTCACGAAGCAAACAACCTTTGCAGCCGATGGTGCCCGGCCGCGTCAGCCTGTACGTCTGCGGCATGACGGTATACGACTACTGCCATTTGGGGCATGCGCGTCTGTTCATGGCGATGGACATGGCGCAACGCTGGATGCGCGTGCTCGGCCTCGACGTCACCTATGTTCGAAACATTACCGATGTGGAAGACAAGATCATCAGGCGCGCCGCCGAAAACGGCGAGACCGTCAGCGAGCTTACCGAGCGATTCATCCGCTACATGAACGAGGATTTCGCGGCGCTCGGGTTGGCGGCGCCCGACGAGGAGCCGCGCGCGACCGACTACGTGCCGCAGATGCTGCAGCTGATCGAGGTGCTGCGGGAAAAGGATCTTGCGTATCAGGCAGACGATGGCGCTGATGGCGGTGACGTCAACTTTGCCGTGCGCAAATTCCCAGGGTACGGAAAGCTCTCGGGCAAATCGCTCGACGACTTGCGTGCCGGAGAGCGCGTCGCTATCGAGCGCAGTAAGCGTGACCCACTCGACTTCGTGCTGTGGAAGCGCGCCAAGCCTGCCGAGCCATCGTGGCCGTCGCCGTGGGGTGACGGAAGACCAGGCTGGCACATCGAATGTTCGGCAATGGCCTGCGCAACGCTGGGCAAGACGTTCGATATTCACGGTGGTGGCCCGGATCTGATCTTTCCGCACCACGAGAATGAGATCGCCCAGAGCGAAGGCGCGCACGGTGTGCCGCTCGCCAATCGTCTGGATGCATTGCGGCGCGCTGCGTGTCGGCGACGAGAAGATGTCGAAGTCGCTTGGCAACATGATGACGATTCGCGAAGCGCTGAAGAAGCACGACGCCGAGGTGTTGCGTTTTTTCTTGCTGCGCCCGCATTACCGCAGCCAGATTGCGTTCAACGAAGGCCTGCTTGTAGAAGCGCGCACCGCGTTGAGCCGCCTGTATACGGCGCTGCGCGATACCGCAGCCGACGAGCTGCCGCTCGACTGGGAAGAGCCGCACGCGCGCCGCTTCCACGATGCGATGAACGACGACTTCAACACGCCGATCGCGTTCGCGGCGCTGTTCGATCTGGCAGGAGAGGTCAATCGAAGCAAGTCGCAACGCGGCTGGCGGGTCAGCTGCGCGCGCTAGGAAATACGCTGGGACTGCTGCAGCAGGATCCCGAGCAGTTTCTGCGGGGTTCGGACGATGACACCGCCGGCATTGAGCTGCTGATCTCGGTGCGAGCGACCGCCAAAAAGGAAAAGAAGTTCGACGAAGCCGATCGCGTCCGCAAAGTCTTGCTCGATAAAGGGATCGTGCTCGAAGACGGGCCGGGCGGAACGACGTGGCGTCGTCGGTAGCTGAACGCGCATCGGCACACGGAGCGGCGCCCCTGCCGGCGCGCGTTGCGGGCGTGTCGCCGACTTATTGGCCGAGGGCGAAGCGCGCGCTGGCTGCGAAGGACACGACGATGGCAGCGATCATTGCGGCGCACCCGCGTGTCAAGCTGCAATCGCGTGGCGACGCGTTTGTCACGCTGGCGCGTGCGATCGTCGGTCAGCAGATTTCTACCAAGGCTGCCGATGCAGTGTGGCGCCGCTTCTGTGCTGCGTGTGGTGAAACATCTCCGAAGGCGATCCTCCGGCGGCGAGCAACCACGCTGCGCCGCTGTGGACTGTCCGATCGCAAGGTCGAGTACATCCGCGACCTTGCGGCCCACTTTGTCAGCGGCCGCGTCGATCCGTCGCGCTTTGGCGAGCAGGACGACGAGGAAATCATCGCCGAGCTGATCGATATTCGAGGCATCGGGCGCTGGACCGCCGAAATGTTCCTGATCTTCAATTTACTGCGTCCGAATGTGCTGCCACTCGACGATTTGGGCTTGCTGAAAGCGGTCAGTGTCAATTATCTTGGCGGCGAGCCGGCGGTCGGCCGTGGAGGACGTGAGCGCGTGACGCAGCTCGCCGAAGCGTGGGCGCCGTGGCGCAGTGTTGCGACCTGGTATCTATGGCGTAGTCTTGATCCGATTCCAGTCACTTACTAAGAAGAATGGCAAATTAGCGTGGCAAAAACAGCGTTTCTGGATTTTGAGCAACCGATCTCCGAGCTCGAGGCGAAGATCGACGAGCTGCGCTTCGTTCAGGATGACTCCGCCGTCGACATCTCGGAAGAGATCGAGCGGCTGCAGCAAAAAAGCGACGGCCTGCTGAAAGAGATTTACGCAAAACTATCGCCGTGGCAGGTATCGCAGCTTGCGCGGCATCCGCAGCGCCCGTACACGCTCGATTACGTCACCGACATTTTCACCGACTTTCACGAGTTGCATGGCGATCGCTCGTTCTCGGATGACTTGTCGATCGTCGGCGGCATGGCGCGCTTTAATGGTCAGGCCGTAATGCTGCTCGGTCACCAAAAGGGTCGCGACACCAAAGAGCGAGCACTGCGCAACTTCGGCATGAGCAAGCCCGAGGGGTATCGCAAGGCGCTGCGGCTGATGAAGCTCGCCGAGAAGTTCGGCCTGCCGCTGTTCACGTTCGTCGATACGCCCGGCGCTTACCCCGGCATTGACGCCGAAGAGCGCGGCCAGTCCGAAGCGATTGGGCACAACCTGTACGAGATGTCGCAGCTGAAAGTCCCGGTTATCACGACAATCATCGGCGAGGGCGGCTCGGGGGGAGCACTTGCGATCGCGGTCGGCGACACGGTGTTGATGCTGCAATACTCGACGTACTCTGTGATCTCGCCCGAAGGATGCGCGTCGATTTTGTGGAAGAGCGCAGACAAAGCGCCGGACGCGGCCGAAGCGCTCGGTCTCACTGCGCACCGTTTGAAAGCGCTGGGGGTGATCGACAAGATCATTGCCGAGCCGCTCGGCGGCGCGCATCGCGACCCGAAGCAAATGTCGGTAATGCTGAAGCGCGCGCTGGCCGACAGCCTGCGGCAGTTTCAGGGAATGAAAATCAAGGACCTGCTGGCGGCACGTCACGCGCGACTGTTGGCCTATGGCAAGTTCAAGAGTACGGTTGAAGAAAACTAGCAGCCTGATGCAGAGCGTCGCGAGCAGCCGCAAGGTTGCGTTGAGGAGCGCGGGCGTACTGGACGCACGTTGACCACCGGTGGCGTTAGATCGCGGCGCACGCCAGCTTCGCGTCGGGCCGCTGATCCGCTGGAGCTGCAGCTGCTCAATCTTGTGCGTGTCGCGGTCGCGCATGCAGCTTCCCTGGGTCAAGAGACCGCTGCTAAATCCGCCGAACCGCTGAAGCGACAATCACAGACACCACCGCGAGCTTCGGCAGTAACCGTCGCGCTTGGCCTGAGCGGCGGCCGTGACTCGATGGCCTTGCTGGATCTGTTGGCTCGTTTGGCATCGACGCGCGGCACGGGAATACGGCGAGTCATTGCTATCCATGTTCATCATGGCCTGAGCCGCAATGCCGATGCGTGGCTCGCACACTGTGAAACCGAATGCGCGCGAATGGGCGTACCGCTGGTCACGCGCCGCGTTGAAGTCAAGCGGCGTGGCCGTGGCCTCGAGGCCGCAGCGCGCGAAGTGCGTTACGCCACGCTCGCGCACGCTGCGCGCGAAGCCGGCGCACGCATCGTAATGACGGCGCATCATCGCGACGATCGCCTCGAGACGTTTCTGCTGCAGTGGATGCGTGGCGCAGGACCCGATGGCCTCGCAGCATTTCCGGCGGCGCGTGCTTTTGGCAGCGATCTTCAATTGCTGCGGCCGCTGCTTGATGTCGCGCGCGCCGACGTCGAGCGCTACGTCGAATTGCGCGCGCTCGGCTACGTCGACGACGACAGCAACGACGACATCGCGTTATTGCGCAACGCGGTGCGGCGTGACGTGCTGCCGCGCATCGATGCGCTGCGCCCGGGATTCCGGGCCGCTGCTGCGCGTTCTGTCGACTTGATTGCTGAGGCGGCGGAAGCCATGCGTTCGATGGCTGCGACTGATTACGCTGCGTGCGCGGAGGACGCCCCCGAAGGGATGCTGCGCCTCGATCGTTTGTCGGCGCTGCCGACTGCGAGGCAAACCGGCGTACTACGGGCGTGGCTGGCGGACCAGGGCTTGCAAGCGCCGAGCCGGGCGCGACTGCTCGAGGTGCTCGACCAGGCGCGCAACGCGCGCAGCGATGCCAAGCTGCTGGTGCGACTCGGAAGCCACGAAGTCCGTCGCTATCGAGGACTGTTGCTGTTGAAGCCAATCAATGATGCCAACCGAGATGCGCACGGGTTCAAGTGGCTCGCAGAAGACGAAGTGCCGTTACCAAGCTGGGGCGGCGTACTGCGGTTCATCGCGGTGGATGGGGAAGGCTTCGATCCCGAATGGTTGCGCGCCGAGCCGCTCGAAGTGCGGCCTCGCGGCGGCGGTGAGCGCTTCAAGCCGCACGCTGCGCGCCCTTCAAAAACCCTGAAGCGATTGTTCCAAGACGCAGGCATCGCAGAGTTTGAGCGGGGCAGACTGCCGCTGCTGTGGCGCAGCGGCGAGCTGATTTTTGTTGCCGGCCTTGGCGCAGATGTGCGCTTCACCGATCGCGAGGGTGAGCGCATCGCCATCGAATGGGAACCCGACGCTTCGCTGCTCGAGGGGAGTGCTTAAGCGGTTCAGAGCGTGGGCCATTGGCGCAATCCTATAATCGCGCGCCGCTACGGTCCCGACCCGATACACAGCAATCAGCATGGCGCTCATCGTTCACAAATACGGCGGCACTTCTGTCGGCTCGATCGAGCGGATCGGCAATGTGGCGCATCGCTTAGAAAAGTGGCATCGCGCCGGCCATCGCCTGGTCGTCGTCGTGTCGGCAATGAGCGGAGAGACCGACCGCCTGATCAATCTGGCGAAGAAAGTGCAGCCCAACCCCGATGCGCGCGAGCTCGACGTCGTTGCTTCGACCGGCGAGCAGGTGACGGTTGGTTTGCTCGCAATGGCGCTGCTGGGGCGCGGACTGAAAGCAAAGAGCTATACCGGTGCACAAGTGCACGTCCTCACCGACAGCGCTTTCAATAAGGCACGCATTCTGAATATCGACGAGAAGAAAATTCGGGAAGACCTCGAGAGCGGAACGATCGTCGTTGTCGCCGGCTTTCAGGGCGTTGACGAACGCGGCAACATCACGACGCTCGGTCGCGGCGGTACCGACACCTCCGCCGTAGCGCTCGCAGCCGCATTGAAGGCCGACGAGTGCCTGATTTACACGGACGTCGACGGGGTTTACACGACCGACCCCCGCATCGTTCCGGAGGCACGGCGGATGCCGCGCATCACGTTTGAAGAAATGCTGGAGATGGCGAGTCTCGGCTCGAAGGTGCTGCAGCTGAGGTCGGTGGAGTTTGCCGGCAAGTACAAAGTGCCGCTGCGCGTGCTGTCGAGCATGACCGACGCGGATATGCCGTTGGCTGAAGAGGCTGCGTCTGGCACGCTGATTACGTTTGAGGAAAACATCGAAATGGAAAAAGCCGTTATCTCAGGCGTCGCCTTTGCTCGCGACGAAGCGAAGATCACGCTGACGCGCGTGCCTGATCGCCCCGGCATCGCGTATCAGATCCTTGGGCCGATCGCCGACGCGAACCTCGACGTCGACATGATCGTGCAGAACATCAGCGTGGATGGCACAACCGATTTCTCGTTCACCGTTCATCGCAACGAATACGACAAGGCGATCAGGGTGCTCGAGACCCAGGTCAAGGATCACGTCGGCGCGAAGCAGATCGTCGGTGATCCGAAGATCGCCAAAGTATCGATCGTCGGGATTGGTATGCGGTCGCACGTCGGCATCGCAAGCTTGATGTTTCGGACGCTGGCCGAGGAGGGCATCAACATGCAGATGATCTCGACCAGTGAGATCAAGATCTCTGTTGTCGTCGAAGACAAATACATGGAGCTCGCGGTCCGCGCCCTGCATAAGGCGTTCGGGCTGGAGCAAGTTGTCGCCTAGCCCGCAGCGATGAATGCACTCGCCGCCTGGGTGTTTGCGCTGATCGTCTTCGGCGTGCAAATGAGCGGGTGGCTCCTCGGACGTGTACTGCGTGTGCGTTTGCCGCAAGAGCACTTGACATCGTCAACGCGCGACGCCGTGATGCTGGCAGTCGGCGTCGTCGCCACGCTCACCGCTTTGGTGTTAAGTCTGATGATCAGCAGCGCCAAGACCTCGTACGACGCGGATCGGTTATCGGTGGTCGAGGTCGCGGCGAGCATTTTGATGATAGATCGGGCGCTGGCGCACTATGGAGCTGAGTCCAAACCCGCGCGTGACTGCGTTGCGTGAGCTCACCGGGCTTGCTGCTGTCGAAGTGAGCGAAGAACCGCCGCCGGGAACGCAAGTCACCTATGGGCCGCCGTTGCCGCACCTGACGAAACTGCAAAACCTGATCCTTGCACTGTCGCCCACGAATGACTCGCAACATTGGGCGAAGAATCGCGCCCTGAATCTCACCACCGACCTCGAGCGCTCGCGGGTGTTGTTGGCCGAACGCAGCGATGGCTCGATTCCACTGCTATTTTTGCTGATGCTCATGATCTGGCTCGCGATGCTTTACCTGGCGTGGGCGATCTTCGCGCCCTCCAACTGGACCGTATCAGCGTCCGCAGTCGGAGGTGCGCTCGCTTTTGCGATGGCGATCTTTCTGATTCTCGAGCTCGACCGGCCGTTTCACGGTTTCGTGCGGGTGTCGAACGAGTCGCTACTGGCAACGCTGCAGCTGCTCGGCCGCTGAAGCGCTCGATTGGCGGAGACGGACGGATTGTTCGCGTCTCGCTTGAGGCGATACGCTCATCCCTACGCTGCGCTTCGGGACCGCCGTCGCTGCGCGCCGGCGTCCTGCGCACGCTGCGCGTGCTGGTCGAACCGGGACGCTTCACCGCCGCATCATCGCCAGACATGCATTTTTCTGGCGGAGACGGACGGATTCGAACCGTCGATGCACGTTTTTGCGCGCATGCTCCCTTAGCAGGGGAGTGCCTTCGACCTCTCGGCCACGTCTCCTAACCTTGCACGCAGAATCTTGCTGTCGCCGTGCGAGCGCGAAGTTTACTGATTTGCGCGGCGATTTCTAGGCACGTGTCTTGCGGTTCAAGCTCAGCGATGACGGATCACCTACAGAAATACTGGAACAAACGAAACTTCGGCATTACGAGTGAGCCGAAAGGTGCAGTCAAATCGTCGGGCCAGTCGCCGATCTTCGTCATTCAGAAGCACGCCGCGCGCCGATTGCATTACGACTTTCGGCTCGAGCTGGACGGAACACTGAAGAGCTGGGCGGTGCCAAAAGGTCCGAGCCTCGATCCTGCCGACAAGCGAATGGCAGTGCATGTCGAAGATCACCCCTTGGCGTACGCAACTTTCGAGGGCGTCATTCCGCCAGGCCAGTACGGCGCGGGAACGGTCATCGTGTGGGATCGCGGCACGTGGATGCCGGATGGAGATCCACTCGAAGGCTATCGCCAGGGCAAGCTCAAGTTCGAGCTGCAAGGTGAAAAGCTACATGGCCGCTGGACGCTGGTCCGGATGCGTGGCCGAGGTAACGAGCGGCAGGAGCCGTGGCTGCTGATCAAGGAGCGCGACGAGACCGCGAGACCCGCAGCGGAGTACGACATCACCGAAGCACTGCCCGACAGCGTGAATGCCACCAACGGAAGCGCACGACCTACACCCAAGGCTGCAAAAACGAGCGCCTCGGCAAAGAAGAAAACGAAAGAGTCCCATGTAGAGGCCGTGAAGCTGCCTGATGGGGCTCGACCGGCGAAACTTCCGCTCGCGCTTGCGCCCCAACTGGCAACGCTGGCGGACGCTGCGCCCGGCCGGGGCGACTGGATCTACGAGGTCAAGTTCGACGGCTATCGCGTGCTGGCTCGTGTTGACGGTGACGATGTCAGACTGTTTACGCGCCGTGGGCACGACTGGACGTCGAAACTCAAGCATCTGGCGCAAGCGGTTGCTGCGCTGAAGCTTCCGAACGGGTGGATCGACGGCGAGATCGTGATCGAGGCCGATGGAGGTCAGGGCCGCACCGATTTTCAGGCATTACAAAACGCGTTTGATGCTTCGGCCACCGCAGACATTCACTACCTGGTGTTCGATCTACCGTATTACGCCGATCACGATCTGCGCCAGGTTCCGCTGCGCGAGCGCCGTAATCTCCTCCGCAAGCTGATGGCGGTCAACACATCGGCCTACCTGAAGTTCAGCGAGGATTTCGACGCAGATCCCGCCACGCTGCTGCAGGCGGCGTGTCGGTTAAGGCTGGAAGGCGTGATCGGAAAACGTGCGGACTCTCCGTACGTGTCAGCTCGGTCGCCAACATGGATCAAGTTGAAGTGCACGCAACGTCAGGAGTTCGTCATCGGCGGCTATACCGATCCAAGAGGCAGCCGCACGGGGATAGGCTCACTGCTGCTGGGCGTGCATGACCTGCAGGGTCGATTGATTTACTCGGGTAACGTCGGCACTGGTTTCGATCACAAGACGCTCGGCGATCTGCATGCGAAATTGAGTGCGTTGAAGACTTCAAAGCCGCCGTTTCATCAACTTCCGACGGGGATCAAGGGTCACTGGGTCAGCCCCAAGCTGGTGGCCGAAGTGTCATTCGGTGAGTGGACGCAGGATGGGCGAATACGGCATTCGGTCTTTCATGGTCTGCGCACCGATAAGCTGCCGGAGAAAATCACCAGGGAGATGGCGGTCACAGTGGAGGACGAAACGGCGAAGCGCCCTGCGGTGAAGAGCAAGCCGGTGAAGAGAAACCCGGTGAAGAGCGAGCCGGGCAAGGCGACATCGACGAGTGCGCTTGGCGTCAAGATCAGCCACGGCGAGCGAGTCATCGACCCCAGCACCGGGCTAACCAAGCTTGATGTCGTGCGCTACTACGAGTCCATCGCCGATTACATGCTGCCGCATCTGAGGGGCAGGCCCACATCTCTCGTGCGAGGCCCGAGCGGCATCGGTGGTCAGCTGTTCTTTCAGAAGCACGTCGACACGCTGCGAATTCCCGGCATCAACGAACTCGACCCTTCTTTTCTGCCGGGCCATCCACCAATGCTCGAGATTGCAACTGCGAAAGCACTCGTCCAAGCCGCGCAGCTCAACGTGATCGAGTTTCATACGTGGAACGCAACGGTCAAGTCGATCGAAAACCCGGACCGCCTATTGTTCGATCTCGATCCCGGCGAGGGTGTGCAATGGCAGCAGGTCGTCGAGGGGACGATGCTTACCAAGGCCTTTCTCGATGAGCTGAAGCTGAAGTCATTCCTGAAAACGAGCGGCGGGAAAGGCTTGCATGTCGTCGTTCCGCTGAGCCCGGTTGCGAACTGGGATGAGGCCAAGGACTTTTCGGAGGCGATCGTCGTTCATCTGGCGCGCACCGTGCCGCAGCGCTTCGTTGCCAAAAGCGGTCCGAGGAACCGCGTTGGCAAGATCTTCATTGACTACCTGCGTAACAGCCGCGGAGCTACTACTGCCGCCGCATTCTCAGCACGTGCGCGTCCGGGCTTGGGCGTCTCGATGCCGATGGCGTGGGACGAGCTGGAAGCCTTGAAGAGCGCCAGCCAGTGGAATATTACGAACGCCCTCAGTCGTCTGAAGAAACAGAAACTCGATCCGTGGCAGGATTACGGGCGTACACGTCAGACAATCAAACGCGCGGCGCAGAAACTCGCGGCCGCTTGAAGGGGAACCAATGGCAACCGCATTGAGCAAGGAACTGAAGCGCGAGGTCATGATCAAGGACAAGCCGTTTACGCTGACACTCGGGCCCACCGGGTTGAAGCTGACGCAGAAAGGGCATCGCAATGGTGTCGACCTGAAGTGGGAAGACATCGTGGGCGGTGACGCTGCACTAGCTGCGGCATTGAACGCATCGGTACAGCGCGATACATAGCCGCGCAGTGATAAACTCCGCGCCCTTGCGCCCGTAGCTCAGTTGGATAGAGTACTTGGCTACGAACCAAGGGGTCGTGGGTTCGAATCCTGCCGGGCGCGCCAAAATTGAACAAAGGGCTTGCAGTTGCTGCAGGCCCTTTTTGCTTGCGGCAGTGCTTAAGCGATCGGCAGCGAGCATCACGTGCCCGCGCCGTGCTGCCTATTTCTTCCCGCGCAAGGTGATGACAGACACCAAATTCATTTGCCTGGGACTCCACCCGTGTCCGCAGCGAAGCCGTCGGCTGTTGCGGTGAGCTCTGCCTTGCCGCCCGAGAAGAGCAGGGCCGAGCGACCGCGAAATAGCACGGTCTGGGACTGCACAGGCGCGCTCCACGGTGTGACACCGTCGCAAGGTAAAAAGGCAGACCAGTAGCCAGTCACCGTCGCATTGCCTCGCTTCTGTTTCAGCTGTCCAGAGATCGTGACAATCGATGGCTGTGAGCACCGCATGGAACCATTGAATGTCACACGCTCCCGTCGATGAAGTCACGGATCCGAACTGCGCAACAGTCGGTGTGAATAAGAACGGTGGGGGCCCAGGCATCAGATTGAAGACAAGATTTGCCAGCTGTACCGCCGAGAAGGTCGTCCCGGCCATAAAGTAATAGGTCGTACCCGCCGTTGCCGCGAACCGTACGCGCGACTGCTGAGAATCACCAGCGTCATCGTTGCAAGCGAACTGGTCAAGTGCCCCACGGACGCCCGTGTAGACCGACAGTGACGTGTCATACCCGCTGCCAGAGGTATTGGCCTCGAGCTGCATATTGGTGAGTGGCGTGAAGGCAAACCAAACCGACTGGGCGCTGCCGAGGCAAAACGGATCATCGGCAGCCGCCGTCGCATTGGTCGCATTCTGCGTATAGCGGGCCGAACTCGAGGGGATGAGCGTACGGGCGCCGCGAAATCGTCGTTCGAGGAGGCGGGGGAATCACGGTGATCTGGGTCGTGACGGTTGCCTGGTTACCTTGCTGGTTGTCACCCCGGAATGTTACAAGGAAAGTCCCGGACTGGCGGCCGAAGGGGTCCATGAGAAGGAGCCAGTGTTGTTGAGCAGATCGGTAAAGGTGGCACCTGCCGGCAAAGTGGTAGCACTCAGTACGACCGGCCGCGATTGCGCGTCGAACGCTCGCACAAGAAACTGGAGTTTCTGGTTCTGAACCGCCTGGATTTCGCGTCGGGCGCAGTCAGATGAAGAGGCACGTTGGCGTTGTAGCGAATCTCGCCCCGCAGCGCCGCGGTCGCTCCGTCGCAGTGCTGCTCGAAAATGGCGTTGAATGCCGCGACCGTATTGTTAGGGCCGAAACGCACCTGCAGTACCTGGAAGTTCCCGGTGTACTCGTTGCAGCCGCGACCGTCGCCCTCGACGGACAGGCCAGCAAAGCCCGGTGCATGAAAGGGCCATCGCATTACGTTGGGGTAGCTGCCGGGCGCCAACAGGGGCACCGTTGGGAGCGGCGAAGTCCAGACGCCACCAATGGTCGAAGCTAAGGGTACGGAAAAAGCATTCTGATGCTGTTTTCGGGGCCTACTCAGCAGTGAACGTTCCTTCCGCGGGTGTGTAGCGGCTGAATCTCGCCCCCGCCCACGTAATCACTGTGTCGCTCGTCATGCTGAGCGTAATCATGGGCCTGAGCAGGCATTGCCTGCGTAAGCACGCCCAGCAGAAACAGCAAGATCACTGCACGCAGCGCCTTAGTGCTCAGCAGCAGATTGAACACGAGAAGTCTTCTTTTGGGTTTTAAGGTGTCGTCGTCACGTCGTGCTGGCGCGCTGTCTACTGGCCTCCACGTTAAATTGCGTGTCAGCTCTTTCAACCTCTTGCTTTTATGGCCGCAGCCAATTGGCAACGGCCGCCCCTCCATCACCAGCAGACACTAGGTGATAGCCGCTCAGACCGCAACCCTCCGCTCGGACGAGAGCTTGGTTCATGGACCTTAACTGTGCATGCCTACTACTGCGGAACGCTAATGGCACCGCGATGTGGCTGAGCTATAAAGTCGACGGCAGTGATTGGGTACGAATCATGCTTTGTGGCGTCTGCTACACACAGAGAGAGGGAGCGATCAATGAAACATGTGATTTTTGCAGCAGCAACGGTTGCCGCCACTCTGGATTAGGTGCCTGTCAAAGAACTGAAAAGACGGAGACCGTCGTGCAGCCGGTACCAGTTCCAACGCCCGCACCAGCACCTGCGCCGCCGGTAGTGACCGTTCCGACTCCTGTTCCGGGTCCTCCTGGGCCTGCTGGCGCACCCTGGCCCCGAAGGTGCGCCAGGAAAGTCGGGTAGCACCGTTGTTGTCGTTCCACCGCCTGTGGAAGAACAGAAGAAGTAAAGACGTTAGTTCAAGGCGCTCGTGTTATCGCGGGCGCCTTCTCGCCGAGCTACCGGCTCGCACGACAGAGCCAGCCATGGCTTGGTAGTACAGATTCTGCGGATGGCGGGCCTCGGCAAAGAAAAACCAGCGCTCGGCGAGGAGGCCGACATACTGAACCGCGACTGCGCTAAGGAGCGCAACGCCGGATTGCATCGCGAAGGGAAACAAGTACCAGTGCGATCGGCAGTACAAACGTCAACACCACGAATGAACCCTTTACGCATCGCAGTGCGCCGAACGATTTACCGTGGAAGAACTCGCGGGTATTGAACGCTCCGGCGCTCATCCCCATCGACATCTGCTTGATCTGCGGCGTGCGAATGCCGGTGGCACTTTGCAGCGTCGACACGGGTCGTGGCTTCGCATTGCGAATCAGCGATGCTGTGCGCACTGCAAGGGCCACCGCTGTCAGGGCCATGCCCGCCTGCGAACAGGCAACGGCGTAGCGAGGGTCGCCGGCAACGACCGCGATAGCGGCGGTAAACAAAACACCTGAGGCCAGTCCGAGCAGAACATAGTTGACGATGGTGAAGGGATGCGACCACTCGCGAATGAATTTCAGGCACGCGTAAATCATCGCAGTGCACAGCCACAGCAACAGTGCGAGCACGATGGCACCCAGCGGGAAAATGGCATAACTGCTCCATGCTGATTCAACGATCAGCCAGAGCACTATCCATGCGATGAAGGCAGGAACAACGATGACTTCGCGGGACAGCCACGATGTGCGCCACATCATTACGGCGCGCCACGCGCGCTCGGGGCGCCCAAGATGCAGGAAGGAACAACCGAGCGCGATGACGCTGAGGACAATCGCTGTTGTGAGGCCGGCGAGGAGCAATTCACGCGTTGGCGGGCGACCAGCGAGCGTCCCAATTGACAACGCAACGACCAAGCCTTGCGCCCAGCCTATCAGCGTCGTAAAGAAGATCACCGACCATGCAGGATTCACCTAGCGGTTCTCGACTCCGCCGGTGGCGTAACTTTGCGCGGAAGGTACTGATTGGCGGGCCGCGTGTTCCATTCCGGCATCAGCGAATAGCCACCGCGATCGCGAATCGCTTGCGACACCTCAGATGCCGGATCCTTCACGTCTCCGAATAGTCGCGCATTCGTCGGGCAAGCCAGGACACATGCCGGCTTGCGATCGCGCTCGGGAATTGAAGCGTCATAAATGCGATCGACGCACAGCGTGCACTTCGTCATCACGTGGCGCTTCTCGTCGATTTCCCGCGCACCATACGGACACGCCCACGCGCAATAGTTGCAGCCGATGCATTTGTCGTAGTCGACCAGCACGATGCCGTCTTCCTTGCGCTTGTAACTGGCGCCGGTTGGGCACACAGGCACGCACGGCGGATCTTCGCAATGCAAACAGCTCTTTGGAAAATGAATGGTCTCGGTGTCTGGGAAGCTGCCGGCCTCATACGTTTGCACCCGATTGAAAAACGTCCCCGTCGGGTCTGCACCGTACGGATTCTCATCTGCCAGCGCGCCCGCGGATCCCGATGTATTCCACTCCTTGCATGACGTGACACACGCGTGGCAGCCGACGCACACGTTCAAATCGATCACGAGCGCAAGTTGCTTCGTCATTTCGTGCGAATTTTGCATCGCTAGCTTTCCTTTCTTCCAGCGAAGTACGCCAGCACGCGGCGCGCTTGGCCTTGCGTTCCGGTTTGCATAGTGGCCGCTTGCGGAAAGGTTTCAGCGGCTTCGTCAGCCGTTGCTGGACTCAGGCGCACGCGCACGTCATACCATCCGGCTTGCCCGGTGATGGGATCGGAGTTGCTGATGCGGTGCTCCGGATCTCCGCTGGGATGTGGGAGCTCATCACTGATCAAGTGATTCAGCAGAAAGCCCTTGCGCGACTCGTCGGCCTCCGAGGCCAGGTGCCATGCACCCTTTGCTTTGCCGATCGCATTCCAGGTCCATACGGTTCCGGGCTCGACCGCATCGCTGATGCGCAGCATGCATCGGACACGGCCCCATTGGCTTTCGACCCAACACCAGTCGCCATCAGAGAGCTTCGCGTCGGCCGCAGTCCGTGAGTGCACGTACAAATAGTTATGGCTGTGAATCTGGCGCAGCCACGCGTTCTGCGAATCCCACGAGTGATACATCGCCATTGGCCGCTGTGTAATTGCATTCAGCGGGAAATCAGTGCGAGAGGTAGCGGCATCCTCCAGCGGCGGATACCAGAATGGAAGCGGGTCGAAATGAGTCGCGATGCGCTCGCGCAACACGTCGGGCGGCTGGCGACCCGTCGTCTTGCCTTGCGCGGCGAGACGAAAGCTCTGCAGTGTGTCCGAGTAGATCGCGATTTGAATTGGATCGTCTTTCTGGCGCCATCCGTTGAGCTTCGCAAAGTCCAGATATGCGCGGTTCCAGTTGCGCATGTACTGCATGTTCTCGGGCAGGTGATACTGGAACACGCAATTGTTGGCCGCGTACATCTCCCATTGCTTCGGATTGGGCTCACCCTTCAGATGCTGCGTGCCGTCCTTGCCGCGCCAACCCATCAGAAAGCCCGTGCCGGGCTGTACTTGGAAGTTGACGACGAAGTCTGGGTAGTCCTTGAACTTGCGCGCGCCGTCTTCGGTCGTGAACGCCGGAAACTTCAAGCGGGAAGCAAGCTCGACCAGAACATCCTGAAACGGGCGGCATTCCGCGCTTGGCGGGACGACGGGAACACGCACCGAATCAGCGGGACCTTCGAATTCGGAAATCGGACGATCGAGCATGCTCATTACGTCATGCCGCTCGAGGTAAGTCGTGTCCGGCAGCACGAGATCTGCGAACGCCACCATTTCGCTCTGGAACGCATCGCACACGACCAGAAATGGAATCTTGAAGTCGCCGCTCGCGTCCTTCTCGTTCAGCATCTCGCGCACGCGCATCGTGTTCATCGTCGAGTTCCACGCCATGTTCGCCATGAAAATCATCAGCGTGTCGATGCGGTACGGATCGCCGCGCACGGCGTTGGTGATCACGTTGTGCATCAGTCCATGCACCGCAAGCGGATACTTCCAGGAAAACGCGTGATCGATCCGCATCGGCGAACCATCGTCGTTGACGGCCAGTTCCTCCGGGCTGGCCGGAAAGCCAAGCGGTGCTGCATTGAGCGGTGTGTTCGGCTTGATCTGTTCGGGCGAACAGAACGCGCGATAGTTCGGCACGATGTGGCGCGGATATGGCGCTTTATGCCGGAATCCTCCAGGTGCGTCGATCGTTCCCAGCAGGCTCATCAGCACGCCCAGCGCGCGCACGGTCTGAAATCCGTTCGAGTGTGCAGCCAGTCCGCGCATCGCATGGAATGCGACGGGGCGCGCCTGCGTGCTTGCATGCTGAACACCCCACGCGTCGGTCCACTGGATCGGCAGCTCGAAACCGTGCTGCAGCGCTGTTACGCCGAGCTCGCGTGCCAGCTGCCGGATGCGCTGCGCCGGAACACCGGTGATGTTTTGCGCCCACTCAGGAGTGCAATCGGAGACGCGGTCACGCAACAACTGGAAGGAGGGCGCCACGCGCGTGCCGTCGCGCAATGTGTACTGGCCGTGCAGAGCCGCGTCGACATCCGGCGCAATCCCCTCGGGATACGCGTGGAAGGCTTCTCCTCGCACCAGTCCCACACCAGCTTGTTGTGTGGATTGCGACCATCTGGCAACGGACCTGCGTCGGGATCGAATGCGAACAGGCCTTCGCGCGGTCCCGGGTCAAGCACGATCAGCTGCGGCGAGTTGGTGTAGCGCTTTAGAAATGCATGGTCTACCAAATCGTGCGCGATCAGCTCGTGCATCAGCGCCATCAACAGCGCGCCATCGGTTCCGGGTCGGATCGGAATCGATTCGTCGGCGATCGCGGAATAACCGGTGCGCACCGGGTTGATCGAAATGAACCGGCCACCACGACGCTTGAACTGACTGATCGCGATCTTCAGCGGATTGCTGTGATGGTCCTCAGCAGTCCCGATCATCA
The DNA here is from genome assembly GCA_963729165.1 of uncultured beta proteobacterium. GTDB lineage: Bacteria > Pseudomonadota > Gammaproteobacteria > Burkholderiales > Burkholderiaceae_F > JACCZX01. The sequence goes on from CAVSMM010000004.1 coordinate 119,349, forward strand.
CGAACAACTTGGCGCGCTCGAGATCGGGGCCCCCGAATTCCCAGAAGCTGCCTCCGACCGTGTAGATCATCCCGGCCGCCATGTTGACCGAGCAGAAACCGCCGTGCGCCGCATAGTTTGGTGTGCCGAATTGCCGCGCGAACAATCCGGTCAACGCCTGCATCTGGTCGCGGCCGGTGAACAGCGCGAATTTTTTCGGATCGGTTGAACGGATCTTCGCTAGCCGCTCCGAGAGCAGGTCGAGGGCACGCTCCCACGAGATCGGTTCGAACTCGTTCGCGCCGCGGTCGGCTCCCGCTTTACGCAGCAGCGGTTGTTTGAGCCGCGCAGGTGAAACCTGCTTCATGATTCCGGCCGCGCCCTTTGCGCAGATCACGCCCTTGTTGATCGGGTGCTCAGGGTTGCCATCGATGTAGCGAATTTCGCCATCGCGCAGATGCACGCGGATGCCGCAGCGGCACGCGCACATGTAGCAGGTCGTTGTCTTGATCTCGACAACCGCACCGGGCGCTGGATCGGCGATCGGATCGTGTAACGGCGCCTTTGAAAACAGCTTGAACATTCTGTCTCCGTTACCTACTGTCTAGTTCTTTGTGCCATCGTTCGTCAACGCTAGCAGAGAACACGATAGGGAACGAATTGCTGGGATCGGGCGCGCGGCGTGGATGTTCTTGAAAAACTGTTCGAGCGGGCTCGCCGCCAGCCGCGGCGCATCGTGCTGCCTGAGGTCGACGACGAACGCATCGTCGAGGCTGCGCGCAGGCTGAAAGACGAGGGGCTTGCCGAGCCCATCCTGCCGCTCGATCCGCAGTCAAGCCCGCGGCTCGCCGTGTATGCCGAGCTCTACGGCAATCCAAGGATCGCACAGCGCGCGGTGCGCAAACCGTTGCTGCATGCCGGCATGATGGTCAAGGCGGGCGATGCCGACGCGATGCTCGCCGGAGTCGCGCATCCGACGGCCCGCGTGATCGAGGCTGGGCTGATGACGATCGGACTCGCAGAGGGTATCCGCACGCCTTCGAGCTTCTTCTTGATGCTCCTGCAGGGACGGGTTCTGATCTACTCCGATTGCGCGGTCAACGCCGAGCCCGACGCCGAGCAGCTCGCCGACATCGCGCTTGCTTCGGCAGCGAGCTGCCGCGCGTTGCTCGAGGAAGAGCCGCGCGTCGCGCTGCTTTCCTTCTCGACGAAGGGCAGCGCACGCCATGCCCGCACGGAGAAGGTGGTACGCGCGCTTGAGATCGCTCGTGCACGCGACCCGCAACTCGCAATCGACGGCGAGCTGCAGGCCGACGCAGCTCTCGTCGAGTCAATTGCAAAGGCAAAGGTGAAGAACGAAAGCGCCGTTGCGGGGCGCGCCAACGTGCTGATATTTCCGGATCTCGACTCCGGCAACATCGCCTACAAACTCACTCAACACCTTGCCGGCGCGCGCGCCATCGGTCCGATCCTGCAGGGTTTCGCTCGTCCCGTCAGCGATCTCTCGCGCGGAGCGAGCGTCGACGACATCGTCGCTGCCGCAGTACTTCTGTCAGCGCAGATCTAAGGGCACGTATTCGCGCGGCTGCGGTCCGTTGTACAGCGTAAGCGGGCGGATCAGGATGTTGTTTTCCATCTGCTCGAGCACCTGCACGGTCCAGCCTGGCACGCGACCGATGGCGAAGATCGGCACGAAGAGGTCAGCGGCAATCCCGTTCAGGTAGTAGACGACGCCGGCGTAGAAGTCGACGTTGACGTTGACCCCATGGCGCGCGTAACGCTCCATCGCCTGCACCACCGCCTCTAGGATCTGGTACCACTTCGGCTGGCCCATCTCGCGCGAGAGCTTCTCGACGCCAGCGCGCATGTGGCGCGCGCGCGGATCCTCGGCGCGGTAGACGCGGTGCCCAAAGCCCATCACCGGCTCCTTGTTCGCGCGCTTACGCCGAACGTACTCGGCCGCGTTGGCGGCGTCACCGATCTCGTGCGCCATGTTCATCACGTTCTCCGCCGCGCCGCCGTGCGCCGGGCCCGACAGCGCGGCGATCGCCGCCGTGATCGCGGCGTGCAGGTTGGCTTCCGTGCCTGCGACGACTCGAGCGGTGAACGACGACGCGTTCGAGCCGTGCTCGGCGTGCAGGATCATGTCGGTGTCCATCAACCGCGCGGCATCCGCGCTCGGCGCCGTGCCCTTCAGCATGTAGAGGAAATTCGCCGCGTGCCCGAGCGTCGGGTCTGGCTCTACCGGCGTGCGACCGTTGCGGATGTGCTCGTGCGCTGCGACGATCATCGGCACCTGCGAAGCGAGCCGCACGCCTTTGCGCACGATCGCCTGCGGCGAGTTGTCGGCCACGTCGGGATCGAACGCAGCGAGCGCCGACACGGCGGTACGCAGCACATCCATCGGATGCGCGCTTTTTGTGATTTCGATCAGCTTGTGGATCTCGGAAGGCAGCTTGCGCGCAGCTTTCAGGTCGGCGTCAAAGCGGGCGAGTTCGTCCTTACCAGGCAGCTCTCCGTTGAACAGCAGGTAGCAGGTCTCCTCAAAGGTCGAGCGTTCGGCGAGGTCGTGGATCGAGTACCCGCGGTAACGCAACTCGCCTGCTCGCCCATCGATGTAACAGACGCGCGAGCGGTCGAAGTAGACGCCGGCGAGCCCGCGATGGATGTCGACCTTCTCAGCGCCTTCGTTCATCCTTTAACTCTCCGCAGAGCGAACGCCGTTAATATCGATAAAGTTGCCGAGCGCCGGCGTCGCGTCGCGGGCGGTTGGCTAAGGCTGCAATCACGTTCCACATCCCAATCAGCGTAAAGTAAAACAGCAGCGTCACCCAGGCGAGGATAACGATGACCGATATGAAGCAGCCCAATCGCACCGTCACGCAGGGCGTACAGCGAATGACGCCCTCGGAAGCGTTCGTTGAAACGATGGTGGCACAGGGTGTGACCGACATCTTCGGCATCGTCGGCTCCGCGTACATGGACGCGCTCGATATTTTCCCTGCGGCGGGAATTCGCTTCATTCCGGTCGCGCACGAACAGGGCGCGGTGCACATGGCTGACGGCTACTCGCGTGTGTCGGGGCGGCATGGGGTTTGTATCGGCCAGAACGGTCCTGGCGTCACGAACTTCGTCACCGGAGTCGCCGCGGCGTACTGGGCCCACTCGCCTGTAGTGATCCTCACACCCGAAACCGGCTCGATGACGATGGGCCTGGGCGGCTTCCAGGAAACCGAACAGCTACCGATCTTTTCGAAGATCACCAAGTATCAGGGGCACGTGATGAACCCCAAGCGCATTGCGGAGATCACCGCGCGCTGCTTCGATCGAGCGCTGCTCGAGATGGGTCCCGCGCAGCTGAACATTCCGCGCGATTTCTTCTATGGCGACATCGAAGTCGAAATTCCGCAGCCGATTCGCATCGGTCGCGGCGCCGGTGACGAAGCCGCGCTGGACGAAGCGGCGCGAATATTGGCCGATGCGAAATTTCCAGTGATTCTGGCGGGCGGCGGAGTGATATTCGCCGACGGCATCAACGAAGCAATCACCCTGGCCGAACTGCTGCATGCACCGGTCGCCAACAGCTACTTGCATAACGATACGTTTCCGGCTTCGCACCCGCTGTGGTGCGGCCCGCTCGGTTATCAGGGGTCGAAAGCAGCGATGAAGTTGATCAGCCAGGCAGATGTCGTGCTTGCACTGGGCTCGCGGCTCGGCCCCTTCGGCACGCTGCCGCAATACGGGCTCGACTACTGGCCGAAAAAGGCGAAGATCATTCAGATCGACATCGACGCAAAGATGCTCGGTTTGGTCAAACCGATTTCGGTGGGCATCAACGGCGATGCGAAAGCGGCGGCGGCGGCACTCGTACGTCGCCTGCAAGGTAAGCCGCTCGCATCGCAGCAGAACAAAGCCGAGCGCGATTCGAAGATCAGGGAAGAAAAGAAAACCTGGGAGGGTGAGCTCGACAAATGGACGCACGAAACCGACCCGTACTCGGTCGAAATTTCCAAGGGCTCGAGTTATATGCATCCGCGGCAGATGTTGCGTGAACTGGAGCGCGCAATGCCGAAGCATGCGATGGTGTCGACTGATATTGGCAATATCTGTTCGGTGTCAAATTCGTATCTGCGTTTCGAGGAGCCACGCTCGATGTTGGCGGCGATGAGCTTCGGCAACTGCGGCTACGCGTTTCCGGTCGCATGCGGAGCCAAGGTCGCGGCGCCCGATCGCCCGGCAATCGCCTACGTCGGCGATGGCGCGTGGGGTATCAGTCTGAACGAGTTGTTGACCTGTGCGCGGGAGAAGATCGGCGTCAGCGTGGTGCTGTTCAACAACGGTCAGTGGGGCGCGGAGAAGAAGAACCATGTTGACTTTTACTCGCAGCGCTATCAGGGCGTCGAGCTCGAGAATCCGAGCTGGGTGGCGGTAGCGAAGTCGTTCGGCTGTGAGGGAATTCTGGTCGACAAATTGTCAGACGTCGGGCCGGCGCTGCAGCAGTCGGTCAAGAATCAGTCCGAGGGCAAGACGACGATTCTTGAACTGATGGTGACCAAGGAGCTCGGCGATCCGTTCCGGCGTGATGCGTTGTCCAAGCCGATTCGCCATCTGGCGAAATACAAGAACTTTGTGTGAGGAGACGATTGTGAATCGACGGCAGTCATTGCTGCGAGCTGTTGCTACGGCAGTTCTTGTGCTTGTGAGCGGCTCGAGCTTCGCGCAAACAAGCACGTACCCGGACAAGCCGATTCGTTTCGTGGTGCCGTATCCGCCGGGCGGCGGTACCGATGTGATCGCGCGCATCGTTCAGGACCGCCTGCGCGCGGCGCTCGGGCAGCAGATCGTGATCGACAATCGCGGCGGAGCTGGCGGCTCGATCGGTACCGAAGTAGCGGCTCGTTCGGCACCAGACGGTTACACAGTGCTTTTCACGCTCTCGTCACACACGATCAACCCAGCGATTTATTCGAAGCTGAGCTTCGACACTGCACGCGACTTCGAGCCGATCGGCATCGTCTGCTCGTTGCCGCAGATTCTGGTGGCGAACCCGCAGTTTCCCGCGAACACGGTGCAGCAACTGATCGCAATGGCGAAGGACAAGCCGGGTTCGCTCGCATTCGCATCGGTGGGAAATGGCTCGCCCGGTCATCTCGCCGGCGAGATGATGAAAATACGCACAGGCACGCAGCTGACCCACATTCCGTATCGCGGCGGTGGTCCTGCGGTGACTGACGTCGTCAGTGGCCAGGTGCCGCTGCTTTGGGTGTCGATTCCGGCAGCCGCGCAGTTCGTCAAGCAGAAGCAGCTGAAGGCCCTCGCGGTGTCGACCATAAAGCGCAGCGCTGCCTTTCCCGATGTGCCAACGATGCAGGAATCCGGCATCGCTGACTTCGAAGTCGACTCGTGGTACGCGATGTTCGTGCCGGCGAAGACACCGCGCGCGATTGTCGAGCGGCTGAACGCAGCGCTGAATACTGTACTGAAAGAACCCGAGATTCGCGAGAAGCTGTTGGCGCAAGGCAGCGAAGCGGTCGGCGGCACGCCCGAGCAGCTGGGGGCGGTCGTCAATGCCGAGCTGCCAAAGTGGGCGAAGCTGGTGAAAGATGCTGGTATCAAAGCGGATTGATCGCAAGTCATCCGCTCCGGACGCGGCGTCGGTGGTCAGCGCACTGATCGAGCGCGCACGAGCGGCGCAAGCGGTGGCGAACGGCTACGACCAGATACAGGTTGATCATCTTGTCGCCGCTGCAGGTTGGGCGATCATGGAACCGACGCGCAATCGCGAGCTTGCACAGCTGGCGGTCGCGGACACCGGTATCGGCAATGTCGACGACAAGATCCGCAAGAACCATCGCAAGACACTGGGTCTGCTGCGTGACCTGCAGAGTGCGCGCAGTGTGGGTGTGATCAATCAGGACGCGGCGCGCGGCCTGATCGAGATCGCGCGGCCGGTCGGTGTAGTGGCCGCGATCACACCTTCGACCAATCCCGCGGCGACTCCCGCCAACAAGATCATCAATGCACTGAAGGGCCGCAACGCAGTGATCGTGGCTCCCTCACCGAAGGGATGGTCTACGTGTGCAAGGTTGATTGAGTTCGTTCATCAGCAGCTCGATCGCATTGGCGCGCCGCGTGACCTGGTGCAGCTGCTGCCGTCGCCGGTGACCAAGGATTCGACGTACGAGTTGATGCGTCAGGCCGATCTGGTCGTCGCCACCGGTTCGCAGGCCAACGTGCGCGCTGCCTACTCCAGCGGCACGCCGGCTTTTGGCGTCGGTGCCGGCAATGTCGCAGCGATCGTTGACGAGACCGCCGATCTGGACATGGCGTCCGAGATGATTCTGCGCTCCAAAACGTTCGATAACGCCACCAGCTGCTCATCAGAGAACAGCGTCATCTTGGTCGATACCATCTACACCGCGGCCATCAATGCGTTCAAGACCCACGGGGCGGTGTTGCTCTCACCCGACGCAAAGGCACGGCTGCAGAAAACGATGTGGCCTGACGGCAAGTTATCGGCACAAGTCATCGGCCAATCGGCCGCGACGATCGCGGAGCGCGCAGGCCTGGCAACAGTCGCCGACGCAAAGCCGCGCGCGTTGTTGGTCGAGGAAAGCGGTGTCGGACCGCAGCATCCGTTTTCCGGCGAGAAGTTGAGCCCGGTGTTGACCGTCTATCGAGCGCGCGATTTCGACGATGCGATGCAGATCGTCGAGCGCATTTATTCGTTCATCGGTGCCGGTCATTCAGTCGGCCTGCACACGACGCGCAATGAGCGTGCATTGATGTTGGGCAAGCAGCTGCCGGTCTCACGCGTGATCGTCAACCAAGTGCATTGCGTTGCCACCGGCGGCAGCTTTGATAACGGGCTGCCGTTTTCGCTGTCGATGGGCTGCGGCACGTGGGGACGCAACAATTTTTCCGACAACATGAATTACCGCCACTACCTGAACATCACGCCGATATCGACGACGATTCCCGAAGACGTTCCTCTCGAAGACGAGATCTTCGGCGACTATTTCGCACGCCACGGCCGCGCCTGAGTTGCGCCGATGCGCACGGTCCGCCAGTTAATCGACGCCCGCGCCGCAGCCGATCCGCACGCAGTTTTTTTTATCGCGCCGCACACCGGCGCTCGCTGACCTTTAGGCGAGCTGCGCGACTCATGCATCGCCGTCGGAGCGATGCTGGCGGCGCGCGAACTACCGCGCGGTAGTCATATGTCGTTGGTGCTGGAAACGGAATTCAGACGATTCGGCTTTTGCTGGGCGCGATGTACAGCGGCTATTGCGTACACCCGGTGAACCTATTGTCGCAGCCGGAGCAGATGCACTACGTCATTGACCACGCGGATGCGCGCGTCGTGTTTGCTGCGCCGGACTGGTGCGGTCGCGTCGTTTCGTTAACTGCGGACATCGCGCGACCTATCGACGTTATCGAAGTGGATCCGGACGGCGTATCACTGCCAGGAGAGAGCGCAAAGTCGGACGCCGGAATCGGGATCGAACCGGAGCCGGATGCATCGCGCTGCTGATGTACACGTCGGGAACGACAGGCAGTCCGAAGGCGTGATGCTGACCCAAGCGAACCTGGCGGAAAACGCGCAGACGATCAGCCGCGAGCATCGGTTGAGCAGCGCCGATCGCGTAGCCGCCGTTCTGCCGCTGTATCACATCAATGCGTTTGCAGTGACGATGCTCGCACCGCTCGCGCATGGCGGCAGTCTTGTGATGCCGCCGAAGTTTTCTGCAACGGGTTTCTGGGACATGGCGATCGAGCACGAGTGCACGTGGCTCAACGTGGTGCCAACGATCGTCTCGTACCTGCTGGAGAGCGCAGCGCCAGCGCGCGAGCACTTGTCGCGGCCGGTTTTGCCGCTCGGCTTCGGCGGCGTTGCCTCCGGAACATCATCGCGCCTTCGAGGCAAAGTTCGGCATCGGCATTATCGAAACGATGGGATTGACCGAAACAGTGGCGCCGGCATTTTCGAATCCGATCGAACCTGAGCGGCGCAAGATCGGCTCGGTCGGGCGCGCGTCAGGATGTGAGGCGCGCATCGTCGATGCGACCGGCACGTCGCTTCCGGATGGTCAGATCGGGGAGATCGTCATTCGCGGACCGCAAGTGACGCCGGGTTATTACAAGAATCCGACGCCACTGCGTCCGCGTTCTTCGGCGATTGGCTGCGCAGCGGCGATCTTGGGTATCGCGACGCTGACGGCTTCTACTTCATCACCGGCCGCATCAAGGAGCTGATCATCAAGGGTGGCGAGAACATCGCGCCGCGCGAGATCGATGAGGCGCTGCTGCGGCATCCGGCGTGCTCGACGCCGCGGTTGTCGGTATTCCCGACCGCCACTATGGTCAAGACATCATGGCGTGCGTGATCGTGCGCAACGGCCATCAATGCTCGGAAGAAGAGCTGCGCGACTTCTGCAATCGCGAGCTCGGGCGTTACAAGACACCGAGGGTCATCCGCTTCGTCAACGATCTGCCGCGAGGCCCATCGGGCAAGGTGCAGCGTTTGAAGCTCGCTGAACTCGATGCGTGTGCTTCTAAGGGCTGCGTGCCCGCGGTCAGCGGAGGTGTGCGGTGAGCTTCGGGCGGCCCGACGCTCTTTGCTCGGCCGCCTCCGCTGCGTGATGCGCTTGGCAAGCGACCGTCTGTATCGTCTGTCGCGCTTCCTGCCGATTCTGCGGTGGTTGCCCAGCTGCGCGACACGCGGCGCGCTGCGTGCCGACGTGCTCGCCGGATTGACGGGCGCAATCGTTGTGCTGCCTCAGGGCGTGGCATTCGCAACACTCGCCGGAATGCCGCCCGAGTACGCGCTGTATGCCGCGATGGTGCCGTGCGTCGTAGCGGCAGTCTTTGGCTCGAGCCGGTTGATGATCACCGGGCCGGCCAACGCCATTTCGTTAACGACGCTGGCACTGATTGCGCCGCTTGCGACGCCGGGGTCCGCGCTCTATGTATCGCTGGTGCTGACGCTGACGTTTCTGGTCGGTTCATTGCAGCTTGCACTTGGCGTCGCCCGCGCCGGGCGTCTGATCGATTACGTGCCGCACTCTGTCATCGTCGGCTTTACTGCCGGTGCCGCCGTGCTGATCATTAATTCTCAGATCGGTCCGTTTCTTGGGCTTGGCCTGCCCCGTGGTGCGAGTGTTGTCGATAATGTCAGCGCGGCATTTGCACAAGTGCCGAACGTCACACCGGCTGCACCTTTAGTGGGGTCGGTGACAATTTTCGCCATGCTTGCGTGGCGTCCGTTGAGCCGCTGGATTCCTGCGATGTTTGCCGGCGTCGTCATTGGCGCCTTCGTGGCATGGCTGCTCGCACGCTACGTTCCACAGTGGCCGGCGCTGTCGACGGTGCAAGCCCTGCCAAGTGCACTGCCACCGGTATCGACACCCGACCTGTCGTTCGACACGCTACGGTTGCTGTTCAGCGCGACGTTGGTGATGACTTTGCTTGCGTTGACCGAGGCAATTGCCATCGCGCGTGCGGTTGCAACCAATCGGCGACAAGCTCGACGGCAATCAGGAATTCATTGGCCAGGAATTGGCAAACCTCGCCGGCTCCTTCTTTTCATCCTATCCGGCCAGCGGTTCGTTCAACCGCTCAGGTGTGAACCTCGTGTCAGGAGCACGTACGCCCTTCGCAGCGATCTGCGCGACGCTTTTTCTGATCGCGATTCTTTTCTTCGTTGCTCCGCTCGCGCGCTATCTGCCCTTCGCGGTGATCGCGGGTCTACTGTTTCTGGTGGCGTGGGGATTGATCGACTTTCGCGAGATCCGGCGAATCTGGGAGGAAGATCCGCGCGAACGTTGGCCGATGCTTGCAACATTTATCGGGACCATCACGCTGTCGCTCGAATGGGCGATTCTTCTGGAATCACCGTCGCACTGCTGGCGCAACGATTCTCGCGTCCGCGCGCTTAACGCGTCAAGTATCCACCGTCGAGGGTGATCGTTTCACCCGTCACGTAGCCGAGAGCGTCGGACGCGAGCAGGGCAACGACGCCGGCGATGTCTTCTGTGGACGCGAACCGGCCCAAGAAATCGCGGATAGGACGGCTGCGCGGCGCTCCGGTGTCAGCAGTGCCTTCGTCATTCCAGTTTCGGTCACGCCAGGCGCGATCGCATTTACGTTGATGCCAAATGGCCCCATCTCGCGCGCCAAGCCCTTGGTCAATGCAACGACACCTGCCTTTGTCGTACCGTACAGAACGTTGCCAAATACGCCGCCGCCTTTGACGGCAGAGACGGAAGCAATGTTGACGATCTTGCCGTACCGCTGCGCCATCATCGTCGGTAGGACTGCTTTGCAGCAGTAATAAACGCCTGATAGGTTGACGCGGCAGACCTCGTCCCAGTCTTCAATCGAAGCATCGATCACCGAACCGGTTTTCAAAATTCCTGCGTTGTTGACGACGATGTCGAGCCGCCTCCGCTCCCGCACAACTTGCTCGACGACCTCACAGGCCCGGCTGGCGTTACCCACATCGAATGCGATTGCATGGCCGCGGCCATTGCACTGCTCGGCAGTATCAGTGGCAGCACTCAGATTGCTATCGGCGACATAGACCCTGCACCCCATGCTCGACCAGCCTCGTTGCGATCACTGCGCCGATGCCGCTGCCGGCACCGGTGACCAACGCAATCTTGTCGGCCAGGCCTAGGTCCATGGCTGCGCCGAACGCTCGGACCTGGGCTTAGTGAACGGACGCAAGTCCGAGAATTTCTCGCGCTTCGGCAGCAGTCGCGGGCCGGCGGTCATAACGTGCGCACGTATCGACGATCTTGCGCACCAGCTCTGCGTTGCTCGCCGCCAGACGATCTGGCTCGATGCGCAAATTGTCTTCCAGCCCAGTACGGCAATGCCCGCCCGCTTCCAAACACCATTGATTGACTTCCCATTGATGGCGGCCGATTCCCGCCGCCACCCAGGTTGCACCTGGCAGCACTGCCGAGAGCTCCGCACGCAGAAAATCGAAGATCGAGCGGCGCGCCGGCATCGCATTCGGGACGCCCATCACGAACTGCACATGCGGGCGTTCCTTGACCAGCTTTTTCTTCACGAGATTCGCGGCGCTGTACAACATCGCAAGATCGAACACTTCGATTTCGGGCGTGACGTTGTTGTCGAGCATGATTTGAGCAAGACCTTCGACGAAATCCGGAGGATTTTCATAAATGCCCGTCGGAAAATTAACCGAGCCCGTCGCAAGCGACGCCATATCGGGCTTCAGGTGCAGCATCGCGCCACGTTTTGCCTGTTCGCGTCCACGGCCACCGGTGGAAAACTGCACAATCATCCCCGGGCAATGCCTACGTACGCCATCCTGAACGCGGCCGTACAACTCCGGATCGGAGCCTGGTGATTCATCCGGATTGCGCACATGGATGTGCACGAGCGATGCACCGGCCTCGAAAGCCTGATGCGTTGACTCGATCTGCTCAGCGGGCGTGACCGGAACCGCCGGGCTGTCTTTCTTGCGCGGCACTGCTCCGGTGATCGCGACTGTGATGATGACCGGCTGCACTGTGCCGTCATTCCCTGAATTCATGCGAACTTGCATTATTGCTCTACTTTCATTTCGCGTGCAAAGATGCAAGGGCAGCGGCGCTGCGAGACTTTGGAGACAGAGTGGCCCACGAGCACCTGACATACGACGATCTGTTGCGCATTGTCGAATTGATCAAGTCGACGGAGCACTTTTCGGAGTTCCGGTTAAAGGTTGGCGAGATCGAGATCGAGCTACGTCGTCGCAGACCGGCTGGTGTGCCGGGCTCGGCTTCACCGCCGGAACCGACGCGCATCGAGAATCCGAGCGTGGCGAGCCAGGCGATAAGCAAGGCATGGCCCGAAGGCTCGCTGCTTGTTCGTTCTCCGATGATCGGCACCTTCTATCGCGCGGCGCAGCCAGGCGCAGCTGCATTCGTGGAAATTGGTCAGGCAGTCGAGCCAAACACAACGGTGGGCATCATAGAAGTGATGAAGCTGATGAACTCGATCACCGCTGATGCGCATGGAACCGTCACTCAGATTCTGGTCGACGATGGCGCACAGGTCGAAACAGGACAGCCGCTGATTGCGTTGCAGCCAAGCTCCGAGTTGCAATGACACGAGAGCGCTTTGACTTCATCGATGTGACGCTGCGCGACGCGCATCAATGCTTATGGGCGACGCGCATGACGACGGCAATGATGACGCCGATCCTTAACTCCATCGACCGTGCGGGTTACGCCTATATCAATATTCTCGGTGGCGCCGTCTTCGATGTCTGCGTGCGGTATCTGCATGAGAATCCGTGGGAACGCATCGGCCTGTTGTGCAAGCATCTCGTGACGCCGTGCGACGCCCTGACCCGCGCGCAGAGCCTTTATACGTTCGAGCTTTTCCCGGACGACATCGTTGCACTCAATTCGCAGGTGCTGGCCCGGCGCGGAATCAAGGTGCTGACTGTCTACGATGCGCTGAACGATAACCGCAATATCGAGTCGTCGGTGCGTTCAGCACACGCGGCGGGCATGAAGGTTAACGCGATGATGACTTACACGCTGTCGCCGGTGCACACCGATGCGTACTACGTGGAGAGAGCGCGTGAATTGGTGGCGCTCGAAGTCGACTTCATTTCGATCAAAGATCCGACCGGACTGTTGACACCCGAGCGCGGGCGCACGCTGTTTCCTTTGGTCGTTCAGTCTGCAAGCGAAATTCCGGTGCAGCTGCATTCGCATTGCCAATCGGGTCTTGCTCCGGACGTCTATGAGATTGCGATAAGTGCGGATTTCGTTACGGCTACACGGCAACGCAGCCATTGGCCAACGGCGCGTCGCTGCCGGCGACCGAGGACGTGGGTTGCACGCCGCGCAGGCTCGGTCACGTCACGTCGATGAACGACGAAGCGCTGGCGGAAGTGGCCAGCTATTTCCATCGGGTCAGCGTGCGGGAAGGCAAGCCACGCGGTCAGGTTTCTGAACACGACGCCGATTTATATGATCACCAAGTTCCTGGCGGAATGATTTCAAACCTGCGCTCACAGCTGGAAACAATGCGACTTGAGCATCGCTTGCCTGAGATTCTGGAAGAAGTAGCGCGGGTCAGACGCGATCTCGGCTATCCGATACTCGTCAGCCCGTTTGCGCAGTATCTCGTGACGCAGGCGACGCTCAACGTGGTTCAGGGTGAGCGGTTACAAAACTATTCCCAATGAGATTAGAAACTACGCCAGCGGTCTTTACGGCCGCCTCGCAGCGCCGCTCTCGGCCGACTTCCTGGAGCGCGCGAACATCAACCCTTCGCACTTTGTCACTGAAGCGCCAGCGCGCCGGATGGAGCCTGCGATTCCGGCGCTGCGTGCAGAGCTGGGCACGGCCGCGACCGACGAAGACCTGCTGCTCGCGGCGTTTTACGGGAGCAAGCTGCTCGAGCTTGCTGCGTGATCCGACACCTGAATGCCGCTTTCGCACAACGCCGCTCACCGAGCTGATCGCCTTTCTGGCCACTCGCTCGGATGTCGCGCCGCACGGGTGCGATTCGCCGGCACCGACATGACGATTTCTGCATAGGGATGCACGCTCCAAGCGTGGGGAGCGCATTGGATATCGTCACGCTAACTACCGCTGCACTGGTGGCTGCTGCGGCAGGAATCGTGCGTGGGATTACCGGATTTGGCGGAGCAATGGTAGCGGCGCCGCCCTTGGCATTGTTGCTCGGGCCGCACGTCGCCGTTCCCGTCGTACTCCTGCTGGAGTCGATCGTCGCGGCGCCGATGCTGCTGAAGACGCGGCGCGAAGTTGACCGCGGTGTCATTGCCCCTATCCTGATGGCTGCGTGCGTGACCGTTCCGCTGGGCGCATTCATATTGGTCGTGGCTGATCCGCAACTGATTCGTCGGGTGATCGCCGTCGCCGTTATCCTGTTTGCAGTGATGCTGTTGCGCGGTTGGCGCTACAGCGGCCAGCCACGCATCGCGACATCGTTGGCCGTAGGGGCCGTTAGTGGCGCAATGACCGGCGCGACCAGCATTGGAGGGCCGCCGGTCATCCTCTATCTGCTGTCGGGTCCGCATTCGGCCGAGACAACCCGCGCCAACCTGACTGCATTCATTGCGGCGACGTCGCTGCTGGGACTGGCAATGCTCGCCTACTACGGGCTTGCCGACGCGCGCGTCGGATGGACCTCGTTGTGGCTGGCGCCGACGTACTACTGCGGACTTCTCCTAGGCCAGCGCCTTTTCTCACGCTTTAGCGATGCGCGTTTCCGTCAGTTCACGTTGCTGCTGCTGATCGCAGTAGCGATCGGCATCCTGCTTGTCTGATGCAAGGCGTGCGGTGCAACGCACGAACGGTGCGGGTGGCGGAATACGTTGACGCGTGCAACAAGCACGACTACTGTCAACGCAATCGCTTGAGGTCGCAACGACCGGCAGGCGCGGATTCACCGCTGCGGCGGGATTGATACGTGCCGGCGACGATCGGCCTTAACGACGACAGGGAGAAACTGAATGGCAAGAAATCGATGGAGTTTGGTCGGCGCGGTCGCGTTGGCCGCCGCCGTAATGTTTGCGCCTGCCGCGTCGCTCGCCCAGGTCAAAACGACCAAGATCAGAGTGCAGTCGGTGATTCCGACCTCGGCCGACGAAGTGACGATGCTGAAGGAATTCGCCGCGGATGTGGCGGCGCTGACCGGCAATTCAGTGACGTTCGAAATATTGCCAGCGGGTGCGGTCGTGGCAGTGAACGACACTCTGGACGCGGTCGACAAAGGCTTGATCGAAGCGGGCTTCGCGTGGACGCACTACTGGTCCGGCAAGCATCCTGCGGCGGCGCTGTTCGGTTCACCTGCGGCGGGTGCAGGCGTCGGCATGGATAACTTCGCGTGGGTTTCGTGGTTTCTATACGGCGGCGGCTCGCAACTGTACGACCAGTTGTGGAAAGAGATGAAGGTCAACGTCAAAGGATTCATCCTGCAGCCGGTCGGCCCCGAGGCGCTTGGATGGTTCAAGAATCCCATCAACTCGATGGCCGACTTTCGCAAGCTGCGCTTTCGCACGCCGCCCGGAATCCCGGGTCAGATCTATAACGACATCGGCGTAGCTTCAGTGGCAATGGGCGGCGGAGACATCCTGCCCGGACTTGAAAAGGGCGTGATCGATGCGGCCGAATGGTGCTGCCCGAAGCCCGACATGACATTCGGCTTCCACAAAGTGCTGAAGCACTATTACCTCGAAGGCCTGCACCAGGTCGTCGTCAACGCTGATCTTTATATCAATGGCGATGTGTGGGCCAAGCTGACGCCGCTGCAACAGAAGGCGATCGAGGTCGCCGCGAACGCGTCTCTGATGAAAACGGTCGCCTATCGTATTCACGAGAACGGCATTGCGCTGAAAGAGCTCACCGAGAAACATGGCGTCATCCTGCACGACACGCCGCCCGAATACTTCAAGGAATATGGCGCCGCTGCGTTGAAGAATTTCGAGAAGAACGCGGCAGCGAATCCGTTCTTCAAGAAGGTGTGGGATAGCCAGAAAGCGTGGGCCGATACCGCCATTCCGTTTTGGTCGCGCGCACAGAAAGCGAACGCTGCGATGAGCGGTGCGTACGCGGCCGAGCTGGCGAAGAAGAAGCCGGCAGCACCTGCGGGGGCACCAGCAGCACCCGCGAAAAAGTAACAACTGTCGAACATGGGCCGCGAGGTCGCGCTCGCGGTCCATTTTTATTGTCCAGAATTTTTGCGCCGAACAAATATCAGGCGCTTCAGAAGACTCAAGGACGATGCAGCAAGAACATAACCTGACCGACGAGATGATCGTCGGACGGCGGCCCGACTCGCATGGCCATCTACCCGAGGACATGCCGCGTTGGATGTCACACACGATCGTGGCGATCGATACGTTCAGTCTTTGGGTGGGCCGCGGCGTCGCGTGGCTCACCGTGCCGTTGATGCTCGGAATCGTCTACGAGGTTTTTGCGCGCTACCTGTTTACCGCGCCCACGGTCTGGGCTTACGACATCAGCCGCATGTTGTACGGCGCGATGTTCATCCTGGGCGCTGCGTACGCACTGTCCAAGGGCGTGCACATACGCTCTGATTTCATCTATCGCCGCTTCTCGGTGCAGACACAGGGACGTATCGACACGGCGTTGTATCTGATCTGCTACTTCCCTTCGCTGCTGATCTTTTTGTGGGTCGCGTCGGACTGGGCATGGATCTCGGTGTCGCGCGCCGAGCGCGGAACCGATACCGCATGGATGCCGCTGCTTGGACCGGTGAAAAGCGCGCTCCCGATCGGCATCATCTTCCTGCTGATCCAGGGCGTGTCCGAGCTGTTGAAGAGCGTGCACGCCGCGCGCAAGGGTCGGTGGCCGGTATGAGTCAACAGATGATCGGCCTGTGGATGATGGTGGCGATGATCGCCGGCATCTTCATCGGCTTTCCGATCTCGTTCACGCTGATCTTCCTCGGCCTCATCTTCGGCTATTGGGGCTTCGGCCAGCTGGTTTTCTATCAGCTGACGCTGCAATTCAACGCAACGATGATGGAGCAGACGCTGGCCGCGGTGCCGCTGTTCGTGTTCATGGGCATCATGATGGAGCAGGCGAACCTGATGGAGCGCCTGTTCGACGCGGTGCAGAAGATGCTGTCGCGTCTGACCGGCGCGCTGTATCTCGCGGTGATGTTCGTGGCGACGATCTTCGCAGCAGCTACCGGCATCGTCGGCGCGTCAGTCACGATCCTCGGCATCATGGCTGGCAAGTCGATGATCCGCTCCGGCTATGACGTGAAATTGTCGTCCGGCCTGATTGCCGCCGGCGGCACGCTCGGCATTCTGATTCCGCCGTCGATCATGCTGGTCGTGATGGGGCCGGTGCTGCAGGTTCCAGTGACAACGCTGTTCGCCGCGGCGATCGTGCCGGGGCTGTTGTTGGCGCTTCTGTTCACTGGCTACGCGATGATCCGCTGCATGATCAATCCGTCGCTCGGGCCTCCGCTTCCGCTCGATCAGCGGCCGACCAGCATGCGCGAAGTATGGGTCGAGTTCTTCCTTGGCCTGGTGCCGCCTGCGGCACTGGTGCTGGCGGCGCTCGGGAGCATCGTGTTCGGTCTCGCCACTCCGACCGAAGGCGCCGCGTGCGGCGCGGTGGGCTCGCTCGCTCTCACCGCCGCTTATGGACGGCTCACGTGGCGCAACTTTCAGGACACGCTGGTCAAGACACTCGAGATCTCGGTGCTGATCCTGTTTCTGGTGGCCGCGTCGAACTTCTTCGGTGCCGTGTTTGCGCGGCTCGGAACTCCGACCATGCTGACCGACGCATTACTCGCGCTCGACGTGCACCCGTATGTGATGCTGTTCATCATCATGGCGGTAATTTTCCTGATGGGCTGGCCCCTCGAGTGGGTGCCGATCGTGTTGATCGTGGTGCCGTTCCTGCTGCCGCTGGTCGACAAGCTGGGATTTGACAAGGTGTGGTTCGGCATTCTGGTCGCGGTCAATCTGCAGACCGCATGGCTCTCGCCGCCGGTGGCGATGTCGGCGTATTTTCTGAAGGGCGTCGTTCCGCAATGGGATCTGGGTGACATCTACAAAGGCATGTTGCAGTTCATGGGATTGCAGATCATTGGACTGCTGCTGTGCATCTTCATTCCGGAAATCGTGATGTGGCTGCCTAATTACATCTACGGGAAATAAGGTGTCGATCGAATACCTGAAGAAGGCGTCCAAGACCGCTGACACCGAGTCGGCGAGCGCCCGCGTCGTCGTTGACGAGATGCTGGCGCGCATTGCGTGCGACGGCGAGGCGGCGGTGCGGGAGTACGCGTCCAAACTCGACGGCTGGTCGGGTGAGATCGTCGTCAGTACAGACGAAATCGAGAGGCGAACGCGCGGTATCGAGCCGAGCGTCAAACGCGACATCGATTTCGCGACAGCGCAGGTAAGCCGCTTCGCGCGCGCGCAGCGCGATTCGATGCAAGAGTTCTCGCTGGAGATTCAGCCCGGCCTGGTGGCTGGCCAGAGACTGATCCCGGTCAACGTCGCCGGCTGCTACGTGCCGACGGGGCGCTACGCGCACATCGCGTCGGCTTACATGACGATCGCAACGGCTAAAGCCGCGGGCGTGCCGACGGTGATCGCATGCTCCACGCCGTATAAAGGCGAGGGCATTCATCCGCAGGTGCTATATGCGATGAAAGTGGCAGGCGCCGATGTGGTGATGACGCTCGGCGGCGTACAGGCGATTGCCACGCTTGCGCGCGGACTTTTCACAGGCAAGCCGGCCGACATCATTGTCGGCCCCGGCAACAAGTATGTCGCCGAAGCCAAGCGCGCCCTGTTCGGCGAAGTCGGCATCGATGTATTCGCCGGTCCGTCGGAGGTGGCGGTGATTGCGGACGAAACGGCCGACGCCGCTATCGTGGCCAGCGATCTCGTCGGGCAAGCGGAGCATGGACATGAATCGCCGGCGTGGCTGTTTACCGATTCGCGCAAACTTGCGGAAGACGTGATCAAGCGCGTGCCTTCGCTGATTAACGCACTGCCCGCAACTGCGCGCGATGCGGCTGGCGCGGCCTGGCGTGATTACGGCGAAGTCGTGCTGTGCGACAGCCGCGAGCAAGTGGCCGAGGTCTCCGACCGCTACGCGTCCGAACATCTCGAAGTGCACGCGAAGGATCTCGACTGGTGGCTGGCGAAACTCACGTGCTACGGCTCCCTTTTTCTGGGCGAGGAAACCACGGTCGCGTTCGGAGACAAGACGTCAGGGCCCAATCACGTGCTGCCGACACGCCGCGCAGCACGCTACTCGGGCGGACTCTCAGTGCATAAATTTCTCAAGACGGTGACGTGGCAGCGAATGACGCGCGCCGCGAACCACGTGATCGCACCTGCTACCGCGCGAATTTCTCGCCTTGAAGGCATGGAAGCGCACGCGCGTACCGCCGACGACCGGCTCGCCAAGTACTTTCCCGGCGAGCGCTTCGAGCTCGGTGTGCGCATCGAGTCGTGACAGCACCCGCGCTGTTTGATCTCGCCGGACATGTAGCGCTGGTGACGGGTGCAAGCTCCGGCATCGGTCGCGAGATTGCGAACGCGTTGGCCGAAGCGGGCGCTGCGGTTGTGCTGGTCGCACGGAGAGCAGAGCGGCTCACAGAAGTAAAGCGCGAAGTTGAAGGGGTAGGGGGGCAGGCCGCCGCATTCGCCGCCGACCTTGCGGATACCGAAGCGTTGCGCGCAACCGCCGAGCGCGCAGCATCATTTTTCGGAGCGCCCGACATCGTCGTCAATGCAGCGGGCATCAACATTCGCAAACCGCTGCTCGAAGTAACGTTGGCCGACTGGGACACAGTCCTCTCGATCAACGTGGCAGCGCCGTTCTTTCTGTCGCAGGCATTGGCGCCGGCCATGATTGCAAAGGGTTGGGGTCGCATTATCAACATCGCTTCACTGCAGTCGGTGCGCGCATTCCCGATGGGCGCGACCTACGGCGTATCCAAAGGCGGAATCGCGCAGCTCACGCGTGCGCAGGCCGAAGCGTGGTCGCGGCACGGCGTCAATGCGAACGCAATTGCGCCGGGATTCTTCGCAACCGAACTGACTGCGCCTGTCGTGGCCGACGCCGTGCGGTGGCAGAAGATGGCCGACAGCACGTTCACCGGCCGCAACGGCGAGCTTAGAGACTTGCGTGGCGCTGCAGTGTTTCTAGCGAGCCGCGCGTCGGACTACGTCACGGGCCAGACGATCTTCGTGGATGGTGGATTCTCGGCAGGTTAGATGGCGGATCCGCAGGTCGACTACATCGTCGTCGGGGCCGGTTCGGCCGGATGCGTGCTCGCTGCGCGGCTGTCGGAGGATCCGTCAACGCGTGTGCTTTTGTTGGAAGCGGGCCCACCGGACCACTCGATCTGGATTCATCTGCCGATCGGCTACGGCAAGACGATGTGGGACAAGCGCTACAACTGGTGCTTTCACACCGACCCCGAGCCAACGATGAACGGCCGCCGCATTTACTGGCCGCGCGGCAAAACGCTCGGCGGATCGAGCGCCATCAACGGTCTCATCTACATACGCGGGCAGCGCGAGGACTACGATCACTGGCGCGGGCTCGGCAACATCGGTTGGGGCTATGACGATGTGCTGCCGTACTTCATCCGCAGCGAAACCAATGAACTCGGGGACGGGCCGTTCCACGGTGGCGAGGGTCCGTTGTGCGTATCGAACATCGCGCACAGACATGCGTTGATCGATGCGTTTATCGACGGTGCGGCGTCGCTCGGCGTGCCCCGCAACGACGATTTCAACGGGGCGACGCAGCAGGGCGCGGGCTATTTTCAGCTGACGACTCGCAACGGCTTGCGCAGCAGCGCGGCAACCGGCTATCTGAAGCCGGCGCGCCGCCGTCCGAACCTGCGCATCGAAACCGGCGCGTACACAACCAGACTGCTGCTCGACGGGCGGCGCGCGACTGGCGTCTGTTACCGGCAGCACGGACGTGACGTCGAGGCCCGCTGCACGCGCGAGGTTCTGCTGGCGGCCGGTGCGATCCAGTCGCCGCAGCTGTTGCAGCTATCTGGAATCGGTCCGGCGGCGCTGCTTGAGCAGCATGCCATTGATGTCGTGCACGATCTGCCCGGCGTCGGCGAAAACCTGCAGGACCATCTGCAGATTCGGATGATCTACGAGTGCACGCAGCCGATCACGACCAACGATGAGCTGCGTTCGCTGGCCGGGCGCATCAAGATCGGACTGCAGTGGCTGTTCGCGCGGCGCGGGCCGCTGGCTGTCGGCATCAATCAGGGCGGCTGTTTTATGCGCGCTCTGCCTTCCGAGTCAGCGACGCCGGATATCCAGTTTCACGTGGCGACGCTGTCGGCCGATGTCGCAGGCGGCGCCGTGCATCCGTTCTCTGGATTCACGTTGTCGATATGTCAGCTGCGGCCGGCGTCGCGCGGACGCATCGCGATCAACTCGCGCGATCCGATGTTGCCGCCGTCGATGCGCGCAAACTACTTGAGCGAAGAGATCGATCGCCGCATGACGGTCGCCGGCATGCGGGCGGCGCGCGCGATCGCGCAGTCTTCACCGATGCAGCCGTTCGTGCGGCGCGAAGTGAGCCCAGGCCCGCAGGCCGTCGACGAAGATGCGCTGCTGGAATTCGCACGCAACAACGGCGCGACAATCTTTCATCCGTCGGGGACGTGCAAGATGGGCAGCGACCCGCTCGCGGTCGTCGACGCGCGTTTGCGCGTGCACGGAATAGGCGGTCTGCGAGTGGTGGACTGCTCGATCATGCCGCTGCTGATCAGCGGCAACACCAATGCACCGGTGATGATGATTGCCGAGAAGGCGGTCGACATGATTCGCGAAGACTTTGCATCGCGCTGAGAACTTCGTCGCACGGGAGTAGGATTCACATTCATTCCCGCATTTCCGCACGATTCGCAGCACCCAGGAGACGACGATGGGCCACGCCGAAATGAAACTCCAGGACGCGCCGCACGCGAAAGCCATCTCGATGGACGAGTACTGGATGCCGTTCACGCCGAACCGCGATTTCAAGCACGACCCGAAGATGGTCGTGCGCGCTGACGGCATGTACGTCTGGAACGAGCGCGGCGAGCGCCTGATCGATGCATCGTCAGGATTGTTCTGTGTTAACGCGGGCCACTGCCGCAAGGAGATCGCAGACGCGGTCGGTGCGCAGCTTCGCGAGCTCGACTTTATCGCGCCGTTCACGCGCGGCCATCCGAAGCAGTTCGAGCTGGCGAGCCGCGTTGCAGCCATGACGCCCGGGGACCTGAACCGCATCTTCTTCACCAACTCGGGTTCCGAAGCGGTGGACACCGCGATGAAAGTCGCACTTGCCTATTGGCAGGCGAAGGGGCAGGGCGGCCGTACGATGTTCATCTCGCGCGAGCGCGCGTATCACGGCGTGAATTTCGGCGGCGTGTCGCTGGCGGGCATGGCGAACAACCGGCGCCGCTTCGGGCCGACGCTGCCCGGCATTGCTCACATGCGGCACACGCATATCAAGGAAAATTTCTTTCAGCCCGGCGAGGGCAGTCACGGCGTCGAACTCGCCGAGGATCTGGTGCGCTTCATCAATCTGTACGGCGCCGAGAACATTGCAGCGTGCTTTGTCGAGCCGATCGCCGGCTCGACCGGCTGCCTGGTACCACCTCAGGGATATCTAAAGCGGCTGCGCGAAATCTGCGACGCAAATTCGATCCTGCTGGTGTTCGATGAAGTGATCACCGGATTCGGACGCACCGGTCAGAACTTCGCAGCGCAAAGCTTCGGCGTAACACCGGATTTGATGACGATGGCAAAGGGCATCACGAACGGCGCGCAACCGATGGGAGCGGTCGCGATCAGCGAGCGCATTCACGATGCGATCTTCACGTCAGCACCCGAGGGAGGCATCGAGTTCTTCCACGGTTATACGTATTCCGGTCATCCGGCGGCGTGTGCGGCGGGGCTGGCGACGCTCGACATCTACGAGCGCGAGGGCCTGTTCGAACGCGGCCGTGAGCTGTCGCCGTACTTTCTCGAAGGTCTGTTCTCGCTGCGCGATGTTCCGGTGGTTTCCGATCTCCGTGGTTACGGCATGATCGGTGCGATCGATGTACACACCGAAGGCGCGCCCGGCAAGCGCGGGCATGCGTTTCAGAAGAAGCTGTTCGACAACGGGCTGCATCTGAAGGCGACCGGCGACAGCGCGATCGTCGCACCGCCGCTGATTGCGGAGCGCACGCATATCGACAACATGGTCGAGATCCTGCGCCGCACGCTCAAGTCGATCTAATGTGATGTCGCCTATCTAATTTGATGTCGTCTTAAAAAGGGGAGTGGCATGAAGCGATTCGTTGGAAGCTTGTTCGCGGTGTCTGCATTTGCGGCGTCGACGTTGGCGTTCGCGCAAACCAAAGAGGTGACGATCGGCTATCAGGACATGGTCGTTCCGTATCGCGTGGCACAGGAAGCCAAGGAGATCGAAAAGGCGACCGGCTACAAGATCAACTGGAAGCAGTTCGGCGGCGGCGGCGAGGTGATCAAGGCGATGGCGTCGGGCGCAGTTCAGATCGGCGAAGTCGGCTCAGCCGGCATCGCGGCCGCGGTGTCGCGCGGAGAGCCGCTCGAGCTGTTCTGGATTCTCGACGATATCGGCAGTGCCGAAGCGTTGGTCGTCAAGAAGACTTCCGGCATCAAGACGCTGGCCGATCTGAAAGGCAAAAAGATTGCGATGCCATTCAATTCGACCACGCACTTCCACACGATGGTCGCGCTCGAGCAGGCGAAGATCAATCCGGCCGATGTGCAGATTCTGAACATGCGCCCGCCTGAAGTACGCGCCGCATGGCAGCGCGGCGACATCGACGCCACGTTCATCTGGGATCCGGTGCTGGCGGAAGCGAAGAAGGACGGCACCGTAATTCTGACGTCGGGAAAAATTTCCGCTGACACCGGCAAGGCGACCTTCGACGGCTACGTCGTCAACCGCGATTGGGCCAAAGCGAACAAGGACTTCATGGTCAAGTTCGTCAAGGTGCTTGCGGCGTCCGATGACAACTATCGCAAGAACAAGGCGAAATACGTCAAGGACTCGGCGGAAGCGAAGGCGATTGCGAAGTGGTCGGGTGCGAAACAGGAAGACGTGGCGGACAGCATGTCGCTGTATGCATTCCCGACCGCGCAGGAGCAGGCGTCGAAGTGGCTCGGCGGCGGCAAGGACTCGATCGCTGCCAAGGCGCTCACCGCAACGGCCGACTTTCAACTGTCGCAAAAGCAGATCGAGAAGAAGCTGCCCGACTACTCGACCGCGGTCAATCCAACCTACGTGCAGGAAGCGATGAAGTGACGTTATTCGGTCACGAAGGCCTGACCGAATAACTCGCGCCGTTGGAGTGGCGCCAAAGGCGCCCTCAACGGCGCGGCCCGCGGCGACTATCGCATGAGCAAGCTCGAAGTTCGCCATCTTTCCGTTCACTACACCGGCCGCCGAGGGGCGGCCGGTACGCACGCACTGTCGGATATCAACCTGGCGCTCGACCCCGGCGACTTCGTCGTGGCGCTCGGGGCTTCAGGATGCGGCAAGACCACGCTGCTTTCTTGCATTGCCGGGTTCATGCCGTTTTCGTCGGGCGAGATTCTGCTCGATGGCAAGCCGGTGACCGGTCCCGGCGCCGAGCGCGGCGTCGTTTTTCAGAAGCACGCGTTGATGCCGTGGCTCAACGTGGTCGAGAACGTCGAGTTCGGACTGAAGATGCGCGGCGTCGACAAGGGTGAGCGCGCCGAACGATTGCACTGCAGAAACTGGCCGCGGTAGGTTTGGAAAAGTTCGCTGCAGCTCCGGTGTATCAAATCTCCGGTGGCATGCAGCAGCGGGTCGGCCTCGCGCGCACGCTGGCGAGCGATCCTGAAGTGATGCTGATGGACGAGCCGCTCGGCGCACTGGATTCGCTGACCCGCGAGCAGCAGCAGGAGCTGATTCTGCAGCTCTGGTGGAAAACGCAAAAGATGTTCTTCTTTATCACGCATAGCGTCGAGGAGGCACTGTTTCTCGCTACCGAGCTGGTGGTGATGACGCCGTCGCCGGGCCGCATCGCGCATCGCTACCGGCTCGATTTCGGGCGCCGCTTCATCGAATGCGGCGATGCGCGCGCAGTGAAGTCGGATCCCGAGTTCATTCGCATCCGCGAGGAGGTGCTGCAGGTGATTCACTCGGCACCTCAAATGCGCGAAGCCGCTTAGGTCTGCCGAGCGCATGAGCGCCCCGAGCCACGTTGATGCGGCCCGCTCCGCATCAGTGCCGCCTGCAGACGCACGCGCACCTGCGACGCCCGTCCGCCAGGTCAGCGGCTACAGCGTCCCAGGTGAAGGATCGAGCACCGCGATTGCCGTCGTCACCGTCGTGGCGCTGTTGCTGCTGTGGTGGGTCGCGACACACAACGGTTGGATTCGCGATCTGTTCCTGCCGACACCCGAACGCATCATCACCAGCTTCGCGGACGCCTGGAAAGGCGATATCCAGGGCGGCCGCCCGCTGTACGAGCATTTTGGGTGGAGCCTGTTCCGCGTGTTCTTCGCATTCGCGCTGGCGTGCGTGACGGCAATTCCGGTGGGCATTGCGATGGGTGTCTCGCGCATCGCGCGCGGCATCTTCGATCCCCCGGTCGAGTTCTATCGTCCGCTGCCGCCACTCGCGTACCTGCCGCTGATCGTGATTTGGTTCGGCATCGAGGAGACCGCGAAGGTTGTGTTGATCTACCTCGCGTGCTTCGCGCCGCTGGCAATGGCAGCGCGCGCCGGCGTCAAGAGCGTGATGATCGAGCAAATCAACGCGGCTTATTCGCTAGGTGCGTCAAAGTGGCAGGTGATCCGCCACGTCGTCATTCCGGCAGCGTTGCCCGAGATCTTCACCGGCATGCGGATCGCCATTGGGTTCGGCTGGACGACGCTGGTCGCCGCCGAGATGGTGGCCGCAACGGCCGGCCTCGGGCAGATGGTGTTGAACGCATCGAACTTCCTGCGAACCGACGTCGTCATCATGGGCATCTTCGTGATTGGCATCGTCGCCTATAGTTTTGATCTTTTGATGCGCTACATCGAGCGTGCAGTTGTTCCGTGGAAAGGTCGCGGATAATCGCGACCGCTCCAATTCCAATTGAGAGGCTATGGCGGAAAAAGAGAAGATTCATTTTGTCGTGCACGACGAGCACGATTCGGTCGGTGTGGTTGTCGTTGAAGGCGTTCGTGCCGGTGACGAGATCACCGGCTGGATCATGGATCAGGACAAGACCCTGCGTACGAAGGTGCTGAACGACGTGCCGATCGGGCACAAGATCGCGATCCGCGATTTGAAGAACAATGACACCGTGATCAAGTACGGAACCGATATCGGTCGCACGGTCGCGCCGATCAAGCTCGGTGAGCATCTGCACGTGCACAACGTCAAGACCAA
The DNA here is from genome assembly GCA_963729165.1 of uncultured beta proteobacterium. Classification (GTDB taxonomy): domain Bacteria; phylum Pseudomonadota; class Gammaproteobacteria; order Burkholderiales; family Burkholderiaceae_F; genus JACCZX01. Next base: position 145,289 of record CAVSMM010000004.1, read on the forward strand.
GCGGTGGTGATCATGCAAAAGACATTTCAGGGATATCGCCGCGAGAACGGCAGAGTCGGCGTCCGCAACCACGTCATCATCCTGCCGGTCGACGATCTATCGAACGCGGCATCGACGGCGGTCGCAAACAACATCAAAGGCGCGATGGCTCTACCGCACCCGTATGGGCGACTGCAATTCGGCGCGGACCTCGAGCTGCACTTTCGCACGCTGATCGGCACCGGCAGCAACCCGAACGTCGCCGCGGTCGTCGTCATCGGCATCGAAGATCAATGGACGCAGAAGATCGTCGAGGGGATTGCCGCAACCGGCAAACCGGTGGTCGGGTTCGGCATCGAGCAGCACGGCGACCACGACACGATCATGCGGGCGTCGAAGGCCGCACGCGAGTATGTGCAGTGGGCCAGTGAGCTCGAACGCGAAGAGTGTCCGATCGACAGCCTGTGGATCTCAACCAAATGCGGCGAGTCCGACACGACTTCGGGCTGCGGTGCCAATCCCACCGTCGGCAATGCGTTCGACAAGCTATATCCGCTTGGGACCACGCTGGTGTTCGGCGAGACCACCGAACTGACGGGCGGCGAGCATCTCGTGGCCGAACGCTGCCGCACTCCGGAGGTCCGCGAGAAGTTCATGCACTACTTTAACCGGTACCAGCAAGTCATTGATAGACATAAGACAAGTGACCTCTCCGATTCGCAGCCAACCAAGGGCAATATCCTCGGCGGCTTGACCACGATCGAAGAAAAGGCGCTCGGCAATATTCAGAAAATCGGGCGTCAATGCAAGATCGATGGTGTGCTCGACAAGGCCGAAGCGCCGACCGGACCGGGGCTGTGGTTCATGGATTCGTCATCGGCTGCCGCCGAGATGGTGACGCTGTGCGCGGCCTCGGGCTACACGGTGCACTTCTTCCCGACCGGACAAGGCAACGTGATCGGCAACCCGATCCTGCCGGTGATCAAGTTGTGCGCGAATCCACGAACCGTGCGCACGATGAGCGAGCACATCGATGTCGATGTCTCGGGTTTGTTGCGGCGTGAAGATGACGCCCGATGACGCCGGCGACGCATTGATCGACATGATGTTTCGCACCGCCAACGGGCGGCTGACTGCAGCCGAAGCGCTGGGCCACCGGGAGTTTGTTCTGACAAGGTTGTACGAGAGCGCCTGATGTTGCAGGTCTCGGTGTGGCGCGGGACGGAGCAGGGCAGCTACGTCGATTACGAAGTGCCGCGCCAGACGAGCCAGACGGTGCTCGATGTCGTCACCTACATTCAGCGCAAGCTCGATTCAACCCTTGCGTACCGCTACGCGTGCCGGGTGGGCATGTGCGGCTCGTGCGCGATGACGGTTAACGGCGTGGCGCGTTGGACATGCCGCACGCACGTCAGCGCGGTCGCAGGCGAAGCCGGCACGCTGCAAATCGCGCCGCTTGCCAATTTGCCGGTGATCCGCGACCTCGCGACCGACATGCGCGAGTTCTTCGACAAGTGGACGCGCGCCAAAGGTCATTACAAAGGCACGCGCACGCGGCGCGACGACTTCGCTGCGATCAAGCCAGCCAGCAGGCAAGCGCAGGCGTTGCAGGCGGGAATCGAGTGCATCGGCTGCGGCGTGTGCTACGCATCGTGCGACGTCGTCGGCTGGCGTCCCGACTATCTGGGGCCGGCGGCGCTGAACCGCGCGTGGACGTTAATCAACGATGTGCGAGACGACGCGCACTCCGAGCGATTGCGCGCAGTATCGGGCGATGCAGGCTGCCACAGCTGCCATACGCACCTCAGCTGCACCGAGCGTTGTCCGAAGCACATCTCGCCGACCGCGTCGATTGCAGGATTAAAGCGGGCAAGCATCGCAACTGCGTTCGAGGGCAAGCGGTGACTGATCGCGTGCGTGGTGAAGCGCGCCTGTGGATGGCACAGCGCGCATCGGCCGCGGTGCTCGCGATCTGCGTCATCGTTCATCTGATCACGATCATCTACGCGACACGCGGCGGCCTGTCCGGCGCCGAGATTCTGGCGCGCACGCGAGGCAACGGCGCGTGGCTTTCGTTTTACTTCGTCTTCGTGCTGGCGGTTGCGGTGCATGTTCCGATCGGGCTGCGCGCGATCGCGACTGAATGGCTGAACTGGAGGGGATCGACCCGCGATTGGGCGCTGACCGCGTTCGGAATCGCACTGTTGGTGATGGGTTTCGGCGCAACGTGGGGGTTGTTCTCGTGAGAGTCGAGACGGTTGGTACTCGACGCCATGCTGCGCGGCGCCGCCCTGCGTATGTCGCGTTTCTAGTGCATCGATTAAGCGGCCTCGCGCTCGCTCTGTTTCTTCCGATGCACTTTTGGGCGCTGGGCCAGGCGTGGCGCGCCGAGAGCCGAGCTCGAAGGGTTCCTCCGCTGGACCGACAGCCCGATGGTCAAAGCCGCCGAGTGGACGCTGGTTCTGTTGCTCGCCGCGCACGCAGGTGGCGGGATAAGATTGCTCGCGCTCGAGTTTTTGCCTTGGCGCGATTGGCAACTGTCGCTGCTGAGCATTGCTGCAGCGTTCACGCTGGTGGTGGGCCTTGCGTTCGCTTTGGCGCTGTAGGACAAATGTTTTCGGAGGACTGATGAATCTGCGCTTGCTCGTGTTTACGTTGGGGTCGTTGTTGTCGTTTGGATCACTCGGTCAAACCGCGAACTACCCGAACAAGCCGGTGCGCATCATCGTGCCGTTTGCTGCCGGCGGCGCCACCGACATCGTCACGCGCATCGTGGCGCAGAAACTCACGGAGGCTTGGGGCCAGTCGGTGATAGTCGACAACCGCGGTGGCGCCGGCGGCAACATCGGTGCCGTTGAAGTGGTGAAGGCCACGCCGGACGGCTACACGCTGCTGATGACGTCGGGCTCGATCGTCACGGCCAATCAGCACATCTACAAGAACATGGGCTTCGATCCGAAGGCTGATTTGATGCCGATCACGATGGTGTCGAGCGGCCCGCAGGTGGTCGTCGTCAATCCGAATCTGCCGGTGAAGACGTTGAAGGAGCTGATCGAGCTTGCGAAGTCGAAGCCCGGCACGCTGAACTATGGACACGCCGGCATCGGCAGCCAGACACACCTGGCGGCGGAGAACTTTCTGTACGCAACGGGATTGAACATTCAGAACATTCCATACAAAGGCGAGGGGCCCGCCATCACCGACCTGGTGGCGGGGCAGATCAACATGGCAACGCCGAACCTGCCGGCGGCGATCGGATTTATCAACGGCGGAAAGCTGCGCGCGCTGGCGGTGACCGGCAAGGAGCGCTCGCCGGCACTTCCCGATGTACCCACTGTGGCGGAAACGGTTCCGGGATTCGAAAACATCGGTTGGTTCGGATTGATGGCGCCGGCCGGCACGCCGCAAGCCGATCATCGACAAGATCAATCAGGATGTTTCGAAGGTGCTCGATACGACCGACATTCGGGCTCGGTTCTTCGTGCAGGGCATGTCACCGACGCCCTTGACGCCGAAAGCATTTGCGACGCGCATTCAGAATGAGACTGCGCGTTGGGCTACGGTCGTGCGTGATCGGAAGATCGCTGCCAATTGAGTTTGTTCGTCGGGGGCGCCAGCAGTTGGCGTAGCGGTGCTGCCTGAGGTCGTCGGGCACTGAAGTGCCGACCACTGCGGTGCTCACGCCAGCGGCGGGCCTGCAAACTCGCTGCGCTCAAACAGCAGGCCCTTAAGGACCCGCTGGCGCTCCGCTCCTCGGGCGACGACCCAAGGCAGCACCGCTACGCCAACCGCTGGCGCCGGCACCATGCTCGCTAACTGAGGGTAAAGAGAAAACATCACGAATCGGTACGGGCGTCGCTCGCCAGCCGCTGCTGCATGGCTCCTTGACACCGGAATCTTTTCCCCTCGAATATGCGCCATTGCGCATATGCGCATATCCGCGGCACCCATGGATCCCGAGCTCGATCGTTTGTTTGAAGTTGTTTCCGGCTATTTCGGACTGTTGTCCGAACCCACTCGGTTGAAGATTTTGAATGCGATCTGCGAGGAGGAGCTCAGCGTTTCCGAAATTGTGGAGCGCGTCGAATCTACGCAGACCAATGTCTCGCGGCACCTCAATCTGATGTACGGCAAGGGCGTGTTGAAGCGGCGCCGAGAAGGGGCTTCGACGTTTTATTCGATCGCCGATCCGAACGTCGTCACGCTGTGTCGTACCGCGTGCGTGCAGATGGCGAGCCAGTTTGATGAGAAGTCGGTGTCGAACCGAACGCTGAAGCGATTTATGCCGCGCGCATGAAGCGCGGGATCAACGGGCATGTGATCGCGGCGCCGGAGAATCATCTGCCGGCTTCGCAGCTTCGGCGTCGCTTCATTCGCAGCAGTATTGCGGCGAGCGCACTCGCATCGGGCGCTGGCGCGGCAGCGCAATCAAGCAATGCCACGCTGATTCCGCCATGGACGCGTTCGCTCGGTGCACCGGTGGTCACGACCGGCTACGGGATGCCGTCGAAATACGAAGCCAATGTACAGCGCCGTCAAAGCCCCGGCCTGACGCCGCAGCCGCAGGCCAGCATCAGCTTCACGCCGCTGCAAAATTTGTTCGGAATCATCACTCCTGCCGGCGTGCATTTCGAGCGGCATCACTCCGGGATGCCGGAGGTCGATCCCGAGCAGCACCGGCTGTTGATCCACGGGCTGGTCAAGCGTCCGCTGATGCTGACGATGGATGACGTGATGCGGTTTCCATCGGTCTCGCGCATTCACTTCATCGAGTGCGGCGCCAACGGCGGGATGGAGTGGGGCAACGTCGCCGTGCCGACCGTGCAGTACACGCACGGGATGATCGCGTGCAGCGAGTTCACGGGCGTGTTGCTGTCGACACTGCTCGATGAGGTCGGCTTCGATCGTGCGCAAGGCAAGTTCGTATTGGCCGAAGGGGCCGATGGCTCGGCGTTGACGCGCACGATCCCGATGGAGTTTGCACTGAACGACGTGATGGTCGTCTACGGCCAGAACGGCGAAATGCTGCGACCCGAGAACGGCTATCCGCTGCGTCTGCTGGTGCCCGGCGTGCAGGGCGTGTCGAGCATCAAGTGGCTGCGCCGGCTCGAAGTCGGCGACAAGCCCTGGAACACGCGCGAAGAGTCGCTGCACTACATCGATCTACTACCTGACGGCATGCACCGTCAGTACTCCGGCGTGCAGGAAGTCAAATCGGTGATCACGATGCCGTCGGGCGGACAGAAGCTGGTCGGCAAGGGCTACTACGAGATCACCGGCCTCGCGTGGTCGGGCCGCGGCAAAGTCAGGCGCGTCGATGTGTCGGTCGACGGCGGGCGCAACTGGCAGACAGCGCGCCTGCAGGAGCCGGTGCTAACCAAGGCGCTGACGAGATTCCGGCTGGATTGGAAATGGGACGGTGCGCCGGCGTTGATGCAAAGCCGTGCGGTCGATGAGACCGGCCACGTGCAGCCGAATATCAATCAGCTGCGTGCGGTGCGCGGCGTGCGCTCGATCTATCACAACAACGCGGTGCAGACATGGCAGGTGCAGGCTAGCGGAGAAGTGTGGAATGTTCAGCTGGCCTAGTTTGCTGAATGCGGCGCTGCTGGCGACACTGTTGGCAGCGCCCGCCGGCGCGCAGCAAACGCGTTACGGCCTAGGGCGTACGCCGACGCCGCAGGAAATCGCCGCGTGGGACATCGACGTGCGCCCCGATGGCCACGGCGTCAAGAAAGGCAAGGGGACGGCCGCGCAGGGCGAGCCGATTTACGAGGCGCAGTGCACAAGCTGCCACGGCACGTTCGGCGAGAGCAATCGATACATGCAGATTGCCGGCGGCGTCCGCAATAGCGACCTGCAGTCGGGCCGCGCCGCGGTGCTGCGTGAATCGGACGGCATTCGCACCCTCGGTACCAAGCTGAACCACGCGACGACGTTATGGGATTACATCTACCGCGCGATGCCGTGGACCAATCCGCAATCGTTGAGCATCGACGAAACGTATGCGGTGACCGCGTACGTGCTGCACTTGAATAGAATTGTTCCGGACGATTTCGAGCTGAACGAAAAGACGCTGCTGACGCTGCAGATGCCGAACCGCAACGGACTAACGACGGCGCACGGGCTTGCGCGCGTCGAAGGCAAGCCCGATGCGCAAGGCACGCTGTGCATGAAGGACTGCGTGCAGAGCGTGAAGATTGCGTCCGAGCTCCCCGAGTTCGCGCGCAACCAGAACGGCAACTTGGCGCAGCAGAGGCGACCGCTGGGACCGATGCGCGGCATCGACACGGCGCGCTATGACTCGCGTGATGCTTTCAAGACAGGCACGCAGGTCGCTGTGGCCACTACGGCCGATCCCAAAGATCTACTCGTCCGCAATGCGTGCACCGCATGCCACGGCATGACCAGCAAGATCGTCGGCCCGGGATTCACCGAAATCACGGCCAAATATCAAGGCCAGGCCGATGCGCACGCGTATCTGTCGAAGAAGATCAAGGAAGGCGGGCAGGGCGTGTGGGGCGCAATACCGATGCCACCGCAAGCTTTGAGAGAAACCGATGCCAGCGAAATCGCACGCTGGATCGTTAATGGCAGCAAGTAATGGTCGAAGCGGGCGATGGGGTTACCCGACTGAGTCAAGGGTACAGCGCTGGCGCTGCTAAAGTTCACTTTTGGTTGGCTGCAGGAGAAATCAATGAATCTAAATCGCAGAAAGTTGCTCAAGCTGAGCGGCGTATTCGCAGCGATGGCCGCTGCGGGCATCATCAGCGTCGACGAAGCGTTTGCTCAGCAGCAGGCGTGGAACAAAGCGGCGTTCGAATCGAAAACGCTGGACGAAACGGTCAAGGCGCTTGGCGGCACAACCGCGGCGCAAAGCACTGACATTTCAATTACGGCACCTGACATTGCAGAAAACGGCGCCGTCGTTCCAGTCGGCGTGACGAGCAAGATTCCGAACACGCAGAACGTCTACATCTTGGTCGAGAAGAATCCGAACTCGCTGGCTGCCGGCTTCGGCATTCCGGCCGGAACCGAAGCGAACGTTGCGACCCGCATCAAGATGGGACAGACGTCGAACGTGCACGCAGTCGTCAAGGCGGACAACAAGTTCTACGTTGCGACCAAAGAAGTCAAGGTCACCCTTGGCGGTTGTGGCGGATAAATAATGAGGGAGAGATCATGGCAGATCCGATGAGAATTCGCGCGACCGAGCAGCCCGACGGCGTGGACGTGCGTGTATTGATGAGTCATGAAATGGAAACCGGGCAGCGCCGTGACTCGGCCGGCAAAGTCGTGCCCGCGCATTACATCTCCAACGTCAGCGTCAGTCACAACGGCAAACAGGTACTGAGCGCCGAGTGGGGTCCGGCGGTTGCAAAAAATCCGTACCTGCAATTCAAATTCAAAGGCGGCAAGAAGGGCGACAAGCTCACGGTGACGTGGATCGACAACAAGGGTGATACGCGCACCGACGAAGCGACGATCAGTTAGCAGAGAGCAGCCTGAGAGCTGCGGGCGTTCACAACTCTAAGCACAGGGATGCACAAGATGAAGGGAAGCATGAAGGCGGCGCTGGCAGGCGTGGCGCTGACACTGTCTTGCACGGCCGTCATGGCACAAAAGGAGACAGCCGACGCAATTGCGCGCTATCGCCAGCTGCTGCAAGACGGCAATCCGGCGGAGCTCGTCGCCGCGCGCGGCGAGGCGCTTTGGAAAGAGAAACGCGGTCCGAAGATGACTTCACTGGAGCAGTGCGATCTGGGGCTTGGCGCGGGCGTGGTGAAAGCAGCGTACGCACAATTACCGCGATATTTTGCTGACACCGATCAAGTGATGGACTACGAAAGCCGGATTGTTCACTGCATGGTGACGCTGCAGGGGTTTGATCGCGCAACCGCAACCAAGAACCCGTACTCGGGGACGGGTCAGCGGCAAACCGATATCGAAGCGTTGACGGCGTACGGCGTCGAGCTGTCGCGTGGAGTGCCGGTCAATATTCCACAGGAGCATCCGAAAGAGAAGGCTTCGTTTGACCGTGGCAAGCAGCTCTTTTATATGCGTGCCGGGCCGTATGACTTTTCGTGTGCAAGCTGCCACGGCGTGACGGGGCAGCGTATCCGTCTGCAGGATCTACCGAACATCTCGCAGAACAAGGAGGATGCCGCGCGCGCATTCACTACCTGGCCTGCGTATCGTGTGTCGCAAGGCACGCTGCGCACGATGCAGTGGCGTTTGAATGATTGCTTCCGGCAGCAGCGGTGGCCCGAACCCGTGTTCGCGTCCCCGGCCACGGTGGACCTGATCACCTTTCTTGGCGTCAACGCCAACGGCGCGAAGATGGATTCGCCGTCGATCAAACGCTGAGGACAAGATATGAAACGCACTCTCACTGTTCCGGTGGCGTTGCCGCTGACGGTCGTATCGCTAATTGCTGTGTCCTTGATCGGCTGCGCCGTGTACACCGCCCCGACGCGCGAAGAGACGTTGCAGGTGGTCAAGGGCTCGTTTCAGGATCGCGGCATCGCCAAGCTGGATCGACTGAATCAGTCTGAGCTTCAGGTCGCGTGTTCAGAAGGAGCGCTTAGCGGCAGAGAGTTGCCTAAGGACGCGCGTGCACGGTTGGAAAAGCAGGCGCTGGCCACGGTCAAGCTGCCGGCCGACGGGGTTTACCTCGGCGACTTCAAGCAGGGTGAGCGGATCGCGCAAACAGGAGTTGGCTTGCAGTGGAGCGACACCGACCAGACCGTTGCCGGCGGGAATTGTTATGCGTGCCACGAAATCTCGCCGCAGGAAATCGCGTTTGGCAACATCGGGCCGTCGTTGAAAGGGTATCGGAAGCTGCGTGGCGACTCGCCCGCCGTTGTCAGCTACACATGGGGCAAGCTGTGGAACTCACATGCCTATAACGCGTGCTCGCAGATGCCGCGTTACGGCGACGCCAATATTCTGACAACGGCGCAATTGAAGGATCTGATGGCGCTGCTGCTCGACCCCAATTCGCCCGTTAACAAGTAAGACAGGCAGCCACGACCGCCTTGCGCAAGCTGTTGGTAGCGTTTGCAGGTGCACTAATCGTTGGTGCCGCGCCTGCCTTCGCGCAAAGTCCGGGCGAAGTCGGAAGTGCCATTACGTGGCGCGACGTCAAGCTGATCGACGGCCGCACGCTGAAGGCGGTCGAGCTCAATGGCAGCGCTGTTGTCGTGCAGATCTGGGCGTCATGGTGTCCCTTTTGCGCGGCGCAGAACCCGCACGTTCAAAAGCTGCACGATGCCTACTCGAGGCGCGGCCTCCAGGTGCTTGCGTTTTCGATCGATCAAACCGAGCAGGCGGCCAAGGAATACTTGGCTAGACACGAGTACACATTCAATGTCGCGATGCGCAGTGGCGATGTCGATCGGTGGTTTGGGCGCAACCGTACGCTGCCGGAAACCTACGTGGTCGATGCGAAGGGGACGGTGGTGTTCGTGCAACGTGGCGAGATGTTTCCCGAGGACATCGCGGCGCTGTCGCGCTTTGCAGTGAAGTAGTGGAGCGCCGCGAATTCCTGCAAACGCTTGCCTTCGCGGCGTCGGCCGGGATGACCGTTGCATCCCGCGAGGCGCTCGCCGCGGGGTCGTCCGCGGCAAATATGTATGACATCCCGCGCTTCGGCAACGTTCACTTTCTGCATTTCACCGATTGCCACGCGCAGCTGTTGCCGATTTATTTTCGCGAGCCGAGCGTCAATCTGGGTGTAGGACCTGCGCGGGGCCAGCCGCCCCATCTAATCGGTGAGCATTTGCTCAAGCACTTCAACATTGCTCGCGGTACGCCTCAAGCGCACGCCTTTACCTATCTCGACTTCACACAAGCTGCTCGCACCTACGGCAAGGTCGGCGGCTTCGCTCATCTGTCGACGCTGATCAAGCGTATTAAGGCAGGCCGACCGGGCGCGCTGCTGCTCGACGGCGGTGATTCGTGGCAGGGCTCGGCGACCGCGCTTTGGACGAACGCGCAAGACATGGTCGATGCGAACAAGCTGCTTGGCGTCGACGTGATGACTGCCCATTGGGAAATGACTTACGGCGCGAAGCGCGTGCAGGAGATCGTGGACAAGGATTTCAAAGGCCGCATCGACTTCATTGCACAGAACATCAAAACTGCCGACTTCGGCGATCAGGTGTTTCCGCCGTACACGATGAAGGAAATGAACGGAGTTCGCATTGGGATCGTCGGCCAGGCGTTCCCATACACGCCGATTGCGAATCCGCGCTACTTCATGCCGGACTGGAGCTTCGGCATTCAAGAAGAAAACATGCAGAAGATGGTCGACGAAGTGCGTGGCAACGGAGCGCAAGTCGTCATCCTGCTGTCGCACAATGGAATGGACGTCGACCTAAAAATGGCGACGCGCGTGCGCGGCATCGATGCGATTCTGGGCGGCCACACGCACGATGCGGTGCCGCAGCCGACGCTGATTAAGAATGCCGGCGGTACTACGTTGGTGACTAATGCCGGCAGCAATGGCAAGTTTCTTGCCGTTCTGGATTTCGACGTCAAGAGTGGCAAGATTAGCGACTATCGCTACAAGCTGTTGCCGGTATTTGCGAATCTTCTGCCTGCCGATACCGAGATGTCCGCCTACATCACCGGAGTGCGCGCACCCTACGTTGCGCGTCTGTCGGAGAAGCTTGCGCTCACCGAGGCGCTGCTATATCGCCGCGGCAACTTCAACGGCACGTTCGATCAGCTGATTTGTGACGCGCTAATGCAGGTGCGTGATGCCGAGATCGCTTTTTCGCCGGGCTTTCGCTGGGGCACATCGCTGCTTCCGGGCCAGACGATTCGGATGGAACACCTGATGGATCAGACGGCGATCACCTATCCGCACACGACCGTGAGCGAACTGACCGGCGCCACGATCAAGACGATTCTGGAAGATGTCGCCGACAACCTGTTCAATCCCGACCCGTATCTGCAGCAGGGTGGCGACATGGTGCGTGTCGGCGGACTGCACTACTCGATCAATCCGCTTGCGAACATCGGGCACCGCATCAGCGATTTGCGCTTGGGTGGCAAGCCGCTTGATGCCGACAAGACGTACAAGGTTGCGGGCTGGGCGCCGGTGGCCGAGGGTGCGAAGGGCGAACCTGTGTGGGAGGTCGTCGCCACGTATTTGAAGGATCGTAAGACGGTGAAGCCGCCACGGTTGAACTTGCCGGCAATCAAGGGCGTGCAATCGAATCCCGGCTTTGCCTAGCGATGCATGCTGGCCGGCGTCACGTACTTATAGCGTTGCTGTTATCGCCGACGCTGCTGCGCGCGCAGCAGCATGCCGCGGAAGGGCTGCTCCCGCCGCTGAATGATCTTCGTGATCTTGCAAGCGCCGTTGCGAGGCATAAGGCGCCGCTTTTGATTCTGTTCAGTACACCCGGTTGCCCTTTTTGTCGCGAGGTCCGGCGCAACTATCTAGCGCCGCGTGTTGCGGAGCAGGCAGGCAAAGCGACGCCCGACCTATTACTGCGTGAAACCGATATCACTTCGGAGCGAACCCTTACTGATCTATCGGGCGCACGAATCACCGAAGCGGCCTTCGCGCTCCGCCATCGTGTGCGTGCGGTGCCCGTCGTGGCACTGTTCGATTCAATGTTGCGCCCGATCGGCGAACCGCTGGTCGGTCTGGACCGGTCGGGTTTCTACGAGGCCTACCTTGCGTCGGCAATCGATGCATCCCGCAAGCATCTGCGGCAAACTTCGTAGTCAGTTCGCCTCGATCTGCGTTAGGAGAGCTCTACGCGCGCATTGGGCGTCAGAATGCTTACAAGGAGTGTTCGGATGAACGGAAAGAGCTTGGCTTTGCTTGCAGCGGTTATGGTGATGGCGAGCATCAGTGGCGCGGGGGTCGCGCAAATCCGTGCCCCGGATCCGGCACCGCCTGAAGCGGTCTCGCGCTACGTGGTGGGCACGCGCCTTGGCTACATCACATGCAGCAACAAGTATCGCGACTATGTCGACAAGTATGACCGCTTTGCGCTGGTCAACGAGGGCCAGAACACGGTCACCGGCTCGCCGCCTTCTGACGAAGATTATCGGGCGTGCATTCAGGAAACGCTCGTCAAGGGTCGCGACATGTACGGCCCGGTTTCGAAGCAGACAATGACGACGGCTTCGAAAGGTGCACTGAAGGACTATCAGACCGCATGGGAAACCTCGCTGACAACTCTCGGGCGAGCTGGCGGAGAGAAGCCCGCTGAGTATCGCGCACGTCAGAGCAAAGTGCTGGCACGGCTCGACGATCTGCAGCGCAAACTTGAAACGCAAGCCAAGAACAGCCCGCGCTAAGTTTGTGTGATACGTTTTCAAGCTACGTATCGCTGCCGAGTGTCACTTTCGGCGTAGGCTTGCGATTCGTTGTTCCGCTGAGGAGTTGTAATCGATGACCAGTCCTACCGATTTATCTCGCCGCCGAATGCTTGCTGCAAGTTCGGGAGCGCTTGCTGCAGCGAGCCTGGCCGGTGCGTCACGTGTGGTTGCGCAAACTACGCCTGCGCCAGCAGCGCCTGCTGCCGCGTCTCAATCGAAGCCGCTTCCGGCGTACGTCGCCTGGAAAGATGCGGACAGCATGATCGTTCATACGCCGACAACCATCGAAACAAAGCGCACGGCGCTCGGCGTAGGTCCGATCACACCTGCCGAGCGTCTTTATATTCGAAACAATATTGCGGCGCCTGACGTCTCGATCGTTGCGAATCGCGATGCATGGCAGCTTGCCGTCGAGGGTGTGCGTCAGCCACGCACGTTGACTGTGGCCGAGTTGAAGACGCTCGGCCTCGAATCGCTTGCGATGGTGCTGCAATGCTCGGGCAATGGCCGTGGGTATTTCACGTCGAAGCCCAGCGGAACGCCTTGGAGGGTCGGCGCTGCGGGCAATCTGTTCTGGAGCGGTGTTCCCGTGCGCGCAGTTGTTGAATCGCTCGGCGGTGTAAGTGCCGATGCGCGTTACATCACCGGCACGGGTGGCGAAACATTGCCGGCCGGAATCGACCCGAAGACTGTCATTGTCGAGCGCTCGGTTCCGCTCAGTGCGCTGGGCGATGCGCTGCTCGCGTGGGAAATGAATGGCGAGCCCGTTCCGCATGCGCACGGCGGACCGTTGCGTTTGATCATTCCAGGCTACAGCGGTGTTAACAACATCAAGTACATCAAGCGGCTTGCATTCACGCGCGAGCAGACCGATGCGGCAATTCAGGCGACGCGTTACCGCATCGCTCCGCCAGGGACGAAAGAATCACCGGCGATGCCGGCAGTGTGGGAAATGGATCCCAAGTCGTGGATCAATTCGCCGTCACCGGAAGGTGGGCCGGTGCGTCGCGGCTGGGTGCAGATCCACGGCGTAGCGATGGGCGGCATGCAGGCGCCGCGCACGGTCGACGTATCACTCGATGGCGGCAAGACATGGCGTGAAGCAAGTTTTATCGGCCCGAATCTTGGCCGGTATGCATGGCGTCCCTTTGTGCTGCAAGCCGAATTGAAGCCGGGAACGTACGTGCTCGCATCGCGCGTGACCGATTCGCAAGGCAAGGTTCAGGTTGAAACCACGCCCGATAACGTGGGCGGTTATCTGAACAGCGGCTGGCGCGCTCACGCTGTGCAGGTAACGGTTGCTTGAAGCGGAGATATGTCGTTGATCGGGAGGCCCGCATTCTGTGCGGTCGTACTGACGCTCGCTGTCGGCAGCGTACATGCAGCCGACGGCGATGATGCAGGCCGCCGGTTGTTCACCAAGGAAGCAACGCCGCCGTGTGCGCTGTGCCACACGCTGGCCGACGCCGGCGCGACTGCGAACGTCGGCCCGTCTCTCGACGAGTTGAAACCCGACGCACAGCGTGTGATGCAAGCAGTGAAAGCCGGCATCGGGGCGATGCCGGCTTACACGCAACTTTCGGGCGAGCAGATACAGGCGCTCGCACGCTACGTGGCGCGCGCATCGGGTGCCGCGAAATAGCATCGAATTCTCGAGCTCGGACCGAATCGGGATTCGCCGAAGCGAGTTGACGTTGTCGATGCTTTTACAATTCAACTGGTTGCGATCGTAGCGGCGAGCCATTCTGCTTGCTGAGAGGAGACGCAATGGCGTTCATAAGGAGCGGTCAGTTTCAGAGTGCGTTGAAGCCCTTGCTTGCTTAGGAATTTTGTTCAGCGTGTCAGCATCTGCCGATATTTTTCACGGCGTCGACTTTCCTGACGGGGTGGCTTCGTTCGCAGACAGTGTCGTCTCCTACAACCCCGCGTTTGGCGGGGGAAACGTACCGTCAGCCACCTTCCAAGATTCGTCTCAAGCGCTCGGAGCTCCAAACGTTCCGGAAGGCGTAGACCCTGAGTATGTCAGTCTCGGTGCTGGGGGGCGGATCGTTCTGAGGTTTACCAACAACTCGCTGACAGGTAGTGGTAACTCGAATCAGGATCTGTGGATCTTCGAGATTGGCCCTGATGTGGAGGACACGTTTGTAGACATCAGTAAGGACGGATCAGATTGGTTCAGCGTTGGCAAGGTCACAGGGGCAACGAAGGGTGTCGATATCGATGCTTTCGGATTCGGCACGTCTGATTTCTTCTCCTTCGTTCGGCTAACGGACGACATTGCCTTGGATGCCGTGACCGGTACAACGGTTGGGGCGGACATCGACGCGGTCGGCGCGATTGCGTCCGCCCCGCCGGTAGGCACTGTGCCGGAACCCGCAACGCTCCTACTCGTTGCTACAGCGTTTGCAGTAGGAGCTATCAGACGGCGTCAGTAGCCGCACGGCGTCGCCCGCGCATGCGGCGCTCCGATCTGTTGGGCTTCGCTCTGTTTGGCGCGTTCGATTGAGACGCGCCCTTTAGGGTTGCGATTCTTGCACTGCCCGAAATGTCGACACGCAGGTCTCGCGAACGCGCGGTCCCTGCTCGTGGCGATGCAAATTGCACTTGGGACATCATGTACCGAAAGCGGTAGGCGGACGGCTACAGCGCGTTGAGCGAGCAGCATGATGACCACTGCCGCCCGGTAGACTGCGGGCCGCTAGGCAAGGCAAAAGCTCTAAACGGCGCAATTGGACGATCCGTTAAGCGCTTGAATTCAAATGTGGAGGCGTGGCCGAGCGGTTTAAGGCACCGGTCTTGAAAACCGGCAAGGGCGTAAGTCCTTCGTGAGTTCGAATCTCACCACCTCCGCCAAACAGCCTTGCAGAATTTCACGTTTCAGTCGCAGTTGCCTCTCGATTCCCCTCTCAAGAAGTACCGCGTTGTCGCATTTGGTCGCATACAATCGCAACGTGCGATGGGGTTGGAGTGTGGGTTATATGCCGCGAAAAGTCGTGTTCCGCTCGACTGCGTTGGGCGTCAAAAAACTCAAGAAATCTGGACCTCGCTGACGGCAACGGTTTGTATCTCCAAGTTACGAAGCGTGGTTCCAAATCGTGGATGTTTCGCTATCGATTACCTGGGCAGAAGCCACGCGAACACGGACTGGGGGCCATCGGATAAGACGCTGCGGCGCTCATTGAACCTCTAGTTGGACGAAAATCACAACGTATCTGCTAGCGAGGAAATGGTGGCAACGGCGCGACCTTCTCGTTGGGCTCTTCCGGCACATGAGCAACGTTAAGCACCATCGAGATCATGGCGAAATAGCCAATGATGCACACAAGATCGATGACGCCCTGTTCACCCAGGTAACCCAAGCACGCGCTGTAGGTCGCCTCACTGACGCCGTGGTGGCAAAGCAGCTCATTAGTAAAATCAAAGACAACGAGTTCGTCGATGGCGGCCACCGGCCGACGGCCCTCTCGCAAGGCATCGATGCTCTCTTGCGCGACGCCCGCTTTCAGCGCGAGTGGAACGTGCATGAACCACTCAAACTGCTGTGTCCAAGCTCGAGACACGATAAGCGTCGCGAACTCCGACAGTCGCGCGGGCACCTTGCTTTCAAAGCGTAGGTATTCCCCAACCTTCTGTAGTCGTGCCATCAGATCCGGACTTCGCAACAGCGCGACAAACGGTCCTTTGACTCCCTTGCGCGGGCCGGCGATCAGTTCGTCGGCCGCCGCGCGTTGCGCTTCATTCATGGACTCGCGAGCCAGGGGCAGCATGCGCATGGTTGAAGTAGACATCGATGCTCCTTGAGAGACGTTCGCTACCCGCGCGGGCCGTACCGAAGAACAGCCGCGCTTGCGATCAGAACTACGAAAGCGACAAAACTAGGAACTGCGACCGCGTCGCCTGCATGTCTGCTGAGACCTACCAACAGTGGCCCAAAAAGTTGGCCGATGGCGAACGCCGCCGTCATCGCTGCGATGAGGCGTCCTGGCGCACCCGATGACAGTCGCCGCGCTTCCTGAAAGCCCGCCATGGTCATCACCATGAAAGTGCCGCCAACGCAAAGTGAAGCAGCGATGATCATGGTCATGCTTCGGGTAGTTGCGGGTAACTGAACACCGGCAGCCATAACAAGAAGACTCCACGTCATCACCATCCGTGGGGGCGTGTTTCGGAACAGCCGCGTGACCACTACGGTCGATGCTGCAGCCGCCGCGCCGAAGAAAGGCCATGCCAAACCGAAAATCCATGGGTTGTCTACCAGCCGGCTGGCCATCGCGGGAATGAATGTCGCCGGGATGATGTAGCCGAACCCAAAAGCGCCGTAGCACACAATTAACCAACATTCCGCCGATCGAAGACGCGCTGTGTGCACGTCAGCGATCTTGCCCTGCGGAACACGACTGTCGGTCAGACGCGACCAGCCGAGAATCGCAACCAGTGCCGCACATCCTCCTAACAGCAGCCACGCTGCCCGCGCTCCTTGGGGAAATCCGGCAGTAGCCAGTGCCACTGCGCCGGCGAGCACGATGCCTACACCGACACCGCTAAATACTCGCCCAGACAGATCCGCGCGTCCGCGTTCCGAAAGACGACTTAACGTCCACGCCGATGCGCCGATCAAGGCAAAGGCGCTCGCAACACCCGCCGCAAATCTCAGGCTCAGCCATATCCAGTGCGATTCGGTCATAGCCATTGCTGCAGTCGTGGCGGCGACAACGACCAATGCATACCGCACAGAGGCGCCTGGTTTCGGTGCGAGGGCGAAGCTCGCCGCCGCACCGACAAAATAGCCGACGTAGTTTGCTGTCGCGAGCCAAGCTCCCTGCGCGAGGGTTACCCCATATTCCTCCTGCATCAATGGGAGCAAAGGCGTGAACGCAAAACGCCCGATGCCCATTGCTGTGGCTAGAGTCAACAATCCAAGCACTGCTAAGTAACTTGCTGAAACCGCCGGCTCCGTTGACTCCATGACCGAACTCTACGAAGATCGGATGTTCGCGGATACTGAATAATTGAGAACTTCTCATTCTCTCTGGAAGAACAAACTGACTAGATACCCGCTTTGCATGTTATGGATTTGACAGATCTCCTCATCTTCAAGACCGTCGTGCAGGAGGGGGGCATTGTCCGAGCTGCACGCAAGCTTCACCGTGTGCAGTCGAACGTCACCACTCGCATCAAGCAGCTCGAGGAATCTGTGGGCGCACAACTGTTCTTTCGTGAGCGGCAACGCCTGCATTTGTCCCCGGACGGCGAACTGCTGCTTTCGTACGCACTGAGGTTGCTGCAACTGGCCGAAGAGGCACGCGCCTCAGTAGCTGGGGGCCAGCTGCGTGGCACGCTGCGGCTCGGCGCGCTCGAGAGCACTACTGCGAGCAGACTGCCCAAACTGCTTAGCGATTTTCACCAACACCATCCCGATGTCCGTGTCGAACTAGTCACCGGAACGAATGACTTCCTCGTGTCTGCACTTGTCGATCGTCGCGTGGACGCGGCCTTCGTGGCGGAGTCGCCAAATCGCGATGGAATATCGCACGTGCCGGCTTTCGCGGAGCAATTGGTTCTTATTACGGCGGGGTCTCACCGCCCGGTCCTACGTGCGCAAGATGTAGCTGACGAGACGGTAATCGCGTTTCCAATGGGGTGCGCTTATCGGCGCATTTTTGAACGTTGGCTCGGGGATCGAAATCTCGCCACTGTGCGGGTGATGGAGTTGAGTTCCTATCATGCAATTGTGGCGTGCGTAGGGGCAGGAACGGGCATCGCAATCGTGCCCGCGTCGGTGTTGGACACGGTTCAATCCGCAATGGTGGCTCAACACCGTCTGCCAAAGCTGTTCAGCAAAGTAGTTACACCCTTCATTTGGAGGAGCGCCGAGCCGTTGCCCACTGTCCTGGCACTAACCGGGATGATTAGCTCGAACCGGCGTTCCGTCTCCAACGCCCGCACCAGACGCAACTAGACCGGAGTTGCACTTAAGTTCACTCACGCAAACTGCGTGAGCCCGTTACCCACGGACCAATTCTCCTTCGCGGCTTCGAGAATGTTTACGAAAACATCTTCGGGCCGTATGCCAGGGCTTTCGGACAGCAAGTCCGAGATCCGTCGGAACAGCGCTTTCTTCTCTGCCGCAGTGCGAGTGTCGAAAACGTTGATCTGAATGAAAACAAGGTCGTCGCTTCGGTTAATACCGAACGCTGCACCGTAGCGGAAGTTCGCGGCGTCATGCTCTGTGATGGTCATGAATTGGTCATCCTCAGGCACGTCGAGCGTTTCGCGCATCGCGCGATAAAGACCGTCGAAGATCGCCTGCCGGTAGGCCTCCGGCTTCCCGGTGCGCAGCGAAATATGAAGTAGCGGCATTGGTATCCCTAGATTCTTCGCTGGTAAAAATTAATAATTTCTACGCGATCGTTTTCGAAGTTTTTATCAGCGTTGACTCTTACGCATATAGCTCGGCGCTCCTTCCAGCCCGGAGAACGCACGGCAGCTGATGCTGCCGTGCGAGAAGGCGATCTGGCCAAACACGACGGATTACTCGTCACGCATGAGAGTCTGTGGTGGGACTCGTTCTACGAGGACGGCCACGCCTTGTCCCTTTGGTCCCGCATCGACGTTATCGAACGCAAAACAGTGACGCTCGCATGAGCTAGTCCGAGCGATTGCCATCCCACGATCGGGCGAAGCATCGACGGCCCGACAGCACGCTTTCGGTTTAGTTTGTCTCCACTGGCGCTGGTGTTGCATCCCATGCTACGTGGATAGCTCCCCCGTTTTGCCACGACCTCGAACTAAACAAATCGAAAAGGAAGAACGGTGGACTCTTTCAAACTTGTCGCGGTGGCCGGCGTGCTGGCAAGCGTCATTGGCGCGAACGTGCAGGCAGCGGATGCGGTGCGCGGAAAGATGCTGTACGAAAACACCAACGGTGCGCCACTTTCATGCGCAACCGGCGGATGCCACGGGCCAAATCCCAATCAGAACATTAACGACATTAGAAAAGGCGCGAATGCGCCGAATGAGATCCTGAACGCGATCAATGGCGGCGTTGGTGCTATGGCGTTTCTAGCAACCTATGTGACGGCCACCGACGCCGCGGACATCGCCGCTTACATTGCAAACCCCGCTGCAGGCACGCCAAGCCCCGCCGCGACGCTGTCGACGGCGGCGCTGAGTTTCGGCAACCAGGTAGTTGGGACTACCTCCGGCACGATGTCGGCCAGCCTAACCAACTCAGGGACTACGAGCCTCGTACTGTCCACGGTCACGCTTGGAGGCGCGAACCCCGCTGAATTCACGCGCAGCGGCACCTGCGCAAACGCCGTCTCGCTTCCCCCGGCGGCGTCGTGTTCGATCAACGTAGCGTTCAAGCCAACCGCAAGCGGAGCGCGTAGCGCGGCAATCACGATCGCGCACAACGCGACACCGAGCACTAGCGTTCTCAGCCTCAGCGGCGCTGGAACATCGGCGCCCGCGCCGGCGGTGGGACTGTCTGCGACTACCGTCCTCTTTGGCAACCAGACCGTTGGTCTCACGAGCGCGGCCAAGACGGTCTCGATCAGCAATACCGGCACCGCCAATCTGGTGCTGGGCACGATCGCGACGAACGGCGCGAATGCGGCCGATTTTGCCGCGAGCAACTGCAATGGCTTAACGCTCGCACCCGGAGCGAGTTGCGCGGTCAGCGTGACATTCACGCCTGCCGCGCTGAACGCGCGCACGGCCGCGCTGACCATTCCGTCAAATGCGGGCGGCAGTCCACACGGGGTTGCGCTGTCCGGTAGTGGCGTGGCAGCACCCGCTCCAGCCATCACGCTCAATCCGACGAGCCTCGCGTACGGTAATCAGACGGTAGGCACGGTGAGCGCCGCCAAGGTGATGACGTTGACAAACTCCGGCAATGCGGCGCTTGGCATCAGCTCGATAGCAACTACGGGTACTGGGTTCGCCGCCACACACAATTGTTCCGCTTCGCTCGCCGCCAGCGCAGCGTGCACGATCAATGTCACGTTTGCACCCACTAGCGCGAACGCCTCCACCGGCGTGGTAACGATCACCTCAACCGCCGCCGGTAATCCGCGTACCGTGGGCCTTAGCGGCACTGGCATTGCGCCAACACCAACGGCGCCGGTCGCAACGCTGGCGCCGGTCGCGATCGACTTCGGACTCGTGACACTCAACACACCGAGTGCGATGCGAGCCGTGAGCTTGACCAACACCGGCAATGCGCCATTGAACGTGTCCGCTCTGAACCTGATCGGCGCAAATGCCGGCGAGTTTTCGCAGACGAGCAACTGTCCGGTGGGCGGCGTGCTGGCCGTCGGAGCAAATTGCACGATCAACACGCGATTCACGCCGACGGTCGCTGGTGTCCGCGCTGCGACGTTGACGCTGATGTCAAATGCGGCTGGCGCGGCTGCGGTTGACCTTCGGGGAGCGGGCGCGGTGCAGGCAGGCGCGTTGGCTCAGGTCGCACCGATGCAACTGAACTTCAGGCGCGTTCGAGTCGGCAAGACGAGCGGTGAACGGGATGTCAAAGTCCGCAACACGGGTGGTTCGCCTTTGCTGATCAGTTCCATAGGTGTCACCGGGGATTTTGCTTACGAGACCGACTGCGGTGCGTCGCTGCCGGCTGGTAAGTCCTGCGAGATCAAGCTCAAGTTCAAACCGACTGTCGCTGGGTCGCGCGCCGGCGAGTTGACTGTGGCGAACAACGCAGTGGGCGCCCCCCATGTTGTCAAGCTTGCCGGAGTGGGAGCTAACCGTACCCGTGACGGTGGCGAACGCGAACGCGACGACGATGATGACGACGAGCACGAATGCGACGACGAGGACAAATGCAGCCAGGCGACCTCGCCGTTTAGCCGACGTCGGCGGAACTAAGGACCTAACTTTGATCAGTCCCGGCTGCAATAAGCGAGGTCCTAGTCAAGAACGGCTGTGTCGCCGTTCGACCACCGTGGACCTCGCGGTGTCTTGGAGCGCAAGTGACTGCCACTCTTCGAGCGCGACCAATAGCGAGGCCCTCCTTCCCGTTCCGACCATGCCTGCAGCGCGCTAGATGCACCGCGCCCGACTGCTGCCGAGCAGCTTCAGCCGGGCAAGCCGGTGAGACTCGAGGGTGCGTGCATGAAGCGGTCTCACAAGACTCCAAACGCTCGTGGGCTTCCGTAGCTGGCTAAGCAAGCGGTCGGTATGTCGTCGTCTTCACGCCCTAGTCGAGTGGCTATTTGCAAGTACCCACCGTTTTGATGCCTGGCGACAGCGCTTCCGCGGGAGTTTCTAGAACGCGGACACTCGTCGAACCCGCGAGCGCGCAGGCGCGTGCCTCATATGTAAAAGAGATCCGCTACGGGAAGGGATGGAACTCGCGGGTGACGGTTGCTTTGCCCGTTAGCCGAGATCCGCATCGCAGCCCTCTGCGCTGCATCTCGAGCGAATCCCACATCAATGGGTCGCGGACGCAGGGGGTCGCGGACGCGCCGCAGACGTTCGATCATTACGCAGTCCATTGCTGGAGTGCTGTTGCCCCCGAGGTAACGACGACCGTTGATTCGCAGTATGGGAACAACAAGCGTCAGGGATTCGATTCTTCTCGTCGGTGCAAGCGGACGGACGGGCCGTTATGTTCTGCGCTACCTGTGTAACGCGTCTGTGCCGGTCATCGCGTGCGTGCGAAGCGCGGATCGCCCTGCGTCCGAACTGTCGTTGGCGTCTGCCGAAGTTGTGTTCGCCAACGTAGAGCAGCCACACACGTTTGCCCCCTCGATTGAGCGTGCGGCACATGTGATCTACCTCGCCGGCGGGAATCGAAAAGGGTTGTCGCCCGGTGCATGGCAGGTTGAGGTTGACGGCCTGTCAGACTGCCTCGAGCTCGCCAAACGGGCCGGTCTGCCTGGTCGATGGATTTCGGTGGGCTACAGCGGATCTGATCAGCGCACGGGCGCGCGACCTGGGCGGAGACGCGATGGCGCGAACTTAAGCTTGCGGCCGATGAGGTGATAGCCGCAAGCGGCGTCAACTATTTCGTCCTGCGCACTGGACTGATCGCCGCTCCCGCTAGTACGGAGCCGCGGGTCAGCATTACGCAAAATTCCGCCGCGGCTGATGCCGAACTTCCATGCAATTCACTCGCCTTTCTGCTGACTGGCGCCGCACTGTCGGGCGCTGCGAATCGTTCACATGTGACCGTTCGCCTTGACCCTCACGGCCTCCCACTGCAGAGCGCCGTCCAGGCGTTTCGCCTGTTGCGACAGGACAGCCATGTCCTTGGCACGACGAGACGGATGCACCACGCTTGATGTCTCGTAAACGCAAGCTTCCGCGCTTTGGCGCGCAAGGTTTTCCAGTGCGCCGCGACCCTCACCTCCACGATCGAAGCCCTAATGGCAGGTCGCTGGAGGGCCGCTTTCGAGCAGCTGTTGAAGGACTGCTTTCTGCCGCGTCGAATGGCAGCAACGGGTCGTAAGCAGTTAGACATCCGCAGAGGTGGGAGCACGCTTTCGCGATGTTCTAGCAGCATTGCCAAAAGCGCTTGCTAGTTCTTTTGCCACGACGTCGCTCATCGGTATGCAAATAAATCAATGCAGTGGCTACGGACGAGCGGCGCAGGTTATCGCGCACGTTGTCAGCGATGCCCCTCGCTCCAGAGCATGTGTGCCAGACCGATCGCGCCCGACAGCGTAAAGAAGCGTGACCCACACAACAACCAGCCATAAAACCTCAACTCAAACAGGAGCTCGACCCTTGACAAGAAGGCCCGATTAAAGAAGCCGACATACATGAGTTGAATCTGAAATCATCGCGCGGCAAGCAGCGACTCAACTTCGACGCTGCGGCATTTTGTCGTATTTTTTTACAACCGCGTCACGTTGGGAGGCCAGGTTAGCGGCAAACAGCAACATCTTCAGCAACTTACGGCTGATGGCACATAAAGTGCTCTGGGCGTACGGATCGCTCTGCGAGCGGATTTTAGATTTGGGAGGCGCAAATGACGCATACGGCCTTGAAATGTTTCGTTGTGGCATGTCTCGCAATGATCTCGCAAGGCTTGGCCGCCGCTCCCTCTGGATGGCCAAACAATTGAAACCACGAATTTCCATGGAACTGCGCCTGACGTGACGGTGATCACTGGCCCGGAATCTAGAGTTGTCGGGCCGGGCATCGAGTTGATGGACTTTGGTTGGCTAGGTTTTCTTAACATAAATTTTTCCGATACGAACATCCTGATTACTGCGGCGACCGATCAACCGTCCGGCTTTTTTGAAGTGTTCAGTTTTCTTGACGCAATCGACAACATTCCAGCCTTCACAGACATCTCGATCAATCCCTCGACGAATTACGCCGGCTTTGATGCTTCGCGAATTTCTTTTTTCGATTCAGATCGGATTGAGATCAGTCTGACGGGCCTGAACGGCCTAGCAGGGACAACAGATCTCGCTTGACCTCACCGCGGCTCCCGGGCAAGTTGTTCCGGAGCCGGGGACGATCTGGCTTCTCGTTGTTGGCATGGCGACGCTTGTCGCATGGCGTCGTCGCGAAATCTCGCAAGCACTCATCTGACCATAAATCGAACAATTCTGGATACAGCGGCTAGCAACATCGTCGCTGCAGTCCTGACGATGGCAGTTCTAACTGCAGGCGCTGGATCCTAGGTCAGTGAAAGGCGCGGCCGCGACGATCCATAGCCGATCGATTGCGCGCCGCAGAAAGGCGATGTGCCTCCGGAAACGCGCTGGCGGGCCATGATTCCGATAGCGAGGACTAGAAGGAGCAGAAGTGCGCTGGGCTCGAGCGCGCCGCCTCCTCCCGCATTCTGAGGTGTTCCGTTGCTACCCACGTTTTGATTCGCGGTTGGCGCCGTAAGCGCCTCTCCCGCCAGGTTAACGGTAAGGTTTCCTGCGTTACTTACGACCGACAGCGTTCCGGACTGAGAACCCGCTGCGGATGGCGCGAACAACACCTCGAGCAAGCAGGACTCGCCCGGCGTAAGACTGAAGCTCGGGGATTCGCAGCTGCCTCCTGACCCCAGTGCGAAAGGTGCCCCAATGCTTACTGCTGAAACGTCCAGATTGGTCGAACCAGGATTACTCAACGATAGCGACTGCGTTAGGGGCGCCGAGGCGACCGAAGCTGATCCGAAGTCCAGCGCGGTCTTGTCACTGTTGATCTCGGGTGCCGCCACGGCGCTCGCATCGCCCGCCAGCGCGACCGTCAGCGGCGACGGTGTACCGCTGCTTATTACGCTTAGTCCGCCGGCTCGCGCGCCGGGCGCCCCGGGTGAAAAGCGTATGTCGACCGAACACGATGCGCCCTGCGGAAGAACCATCGCCGCCGCGCATCCGCCCGTTGTTCCACCAACCAGCATGAATTCGTTGCTGTTCGTGCTGATGGTTCCCAACGTCAAGCTGCCCGGGCCGGCATTGGTGATGACGACGCTGTCGGCTGACGACGGCTGGCCGACCGCTGTCATTCCAGGAAACGCCATCGGACTGGGTGAAGCTTCCAGAACCGGCACAGGCAGGCTCGTGCCGACGCCTGCAAGTGCGACGCTCAGCGGACTGCCGGCAGCGCCATGAGCAACTGTCAGCGTTGATGCGAGCGAACCACTCGCGCTCGGGGCGAACACCACGTTGAGCATGCAGACCTGTCCCGCCGCGAGGCTGGCGCCCATGCAATTACCGCTCTGGGTGAAGTGCATGCCGGAGATCGCGACACTACTGATGACCAGACGTCCTCCTCCGCTATTGCTGACCGTGATAGCTTGGGCGGTGCTGCTTGTGCCGACTTGCTGTGTGCTGAAGGTCAGCGCTGCGGGAGTTATGGTGGCGACCGGAATATTCGACGTCGCATTTCCAGTCAGAGAAATCGTGACGTTGCCGCCCGAGTTGTTGGACGCAATGGTCAGATTGCTGGTGCGGGTTCCTACCGCCGTTGGTGCGAAGGAGAAAACAAGTGTGCAGTTGCCACCGCTCGCTGGCAATGACATCCCGGCTTGGCAGGATCCGCTGCGCGAAAAGTCTGCGACATGACTGCCTCCCGGGGTAAGCGTGCTGACATTTAATACACCGGTTCCCACATTGGTCACCGTAATCGTGCGCAGTGCGCTTTGTGTCCCGACTTCCTGTGGCCCGAAACTCAACGAGTTGGCGCTTAGCGCAATCGTGGGTGCCGCCGCCGCCGTAGCCGTTCCATTCAGCGCCACGCTGCTGGGTCCGCCAGCGGCGTTATGCGTGAGCACCAGCGACGCAGTTTCCAATCCGAGCACGGTCGGCCTGTAGGTCAGATCGACACGGCACGACGCACTAGGCGGCACACCGGTCGTTACCGAGCAGGTAGATGTCGGCTCGATTCGAAAGTCGTTTGCATTCGTTCCGGCAGTCGAGATCGCGCTGAAAACCAAGGCAGCCGTACCCGTATTCGCAACCGTGACTGAGTAGACAGCACTTGCGCTGCCGGCAGTTGTCGCAGGAAACGTGATAGCCGCGGGTGACACCGTGATCGCCGGCATCGGGGGAAGACTTGCGCTACCGGTCAACGGCACCGAACTGGTGGCCCCAGCAGCATTGTGTGCAATGGTGAGTGCTGAGGATTTCGCACCGGTTGCAGTCGGTCGAAGGGTGAGATTGACTCTGCACGAGGCCCCCGCTGAGAGCGTTGAGCCCGCGCGACACGTGGAACTCGTCTCGACGCGAAACTCGGCTGCATTCGTTCCGCTAAGGCTGATGTTCGACAAGACAAGGTTGCCGGTGCCACTGTTGGAAACCGTCAGTGCCGTTATGGCGCTTGCGCTGCCAACGTAGGTCGCGGCGAACGTCACCGAGGTCGGAGCGACTGTAATCGCGGGAACCGCTGAAACATTGGGGTTGGCCAGATACGCTGCGATATCAAGCGCATTCTGGTTGCTGACATAGGCCGACAGAAACCTCATTTGCGGCTCGTCGGTGATTGCGTTCAGGATTTCCGACGCTCTGTTGGCGCCTTTCAGGACGCTGTTCATGTCCCTGGTGGGGTCAACACCGTGACACGCTGCGTTTCCGCAGCTAAGTGCTGCACCGTTGGTGTTGAGGTACAGCGCCTTGCCCCGCAAAGCATCCTGCGCGTTTGAAACGGGGGCTCCAAGCAGCAAGGCAATGAACGGGAGTAGCGGCAGAAAGCGGTGGGAATGATTCATTGGCAGACCTCAGGTCATGTCGCTTGTTCTTCAGGGATTCGACAGGCGTTTAGCTGCGGAAACTGGAGGTACTGGTAGGAGATGGTGCTCTGATTGCCCGTGCAGTGGCCGACGGGCGGTCCCCCAATCAGGCTAAAACTGATGGAGTGCTTACACCCGTGAATTGGGTATCAAGTCAGTTGAAGTCGTTGCTTTGAGGAGAATGCGCGCAGAACTCTCAGGCCGTGCGAAGCAATGTGCCGCGGCCGCTATTCGGTTCTTGACTGGCCGTGTGCCGGGCCGACGGTTAATTCACGCCAGGTCGCAGATAAAGATTGAGGACCCTCGCCACGTAGGCCGTCGTCTCCGCATAGGGTGGCACGCCGCCATGTCTAGCGACGGCGCCTTCGCCGGCGTTGTATGCAGCCAAGGTCAATATCAGGTCATGATGAAAAGCATCCAACAGGTCGCGCAAGTACTGCACGCCCCCGCGAATGTTTTGAGCTGCATCGCGCGGATCCACGACGCCATAGCGGCGCGCCGTCGCGGGCATGAGCTGCATCAACCCCACCGCCCCCTTATGCGAAACCGCCAAGGCGTTGTAATTCGACTCGGTTCGGATGAGCGCATGAATCAGTTCCGCGTCTACCCGGTAGGCGCGCGCCATCTCCTCAACAATTTCAACGTAACGAGTGGGGGCAGCCTTGATGACGGACCCGGTAGCTAATTTCGAAGCCGGCGTCGAGCGAACCATCGAACGGTTTGCCGTGTTGCGGACCGAAGCAGAAAGAGGGATGTTGGTAACGTGCGTCACCCCGCGCTCGTCCACGAACTTATATATGTCGGCGCGTGCTGCTCCGGACAGACAAAAACCGGTGCAAAGCAAAGAAATGGCCCATGATCTCGCTTTGAGGGGCTGTAAGAGTCGAGAAGAAGTTCCGGGCCCGAGCATCCAACGTATATATCGGAGCCGCCGTAGCGCGCAAATACAACGAACTACCCATTCAACACCCGCATTTCGTTAACTTCGCTGTATTTGTAAGGTGAAGGCCGCATTGCTGTGGCAGGCGCACGAGGCATAAGTTCGGTTGTTTTGTGTTGCTTCGTTTATTACCGCAGGCTGAGCCGGATTGCTATCGCCGCCCGCGCGTCGGCAGTTATTGCTGTTCAGACCGTTTCCGTCTGATACTCGTGCACTTTTTAATAAAGCGGATCCGAAGCGTTGAAGCCGCCTGACTCAGTGGTGCGGTGCGCAAGCCAGAAGAGTACAAATAAGTGCGTAGGAGCAATGAGATATACCTCTAAAACCTTAACGGCATTTGTTGCCGTTTGTACAGTTTTGTCCTGCCACGCCGGGATCGTTAGTGCTACCGAAGTTAGTGAGGGGGAGGCGAACAGCGGTGGTCGGTCGCATCGGGTCGTCAGGTCGAACACGTCCAGGAGCGGAGGCCCTGCGAATGGAGGCGGCACGAACACCGCCACGGATTGCGAAGGCGGAGGAGCGGCCTGCGACTTGACCATGGCGGGCCTCGTCGAGGCGCCTCGCGGCAAGGTCAGTATTCTTCCCACGGTTGATGTTCCATCTCCTGTTCCGCTTGTTGCCGTAGTGCGCAAGCTATTGATGGAAAGCGGCGCGAGAGATCTCGAGATGCAGCCTTACCTGCTTTTAACGAGGATGGCCGACGCGATGCTAGAGGGGCTGACGGTTTGCGACGAACGCGGGACGATTTTCTATGTGAACAGTAGCCTTTGCCGGATGCTCGGAACTGCCCCCGGGGACGTGATCGGTCGACCCGCAACCGACGTCTTCCCGGGTGTTTATGCGCGATTCGTTCAGGCCAAGCAACGGGGTATGCGTGCGTGTGAGCGTTTCGGAGGTGAGTGGGCCAACGAGTCAGGGGCCAAGATCATCGTTCGAGTGGCCGTTCACTGCATCGAAGATTCAGGCGGAGAATCTGTTGGTTTTTTCGCAATAGTGCGTGACTTCACGGGCCGTACCAGAGCCGAGACAGCGCTACGTCGTTCGGAGAGTGACTTGCGCTTGTTGTCAGCACAGTTACTGGCGGCGCAGGAGACAGAACGGAGGCGAATTGCGCGCGAACTGCACGACGGCATAAGCCAGGCGTTGGGAGGAATTAAATTTGCGCTCGAGGGGTGCGTGGCGAGAGTGACGAGCGAAACCACGCAAGCTTCCTCGCGGAACATGCGGCAGCTGATTGGCAGAGTTCAAGAGGTCGTCGAGGACGTAGGCCGCATCGCCATGGATCTGCACCCCTCAGTGTTGGACCATTTGGGAATCGGGCCAACGATCGACTGGTTTTGCCGAGAGGCCAGTGCGAACTATGCGAACGTACGAATTGAGCATGAGGTGGAAGTCGTAGAGGCAGAAATTGCGGCGCGAGTGAAGACGGCGATCTTCCGGATCATTCAAGAATCGTTCAACAATGCGGTTACACATGGCCAAGCCAGCCGTGTGACCTTGAGCTTGAAAGACAGTCGCGGGAATGTAGAACTAAGCGTTGCTGACAATGGCATGGGGTTTGACCCCACGCAGTTCAAAAGTGTTGATAAAGCAGGCAGAGGGGTTGGTCTGGTGAGCATGCGTGAACGTGCTGAGGCGACGGCCGGTCGTTTCCGTTTGCAATCGCGAAGCGGACACGGCAGTACGGTCAAAGTAACGTGGCCAAAACACAGTCCCCGGGTCGATCGCGCGATGTCTGAAGTAAGCGGTCTCGCAGTTGTTTCATCTGGCCAGGCATAGCAAGGGGTCTCGCATGCAATCGGACCAGAGCCTCAAGAAAGGTCCCGAGCTTGGGTCACGAGCCGCGAACGGCAAGCATCGCATTCTGATAGCCGACGATCACACGATCATGCGCGAAGGACTGCGTGCCTTGCTTGAAAGTGACTTAACTCTCGAAATCGTAGGCGCCGTCGAAAACGGTCGCGACGCAGTGCAGTCAGTCGGAAGCTTGAAACCCGATGTCGTGTTGATGGACATCTCGATGCCGCACATGGATGGCATGAGTGCGATTCGCGAGATCAGGCGGCGCGCCATTGAAACCAAGATTCTCGTGCTGACGGTTCACAAGACTGAAGAGTACATACGTGCCGCGCTGCAGGCCGGTGCCAGCGGCTACGTATTAAAGGACGCATCACGAGCCGAGTTGTTGTTCGCAATCCAGTCTCTTGTCGCGGGCAAGACGTTTATCAGCCCGGCCGTTTCTGACCGGATAGTGACGGCTTATCTGCATCGCGAACAGGCAGGGGATGTTCGATCATTGTCCGATACGCTGACCGTTCGCGAAAAGCAGGTCCTGAAGCTAATCGCAGAAGGGCGCCGTAATCGTGAGATTGCGACATATCTGTACATCAGCGTCAAGACGGTCGAAAAGCACCGTTCGAATTTGATGCAGAAACTCAACGTTCACAACACCGCCGCTCTGACCACCTTCGCGATAGAGAACGGCCACGTAACTTAGCTCGTTCGGTTGTATTCAACTGTTTCCAGGTAGCTAGCGCGATAGCGAGCCCGTTGCGTGCAAGTGCCGCGACGGGGACAATGGCCCGGACGGAATTGCAGGAATGCCTATGAGTGTTCGACGCAGCGCGCGATGAATCATCAGCCTTCCGCGGGGAACAGCGAGGCAGCCATTCTGGGTGCCGCAAGCTCGTCTCCCAGCGGAATGGTCTTACTGCCGCGAAATACGGACTCTGAGGCACCAGGTCGCCACGCCGGCAAGCCGGCTGAGTCCCACGATGGCACCTCGCTAGTCACGGCGATACGGTCCCTTCTGCGGAGCGACCTTGCAGAACCAGCTGGGCCGCAAATTCAGTCGCTGACAGGGCGCGTGATAGACGCGATGCAGGAGGGACTGTTGGTCTGCGATGAGCGCGGCATGCTCGTTTACGTCAATAACCGCTTGTGTCAGATGCTAGATCGCCCGCGTGAGGCGTTCATCAACAAGCCCGTTATCGAACATTTTGGTCAGCTATACACACGCCTTATGGAGGCGCGGGAGCGCGATGAGCGCGTGTGCCACTTTGCAGCGGAGTGGCCAAAGACGAACGGAGTGACCTGCAAGTTCAAGGTGACCGTCGAACGTTTGGAGTCTGCTGATGATACGTACGTGGGCTGGTACGGTGTCTTGCGGGACTTCACAGGGCGCTCACAGGCCGAGACAGCGCTGCGCCGCTCAGAGAGCCACGCCAAGTCGTTGTCAACGCAACTTTTGGCAGCTCAAGACGAGGAGCGACAGCGCATCGCTCGGGAGCTTGAAACTAGCGTCGGCGAAGCTCTAGGGGGAGTAAGGTTCAGTCTGGAGGCAACTTTGGCATTGATGAATAGTGGCGAGCATCGCGCTGCAGTCGAGCTCGCTTTGATATCGATCTCCAAGATTCAATCAGCGCTTGACGACGTGCGCCAAATTTCGATGCGCCTGCACCCATCGACGCTGGATGATCTTGGAGTACTTGCGACGATCGGTTGGCTCGCTCGCGAATTCAAGGGCAGCTACCCTCAGTTGAATCTCGAGGCGTCGATCAACGTATGCGAGGCGGAGATCCCAGTCTCCGCGAAGACCGCGATTTACCGGATCATTCAGGAAGCGCTCAACAATGTCCTGATGCATGCCCACGCCAGTAAAGTGTCCCTCACTCTGAGGGATCGCGGAGGCGATTTCGAACTAATCATTCACGACGATGGCATTGGGTTTGCTTGCTCGCAAGTTGTCGGGGTCGGCGAGGTGGGTAGGGGCGTAGGCTTACCAAGTATGCGCGAACGCGCTGAGTCAACTGGAGGTAGATTTGCAATGCATTCTGAAATCGGGCGTGGAACGACAATTCGTGCCGTGTGGCCAAGCCCACCCGCGCTGTTAAGAGATGCGAGCTTGCGGGCATAAGCGACGAGGTTGTCCAACATGTATGTGTCCGCTACATGCCTACGACGCGGAATCCCGCGTTCGCCCCATTGCCGACGTTGGGCAAGCGTTTATGCTTGAGACTCTGAGCCGGATTCTTGGTTTGGCAGCACACAGCATCACCGCACGTTAGGCACCGCGATTCATTTTTTTTTAGAAGGCGACGGTCTACTGACCTAGGCGGAAATGCTGAACACGCTTATTGTTGAAGACAATCCGGAGTTCAGCGCGTTTCTGACGTCACTGCTGGAGCTCCGGTTTCCCCATACGCTGATCTCGCATGCCTCAGATGCAAATGAAGCAATGCGGCGTTTCCGGCCCAACAAGCCCGACATCGTGCTGGTCGACATCAGCCTGCCTGGGGGAGTGAACGGTCTGGAGTTTACGCAGTGGGTTCGGCAGGAAGGTACTTCGCCGCCAGTCGTCATCCTCACAAACCACGACTTGCCCGAATACCGTCTCGAGGCCGCACGCGTGGGAGCGGACCGTTTTCTATCCAAGACGTCCAGCACCACGGAAGAGATTGTGACGGCAATCGAAGAGCTGGTAGGCGAACGGGCGACTCACGAGGACTCGAATGAAGTGCGACGAGGGCCCCCTAACGCTGCCCAATAGATATGGCTAGCGCCTAACAATAAGCCCATAGCGCTCGTCCCTCGCATCCGAGGCGGAAGTCTTCTTGTTTACGGCATTTCCCCAATGCCGGATACATTGTTCACCTACCTTCCCGCCGCTTTGGTTCAAGTAGCTTAGCGAGCGTCGTCCCGTTCCGGTCGCACCAGCGTCCCTGCGATATCGCGGGTACCGGGATCGGCAACGAGGACTCTCCTGCCGGACTTGCGCCATCATGTTGGACCTCGCAGCAGATCAACGATTTGCCAAGCTTCTCGTCGAACGCGGCAAGCTTCGAGACGCGGACATGACGCGAGCGTTGCGTGTACAGCAGGGACAGGCTAACAGCGAGCGCCTCTCTCGATTGGTCGTCAGACTCGGCCTGGTCTCGGAAAGAGATGCCGCGGATACCTTGTCGAGCATCCTGAACGTTCCACTTGTGCACAGCGCCGACTATTCCGAAGCGAGCGCATTTGACGGACAAGTGTCCGTGCGCTTCCTGAAGGAAAACGTCGCCGTGCCCATAGCCGAGCAAGAGGGCGCGATATTGGTGGCAATGGCCGACCCACAGGACGACTACGTCGCATCTTCGCTCGCCGCAGCGTTCGATCGACCAGTGATGCGTCGGCTAGGGGCGCCGTCCGAGATCGAGGCAGCGATTGAGCGCATCTATGGCACTGGCAAGTCGCGGATGGCTCAGATCCTCGAACAGACTGGGCCCACCGATGAGGTCACCGCTGTCGATGTTGAACAGTTGAAAGACCTCGCCAGTGAAGCTCCAGTCATTCGGCTAGTCAATCTGATCATCCAACGGGCAGTCGATGCAAGCGCGTCTGACATTCATAT
Organism: uncultured beta proteobacterium; assembly: GCA_963729165.1. Taxonomy (GTDB): domain Bacteria; phylum Pseudomonadota; class Gammaproteobacteria; order Burkholderiales; family Burkholderiaceae_F; genus JACCZX01. Next base: position 178,136 of record CAVSMM010000004.1, read on the forward strand.
TGAGCCATTCTCCAATCGCCTCAAAGTGCGCTATCGCATCGACGGTGTTCTCCAGGAAGTCGAGGCACCGCCTTCGCATCTCACGCCTGCCATCATCTCCCGGGTTAAGCTGATTTCGAACCTCAACATTGCAGAGCGACGGCTCCCGCAAGACGGCAGGGTCCGCCTGCGGGTTCAGGGCCGTGAGCTCGACATACGAGTCTCGACGGTTCCGACGATGCACGGTGAGAGCGTAGTGCTGCGGCTGCTGAATCAGGAAGCCGTCGCGCTGAACTTTGAGTCGCTGGGTTTTGAAGCCGAAGAGTTGTGTCGTTTCTCCGACATCCTGGCATTGCCGCACGGGATGATTCTGGTGACTGGCCCCACCGGTAGCGGCAAGACCACCACGCTTTACACGGCCTTACACCGACTGAATACGTCGGGGCGAAAAAATACTGACGGTTGAGGATCCGGTCGAGTATCAGCTCGAAGGCATCAACCAGATTCAAGTCAAACCCGCCATCGATCTGACCTTCGCAAACGCATTGCGATCAATTGTTCGCCAAGATCCAGATGTGATCATGGTCGGCGAAACACGTGACCTTGAAACGGCGCGCATCTGCATTCAGTCGGCTCTGACCGGACACTTGGTTCTGTCGACTCTGCACACGAACGATGCCGCGAGCAGCGTAACGCGTCTGCTGGAGATGGGGGTCGAAGATTATTTGCTGACCTCCACCGTCAATGCGGTGATCGGGCAGCGCCTCGTGCGGATTCTATGCACGCATTGCCGCCAGCCTTATGAACCTATGCGCGAGACGGTGGAAAGAACCGGTCTGGATCGAGTGGCGATCTCCTATCCGATTCTCCTTTACAAGGCTGCCGGCTGCGAACACTGCAGTGGGACCGGCTACCGAGGCCGTAAAGCGATAGTCGAATTGATGGTGATGAGCGACCTCATACGGCGGCTGGTATTGCAGCATGCGCAGTCCGGCGAGATCAAGCGAGCGGCACGCGATGAGGGCATGCGCACGATGTACGAAGATGGTTTGCGCAAGGCGTTGACGGGCTCGACCACGCTGGAAGAAGTCATGCGTGTGACCTACGAGGCATGACGCTGATGACCCTCTATCGCTACGAGGCAATAACCCCGACCGGGCAGGTTCTGAATGGGGAGATGGAGGGACGCGACCAAGCCGCCATTGTCACTTGGCTGCAGGAATCCGGACACATTCCGGTTCGCGCGGAGCCTACTGGTGCAAAAGGTAACAGCAAGAGCTTGGGTCGTCAGCTTGGACCACGTGCGGTCGGTAGGCGCGACATGGCGGTCTTCACACGCGAACTCTCTGTACTGCTGCATTCAGGACTGTCGCTCGATCGTGCGCTGCAAATCATTCTCGATCTCAATCCCGGTAACTCTATCGGGAATCTTGCCGGCAGCATTCAGCAGGCGGTGCGTGGCGGCGCTGCCTTATCGGACGCCATGGAGGCGCGCGGCGGCACCTTCAGCCGCTTCTTCGTGAGCATGATCCGCGCGGCTGAGGCGGCGGGGACCCTGGATACGGGACTGGCGCAGCTGGCCGACTACGAGGAACGCTCGAAAGCGCTTCGAGACACCGTGCTTTCAGCGCTGGTATATCCGTGCATCCTGGTTGCCGTCGCAAGTGTCTCTCTGCTCGTGATTCTTGCTTACGTTGTGCCGCAATTCAGCCAACTATTTGCCGACGCTGGACAGGCGTTGCCGTTATCGACCCAGATCGTCATCGGTGCAGCCGACTGGCTCAAAACATATGGATGGTTGCTAGCCATAACCGTGGTTGGAGTTGGTTTTCTCATCCGACTCCAACGCGAAAACGCGAGGATGCGGTATCGGTGGGACAGGTTGCAACTGCGGCTGCCCCTGCTGGGCGGACTCATAAAGCGCATCGAAATGGCGCGTTTCAGCCGCAGTCTCGGAACTTTGATGGCGAGCGGCGTGGCGGTACTCACGGGGCTTTCGATCGTCAAGGAGATTCTGTCTAACCGCGCGTTGTCTGCGTCTTTGGACGCGGCCGTGGACGCACTCAAGGAAGGACGTGGCATGGCCGACGCGATGATCGCCGCTGCCATGTTTCCGCCGCTGGGCCTTCAGATGCTGAAGGTTGGTGAAGAGTCCGGGCGCCTTGACGTCATGCTGCTTCGGATGGCTGATATCTACGATCGCGAAGTATCGGTGGCGACGCAGCGAATGCTGGCGCTACTCGAGCCGATCCTCATCGTCGGGCTCGGCGTCGTGATTGCAGGCGTGATCATGTCGATCATGCTTGCCATCGTCAGCGTAAACGAGTTGCCTCTATGAAGTCGCAAACGGAAGCAGCATGAGACTTCGCAGATTGCGCTTGCCAAGCGGCTTCACCTTACTCGAGCTCCTTGTAGTGCTGGTGATCTTGGGACTCTTAGCCGGCGTCATAGGCCCCCAAGTCATGAAGCACGTTGGGACATCAAAGAGCAAGACGGCAACGGTGCAGATCGAAGAGCTCGCGACGGCACTGGAAATGTACCGTCTCGAATTGGGCACGTATCCGACAACCGCACAAGGGCTGGCAGTTCTGGTGCAAAGGCCCGCCGGTGTCGATCAGTGGAACGGGCCATACCTCAGGAAGCCGGTTATTCCGAAGGATCCCTGGGGGCGCGACTACCGTTATCGCCATCCAGGTGAACACGGCACCTTCGACATCTACACGCTGGGCGCCGACAACGCCGACGGCGGAGAGGGCGAAAGCATTGACGTCGTGAGCTGGAAGTGATTCTCGACAGTCGGGGAGCGAGTGCGGGACTGCCAGATAAAGAGCCGAGTGACACGTGGCCGGCGCAGCGGCTGGCGGCGCGGGTTCACACTGCTCGAATTGCTGGTCGTTCTGACAATCGCCGCGGGTATTGCAGTACTGGCAATGCCGCAGCTGTCGAAAGCCGTCGCTGTGTTTGAACTGAAGAGCGGTGCGCGCCAGCTGGCCTCGGCGTTGCAGGCGGCGCGCGGCCGCGCCATCGCCCGGGACGGCGAGGTCGCCGTCATTGTGGACGTTCAAAAGCGCATGTACCGGACAACGGGTCTCACTGAAGTTCGACCATTGTCCGCTGAACTCTCGCTGACGCTCGAGACGGCCGAGCAGTGACGTCCTAAACGAGCAGGTGGGCGCCATCCGTTTCTTTCCCGACGGCAGTTCGACCGGAGGTCGCTTGACGCTTGCCGCCGGTGGCACGGAAATACATGGTCGCGGTCGACTGGCTGACCGGCCGAGTGACGACCCATGAATAGGCAGGGCCGATGCGCCGGAGCATGGGCGGCTTTTCACTGCTGGAAGTATTGGTTGCGTTCACGATCCTGGCGCTAACGCTGGGTGTGCTGTGGCAGATTTTTTCGGCGACGGCGCAACGCGCCACCGTGGTCCAGGAAACCCATCGTGCCGTCATGCTGGCGGAATCTAAGATGTCTGAACTTGCTCTTACGGATTTGGTAGTTGCTGGCGAGGAGGC
>CAVSMM010000005.1:0-176251 GCA_963729165.1 uncultured beta proteobacterium
GACACCCGTATCTTGCTTTCAAATACCCAGTACTTAGAAAGGAGAAAGCCGATAAGCGCAACGACTAGCGGTGTCAACCACAAGGTGTCACCCAGCCCGTCTCCCAAGAAACCGATGACTTCAGGAATTACCGTGGTCAGAAAGAGACCAACCATTGCTTGCAGGAAGGAACTTCGGAGCCTCATTTGAGATGTTTTGCCGCGACCTAAATGTGAATATGCGGTGGCCTACGTAAGCTAGCGGAACACAGCAAATAAACGCTGCCGCCGATGCAACCGAGGCTCTATACCCTGCTGACGCCAATGTGTAAGTAAGCCCGAGCCACAGAAAGCCCGTAAGTCCACCAACCATTCCAAAGCGAAGCAATTGGGCGCCATTGCACACGGCCGCATTCCGAAAGGCAGTCATCTCCGAGGGAACGAACGTTCAGGTACACGCGAACGATCGTGACTCACATTCGCGAGGTTTCGAACGGGAGTAACGGAAAAAACGAAGCGGAAAAAGAGTTCACAAATCATGACGGTCGCTAACAAAATGGTCGACGTTCCTACCCAAGTGTCTCACTTCAGTGCACAGTCGATTGCAAACGCATTTGCTAGCACATCGTCTACCGCGGCGATCGTTATTTCAGCGGACGCCCGAAAATGCGACCAACTAACGACGTCTTTACTTATTCGAAGCATTGAATCGGTTACGGCGTACAAACGTCGCCAGTCTCCTGGGCCTCCAACTGTGGGCGTACGTGCGGGCAGAAATGCTTCGGGACAGCGGGTCGTGATCCGATCGAAAATCACGTCTGCTGCCGCGACGCGTTGCACATAGTTGTCGCGCAAAGTCGGGGCTTGCTCCGCGGGACATGCCAAAATGAAACGACCCTGATGAGGTTCTACGCGCATGCTGAAGTCTTTGCCAGTTCCGGCGACCGTTATTGTTTGCGACGTCAACCCACGTATTTGAATTTCTAAGCAGTTCTCTTGATTTGAACGCAGCCCAAAACGCGATGTCAGTGCATCCATATCGCTTTGCTGGAGCTTAAGCGGTTTCTTGCTTGCGTTCGTATATTCGACCTCGCTCAGGAAGTAAACCTGGTCGTACTTGTTTAGCAGCCCCAGAAATCTATTCCAACCGGGATAACCAGGGGCTAAAGCAAGTTGGCCACTCACATTCACGAAGCCAGCAGCTGGATGTAGAACACCTGCGAGAAATGAGTTCGACTGAGTGTCCATTGATAAATAGAGAGCTGGCTTCTTCATCAGTTGTTCAGGTATATCTAAATCAAACCAGTGTCCACTCCATGGCGCGTAACCCCAACGGGATTCCGACCGAGCACGAGGATGCTCAGTTGAGTAAGGAAAAGCGCGAGCATTGAATATAGACGCCAGCGCCAATGCTTAGACAGCCTCCAAACGAAGCCCACGAACAATGGTCCTGCAAGCAGTGCCAACGGCATGAAGTATCGACCGTTGCCAGAAGTAATGAGCCAAAAGGCCCAGCACAACAGAAAGTAGATAGCAAACGCTGTAGTTCTGGCGCGCAGTACCTGTAAGTCAGCCGCTTCGTTCGCGCCCCCGATTCCGTGAAACTTTTTAAATCCGATAGATTTAACAACCGCAAAAATCAGAGTCGCAATTACAGCCAAGAATAAGAAAGCGAATCGAGCGTCCGGAGCGATGGATTCAGTATAGATATCTCTTTCGGGCAACATCATGCGGACCGGCACAGCTATTGCCTCACGCAACGAGGTTGTCACGAAACGTTCGTGTCGGGACATCCATGTTGGAAAGTCTGGCGACTCAAATAACGTATTAAAGAACGGCAGCACAGGGTTTTTGAACTCGCTATACAGCCTTGATCCCCACGGGTACATGAGCACAATGAAGGCGAGAGCAGCTACGACTCCATAAAGAGCGCAAGCCCTTGCGCGTTGTGCGTATGTGCCTGGAACAAAACCTATTAGGACGATCGCGAAGGCAGCCCAAGCAACGTTCGTCAATTTCAGTGCGGCAGCACCTGCCATTAGTAGCGCGCTGCATATAAGCAAGACGCTGCGTTTTCGTTCGAACGCAACGAAGATTGCTACTAACGCCCAGAGAACCAGGCCTGCAGTTGTCGAATCCGCGAATGAAGTGCCAATCTGTGTAAGAAAGATTGGCGCAAGCGCTGCAAGGGCCGCGCCGAACCATGCCCCACCGGAGCTAAAGTTGACGTGTGGTTTCGCCGCAAATCGGCCCCCGAGCTCCCAGCATGCCCACAGCGCGGGCGCGACCAACAGAGCGAGCAAAGCCACGATTACCCTATCATCGAGTCCACTCGTGACGAGAAAATAGAACGGCACGTAAGCGTAGGGCTGTAAGTAGCCTTGGACGCTCGCCGCCATAAAGTCCTGCTCAAATCGCCCTCCGACGGCCGATAGACCTGCGTAATAGTGATAATTACGTTGATCCCAGTTAATATCCTTTCCAGCCCACAGCGCAAAAATCACGCACCCGGCGGCTAGCGTGGCGTATGCGATGGCGCGGTGACAGCTGAATGGACCTTTCTTGATCATCCCTGTTGAGCGTGTGTTCCACCGTGACAGCACTAAGGTTGGCATTTCGAGTCATTTACCACTCACTGAAGTTGCGCTCGATCATGCAACGAGACGCCAGGGCGTTTATTGTCCACCGCCCGATCACCGATGCATAAACAAAAAGGGCAGCCGAGACTGCCCTTTTGTTCAGCACTAGGTTAGCTGACACCTGTCTTCGAGCGTGCGCAAACTGGGGTACCACCGGAATTGGTGGGAACCCACTGAATGTTGCCGGTAACTAGGGTTGGTGTGAGGGTCACAATGCAATTGCCAAGCTGACCATTGGCTGATCCGTCTATCACAATGGCGCCGGTCGTACCAGTAATCGTGACTGTAGCCGCGTACCTTGTTACCGGCGCAGTCGTGGTCGGCCAAAACTGACCCGTGTTCAGCAACGTCAACGTGTCGCATGTGCCGGAGATCACGTTGTTGTTGGCCTGGGAGCATTCGGCAATTGCAGCCTTCAAAGAACCAACCGCGTTGTAGTTATCCGACCAGCGTGACCGGGTGACATAGTCCTGATACTGCGGAATGGCGATGGCCGCCAAGATGCCGATGATCGCAACCACGATCATCAACTCGATCAGCGTAAAGCCGCGTTGTGCGCGGGCGATTTGGTGTTTCATTTAAGAGCTCTCCTAGGAGTCAGACAACATACGGCCCGTCACATGTTGCAGCTGGTTCTGCATGTAGTGCCTCATGTCGAATTAGCGCTCTCCAGCAATTTAGATGCAGAAGCGCAGCGTTGGAAGGTCCCTTAAAATTTCGTTCTTCACCCAGTTTCAGCACAGCGAGGGCTAGTGCACCTGTAATCGCCTGCATGCCAACGACCATTAACGTCAAGCTCAGAATTACTGGTCGCATATTCTCTTGTGGATTTAGCGCACCGAATCCCACAACAGCCCATTGCGACGTTTCAATAAGTGCGAGGAAGAATCCAGAGACAAATAAAAGCGAGCCAACTATAAGAAACGACTCGACTGGCTGGGCGTTAATCCAGCGAACCGTTGGTGGAAGCTGAGGAAGAACATTGTCGCGCCATGCTATGTATTGACAAAAAATCCATAGAATCAGTGACTGGCATCCTATTAAGGTAAGGCCCGATGCGTAGAGCATTGAGTGAACGTCTAATCCCACCTTGTCAAACAAGACGATGGGGCCTGTTAACAGCATCGATTGCAGCACTACTCCAATTACGATTGCGGCGACCGCTGGATACAGCAACATCCAACGTGGCGCGTGCAGCATTAGAAATCGAAGATGTCGCCATCCGTCTCGAAAGCTGCGCAAATGGGGCGGGCGCCCTCTTCCATCCTTTGCTAATGAGGTTGGAACTTCGCTGATCCGCAGGCCGTGCAGCGTTGCCTTAACAACCATCTCGCTTGCCAATTCCATACCTGGACTAACGAGGCCAAGGCTTAAAACAGGTTCACGCTCAAAACCTCGCAGACCACAATGAAAGTCCCGCACGGTTCCGCCAAAGAACACCCTGCCAATTAAACTGAGAACAGGGTTTCCAACGTATTTGTGATGCCAGGGCATCGCACCATCGGCTATACCTCCCGCAAACCGATTGCCGATTACCATCTGGTCGCCCGCTCGCAATCGAGCTACAAATAGATCAAGTCTTGAGAAGTCATAGCTGTCGTCGGCATCACCCATGATGACGTATCGACCACGCGCCGCCGCAAAGCCAGCCTTCAACGCGGCGCCGTACCCGCGCGTCGCTACTGAAATCACTCGAGCCCCGGCACGCTCGGCTATTTGAGGAGAGCCATCCGAGGATCCGTTATCGGCAACGACAACCTCTCCGGCGATTTGAGCATTAAGCAAAAACGATTTTGCTTTTTGTATGCAAATGGATACCGTTTCTGCCTCGTTAAGGCACGGCATTACTATTGAAACTTCACACGAATTTTCAGCACTTAGGTTGGCATTTCGAGTCATTTACCACTCACTGAAGTTGCGCTCGATCATGCAACAAGACGCCGCCAGGGCGTTTATTGTCCATCGCCTGATCACCGATGCATAAACAAAAAGGGCAGCCGAGGCTGCCCTTTTGTTCAAGCACTAGGTTAGCTGACACCTGTCCTCGAGCGTGTGCAAACTGGGGTACCACCGGAATTGGCGGGAACCCACTGAATGTTTCCGGTAACTAGGGTTGGTGTGAGGGTCACAATGCAATTGCCAAGCTGACCATTGGCTGATCCGTCTATCACAATGGCGCCGGTCGTTCCCGTAATCGTGACTGTAGCCGCGTACTTTGTTACCGGCGCAGTCGTGGTCGGCCAAAACTGACCCGTGTTCAGCAACGTCAACGTGTCGCATGTGCCGGAGATCACGTTGTTGTTGTTCTGGGCGCATTCGGCAATCGCAGCCTTCAAAGGACCAACCGCGTTGTAGTTATCCGACCAGCGTGACCGGGTCACATAGTCCTGATACTGCGGAATGGCGATGGCCGCCAAGATGCCGATGATCGCAACCACGATCATCAACTCGATCAGCGTAAAGCCGCGTTGTGCGCGGGCGATTTGATTCTTAATCATTTAAGAGCTCTCCTAGGAGGTCAGACAACATACGGCCCCATGCCGATGCCAAATACACTCCAAGTTCTGTGCCAGGCCGTTTTAAGAGAATTGGAGGGGATTTCGCGATCAATTCCCGCTTTCCCTGACGCGCATCGTCACATGTTGCGGCCGCTTTTTGTCATGCGGTGCCTCACAGTGACCGGCTCATCCAGTTGGATGAGCAATGCGTTGCTTATGCTGCGGCTTGGACTGCGGGGGCGTTGACGAACTCCATCCGCACTCCGGCGAGCTCGATGACGTCGCTGTTCTTCAGCGGATGCGCAGCCGAGCCGAGGTTGACGCCGTTAACGCTGGGGAACATCTCGCCTTCGACGTGCGCGATGAAGTAGCCGGTGGGCCGGCGCGTGATCACTGCTACTTGATGGCCGGGGCGGCCGATCGTGGTCAGTGCCTTGACGAGCTGCAGCTCGCGCCCTTCGTTGGCTCCGGTAAGAATCTTGATCGCCGCAGCGGGTGGGCCGTCCTCACCATTCGCTCCCGGCTGCCGGATCTGGATCGTGGCCGGGCCTGGTCCGTAGAACTCGCGGCGCAGCGGCTGTGACGTATCGATATCGACTTCGCCTTCGGTACCCGTGGCGCCGTCGGCCAAAAACTTCAAGCGGTACTTGCCGATCTCCAGCGTATCTCCGCTTTGCAATAGGTGCTTCTTGATTGGCTGGCCGTTGACGGTCGTGCCGTTGGTCGAGCCTAGATCTTCGAGGTAGACATCGCCGGCCGACGTGTAGATGACCGAATGCTCGCCACTGACGGCGAGGTTGTCGATCACGATATCGTTGTGTGAGCGGCGGCCGATGGTCGTGCGGTCCTTGGCAAGACCGACTTCACGCAGCACAACACCGTCCAGACTTAGGACCAGCCTAGGCATAGATTCTCCCTCGGCCATCATTTTGTTCTCTCGCTCAATTTTGCCAGCGTGCAAAAAGGTTGCCAATCAACGGCTTACTTGGACGATACGCGCGAGGCCTAGACGGGCACAAGCTCGCCGTTGACCAGTTCGCCCTCGGTGACTTCGATCGCTGCAGCGGACACCTGCATCTCACTGACGGACGATACTCGAACCACGATCACGGAGATATTGTCTCGACCGCCCGATTCGTTGGCCAGATCGACCAACCGTCGTGCGGTCTCGTGCATGTCTTCCTCGTTGATCGACAGCAGCCCCTCGATTTCGTAGCTGCCGACCATCTCGGTCAGGCCATCCGAACACAGCAGGATGATGTCGCCGGCCAGGACGTCCACGTTGTGGATTTCGGGTTCGATATCCGCCCCTGCACCGAGCGCACGGGTCACCAGATTCTTGGCCGGCAACGAGCGCGCCTCCTCTTCGGTAACCATGCCGGCGTCCAGCAGCTCTTGCGAAAACGAGTGGTCGCGTGTGAGCTGTTCGAGCATCGAGTCGCGATAGCGATACAGCCGCGAGTCACCGGTATGCGCCACCCAGAGCCGGCCACCCAGGAACCAGCCGATCACCAGCGTGGTCGCCATGCCCTCGAACGCGGTGCTGTTCAGCGCCGCGTTGTAGATGTTGGCATTGATGTCGGTCACGGTGTCGTAGATCGCTTCATCCGGCGTGAACGCGCCTTCCTCGACGTCGAATTTGTCGATAGACGACGCGAGCCGCTCGAGCACCGAGCTGATCGCCATCACGCTCGCCACTTCGCCAGCGTTGTAGCCGCCCAGACCGTCGGCCAGCACGAACAAGCCGCATGAAGGATCGGCGCCCAGCGCATCTTCATTGAGCGGGCGCACCAGGCCCGGATGCGTCTTCAGCGCGAAGTCGAGTGAAAAACCCATGCTTGTCGTTAGCGTTTCACCGATGAACCAGCACCGAGATCTCGGCACCGGCCAGGACTTTCTGGGTTTCGGAGCCAATAAGCACGCCGGCGATCCCCCGACGTCCGTGCGACGCCATGTAAATCAGGTCGCACTTGCGCTTCTTTGCAATCGCCAGGATCGTGTCTGCCGGAAAATCGCTGGTCACATGAACAGATTCGCAGCGCACTCCGGCCGCTTGTGCTGCACGTTCGATCACTTCGAGATACTTCTCTGCGGTTTTCTCGATGATCGGCGGCGCTTTTCTGCGGCGTGCGTAAACCGACCGGCAGCAAACCGCGATACGCCAGCGGCGTGGCGGCGGGCGCCGCAAACAAGCCGGTGATACGGGCGCCGAGCGCCTGCGCGAGCTTGACGGCCGACAGCGCCGCCGCACGCGACAACGGTGAGCCGTCGGTGGGCACCAGAATATGTTTGTACATGGCGACTCCGATTATCCCGAGTACGGCAACACCCAGATCAGCATGCCGAGGATATAGCAGACCGAAGCGCAGATCAGCGTAAACGGGATGCTCCAGGCAAGGAACTCGCGCAACGAAACCTTGCGCCCTTCTTCCTTCTCTCCCAGGCTCAGCGCGACATATAGAGCTGGCGCACCAGCGACCGTCAGGTTGCTCCCAAGCGTTCCGGACCAGAGCAACATCCAGTACAGCGGCCACGGTTCGATGCCTCCTGCCGCCATGTCCTTGATGGTGTACAGGAAGGTCAGGATGTACGCGTCGTGTTCGACCAGGCCGACGATCGGCACAGTGACCCAGTAAAGAAGTGTGGCGCCCCACGCGTAGTTCTCGACGAATATCGGCCGCAGGGCATCGGCGAGCTTGTCGAGGATGTGACTTTTTTCCAGCCCACCGACCAGTGCGAACAGCGCGATGTAAAAGAAAATCGCGCGCCAGTCCAATTCCTGCAACGCGTGCTCGAAGCTCGGTGCTTTGACGCGATCGCCTAGCAGCACGAGCACCAACACCAAAGAAATCGCGCCGGTGAGTGCGATGAAACCCAGCTGCACCCCGATGTACTCACGCATCGACATTGCCACTACGGTCGCGAGAAACCAGCCGACAACGACCGTGGCGAACAGCGGATTTTCGATACGCGCCTCGACGCCGAGTCTGCTTACGTCGATAACGCGTGCGTGGCCGCGAAATCCGTACCAGTACATCGCTGCGAGCGTGATGATGAACGTCGTCATCAGAATCGGAAACGATGACGGCCGGCCGAACTGCCAGATGAAGTCAAAGAATTCGGCGCCGGCCACGCTGTGCAGCATCTGCGGCGGCAGGTCGCCGATGATCAGCGCGGTGCCCATGAAGTTCGCGCCGAAGCCGATCATCAATATCACCGGCACCGAAGGCAGCTTCAACGCCCGCGTCAACGGCAGCGCAACCGGCGCCATCATCAGGATGGTCACGACGTTGTCGACGAACATCGAGATGAAGCCCGCGAGGAAGGTCAGGATGATGACCAGCAGACCCGGCCTGCCACCAGAGAGCTTCAGCGCTTGTATCGAAAGCCAGCTTGGCACGCCGGTCTTGCCGAAGTAGCCGGCGATGATCCAGACACCGACCAAAATCGCCATCACGTTCCAGTCGACGTAGTTGAACGCGTCGCGCTCGGTCATGATGCCGAGCCAACACATCAGCGCGACACCCAGCAGCGCGGCGAGCGTGCTGTCGATCACATTCGTGATCACGGCCAGAATCGTCAGACCGAACACGATCAGTGTCAGCCATTGCATCGGTTCCATTGACTTTTTCCTTGTTGGTGATGCGTGCGTATGGTTGACGGTTCAGCGCGGCGCGGAATGTTTGCGCAGCTTGATCGCTTCCTGACGGCGCGCGCGGACGCGCAGATTGAGCATCTCAACCACGACCGAAAATGCCATCGCAAAGTAGATGTAGCCCTTCGGTATCGGATAGCCCCATCCTTCGGCGATCAGCGCCATGCCGACAAGCACCAGGAAGCTCAGCGCGAGCATTTTCACGGTTGGATGGCGGTCGACAAACTCGCCGATCGGCTTGGCCGCGAACATCATCACGCCAACGGCAATGACGATGGCGAGCACCATGATCGGCACCTCGTTGACCATGCCGACAGCGGTGATCACCGAGTCGAGCGAGAACACGATGTCGATGATCCCGATCTGCACGATGACGGCGGCGAAGCCGGCGCGCACTGCGCCGCCGGCGTGTCTGTTCCTCCGCCTCGCCTTCCAGCGAGTTATGGACCTCGTGCACGCTCTTCCACAGCAGGAACAGGCCGCCGCCGATCAAGATCAGGTCGCGCCCCGAGATGTCCTTCCGATGTGAAACCAGCGGCTCAGTCAACGTCATCACCCACGCGAGCGAAAGCAGAAGCGCGATCCGCGTAAACATCGCAAATCCGAGGCCAAGCAAGCGTGCGCGGTTGCGCTGCGCTTCCGGCAAGCGACCGACCAGTATCGAAATGAAGATGATGTTGTCAACGCCGAGGACGATCTCCAGCGCCGTGAGTGTGACGAGCGCAATCCATGCCTGTGGATCCGTCAGCCATTCCATGCTGTGTCCCTAAGTCAACACGCTTTGCAACAGCTTTCCGATCTCGGACGGATTTTTTGTCGTTCGGATTCCGCATTCCTCCAGCGTTGCAAGTTTTTGCTGCGCGGTGCCCATGCCGCCCGAAATGATCGCGCCCGCATGCCCCATCCGTTTGCCCGGAGGCGCCGTCACACCAGCAATGAATCCCACGACCGGCTTTTTCATATGGTCGCGCACCCAGAAGGCGGCGACTTCTTCGTCGTTGCCGCCGATTTCGCCGATCATCACCACCGCATCGGTTTCATCATCTTCGTTAAACAGCTTCAATACGTCGATGTGCTTCAGGCCGTTGACCGGATCCCCGCCGATCCCCACGGCGCTCGACTGTCCCAATCCCAGCTCGGTTAACTGACCGACCGCCTCGTATGTCAGCGTGCCCGAGCGGGAGACGACGCCGATGCGGCCCTTGCGATGAATGTGGCCCGGCATGATGCCGATCTTCAATTGGTCCGGCGTGATCGTGCCCGGGCAATTCGGACCCAGCAGCAACGATCGCTTGCCGTCTTTGCGCATTCGATCGCGCACGACGACCATGTCGCGCACCGGAATACCTTCGGTGATACAGATCACAAGATCGAGATCGGCGTCGATTGCTTCCCAGATGGCTTCCGCTGCGCCGGCCGGCGGTACGTAGATCACCGAAACGTTGGCGCCTGTCTGTTTCTTCGCATCCATGACCGTGCCAAAAATCGGAACGCCATCAAGATCTTCTCCGGCCCTTTTTGGATTGACGCCGGCGACAAAGCACGACTTGCCGTTCGCATACTCGCGGCACAGTCGCGTGTGGAATTGGCCTGTTTTGCCGGTGATGCCCTGCGTGACGACGCGCGTGTTCTTGTCGATCAGGATGCTCATTGCTTCTGACCCTGACGCCGCAGCCACGACTTTCTGCGCGGCCTCCGCCATCGTGTCGGCCGCGATGATCGGCAGCCCCGAATCCGCCAGCATCTTCTTGCCGAGCTCTTCGTTGGTGCCCTTCATACGCACCACCAGCGGAACCTTCAGCTGCAGAGCGCGCGACGCAGCGATGACACCTTCTGCAATCACGTCGCAGCGCATGATGCCGCCGAAGATATTGACCAGAATCGCTTTCAGGTTGGGGTTGCGAAGCATCAGCTTGAAGGCCTCGGTCACTTTCTGCGGAGTCGCACCGCCGCCGACATCAGAAAATTGGCGGGCTCGCCGCCGAACAGCTTGATGGTGTCCATCGTCGCCATCGCAAGGCCGGCGCCGTTGACCATGCAGCCAATGTTGCCGTCGAGCTGTATGTAAGACAGATCGAACTTGGAGGCTTCGATTTCGGAAGGATCTTCTTCGTCGAAGTCGCGCAATGCCACGATGTCCGGATGCCGGAACAACGCATTCGAATCGAAGTTCATCTTCGAATCGAGAACGATCAATTCGCCGTTGCCGGTCAGCACCAGAGGATTGATTTCCGCCAGCGACGCATCGGTTTCCCAGAACGCTTTGTAGAGCCTCTGGAAAATTTCACGCGCGGCGGGAACACTGGCGGGCGGGATGCCGATCTTGATTGAGATGTCATCAGCATCGAGATCCGTCAGTCCGATCGACTGCTCGATATGCACCTTGTGAATTTTTTCCGGCGTATGTGCGGCAACTTCCTCGATGTTGACCCCACCTTCCGAGCTCGCAATCAGCGTGACCTGCTGGGTCGCGCGATCGACGACCATGCCTACATAGAACTCCTTCTTGATATCGGCGCCCTGCTTCTATCAACAGCCGGCGCACCTTCTGCCCGGTGGGACTCGTTTGATGCGTCACCAACTGCATGCCAAGAATTTCTGATGCACGCGCGCGCACTTCTTCGATCGAGCGCGCAACTTTGACACCGCCGCCCTTGCCTCGACCCCCCGCATGAATCTGCGCTTTGACGACCCACACCGGCCCGCCCAGATCGCGTGCGGCATCGACTGCCTCCTCGACGCTGAAGACCGCCGTGCTGCGCGGCACCGGCATCCCGAAACGGCGAAAGATTTCTTTGCCTTGATACTCGTGGATTTTCATCGCCCCAACGTCTATTTATGCGCCCAGCGTGGATAGAACTGCGCGACGGCGGCGCCGTCGGTGCGCAACGCATGGCAACGATCAAGTTGCCACGGCTTGACCTCTTCGCTTTGATTCGCACTCTCGTGCGTTCTGAACACTTCGCCTGCGAACGCCTGCACCGCGGCCGTCGGCAGCACACCGGCGAGTTCCGTCAGATGAGTACAGCCATTGGTGCCACCCAACCGTGCCAGCGAAAGCTTGCGAAAGTTTTGCAACAGATTCAGACCGACCAATTTCGAGTAGTCCGGCTCGATCGCCTCGCATTGGCCGGGATAGGGAACCGACCGGGAGCGCGCTTCAGCAGCCACAATGTTGAATTGCGTATCGATCGTCACCGTCAGGCCAAGATCGTGCACCGGTTCGCCGACAGGCCGAAGTCCGGTTGCCAACACGAAGTCGCGCGCCTTGGTGTCCGTCAGAACCGCTTCGATATCCCACAGGCCGTCATCGCGTGCGTAAGCCTCGACCTTGATTGAGCGGGTGTGCACGTGGCGGCGGTTGGGCATGCGGGTCGGGAACGCAACGGGCCGCACCTGGTATAAAAAGTGGGTGCGGCCCGTCGAAGAATCTAACACAGCGAACTGACCGCCGACGCAGTTAAGTGGCGCCTCCGCAGCAATTAGTCCGCATCTGTCTGCGCATCGTATCGGCCACGCAAGACTCGATAAATAGAGTCGAGCGAAAAGCCTCGCGACTGTAGAAAACGAGCCTGCTTGGCTCGCTCTGCGGCAGATGCGGGCAGCGCAGCGAACCGTTTCGACCTGACGCTATCGGCGCGCGAAACTTCACTGGCACGCAGCGTCGTCAGCACCGCCGCACTCAAATCGTCAGCGATGCCAAACTTTCGCAAGTCGTAGCGGATGCGCGCATCGCCGAAGCGCTGCGAGCGGCTGCGGGCTATCGCACCCGCGAAGCGCTCGTCGGACAGGAGGCCGCTGCGGTCTAGTTCGTCCAGGACACGATTGATTTCGGCCGGGTCATCCGCTTCGCGAACGTGCTGCGCGAGCTTCCGGTAAAGCTCGGCACGACTATGGTCGCGCCGAGCGAGCAACGCGATTGCTCGACTGAGAAAGCTCCTGGTCGGCTTCGGGCGCTGACGTGCAGGATCCGTATCAGAATCACTCCGCAGTAACGGCAACACCCCGTACGGCTACACCTTTAGTCTCGCGAATGCGATTCTCGATCTCGAGCGCCATTTCAGGGTGCGCACGCAAGAACTCACGCGCGTTATCTTTGCCCTGACCAATACGATCGCCGTTGTAGCTGTACCAGGCGCCGGATTTTTCGACGATGTTGAGCTCGGCGCCCAAGTCGACGATTTCGCCTTGACGCGAAATGCCTTCGCCGTAAAGGATGTCGAAATTCGCCTGTTTGAAGGGGGGCGCCACCTTGTTCTTGACGACCTTGACCTTGGTTTCCGAGCCAATGACTTCGTCACCCTTTTTGATCGAGCCGATCCGGCGTATATCGAGCCGCACCGACGCATAAAACTTAAGCGCATTGCCGCCGGTAGTGGTTTCCGGGCTACCGAACATCACACCGATCTTCATCCGGATCTGATTGATGAAGACCACCATGCAGTTGGTACGGTTGATGTTCGCCGTCAGCTTGCGCAGCGCCTGCGACATCAGCCTGGCCTGTAGACCAGGCAGCGAATCACCCATTTCGCCTTCGATTTCGGCCTTCGGCGTCAGCGCGGCGACCGAGTCGATCACGATCAGGTCGACCGATCCCGATCGCACCAGTGCATCGGTGATTTCCAGCGCCTGCTCGCCCGTGTCGGGTTGTGAAATCAGCAGCTCCTGCAGGTTGACGCCGAGCTTTTGCGCATACTGAACGTCGAGTGCGTGCTCAGCGTCGATGAACGCGCAAGTGCCGCCAATTTTCTGCATCTCAGCAATGACCTGCAGCGTCAAAGTCGTCTTGCCCGATGACTCCGGCCCGTAGACTTCGATGACCCGGCCGCGCGGCAACCCGCCGATTCCCAGCGCGATGTCCAGACCGAGCGAACCGGTCGATACGACCTCGATGTCGTCGGCGACCTCGCCGTCCGCCATGCGCATGATCGAGCCCTTGCCAAACTGCTTTTCGATTTGCGCTAATGCGGCGGCCAACGCCTTTTGCCGCTCCTTGCTGTCCGACACTAAAAGACTCCTTCCATCATCCATCACCGCCTCCGCTGGTACTCGATTGACCCGACTTTGCTGTAAATAATTACAGCGCACTGTAAATACATACAGTACAAAAAGTCAACCGATTTCTAAGCGGCTTGCGGCTTCAACCGCGAACCATGAAGCCAGCATAACAATCGGCGCGCGCAGAATGTCACTTCACGCACGCCACGTTTGCCCGTCATCGGGGCGCTCCGGCATAATGTTTGGCTGCGCGTTACCCGGGGGTCGTTAGCTCAGTCGGTAGAGCAGCGGACTTTTAATCCGTTGGTCGGCAGTTCGAGCCTGCCACGACCTACCAACACTCCAGAGCGGCTGAAGCTCGCCAAAACGGCACTCGACAACGCGTCCAGTTTCGAGTAGGCTCACCGCCGCATTCGCTTCAAGTCCAGTACCCTTCGACTCGTCCTACCTCATCGCTAGCTTGTTGTTGCTTGATGGTCTTGGCAGTTCCCCCGGTTACGTTGCTTGATCCGCTTGCATGCGTGGAGCGTCATGTCGACGCGCGCGCGACTTATGGAACGTAATCCAAAGAAGGAACGTAATCAAAATGGCTAGTGGCAAAGTAAAGTGGTTCAACGAGTCCAAGGGTTTTGGCTTCATTACCCCGGACGGTGGCGGCGCCGACCTGTTCGCGCATTACAGCGAGATCGTCGGTAGCGGCTTCAAGACATTGACCGAAAATCAACAGGTCGAGTTCGTGGTCAAGCAGGGTCCGAAGGGTCCCCAGGCCTCGCAAATCCGGCCGATGTAATTTTCAAAGCATCAAATCAAAACCGCGGTTTGCCGCGGTTTTTTTTGGTCCGCGCTGGTACCAACTGTCGTTGAGTGAGCAGCCATCGCTGAGAAAACGGCCGCGTACGTTAGGGCCCCGCACCGGTGCCTACGTACGGTTGCTGACGAAACCACTTGGTAGCGATCCATTTTTCGCCGCTGGAAACCGGGCTGCCACCATGCAGAGTGCGTACGTCGAGCGCGCCGGCCTCATCGCAATACGCGAAATACACCGCGTGGCCCTTGCGCGGCAACACGTCGAGCCCGATCTGCGGAAATACGGTCGAGCCGCCGCGCGTCACGTCATTCAGATACATGATCAACGTCGCAATACGCTGCCCGCCCTGCGCAAGGACTTCCTTGTTTCCCGGGTGTGCCGGATCGAAATAGTCGTAGTGCGGCTTGTATTCGCCACCCGGCTCGTAGTGAAGCACCTGAATCGGCTCACCTTGCTCGATCGGACAATCAACCAGCTCGGCAATGCGCTTTTCGATGCGCTGCAGCAGTTCATTCTCGCCGCGTGTGAAATAGGTACCGGAACTCGTGCGATGCGGATGAACGTCGTACGCACCAGTGCTCGCGTTCACAACACTCGAGCGCTGCAGCTTGTCGCGCGATTGGCTGATCAGCAGATCGCACTCCTCATCGGACAGCAGATTGCCGAACAGCACCACCCGCGGTGATTCGATCACGAACAGCATCTCGACGGCACGATCGGGTGTCTCCAGGCTATTCGGCATCTCGGCGAGCTGCGTGCTGAGTGGCCGTGACGGCTGAGTTGCCGAGGCGGAATCGGCGGCACTACTGTCGATCAACACATCAACCGCAGCCGGCGCTGCACTTTGCTTAGGCGGTTCGCGCCATGCGGCATCGACCACAGAGCGCGCGTACTGCGCGTCGTACTTCGCATCGACCAGTGCCTGGATCACCGCGTCGTGTGCGAAATTGCGGCCCTGCATCGTGCGCAACCACTCTTGCAGAGCGAAAGGAATTTGATCGAATTTCACACGACGAAGTTTAGGACCTGCCGCCGACCGCAGTATTCTTGGCACCTGACAGGTGCTCGCGGGGTTCATATGCTGCAGAAGGTGGGATTGCCATCGTTGGCCGATGGCGCGTTGCTGAAGACCGAGGCGTACATCGGGGGTGACTGGACGCCGGCATCGTCGCGCGGACGATTTGCCGTGCTCAACCCGGCGGACGGCGTCGAGATCGCGAAGGTGGCGAACTGCAAGGGCCCCGAGGCGCAACGCGCGGTCGATGCCGCTCGCGCTGCATTGCCAGGCTGGCGAGCCAAGACGGCCAAGGAACGAGCGGCCGCGCTGCGGCGCTGGTTCGATTTGATCATCGCTCATCAGGAAGACCTGGCCAAGCTGATGACGGCCGAACAAGGCAAGCCGATGACCGAAAGCCGTGGCGAGGTTGCCTACGGCGCATCATTCATCGAGTGGTTTGCCGAAGAAGCCAAGCGCGTCTATGGGGACACGATCCCGACGACGGCCGACGACAAACGACTGATGGTGTGGAAGGAGCCGATCGGAGTTTGTGCCGCGATCACACCGTGGAATTTTCCGGTCGCGATGATTACGCGCAAGGTCGCACCCGCCATCGCGGCCGGCTGCACCGTGGTCGTCAAACCCGCCGAGCAGACGCCGTTGTCCGCGCTGGCGTTGGCCGAGCTGGCGCACCGCGCGGGCTTTCCTGGTGGCGTCTTCAACGTCGTGCCCGCCGACGAATCGAATTCGATTGCGGTCGGAAAAATTTGGTGCGAGTCGGACATCGTGCGCAAGCTGTCGTTTACCGGCTCGACCGCGGTCGGCCGCATCCTGATGCAGCAAAGCGCTCCGACGCTGAAAAAGCTGTCGCTGGAGCTGGGAGGTAACGCGCCGTTTATTGCGTTTGAAGACGCGGCAGTGGATGCGGCTGTGGAAGGCGCGGTGGCATCGAAGTATCGCAATGCGGGCCAGACGTGTGTCTGCACCAATCGCTTCTATGTGCACGAGAAGATCTACGACGAGTTTGTGCAGAAACTAGCAGCGAAAGCGGCACAGTTGAAAGTCGGATCCGGATTCGAAGCCGGCGTGCAGCAAGGCCCGTTGATCGATAGCAATGCGCTGAAGAAGGTTGAGCAGCATGTAGCTGACGCGACCAAGCACGGGGCAAGCGTAGTCACCGGGGGCGAGCGTCATGCACTCGGCGGCACGTTCTATCAACCCACCGTGCTGGCCAATGTCACCGACAAGATGTTGCTGACGCGCGAAGAAACCTTCGGCCCGGTCGCGCCGGTGTTCAAGTTTTCGAACGACGACGAGGCGATTGCTGCGGCCAATGCCAGCGAATTCGGGCTAGCCGCCTATTTTTACTCGCGCGATGTGGCGCGCGTGTTTCGCGTGGCCGAGGCGCTCGAATACGGCATGGTCGCAGTCAACACCGGGCTGATGTCGAACGAGGTTTCGCCGTTCGGTGGCATCAAGCAATCTGGATTCGGACGCGAAGGCTCGAAGTACGGCATCGAGGAGTACCTGGTCACCAAATACGTGTGCATCGGCGGCATCTAACGCTTCTCATTTAACAGCAGCTCACGCGCACGCTCGAGCTCGGCACGTTGTGATTCGTCAATCGTTGGATATTCGAGCTGCATTTTTTCGAGCGCCTCGACGATGGCGCCCACCACAACCAGACGCGTGAACCATTTGCTGTCGGCGGGCACGACGAACCACGGCGCGCGCGGAGTGGCCGTTGCGCGAATGGCCGCCTCATACGCATCCATGTACTCATTCCAGTGGGCGCGCTCCTTGACATCGGCCGCTGAAAACTTCCAGTTCTTCGATGGCTCGTCGAGCCGTTCAAGAAAGCGCTTCTTCTGCTCCTTGCGCGAAACATGCAGAAAGAACTTCAGCACGGACGTGCCATTGCGCACCAGGTAGTCTTCGATCGCGGCGATGTCGCGCAGCCGCTCATCGAAAATATTCTTTCCAATGCACTCCGGCGGTAGCTTCTGCGCACGCAGAATCTCTTGGTGCACCCGCACGACCAGCACTTCTTCGTAATACGACCGATTGAAAATACCGATGCGGCCACGCTCGGGAAGGTGGCGGTAGCATCGCCACATCCAGTCGTGATCCAGCTCCTCCGACGACGGCTGCTTGAATGAAACGACCTGCACGCCCTGCGGATTCACGCCGGTCATCACGTGCTTGATGGTGCTGTCCTTGCCGGCCGCGTCCATCGCCTGAAAAATGAGTAACAGCGAGCGCCGGTCCTGCGCATACAGCTTGTCTTGCTCAGCGGCCAGCCACTGCACACCGATCGACAGCCGCTGCGACGCCTCGCCTTTGTCGGCTTTCAATCCTCGCGTGTCCGATGGGTCGACTTTCTTCAATCGAAACTTCGCGCCGTCGGTGACTCGATACGGCTCGATCCAGCTGGCTAGCTGTTTTATCTTTTCGCGATTCGTTGCCATATCGTCCCCATTGGCGCCCGCGGGTAGCATAGCCAATAGCCCCGGAGACAAATTAAAGAGGAGCAGATGGCCTATACAACGGAGAACATCAGGACCGTGGCCCTACTTGGCCACGGCGGTGCTGGCAAGACGACGCTTGCCGAAGCCTTGCTCGCCAGAGCCGGCGCGATTCAGGTGGCAGGCAGCGTAGAAAAAGGCACCACCGTCAGCGATTTCGATCCGCTGGAAAAAAGCTTTCAACATTCGCTGCGGACGTCGGCATTGCACCTCGATCTGCCGAATGTGCGCGTACATCTGCTCGATACACCGGGGTTTCCGGACTTCATCGGCCAGGCGATCGGAGCACTCGATGCGGTCGAAACTGCAGCGATCGTCGTCAATGCGTCGACGGGGATCGAAATGATCACCTCGCGCATGATGGATTGGGCAGGTAAACGAAGGCTATGCCGGCTGATCATCGTCAACCGCATCGATGCCGACAACGTCGATCTGCCGCGGGTGCTGGATGACTTGCGCAACGCATTCGGCAAGGAAGTGCTGCCGATCAATCTGCCGGCAGCCAACGCCACCAAGGTCGTCGACTGCTTTTTCAATCCGTCCGGAGACGCCGATTTTTCTTCGGTTGCCGAAGCGCACCAGGCGTTGATCGACCAGGTGATCGAGGTCGACGAAGAGCTGATGGCACGCTATCTGGAGCAAGGCCAGGAAATCGAAGCCGACGAATTGCATGGCCCGTTCGAGAAGGCACTGCGCGACGGTCATCTGATTCCGGTGTGCTTCGTCTCATCGCGCAACGGCGCAGGGATAGACCAATTGCTGAATATTTTTGATCGCCTGCTGCCGAACCCGACCGAAGGTAACCCACCGCTGTTCTTCAAGGGCGAGCTGGTCGATGGCAAAGGGGCTAATGAATTTCGCTCCGACCCCGATCCGAAGAAACATGTGCTGGCGCACGTTTTCAAGGTTGTCGTAGACCCTTACGTCGGCAAGCTGGGTGTGTTTCGGGTGCACCAGGGCACGATCACGAAGGACACTCAGCTTTACATCGGCAGCGCACGCAAGCCGTTCAAGGTCGGACATCTGCTGATGCTGCAAGGCTCGAAGACGGTGGAAGTTCCGTCGGCCTCGCCGGGCGATATCGCGGCGGTGGCGAAGATCGACGAGATCGATTTCGATTGCGTGCTGCATGACTCGCACGATGAGGATCACATTCACATGCGGCCGCTCGAGTTTCCGACGCCGATGAGCGGCCTGGCGATTCAGCCGAAGCGACGTGGGGATGAGCAGCGAATCTCGGAAGTGCTGCACAAGATGATGGCCGAAGACCCGACGCTCCTCGTCGAGCACGACGTAACACTGAACGAGACAGTCCTGCGAGGCTTGGGCGAGCTGCATCTGCGCTCCGCGCTTGAGCGCATGTCGTCGCAGTACAAGATCGAAGTGCAGACGCGCCCGCCACGTGTGCCGTATCGGGAAACGATTGGGGCGCCCGCAGAAGGCCATGCACGGCACAAGAAGCAGACCGGCGGCGCCGGACAATTCGGCGAAGTGTTCTTGCGCGTCGAGCCACTGGCGCGCGGCGCAGGCTTTGAGTTCGTCGATCAGGTCAAGGGCGGCGTCATTCCCTATCAGTTCATTCCTGCCGTGCAGAAAGGCGTGGAGTCGGTCCTGACGGCGGGGCCCGTCGCCGGCTACCCGATGCAGGACCTGCGCGTCACCGTGTACGACGGCAAGCATCACCCGGTCGATTCCAAGGAAATCGCGTTCGTCTCAGCCGGGCGCAAGGCTTTCCTGGATGCATTGAACAAGGCGCGTCCGATCGTGCTCGAGCCGATCGTCAACGCGGAAATCGAAGCGCCCGAGTCGCATATCGGCGACATCACCGGCGACTTGTCGTCGCGCCGCGGCCATATCACCGGCACGCGC
Organism: uncultured beta proteobacterium; assembly: GCA_963729165.1. GTDB lineage: Bacteria > Pseudomonadota > Gammaproteobacteria > Burkholderiales > Burkholderiaceae_F > JACCZX01. Next base: position 19,968 of record CAVSMM010000005.1, read on the forward strand.
GGTCTGGCTGGAGCGATGACCGTAGAAGGACTGGTACCGCTGGCGGAGCTCGAAGGGTATTCGGCGCGACTGAAGTCGATGACGCAGGGCCGTGGCGCTTGGACGATGTCGTTATCACACTACGAACAGGCGCCGCCGAATGTGCAGCAGCAACTGGCGACCGAGCACAAGTCGAAGGCGAAGGTTGAAGAAGACGATTGAGCGGCAGCTAAGCCGGTACCTGCCGCTCGATCTTCGGCTCGCGAATTGGCAGGTTCACAAGCGCAGCCGCCAGCGCTAGCAGCGCATCGGCGTACCACATCCAAAGATAACTGCCGGTGCGATCGACTGCGATGCCGCCCAGATACGCGCCGAAAAACGCGCCAATCTGATGCGTTAGCAGCGTCAGCCCGAAAAGCGTCGCGAAGGTAACGCACTGCCAAACAGTTTGCCGACCACGCCCGCGGTCGGCGGAACGGTTGCCAGCCACGTCACGCCAAGCCCGATCGCGAAGATGTAGAAGGTCATCGCAGTCTTCGGCGCTGCCAGGTAAATCAGAATCAGCACGGTGCGCGAACAGTACATCCAGAACAGGATGTACTTGCTGCGATAGCGGTTGACCCACTGGCCTGCGACGAGGCTGCCAACAATATTGGCGAGTCCAATCAGCGCCAGCGACCAACTTGCGACCGATGCCGGCAAGCCGCACAGGCCGACCTCGCTTGGCAAGTGGATGACCAGAAATGCAATGTGAAAGCCACACGTAAAGAATCCCGCATGCAGCAGCAGATAACTGCGGTCCTTGAACGCGCTGCCGACGGCGCGCCTGAGTCCTCCGTCGGTCTCGGTGGCTGCTCGAGCCGCCGCTGCTTCCGGCGAGCGGCGCAACACGCGCGTCAACGGCAACGCGGCCAACGTCAGCACGGCCAGCGACCACAGGGCACCCGCCCAACCGAACACGCTGATCAACTTTTGCAGCGAGCGGCGCGAACACGAACTGGCCGAATGACCCGCCTGCGTTGATCACGCCGGCCGCGGTGCCGCGCTTGTTCGCAGGCACGTGCTGCGCCGCGCTGCCAATCAGCACCGAAAAGCCTGCACCGCCCGCGCCGGCCGCAAACAGAATTCCCATCGTCAACATCAGGCCGAATGCGCTTGTGAGCAATGGCGTCAGTGCGCAGCCGATGGCCAGCACGACAAGGCTGCCTGCCAGCACGCGACCCGGTCCATAGCGGTCGGCAAGTGCGCCTGCGACCGGCTGCACCGCGCCCCACACGAATTGCCCAACTGCAAGCGCGAAGCTGATCGTGACGATGCCAAGGCCGGTGGCCGTGTTCAGCGGCGAGACGAAGAGACCAAGCGACTGCCTTGTGCCCATCGTCACCATCAGGATCGCGGCGGCGACCAGCGTCATCGTCCACCATCCATGGCCCGGCTTCGATTGCACTGTCGACGCGCTCATTGCTCGATTCCGGATCAGCGCCTCGCCAATGGCTTGTATCGTGGACGATGCGGCCGCGCGCCCTCTTCACCCAGGCGCTGCTTCTTGTCCGCTTCGTATTCCTGGTAATTGCCGTTGAAGAAGGTCCACTGCGAATCATCCTCCGCTGCCAGGATGTGCGTGGCGATGCGGTCGAGGAACCAGCGATCGTGCGAAATCACCAGCACGGTACCCGCGAACTCGAGTAACGCTTCTTCGAGCGCACGCAACGTTTCAACGTCAAGGTCATTCGAGGGTTCGTCCAGCAGCAGCACGTTGCCGCCGGCAAGCAACGTTTTCGCAAGGTGTAAGCGACCGCGCTCTCCACCTGAAAGGTTGCCGACGATCTTCTGCTGATCACCGCCCTTGAAATTGAATCGTCCCAGGTAGGCGCGCGAGCCCATCTCGAATTTGCCCACAGTCAGGATGTCGAGACCGCCGGACACCGCCTCCCACACGCTCTTGTCGTTCGGCAGTGCATCGCGAAACTGATCGACCGACGCGATGCGTACCGTTGGGCCAATGACAATCTCTCCTGCATCCGGCTTCTCGCTGCCGGTGATCATCCGAAACAGCGTCGACTTGCCGGCGCCATTCGGTCCGATGATGCCGACGATTGCGCCTGCCGGCACGCTAAACGTCAGATTGTCGATCAGCAGACGATCGCCGTAGCCTTTTGACACACCGTTCGAACTCGATGACCTTGTCGCCCAGACGCTCTGCTACCGGGATGAAAATCTCCTGCGTTTCGTTGCGCGTCTGGTGTTCGTACGACGACAGCTCGTCGAAGCGCGCCAGCCGCGCCTTGCTCTTCGCCTGCCTGCCTTTGGCGTTCTGACGTACCCACTCGAGCTCGGACTTCATCGTTTTCACGCGCGCGTCTTCCTGCTTCGACTCGCGCGCGAGACGTTCTTCTTTCTGCTGCAGCCACGCGCTGTAGTTGCCTTTGTACGGAATGCCGCGACCGCGATCGAGCTCGAGGATCCACTCGGCCGCGTTGTCCAGAAAGTAACGGTCATGCGTGACCGCAACTACGGTGCCCGGAAACCGCAGCAGGAATTGTTCGAGCCAGTCGACACTTTCGGCGTCGAGATGATTGGTCGGCTCGTCAAGCAGCAGCATGTCGGGCTTTGACAGGAGCAGTTTGCAAAGTGCCACGCGACGTTTTTCGCCGCCCGATAACGTGCCGAGCACCGCCTCCCAGGGCGGCAGGCGCAGCGCGTCGGCCGCGATTTCCATTTGATGCTCGGTGTCCTGGCCGGTTGTAGCCAGGATCGCTTCGTACTTCGCCTGCTCGGCCGCCAGCGAATCGAAATCCGCATCGGGCTCGGCGTACGCGGCGTAGATCTCTTCGAGCTTTTGTTTCGCCTGCAGCGATTCTCCGAGCCCGCCTTCCACCTCTTGCTTGACGGTGCTCGCGGCGTCCAGCTGCGGCTCCTGCGGCAGGTATCCGATCTTGATGCCCGGCATCGCCACCGCATCGCCTTCGATCTCATGATCGAGGCCCGCCATGATCCGCAGCAGCGTCGACTTGCCCGACCCGTTCAAGCCGAGCACCCCGATCTTCGCGCCGGGGAAAAAGCTGAGCGAAATATTTTTAAGAATCTCGCGTTTGGGCGGAACGACCTTGCCCACGCGGATCATCGAATAGACGTACTGAGCCATTGAATCTTCGTTGGGAGAAATGGGCTGCAAATGACTGCCACGACAAGCGCCGCAGAGTATCGCATCGCATGTATCATTCGCCTCGGATTGTGGTGCTGTGTGTTCCGGTTCGCACCCTCCCCTCGCGGTTGTTTACCTAGCTCCCTCGAACTTTTTGCAACGTTCGCATTTGCCTGAACCGGTTCTGCGATACCAATCGCACCAGGCCGTGCTCAGGAGAATTATTTGAATTCGTCATTTGAAGCCCTCGGCTTGTCCGAGGCACTGGTTCGCGCTGTCACCGAACTGGGTTACACCACGCCGACTGCGATTCAGCAGCAGGCGATTCCCGCTGTACTAAGCGGCGGCGACTTGCTCGCCGGCGCTCAAACCGGCACCGGTAAAACGGCCGGTTTCGTGCTGCCGATCCTGCAGAGGTCTGGCGACGCAACCTGCGCCAACCACGGCAAATCGCGCAAGCCGGTTCGCGTGCTGATCCTGACACCCACGCGCGAGCTCGCAGCGCAGGTCGGAGAAAGCGTGCGTGATTACGGCAAGCACAGCAAGGCCAGCGCCGCGATCATCTATGGCGGCGTATCGATCAACCCGCAGATCTCGTCGCTGAAACGCGGTGTCGACATCGTCGTCGCGACCCCCGGACGACTGCTGGATCACGTCGGTCAACGTACGGTCGATCTGTCGCAGGTCGAAGTGCTCGTTCTCGACGAAGCCGATCGCATGTTGGATATGGGCTTCTTGCCCGACATGAAGCGCGTCTTTGCACTGTTACCGAAAATCCAGGCAAACGCTGCTTTTCTCGGCAACGTTTTCGGACGAGATCCGCACACTTGCCGCGTCGCTGCTGAAGAATCCGGCGATGGTGCAGGTGGCTGCGCGCAATTCGACGGTCGACGCGACAACGCAGAAGGTCGTGTCTGGTCGATCGCGGGCGCAAGTCAGAGCTTCTCGCGCACATGATCACGAGCAATCAACTGGTTTCAGTTGCTGATCTTCACACGTACCAAGCACGGGGCGAACCGGCTGGCAGAGTTTCTGAACAAGCATGGTGTTACCGCCCTTGCGATTCATGGCAACAAGAGCCAGGGCGCGCGCACCCGAGCGCTTACTGAGTTCAAGAGCGGCGCATTGCAGGCACTGGTTGCGACCGATATCGCTGCGCGCGGATTGGATATCGAACAGCTGCCGCACGTGATCAACTTCGATCTGCCGCACGTGCCCGAAGACTATGTCCACCGCATCGGACGCACCGGCCGCGCCGGCGCAACGGGAGAGGCGATCTCTCTGGTGTGTGCCGATGACAAGCCGCTGCTCGCCGATATCGAGCGAGTAATTCGGCGCCAGGTGCCGCGTGAAATCATCGCCGGGTTCGAGCCGAATCCGAACGAACGCGCGGAACCGATCGTGCGCCAGCGAAGTCAGGGTAAAAGCGATCGCGGGCAGCGTGATCGGCCGCAGCGCTCAGCTGCGCGCCGCCCATCGCAAGGCCAGCCGCGCAAGAACGGCGGCGGGCAGCCGGCGCGACCGCAAAGTTCGAAGGCGAACGGCCAACCCGCGCGCACCGCGGATCCGTATGCCAAGCCGAAGCAGCCCAAGCCAACGTCGCAGGCGCGGCGACCCGCTGACAGCGCGTCGACCGTCCGTACCAACATCCCGGGGCTGCTGCAACCGTCACATCGGCGCGGGCGTTAGTCTTACGCATCTCCTCGCTTGGAGCTGTGATGGGAAGCTCGCCCAGCGTAAGTATCGAGATCAGGCATAACGCAGCCGCGAGGCGTTTCGAAGCCACCGTCGACAAGCTGCTGTGCCGCTGTGACTACCGGATGCACGGCGACACGATGATGCTGGTACACACGGAAGTTCCGCCGCAGCTTGAGGGACGGGGCTTTGCTTCGAGTCTGGTGCGCGCTGCGTTCGATTACGCCAAGGAAAACGGTTTGGATGTGCTGCCGGTGTGCTCGTTCGTCGCTGCATGGGCGCGGCGTCATCCGGAAGTCGAAACGCTGCTGGCGCGTTAGAGCGCGCCCCGTTCGCGAGTCCGGGCCGCCCAAGCGACGGCCGGCAGGCCGAGCCGGCCTTTTGGCGGCTGAACCCGCATCTACGGTAATTTTCGTCCGTCCGTTTGGACCCTAAGATGTGGCTATGAACTTGCTCATTATCGGCGGCGGCGTCTTCCTCGGGCAATCACTGCTGCAGGCCGCACTGGTCGGCGGGCACACGGTCACGGTGTTCAATCGCGGCCAGTCTCGTAACTGGTGGCCGCCGGGCGTCAAGTGGATTGTGGGCGACCGGCTGGAAGACTTGCACCTGCTGATGGGACGCAAATGGGACGCGGTTATCGACACCTGCGGCTATCGACCGCAGGACGTCGAGGCAACCTGCGCAGCGCTGTACGACAGTTGCGAGCGTTACGTCTTCATCTCGAGCGTTTCGGCATACGCCTCGTTTGCGAATGTACCGATCCGCGAACAGGACCCACTGGCCACCGCCGCGGAAATTGACCGCGAAACGATCAATGGCGCCAACTATGGCCCGCTGAAAGCCGAGTGCGAGCGGACCGTCGCGCGTGCTTTCGGACAGCAGGCGCTGTTGATTCGACCCGGCCTGATCGTCGGACCGAATGATCCCACCGGCCGTTTTTCATACTGGCCGTGGCGTATCTGTGCGGGTGGCCGCGTGATGGCGCCGGGCTCACCTGAGACGCCAATTCAATTTATCGATTCGCGCGATCTCGCGGCGTTGATCATGCGACTAATCATGATGCGCGCAAGCGGCGCGTTTAATGCCACCGGACCTAATGAAGGTGCGACTTTCGGCGAGCTGCTCGATACCTGCCGCTGGATTTCGGGCGAGGATGTCGAGATCGAATGGGTGGATGAAAAATTTCTCGAGCGCGAAGGCGTGCAGCCGTGGACCGAACTTCCGTTGTGGATTCCGACCCATGATCCGCAGACGCGTGGCTTTCATATGGTCGATACGACACGCGCGCGGCGCAATGGGCTGCGCACGCGACCAATGGCAGTGACTGTCAGCGACATCCTTGAAGCCGGCATTCCCGAACACGACGACAAGCGCCGTGTTGGCAAGATAACGCGCGAACGCGAGCGTGATTTGCTGGCGGTGTGGCGGCTTCAGAAGGCCGGGCTGGCGCTGGCTTAGTGGTTACACCTTGAAACGAACGGGCGTCGGCTGGCCCGTGTGACGCGTCGTTGAATCTCCTGTAACACCTTGGAGGTCAATGATGAAACGTAAATTTTGGATCGGTGCTTCGTTCAGTGCCTTGATACTCGCCGCGATGGCGCCCTGGTCTGCTTCCCACGCCAACGGCGTCTCGGTGAGAGTCAGCACTCCGGAGTTCGGTATCCGCATTGGCGCCCCGCATTTCCCCGTCTTCCAGCCGGTGCCGGTTTACCGGCCGTGCCGGTTTACCAGCCGGCGCCGGTTTATTACCCGCGTCCCTATCGGTATCGTACCACCCGCGGTGATCTACACGCCCGCGCCGCGCTGGGGCTATGGCTACGGTAGTTATTACGGCCACCGTCATCACCGGTACCACTGGCAGCATCGACACCATGGTCGCGGTCATGGCCACGACCGTCACAACCACCGCGACCATCGCGATGGTCACGATGGACACGGCCGTCGGTAGCACGCTGGCCCACTCTGTGCTTGAATCCCCGTGAACAGTCACGGGGATTCAGCATGCGCATTGAAGGCCAAAGCTCTAACGTAGAAGATCGGCGCGGACAGTCGTTCGGCGGCCGCGGACTGATCGGCGGAGGGATTGGCACTCTGGTGCTGGTCGTCGTCGGATTGTTTTTCGGCATTGACCCGCGGGTCATCCTAGGACTCTCTGAAACGGCGCAGCAGGTGCAGGAAGCGCGCGCGCCGCAGGGCCCGGCGAAAGCTCCCACTGACCAGGCGGGTCAGTTCGTTTCCGGTGTACTGCTGGACACGGAAAAGACCTGGAACGCGTTGTTCCGGCAACTGGGCCGCGACTATGCTGAACCCAAAGTCGTGATCTTCGAGCGCGCCACGCGCTCGGCATGCGGCACCGGCCAGTCGGCAATGGGTCCGTTTTACTGCCCGCTCGATCAAAGTGTCTACATCGACCTCGCGTTCTACCGTGCGCTTCAGGAGCGCTTCAAGGCGCCAGGCGACTTCGCGCAGGCTTATGTCATCGCGCATGAAGTCGGACACCACGTGCAAAATCAGCTCGGCATCATGGAAAAGACGCAGGCCCTGCGGCAGCGCCTAAACGAAGCGCAAAGCAATGCACTGTCGGTGCGCATCGAGCTGCAGGCCGATTGTTTCGCCGGCGTATGGGCCCACCATGCGGGCAACCGCAAATTGCTCGACGCCGGCGACGTCGAGGAAGCGATGCGCGCCGCCGCCGCGATTGGCGATGACAACATCCAGCGCCGCACGCAAGGGCAGATCGTTCCCGAAAGCTTCACGCACGGCAGCTCCGAGCAGCGGGTACGCTGGTTCATGACCGGAATGAAAAGCGGTCAAATTACAGCCTGCAACACGTTCGAAGGAGTGTGAACGCACGCGATATCGCGGCCGGTCTCGCTCTGACGATCGGCATTGCTGGTGCGGTATCGGCGTGGGCCGATCGCCCAGGCTCAGTCGACGTGCCTGCCGGACGGTCGGATGCGGGCGCGTATATCGTTCACCCATTGAGCGATGCAGCGCCGATCGGCACATCCGATGGCGGTTCGTTGCAACCGGTGGCGGATTTCGAAACACGCGGCCGTGTCTTGCATATCGAGCGCTTCAAACCTTATCAGTCGCTGGTCAATTGGGTCCCCGGCCTGAGGCCCGCCACGCATGACATCGGCCTCGGATACGGCCCGATGACCGACAGCGCAAATGTTCGGCTCTTCAACTTTTCGCACGAAGGCGCAAGCAATGGCCTGCGCGCGCTATTCCCGCGCCCGCGCAACGCGATGACGCGCGAAGAGTTCGATCGCCTCGGGCCCCACATCACGAACGTGCATGTGATTCCTGCGTCCACGGCTGTCTACGATCAACTACGACGCGTGCGGCATGGCGAGCTAGTGACGCTGCGCGGCAAACTGGTCAACGTGCGCGACTCAGCCGGACGCATTGCGACCACATCTGTCACGGCCGGTGACCGGGATTGCGAGATCATGTGGCTCGAAGAGTTGCGCATTGCGCGCCTTTAAGATCGTCGCGCCTTTAGGATCACGATGAACGCGCCTGAATCGCTGTCTCGCCGCTCGAACCTCGACGCCGCACTGCTGGGCCGCGCCGCGCCGCTGCCGATTGCGTCGTACTTCGATCCTGCGTGGTTCGAGCGCGAGCTGCAACACTTGTTCGCGCCCGGCCCCAACTATGCGGGTAGCGAGCTGATGGTGCCCGAGATCGGCGATTACATGACGCTGCCGTCGACCGCGCACGGCAAGGTGCTGGTGCACGGGCCGGCCGGCATCAACCTGCTGTCGAACACGTGTCGGCATCGGCAGGGACTGTTGCTCGACGGCAAGGGCAACAATGCGAACATCGTTTGTCCGCTGCATCGTTGGACCTACGATCTAAACGGCAAGCTGCTGGGCGCGACTGACTTCGACGTCACTCCCGACTGTTCGCTGCCAAGTACACCGCTGACTCGCTGGAACGGATTGCTGTTCGCAGGACCGCGCGATCCAAATGTCGATCTAGGTGATTTTCCGCTGGCGCCCGACTACAGCTATGGCGATTACGTCTTCGAGAAAGCAATCGTTGAAGAGTGCCCGTTTAACTGGAAGGCGTTTCTCGAAATTTATCTGGAGCTGTATCACGTCGAGGCGATGCACCCAGGATTGCAGAAGTGGGTCGATCCCGACAACTATGAATGGGGTTTCGGCGATCGCTGGAGCTATCAGATCCTCGGCATCAAGGACGGGTTGAAGTCGCAGACCTCGCCGAACTATCAACGTTATCGAGACACGATTCTCGAATACTCCGGCGGCGAGCTGCCCAAGTACGGGACCATCTGGTCGATCCTGTATCCGAACGTGATGCTCGAGTGGTATCCCTACTGTCTCGTCGTCAGCACGCTGATTCCGCGCTCGCCCGAACTGACGACCAATATCGTCGAGTTTTACTATCCGGAGGAAGTGCAAGCTTTCGAGCGGCAGATCGTCGACGCCCACCAGGCCGCATACGCCGAGTCCGCCGCCGAAGACGCGCAGATCTGCACGCGCCTTCAGCGGGGCCGGCGCGCACTATGGCTGGCGGGTGAGGACGACGTTGGCCCGTATCACTCACCGCATGAAGACGGCATGATCCACATGCACGACTGGATCCGGCGCGAAATGGGCCAGCGTAGAACCGTGTGAAAGAAGCGGCTACACCGTGGCCGCTTCTTCGACCGCAATAGCATTCGCCGCAGCCGCGATAACCGCCGCGATGCGACCGACATCGCGCAGCTGCTCGGTGCTCATGCCGCTCTGCTTCAGCAGCGCGTAGTGCGACTGCACGCAGAAGTGGCACTTGCCGACGATTGACGCGGCCAGTGCGTAGAGCTCGAACAAGCGCTTGTCGACACCCGCGTGGGTCGCGTAAGCCTGCATGCGCAATTGCGCGGGCGCGGCCTTCAGCTCGGCGTCGCCGGTCATTTCCACATACGGATACCAGACGTTGTTCATTCCCATCAAAGCAGCCGCGGTCAGCGCTGCGTTTTTTTCGACCTCCGGTATTGCGGCCGAGTTGCGAATGATCGCCACCAGGCGTGACGCGCGCGCCGCGAATGCCGCCGCGAGTGCGACGGCGGCGGCTTCGTTGGAAGGCAGCGACGAGCGGCCGAGTACGCCGTCCAGGTTGATGCGCACATCCTTCGCATAGTCCGGGATCAGCGCTTTGAGTTCGTTGATGTAATCCATCGCGATCTCGTTGGCGCCGTTAGTGCGCGACGGCTGCTGCGGCCGGCGTCAGGGTGGCCGTTCCGACCGCACGATTGCAGGGGCATAGCTCGTCGGTTTGCAGGCCGTCGAGTACGCGCAGGATCTCTTCCGGGCTGCGACCCACGTTCAGGTTGTTGACTGACACGTGCTGAATCACGTTGTCCGGATCGACGATGAATGTCGCGCGCAGCGCAGCGCCTTCCTTTGCGTCGCGCACGCCCAGCATGTCGACCAGCGAGCCAGTCGTATCGGCAAACATCCAGTGATTCAAGCGATCCAGGTCTTTGTGGTCACGCCGCCATGCAAGCTTGACGAACTCATTGTCCGTCGAGCCGCCGAGCAACACGGCATCGCGATCGTCGAAGTCGTTCGCGAGCTTGGCAAAGCCCACGATTTCGGTCGGGCAAACGAACGTGAAGTCCTTCGGATAAAAATAGATGACTTTCCACTTGCCGGCGAACGAGCGCTCGGTGACATCTTCGAACGCGCTGACGCCGTTTTCTTCGTGGTGATTGAAGCCGGGCTTGACACCGACTACGCGGAAAGAATCGAGTTGCTGACCAACGGTTTTCATTGACTGCTCCAGTAGTTTAAGAAAGGTGACGACAACAGGTAAGTGAGGCGTAGTTTAAAGCTATCAACAGGCACTAGTTGATTGTTATTTGCAATTGACGCAATAGGCGCCAACCCGCCGTCTGTAACAATGGCGCCTGTGACCGTTTCGCCGCTTCACACTTCCAGTTCTTGGCTCGCCTGGTACTTCGTCGTCGTCTGGGGGTCCGGCTTCCTGGCGACCAAGCTAGGGCTGCAGTACGCACCACCCCTTACATTTCTGACGCTGCGGTTCGCTTTCGGCATGCTGCTTGTCATCCCGATGGCTGTAGCGATGCGCCCTCGGTGGCCGGACTCACCTGTGCAGTGGCTACACGTCGCGATCGCCGGCTTGCTGATGCATGCGGTCAATCTGGGTGGCAGCCACTATGCCCAATACCTGGGGATGTCAGCCGGCATCGCGGCGTTGGTGCTGGCCTTGCAGCCGCTGGTGACGGCGGTGATCGCGGGCCCATTTGTCGGCGAGCGATTGAACGGCTTGCAGTGGACCGGTGTCCTGCTCGGATTCGCCGGTGTGGCGCTGGTCGTATGGCACAAGATCGATCTCGATGCGATGAGCACCGCATCGCTGGCCGCGGTGCTCATCGCTCTCGTCGCCATCACCGCCGGTACGCTGTACCAGCGCAGGTTCTGTCCGGCGGTCGACCTGCGGGCGGCGTCGGTCGTACAGTTTGCGGCCACTCTGCTGCTCGTTGCGCCACTTGCTTTCGCTGTCGAGGGCTTCCAGTTTCAGATTTCATGGCAACTGATGGCGTCGATCGGTTTTCTCGTGATCTTTGCATCGATCTTCGCCGTGAACGCGCTGCACACGCTGATGCGCCGCGGTGAGGCCACGCGTGTGACAAGCCTGCTCTATCTGACGCCGATCATCGCAGTAGCACTTGAGTGGCTGATGTTCGGAATCACTCCGACGTGGCTGACGGCGCTCGGCGTCCTGATCACGTGTGCCGGCGTGGCGTTGGTGGCGCTGAAGTTGAGTGACAAGAGTCAATTGCAACAGGCCGAAGTGCCTCGAAGCGCGACATAGCCCAGTGAAGATGACGTTGCCGCGCATCATCGCTTTCGTCGTGCTGACGCACACGGCATTCGGTGCGGCGCGCGTCACTGCGTCGCTATACGCGTTGTCCAACAAGGCGTCGCCGTTTACCGTAGGTGTACTGCTGGCGCTGTACGCGCTGGTGCCTGCATTGCTTGCCGTACGCGCAGGCCGTTGGCTCGATCAGGTCGGACCGTTTCGTCCGCTGCTGTTGGGCACTCTGATGATGACGGCCGGAGCGGTGCTACCGGCAGCTTTTTCATACAGCACGGCCGATGTCGCTCCGCTGTTGGTCGCGAGTGCACTGCTGGGCACCGGCTTCATGTACGTGCAGATGACGATGCAGAACCTGGTCGGCATCATGTCCGAGCCGGGCAGCCGGCCGGCCGCGTTCTCTATGCTGGCACTGGGGTTTTCGACGTCAGGATTGATCGCGCCGGTCGCGAGTGGATTTTTGATCGATAGCGTCGGCCATCGCGTCACCTTCGCGTTGATCTTCTTACTGATGCTTGTGAGCGTCGTCATTCTGCTTTTACAGCGCGCATTGTTGCCGGCGCCGCAACCACACGAGGTGACGACCGAGTCGCGCAACCCGTTCGACCTGCTGCGCTTCCCGGCGGTGCGCAATGTGTTGATCGTCAGCGGAATGATTTCGATGTCGTGGGACTTGCAGCAGTTTCTGGTGCCTGTTTATGGCACGAGCATCGGACTTTCCGCGTCGCAGATTGGACTCGTGCTCGGCAGCTTCGCGGCCGCCACCTTTGCCATTCGGCTGGCAATGCCGACGTTGTCGCGCCGCTATCGTGAATGGCAGGTGCTGCTCTTCACGCTGATTACCGCCGCGATCGGATTCGCACTGATTCCATTTTTTACGACGCTGGCGCCGTTGATGGCGGTGGCTTTCCTGCTCGGCCTCGGCCTCGGCGCGGCACAGCCGAACGTAATGTCACTGCTGCATGACCGCTCGCCGGCAGGCCGGGTCGGCGAAGCGCTCGGCGTTCGCACCACGATCATGAACAGCAGCCACGTGGTCCTGCCGCTGGTGTTCGGTGCATTCGGTTCGGTGCTCGGCGCAGGGCCCGCATTCTGGTTGATGGCGAGCATGTTGGGCGCCGGCGGCTGGACGGCGTGGCGCCGCATGAACGTCGAGAGACGCCCTTCCGAATGAACAAGGTGCCGCTCGATTTTCCGGGGCGAGTGACTGCTGAACAGCAAGCGGCATCGCTGCATAAGGCGATGGCCGGCTGGGACGGAGCGTCGCCGATGTGGCTGTTCGGCTATGGGTCGCTGATCTGGAATCCCGAAGTGACGTACGACCGCCGCATTACAGCGCGTGTACACGGTTATCACCGACGCCTGTGTCTGTGGAGCCGCGTCAACCGCGGCACCATCGAATGCCCAGGGCTGGTCGCCGGGCTCGACCGCGGCGGCGCGTGCGCCGGAGTCGCCTATCGGTTGCCCGCCAAAACGGCGCGCGAAGAGCTCGAGCGGCTGTGGGAGCGCGAAATGTTCATGGGTTCGTACGCACCACGCTGGCTCGAGTGCCGCCTATATGGTCAGGCCGAAAAAAGCACGTTTGTTTCGGCACTGGCATTTGTTGTGCGTCGTGACGCGCCGAACTACGCGGGGAAGCTGACCGAGAAAGAAATTCTCGCAGTCTTCGCGCGCGGCAGCTGCGGCCGCTTCGGCACCAGCCTCGACTACTTGGTTAGGACCGTCAGCTCGTTGCGCGATCACGGACTGCGAGATCCGCGCCTTGAACGGCTCGCCCGGCATGCCACCGCTCATGTGCCTAAGATGCCGTAATGAACATCGCCGACTTGCGCGTCGAATACAAACGCGGCGAGCTTGACGAAAGTCACGCGGATGCCGATCCGATCGCACAGTTTTCACGGTGGTGGAATGAGGCGAGCGCGGCGCAGGTGCGCGAAGCCAACGCAATGACGCTCGCCACCGCAGATGCGGACGGCAAGCCCGCGGCGCGCACAGTGTTGTTGAAAGGCTTCGATCAATCGGGCTTTGTGTTCTTCACCAACTACGAAAGCCGCAAAGGTACCGAACTCGCCGCCAATGCGCGTGCCGCGCTGCTTTTTTTCTGGCCGGAGCTGGAGCGTCAGGTTCGCATCGACGGCGCGGTTGAACGCACGACTGCGCAAGAATCGGACGAGTACTTTCGCAGCCGACCGTTGGCAAGCCGCCTCGGGGCATGGGCTTCACCGCAGAGTCAACCGATCCCCGGCAAGACGTGGTTGATGGCGCGGGTAGCAGAAATGACACTGCGCCACGCAACCGCACCCAGCCGGCCACCCTACTGGGGCGGCTATCGCGTTGTCCCGGATGCCATTGAATTCTGGCAGGGCCGGCCGTCACGGCTGCACGATCGGCTGCGTTATGCGAGGAACACCGCGTCAACAGGCGCCGGATGGACCCGAACACGTCTGGCGCCCTAGGTATGTACCGCGTCTTCGCCGTTCACCTTTCGCGTTTCACCGAGGTTTCTGCGGCTATGATCCGCGCACCAGAGCATGAGCGCCGGGAGAGCATCGATGGCTGAGCAACAGATCTCGATCATCATCGTCGAGGACGAGCCGGAGTTTCGGCGCCGCTTTGTGCAGATCGTGGAGAACGAGCCCAGCATGAAGCTCGTCGGAGCGGCATCCAACAAGCGCGAGGCGCAAGCGATCATCGATCGCGAATCGTTCGAAGTCATGCTGATCGATCTGGGTTTGCCCGATGGAAGTGGCATCGAGCTGATCCGCCAGGTCAGCCAGAAAAAGCCCGACGTCGACATCATGGTCGTCACGGTGTTCGGCGATGAACAGCACGTCGTGTCCTCGATCGAAGCAGGAGCCACCGGCTACATCCTGAAGGACTCGGCGCCTGCCGACGTGATCTCGTGCATTCGTTTGCTGCGAGCCGGCGGATCGCCCGTCAGTCCAGTCGTCGCACGCAGCGTGCTGCGCGCAATCCGTAACCGGATGAGCACGACGGCACCTGCGCGCCTTCCGGGCACCGAGCAAAATCCGCTGTCCGCCCGCGAGACCGAAATTCTTCAGCTGCTGGCCAAAGGCATGAGCTTCAACGAGATCGGCGACATTCTCGGCATCTCGCCGCACACCGTGACCGCACACATCAAGAAGATCTATCGCAAGCTCGCGGTTCACTCGCGCGGCGAAGCTGTGTACGAAGCGACTCAGATGGGATTGCTGAAAAACTAGTGCCGGAGCGAACTCGCGCTGGCAATCTGGCTGGCATCCTCCACGCATTTGCGCGCGCTGTCGCGCTGTTCCTGACCCTTTGCTTCTTTGCACCGCCCGCAGCCGCGGACGAGACGATCAAGATCGAGCGCATCGAGTGGGTTTCCGGCACGCGCGGGGCCTTTCCAAGCGCTGACTCGCTTTGGCAATCGCACGCGTTGCCGTTGCGCTGGTCGTCCGGCAGCGGCACGAGGCAAGGCGTCTGGATCCGGCTGATGTTCAACACACCGGAGATTCCAGACGACGGCTGGAGCATGTTGCTCAATCGGCTGCCAACCGGCGGCACGATTTACCTCAACGGCAAGATGGTGGCCGATCTGCCGCTCGACTCGGAGCGGCGTCACGTTCGGTGGCGTCGACCACATCTGATCAATCTGCCTGCGGGTTTCATGCAGAGCCGTAACGATGTGCTGATCTATACCTCGTACGGACGTGGGTGTGCACGGTATCGGGCCGATCGACGTTGGCCCGACCGTTGAACTTCAGCCGCGCTATGGCAACCAGTTTTTCATCAGCCATACGCTGCGCTGGATTTCTCTGTTGCTGACGGTGCTGCTCGCCGCAGGGTTCGCCGCACTGTGGCTACGCCGGCGCTCTGAGAACCTTTTCGGACTGCTGGCGCTGATGTCGGCGTTCTGGGCGCTGCGCTCGCTGGATCTCGTCTTCGAGTCGATGCCGGCCGATGCGCGTTTCTGGATACGTGGCGCGTTCTATCTGGGCACGGCCGTATTTACTGCGGTCGCGACGATCACCATGTGGCGGCAGGGGGGCCGCCATCGGGCGCGAGCCGAACTTGGACTGATCGTTCTCGCGGCAATGGGGCCGGCGTCTGTACCTGCTTTCGGGCGACACGTTCGATATCACCGCCGGTGCGCTATGGCAGGCGATGATGTTGACTGCGCTGGCCACGGGTGTCCTGACGTTAGCGGGACATGCATTGTTCACGCCGTCGTTGATGCTGAAAGGCATCGTGGCGGCGCTGGTGCTGGCGCTCGGCGCCGCGATTCACGATTACCTCGTCTACATCGGGGTGCTGCCGTTTGCCAGCCCGGAGCTGCTGAACATCGCGACGCCGGTGCTTCTGATCGCGCTCGGCGCGACGCTGATCGACCGGTTTGTGCGCTCGCTGGCCGACGTCGAGAAGACAAACACCGAGCTTGAAACGAGGATTCACGAGCGCGAGCAACTGCTGAAGCGCAACTTCGATCGCCTGCGCGAAAGCGAGCGGCTCAAGGCGAGCGCACAAGAGCGCCAACGGATCATGCAGGACATGCACGACGGTCTCGGGTCGCAACTGCTGTCGTCGCTGATGCTGGTCGAGCGTGGCGCGATGTCGAACGAACAAGTAGCGCAGATCCTGCGCGAGTCGATCGACGATATGCGATTGGCGATCGACGCGCTCGCTGCCGAAGATTCGGATCTGCTGGCCGCGTTGGGCAACATGCGCTTTCGCATGGAGCCTCGGCTCAAAGCCGTCGGCATGGATCTGCAATGGGATGCGCGCAATCTGCCGGAAGACGTTGACCTCGATCCCAACTCCGTGCTGCCGGTGCTGCGTATCACACAGGAAGCGCTGACCAATGCCATCAAGCATTCGCGTGCGCGCATGGTGCGCGTGACCCTAGCAATCGATCACGAAGGCGATGCGCAGTGGCTGACGATCCGCGTGACCGACAACGGCCGTGGTCTGGCGGCCGGCAATGGCACCGGGCGCGGCATGCTGAACATGCGTAACCGCGCTCAGCGAATCGGTGCGTTCCTGAAGTTCGAATCGGTGCCCGGTGCCGGGACCATGATTCTGGTGAGGCTGCCACTCGATGCAACACCGGGACCGACCACTCGTGCAATGCAACTATCGCTCGATACCGAAGCGGTGATCGAGCAGGTTCGGCAGGCCGACGTTGGGGCGCGTGAGCAGCAGGCGCCGAGTGCGCCGTGATTTTCCGCCGATAAGGCAGCGTTCGTAAAACATCGCGCCCACCATGGCCCCCAAGATCGCGGCCATGCCGCCGCCGGCCGGAACCGAATCTCTATTCGACGAGACCGAAGAGGATTTGTTTGGCGAGCCGACGATGTCGCGCGCGGGCGTGGCCGTCGACGCCGCGGATTTTGATGAAACGTTGACGCGCCTCGGTCGCTTGTTGCCACGCAGCGTCCACTTGGGCACCTCGTCGTGGTTCTTCCCGGGCTGGCGTGATCTGGTATGGCGCGGTGACACCGACTACACCGAGTCGCAACTCGCACGTCACGGGTTGAGCGCGTACGCGCAACATCCGCTGTTTCGCTGCGTCGGCATCGATCGCACCTTCTACCAGCCACTGGCTGTGGCCGAGTATGCGCGTTACGCGGATCAGGTACCGATCGGCTTTCGCTTCGTCGTCAAGGCGCCTGCGATGATTTCGGATGCAGCCATGCGCGGCAAGCGTGGCGAGCCGATCGAAGCCAACCCGCTGTTCCTGGATCCCGCTGCGGCGCTCGATCATTTTGTCCAGCCCGCGATCGAAGGTCTGGGCGAGCGCGCCGGACCGCTGGTGTTTCAGCTCTCACCGCTGCCCGCGCGAGATCAAGCGCGCAGACGGCGGCATCGCGATAGTCGAGCGCATCGGTGCGCTGCTGGATGCGTTGCCGGTGCAGCATCGGCGGTATCGCACCCGTCTACGCCATTGAGCTGCGCGACCCCGAGTTACTGACACCGCGTTTCATTCGAACGTTGCGTGAACGCGGCGCGCGCCTGTGCATCACGCTGCACCCGCGCATGCCTGTCGCAGCGCGTCAGAGTGCAGCGCTGCGCGCGATGGACGCACTGGAAGAAGAAGGCGACGACTGGCGGCTGAAGGGGCCGCTGATCGTGCGCTGGAACCTCGCGGCCGGATTGCGGTACGAAGAGGCGCGGACGCGCTACGCACCCTTCGATCGACTGTTGGACCCGGATATACCCACACGCGGCACGCTCGCGCACCTGATTCACGTGGCGATCAAAAGCAACCAACCGAGCTACGTCGTTGCGAATAACAAAGCGGAAGGCAGTGCCCCGCTGACGTTGATCGAGCTTGCAAAAGCAGTGGTTCGTTAACGCTTGTTCCGAATGTCAAATTCAGGCAGCGCTGCGCCGCCAAGTGCTTGCGTGCGACGAAACATAAAAGCTGATTCACTTCGAGTGCCGCACGCCATCACTATCGATTGCGAGATATCTCACGCCCTGTGCGTCAAGGAATTTCATAGCGTCATCGACAGGCTTCAGCATTGCCACCGTCGCGCACGCACCCGCTGCGATCGCGAGCGGCGCGACAACAGATACCGAGCGCCAGTATTCAACGGGCCACCCGGTGCGCGGATCGAGCAAATGGGAATAGCGTCGACCGTCGTGTATGAAGTAGCGTTCGTAATCGCCCGAGGTCGCCATCGCGCCGTGCGGCACGTTCAGATGCGCGATCGTTGTGCCTGGCTCGCCGCGCGGATCTTGGACCGCGACTCGCCACGGCTGGCCGTCGGGGTGCGGGCCAATGACGCGCACATCGCCGCCGAGATTGACCAGGCCGTGCTCTCCGCCAAGGTCGACAATGATCGCGGCTGCGCGATCAGCTGCGTATTCCTTGCCGATGCCGCCAAAGTCGACCTCCATGTCCGCGCGCAGACGCAGCGTCGGCGAACTCCATTCAATTTTTGACCAGCCCACTTGCTGCAGCAGTTGCTCAAGTGCCGCCTGCGAAGGCACGCGTCCGGACTTGAAATCCCACGCACGCCGCAACACGCCACTGGTGAGGTCGAACGCACCGTCGCTTTGAGCATGCAGCATGTCGGCAAAGTCGAGCAGGCCCGCGGTCTCGGCGTCCACCGTCAGCGCCGCGCCGCCCGCCGCGCGATTGATCGCGGTAGTGACGCTGTCGTCGCGATAGCGCGAATACTTCGCTTCGATCCGACGCACTTCACCGATCGCAGCGTCCGACCAGCGTCGAGCCGTCGCTTCATCCGGCGCGTAGACGCGCACTTCGCAGTGCGACGCCATCGCGCGAAAGGTAAACGAGTAAGAAGTGAGTGGCACGCGCAGCCCGTTTCAAGCTGCGCGATGCTAACGCCTGAGGCCTAGAACTTCTTGCTGACGCCCACCTGATAAAGCTGCGCCTTGAAGTCCTGCAGTCCGGGGCTGCCGTCGCCGCCGATACGCCAGTCGCCGCGTTGCTCGTAGTACTCGGCTCGTCCGTCTATTGTCCAGCCACCGGGAAACGACTTGGCGAGCTTCAGGCCCGGCGTGATGCCGCCGAATGACGATAGGCGCTGGTCGCTGGTGTAGAACGCATTCGGATTCATCGCGTATCCCGGCGGGAACGGTGCTCCGAGAGCCGCGTCGTACACCGGGTCGTAATAGAAGAACGCAGCACTTTGTGTGGTATAGCGCACGCTGGGCGTTAGCGTGAAGCCGTGCGGAAGCTCTTGCGCCCATTCAATCGTGCCCGTGTGAGCGTTGATCTCCCAATCGTCATGGTAATAACGGTATGACGTCCGCAACGCGGCCTTCAAGCCATCGAAGTAGTGATTCCAGCGAATCAGTACTGCAAGCTGGTCGCGACTATCGGGCCGCTGGTCGACGCCAAAGATCGCCTTGTACGGGTCCGTCAGATAGCCACTCTGGCGCGCGTAATACAGATTGATCTGCCCCGTGTCGTTGCGGCTCAACACCTGCGTGATGCCGACGAGGCCATCAAGCGTATTTTTCGTGCGGGTGAAGACTGGGCCGTCCTGCGGAAAGATTTCGTCGGAGGAATAGCCGAAGCCGACCGTGAACGTCGTGTTCTGATCCGACGTCGCATGGCGCAGCGTTACACCGCCAGCGATCGACTTGTAGTCATCTTCGGTTGAGTAGGCACCCCGTACCGACACGGCGGTGCGGCCAAAGTACTTGGTCACAGTGATGTCGCCAGCGGCACGCTTGTCTTCGACACCTTCGCCAGACGCACCCGACAGTGTCGTGTGGTAATAGGGCGAGGCACCGGTCATGCTGTCATACACGGCGCCAATTTCGAACACCCAGCTGTCGCTGATCGGTGCCAGCATATACAGCGCGGGCGACTTGACGGTCATGCGGTCGCCCGACGATCCTGGCGTCACGCCGTTGTTTTCCTGGTAGTCCTTGTAGTACAGGTACTTGAACTGAATCAACGTCGCATTGGGGACTGTCACCTGTGCGTGCGCAGACGGCACGATCCCCGGTAACGCCAATGCGGCTGCGAGGACGGAGCCGGTTTTTGCGGGAGATCGCATCAGTTGCACCCGCAACCGCCGCCGCCCACGCTCATTCCGCCGGATGCGCCTTCTTTGCTGAAATAGGTGTGCTCTTCAAAGCGCGTTTGCAGCGGGTCCGAATCGAACGCCATGTCGGGCTTGGCGAGATTGCCTTTCTGCCATGGCTGCACCGTTTCGCATCCCATCAGCGCAACGCTGGCCGTCAGGATGCCGGTGCATGTAATCAACGAAGCGATCGATTTCTTCATCGCTATTCCTTACTTTCGTGCCGCGGTGAGCGCGGACTGGATCTCGCGCTCGAGTTCTTCGCGTTGGCTGTCTTTAAAGCCGATGTGGACCGCACGCACTTTGCCGTCGGCGCCGATCAGGAATGATGTCGGCATGCCCTTCGGCTGATAGACCTCGGCGACTTTGCCCGTCGTGTCGTAAGCAACGGCGAATTTGGCAGGCGTGCCGGCGAGAAACTTGTCGGCATCTTCACGCTTTTGGTCAACGTTGATGCCGACGACCGTGAACCCACGCGCGCCGTACTTGGCCTGCATCTCATTCATCCACGGAAACGACTGTTTACATGGCGCGCACCACGACGCCCAGAAGTCGACGTAGACGACCTGGCCCTTCATCTCGGACAGCCGCACCGGTTTCGGTGTGCCAGCCAGGTCGAATGCGGGCGCGCGACTTCCTACTTCCTGGGCCGCGACACTACCTGTCGAGAGTGCCAGCGCAGACAAAATGAGAGCGAGTGCCTTACTGCGAGAGACCATTTGTGATGCCCTTTCCCCGAGGAGTGACCAGATACTAGCGGCTAAGCCTCGCAGGACGGCATCGCGGATTGCGGCTAATCCACCGTGGAATTCTTTCTTTTAGCCGCGAAAGTCTTACGGAATTTCGCGACTTTTGGTGAGACCACAAACATGCAGTATCCGGCAGCGGGGTTGTGCCGGTAGTACTCCTGGTGATGCGTTTCAGCACGGTAATAGTCGGGCGCGGGAAGCAATTGCGTCACGATCGGCTTGCTCCAATGGCTTTGCGCCTCTCGGATAACGTCCTCGGCAGCGCTACGTCTCTCATCCGAATGGTAAAAAAATTACCGAGCGATAGCGCTGCCCGAATCGTTGCCTTGCCGATTCAGCGTCGTCGGATCGTGTATGACGAAAAAGATTTCGAGCAACTCACGATACGAGTTGCGGACCTTACGAGCACCAATGCAGGTTCGAGGCCATCACAACACTGTCGGCGCATCAGATAGCTGATTAGGATTACGCGCGCCATCGGCGAGTCGGAAGCGCTCGGCAAGCACGGCGCTGACCGCGCGCACCGCTGCGACGCTGCCCGCTTCAAACTCCCCGACGCGAAATCGCTCGCGCATCATCTGCGAGATTTCTTCCCAACGCGCATTTGGAACGTGCTGTGCGATGCCGCGATCTGCGACGATCTCGATGCGGTGGTCGGCGAGCTCGATATAAATCAGCACGCCGTTGTTTTCTTCCGTGTCCCATATCCGCAGCTTCGCAAATACCATTTCCGCACGTTCGCGCGCAGGCGCATCGCGACGCAGGTAGCTCCACGGCAACGTCGGTTCAACTGCGAACCGAATTTCGCCCGAGTGGATCTGCTCGCCTTTTGCAATTTCGTCCTGGATTCTCTGCAGAACTGCGGGCGGAAACGCGCGAGTCACCGATTGCGGCGTCTTTATCGCGTGGCGCAGCCAGCGTCCGAGTTTAGAAGGCATGTCGTATCACCAGCTGCTTCCGCCGCCGCCACCCGAAAAATCACCGCCTCCGCCCGAGCTCCAGCCACCGCCGCCGCTCCAGCCGCCTCCTCCACCGCTCCAGCCCCCCGGAAGAAAGATAGGACCGCCACGCCCACCGAGTGCTCCACCGCCGCGACCACCGCCGAAGCCACCGAGGGCAGAGAACAGGAAGACTGCAATCGCGGCCACACCGCCCAACAGCACCGACGACAAAATAAATCCTGCAATGGCGCCTGCGCCAACCCCGCCCAATGCGGCACCGGGCACACCCATCTGCCGACGCAACATCGCGCTTACAAAAGCGCCGACCAAAATGATCGGAATCAGCAACGACAGCACACTTTCACCCGCATCGACGCGCTCGCGCGGGATACCTGCAGGCGTTGGTAATCCTTCACCCTCGATCCGCCGTATGACCGCGTCAACACCGGCATTCAGTCCTGCCGCGAAGTCACCTTTCGCAAACTGGGGCCCCATCTGTTCGCGCGTGATCCGTGCTGCGAGCACATCGGGTATCGCTCCTTCGAGCGACCGAGCGACGCTGATCCACGCCCGCCGATCCTTGACAGCCACAACCATCAACACACCGTCACCGATCTCGGGCCGCCCGATCTTCCACACGCCACCAACGCGATTCGCAAAATCTGAGATTGGCTCGGGTTGTGTGCTGGGCACAACGATGACTGCAATCTGCGCACCGCGCGCTTTTTCGAAATTCGCGAGTTTCGCTTCGAGCTCGGCGCGCTGTGCGCTGTTCAATACGCCGGCAGTGTCGGTGACGCGCGCGAGCGGTGGCACCGCGAGCGTGCCGTCAGGCTGTCTCTGCTCGGGCGCCGACGGTCGCGCGGAGTCCGGTGATGCCGGGGCACTCACCGACGCATCCGACGGCGCGAGACCTTTGGGCAGCTCGACCGGGGTTTGCGGCGTCTGCGCGATGGCAGACGCACACAGCGTGATGGCCGCACACCAAAGCCCAACGATCGCGCCAGCGCGGCGCGCACTCGACAACATTCGGAGTTGCTACTTCTTCTGCGTTCCGAAGTCGACCTTGGGGGGTTGCTTGACCGCTGCTTCGTCGGCCACCGCGAACTGCGGCTTCGGAGACGCACCGGTCAGTATTTTGCCCAGAAAGTTCTGCAGCAACGCGATCGTCGTGTTGTATTGCGCAACTGCATCGATGTAACGCTTGCGGGCAATCGCAATGCGATTCTCTGTGCCTTCAAGCTGCGTGCGCAAATCCTGAAACGCGGCGTTGGCCTTCAGGTTCGGGTAGTTCTCAACTGTCACCAGCAGCCGCGACAATGCCGAACTTACCTGGCTCTGCGCTTGCGTAAACTGCGCAAACGCCTGTGGATCGTTGATCAACTCCGGCGTCGCCTGAATCGAAGTCGCGCGTGCGCGCGCCTCGATCACATTCTGCAAAGTCGACTGCTCGAAGTTCGCTTCGCCCTTAACCGTCTCGACGATGTTTGGAATCAGCTCAGCCCGACGCTGATACTGGTTCAACACTTCCGACCACGCAGCCTTGACTTGCTCCTCCTGGGTCACGATCGTGTTGTAGCCGCATCCGGTCAATGCGCTGACGATCGCCATGGCGATCAGGGCCCGCAGGGTTCTCATTTTTCCTCCGCCTCGATGAGTGTTTGTAGCCACATTGTGCCTCGACGCGAAAACGGCGTGGCGAGCTTCGCTTACTCCGTAAACTGCCGCGATGAAAAGCCGCGGACGCACCGACTACCGACGCGCACTCGCTCAGTTCGCGACCGGCGTCACGATCGTGACGGCGCGGACTGCCGACGGCTCACCTACCGGGCTGACAGTGAATTCTTTTAACTCGGTCTCGCTCGATCCGCCTCTGATCCTATGGAGCCTGTCACTCAAGGCCGGCGCACTACCGGCCTTCCGCGACTGCTCAAGCTACGCGATCAACGTGCTGGCGACCGACCAGCTCGAGCTTGCCAAACGCTTCGCCGCGCGCGGCGTCGATCGCTTCGCGGGCACCGATTGGCATGCGGGGCCGCACGATCTGCCCGTGATCAACGGCAGCGTTGCCACGTTGATTGCGCATAACCGCAATCAGCATCTGGAAGGCGATCACATTATTTTCGTCGGTGAAGTCACCGAGTTCGATGTACCAGGCGGTCCGCCTCTCGTATTTCACGACGGCCGCTATATCGCCAGCGCCACCGAAGAGCCTTTGCCGCGCGCGTTTCGCAAACCTTGGCGGTGACTGATCAACACGAATCAATGTCAAGAACTGGAGTGATCGCCGCGACGGTGTGAACGAGAATCGCCGCATGAAAGTTCGCGATCTGTTCGACTTCACGCTGCTAGCAGCTTTGTGGGGCGCAAGCTTCCTTTTCACGAGGATTGCGGCACCCGCGTTCGGGCCACTTGCTATTGCCGATCTGCGCACTGCCATTGCCGCGCTCGTGCTGCTATCCCTGCTGCTATGGCGCGGCGGCGCTGCGGAGCTTGCGCCAAATGCGTTTCGTTTCCTGCTGCTCGGCGCCTTCAACTCCGCGATTCCGTTCACACTGTTTGCCTATGCGGCGCTGTCGATCACCGCAGGGCTCGCTTCGATACTGAACGCGACCGTGCCGCTGTTCGCTGCGCTGGTCGCATGGCTTTGGCTGCGCGAGCGTCTGACGCTGTCGCAGTGGCTTGGCCTGGCGATCGGTTTCGCGGGCGTACTCTGGTTGTCGGCCGGTAGCGCCAGCTTCAAACCGGGCGGACATGGATGGGCAATCGGTGCCGGGCTGCTGGCATCTGTCTCGTATGCGATTTCCGGGAGCCTTGTGAAGGTTTACTTCGCTCACGTTCGGCCGCTTGCAGTCGCTACCGGCAGCCAGATCGCAGCATCTGCATTACTGCTGCCGCTCACGATTTTTCATTTGCCGCCGGCGATGCCGAGCTCGCTTGATTGGTTCGCACTGGTCGCCCTTGGCGTGTTTTGCACAGGGGTGGCGTACGCGTTGTACTTTAGGTTGATCGCACGGGTAGGACCGACGAAAACCATGGCAGTCACTTTCTTGATTCCAGCGTTCGCCATTGTGTGGGGCGTTGTTTTCCTGGCCGAGCAAGTGACTTCGGTCATGCTCGGGGGTTGTGCGGTGATCCTGATCGGCACCGCACTGGCGACACAAGTCTTCGTCAAGCGCTAGCCTTCTTATGCGAGCGGTCTTGTGCGGCGTTCTCGCGCATCGTGTCCTCGCGCGTGCGCCGATGCAGCGCATGCAGCTGCTGCGCGCCTGTCAAATACTGCGAGGGCCAGGTGACACCTTCGTAGCCAAGCTCAGCCGCCGCGTGCAACGTGAAGTACGGATCGGCCAGATGAGGTCGCGCCAGCGCCACCAGGTCGGCGCGGCCCGACAGCAGCAGCGTGTTGACTTGGTCGGCGGTGGTCACCGCCCCGACCGCCATCGTTGCGATGCCGACTTCGAGCCGAATCTGCTCCGAAAAACTCGCTTGAAACATGCGGCCGTAGACAGGCTTGCTGCTCGGATCGGTCTGCCCGGTCGAGACATCGAACAGATCGCAACCGGAGTCTTTGAACGCCTGCGCGATTTGCACGCTATCGGCAGCGGTCGTGCCGCCTGTAATCCAGTCGGTGGCCGAAACACGCACCGACATCGGCTTGTGCTGCGGCCACACGGCGCGCACCGCGCGAAACAACTCAAGCGGAAAGCGCAGACGATTGGCGAGCGATCCACCGTACTCGTCGCTGCGTTGATTCGTGATCGGCGACAGAAAGCTGGCAAGCAAATAGCCGTGCGCCATATGCAGCTCAAGCAAATCAAATCCTGCGTCGTCGGCCATGATCGCGGAGTTGCAGAACTGTTCGATGAACGCATTCAAGTCGTCGCGGGTCGCAGCGCGCGGCACCTGGTTGATGCCCGGCTGATACGCAATCGCCGAGGCCGACACGAGCGGCCAGTTGGGCTCGACGTCTTCTTCTTCAAGCGGCCAGTCCATCCGACGCCAGCCCACCTGCGTCGATCCCTTGCGACCTGAATGCCCGATTTGCATCGCGATCTTGGCGTCGGTATGACGATGCACGAAATCGACCAGGCGCTTCCACGCGTCGACATGCTCGTTCGCATACAAGCCTGTGCAACCCGGGGTGATGCGGCCGCCCGGAGACACGCAGGTCATTTCGACAAAGACCAGACCGGCTCCACCTTTCGCGCGCTCGGCGTAGTGCGAAAAATGCCAGTCGTTCGGCGTGCCATTGACGGCTGAGTATTGCGCCATCGGCGACACGACCACGCGATTGGCAATCGATAGATCGCGCAGCTTCAACGGAGCAAACATCGGCGGCGTCAGCAGATCGGCCGGCGGTCGAACGTTCAGCCGCTTCGCTTCGCCGCGATTCCAGCGCTCGGTCGCATCGGCCACCAACGCAGCATCGCGCAATCGCAGATTTTCATAGGTGATCTGCTTGCTGCGCGTGAGAAGGCTCACGTTGAACTGCCAAGGCTCGAGCTGCCAGAAGCGGCGCACGTTTTCAAACCACGCCAGCGAGATATTGGCCGAATGCTGGGTGCGACCGACCTCGTCGCGTCGCTGTGCTTCGTAGTCCAGCGAGAGCGCTGCTCGGATCTTTTATGCCCGCAGAATCGCTCGCGGGTTGCGCGAGCAGTGATTTATGCAACGCAATCGCATCTTCAAGCGCGAGCTTGGTGCCCGAGCCGATCGCGAAGTGAGCGGTATGTGCGGCGTCGCCGAGCAACACCAGCGGCACACCCTGCGGCCGGGCGTGCCATGTTGCAAGCGTGATAGTCGGAAACTGGCGCCACAACGAACGGTTGGTCAGCACCCGACTGCCCTTCAGGTCCTCGTTGAAAACACGCTCAACGTAGGCGGCGGTCCCGGACTCATCGTCGATCGCAAGGCGCGAGCGGCGCCAGGTGTCGTCGGTGGCTTCGATGACGATCGTGCTTTCGCCCGGCGCATACATGTACGCGTGCATGTTCCACAGTCCGTGTTCGTTTTCGCGAAAGCTGTAGAAAAACCCCGGCAACGAAAGATTTGCGCCAAGCCAGACGAATCGATTACTCCGAACATCTACCGTCGGAGCAAAGTGTTCGTTGTGATGCGCGCGTATGGCGGAGTTGGCGCCGTCGGCCGCAACCACCAACTGCGCACCACGATGGGCGTCGATGCCCGGATCTTCGGTGCCATAACGAACGCGCACACCGAGCACGCTCGCTCGCCGTTGCAGGATCTGCAGCAACGTGATGCGCTTGATCCCCGAGAACCCGTGGCCCGACGACTTCATCGTGTGACCACGGAACTGCACGTAAATGTCGTCCCAATACGCAAAGTTCGCGGCGATCTCGCGATAGCTCGGCTCGTCGGCCGCCTTCAGATTCGCCAGCGTTTCGTCCGACAGAACAATGCCGAAACCGAAGGTGTCATCGGCCGTATTGCGCTCGACGACATCGACGGTTGCTGCCGGCAAACTCTTCTTCGCAAGAATCGCGAAATACAGCCCGGCCGGCCCCCCGCCGATGATGTCGATACGCATTGGGAAAGGATACAAGCGCGCGCCTAGAATCCCCGGCCATGCAGCGCCTTTGCGATATCAAACCCGCGATTGCCGCCGTCTTGCGTGAGCCGTCGTGACGCGGGACGATTGCGTCAGTCTGGATACGCGCGATCCGCTTGCGAAGCATCGCGGCAAGTTTGCCCTGCCCGCCGGGCGTAATTTATCTGGACGGAAACTCGCTCGGCGCGCTGCCTCGCGCTTCGATTGATCGCGTAGCACAGGTGGTGGAGCACGAGTGGGGCAAGGCTTGATCCGCTCGTGGAACGCGGCGCAGCTGGATCGAATTGCCGCGACACGTCGGCGCCAAGATCGCGCACCTGATCGGCGCGCAGACGCATGAAGTGATCTGTGCCGATTCGACTTCGGTCAACCTGTTCAAGGTGCTGACTACCGCGCTTCGTCTGCAAGCGTCGCGGCCGCAGGTGTCGCTGCGCGAGCGCAAAGTCATTCTGTCGGAGAAGACGAATTTTCCGACCGATCTTTATGTCGCGCAGGGCGTCGTCGATCTGCTCGGTCAGAGCCATGAAGTAAGGCTCGTCGAGTTCGACGAGATGGCCGACGCGATCGACGACCGTACTGCCGTCGTAATGCTGACGCATGTGAACTTCAGAACTGGCGCAATGCACGACATGTCGGCATTGACAAGCCGGGCGCATGGCGCCGGCGCTTTGGCCGTGTGGGACCTGTCGCACTCGGCCGGCGCGGTGCCGGTCGATTTAAACGGCGCTGCCGCCGACTTCGCCGTCGGGTGCGGTTATAAGTATTTGAACGGAGGGCCGGGTGCGCCGGCATTCGTGTTCGTTGCCAGCCGGCATCTTGCTGCGATCGCTGATGACAGCTACGCGCAACCACTGGCGGGCTGGCTCGGGCATCACGCGCCGTTCGAGTTCGTTGCGGACTATCGACCCGCGGTGTCGATCGATCGCTTCGCGGTCGGTACGCCGTCCATCGTTGCGCTATCAATGCTCGATGTGGGAGTCGACACGGTATTGGCGGCAGGCATCGATGCTTTGCGCGTGAAGTCGATTGCGCTGACACAATTGTTCGTCGAGCTTGTTGAAACGCGCTGCGCGGGACTCGGACTGTCGTCGCCTCCCCGCGTGCAGTGTCACATCGTGGCAGTCAGGTCTGCTTTTCGCATCCGCATGCGTACGCGGTGGTCAGAGCGCTGATCGAGCGCGGTGTGATCGGTGACTTTCGCGCGCCCGACATCGTTCGCTTTGGGTTCGCACCGCTTTATGTGGGCTACGCAGATGTCTGGGATGCAGTGCAGGCGCTGTATCAGGTGTTGGTGGAGCGCGAATGGCAACGCACCGAATTCCAGACACGCGAGGCGGTGACGTGAGCATGCGATACGGTGACTACCTGGCGCTCGATTCGATTCTGAATGCGCAGCATCCGCGCTCGCCCGATCCGAACGAGCTGTTGTTCATCATCCAGCATCAGACCAGCGAGCTCTGGATGAAGCTCGCACTCCATGAGTTGCGCGCCGCACGTGACGCAATTCGGGCGGACGATCTGCCGCCCGCGTTCAAGATGCTCGCGCGGGTGTCGCGCATCATGGAACAACTCGTACACGCGTGGGACGTTCTGGCCACAATGACGCCTACCGAGTACAGCGCCATTCGCCCGTATCTAAGCACCAGCTCGGGTTTTCAATCGTGGCAGTACCGAGAGATCGAGTTCGTGCTGGGCAACAAGGCCGCCGCAATGTTGAAGCCGCACGAGCAGACGACCATTCATTCGGCGCTGCAAAGCGCGTTGGATGAGCCGTCGCTCTACGACGAGGCGATACGACTTCTGGCTCGTCGCGGTTTTGCGATTGATCGGGCAATTGACCGAGCGTGACGTTCGCGAGCGGCATACATTGGACGCGTCGGTCGAGCATGCGTGGCTGACAATCTATCGTGCGCCGCGCGATTACTGGGAGCTGTACGAACTCGCCGAAGAGCTGGTGGATCTCGAAGATGCCTTTCGTCTGTGGCGCTTTCGTCATGTCACGACGGTCGAGCGCATTATCGGTTTCAAGACCGGCACAGGCGGCACTAGCGGCGTGGCGTACCTGCGCAACATGCTCGACGTTGTATTGTTTCCTGAATTGTGGAAAGTGCGCACCGAGCTATGAACATCCTGCAGCCTCCAAGTTGGACGCAGCCCCGTGGCTACGTGAACGGCATTGCGGCAACCGGCATCGTGATCTCGGTGGCTGGGCAGGTAGGCTGGAATGCGCAGGGCAAGTTCGAAACCGATGACCTGGTCGGCCAGGTCAGGCAGGCGCTTGCCAACGTGCTGGCTGTGCTCGCCGAAGCGAACGCCGGTCCACAACATATCGTGCGCATGACGTGGTACTTGCTAAGCCGCGACGAATATGTGGCGCGCGCTGCTGAAATCGGCACCGTATACCGCGAGCTGATGACCAATGGCGCCGCGCACTACCCTGCAATGACTGCCGTGCAGGTCGGCGCACTGATTGAACCCAGCGCGAAAGTCGAGATCGAAGTGACCGCGATCGTCCCGGGCTAATTCGGGAGATTCATTGCACTGAATGCATTCAATGGCCGCTTAACACTCACTGCACCCGCACGGCGGTCAAGTTCGGGTTGAGCGACAATGCAAACATGACGTGGCTTCGAAGTATTTTGACGTCAACCGTGCTCTTGGGTGCGCTGGTGTCGGCAACAGCCGATGCTCAGCCGGCGGCGCGCGCGTTTCGAATCGGCACGCTCGGCAATGAGAACACGCCCGACCTGGGAAGGGTTTCGCCAAGGGTTGCGCGATCTCGGTTACATGGAGGGCCGCAACATCACGACCGAAGCGCGCTGGTCGGAAGGTTCTCCCGATCGACTTCCAGCACTGGCGCGCGAGCTGGTGGCGCTTAAGCCGGACGTCATCGTTGCGTCGTCAATGCAGGCGATACGAGCAGTCAAGGACGCGACGACAACGATTCCCATCGTGATGGTGTTGGCGTCGTTTCCTGACAAGCTGGGGCTTGTTGAAAGTCTTGCGCGACCGGGCGGCAATATCACTGGCCTCAGTACATTTTCGCCACAGCTCAATGCGAAGAGAGTTGAACTTCTAAGGGAGATCGTGCCGAAAGCCTCTCGCCTGGCAGTGCTTGTCCGATCCCACGAACCCAATCGAGTCCCTAGGTTCACGCGAATTGGTGGCCGTGGCGGAGGCGGTTAGGAGTGAAAGTTCAGACCTTCGCAGCGCGCACTCCTGAGGAGCTATCGACGAGTTTGGCTGCGGCGATATCAAGCGGGGCTGATGCTCTGTGGATATTTGGAAACCCAGCCAACTTCAAGAGCCGGCAACTCATCACAGACGCCGCACGCAAGAACCGAATGCCCAGCATGTTCTACGAGCGCCTATTCGTAGAGGGCGGTGGCTCTGGTGTCTTACGGACCGAGCTTAACGAGCAGTTCCGGCGTGCCGCAACTTACGTGGACAAAATTCTGAAGGGCGCTAAGCCGGCCGAGCTGCCGGTGGAGCAGCCGATTACGTTCGAGCTTTCCATTAATCGGACGACAGCACGCACGCTCGGCTTGACCATTCCGCCATCTGTGCTGTTGCGAGCTGATCGCATCATCGAATGACCGTGTTTCAACGTCGCTGAGCGACACCGCAGATATCGATGAAGGTTCTGATCGTCGACGATCATGCGCTCGTTCGTGACGCTCTAGCTCGCGTACTCGTCAGCCTCGTCCCAGACGCAACGGTGTTCGAGGCCGGCGAGCCGGAGTTGGCCTTTCAAACTATCCAGCGCGAATCCGACCTCGAGCTGGTGTTGCTGGATCTGTCGCTGCCCGGTATGCATGGTCTTACTGCGCTCAAGTCTCTGCGTGCTAATCATCCTGCCATTGCGGTGGTCGTGGTATCGGCAACCGCCGATCGTGACAGCGTCAAGCAAGTTCTAGATGCGGGCGCGATGGGCTTCATTCCCAAATCTTCCAGTAACGAGGTGATGAAGAACGCGTTACGCCTGGTGCTGGCTGGAAGCGTCTACATACCGCCAGAGCTGGTGGGGCGAGGTGCATCCGCACAGCCGATCGAGACGCAAGCGGCGCAGGGTCGGCGCACGCCTTCCGATATAGGTCTTACCGAGAGGCAGGCTCAGATTCTCGCACTGATGATGGATGGCCAATCGAACAAGCGGATCTGCCGCGAGCTCGACCTGGCTGAGTCGACGGTCAAGAATCAGATCAGCGCGATACTAAAAGCGCTCAACGCGACGAGTCGAACGCAGGCGGTGCTCGCAGTGGGAAAGCTGCAACTGATACTTCCATCAGTCGGCAAGGACGCGCCGGCGACGCGAGGACGATAGTTATGCAGCGATGCGGATTTCGCTGTCCGGGCGTGATAACAGCTGTGCCAGAAGAGCGCGCAGCTTGAGCGGAGAGACCGGTTTGTGAAGCAGCGGTGTGCCGGCCGCTTGCGCGGCGAGCATCACCGCGCGTGAGGTTTCTGCGGTAACCAGCACGGCGGGTATGCGGCCGCCGATTGCGGCGTGCACGCATTCAATCACGTCTAAGCCCGTTTCATTGGTCAGCCAGTAATCGCAGACGATCAGTTCCGGAAGACGATCATGCTCCGTTAACTGCGCAATGGCGTCGCTGCTGCTCCGAGCGGCGAGCGTGACACAGCCCCATTTTTCGAGCAGCCCGCACATGCCTACGCGCGCAGCCTCATCATCGTCAATCACCAGCGCAAACGCGCCGCGTAACGCGGCAACGCTTGACGGCGTCAACGGGTCCTGCGCCGCCGCACTGGCGAGTCCAAGCGGCAGTTCGAACGCAAACATCGAACCACGGCCGACGGTGGAGCGCAGTTCAACTTTGGTGCCAAGCAAATCGGCCAGGCGCGTAACGATCGATAAACCAAGACCCAGACCTCTGACGGACGCATCGGCATGACGCGGCTCGGCGCCCGCAAGCTGAACGAACTCATCGAACACGTCTTCGCGTCGATCGTCGGGAATGCCGCAGCCCGTATCCCAGACCGCAATGCGCACCATCTGCCCGCGCTTGCGGCAGCCGATCAGCACGCCACCTCGCTCGGTGTAACGGATCGCGTTTGCGGCCAGGTTCAATAGAATTCGCCGTACCAGTATCGGATCGCTGCGCAACCATGCGTCGGTGGGCAACACACGCAATTCGATTCCTTTGGCGCGCGCGAGTGAAGCGAACTCCGTCTCGATCGCGGACATTAGGTCGCGAACCGGAAAGTCCTGCTGCACCGCCTGCACCGCACCGGCCTCGAGTTTGGAAAGGTCCAGCAATTGATCGAGCAGCTCGCTCAGGCTTCCGACCGCTCGCTCGATTCGCTGCGTCAGCGCATGCGCTCATCCGCCGTCTTACTGTCCTGCAGCTGTCCGATGAACAACGACAGCGCGTGCATCGGCTGACGCAAATCATGGCTGGCGGCGGCGAGCAACCGCGACTTCGCCTGGTTGGCCTGATCCAGCTCACGCGTCCTGTCGTTGACGCGCCGCTCGAGACTCGCGTACGTCTCGCGTAATTGCTCTCCCATCGAGTTGAAATTTGCTGCGAGGTCCTGCAGCTCGTCTCCGCTGTTGACTTCGATGCGGTGTGCCAAGTCGCCGGCTCCAAATCGCTGAGCGCCGCGACGCAATTCGCCAATCGGCGCCACCATCCGCCGTGCGGCGAGGACTCCTGCGGTGACTGCCAGAGCGAGTGCGATTAGCAGGATCAGCGCACTTCGTTCAATCGAGTCGATCAGCGGCGCGATCGCTTCCGCACGCGGCTGTTCTACGAACACCGTCCAATTGAGCGGAGCGATCTTTGCGTAGGCCGCCAATACCGCAGCGCCGTCCAGCGCGTGCGCGTTGTCCGCGAATCCCTGCGGCGGCGCGTCCGACGCGGTGGCAGCCTGCACCTGAGGTAGTCGCGACATCTCGGTCATCTGAAGGACCAAGCTCATCTCTGGATGCGATACCAACCGACCCCGCGCGTCCACGACATAGGCATAACCCGTTTCGCCGACCTTGATTTCGGACACGACCGTGCGAACGAATTTGAGGTTGACGTCTGCGATGACGAAGGATCCATCGCGTGCGGCGCTGGGTGCGGCGACGGTCAAATACGGTTCGGTCTGAGCGACAAAGCGAACGTCGCTGAAATGCGCGCGCGTTGTGCGTGCAGCGGCAAACGCCGGTTCGCCCGACAGATCAATGCCGCTTAGGAGGCGATCCGGCTCGATGCGAGAGACACGTAACGCTTCGCGCCCGTCGGCGCCGACGAGTGTGGCGGTTGTAATCGCCGGCTCCAGCCGCAGCAGTTTCAAGAACTCAAATCTGCGCCGCTCGATGTCGTCCAAGGCCGAAGGCGCGGCCGACAAGCGTCACCCAATCCAGACTGCGCAGAATGTCTTCGATGAAGCGCGATACCGCCGCTGCCGCGGCCTGTGCCTTTTCGCGCTGCAGAGCTTCGAGCGCTGCCTGCCGATCACGATGCGCGCTCCACGTTTGCAGCGCGCCGCTGGCAATCAGCGCGACAGAGAGCAGCGCGACGACCAGCGCCGCGTAGCGCGTTGCAATCGAGCGCACCTCCATCGGCTTAATTTACGCCGCGCAACGCAACACGCAACAAGACTTCAGTCCTGGGCGATTGGTACCGCCGTTTTGGGCTCAGAGGTACTTCGGTCGTATGGCCTTTGTGCACCTGAAATCGCACACTGTTCTCGCAGTCGGCGGATAAGCCGGCGCCGGACCGAACCTGCGCAACATCGCACTCTTGATGGAGTGAATCATGCTTCAAACCTACTACGAAGCGCGCGTAGTTTCTGTGCACGAAGATCGTTATCACGACGATCGGAGTATTGGGAAGCGTCGAAGACACGCTTAGGCGCAGCAGAATCGCAGCACACGTGGCCGCGCCAGCATCTGAGACTTATCGAGCGCCAGACTGACGGACCTCGAAAACGCCTTCTGGGTGTGCGACTACCTCGCGACAACGCGGGCGGCAGCCGATATCTCCGACCTGCACCGCGGTCTACGAAGCGGTCAAACAGCGCAAGTTTGCCGGCGATTTTGACAAGCTGGTGGCTTGGTGGCGTCAGAACAAAGTCGCACAACACCAAAACATCGCTGTTGCGGATAGCCTGACATTAGTCAAAAGGAGAATCATCATGAATAGCCAAGCAGAAGCAGCCGCAATGGGCGCCGTTGATTTTCGCCGCATCTTTGGTCGCAAGTCCCGTGGCAATTGCCGACGCCGTATGCGACTGGAACGTCAAGGCCGGCGAGATCGTCGTCAGCGCCAGGATGGGGCCGCCACCGGCCAACCGCGCGATGGCTATCGCTAATACGGCCGTCTACGAAGCCGTGAACACAATTACGAAGCGCTATCCCGCCGGCGCGTTGAAACTGGAAGCGGCTCCCGGCGCTTCAGTCGATGCGGCGATCGCGGCTGCCAACCGCACGGCGCTCTCCAAGCTGCTCCCATCTCAGCAGAGCTGCGATTGATAGCGCTTACCAGGCAGCGCTGGCGAAAGTAGCTGACGGCCCAGCCAAAACTTCGGGCATCGCAGTGGGCGAGCAGGCCGCTGCGGCGATCCTTGCATTTCGCGCCGACGACGGCGCTGCTGCGGGAGAAACATACCGACCCCAAACGGCCGCCGGTGTCTACGTGCCCACGGTAATACCAGCCGTCACCGCATTGGCCGCAGCGCAAGCCCTGGCTGATGACCAGCGCTTCGCAATTCCGCCCCGGTCCACCGCCTGCACTTACGAGCGCTTTGTGGGCGCGCGACTACAACGAGGTCAAGGCGCTCGGCGGCAAGAGCAACTCGCGACGCACCGCAGAGCAAACCCAAATCGCCAGCTTCTGGGAAGCAACGTTGCCGCCGATTTATCAACGGCATCGTGCTCTCGATCGCCGATGTCCCGGCCGCGAAGTCACGCAGAACGCTCGACTGTTTGCGGCGGTGGCGCAAGCCGCAGACGACGCGTTGCTTGCGGTGTTCGATGCCAAGTACCACTACAACTTCTGGCGCCCGGTCACCGCGATCCGCAACGGCGACCTCGACGGCAACGACGCGACGGAGCGGGATGCCTCGTGGACGCCGTTCATCGAAACTCCGATGCACCCGGAGTATCCGTGCGCACACTGCACCGTCGCCGCAGCCGTTGGCACGGTGCTGCAGGCGGAGATCGGCACCGGCGCGATCCCGACGCTGACGACGACCAGCTACCTCGTCAAAGGCCCGGCGCGGAACTGGAAGAAGATCGATGACTTCGTGCAGGAAGTGGGCAACGCGCGTGTCTACGACGGCGTGCACTTTCGCAACTCAACCGAAGTCGGCATAGCCATGGGCAAGCAGGTTGGCGCTCTTGCCGTAGCGAAGTTTCGGCAACGGTCGGACTAGCAAGTGCTTCCGCGTTTCTCAAATCACAAACCTGGTTGATATTCCGGCGCGGCTGCCTTTGCTTGCGAACGGCCGAGCGCGATGTAGCGTGCCAGATGCTGATCTTCGTCGCCAAGCTGGTGGTCGATCATCACCAGCCTCTTGGCGTAATGCGCAAGCGGCAGCTCCCATGTCATCCCGATGCCGCCATGCAGCTGGATACTCTCTTCGGCGACCAGCGTGCCGACACGGCCCACGGTGTACTTCGCCGCCGCCAACGTGCGCTCGCGCAGCGGCGAGTCGGCGGCCAGTTTGTCGGCCGCGTTGATGACCGCCGAGCGTGCCTGTTCGATCTCGAGCAGTAGATCGGCCATCCGGTGTTGAAGCGCCTGAAAGCTGCCGATCGGTACGCCGAACTGTTTGCGCGTCTGCAGATAATCGAGCGTCGCTCCTTTGGCGGCTTCCATCGCACCGAGCGATTCGGCTGCGAGCGCCAGCAGACCGCAAGCGATCGCCTGCTGCAACATGTGATGCCCGTTGTGCATCAGCACCGCGTCGTCGCCGAGCGTGACACCGGCGAGCATCAGCTCTGCGCCACGCCCGCCGTCGATCAACGGATAGCCGCGCAACTTGAGCCCTTGTGCATCCGTCCGCATCAGAAAGAGCGAAATGCCATCGGCGTCACCCGGTGAGCCGGCGCTGCGAGCTGCGATCACGAACGCGTCGGCGGACTCGGCTTGATGCACGACGGCTTTGCTCCCGCTCAACTTCCAGCCATTGCCAGTGCGCTCCGCGCGCGTGGCAATGCACGTCGGATCGGCGCCGGTATCGAATTCCTCGTGAGCCAGCAGGATGATGCGCGTACCGGCTATCAGTTGCCCGAGCTCATGTCGCGCAGTGGGACTTTCGGACGCAGCGAGGATTTGTCCCGCCATCAGCGCGCCCATCACCGGTTCGACAACGAGACCGCGGCCGATTGCTTCGAACACGACCATGATGTCGAAGCCCGTTCCGCCCATGCCGCCATGCGTCTCATCAAACAGTGCAGCCAGCGCGCCAAGCTCGGCGAAGCGCTGCCACATCTCTCGGCTGCAGCCTGCAGGCGACTCTGCAATGCGACGGCGCTTCTCGAAGCCGTACCTGTCGCGGATGAACCGCTCCAGCGTGTCCGCCAGCATGCGGCGTTCTTCGCTGTGCTGAAAGTCCATCAGTGTCCCGTCATCACAGACCAAGAATCATCTTGCCGATGATGTTTTTCTGGATTTCGTTGGAGCCACCGAAGATCGACAGCTTGCGATTGTTGTAGTAACTCGCTGCTGCGGATGCAGCTTCCTTGGGTCCGACCGGCGCGCCGTCGAAGCCTGCTTCCAAGGCCTCTTCGATGAATGGTCGCGCGTAAGGGCCCATTGCACGGCGGTACAACGACGAGATTTCCTGA
The DNA here is from genome assembly GCA_963729165.1 of uncultured beta proteobacterium. GTDB lineage: Bacteria > Pseudomonadota > Gammaproteobacteria > Burkholderiales > Burkholderiaceae_F > JACCZX01. Next base: position 57,252 of record CAVSMM010000005.1, read on the forward strand.
CGAATTTGCGTGCCGCGGATCTTCAGCATCGAGCTCTCGGCACCCGGCGCGCCGCCGCCTGCCACCGCCGCAAGGACACGCAGATTCGTGATTCTCATGTTCTCAAGCTCGATTTCGACGCGCGCCATTCGAGCGGCGAACAACGGGTCGTCCGCGAGCGCGCGGCCGTTGCGCGCGATTCGTGTTGCGACCTGCTTCAACTGTGCAAGTGCTGCCATCGACATACCCGTGCCGGCGATGTTGGTCCGCTCATAAGTCAGCAGGTACTTGGCGCAAGTCCAACCGCGGTTCTCGTCGCCGACGAGATTCTCGGCAGGCACCTTGACGTCGGTGAGGAAGACTTCGTTGACTTCGGTGCTGCCATCGAGCAGCCTGATCGGCCGCACCTCGACACCGGGACTCGTCATGTCGATCAACAAAAAGCTGATGCCTTCCTGCTTCTTCGCTTCTGGATCTGTGCGGACCAGGCAGAACATCATGTTCGCGTGCTGCCCGAGCGTGGTCCACGTCTTCTGCCCGTTGACGATGTAGTGATCGCCCTGCAGCACGGCGCGCGTTTTCAGTCCGGCAAGATCGGACCCTGCGCCTGGCTCTGAGTAGCCCTGGCACCACCAGTCGGAGCCATCGAGGATGCGCGGCAGCCAGTAATTTTTCTGCGCTTCCGTTCCAAACTTGATCAGCACCGGGCCGAGCATGTTGACGCCGAACGGCACGACACGTGGCGCGTGCGCCCGCGCGCATTCGGTTTCGAAGATGAAACTCTGTACCGAGTTCCATCCTGCTCCGCCATACTGCTGCGGCCAATGTGTTGCGAGCCATCCGCGCTCGTTCACGATCGCATGCCACTGCAGCATGTCGTCGCGGCTCAGATGGTTATGGTTGCGCACCTTTTCTTGCAGGCGCGCCGGCAGCTTCTTTTTCAGGAAGTCGCGCACTTCGGTGCGAAACGCCCTCTCTTCGGCGGTGAATTTAAGATTCATCGCTGCTACGTCATTCGGCTGTGATCTTCGCGTCGCGAATGACTTTGCCCCATTTGACGGTCTCACTGCCGATAAACGACTCGAATTCGGCCGGCGTGCTGCCGACCGGAATCGTTCCCATCTCATCGAACTTCTGCTTGACGTCGGGCAGCTTCACGATTGCCGCGACCTCGTCGGCAACGCGCTTGATGACAGCCGGCGGCGTGCCCGCAGGCGCCAGGACTCCTGCCCATGTGCTGCCGGTGAAACCTTGGATGCCCTGCTCGATGAAGGTCGGCACGTCGGGCAGCGCGGCCAGGCGTTTTTCGCTCGCAACACCGATCAGTCGTACCGTACCGGCTTTGCCCGGATTGATCAGACCCACGGCGGCGTCCATGAACAACTGGATGTGGCCGCCAATCAAGTCGGTCAGCGCTGGCGCCGATCCTTTGTACGGGATGTGCACCATGCTCGTCCGCGTCATCGACTTCAGCAGTTCGGTGGTCAGGTTGACCGCCGAGCCATTGCCGCTGGAGCCGTAACTGACCTTGCCGGGATTCTTGCGTGCGTAATCGATCAGATCGGCTGCGCTCTTGAATGGCGTGTTGTTGTTAACCGCCGCAACCAGCGGCGACACGCCGATCAGCGACACTGCCGCGAGATCCTTCGTCGGGTCATAAGGCAATTTTGGATACAGCGTGCTGTTGGCCGCATAGGCGGCGATGACCACCGCGAACGTATATCCATCCGGCGGTGATTTCGCCAGCGCGTCAACGCCGATGATGCTGTTGGCACCCGGCTTGTTGTCGATCACGACCGACTGGCCGAGCCGCTCCTGCAATTTCTGCGTTACCACCCGCGCAGTGATATCGGTGAAACCACCCGGCGTGTAAGGAACGATGACCTTGATCGGCTTTGATGGCCAGGCCTGAGCGTCTGCTCCGGGTGCGAGCAAAGTCGCGGCGCCGGCGATCAGCGCGCCGTTGAAACGTCGGCGGTCGATGCGATTCGGGCTCATCTTGTCTCCTCCTGAAAAATGTTTGTGTGTTCGACAACGTAGCGCTTGCGCAATTCTCGCTTCAATATCTTGCCGAGTGCATTGCGCGGCAATTCGTCAACGCAAACGAGGTCGGCCAGCCGCTGTGTCTTGCCGACCCTGGCGTTCATCCATTCGCGCAAGGCGGCGGCAGAAATCTCCTCTCCGGTGCGCCGCACGACGAAGGCTACCGGGGTCTCACCCCACCGCATTGACGGCACACCGACCACCGCGACCTCGCCCACCGCGGCGTGCTCGCGCAGCTGCGCCTCGAGATCACTCGAGTAGATGTTGAAGCCGCCGGAGATGATCATGTCCTTCTTGCGATCGAACAACGTCAGAAAGCCATCCGCATCGAAGCGGCCGACATCGCCAGTGCGTATGAAACGCTTGCCGTCAGGCGCGTACCACTCGGCTTCGCGCGTTTGCTGTGGCTGGTTGTGATAGCCGATCATCATCGTCGGCGAGTGGCCGACGACTTCGCCGGCTTCCCCGACGGCGACCTCGTGTCCGTGATCGTCGATGAGTCGCATGTCATGACCTTCAGCCGGCCGGCCCACGGTATGCAACTTGTCAGGGTGTCGATGCGCTTCGAGGATGAACGTGCCGCCGCCTTCCGTCATTCCGTAGAACTCGATCAATCCTCCCGGCCAGCGCGCCAGCACATCAGCTTTCAACGTTGCGGAAAATGGCGCGCTGGTCGAGAACTTCATGCGAAACGACGACAGATCGTGATGGCCGAATTCCGGCAGCGCCATGATGCGCTGATACTGCACCGGCACCAGCATCGTGTGCGTCGCCTGATGCCGCTCAGCCAGCGCCAGATAGTCGGCTGCATCGAACTTCGCCATCAGTACTACGGTGCCGCCCAGGCCGAGAGCGGGAAAGAACGCCACCAGCGTCGTGTTCGAGTACAACGGCGTCGCAAGAACAGTGACGGCGTCCGGCCCGTAGCCGTACGGCACGCCGCGCAGAGTGTGCAGCCAGCGCATCCCGTGCGGCTGCACGATGCCTTTGGGTGTACCCGTCGTGCCGGACGAGTAAATGAGGTTGAACGGTGATTCCGGCTTAACAGAGACCGGCATCGGCGTGCTACCCGGCGCGGCGAGCCAGTCATCGAACGGCGTTCCGGGCGCGCCCGCTTCCAGCGCGATACACGTCCCTTGATATGCGTCGGCACGAGCGGCGCCGCAGCTGCATCGACAAAGAGCAACCGGGCATCGGCGTCGCGCAACATCGACGCGAACGTAGCCGGTGTGACCGAAGGTGCGAGGGGTGCCACAAGCGCCCCCGCGCGCAAGCCTCCGAGGAAAAGCGCCGCCTGCTGCGGTGTAGTCAATCCGCAAAGCGCAATCACATCGCCCGCACGCACACCGTCGCGTTGAAGCGCGGTTGCCACGCGATCCATCAGCGTGTCGAGCTCGCCGAACGAGATCCGGCGCTCGTCTTGTATCAACGCCGGCTGCTGCGGCCGCGCCGCGGCGTGCTCGCGAACGAGATCGGCGATGTTGCGGAACGTCGGGTCAAACATCGCTCGCCAATCAGCGCGCACTCGGTGTGGAAGCAAAGCGGCGTGACAGCGACTCAGCCACGCACACGGGCCGGTCCGAAGCTTCGCGTTCAACCGTTACCTTGATCGTGAGCTGCCATCCGTTTGCGATGGGATCGCATGCGAGCAGATCGAAGCGGCCCCGCACGCGGCTGCCGACAGGAAGCGGCGCGGGGAAGCGCACGCGGTTCAGCCCGTAGTTGACCGCCGTGCCCACATCGATGATGTCAAAAGCGCTGGACGACAGCAGCGGTAACAGCGACAGCGTCAGAAAGCCGTGCGCGATCGTCGCTCCGAACGGTCCCGCGGCGGCACGCTCTGCATCGACGTGAATCCATTGCCGGTCACCGGTGGCCGCGGCAAACGCGTCGATGGTCGCCTGATCGATCGTGATCCATTCGCTGATTCCCAGCACGCCACCGACCCGCGCCGGGAGTTCTTCGAGCCGATAGGTGCTTGCAGCGCTCAAGCGCAGTCCGATAGATGCGACAGCATTTGAAATTAGAAGTCAGCTTCCGCGCGATGCTCGGTACTGTGGGCTCCGCTGCTGCCGATGGTGCCTGAACGGCATTCGCGGCGTGACACTATCCGCCAGTGGGCCGATCAGCGTGGTTGACTTGATCGGCCGATAGGGTCGACCGATGCTCATGCAGTGAACTCAGCACCAGGTCCGACAACCCTTCCCCGCTTGTTGATCGAAATACGCCAGCAACTCGCGCCGCATGCGCGGATCCCAGAACTTTCGAATGTGCGTGGCCACGCCTTGCAGCGCTTCCTGCCGATCCGGCATCGCCTGAAAGAATTCGCCGATGCGGTTCGCCATGTGAACCAGCGTTTTCGGGTTCACGACCGCGGCACTCAGTCGCGTGGCTAGGGGTGGGAGACCAAAGCGCTCGGGCGCTGTGTAGGCGACGAAGTCCTCGCGGCGCGCGAAGCCCGCGAGAGCCAATCCCGCAGCTTGCGCGATTCGTACCGCGAGCACCGTCGGCGCAGACACCGCGACCAGCATCGAAGCGCCGATCATTGCGGTCTTCTGCACCATCTCGAAGCTCGCGCGGCTGGTGACGCAGACGAAGCCCTGGCTCGCGTCGAGTTCCTGCACGCGACATCGCACCGGCCAGCTTGTCGAGCGCGTTATGACGGCCGATGTCCTCACGCAACAGCAAGGCATCACCGTCGGGGCTGCACCATGCTGCGGCGTGCGCGGCACCTGTGCACTGCTGCAGCGCCTGCGCCTCGCGCAAGACTGCGTAGCGCGCTGGCGACGGCCGCTGCGGTGATGTGAATGCGCTGCGTGGCTCCACTAAACGTTGGCAAGGCGCGATGCACCTGTTCGAGACTCTCGGTACCGCACAGGCCGCAGCCGGTGCGGCCCGTCAGATTGCGCCGCCGTTCCTTGAGCCTGAATTCGCACGCGCCGGCAACTTCCATACGAACTTCGATACCCAGCGGCGTCTGCTGAATCTCAACGTCGTGCAGCTCGGATGCTTCGGCCAGCAATCCCTCAGTCAGACCGAATCCGAGCGCGAAATCATCGAGGTCGGCCGGTGTGGCCAGCATGACCGCATGCGAGATACCGTTGAAGACGAGCGCTACCGGCACCTCATCGGCAAGCCAGTCGTTCGCGCGCTCGGTCCGACCGCCACGATGCGCCGTAACCGTCGCTTCGCTGGCTCCGGCTGGACGCAACTCGGCATCGTCGGGTTTCAATTGCGCACCTAGTTCCCACAACCTCGGCCGGTTTCTTCCTGGCCTGTGCCAGCAGGTTCAACTGCGTCGTATTGAACTCCGAGTACTCGCGCTGCCAGCTCGACGGTTGCGCCACCGGCATCACCTGCACCGCAGTGACTTTGTATTCAGGACAGTTGGTGGCCCAGTCGGAGCTGTCGGTGGTGATGACGTTGGCGCCCGACTCCGGAAAGTGGAACGTCGTGTAGATCACGCCCGGCTGCATGTTTTCGCTCAGCACCGCGCGCAGCACCGTCTGACCGGCGCGGCTTTCGACGCCGACCCAGTCACCGTTCTTGATGCCGCGATCCTGCGCATCGTGCGGGTGAATCTCCAGCCTATCCTCATCGTGCCAACGGTTGTTTTCGGTACGACGCGTTTGCGCGCCGACGTTGTACTGAGACAGGATCCGGCCGGTGGTCAGCAACAGCGGGTACTTGCGCGTCACTCTTCTCTTCGCTCGGCACGTACTGCGTAATGATGAACTTGCCTTTGCCGCGCACGAACTTGTCGACGTGCATGATCGACGTGCCGGCCTCTTCGGTGTTTTCGTTGCACGGCCACTGCACGCTGCCCAGGCGATCGATCTTCTCGAAACTGACGCCACGAAACGTCGGTGTCAGCTCGGCGATCTCTTGCATGATCTGCTCGGGATGCGTGTAGTGCATCGGATAGCCGAGCGCATTCGATAACTTCACCGTCACTTCCCAGTCGGCCAGCTCGCCCAGCGGCTCCATCACCTTACGCACGCGCGAGATGCGGCGCTCGGCGTTGGTGAACGTCCCGTCCTTTTCGAGAAACGACGAGCCGGGCAAAAACACATGCGCATACTTGGCCGTCTCGTTCAGGAAGATGTCCTGCACGACGACGCATTCCAGCTCCGTCAGCGCGGATGCAACATGCTGCGTGTTCGGGTCGGACTGCACGATGTCTTCGCCCTGGCAGTACAAGCCCTTGAAGCTGCCATCGTGTGCGGCGTCGAACATGTTCGGAATGCGCAGGCCCGGCTCCGGGTTCAGCGTCACGCCCCACGCTGCATCGAACGTGCTGCGCACGGTGCTGTCGGAGATATGCCGATACCCCGGCAGCTCGTGCGGGAACGAACCCATATCGCACGAGCCCTGCACGTTGTTCTGGCCGCGCAGCGGATTGACACCAACGCCTTCGCGGCCGACGTTGCCGGTCGCCATCGCCAGATTCGCGATGCCCATCACCATCGTCGACCCTTGCGCGTGTTCTGTGACGCCGAGGCCGTAGTAGATCGCGCTATTGGGCCGGCGCTCGCCGAGCTTGCCTTCGACGTTGCCGGTGGCAAACAGCCGCGCGGCGCCACGAATCAGATCCGCTCGCACGCCGGTGACCGCCTCGAATGCCTCGGGTGAGTTCTCGGGCCGCGCGACGAAGTCGCGCCATTCGCGGAAGCTCTTGTCATCGCAGCGCTCACCGATGTACTGCTCCGCGAGCAACCCCTCGTTGACGACCACATGCGCCAGCGCTGTAATCACAGCGACATTGGTGCCGGGCTTCAGCGGCAGATGGAAATCGGACTTTACGTGCGGCGAGTCGACCAGATCGATCTTGCGCGGATCGACGATGATCAGCTTGGCGCCCTCGCGCAGACGCCTGCGCATGCGCGAGGCGAACACCGGGTGCGCGTCGGTTGGATTGGCGCCGATGATCATGATGACGTCGGACTGCTCGACCGACTTGAAGGTCTGCGTGCCCGCCGACGTTCCGAAAGTCTGGCCGAGGCCGTAGCCGGTCGGCGAATGGCACACGCGCGCGCAGGTATCGACGTTGTTGTTGCCGAACGCGGCGCGCACCAACTTCTGTACCAGATAGGTTTCTTCGTTGGTGCAGCGTGACGATGTGATGCCGCCGATCGAATCCTTGCCGTAGGTCGCCTGCAGGCGCTTGAACTCACTGGCGGCGTAGTTGATCGCTTCGTCCCAGCTCACTTCCTGCCACGGATCGCTGATCTTCTTGCGAATCATCGGCTTCGTGATGCGGTCCTTGTGCGTGGCGTAGCCCCATGCGAAGCGGCCTTTGACGCACGAGTGGCCCTCGTTGGCCTTGCCATCCTTCCACGGCACCATGTTGACGACCTGGCTGCCTTTCATCTCGGCCCTGAACCCGCAGCCGACGCCGCAATACGCGCAGGTGGTGATCACGCTTTTCTCGGGGATGCCGAGCGTGATGATTGTTTTCTCCTGCAACGATCCGGTCGGGCATGCCTGCACGCACGCGCCGCAGCTGACGCACTCGCTGTCCATGAACGCCTGGTCCTGCCCGGCCACGATGCGCGATTCGAAGCCGCGGCCGCTGACCGTCAACGCAAACGTGCCCTGCGTTTCTTCGCACGCGCGCACGCAGCGGTAGCAGACGATGCACTTGGCGGGGTCGTAAGCGAAGTACGGATTCGATTCATCCTTGGTGTCATTCAGGTGATGCGCGCCACCGTACTGGTTACCGATGCCGTAGCGCACGTCGGACAGTCCCACAGCGACCGCCATTTCCTGCAGCTCGCAGTCGCCATTCATCCGGCTGCACGCCTGGCAGTCGGCTGGATGATCGGACATATAAAGCTCCATCACGCCCTGACGCAGCTGCTGCAGCCGGTCGCTTTGCGTGTGCACCTTCATGCCTGCCTCGGCCGGCGTGGTGCACGACGCGGGGTACCCTTTGCGACCCTCGATCTCGATCAGGCATAGCCGGCACGACCCGAACGCGTTCAGACTGTCGGTCGCGCACAGTTTTGGCACGCTGATGCCGGCTTCGGCGGCGGCGCGCATCAGCGACGTGCCCTTGGGCACCGTGACGGATTCGCCGTCGATCTCCAGCGTTACGCTCTCTACTGACTTGCTGGCGAGGCGTGCCGTAGTCAATCTCTCGCCTTAGTTCCGTGTACATGTTGTTCTCCTGCTCAGGCCGCCTGCTGGGTCGGCTTGCTGATCCCGAAGTCTTCGGGATAGTGGTTCAGCGCTGACAGCACCGGCAGCGGCGTCATGCTGCCCATCGCGCACAGGCTGCCATTCACCATGGTATCGCACAGATCACGCAAAAGAATGACCTGCTGCGCCCTGTTCTGATTACTTGAAATACGGTCAATAACCTCCACGCCCCGCGTCGAGCCTATGCGGCACGGCGTGCACTTGCCGCATGACTCGATCGCGCAGAACTCCATCGCGTAGCGCGCGAGTTCCGACATGTTCGCCGTGTCGTCGTGCGCGACGATTCCGCCATGCCCGACCACTGCGCCCGCAGCCGCGTACGCCTCGTAGTCGAGCGGAAGATCCCACTGCGATTCGGGTAAGTACGTGCCCAGCGGACCGCCCACCTGTACCGCTTTGATTGGCCGTCCCGAGCGACTCCCGCCGCCGAAGTCATAGAGCAGCTCGCGCAAAGTAATACCGAACGCTCGTTCGACCAGGCCGCCGTACTTGATGTTCCCGGCGAGCTGGAACGGCAACGTCCCCGTCGAGCGGCCCATGCCGTAGTCCCGATAAAACTGCGGCGCCGCGCGCCAGAATCAGCGGCACGCTGGCGAAAGTGATGACGTTATTGATCACGGACGGCTGCCCGAACAGGCCCGCGATTGCCGGTAACGGTGGCTTGGCGCGCACGATGCCGCGCTTCCCCTCGAGGCTTTCCAGCATCGCGGTCTCTTCGCCGCACACGTAGGAACCGGCCGCCTTGCGTACGTGCAGGTGAAACGCGCGGCCGGGGCCAAACGCGTTGTTGCCCAGATAACCAACGGCGGTCGCGCGCGCGACGGCTTCGTTCATCACCGCTACCGCATGCGGGTACTCCGAGCGGATGTACACATAGCCTTGCGTGGCGCCCACCGCGAGGCCTGCGATCGCCATGCCCTCGATCAGCATGTAGGGATCGCCCTCCATTGTCATGCGATCGGAAAAGGTCCCCGAGTCGCCCTCGTCGGCGTTGCAAACGACGTACTTTTGCGCGGCGCTCGTGTTGAACACCGTCTGCCACTTGATGCCCGCAGGAAACGCCGCGCCTCCGCGGCCGCGCAGGCCAGAGTCCGTGACCTCTTTCACGATCACGGCTCCGTCGAGCGTCAGTGCGCGCTTCAACCCGGCCCAGCCTTCGTGTGCTTCGTAGTCGGCGAGTGACAGCGGATCGGTAATCCCCATGCGCGCAAACGTCAGGCGCTGCTGTTGCGCGAGATATGGAATCTCTTCGATCAGGCCAAGGGACGCCGGGTGCGAGTTGCCACTCGTGACGGCCTCTACCAACGCGGGCACTTCTTCTGGCGTCACGGGACCATAGCCGACGCGCCCTTGCACCGTGTCCACTTCCACCAGCGGCTCGAGCCAGAACAGGCCGCGCGAACTGTTGCGCACGAGCTCGAGCGCGAGTCCACGGCGTGCGATTTCAGCGTGCAGTGCGGCAGCGACTTCATCGGCGCCGACGGCCAGCGCAGCCGAGTCGCGCGGCACGTAAATTCTTACCGGACTCATGTCGATGCCCGTACCGACGCCACCAAGCGATCGAACTTTTCCGGTGTCACTCGCGCGTACGAGCTTTTCATCGACCATGATGGCCGGCGACAGTGCGCACAGGCCCAGGCAGTACACCGGCTCTAGCGTGACCGCCCCGTCGGCGCGCGTGTGGTGAGACGCACAGCCAAGCACTTTCTCCGCGTGCGCCATCAAAGCGTCAGCGCCGCAAGCCTTGCACGACTCGGCACGGCACACTTGGACGACGGTGCGGCCCGCAGGCTCGGTTCGGAAGTGATGGTAGTAAGTGACGACGCCGTGCACTTCGGCGCGCGACAGATTCAAGCCCTTTGCGATCGCGGGCACCGAGTCGGCCGGGATATACCCCAGCGCGTCCTGCACTTCGTGCAAGATCGGGAGCAATGCGCCCGGCTCTCCGGCGTGACGCTCCAGTACGCTACGCACAGTGCCTAGCGCATCGCGCGGAAACAGTGAAGCAACATCAGTCATAAATACCTTCCAGCACGCGGAGCCCGGCAAGGTGAGAGCAGGGCCCGCACATGCCTCGGCCAGTCTATCAACGGTGACGCGGCGTACCATTGACCATCGTCAATTTGCCTCCGACGCTGATGAATGCTCCCGAGTCATCGCACAAGCTAAAAGCCTCCTTCAAATGGGACGACCCGTTCCTGTTGGAGGATCAGCTCTTGCCCGACGAACGGATGGTGCTCGATGCAGCCCGGGTTTACGCACAGTCCAAGCTGGCACCGCGCATCCTGGAAGCATTTCGGCACGAAAAGACCGATGCGTCGATATTCCGCGAAATGGGCGAGCTCGGCGTGCTGGGCGCCACGTTGCCGGCCGAATACGGCGGGCATGCGCTGAATTACGTCTGCTATGGCTTGATCGCACGCGAGATCGAAAGAGTCGATTCCGGGTATCGCTCAATGATGAGCGTGCAGAGCTCTTTGGTCATGCTGCCGATCTACGAGTTCGGCTCCGAAGCACAGCGGCAGAAATACCTTCCGAAGCTTGCCACCGGAGAATGGATCGGTTGCTTTGGGCTCACGGAGCCCAATCACGGCTCGGACCCGGGAAGCATGGAGACGCGTGCAAGGAGTGCAGACGGCGGCTTTCGTTTGAGCGGCTCGAAAATGTGGATCAGCAATTCTCCGATCGCCGACGTGTTCGTCGTGTGGGCGAAGAACGATGCCGGCACGATCCGCGGCTACATTCTTGAGAAAGGCATGAAGGGATTGAGTGCGCCCGCGATACACGGCAAGTTCGGACTGCGCGCTTCGATCACCGGTGAAGTCGTGATGGACGATGTGTTCGTGCCGACAGAAAATGAATTGCCGAACGTCGAAGGACTCAAAGGGCCGTTCGTGTGCCTGAACTCAGCGCGCTATGGCATCGCGTGGGGTGCACTCGGCGCTGCCGAATCATGCTGGCACACCGCGCGCCAGTACGTGCTCGACCGCAAGCAGTTCGGGCGTCCGCTTGCAGCGAATCAGCTGGTGCAAAAGAAACTGGCCGATATGCAAACAGAAATCGCACTCGGCCTGCAGGGGTGCCTGCGTCTGGGGCGGATGAAAGACGAAGGCACCGCTGCGAGCGAGATCACGTCAATCGTCAAGCGCAACTCGTGCGGCAAGGCGCTCGACATCGCCCGCGTCGCGCGCGACATGCTGGGCGGCAACGGGATCAGCGACGAGTACGGTGTAGTGCGCCATATGGCGAACCTCGAAGTCGTCAATACCTACGAGGGCACGCACGATATTCACGCGCTGATTCTTGGACGCGCCCAGACGGGGATCCAGGCGTTTTTCTGAACTCTAGGCAGGTGCCACGCAGTTCCGCTTTCGGCCTTTGGAGCATTCGAGGTGCAATGTCTGAGAGGGCAGCAGGCATATCCTCTGCACGCAGTCGGAACCGTCAACAGCAACAGGAGGCTATATGCGGAAGTTGCCCTTAATTGGAGTCATTGCGTTGGCGGCAGGATGTGCGGTGTCTGACACTTCACCGGAGGCGCAGTGTCGGTACTTTGTGCGGGAGGAGGGATTCCAGTGGGTTCGCGACATCAAATCTGCGCCCGCTGCCGGAGGAACCGCGGTCACGATGGAAATGAAGGACGCCTTTGCTCGCCCGTTTAATGCAACCTGCGTTTATACGGACGGTAAGAGGCGTTGGGCAGAGCCGCTGCCGAGCAACGCCGTCCGCGATACGTTAGGCCCCAGCACACGGTAGCGCCTGGGTTGCACCGAGCGGGGAGCGTTATCCGCTGCTCAGAAGTTGAGACAAGCGAGCGAATTGCCACCCAAGCCATAAACGCGATGCTGCATGTCACCGCAGCAATCGTTGCGTGATAGGAAAACGTTTCGTAAAACCGCAGGAATGCTCTGTCCCGCCGGCGACGCCGCTTTGTTCCGCCGCTTGCACTCATAACACTTCGCGGTTCATTCGATGGTTGATTCCAATGAATACTTGCACTTTGCCTTGGAATGTCTACATCGTCCTCGCATTTCTTGACTGGGCAAAAGCCTGCGATGACGGCAGCGCACGACCGATGACCGCCGCAGGCGTGCTGCGATCGGGAGCGATCGCCAATGGGCGATTTCGCGCCCGTGACGGTGAAACGACACGGCTCGGTAGGCACCGATTGTGAAGATCACAGGGTTCCGAGGAGAGCAGTAGCCAGCGTGTCCCCAAACGGCCAGTAGCGGACGCTTGGCCCCTTTGTCGGCAACGCGCGACTACCAAATTCAAAGCCGGACGAGCTCGATCGGACAGTACGTCAATCAGTCGAATTGTTATTTTCCGAACAGATCCCCGAAGAAGTCGCCAGGGTTCCAACGGATAGGTGTGGGGCTGTTGGCGATAGCGACGCCAAGAACATAGTTCAACTGAGCGAAGCGCTCTGCAGCAGCCCAATTGATCGGAAGCGTCATGTCGTCGCTTGGCTGATGGTAATGGTCGCGCAGGAAACTTCCGATCAATTCGCGCACATTCTCGTTCTTGTCAAACGATTCGGTCCCCGGAACCAGGTAGATGCACGGCACGCCCTGGCGTACGAAGTTGAAATGATCGGAGCGGGTAAAGATCCCCTGCTCGGGCACCGGGTCCGGAACCAACGCTAGCCCGAGTTCCGCCGCCGCCGTGGCCGTGATCTCCTTGAGGTTTGAATGCTCGGCACCGAAGGCAACCACGTTGCTGAAGTCGTAGGTCAATATCGGCATGTCAAAATTGACGCACGCTACGATCGACGACGCCGGCACGGTCGGGTTCGTCGCGAAGTAATCCGAGCCTCGCAGACCTTTTTCTTCGCCGGTCAACGCGATGAAGAGCATGGAGCGCTTTGGCTTGACCGGCATCTGCGCAATCAGGCGCGCCATCTCCATCAGGGTCGCCACGCCAGAAGCATTGTCCATCGCGCCGTTGTAGATGTTGTCGCCCGTCATTCCCGGCTTGATTCCGAGGTGGTCGAGGTGGGCGGTGAAGACGACGAACTCCCTCTTTAGAAGCGGGTCGCTGCCTTCGATCATTCCGACGACGTTGCTGCTGCTGGCCTCGGCCCGCGTGCTCTTGCCCGACACTCTTGCGGACAGATCGAGGGCCAGCCGTGGCAACGGTTGATTTGCGTCGACCGCTGCGTAGATCGCGTCGAGATTGACATCGACCTCCGAGAACAACTTAACGCCCGCCGCCATGCTCACATCCGCGAGACGCGGTGTCCCGGGAACGTCCGAGGAGGCGCGACCATCGCTGGTAACCCAATCCATCGCCAAGGCGTCGCTGAACCGGCGCGATAGGGCAAACGGAAACACACGCTCGCTGCGGGGTGTGGGTAACACGATGAAGCCAATCGCGCCGTGCTTTGCGGCAAGTTCGCCCTTGGTGCGAGGGCTCCTATAGTAAGCGCCTTCCTCGCTCGGAAAGCTGGGTGGGTTGCCGCTCAGCAGGACAGCGATCTTGCCTTTGACATCGATGCCTGCGTAGTCGTCATGCCCGAACCGCGGCGCGGTAATGCCGAAGCCAACGAACACCAGCGGTGCGGTGACATCGGTCTGGTCGGCGCTTACCGATGCCGGCGTAAAGAATTCGTCCAGGAATACCAGCGATTCGATACCCCCCTTGCGGTGTATCTCGAACTGCGGGGAGTCCTTGACCAGGCGACTGGTCTTCAAGGGTACGGCGTGCAGGTAGCTTCCCGCGTCGCCCTTGGGCTGCACGCCGTACTGCGCGAACTGTGCCGCGACGTAGCGCGCCGCGATGTCGAAACCGCGTGTTCCGGTCTCTCGCCCCTCGAGGAGGTCATCGGCCAGGAATGCCATGTGGGCCTTGAGAATGTTTCGGTCCGCAGTACCGCCCGGGGGAGCCGCGGATGCCAGGCTGCCGACCATCGACAGCAGCAGCGTGCAACATGCAACGGTCGTGCGAGCGGTCATCACCTTCACACTTCACCTCTCTTTCGTGGATATACGCAATCGCGCGATTCAGACTCGAAGCGAGCGAGCGTCCTTGTATCACCCCTTCGGGCGTGTCCGCCATACCATGGCCGCCTCGGCTCGCGACGCAGGTCGGCAAGGGCACAGCCGTTGCAACTTGGCCGCAGCCAAGATTTGGAACGGTTCGAGTACCGTAAATGACCGGTTCGGGTGGCGGATTCAACCCGTCGACGCAAGCAGACATTCACCAGTGTCGGCTAACGGCCATAAGCAGACTTGCGCGAGCAGCAGCTAGCTGGCTGCCGGCCGTTGATGCTTCACGGTGAGCGCTGCTGCACGAAATCGACATATATCGGCAGACGAAGGGCAAGTCCCGAGCGCGACAGATCGACGTGCCCGCCCTCGATCATCCACACCCGTCCGCCGCCCGCTTTCACTTTCTCCATGAGCTCCTTAGCTGCCGGATCCTTTGACCATCCATCGTCAGCGGCATAGAGGACGCCAAGGCGTTGGACCACGTCCGCCGTAGCAGCATCGAGTGGATTCATCCATCGGGGACAACGGAGCAGGAATGGAATCGTCGGCACCTGAGCGGGAGCGGAGTCCACCAGTGCGCGCAGATCACCGCTCTCGGAACGCTTCAATGAGCGCTTCAATGATTGAATGGCGAAGATCCCACCCATGGACAACCCGATCACGACACCGCGCCTGCCGCCTTCGGAAAGGCTATCGATGATTGCGTCGATGTCTCTTTGAATCGCCGCCGCGGTTGGATGGACGGTGCTTTCGGAGCCATATCCGCGATACTCGTACACAAACACTTCGCGCTTTGCAGCGAGCGCCAGACCACTTGCAGTCTCGGCCAACTGCGCCGCCGAAGATGCGCTTCCCTGCAGCAGAAGGATAAAGTGCTTCGCAGCCGTTTCGCTTTCTTCAGACGGCGGGGAATACGAATAGCCCTTCAGTGCGACTTGATCGTTGGTCTTGAACTCGAGCTCCCTCCTGGTGGCCTTGGTCGTCGGCAATCCTGAGGAGTGACTCCGAGCCATTCGGATCCAGCTATTGACCAACACATCGGCGACCGAGCAGTCATCAGCCGCCTCGGTCGAACCGCAAAGGATCATCAAGCACACGGTAATGAGAATGGGCTTGACCGCCGCGCTTGAGATGTGCATCGCACCTCCGATCCCCGGCTACGCTGGAAGCAGAGCCGAGAGTACTTCGCCTCGCCTCGCAAACGTCCGCTTCGTGTGCGACCGACTTCCGCAATGGGCGCAAGCGGCCATTGAACTTTCAGCTTCATGCCAATTGCGCACACAGGCGGCCGTTGGCGGCCGCACTGAGCGGAGCGACAGACTAGCCCTATCCTTTCACCTCGAACTCGCCAACGACGACGCGCTGGCCGCCCTCGCTCTTTAAGCGCAGCGTCGTGCGTTGATCCTGTTGCTGCGGCGTGCCAAAGCCGCTCGACAGCCAGAGCATCAGTCCTGTGCTCGACGCGAGCACCTGTTGCCGGTGGCCGAAGAAGTTCGCTTCGACACGGTACTTGCCGGGCTTGGCGTTTCTGAGTGCAAACTCCTCCGGTCCGTAGCCACCGGTGGCATCGCGGGTGATTGCACCGCCTTGGTACGACAGGTTGCGGCCGTAATAAACCTCGTCACCGTTCGGGTCGATCACGTGCAAGTCGACGTCGGTTGCATCGGCATCCCACGCGAGGACGACACGCACGTCGAGCGGCAGATTCTTCAGCAGGCGCGGCTCGATCGCTGAAACATCCACCGGCTTGCCCGCGCGCTCCGCTTCGGCCACGACAGCGTTCAGCTCGGCGAGCGCGATCAGGTCGGCATCGGCAAAGCGCGAGTCCCACGCACCCGTCACGACCTCGTACAACCGATCGACCGCGCGCTGCGGTTGGCCCGACTGCGCAAGCGCAAGCCCGAGGTCGCGATGGGACTGCGGCTCGTTTGGCGCGAGCTCCAGCACACGTTCGAAAATGGGCAACGCGAGCGCGATCTCGTCGGCTTGTTGCAGCCGATACGCCAGCAGTCGCAGCACCTGCCGGTTCTGCAAGTCCATTTCGGCAAGGTTCGACAGTGCACGCAAGCCAAGCTCGCGCTGACCTTTCTGCAGAAAGAACTCGGCAGTGTCGAGAAAGAAGCCGACGCTCATCGCGTGCTCGCGCCGCTCATCAAGGTAAACCGCGTGCCAGCTCTTCGGCTCGGTTGCCTGCAGGCGTTTCGCCCATGCCGAGTTAGACGCTGCGGGCTTGAGTGCAATCGATATGTTCGGCGCGGCTGATCGACCGCCGTCCTTGTCTTCACGTTCTGCCGCAGAGAGTCGGGAAGCAGCGGGAGATGCTGGCGGAGCCGCCATTGGCATCGGCGCCGAAGCGTCCCGCGGTGCCTCGTTGCGCCGTTGACGAGATGTCTCAGTTTGACCCAACGCACCCGCCTGCGACTTGGCGATCTGCAGAACCTTGGCCGGCTCGTCTTTCGGGAACGTACGATTCCACCAGGCGGCGCGCGCTTCGAAGCGCCGAATGACGTGCGCCAGCCGCACTGCATCGCTCTGCGCGCGATTTTTCTTCGTCGTTGCTGCCAACCGGTCATACGCCGCACGCAGCGACGCTGGCGGCTCGATCTCGTGTCGAACGTAGTCGTCGACAAGCTCGAGAACGAGCAGCGACGTTTCGCGCGTCGGCAACGCAAAGCGCTTGCCGATCTCGCGAATGCGCGCCTTGTTGACACGCGTGTCGCCTTCCAGCGACGCGAGCGTCAGACGCGCCCATTGCAAACCGGCCAACCGCGAGACGTTGCGCCCTGCTTCGACACGCACGCTTCGCGTTGTAACGGCGCCGTCGCTGCCCCGCAGCCGCAGCGTCAGATCGGCGCCGTTCGCAGTCAGCATTCCGGCCAGGACCAGTCGGCCCCCGGTTGCATGGCGCGACTCGACGACCACTTCCTTTGCACCGAGCGCCTGAACATCGACCAGCTGTGTGCCGCTCGCTAGCAAGGCATCGGCGGCCTGCGCTTGCGTCAGCGCCGTCAGATCGATGCTGCGCCCGCCGCTCGCCTCGGCGACCGCTTGCAGTGCTGCCGGGTCGGCGCTGTTGGAGCTGTGCACCATGTAAGCGGGCACCGGGAACGTGCGCCGCCAGTGTGCGCCATAGTTCGCGAGGCCGTCGGTAAACCAGATCGCTTCCTGCGAAACACCGTCGTGCGCAACGGCTCCGAGCTGGCTCGCACCGTCATAGACCGTCGCCTGCAATGCACGGCGCAGCGAGGACCAGTCGCCGTTCTTCACGACGAAGCGTTCGCCTGCATGCGCCACGTCGGCGAAGCGAGTGAGCGTGACGGCGATCGTTCCAGCGCGCCTGAAGTAGGCGTCGAGCAGCGCAAGCTCGCGGTCGAGCTGGCGGCCTGCGGCCGAGCCCGACGCGTCCCATACGATCTGAACCTGGCGCGGCATCGGTCGGGGCGCCGAATGCGGCGAAACGGCCAGGTTCAGCGTGAAGAAAGTATCGCCGCCTCTGTGCTCAGTCGTCACTTCGACGGTGCCGGCCGCCGCTTGCACGACCAGTGGATCGTTGGGAAGCGCTGCACCGTCGAGTGCGCGCCGCGCGATGAAGCCGCCGCGCGGATCGCGTTCGAATGACAGTCCGAGCGGGTTGCTGCTGACGATCTGCGGCCGGGCTGCCGTGCTCGCGTACCGCAACGAGACCTCGAAACGGTCGACGGCTTTCGCATAGGCAAGCGGCAGCGAAAGGCGTGTCGTGGCAGGCTCGACAAGGCGCAGCACGACCGTGCGCGTTTTCCCAGGCGCTAACGGATAGACACGCAGCTCGTAGTTGTTGCCCAGCGTCGTTTGCAAAAGGCCAGGATCGACGCGACGCCGCACGATGTCTTCGAAGACCTGCTGTGCCCGCGCCTTCTCCACCGGCACCGCATCGCGCAACTCACCATCGATGTCGAGCGCAAAGCCGCTGACGATTTGGCCGCTCGCGAGCGGAAACTGGAGCTTGCCTTCGAGTATTCGCCCATTCGGATTGAAGAACTCCATCTGCACGCGCGTTTCTGCAACGCCAGCCGAAACTTCGACGTCAACCTTCAGCGCCTGCAGGCGGATCGGCTGCTCCGCCCCTGAGACCTGCAGCACCGGCGGTCGCCACGCCGTCGTCGGAGGCGAAGGCGCCAAGTGCTGGCGAGGCTGGGCGAGTGAGGTTGTCGCGGCTGCGAACGCGGCGCAGGCAGCACCCACGAGAAGCAAAAGCCGGGTCATACGGGCGATCATGTCGTGCCTTTCAGCAAACGGCGGATCGAGCGAATGCGACGCGCCTGCAGGCTGAAACGGCAGCAACAGGGTTTCGGGGTTAAAACGATGCTGTTGCCTCGACGAGCGGCAACACTGAAGCTGAAAGATGCCCGGCGCTGTGGGTTACCGAGCGTGAGCTTGCTTCAGCCAAATCGCACATATTCGAAGTCCATCGGCTGGTCGTCGACCGGCACCCGCGGTGGCGCAATCCAATCCGCGTACTTGCCGGGCTCGATGACGCGCTTCATAAGCGATGCGACGAACGCGCGATCGCTGTCGGTCGGCAACCAGTCTCGCACCTGCGAACTCCACGCGTCTTCTGCAATCACATGCCCGTCGGGTGACACAGGGGTGCCGGCCAGCGAGCCGATCTGCCGGTTAAATGCCTTGTGCGGAAGCGTAAGTCGATCAGGAAGACCGGCCTTTTCGATCACACGATTCCAGCGGCCGATACCCGCTTCGGAGTCGCGGATGAAGTCATCGCGCAGCACCTCGTTCAATGCGTTTAGCATCGGCACCTCGCGCTCCACGATTGCGCCTGCCGACGCGTCGAGCACTTTATAGCTCGCGTCTTTCAGCACGTGATCGTCGTCGCGCTTCGCCTCCTTGAAGCGACCTTTCAATCCTGAGCTGTAGAAGATGGCCGCATTCGACGACTGATCGGCGCCGAACAGGTCGATCGTTACGCTGTAATGAAAATTCAGATAGCGCTGGATCGTCGCTAGGTCGATCGCGCCGGCCGCACGCACCTTGGCAGGGTCATCGGTCTTCAGCTGATTCATCACGTCGCAAGTGCGCTGGATCACACGCGCGACGCCGGATTCGCCGACGAACATGTGATACGCCTCTTCGGTCAACATGAACTGAGTGGTTCGGGCCAGCGGAACAAAACCCGACTCGGCGAGGGCATTCAGCTGAAACTTGCCGTCTCGATCGGTGAAGTGAGTAAACATAAAAAAAGCGAGCCAGTCGGGTGTCTTCTCGTTGAAAGCTCCCAGAATGCGCGGGTTATCGGGATCGCCCGAGCGGCGCTCCAGCAGCGCTTCCGCCTCCTCGCGACCATCGCGGCCGAAATAGCGATGCAGCAGATACACCATCGCCCACAGATGACGGCCTTCCTCGACGTTGATCTGAAACAGATTGCGCAGGTCGTACAGCGACGGTGCTGTTGATCCGAGATGGCGCTGCTGCTCGACCGATGCGGGTTCGGTGTCACCCTGCGTGACGATGATGCGGCGCAGATTTGCGCGATGTTCGCCCGGTACTTCCTGCCACACCGGATGACCTTTGTGATCGCCAAACTGAATCGTGCCGCCGGGCTGAACCGGATTCAGGAAGATGCCCCACCGATACTCGGGCATTTTCACGTAGCCGAAATTGGCCCAGCCATCGCGCTCGACACTGATCGCGGTCCGCAGATAGACGTCGTAGCCATGGCTGCCGTCGGGTCCAGTTTCGCGCCACCAATCGATGAAGCGCGGCTGCCAATGCTCGAGCGCGCGCTGCAACGCCTTGTCAGCGCCCAGATCAACGTTGTTTGGAATTCTGTCTGTCGTCGCGATGCTCGACGTACCGCTGCTCATACTCGTTCCCAGTTGAACCGTGCTTTGTTGCCGCTGCCGTAGACCTTCAACGCGCCAGTGTCTCCCACCGCATTGGGGCGCGTAAAAATCCAGTTTTGCCACGCGGACAGGCGCCCGAACACGCGTGTTTCCATCGTTTCAGTCAGACCAAACCGCAGGTTGGCTTCCATGCCGGTCAAGGCGTCGGGCGACATGCTCGCGCGCTCTTCAACAGCGATGCGAATTTCATCCGTCCAGTCGAGCTCGTCCGGAGCAACCGTCACTAGACCAAGTTCGAGCGCATCGCTTGCGCTCAATTTCTTTCCAATCGCAGCCCGAGCATGGCTGAGCGGATCCGGCTCGAGATAAAAACGCGCGTCGATACGCGTCAGATGATCGACGCGTGGATACGCGCCGAAGTTCAGCGCGGACAGTGCGATCGATGTTCCCTCCGCGGCCATGTAACTGCGATCGGCCGCCAGCGCAAGCTCGAAAAGCGTGCCGGCGAAACACGATCCGGGTTCGATCAGCGCAAACAGCGTTCGTGAAGAGACGTCGAGCCGCGCGAAGGTGCGTCGTAGCATGCCGATCGTCTCGCGCACAAACCAATGCGAGCGATGCTCGTCCAAGGTGGCATCCACTGCGAGGACCGCGTCGAGGTCACCGCGTGTCTTCAACAGCCACGTACCGATGTCGATCTGATTCGTGCGCAGCATCAGGATCGCGTCGTCAAGCTCACGCGCCATCGCCAGCGGCCACCAGCTGCTACCGGCAGCGACGATCGCATCGGTATTTCCAGGTTGCGGCCCACTTGGCGCACTCACGGTCAATGTGGCACGTCGTGCCGCGCGATCGATCAGCACATCGACGAATTCGTAGTGATAGCCCGCTTCGTCGATCGTGCGCCTGAGCGGAGTCAGAGCGACACCGCATTGGGCCGAAGTCACCGGTGACGGCCGATCACTCAACGCGGCCAATTCAAGTGCGCGCCGTTTAACTTCGGCACCGAACTGCTGCGATTTGACGACAGCATCGACAAGCCTCCATTCCTTGGCGCGCGCGCCGCGCACTCCCTCGGTCGTCGTGCAGAAGATGTCCGCCAGGTCGTGCCGCACCTTGCGCTTGTCGGTCAGCCGCGTCAGCCCACCGGTTCCCGGCAATACACCGAGCAGCGGTACTTCGGGCAAGCTCACCGCAGACGAGCGATCATCGACCAGAAAGATCTCGTCGCACGCAAGCGCGAGTTCGTAGCCGCCACCTGCAGTCGTCCCGTTGCACGCAGCGATGAACTTCAGTCCCGAGTTGCGGCTTGCATCTTCGATGCCGTTGCGGGTTTCGTTGGTGAACTTGCAGAAGTTGACTTTCCACGCGTGCGACGACAGGCCGAGCATGAAGATATTGGCGCCCGAGCAGAAGATGCGATCCTTGCCGCTGGTAACGATGACACAGCGCACTTCAGGATGCTCGAAGCGAATTCGCTGCACGGCATCGTGCAACTCGATATCGACTCCGAGATCGTACGAATTAAGCTTCAGCTTATAGCCGGGGCGGATGCCGCGATCTTCCTGCACATCGAGCGTGATACGCGCAAGCGCACCATCGAAGTCGAGCTTCAAGTGCGCGTAGCGATCGGGCTCGGTTTGATAATCAACCTGAGAGTCGACCGTCACGGTGTCGGTAGAGCCTTTGTCCAAAGCGTGCGCTGACACGCCGGTCTCCCTTGCTACGAAAAAATCTGCGCTCTATTCTGCCCCGTTTTAGAGTACTCAATGCCCACTCTCCCTCCCCCCGCTCAATTCAACTTCGCACACCATGTGCTCGAATTGAACGCAGGGCGCGCTGCGAAAGTCGCGTACCGAGACGACGAACGCACGCTGACCTATGGCGAGCTCGCCGAGAGGGTCCGCAGATTCGCCGCCGCGCTGGGCGAGCTCGGCCTCCGCCGCGAGGAGCGCGTGCTGCTGCTGATGCACGACACGATCGACTGGCCGGTCGTTTTCCTGGGTTGTCTTTACGCAGGGGTTGTTCCGGTCGCAGTCAACACGCTGCTGACGCCGCTCGAGTACGCGTACATGCTGGTGCACAGCCGCGCCCAGGCGGCATTTGTTTCCAGTGCACTGGTGCCTGCGCTAACGCAAGCAATGAAGGACACATCACACGAGGTCAAGCGCGTGGTGGAGGCCTCCGAGCTTTCTTCGCTGAATGATCGGCACTCCCCCGCGCGAGCCTCCGCGCCGACGATTGCGGACGACATCGGCTTCTGGCTCTACTCGTCAGGTTCGACGGGCAAGCCAAAGGGGACTGTGCACACGCACGCAAACCTGTACTGGACCGCAGAGCTCTACGGCAAGCCGATACTCGGCGTCCGCGAAGACGACGTCGTGTTTTCTGCGGCGAAATTGTTTTTCGCGTACGGATTGGGCAACGCGCTGACATTTCCATTGTCTGTCGGCGCAACCGTTGTGCTGATGGCCGAGCGGCCGACGCCGCCAGCGGTGTTCAAGCGCCTGGTGGAGCAGCGCCCCACGATTTTCTACGGCGTACCGACGCTTTACGCCGCGATGCTGGCGTCACCCGAGCTGCCGGCGCAGACGCAGGTCCATTTACGTATCGCGGTGTCCGCGGGTGAAGCGCTGCCCAAGGACATCGGAGAGCGTTTCAATGCGCATTTTGGCTGCGAGGTGCTCGACGGAATCGGTTCGACCGAGATGCTGCATATTTTTCTCTCGAATCGCTCGGGGCATGTGCGCTACGGCACGACGGGAACCCCGGTGCCGGGTTACCAGATCGAGCTGCGCGACGAACACGGCATCGTGGTCGGCGACGACGCGATCGGTGACTTGTACGTCCACGGTCCCAGCTCGGCACTGATGTATTGGGGAAGCCGGGAAAAATCGTGCGCCACGTTTATCGGTGGCTGGACCAAAAGCGGCGACAAGTACGTGCGCAGCCGCGACGGCTACTTTACATACGCCGGCCGCGGCGACGACATGTTGCGTGTCAGTGGTCAGTACGTTTCACCGTTCGAAGTCGAAGCCGCGCTGATGCAGCATCCGTCGGTGCTGGAAGCCGCGGTGATCGGCAAAGCCGATGCGGACGGGTTGACTAAGACGAAGGCGTTCGTCGTGCTGAAGGACGGCGCCACTGCATCGAGCGGGCTCGCAGACGAGCTCAAAGGATTCGTCAAAGGCAAACTCGCGCCGCACAAGTGTCCGCGCACCATCGAGTTTGTCGGCGAGCTGCCGAAAACGGCCACCGGAAAGATTCAGCGCTTTAAGCTGCGTGAGAAGGAAGCCGGCGCCATCGGCAACTGATCGATGCAAACAAGTTCAGCGGGCTCACTTGCGACTCGTGTTCGAAGATCAATTGAGAGCGTCACTGCAATTCCCGCGCTTGGCAGCAGCGGCATGAACGAGGTTCACGCAAAGTCGCACTTTGCTTCCGTGCGTTCCGGTACAGGCTCGCTGTCGCTTGAATTTCAGTGGATCGCGCGCGAACGCACGGGCGTACCCACACTGGTTTTTTTGCACGAAGGTCTGGGCTCGTTGGCCCTGTGGCGCGACTGGCCGCAACAGGTGTGTGACGCGGGCGGGTTTCGCGGACTCGTGTATTCCCGGCCTGGATACGGGCAATCGACGCCGCGTACGACCGGCGAAAAGTGGCCGGTCGATTTCATGCATGCGCACGCGCTGCAGGTGCTGCCGCTGTTTCTCCGTGCGGCCGGCGTGAATGCCGCCACCGATCCACCATGGCTCGTCGGCCACAGCGACGGCGGTTCGATCGCGCTGATCCACGCAGCGGGTTTTCCCGAATTCATCTCCGGTGTGATCGTGCTCGCACCACACGTTTTCGTCGAAGACGTGTCGATCAGCAGCATTGAACAGGCGCGCAAGACCTACCTCACAACTGACTGGAAGGTTAAGCTTGCTCGCTATCACAGCGATCCGGATTCGGCGTTCTGGGGCTGGAACGATATCTGGCTCGACCCGGAGTTTCGAAGCTGGAATATCGAGGAACTGCTGCCGAAAATATCGAAGCCGGTGCTTGCAATTCAAGGCGAGGATGACGAATACGGAACCATGGCGCAGGTCGACAGCATTGCGAAACATGCGCGCAACGCTCGGCTATTGAAGCTGGCCGCATGCGGACACTCGCCGCATCGAGATCAGCCGCAGCAAGTGACACGAGCAATCATTGAATTCATTGCACGACGAGGGAGATTCGAATGAACAGGAGACAAGCGCTTTCGATTGCGGTGGCGCTAAGCGCAGCGGTTGCAGCGATGCCCGCAATGGCGCAACAACAGCAGAAGCTGAAAGTCGGCTTGATGCTGCCCTACACCGGCACGTTCGCAGCGCTCGGCAACGCGATCGAAAACGGATTCAAGCTGTATGTGCAGGAAAACGGCGGCAAAATCGGCGGGCGAGAGATCGAATACTTCCGCGTTGACGACGAGTCCGATCCTGCGAAGGCGACCGATAATGTCGGCAAGCTTGATCAATCGCGACAAGGTTGACGTCGTGGTCGGCACTGTGCACTCGGGCGTCGTAATGGCGATGGCCAAGGTTGCGCGCGACACCAACACGCTGCTCGATTGTTCCGAACGCGGGAGCGAAGCGCGGTGACGGGCCCGATGTGCGCACCGAACATTTTCCGCACGTCATTTTCGAACTGGCAGTCGGCGTACGCGGCCGGTGTCGTCGCCGCAGAGCGCGGCCACAAAAAGGCGGTGTCGATCACGTGGAAATACGCGGCGGGCGACGAGATGGCCGCCGCATTCAAGGAAGGCTTTGCCAAGGGTGGCGGCACCGTCATCAAGGAATTGAATCTGCCCTTTCCCGGCGTTGAGTTTCAGGCGTTGCTGACTGAAATTGCGTCGCTAAAGCCCGACGCAACGTTCGCATTTTTCGCCGGCGGCGGCGCGGTCAAGTTCGTCAAGGATTATGCAGCGGCTGGATTGAACAAGACGGTGCCGCTGTACGGGCCGGGCTTCCTTACCGATGGCACGCTCGAGGCGCAAGGAGAAGCAGCGCAGGGCCTGCTCACGACGCTGCACTACGCCGATGGCTTGCCGAACGAAAAGGACAAGTCGTTTCGCCTGAATTACGCGAAGGCCTACAAGCTGCAACCCGATGTCTATGCGGTGCAGGGGTACGACGCCGCGCAGTTGCTCGCCGCCGGCCTGAATGGTGTCAAGGGCGATTCATCGAAGCGCGCCGAAATGATCAAGGCGATGGAGTCGGCGAAGATTGACAGTCCGCGCGGGCCGTTCACGCTGTCGAAGGCGCATAACCCCGTGCACGACATCTATCTGCGCAAGGTCGAAGGCGGCGCCAACAAATATCAGAAGGTGGCCGTCAAAGCACTGGCCGATCCGGCGACCGGTTGCAAGATGTAGCTCCGCAGGGCTCCATGGACACGGCGGTGCGTGGGAAACTGCGCACCGCCGTTTTGTTTTTCCATATGGACCTCGCCACTTTCCTGATCCAGTGCCTGAACGCAGTGCAGTACGGACTGCTGCTGTTTCTCGTCGCGAGCGGGTTGACGCTGATTTTCGGCATCATGGGCGTGATCAATCTTGCGCACGGCAGCTTCTACATGATTGGCGCGTACATGGCGTATGCGCTTGCGCCTTTGGTAGGTGCGACGGTCGGAGGCGGCTTCTTCACGACGCTTGCCCTCGGACTGTTGCTGTCGATCGCGTTCGGCTATCTGCTCGAATGGAGCTTCTTCAGCTTCCTGTACGAGCGTGAGCATCTGCAACAGGTCTTGATGACCTACGGGCTGATCCTCGTCTTTGAGGAGTTGCGCAGCATCCTCGTGGGCGACGACGTGCACGGCGTGGCAGCGCCTGACTGGCTGTCCGGCAGCGTGCCGCTCGGCGATGTGATGACTTACCCGACGTATCGATTGTTTATCTCGGCAGTGTGCATTGCAGTCGCACTCGGCCTTTACTTCGTGCTCGCGCGCACGCGTCTCGGCATGATGATTCGAGCGGGCGCAAGCAATCGCGAAATGGTTCAGGCGATGGGCATCAACATCAAGTTTCTGTATCGCGTCGTGTTTGCCTTCGGCGTCGCGCTCGCTGTGCTGGCCGGGATGATCGCGGCTCCGGTGTCTTCGGTGTATCCGAACATGGGCGGTCAAGTGTTGATCATCAGCTTCGTCGTCGTCGTCATCGGCGGGATCGGATCGGTTCGCGGCGCGCTGCTCGCTTCATTGCTGGTCGGTCTGGTCGACACGTTCGGAAAAGTATTTTTTCCGGAAGCCGCGGGCGTGCTCGTGTATCTGTTGATGGCAATCATCCTTTTGTGGAAACCCGAAGGGTTGTTTCGACAGGGATGAAGATCGATGCTCGTTCGCTGCCGCTGCTCGTGCTGCTTGTTTTAGCTGCCGCGTTTCCATGGTTCGGTGAGAAGTATTACGTCGACCTGGTGATGAAGGTCATGATTCTGTCGGTGTTCGCGTTGAGCCTCGAGCTACTCGTGGGCCAGACGGGACTCGTGTCTTTCGGCCACGCAGCGTTCTTCGGTATCGGGGCTTACGTCGCGGCGCTGCTGTCGCCGCAATCGGGACCCGCATCGTTTTGGATTCTGCTTCCGGCAGCGGTGGCTGCATCGGGGCTCTACGCACTGGCAGTCGGCGCTCTGTCGCTGCGAACGCGCGGCATCTACTTCATCATGGTGACACTCGCCTTTCGCGCAGATGGCGTACTACGTGTTTCACGACACGAAGGTCGGCGGCGGCAGCGACGGCATCTATTTGTATTTTCGTCCCGAGATCGCGATCGGAGAGCATGACGCTGTTCGATCTCGGCTCGCCGCTTGTCTTTTATTTTTTTGTTCTTGTTGCGCTGGTGCTGACATTTCTGCTGCTGGCAAGCCTGCAACGCAGTCGGTTCGGCCGCGCTCTCGCTGGCATTCGTGTCAACGAGCAACGGATGCGCGCAGCTGGGTTCGCAACCTATCCATACAAGCTCGCTGCGTTCGTGATCGCCGCGATGCTGGCGGGTGTTGCGGGTTTTCTTTACGCGCTGAAGGACGGGTACGTGAACCCGGAGATTCTGTCGTGGCATCAGTCGGGCGCGGTGCTGCTGATGATCATTCTGGGCGGCATCGGCAGTTTGCGCGGTGCGGTGTTCGGCGCGATCGCGTTCGTCGCACTGCAGGAGTTTTATCAGTCGCAGGCGATTTTCGGATCGTTTGCCAAGCACTGGCAGTTACCGCTGGGTCTTACGATCATTGCGTTCGTTGCGCTGATGCCGCAGGGTTTGATCGGACTGAGTGCGCAACTGCGTCGACGGCGCGCTGCATGACACTACTCGCCGCGAAAAATGTCTCGCGCCATTTTGGCGGGCTGCGCGCAGTCGACGATGTGTCGCTCACGGTCGATCGTGGCGAAATTCACGCGCTGATCGGCACCAACGGCGCCGGCAAGTCAACACTGATCAACGTGTTGTGCGGCGAAATCACGCCGACTTCGGGGCGTGTCGAGTTAACAGGCCGCGATGTCACAAAATGGAGCCAGCCTCGCCGCGCACAGTCCGGGCTCGGTCGCAGTTATCAGCGCACGACTATTTTTCCGAATTTCAGCGTGCGCGAGAACTGCCGCCTTTCGGCGCAGGCGGCCCGTCAACGGCCGTGGGATTGGTTGACGCCAGCGACTCAGTGCGATGCGTCGACCGCCGCGGCGGACCGCGCTTTGCAGCGTGCCGGACTCGGATCGCACGCGGACGACATTGCCGCGACGCTGTCGCACGGCGCGAAGCGCCAGCTCGAGATCGCGATGTGCCTGGCTACAGCGCCGCAGATTCTGCTTCTCGATGAGCCGCTGGCCGGCATGGGCTCCGAAGAAACCGAGCGCATGCTGGTGCTGTTGAACGAGCTTAAGGCGAGCCACGCGATATTGCTGGTCGAACACGACATGGACGCAGTGTTTCGCGTCTCGGACCGCCTCACGGTGATGGTCAATGGCCGCGTGCTTGCAACCGGTACGCCGTCAGCGATACGCGCGAACGCCGAGGTGCAGGAAGCGTATCTCGGTGCGCACTTGGACGAGGCGGCGCAGCATTGAGCGCGATCGACGCACCGTTGATCGACGCCGCCCAGCTGCACACGCACTACGGTGCGAGCCACATCCTGCACGGTGCGTCGCTTGTGATCGGCGGCGGCGAAGCGGTCGGCTTGCTGGGCCGCAACGGCATGGGCAAGACCACGTTGATTCGCACGTTGCTTGGGCTCGTGCGGCCGACCTCGGGTGCAATTCGAATTCGTGGCACCGACTGCACGCGGGCTCGGCCCGATCGCATCGCACGGCTCGGCATCGGTTATGTGCCTGAAGGTCGCGCCATTTTTCCGAACTTATCGGTGCGCGAGAATCTGTTGATGGCAGCGCGCGCGGGCATCAATGGCCGCTGCGACTGGTCGCTCGATCGGGTGATGCAGACGTTTCCTCGCCTCGCGGAGCGTCTGCAGCACGGTGGCGCGCAGCTTTCCGGCGGCGAGCAGCAGATGCTTGCGATCGGTCGTGCACTGATGACCAATCCCGACGTGGTGCTGTTCGATGAAGCAACCGAAGGGCTGGCACCGCTGGTCGTGCGCGAAATCTGGCGGATCATCGGCGCCATACGCACGACAGGGATCGCCTCGCTGATCGTCGATCGGAACTATCGCGCGGTTCTCGCGCACACCGATCGCTGCGTCGTGCTCGAAAAAGGGCGCGTCGTGCTCGAAGGAAAATCGGCCGAGCTGGCGCGAGCCCCGGAGAAATTGGCGCGATACCTTGGCGTATAGAAACGGCGCCGCACGCGCCGTTTTCTCTAACAGAGGTCTAACTGACGCCCGATAGCCGTTGCCTCGCGTAGTGCCGCAAGCACAGCGTTCAATACCGCGGTCGGATGAAACGGCGGCCCGTCATCGCAAACAACGCAAGCAGGGCGATCATCAGCGACGCCACCGATGATGGCTCTGGCACGGCCATGGCAAACTGACTTGCCAGCACCTGGTGAGTGTGGGTGGTCGGATGCACGCCGTCCCAGAACAGCCAACGGTCCCAATTACCGGGGTTGCACACACCGTTCGCTAAGTTGGCAACGCACGAATCGGTCGTGTTGTCGAATCCATAGGCGAGCGGATCAGCACGGATTCTGGCAAATGAGCCGTTGGTGTCGAATTGCACGATCTCGGCCGCAAGCATCGCATCGAGGGCCGTCAGCTGTGCGGCCAGGATGCTGTTGAAAGTATCGGTCAGAAAGCTCAGGGGGCCTGCCTGCGGCGTGCCTGCAAACGCAGGGGTCAGCCCGAGATCGGGCATGTTAGGCACGAGAAAGTGCTCGGCCCCTGCCTGAGCCAGGGTGCCAATGGTCGTCAAGATGTTGGCGATACCGTTACTAATCAAATCCGTGCCACCCGGGGAGCCAGGCACCACGCCCGGCAGCATGCTGGTCGCATCCGAATAGAAGATGTCATTCGGGAATAGCCACACCACGAACAGCGAGGTGGCGGGATTGAAGGAAGGTTGCTGGTCCGCGAAGGTCTGCAACTGCCAGGCATTGCTGTAATTTTCAAAGGCTGGCTTCAGCAAATTCGGAACGCTGTCATTGACGGAATTGAAACTCGCCAACCCCGTCGTGGCTCCACCGATCGCGTAGTTGGTGCCGCCGGCGAGCGACGGCGTGAAGCCCCCGGGGTTACCCGGGTTGTAGCGGTTCCACAGGTACTCGACCGCGACCCGGCCGTTCGAGTACTGCCCGTTGAAGTAAGGCGGCGGCGGAAAGACGATGTTCGGGTTGTTTGTGAACTGCTGCGTGCGTAGGCCCGAATTACCCCCGTCCAACAGACTGTCGCCGAAGACGAACAGGCTGGTGATGTCAATCAGCCCGGCGCGTGCCGGCAATGGAAGCGCAAAGACCGAAAAGAGTGCAAGTAGCGCAGCCGAGCGTTTCACCATCGTTTTCATTTTGGTTGTCCTGAGAAGAGACGATTGCTCGCCAAGCGAATTCTCGAACGGAACGGTAAGGGATCTCGCTGGCGCCTTCTGGAAGGTCCGGACGGGAGGGCCCAAACGCGCGTGCTCGCTAAACAGAGGAGCTAAAGAAAGCAAAGTGTGGACCAAATCACAAAAACAATGATTTGGTTCCGAGCCCGGAGCCTACTGTCAATTTTTTCGACGCCGCAATATCAAGCTGTCGAGGTTCGCAGTGAGCGCGGCAACAATGCGAGCCGCGTTGCGGCAATTGGCCGGCGCTAGGCAGTCTTTGCTGTTTCAGCGCGCCGCAGCCGGTCGCGTACCGCTTCCCATCGCGGGCCATCGGGCGGCGCCGCGACCAGCATGCGATCTGCACCACTCGCATCGAGCCGATGCAACGAGGAATACAACAAACGCGCGTAATCGGCCGGATCGCTCGCAGCAGCAATTGCCAACGCGACGTCAGCAAGGCAGCCTTCCAGCAAGCTCAACGGTGCCAACACGGCGAGCCGCTCGCCTCCTGGTTTGGCCAGCTGTTCAGCGAGCTCGCTGCTCTGCATCACTGACAACGGTGTGTGCGGGGAATAGTGGCGCTCGAGTCGACCGGGAGCACGTGGCGCATCGGCCTCTGCATCTGTCACTCTGCCACCGATCGCGTGCTGCAGTTGTTCACGAGTGATCGATCCCAGACGCAACAACGTGGCACCGTTGCTGGAGACGTCGACGATCGTCGACTCGATTCCGACCGGACACGCGCCGCCGTTCAGGATCATGTCGACTTTTCCGCGCGGCTTGACACCGAGATCGTCGATCACGTGTTGCGCGGTCGTCGGACTGACGCGGCCAAAGCTGTTGGCGCTCGGTGCCGCCAACGCGCCGCCAAAGGCATGCAGGACGGCCCGCGCCCACGGGTGTGCCGGCGCTCGAAGCCCTACTGTGTTCTGGCCACCGGTGACGACGTCGCTGACGCTTGAGCCGCGTTTAAGCACAAGCGTCAGCGGTCCCGGCCAGAATGTGCGAGCCAGCACGCGCGCGATGTCGGGAACACCTGTCGCCCACTCGGCGAGCGCCTCTTCGCCGCTGACGTGAACGATCACCGGATGATCTGCGGGTCGGCCCTTGGCCGCGAACAACCTGCGCACCGCATCTGCGTTGCTCGCATCGGCCGCCAGCCCGTACACCGTTTCGGTAGGCAGTGCGACGATGCCGCCCTGGCGCAGAATTTCGGCGGCGCGCTCGATGGCCGCTGCGTCAACTTCAGGCGCATTCATCCGATATGACAGACTCACTTTGCGGGCTCAACACGTAGCGCGCCTGCCACGCGCCGCGCGCGCACAAGCGCCTCGCTCAACGTCGGCGCCACGCATGTGACATGCCCCATCTTTCGACCGCGCCGCGCTTCGCGCTTACCGTACAAATGCAGTTTTGCGCCGGGCACTGCAAGCACCGACGGCCAGTCGGGCTCATGGGTCGTCTCGCCGTCCGAGGAATCGGCGAACCATTGATCGCCAAGAATGTTCAGCATGACCGAAGGCATCATCTGGCTTGTGTCTCCGAGCGGCAGGTTCGCCATCACGCGGGCCTGCTGCTCGTACTGGCTCGTCACGCATGCGTCGATCGTGTAGTGGCCTGAATTGTGCGGGCGCGGCGCGATCTCATTGACCAGCAGAGACCCGTCGCGCAACACAAAGAATTCGACACAGAACACGCCGACGTAGTTCATGCGCTTTGCAAGCGTCAACGCTGCGTCGCGCGCACGTTCTGCAATACCTTGGTCCACGCGCGCCGGAGCGATCGAAGTCGCAAGTATTCCGCCACGATGCTCGTTCTCCGACAGCGGGAATGTCACCGCGGTGCCATCGGTTGCGCGACATGCGACGACCGACACTTCAAGGCTCAAGGCCAATTTTCTTTCGAGCACGCACGGCACACCTCCCATTGCGTGCCACGCCGCGCGCGCCGCGTCCGCCGTTTCCACCGGTGCCTGGCCCTTGCCGTCATAGCCCATCCGCGCCGACTTCAAGATCGCCGGGAATAGTTGTGCATCGACGGCGCGCAGATCATCTTCACGCTCGATCACCACATGCGGCGCCACGCCGATGCCGCTGGCGACAATGAAACGCTTTTCGGCGATTCGATCCTGCGCAATCGCAACGCTCGCTGCGTCGGGACTCACTCTGCAATGGCGCGCGAGAAATTCCAGCGCAGCCGCAGGCACATTCTCGAACTCGGTCGTAGCAGCGCGACAGCGCCGTCCGAGCTCGGTCAGTGCAGCTTCGTCGAGGTAATCCGCCGCGATGTGGTCGTCGGCGACTGCGCCGGCCGGACTGTCATGACCGGGATCGAGTACACACACTTTGTAGCCGAGCGACTGTGCTGCCATGCAAAACATGCGGCCAAGCTGCCCACCGCCCAACAATCCAAGCCATGAGCCGGGAGGAATTGCGTCCATCAAAGCCGCCGCTAGAGCGGCAAGGTCATGTTGCGCGCTTTCTCATTCTGCGTGGCGCGATATTGCGCAAGCGCGGTCGCAAGCTCTCCATCCTGCGTCGAAAGCATCTCCAGCGCAAAAAGCGCTGCATTCGCCGCGCCCGCTTCGCCGATGGCAAATGTCGCAACCGGTACACCTCTGGGCATCTGCACGATCGACAGCAGCGAATCCTCGCCGCGCAGATACTTCGATGGAATCGGCACGCCGAGCACGGGAATCAATGTCTTGGACGCGAGCATGCCCGGCAAGTGTGCAGCGCCACCGGCACCTGCAATGATCGCTTTCAAGCCACGGGCGCGGGCTTCTTCGGCGTACGCAAACATCTCATCGGGTGTGCGATGCGCTGAGACAACGCGAGTCTCGAAGCGCACGCCGAATTCCTTCAGCACTTCGCACGCGTGCTGCATCACGTCCCAATCAGACGTGGAACCCATCAGCACGCCGATCAGCGGCGCCGAGTGACCATCACGTTTCATCGTGTATCGCAGGAAAAAAAGCGATTGTACGGATGATGGTCACCTCAACCTCACCGATCATCGCCCACAACTTTCCCGGTCAATCGCGACAACGCTTCGCGGTACTTCGCGGCGGTTTTCGCAACCACGTCGGCGGGCAACGGCGGCGGCGGCGGTGCCTTGTTCCATTGCTGCGTCTCGAGCCAGTCGCGTACAAACTGCTTGTCGAACGATGGCGGCGACGAACCTTCGACATACTCCTCGGCCGGCCAGAAGCGCGACGAATCGGCCGTGAGAACTTCGTCCATCAAACGCAGTTCTCCGTCTGCGTCGATGCCGAACTCGAACTTCGTGTCGGCAATGATGATGCCGCGCGTCGTGGCGTACTCGGAAGCCGCGGCATAAAGGGCCAGACTGATCGAACGAATGCGGAAAGCGAGCTCGGCACCAATGACTTCCTGCATGCGCTCGAACGAAATGTTTTCGTCGTGCGTACCGAGCTCGGCTTTGTTGGCCGGAGTGAAAATCGGCTCCGGCAACTTGCTCGCCATTTGCAAACCGGGCGGCAGCTCGATCCCACAGACGCTGCCGGTGCGCTGATAGTCCTTCCATCCCGAGCCGATCAGGTAGCCACGCACCACAGCTTCTACCGGCAGCGGCTTCAGCTTCTTTGCGATCACGGCACGGCCGCGCACCTGATCGAGTTCGTCGCTCGCCACAACAGATTCCGGCGCGATCCCTGTCAGGTGGTTCGGGGTTACATGCGTCAGCCGTTCGAACCAGAAGTTCGACATCGCATTCAGCACCCTGCCCTTGTCCGGAATCGGCTCGCTCATCACGACATCGAAGGCCGACAGCCGATCTGTCGTGACAATCAGCAACTTGTCCTCACCCAGCGCGTAGCTGTCGCGTACCTTGCCCCGGTACACGAGCGGCAGCGATTTGATGCTGGACTGCAGAAGCCCGGTCACGCGGAGTTACTCAAGTTCTGAAAAAATACCAACCAACAATCGCAACCCAGGTGCCGCCGGCGAACATCAGCGCCAGCATCACTGCCGCACTGCCAACGTCCTTCGCGCGCTTGCCGAGCGGATTGATCTCCAGAGAATCGCGGTCCACCGCCGCTTCGATGGCGCTATTCAGCAACTCGACGATCAGCACCAGCATCAGCACGCCGACCAGCAAAATCTTTTCGGCCAAGGCAATCGGCAGCAGCAGTGCGACCGGAGTCAGCACCGCGGCGAGCATGATCTCCTGCCTGAACGCGTCTTCGCCTGCCCACGCCGCTCTCAGACCATCCAGTGAATAGTGCGTCGCGTCGATCACACGACGCAAGCCGCGCTTGCGCTTTTCGGCGCTGCGGTCAAGAACGATACGACTCGATGGTTGCTCGGACATGGCGGCGGATGATACGGCCGTCGCTGCGGCAAAGTGATGACCGCCAGTATCATCGCCGGCCTTGCCCTCGCCGCTCGTGCCATGCCAACCCTCGACTACTCGCGTTTTTATCGCCACGAAGATTTGATGGCGATCTTGCGCGGCTTCGCTGACGAAAATCCCGACTACGTCTCGCTCGCAACGATCGGCACGAGTCACGAAGGCCGTGCAATTCCGGTCGTGACGCTCACGAATAGAGCGACCGGTGCCGCGATTGACAAACCCGCGTACTGGGTGGACGGCAACATTCACTCGATCGAGCTGACAGCGTCGAGCGCGTGCTTGTACTTCATCGACTGGCTATTGAAAGAGCGCGGCACCAACGCGGACGTCGCGCGTGCGCTGGACACGCGCACGTTTTATGTGTGCCCGCGCATCAATCCCGACGGTGCCGAATGGGCGATGGGCGATAACCCACGCTACGTACGCTCGTCGACCCGGCGCTATCCGTTCGACGAGGATCCGATCGACGGACTGATCACCGAAGATATCGACGGTGACGGCCGGATTTTGCAGATGCGGGTCGGCGACCCGAATGGCCCGTGGAAAAGGCATCCGCAGCAGCCCAGTCTGATGGTGCGCCGTGCACCGACCGATGCACCGGGCGGCGAATATTTCCGCGTTTTTGCCGAAGGGCGCATCGAGAACTACGACGGCGTCAATGTCACCGTCGCCGGTGTCACCGGCAACGCGCAAGGCCTGGATCTGAATCGCAACTTCCCCGCGAATTGGCGGCAGGAGTTCGAGCAGCTTGGCGCAGGGCCGTTTCCGACCTCCGAGCCCGAAGTACGCGCGATCGTCGAATTCTTCATGTCG
Organism: uncultured beta proteobacterium; assembly: GCA_963729165.1. Classification (GTDB taxonomy): domain Bacteria; phylum Pseudomonadota; class Gammaproteobacteria; order Burkholderiales; family Burkholderiaceae_F; genus JACCZX01. The sequence continues at coordinate 92,467 of CAVSMM010000005.1, forward strand.
CATCCGAACATCTGCGGCGGCACCAGCATTCACACGTTCTCCGGTGTGTTGCTGCGCCCACTCGGCTCAGCTCCGGACGACAAGCTTCCCGCCGAAGACTTGTGGACTTACCAAACCGTCGGCAAGAAAGGCGAAGAACTGACCGGCTATCCGGCAATCTCGGTCTGGCACGAGTTCCAGTACATGCCGGGCGAGCACATCAGTGGCTCGTTTGACTGGATCTACGAGCATCTGGGAATGTTCACGTGGACCATCGAAATCTGGAATCCAAAAAAAGAAGCCGGCATCGAAAACAAGGAATGGATTCATTGGTTTCGCGACCATCCGATCGAAGACGACTTGAAAATCTTCGACTGGGCGCAGCGTGTTTCGTCCAACGAAGGCCACATCGACTGGAAGCCGTTTGATCACCCTCAGCTCGGCAAAGTCGAGATCGGCGGCTGGAACCGCATGCACGTCTTCGCGAACCCGCCGCCGGCGCTACGTGAAAAAGAGATCGCACGTTTCCCGCAGTGGCTGCTGTGGCAGGCGCTGATTTCTCCGAAGCTCGAACTTGGCAGCGTCGAAGTCAAGTCCGTCGGAACCGATACATGGCGCCTGCGATTGATCGTGCAGAACAGCGGCTGGTTGCCGACCTACGTCACGAAGATGGCAGTCAAGCGCAAATTGCTGCGCGGCGTACTCGCCGAAATCAAGTTACCCGCCGGTGCTGAACTGGTATCGGGTAAGCCGCGCGAAGAAATGGGCGAACTCGAAGGCTGGGCCTATCTGCACACCGGCATTTCGTTCTGGCCGAACAAAAAAGTCACTGCCGATCGCGCGCATGTCGACTGGGTAGTCAAGGGCAAAGCAGGCTCTCGGCTTCAGATCGCGGCCTGGCACGAACGCGCCGGCCGGCTGGAGGCGAACGTTACGCTCGAATAGCAAGGCGACCACTTCGCGGCTCGACGCGCGGTACATTGCGCGACCGCGTCACCCTATCCACACGAAGATGGTCAGGGCACATTGGGGACAGTAGTCATTCCGGTCTGGGTTGCGATCATCGGCGCGCTGCTTGCGCTGTGGGCGGTGCTCGATCGCCTGTTGGTCCCGAGCGCGCGCTGGGTCATCCGGAGTCGAGCCAATAAAGTGCTCGACGAAGTCAGTCAGCGTCTGCGTCTGCAGGTTCGTCCGTTCCAGCAAACAAGCCGTCGCACGCTGATCGATCGGCTGGTGTTCGACGAAAAGGTACAGCAAGCGGCGACCGCGCACGCGCAGGCGAACCAGATGCCGCGCGAAGTCGTGCACCACATGGTCGAGCGTTACGCGCGCGAGATCGTGCCCGCGTTCAACGCCTACTTTTACTTTCGCATCGGTGCGTGGGCAAGCCGAAAGGTCAGTCGCCTGCTGTATCGCGTGCGCATCGGGTACTCCGACGAAGCGGGACTGGCCGCAGTGCCACCCAACGCGACCGTGGTGTTCGTGATGAATCACCGCAGCAATATGGATTACATCCTGGCTGCGCATCTGGCTGCCGAACAGGCGGCGCTGTCGTATGCAGTCGGCGAATGGGCACGCATCTGGCCGTTGCAGCAGATGATTCGCGCGATGGGCGCTTATTTTGTGCGCCGTGGCTCTGGCGACGAACTTTATCGGCGTGTGCTGGAGCGCTACATCGCGATGGCGACCGAGTCGGGCGTCACGCAGGCGGTCTATCCCGAAGGCGGGCTGACGCGGGATGGCCGTATGCGCGAGCCGAAATTCGGCGTGCTCGAATACATGCTGCGCGGTTTCTCGCTCGACGGCGAGCGCGATCTGGTGTTCGTTCCGCTCGGTTTGAACTATGACCGTGTGCTGGAAGATCGAACGCAGCTCGCAGCCGGCAACGCGGATGCCAGAAAGGCGGGTGCGATGAGGGCTTTGTTGAACACATCGAAATTCGTCGTCAGCCAATTCGGGCTCGCGCTACGCAGCAAGTGGTACCGCTTTGGTTATGCCTGCGTGAACTTCGGCACTCCGATTTCCACCAGCAGTTACTGCGTGCAGCGCGGAATCGACTTTCGCAAACTTTCCAAGGAAGAGCGGATTCGCGAGGTCAGTGCTTTGGGCCGCCATCTGATGGATCAGGTAGGACGCCTGATTCCCGTGCTGCCCGTGCCACTGGTTGCTCGCGTGTTACTGAATGCAGCGAAGTCGACCGCGCTCAGCGAACTGGAGATCAAGTCGCGCGTGGGCGCCGAGGTCGAGCAGTTAAAGGCGCGCGGCGCTCACGTCTACGTTCCGCGCAGCGACTGGGACTACGCCGTCGGCGCCGGCCTGCGCATGCTGACGCTGCGGCATCTGGTCAATGAATCGGCTGGGCTGTACAGCGCGAACGCAGGCGAGACCCCGCTACTGATGTATTACGCGCGATCGATCGAGCACCTTTAGTTCTTGCCTATACTCGCCCGCAGAACAACTATCAGGAGACATCATGGATCGTCGCACTCTGTTGGTGGCAAGCGGCGCGCTTGCCGCGCTGCCTTCAAGCGCGCTGCGGGCGCAGGCCTTTCCGTCGCGGCCGATCACGCTGTATTGCGCGTTTCCCGCCGGTGGCCCTACCGACCAGGTGTTGCGTGCGTTCGCTGAATCCGCGTCGCGCACACTGGGGCAGACGATCGTCGTCGAAAGCAAGCCGGGCGCAGGCGGCACCGTCGCTCCGATCGCGCTGAAGACTGCGAAGCCTGATGGCTACACGCTGTCGCAGCTGGCGATCGGCATCTTTCGCATTCCGTACATGCAAAAGACACCACAGCTCGACGCGCTGCGCGACTTCACTTACATCATCAATCTGACCGGTTACACGTTCGGGCTGGTCGTGCCCGCTGGCGCACCGTGGAAAACGTTGAAAGATTTGGTCGAAGACGCGAAGAAAAATCCCGGCAAGATCGATTACGGTTCGACCGGCACCGGCACGACCCCGCATCTGGCGATCGAGGAGTTCGCGGCGAAAGCCGGCATCAAGCTGACGCACGTGCCGTTCAAGGGAAGCGCCGATTTGATGACGTCGCTTCTGGGCGGGCACCTTCAGGCGGGCAGCGACTCGACCGGCTGGGCACCGCACGTCGAGAGCGGCAAGCTGCGGCTGCTGGTGACTTATGGCTCGAAGCGCACGAAGAAGTGGCCTGACGTGCCGACGCTGGCTGAGCTCGGCTACGAGACCGTGTCCGATTCGCCCTTCGGCATTGGCGGGCCACCCGGAATGGATCCCGCTGTCGTCAAGACGCTGCACGATGCCTTCCGCAAGTCGCTCGAGGATCCGAAAGTCATCGCGATCCTTGACCGCTTCGATCAATCGGTGATCTACATGAGTCCCGAGGAGTACACGAAGTACGCGCGGCAGATGGTGGATTCCGAGCGGGTGACGATCGATCGGTTGGGGTTGCGGGGAACGATGTAAACAAAGCGTCACGTACACGACGTGCGTGCGTTTTAGCCCTAACGCTTGACGAACTGCACCGCGCGCTCATGCTTTTCAGCCAGCGCTGATGGATCTCGTCGTCGATGCTTCACATCGATGAGCTAGTGCACGTGCTGCGACAACGCGCCCGTCGTGTACTTGTGCGCAATTGTCGTTAACGGCAGCGGCTGAATTCCGCTTGCCTGTCCTTCGCAACCGAATTGCACATAGCGCTGCTTGCAGATGACCTTCGCCGCTGCACGCGCGGGCTTCAGGTAATCGCGCGGATCGAAGTGGCCGGGATTCTCGTGCAGAAATTTGCGGATCGCCGCGGTCATTGCAAGGCGGATGTCGGTGTCGATATTGATCTTGCGCACGCCGTGCTTGATCGCTTCCTGGATTTCTTCGACCGGCACGCCATACGTTTCCTTCATATCGCCGCCGTACGTTCGAATTTCGTGCAGCAGATCCTGGGGTACCGACGATGAGCCGTGCATCACCAGATGCGTATTCGGAATGCGGCGGTGGATCTCCTTGATGCGATCGATCGCGAGGATGTCGCCGGTCGGCTTGCGCGTGAACTTGTATGCGCCGTGGCTGGTGCCAATGGCAATCGCGAGTGCATCGAGCTGCGTTTTGGAGACGAAATCCGCGGCCTGATCGGGATCTGTCAGCAGCATTTCTTTCGTCATCGTGATTTCAGAGCCGTGCCCGTCTTCCTTGTCGCCGCGCATCGTCTCCAGAGAGCCGAGACAGCCGAGCTCGCCTTCGACGCTGACGCCCTGCGCGTGCGCCATGTCGACCACTTTCTTGGTCACCTGCCAGTTGTAGTCGTAGTCCGCAACGGTCTTGCCGTCTTCGCGCAGCGAGCCATCCATCATCACCGATGAGAAGCCAAGCTTGATCGCGCCTTCGCACACCGCGGGCGACGCGCCATGGTCCTGGTGCATCGCGATCGGCAGCTTGGGGTACGACTCGATCGCGGCTTGAATCAAATGCTTCAGGAACGCTTCGCCTGCGTACTTACGCGCGCCGGCGGATGCCTGCATGATGACCGGCGCGTTGACCTCCTGCGCCGCCTCCATGATGGCCTGTACCTGCTCCAGGTTGTTGACGTTGAACGCCGGCACGCCGTAGCCGTTCTCGGCCGCGTGGTCCAGCAATTGACGCAATGAAACAAGCGCCATGGCGACCCTCCTTGCTAAACGTTAAAAACCGTTATCAGGCAATCTTGCTACTGGACAGATGTAGAGAGCAACAAGCGGTCCAGCAACGCTTTTTCAGCCGTCTCCAGCGCACGGTCGCGACCGGCGCGCAGATCCGCCAGCGTCGGTGGCGCATAGATTGTCGGCGCCAGCGGCTCGCCTTCCATGCGTCGGCCGTGCGCGGAGCGAAACCCTGTCTCGGATACGCGCACACCGCCCGCCCCCGGCAACACGTATTCCGAACGCACGGCAACCACGCAACCGCACGTAGACTCGCCGACGATCAGCGCATCACGCTGCTCGAGCAGCGCGGTCGCGGTCAGCTCGGAAGCGCTGCCCGAGCGCCGATCGGTCAGAACGGCGATCGGCTTCAGAAACGGCGTTTCCGCTGGGCTTATACGCAGCTCGCGCGTGCTCTGCTCGCCGCCACGCCGTGACAGCTGAGTGAGAACCATGCGGGGCTCCGGCAGAAATTGCCGCACCAGCCACATGAACTGACTGTAGTCACCACCGCCGTTACCGCGCAGATCGAGCACCAGCGCGCGCGCATCAGCCACCTGCCGCAGTGCTTGCTCGACGTCTGCACGGTTACGCACCGAAAATCGGTTGAGCTTCACGACGGCAATACCGGATGCGGAAACGTGAGCAGTGACCGCGGGCGGCCTGATCAACGGTTCGGGCATCAGAGTTACGACCAGCGGACGATCATCATCACGATGCAGTGTCAGCGTCTGGGAACGCGGCAGCGCATCAGGCATGCGCTGCAATGCACGTCGTACCGCGCGCAACTGCGCGAAACGAACTGCCTCATCTCGTTGCGCCGGCTCCGCCTCGGATGACATCACGTCGGCCCCCGTCAGCGGCAGATCACGTGCTGCTCTTAAAAATGTCGTATCGAACTGCCGGTCGTCGATGGCGACCACGACGTCACCCTTGCGCACGCCCGCGCGCGCGGCCGGAGAGTCGGGGTCGACATCGATGACGAGCAACTGATCGTCGATCACCGACAAAGCAAGCCCCGATGCGAGCGTGGCGAAGCGCCGGTGATCCGCGCTTTCGCGCGGCGTCACGATGCGCGTATGCGAATCTTTCAGCTCGCGCACCATCGCCTTCAGCACCAGATACATTTCGGCGTCGCTTTTCACAGCAATCACCGGCGCCCGATATTTTTCGCGCACGGCCTGCCAGTCGACACCGTTGAACGCCGGGTCATAGTGGCGATCCGCAACGATCTGCCAGGCGCGCTGCTGTATCTCGAGACGCATCTCGGCGGTTGCAAATTCTGAACTGAGCTCGTGTTGCAACGACCGCGCAGTGTGCTCCGACAATCCAGCGGCAGGCCCGCCGGCGGGACGCGCGGGCAGCGACGCCAGCGCGCCGGACGCCACAAACGCAAGTGCAAACGTAAGGTGGCGGACAACCTGTGCTATCGGCACGCCGCGCATTTGCGCTGCGATTGGTTTCATAGGCGTTCGCCGACCCTGACAATTTTCAACGCGTTCGTTCCACCAGGTTGCCCCATCGGTTCACCGACCGTCAGCACAATCAAGTCGCCACGCTTAACCAGTTCCCGGTCCAGCAGCAGCCGCTCGGCCGCAGCAAGCGACTCGTCGCGATCGGTGTGTACTTGAAAGTGTAGCGGCCGCACATTGCGGTATAGCGCAAGGCGGCGCGCAGTCGATACGTTAGGCGTCAACGCGAAAATAGGCACATCGATGTCGTGCCGGCTCATCCAAAGCGCGGTCGAGCCCGAATCGGTCAGCGCACAGATGGCGGCGACGCGCAGATGGAACGCGGTGAACAGCGCACCGTACGCAATTGATTGATCGACCCGGTTGAAGGTTTGATTGACGAACTGCAAGTCGAGCTCGACCTGCTCCGACTTGTCGGCTTCCTGCACGATCGACGCCATCGTCTCGACGACCTCGACCGGATATTTGCCGGAAGCCGTCTCCGCCGACAACATGACCGCATCGGTGCCGTCGAGCACCGCGTTCGCAACATCGCTTACTTCAGCCCGCGTCGGCACCGCGTTATAGATCATCGACTCCATCATCTGGGTTGCCGTGATCGCCAGCTTGTTCAACTCGCGCGCCAGCTTGATCATCCGCTTTTGCAGCGCCGGCACCGCTGCGTTGCCGACCTCGACCGCCAGATCGCCGCGCGCCACCATGATGCCGTCCGACGCTTCCAGAATCTCGCGCAGTTTCGGAATGGCCTCGGCACGCTCGATTTTCGCGATGATCTGCGGCTTGATCCCGTGCTTCTCGCCGGCGATCTGTGTCAGCTGTCGCGCCATTTCGACGTCGGTGCCGCTCTTGACGAACGAAATTGCCACGTAATCGGCACCGCACTGCATTGCAGTGTCGATATCGCGCACGTCCTTGCCGGTCAGCGCTGCTGCCGATAAACCGCCGCCCAGTTTATTGATCCCTTTGTTGTTCGACAGATCACCGCCGATGCGTACAAGCGTATGTATCTCGCTACCGGAAACGCGCTCGACGTCGAGCACGAGCAAGCCATCGCTTAGCAACAGCGTGTCGCCCGACTTCACCTCGCGCGGCAAATCCTTGTAGTCAAGGCCGACCCGGTCATCGGTGCCGAGCGCGGCGCTCGCGTCGAGGACAAACTTCTTTCCCGCGCGCAGGGTTGCTTTGCCGCCCTCAAACTTTCCGACGCGTATTTTCGGTCCTTGCAGATCGGCCATGATCGCAACGTCGCGGCCGAGCTTTGCCGCGGTTTCACGTACCAGCTGCGCGCGTGCGAGATGATCTTCGGCCGTGCCGTGCGAGAAATTGAAGCGCACTACGTCCACACCGGCGACCAGCATGCGCTCCAGCACCAGCGCTTCGCTAGACGCCGGACCCAGGGTGGCAACTATTTTCGTGCTGCGTGGCATCGCATGCTGAGCGTATCAACTCGGTTGGACTTGAGGTGCGGCAATAAAGCCCTTATCCGCTGCACGCCGCTCGAGGATCTCGATCGCAGGCAGAGTCTTGCCTTCAAGATACTCGAGAAACGCGCCGCCCCCGGTCGAGATATAGCTGATGCGGTCGCCGAGATCGTACTTGGCGATCGCGGCCAGCGTGTCGCCGCCGCCCGCAATGGAAAACGTGCCGTTCGCAGTCGCTTCCGCAATCGCAAGCGCCATCTGCTTGGTCCCTTCGCCGAAAGCGTCGAACTCAAAAACGCCGATCGGGCCGTTCCAGATGACGGTGCCGGCACTGCGAATCATCTCGGCCAGTGCCAGCGCACTTTGCGGCCCAATATCGAGGATCATTTCGTCGGGCCGCACGTCGTCAGCGCGCCGCGTTACCGCCGCCGCTGTGGCCGAGAACTCCTTCGCGACGACGACATCGATGGGCAGCGGCAGTGTCGCGCCTTTTTCTGCAAGTGTCGTCAGCACGCGTTTACATTCGCCGATCAGATCAGGCTCCGCAAGCGACTTGCCGATCGCAAACCCCTGAGCGAGCAGAAAGGTGTTGGCGATTCCGCCGCCCACAATCAGACGATCGACCTTGCGCGCGAGGTTGTTCAGCAACGTGAGCTTGGTCGATACCTTGGAACCGGCGACGATCGCCGCCAGGGGCCGCTGGGGGTCGCGCAGGGCTTTTGACAACGCCTCGATCTCGGACGAAAGCAATGGGCCCGCGCATGCCCGCTTCGCGTACTTCGCGATGCCAACGGTCGAAGCTTCCGCGCGATGCGCGGTGCCGAACGCGTCGTTCACGTACACGTCGCACAGCGCTGCCATCTTTCTCGCAAGCTCGTCGCTGTTTTTCTTTTCACCCTTGTTGAAGCGGGTGTTTTCCAGCAAAACCACTTGACCCGGCGCGACGCTGACGCCATTGATCCAATCGCGTTGCAGCGGGACTTCGAGCCCCAATAGGTCGCTGAGCTTGCGCGCGACGGGCGCAAGCGAAAATTCGGCGGCAAACTCGCCTTCGATCGGCCTCCCGAGGTGCGAGGCCACCATCACCGCCGCGCCCGCCTCCAACGCCGCGCGGATCGCGGGGACCGATGCTCGGATGCGTGTGTCTTCCGTGATGTTGCCCGCGTCGTCCTGCGGGATGTTCAGATCGGAACGGATGAAAACGCGACGGCCGGCCAACTGCCCATCTGCAATGAGCCGATCAAGAGTATTAACGCGCATCAGATGGAAAGGCCGCGCCGCAAAGGACGCCGCGCGAAAACGATCAAGTGAAGAATCCGGAGTTGGGCATTATACGAACGGTGAAGCCCCTATCACTTTCGCGCGCCGAACTCATCGCAATTTCCATTGCTCTGCTGATGTTGGTGTTGCAGGCGCTGCCCGACCCTTCGCCCCTTGAATACCGAAACACCAATTCTGCGGCCGAGCCGTGGCGCTGGCTGACCGCACACTTCATCCATGTCAACTGGCAGCACGCGTTGATCAACGCGGTCGCGCTGTGGGTCGTCGCGCGCTTGTTTGCGCCTGATCTGACGCCAATGAGGCAACTGTTCGCGCTGCTCACCGCCGCGCTCGCGATCAGCGCTTGCCTGGCGTTGATCTATCCAACGATCGCGTGGTACCGCGGCCTATCGGGTGCGTTGCACGGGCTGTTTTTTGCGGGCGCGACGCTATGGCTGATTAAAGCGAGGCCGCGCGGATTTCAACAGCTGTGGCTGCCATCGGCGCTGTTCTTCGGCGGCTGGATCAAGGTCGCGCTCGAGCAGCCGGGTGGCGCGACGACGCCCTATGCCGAATGGCTGGGCGCAGGAGTGGTGCCGCAAGCGCACCTGGTCGGCGCTGCTTGCGGCACGATGCTCGGGCTACTGTTCGCGATAAGCGACGCGAACGCGAGCCGCGAGCAGAAGCGACGACAGCAGGAGCAGCTGCCAGGCTGGCAGCGCGCCTCCGCCGGAGGGCGAGTTGGCCGACGTGCTGGTCACTGTTAACACGGCCGCTGGACTTGTCGAACCACCGAACGAGTTAGACATGTTGACTTGAAACGCGGCGTTGTTGTCGGCTGCAGCAAGTGCCGGGGTCGTGTAACTCGGTCCGGTCGCACCGGCGATGGCTACGCCGTTACGAATCCATTGATAGCTCACTGCTCCGATCGCCTCGATCGTAAACGATGCGGTCCCGCCGGCGGCTACGGTCACATTCGCCGGTGGCGTGACAACGAGCGGAGGTCCAGCCGCTTGTAGTGCGCGCGTGGCGTCTAGCATGCCGGCGCCACACCGACCCGCGAACTCGCGTCCAGGCGCGCATAAGCCGAGATCTGGAAACGGTCGCGCGCTGGTAACGAGGGCACTCTTGATTTGTGCGGCGTTGCGTCAGGAACTCGCCGACTTGATCAGCGCGGCAACTCCCGCGACTTGTGCGGCCGCGGGACTGGTGCCGAATCTACCACGTGTAGGTCAGGCGCGATGCGGGCCCGGATCGCCAGCGCCGCTGGGGTGCCGTCGACCAGATGTAATAACCATCCCAAGCTGGATCATCAATCCTGAGGGCGTACCGGGACTCGACCCGAGCGAACCCGGCGAACCACCCCCGGCTGCGCTGATCGTCATTGCGTGCCGCCGCGGAGCATCGATGTTCGAGTACGTCGCGTTCTCGCCGTTGATCGCGTGCGCGGTAACGGCGATGACGTTGTTGCAATTCGCGGGCGCACTGATTCCGGTGACACTGCCCTCATTGCCTGCCGCAGCAACAACGACTGAGCCGGCGCCGACCGCAGCGTCGATCGCACTTTGCAGCGTCTGCGCTGCATGCGACGCCCGCTTTGCCTCCCGCGCCGACTCAGAATGACCTTGGCTGGGTTCGCGTTGTCGGGCGGCACTGTGGCCTGTCACGGTCAAACCCGCGGCCCACAGAATCGCGTCGGCAACGTCGAACATTGCGCCGCCACAGCGTCCAAGCGCGCGCACCGGCAAAACCTTGACGTTCCAGCCAATGCCGGCCATTCCGATCGCGTTATTGGCGGTGGCAGCGACGACGCCCGCGCTGTGCGTGCCGTGCCATGTGCTTGGGCGCATTAGCGTTCGCTTGATTCGGCGTGTTGTCGTTGCAAGCGGATTACTGTTCTGTCGGCCGCATCACCGCATCGTCACCTGGATCGGTCGGGTTCGGGTCGCGGCCGATTGCCGTCGTTGGCATACAAAATTCGCGGCTGGCGAGCCCGAGTGCATCCGGAGAAACAAAGTCGTAACCCGCAAGAAAGCGGCCACCCGGCGTGTATGTGAGCACGAGTATTCGGCCGGCATTGTTCAGATCCGGATGATTGATGATTCCGGTGTCGATGACGGCGACGACCACGGTGTCCGACCCGGTCGTGCGGTCCCACGCGGCTAATCAGGTTGCGCCGCCCGCTGCAGGCGCCGTCATGTCAGTCATCGGCGGCTCACCCATCGGTACCTCGACGTCACCGGTATACAGCTGGCGGGCGGAAACAGATTCCACTGCTTCAACGCAAAGTCGGTTTCATTCGGCACAGCGAACGGCTTCATCGCTACGTCCGGCTCTGCGTACTCCACCATCGGATCGCTCGCCAAACGCGCAGCAACCGCCCGTGCTTCGGACAGTGTCATCGGACGCGTCGAGCGCGACATGCGACGAGCTCTCACTCATCGGACGCACACCCTTGACGCCGACGCCGGCCATATTCGAAAGCGATCGCACGTACGCGCCGCCTTGGGCCTGCGCCAGTCTGCGATCCGGTCGCGCGCATCTTGACGATCAGCGCACCGACTATTTCCTCGCTCGCCGGCTTGCGTAGCGACCGGCAAACCTAGCAACGCTGCTTGCTTCGCCGTGAGTCTCACACTCGACTGCGCAATTGCTGCGGGCAATGCAACGCTTGCGATGGCAGCGATGGCGCTCAATCCAACCGCACCCAAACCTATTCTGTGACGCAACACGGGAGTTCCTCTCGCAAAGTTTTAGCCATCGCAAGTGTCAGATATTGAATGCGCTCGAAGCTCGCAATCGCTCGATTAACACCGAAATCCGGTACGCGTGCGAGCGAGTGCTCAGAGATCGCAAGGCGTTGAACTGACACGCAACAAGTGAAACGAGCTTACGTGAACACGTCGTCGCTGAGACTCACGCTGCCGGTCAGCCAAAAGGCGTACCGCACGCGTTTTTTTAGCCGATGCGAGTGATGCGTGTTGCGGTAGGAAGAAGCGTTTGTTCGGCGCGCTCGCGCCGAACAACATCAGGTAGCTCAGTTTCTGACGCGGGCGCGCACCACCAACGAAAGTGCGCCGAGCAATAGGAGTTGCCAGATTGGCAGCGCACCACCGCCCACCTCCGCCCCCGGTTGGCGGCGGCGCTCCACCGGAAACAACGGGAGGAGGAGGAGGAGCAGCTGCCAATGCGGCTGCTCGTACGGCTGCATTGGCATCCAATAATCCGGGCCCGCACTGACCCACCAAGCCGCCTCCAGCGGCGCAAGCGCCTCCGTCCGGATGGGGCCTCGCGGTACTGATAACGAAGCTGAGAACTTGCGCCGATGTTGCATTCGGAAGCAGGGATTTGACGAGCGCAGCGACGGCAGCGACCTGCGGTGTGGCTGCGCTGGTGCCAGTGAACGGGGCGTAAGCAGGGCCGATGCTGGTGCCCCCCGCACCGCCGCCACTGTTCGGTGTCGTGTTTCCAAACAGCACTGTCGACCAAATGTAATACCCATGCCAGTCTTGATCATCTGTCGGGCCGCCACTACCGAGCACGATCGGGGGTCCGCCGCCCGGCGCGCTAATCGATGGCCGAGGATCACTGCCGCCCTTGCTACCGATGTTCGCGTATGTGGCGTTTTCGCCATTAATTGTGTGGGCCGTTACCGAGATGACACCACTGCAGTTTGAGGGTGCCGAGATATTCGTTACACCTTCGTTACCGGTGGCTGCAACTACAACCGCGCCAGCAGCGATCGCCGCGTCTACAGCGCCCTGCAAGGTGGCCATGCACGTGCCGCCACCCAGACTCAGGTTGATCACCTGCGCAGGTGTGGGATTGGCCGGCACCCCTGGGACTGAAAGGCCCGCCGCCCAACGAATCGCCTCAGCGATATCTGACAGTGAGCCGCCGCATTTGCCCAATGCGCGCACCGGAAGAATTCGTATATTCCAACCAATGCCCGCAATACCGCTTGCGTTGTTCGTGATCGCGCCGGCAACACCAGCCATGTGGCTGCCGTGCCAACTACTGTCCTGCGGGCCTGCATTGCCATCGTCGCACTGGTCATACGTAGACTCGTCTGCTGCCGTTACCCAGTCTCCGGGATCGGAAGCATCTGCATCGCGCCCGTCGCCGTCGTTCGCAACGAAGTTGGTAGGAAATGGCGGACTGTTACCCAGCGCCAACGTCACTGGAAATGAAGTCATACCCTGCGAGGAAACGGCCATTCGGCACGTACGTGGCGCTGAAAGGCGCGATACCGGCGCCATTCAGGTCCTGATGATTGACGATCCCGGTGTCGATCACGGCCAAGACAACATTGTTGCTGCCGGTGGTGACGTCCCATGCGAGGGGCAGGTTGGCGCCGCCGGTTGCCACCGCCGATTTAGGAGTACCGCCACTAAACAGTGCGCCCGTGTAAGTCGAAGTGGGTGCAAACAAGTTCCATTGCCATTCGGTAAATCGAGTTTCGTTCGGCGTTGCCGTCTTTTTAAGCATGATGTCCGGATCGGCATACTCGACCGACGGATCGAGCGCCAGGCGCGCGGCCACGGCTCTTGCCTCCGACAACGGTAGCGGCGCATCCAGCGCAAGCAATGCAGTGCTTCCTGCCATTGCGCGCACCGCTTTCATGCTGACACCTGCCGTCGCCGACAAGGTCTGCACTCGCAAAGCCGACATCGGGCGCACCATCTCACTCGCTGTCGGAGCACGTAGCTTGACAATCAGCCGTGACACCATCTGCTCGCGCGCGGCTGCGCCCGTAAACGCAACGCCGTTCAACGCTGCCTGTTTGGCGTTGATTTTCGCGCTTGAGTTCACGGTGGGGGACGGCACGGCGGCAGCGACGCCGGCGATAAAAGCGCCCGACAAGATAAACAGTTGACGGCTCACGGCCTGTCCTTTCCGCGAATGGCGCACGCGGCGCTCATCGAATCTTTACCATCGAATCGACTTCGACGTAATCAAAATTGCCCGAGGCACGCATGCGTTCGACCAATTTCGGGACGTCAGCGCGCTGCGCCGGGGCGGTCAGGTGGACGATGTGTGCATCGCCTGCCATTGGCCGTACGTACTTAACACCCGCCGCTTCGCCCAGTGCCGCCTGGATTGGCTTCAGCACCGCCAATGAATCACTGGTCGCAACGCGGGGTTTAACGATGATGGCTGCGACGACCGCGGCATCCGAGGAGGTCATGGCATTAGGCGCGGAGCAAGCGCCGAGCGTCACCGGAAACAAAATCAAGACGGCAAGAAATGCTCTGGCGACATGCATTGCGCGGATTTCAATTTGAGTGCGTGCACGCACTTGGGCTAAGACCGATGCAACGGTACCGACATTCCACGTAACGCGCCTGTCAGCCAAAAGGCGTACCGCGAGGCAGCCTGTATCGAGAAATAAGTAGCGCGCCCGCCGGTTATTTGGCGTTCATCAGCGCAACGGCCGTGTCCAGCATGCGGTTCGAAAAACCCCACTCATTGTCGTACCAGCTCGAAACCTTGACCAGTCGCCCGACCACTTTCGTCAGCGTCGCGTCAAAGATGGATGACCGCGGATCGTGGTTGAAATCGCTCGAGACGAGCGGTGCGGTGTTTACGCCGAGTATTCCTTTCAACTCTCCATCCGCCGCCGCCTGCATGATGGCGTTCACTTCGTCGACCGACGTATCTCGCGCCGCAATAAATGTCAGATCGACAATCGACACGTTGATCGTCGGCACACGAATCGCGAACCCATCAAGCTTGCCATTTAACTCCGGCATGACCAGGCCAACCGCGGAAGCGGCGCCGGTCTTGGTTGGAATCATGTTGTGCGCAGCGGCGCGCGCTCGCCGCAAGTCTTCGTGATAGACGTCCGTCAGTACCTGATCGTTTGTGTACGAGTGGATCGTCGTCATGAGTCCGCTGACAAGACCAATTTTCTCGTGCAGCGGCTTGACAAGCGGCGCCAGACAATTGGTCGTGCACGAAGCATTTGAAATAACCGTATGCGCAGCCTTCAGCGTGCGGTCGTTCACACCGTAGACGATCGTCGCATCGACGTCCTTACCGCCGGGCGCCGAGATGATGACTTTCTTCGCGCCCCCTTTCAGATGCGCCGACGCCTTTTCCTTGGTGGTGAAAAAGCCGGTGCATTCCAGTACAACGTCGACGCCTAATTCGCCCCACGGCAGCTCGGCCGGATTGCGCTGTGCAAGGACGCGAATGCGATCGCCGTTGATGACCATCGAATCGCCGTCGGCGACAGCGGTGCCTGGAAATGGGCCATGCGCGGTGTCGTACTTTGTCAGGTGAACGTTGGTTTTCGGATCACCGAGATCGTTGACGGCCACGATCTGCAGATCATGTTTTTCGCCTGCTTCGTAGTGCGCGCGCAGGATGTTGCGACCGATACGGCCATAACCGTTAATGGCAACCTTGATCGTCATTACCGCGCGCCTCTTCTTATTACCTGATTGACGGTGGCAACGACGTTGTCCACCGTGAACCCGAAATACTTGAACACGTCTTTGTCGGGCGCCGACTCGCCGAAGCGATCGAGTCCGATCACCGCGCCGTTCGCACGCACGTACTTCCACCAGAAATCTGTCACACCCGCTTCGATCGCGATGCGCGGCAGTCCTTCGGGCAGCACCTGCGATTTGTACTTAGTTTGTTGCCGGTCGAACACCGATGTGGATGGCATCGATACCACTCGCACGCTGACACCTTTTTCGGCCAGCGCTTTTTGCGCGGCGGCTGCGAGCCCGACTTCCGACCCGGTGGCGATCAACACCGCCTGCGCATTCTTCAACCCGCCGTCCGCTTCGCTGATCACGTAAGCGCCACGGCGTATGGCGTCACTGTCCACCTTGCGCTCGATGAACGGCACCGACTGCCGCGAAAACAGCAAGCTGGTGGGGCCATCGACTCGCTCGATCGCAGCCGCCCATGCCACCAGCGACTCAACCGTATCTGCGGGTCGCCAGACATCCATGTTCGGGATCAACCTCAACGTCGCCGCGTGCTCGACCGCTTGATGCGTTGGCCCGTCTTCGCCGAGGCCGATCGAATCGTGCGTGAAGACGTAGATCACGCGCAGCTTCATCAGCGCGGCCATGCGCAGCGCATTGCGCGCGTAATCGGAGAACGTCAAAAACGTGCCGGCGAACGGCAGGTATCCGCCGTGCAAGGCGATCCCGCTCGAGATGGCGCACATGCCGAACTCGCGCACGCCGTAGTTGATGTGGCGGCCATCGAGATGATCGGGCCGCAGCGGTCCGGTTTTGCTCCACTTGGTGTAGTTGCTGCCGGTGAGGTCGGCGGAACCGCCGATGATTTCCGGCAACGCCGGTGCAATCGCCTCGAGCGCGAGCAACGACGCCTTGCGAGTCGACACGGCTTCGCGTTTCTCAGCCGCGGCGGTGATGGCCTGATCGCGCGCCGCAAAATAGCTTGCCGGCAAGTCGCCCGCATTGCGGCGCTCGAACTCGCCGGCTTCCTGCGGATAACGCTCCGAGTAAGCGTGAAAGAGCTGATTCCATTGTGCTTCGCGCTCGGCACCGGCTTTCTTCGCATCCCAGGCGGCGTATGCCTCGTCCGGCACCGAAAACGGTTTGTGCGGCCAGCCCAGCGCGGCACGCGTTGCCTCGACTTCCTTTTCTCCCAGTGCTTCGCCGTGCGCCTTCTCAGTACCGGCGCGGTTCGGCGAACCCTTGCCAATGATCGTCTTTGCCACGATCAGGGTCGGCTTGGTGGTTTGCTTCTTTGCATCACCAATCGCGCGGTCGACTGCTTCAACGTCATGCCCGTCAATCGGGCCAATCACGTGCCAGCCGTAAGCATCGAACCGCTGCGCGGTGTTGTCGGTAAACCAGTCCTTGACTTCGCCGTCGATTGAAATGCCGTTGTCGTCATAGACGGCGATCAGCTTGTTCAACTGCCACGTACCGGCGAGCGAAGCCGCTTCGTGCGAAATGCCTTCCATCATGCAGCCGTCACCCGCGAAGACGTAGGTGCGGTGATCGACGATATCGAACGCCGGCCGATTGAATTCCGCGGCGAGTAATTTTTCGGCGAGCGCGAAGCCGACAGCGTTCGCAAATCCCTGCCCGAGCGGACCGGTCGTGGTTTCGACGCCGGGAGTGATTCCGAGCTCCGGATGGCCGGGCGTACGGCTGTGCAACTGACGGAAGTTCCGCAATTCCTGTAACGGCAAGTCGTAGCCCGTCAAGTGCAGCAAAGCGTATTGCAGCATCGAGCCATGGCCGTTGGAGAGAACGAAACGGTCCCGATTCGGCCAATGGGGATTCGCTGGGTTGTGCGAAAGGTGTCGCCCCCAAAGTGCCACGGCGATGTCCGCCATGCCCATCGGCATGCCGGGATGACCCGAGTTCGCGGCCTGTACCGCATCCATCGCCAGCGCGCGAATGGCGTTGGCCATCATCGTCACCGGCATTTCGGATAAGGCAAAGGGCGCGCTGACTTTATCCTTGAACCGGTCGTTCATCTGTGCCACGGCAGAAAGTACGAAATGGTAGCAAAGCGACTCGCGTTTCCCGCGGGCGCGCCGCTTGCAGCGCCATTTTGTGACGCAATCTAAGGACGCTTAGGCGCGAGTGTCTAAACAGCGCGCGCGTTGGTAACACTGCAGCGATTTCATATATTATTTGCGGCTTTTCCAAATTCGATCCGGAACCAAAAGGAAGCAACGGGCGCCAGACCTTGTACGCAGATGAACGCGGGTTTTCAGCGTTTGCGAAAGAGCGAAGGCAACGAGCCGTTAGGTTAGGCAGCACTCCCGTCAGAGCCAGTAGGGCAGCGCAGGAAGTTCCTGCGTTGCATGACTCACACGCCGCGCCACAGCGCGTGAGTCCCGTATCGTGGGGTTGCGACGCAAGTCGCGCTTCAGGTCGATTAGGGCGGACCTGCTGGGGGACGAAGATGAATGGCCTTCACCTGACTGGCGATCTGTTCGACTGCAGTTGCAGTGCAGCGCTTTTGACGGATCTTGCAACACTCACCAAGACCTGCCGTGACGCGACGAATGAGTCGAAGCTGACGATCGTCGATCAAGCGTGGCATCGGTTTCCTGACTGGAAGGGCGAGCCGGGTGGCATCACCGGAACGTTGCTGCTTGCCGAATCGCATCTGGCGATTCACACGTGGCCGGAGCGGCGCGGCGTCACGCTTGACGTTTATGTCTGCAACTTCACCGACGACAACACCGGCATGGCCGAGCGGTTGTTCGACGCGTTGATGCTCGCTTTCAGGCCCAAGAGCCATGTCGTCAATCGCATTACTCGCGGCGACCTGGCCGCCGGCGCGGACGACGGCTCGGCGAGCGAATCCGGCGAGGCCGCAAAAGGCGAGTTGATTTTCGACTGGCTCAATGCGGATTCCGGTTACGGCACCACGGCCACGAAGACCTTGGTGCAGATCCAGTCCCCGTATCAAAAGGTCGAGGTCTACGACACGCGGCAATTCGGCAAGCTCTTTAGGCTCGACGGCCGCATGATGACGTCGGAGGCCGACGAGTTTTTCTATCACGAGTGCATGACGCACCCGGCCGCGCTGGCGCATCCGAATCCGGAATCGATCCTGGTGATCGGCGGCGGTGATGGCGGCTCATCGGAAGAACTGCTGAAGCATCCGAGCGTCAAGCGCATCGTGATGGCGGAGCTAGATCCGGTCGTGATTGATGTGTCAAAGAAATGGCTCCGTTCGATCCATAAAGGTGCCTTCGACGATCCGCGTCTCGAGGTATCGATTGGTGACGGGTTCGAGTTCGTGAAGTCGACGACCGAGCGCTTCGACATGATCGTGTTGGACCTCACCGATCCAGATACGCCCGCATTTCACTTGTACTCGGAACAATTCTTCAGAATGTGTCAGCGCATCCTGCGGCCAGGCGGCATGCTGACGCTGCATCTCGGTTCGCCGGTTTATCAGGCCGAGACAGTGCAAAAAAATGCGGCCAACCTGCGCAAGGTGTTTCGGCACGTGGCGCCGATGTCGCTGTTCGTACCGCTCTATGGTTCTCTGTGGTGCCTCGCGGTCGCGAGCGACACTGTCGATCCGCGTGCGACCGGTGCCGACGTTATCGCGCAGCGCATTAGCGAGCGGCAGGTACGCGAGCTGCGTTATTACCATCCGGCGCTGCATTCGGCGTTGTTTGCTCTGCCGGTGTTCGTCCAGGACTTAGTGCAACCGAAAGCTGTGGCTCAAGAACCGGTGCGTGTCGCTCAGTTGCAAGCGGCCTAGCGCTTAGCTATTTTTCGAACGCATGCGAGCGGCGCGCTTTTTTGTCGACGTGCCGCTCGCCATTGACACGACGATCGCGCTACCGGAACGGGTCGCACATCACGCCTTGCGCGTCCTGCGCTTGCGCGATGCCGATTCGATCGTGCTGTTCAATGGCACAGGCGGCGAATTTGCGGCGCGGCTCTCGGTTATCGGATCACACGCCCGCGCAACTATCGACTCGTTTTCCCCCGTTGAGCGCGAGGCGCCGCTTCGCGTAACGCTGGTGCAATCATGGGTTGCGGCCGACAAGCTCGATTGGATCATCGAGAAAGCCGTTGAGCTTGGCGTTCATTCAATTCTGCTTGCGCCTGCTCAACGCTCCGTCGTGCGCGTCGCCGGCAATCGATTGGACAAGAGGATCGATCGGCTGCGCGAGCTGATCCTGGCCGCGTGCGCGCAATGCGGACGCAATCGCATTCCTCGCATCGAGGCGAGCCCAACACTGGCCGCGTCGTTGCAGGCAGGACTCGACGGCGGTATGCGTGGAGTGTTGCTGCACCCGAGCGCTGATTTGCCGCTGGTGAACGCCCCATTGAACGGCGGTCTCGCAATAGCCGTCGGGCCAGAAGGTGGCTTTGACGACGACGAACTCGCCCTTGCGCATCGGCTTGGCTATGGCGCCTACCACGTCGGACCGCGCGTGTTGCGAACCGAGACCGCGGGACTCGCTGCGCTCGCAGCGATGCAGGCAGTCGCTGGCGACCTCAGCTAGGGCAACTGGTTAGAGCAATTCGGCCTGCCGTACCGAATTCGCTTCGAGCACCGTCACGGCCGTCATGTTGACGATACGACGCACCGTTGCAGCCGGCGTCAGAATATTCGCCGGCTTTGCGACACCGAGCAGCATCGGGCCGATCGCGATATTGTTTCCGGCCGTTGCCTTTAGCAGGTTGTACGAAATGTTCGCGGCGTCGAGCGTCGGGCACACCAGCAAATTGGCGTCGCCGGTCAACGTCGAAAACGGCATGATCGATTTGCGAATCGCATCATCAACCGCGCAGTCGGCGTGCATTTCGCCGTCGACTTCGAGGTCCGGCGCAAGCTGACGAATCAGCGCCAGCGCCTCACGCATCTTCACTGCCGACGGCGCATCGCTTGCGCCAAAGTTGGAGTGCGAAACGAGCGCAGCGCGCGGCACGATTCCGAGGCGCCTCAGCTGTTCCGCTGCCAGCACGGTGATCTCGGCGACCTGCTCCGCGGTCGGATCGAGGTTGACCGCGGTGTCGACCAGCGCCAACTGCCGCCCCGGCACCATCAGAATATTCATCGCTGCGTAAACGTTGGCACCCGTCCGGCGCCCGATCACCTGATCGATGTACGTCAGATGCGGCCCGTGGGTACCGAACGTGCCGCAAAGCATGCCGTCGGCCTCGCCCTTGTGCATCATCATCGCGCCGATCAACGTCAGCCGGCGACGCATCTCGATTTTTGCGTACTGCTGTGTCACGCCCTTACGTGCGGCGAGGCGATGATAAGTTTCCCAGTAGTCGCGATAGCGATTGTCGAGCTCGGGATTGACCAAATCGAAATCCACTTCGGGCCGCATACGCAATCCGAAGCGCTCGAGGCGCTTGCCGATGACCGCCGGCCGCCCGATCAGTATCGGCTTGGCCAACTGTTCGTCGATCACGACCTGCACTGCGCGCAGTACTCGTTCTTCTTCGCCCTCGGCAAACACGATGCGCGACTTGCCGCCACCAACATGCGCATTCTTCGCGATCGCAAAGATCGGTTTCATGAACGTGCCGGAGTGATAGACAAATTGCTGCAGCTGATCGCGATACGCTTGAATGTCGTTGATCGGCCGCGTGGCGACACCGCTTGCCATCGCGGCCTGCGCGACTGCAGGCGCGATGCGCGTAATCAGCCGCGGATCGAACGGCTTGGGTATCAGATACTCGGGGCCAAAGCTGACATCGGCCACGCCATATGCGGACGCGACGATGTCGCTTTGCTCTTCGCGAGCCAGCCCAGCAAGCGCTCGCACGGCGGCGGTCTCCATCGCGGTCGTGATCGTGGTCGCGCCGACGTCGAGAGCTCCGCGAAAGATGAACGGAAAGCACAGCACGTTATTGACCTGATTGACGTAGTCAGAGCGCCCGGTCGCAATGATCGCGTCGTCGCGTACCGCCTTGACCTGTTCGGGCATGATCTCTGGCGTCGGGTTTGCGAGCGCAAGAATCAATGGACGTGCCGCCATTTTCTTGACCATCTCGGGCTTCAGCACCCCCGCCGCCGACAGGCCCAGAAAGATGTCGGCCCCTTCGATTACATCACTCAGCTTGCGAAGCGATGTCGCTTGCGCGAAGCGCGCCTTGTCGTCGTCCATCAACGCCTTGCGGCCTTGATAAACGACGCCTTCGATATCGGTGACCCAGATGTTTTCGCGCGGCAGTCCGAGCTCAACAAGTAGTTGCAGACACGCGAGCGCAGCTGCGCCGGCGCCGCTGGTAACCAGCTTGACCTTCTTGATGTCCTTGCCGACGATACTCAAGCCATTTAGTACCGCGGCTCCGACGATGATCGCAGTGCCGTGCTGATCATCGTGAAATACCGGAATTTTCATCCGGTCGCGCAGCGTGCGCTCGATGTAAAAGCACTCGGGCGCCTTGATGTCCTCAAGATTGATGCCGCCGAACGTGGGCTCGAGCGCAGCGATGATCTCGATCAGCTTGTCGGGATCGAGCTCGTTGATCTCGATGTCGAATACATCGATGCCGGCAAACTTTTTGAACAACACCGCCTTGCCTTCCATCACCGGCTTTGCAGCCAGAGGGCCTATCGCGCCGAGCCCCAGTACCGCCGTACCGTTCGTGACCACTCCCACCAGGTTGGCGCGCGCGGTGTAGCGCGACGCTGTTGCCGGATCAGCTTGTATGGCCTCGCACGCAGCCGCCACGCCCGGCGAGTAGGCAAGCGCGAGATCGCGCTGGTTCACCAACTGCTTGGTGGGTGTGACGGAGATTTTTCCCGGTTGCGGCTTCTCGTGATACTCGAGAGCGGCGCGCTTCAGATCCGCTTGATCTTCAGTCGGCATGGCGGCGGAACGTGGACACCTCGGAAACGAAGCCGCGATTATCCTCGCGCGCGCCGCTGCTCCGGGCTGTGCGCGCTAGCTGGTGAAGCGCAAAGGAATTAGACGGAGTGTTCGGGGATTGCAGGGAAAAGCTGCGCCTCGCGGCTCGAATGGCCAGTCGGAGTCAGTTCTGCCGGCTCAAGAGGCGCACTCGCCGCGTTAACTGGCAGCGTCGCAGGTTTTTCGGGAACCGGCGCAGGCACCGCAGCCGCGCGGACTGCAGATGCCAAAGCCGCCTCGACTTTCCCGGTTGCCGCCATCTGCAACCTTGCTCGCTCGCCCAATACCCGCGCGCCATAGCCTCCGTCGTTGTCCATATTGCCGGCGCCGACGTACAACTGCAAACCACGCTCGACCGATCCGCCGCGCGAAATCAGCTCGTGCAATATCGAAGCGCCAACTTTCATGTTCGCTATCGGGTCGAGTGCCGCAATTTCGCCGCCATGCGGCTCAAAGCGCTGCGCATGGACGCGAGTCATCACCTGCATCAGGCCCTGGGCACCCATTGCGCTTTCAGCGAACGGGTTGAGACTGGACTCAATCGCGACGACCGACAGAATCAGCAGTGGATCCAGGTTCTTTTCCCGGCCGATTTGAAACGCCGTTGAGACCAGCATTCGAACAGCCCCGTCCGCCACCCGATACCGGCGGGCAAGGTATTGCACAACTCTCTTTTGCTGCGGATCTTCTGCGGTGCGTCCCCGCTCGTCGCGGGCGTCGGTGCTGCTGTCGGGCGCGGCGGCTTCGACGGCGACTGAGTCCGTCGCTGACAGACGCGCTTCAAGCATCGAGCGGGCGTCATCGCTGCTGAGCAATACACCAGTAGCCAACAAGGCGGCCGTACCCACCACCATCACGAGCAGGCGGGTCGTCGACAAAGCGCCACGCCCAATATCGGTCACAAACGTGGCCAGGGCAGCGATCGCCGGCCCGATAACCGCAATGTTTCGCAGCGCATAATTCGAAGCGTTAGCCAAGTCGTGTCTCCCTCATGCCGAACGGCCCCGACTGTTTCGGGGTCGATTCACAGGTTCGAACGTTGACCGGATCGTTCTGCTGCCACCGGCCATTTAACTTCCCTTGCGCGCTACCCGCTCACCAAGGGTCCTGTTTCTTGCAGCAACCGCCTATTCCCACGAGCAATGTCGGGGCCTACACGCCAGCGAATGGCTTTTATTCGCCCTACGCGGTGATGTTGCGACGCACGCGCTAGGACGCTATGCCAAACGGCTGGGTGGGATTTTAGGTGGCAAAAGGGCTCGGTCAAGCGGGGATTCCTTCTAAATGAAAAGGAACTCTGACGTGCCGCCGCCGAACGGACAAGGTGCTAGCCGATGACTAACCAAAAATCTATAAAAATCAAAGGACTGTGCCCTCCTGAGCAAATACTCACTCTCACTTCCACCGTCTGTCGTTTTGGCGCCTTAGCCGATGCAATACGCCGCCCAAAAGACTTCATCGCGCGAGTTGGAGCGGGGCGATGAGCTTAAGCGCCGAGGTTTTCACCTCGCCTGGAAATGACCAAGATCTGCGAGCGGACGCCCCGCGCCGGCGCGCCCGTTGCTTTGAACGCCCGACCGGCTCGCAGATGCCGGTGCTTAAGAATTTGTTCGAACTGGTATGGGAGCGACCAACGCGTCACTCATGATGGTGTGCAAATGTCGTCAAAACATAGTATCGCTCGTCAACAAGCCATAAAATTCAACAAGTCGATGTGCGAGACCGAAGGGAAGTGATCCGGGACCATTAACCTAACCACGCGCGTCGATCCGGTGCGCGACACGCTGCTGATCGACAACACTCCGATCGACTATCTTGACTTCGCTTCGCCGGCGGCCGGTCTTGGCGCCAAAATGAGAATCGATGCCACTAACAAGTGGCGTGGAGAAACGCAGCGCGAGTGGGCGCGACCTATCGTGATGGACCCTGCCGTCAAAGCGAGGGTCGATGGAGCAACTGGGAATATAGGAATGGAACGTAAACCTATCCGCCGCGGCGGCATCAAGTCAGCCGGTTACGACCGCAACAATCGTGTACTCGAGATCGAATTCGACAACGGGTCGATCATTCAGCACACCGCCGTCGGCGAAGAGATCGCCCGCAGGTTCATTGCCAGCTCTTCGCCGGCCAGTGTTTACAAGGACACGATTCAGGAAGAGTTCACGGTGAAAAGGATCAAGTAGTAGTTGCAGCATTCGAAGCGATTGCCCGCTTGCAGTTGCACTGCCGCGTATACGCGACCGCTCCGAAGGGAGCGCGCAAACTGATCGAGTACACATGCGACCGCAGGTCGGGTACACGGGCACGCTACAAGAAAAACAGCGTCGCCAGGCCAAGAAAGATGAACACGCCCATGCTATCCGTCGTGAACGTCAGCAGCACCGAAGAACCGAGCGCAGGATCGCGGCCGGCGCGTTCGAGTACCAGCGGAACCAGCGTTCCGACCAGCGCCGCGATCAGCATGTTCAACGTCATCGCCAACAGCAGCGTCAAGCCGATCAACCATCCACGTGGGCTGCCCAGATATATCCACCACGCAACAAGACCGGCAATGCTGCCCCACACGATGCCGTTAAGCCCGGCAATTACGAGCTCCTTCAGGATAAGCCGCCTCGCATTGCCGCCCGTCACGTGACCGAGCGCGAGCGAGCGGATCATCAGCGTCATCGTTTGGTTGCCGGAGTTGCCGGCAATGCCCATCACGATCGTCATCAACGTAGCGAGCGCGACGACCTGCTCGATCGTCGTTTCGAACGCGCCGATAACGCGCGACGCGAAAAACGCCGTGCACAGATTGACCGCGAGCCATGACCAGCGATTGCGCGCCGAATTCCATACCGACGCGAAAAGGTCTTCTTCTTCGCGCAAGCCGGCCTGCGCCAGCGCCGCATCCTCGCCCTCTTCACGGATCACGTCGACCACTTCGTCGATCGTCAGCCTGCCGACCAGCCTGCCCGCCTCATCGACTACCGGCGCCGACACCAGGTCATAGCGCTCGAAAGCCTGCGCCGCTTCACTGGTTTCATCGAGCGGCGAGAGCGTCATCAGGTCGGTGTTCATTACCGCCGCCACCTCGACCTCGGGCTCGTTTAACAGCAGGCGATCAAGCGGTAACCCACCTTTCAACACATCGTGCCGATCGACGACGAACACCTGATCGGTATGGTTGGGCAGCGCGTCAAAGCGGCGCAGATAGCGCAAGACCACCTCGAGCGTGACGTCTTCGCGGATGGAAATCATCTCGAAATCCATCAGCGCGCCGACCGAATCGTGCGGATACGACATCGACGCGCGCAATTGAGCGCGCTCTTCGGCCGTCAGCCCTTGCTGGACTTCGTGAACGACATCCGCCGGCAGATCGTCCGCGATCGACGCAATCTCGTCCGTTTCCAGACTCTCGACCGCATCGACCAGCTCTTCGCGGTCCATCGATGCGATCAAGGTTTCGCGTACTGCGTCGCTGACCTCTATCAGGATTTCGCCATCGCGATCGGCTTTGACGCCGTCCCAGACGGTGAGTCGGTCTTGCAGCGGTAACGCTTCGAGGATGTACGCGATGTCGGCGGGGTGCAGACGATCGAGAATCGACTTGAGCTCGTTCAGATGCTGCCGGTGCACCAGCTGCTCGACTCAGCGCTTTCTTTTCTTCGCCGGGAGTCTGCTCGCGTTGCACCAGCGCTTCGACACGGCGCTGCTTTTCCAGCAGTTGTTCAACGCGCGCGAGCGCACGCTGCGCCGCCTCTGGATCGTGCGCTTGAGCAGCATTACGCTGTTCGCGTTCGAGTTCTTGTTCGTTCATTGTTCAATCGTGCGTGCCCCTTCCGCGGCGCACGGATTGTAGGCGGCAACTCAGTCGATCACGGTACCGAGGCGTCGGGCATGAAGCGTTGGATGGCGGCCGTTCTTCGATCGAGATAGGGGCCCGAGCGGATACGGCCGTAGCGCTTCGGGTTCGGCAGATATGCGGCCAGTCTGGCCGATTGCTCTGCGTTCAGTTGTGACGCACTGACGCTGAAGTATTGACGAGCCGCCGCTTCTGCCCCAAAGACGCCGTCGCCCCATTCAACAACGTTCAAGTACACCTCAAGGATGCGGCGCTTGTCCCACAGCGCCTCGATCATGTAGGTGATCACGAGCTCCTGCGCTTTGCGCAAATAACTCCGCTCGGACGACAAAAAGAGATTCTTCGCCAGCTGCTGTGTGATCGTTGAGCCACCGCGTGCGGCTTTGCCCTTACGCACATTTTCCTTGTACGCTTTCTCGATCGCCTGCCAGTCGACGCCCTCGTGATCGGTGAAGTTCGCATCTTCCGATGCGATGACTGCACGCTTCAGGTGATTCGATATTCGCGGGTATTCGATCCAGCGATGCTTCAGCTCGGCGTTCGGTTTCTTCTCACGCAGCGCCGCTAGCTCGCGGCTCATAAAGGAGGTTTCGCCTGGATCGTTCCACTTCCACCACGCCACCCAGCCGAAGTACCACAGTTGGATAGACAGCAAGACAACCAGCGCGAGCAAGAACGCCCGCAGCAGCCAGCGCAACATGATCAGTACGCCCTCTGTCGCTTCGCGCCGGCCCGCGGGGACACGCGATGAGCTTGGGGCGGCCCGGCGCTCATCACGAGACGCTTTGCTATCTTGCGACGACGTACTCGGCCGATTGAAGCTTCAGCAGATCTCGCAGCTCGCGATATACGGCGCCGGTGTCGGGCCGCACGCCACGCCATAGCAGAAATGATTCGGCAGCCTGCTCGATCAGCATGCCGAGGCCATCGACCACGTGCTTCGCACCGCCCGTTTGGGCCAGCTGCATGAACGGCGTCGGATCTGCCGCGTATGCCAGATCATAGGCAAGCGTGCAGTCGTTGAACGTGTCCGGGTCGATCGCCGGCGCTTCGTGATTCAGGCTGGTCGTCGTCCCGTTGATAATCAGATCGAAGTGCTCGGCAGGAATTTCATCGAAGTGAATGGCCTCCACGCCGAATTCTTCGGCCAGCTCTTCGGCGCGCTTGTGCGATCGATTGGCAACGGCCAGCCAGCGCGGGCTTTCATCCAGCATCGAACCGAGCAACCCGCGCACGGCGCCGCCTGAGCCGAGTACCAGCACCGAGCAGTCGGAAAACGAAAAGTTCAGGCGTTCGCGCAAGTCGCGTACGAAGCCGATGCCGTCGGTGTTGTCGCCGACGATCGTGTCGCCGTCGAACTTTAATGTGTTGACCGCGCCAGCGACGCGCGCCCGCGGCGTCAGGTCATCCGCCAGCTTCGCTGCGTCGATCTTGAACGGCAGCGTGACGTTGAGTCCACCGTAGCCGGCTTCACGCAACGCCAGCGCCTTGTCTTCGAAGCCGTCGAGCGGCGCTTCGATGCGCTCGTACGTAAGGTGTTGCTTCGCCTGCTGCGCAAACCGCTGATGAATCTCCGGTGACCGGCTGTGCGCGATCGGGTTACCGACAACTCCGTACTTGTCGACGGTGTGTCATTGAAGATCGGGTCAGGGCTTTGCGCTGCGGGTGGCCAATGATCGTTGGTGAATATCCACGTACGTGTAATTTCTAGGATATCCGTGTCGCGCGCAATCTCCGGTGGAAAAGGTGGGTAGGGACCGGCCATTTGTACGATTCTGCGCGCAGCGCGGTCAAGTATCTGAGAGCCCGATGATTGATCGATCATTGCATCAGCGACCGAGCCGTCTTTGCGAATCGCCACAGTCATTCGCAACGCGCCATAGAAACGGCCGCGCGCGTCATCCGGATAATTATCGTTGCCGATCTTTTCGACTCGGGCACGCCAGTCCTCGACATAGCGCGCGTAGCGATACTCCGACGCACTCGGCATGAAGTGGTGCTTGCGCGGTCGCTTCTGATAATCCGAGATCTGCTTGGCTATCTCGGCCTGAGCTCGCGCCAGCTGCTCGTTTGCCTCGTCATCCGTGGTGCCGCTTTGCGGCTGTTGGGCTGAGGCGTCATTCAGCGGTGTCGTCCGCAGCTGCAGCGACTCGCGAAGCGTCGCCAGCAGCTTCTTTTGCTCCTCCTCCAGCTGCTGCACGTTCTTGCGGGCTGATTCAAGCGAATCCCCATCGCGCATCTCGAAACTGTTCGGTAACGGGGACGTGCGTCGGCCGGCATCGTTGGTGCCACCACCGTCGAGATTGTTTTGCGCGAGCGCCTCCACCGTACCCGGCGCGGTGTTGCTCTTAGCATTGACCAGAATAATCTCGACCGGTGGGTCGGTCGACCGTACTCGAAATAGCTCCGGATCGACAAAGCGAACCGCGAGCGCTGTGATGTGCAAGCCAATGGATACAGTCATCGCCATGACCAGCACTTTGTCGGCGAGAAACGAGCGTAACCCGTAGGCTGGCGCAGCCAGGCTGAGTTCAGCTACGTCCATTGAGCCGCGACGTCATGGTCGTTAAAGCCTCTGCATTCGGTGTCGATCGATTGTAGCCAGCACCATCGACTCGGCAGGTGACAAGATCGCGCTAGTCTTGCCGCCGCAATCGTCGCGCCTTCGTCGCGGCTCGCGCCGGCTGCACACAGCGTTAAGGTGCGGTCGAAGGCGCACCGTCCGAGGAATCAGCCGTCGCCGCATTGACCACCTCGGCGGCCTCCGCACTTTGCTCGACCGCAGACAACGGCGACGCATCCAGGCTCTCGTCGACGCTCTCCTCATCATCCGCCTCAACGATGGTGAGCGCGGCCAGCACTCGATGCACTCGCGCTTCAAGTGTCAGATCGACCTGGTCGGTGGAGACAATATCCAGCTCTACTTTTTGTCCGCGCGGCAAGTCCGGGAGTCCGGGAAGTCGGGTGATGAAAGGCACGCCGTCAACGCGTAGTACATCGCCCTTCAGCACGGTAGCGTCGATTCGCGTCATCTTTTCTTGTTCGAACCAACGCAGGGACCAATAGCGCTCGAGCTTTTGCTGAAACTCCGCATACGCCGCGTAAGCCGACTCGAAGCCCGAGACGACGCCGAACAGCTCGGCGTCGTTGGATGCGTACGGCGGCGTCTCCTCGAGAACACAGGCGAGAAGCTGCCGCTGATTAACCAGATCCACATAGCGACGCAGCGGCGATGTGCACCACGCATAGTGCTCGACGCCAATACCGTCGTGCGGCGCCGGCACCGTGCCCATTTTTACCCGACCAAGCGCCTGGGAGCGATAGATACCGGCGGTGCGACGCGCCGCAAGCCATCCACCCCACGTGCTGTTCGCGAAGATCATCAATTCCGCGACAATCGAATCGAGTGGGGCTCCCCGCCGACGCTGCCGGACGGTGACTTTGGCTTGATCATCGATCCCTTCAAGGTCGAACGAGTAATCAACCCGGCCAACGGGCTCGGGCCGCCCACGCACCTGTTCGCGATTCGCCAGAAGCTTGCGAGCCACGTGCCACAGCGTGCTCAACTCCGATGCGTGCGGCGAGTCGAACTGGCCGCCGGCGATGGTTGCTTCGGTGACAATGTCATCCAGCTGGTCATGCCGCAGATTGGTTTCTATGCGCAGCCGCTCCAGACGAGACTGAGTCGATAGCACTTCGAAGGTCTGCGCATCGACGTCTGCGTACAGCGATAGCACCGGTACGTCCCGTCCTTCGTTCAACGACAGCGAATCGATCCAGTTGTCAGGCAGCATCGTGTACTTCAGCCCCGGTGCGTAGACGGTCGACATACGCGAGCGCGCCACCGTGTCGATCGGATGGCCACGCGGCAACACGGCCGCCGGTGCGGCGATATGAATACCGATCTGGGTTCTGTCGCCGAGCGTCTGCACCGAAAATGCGTCGTCGATCTCGGTCGTTGCACTATCGTCGATCGAAAAGGCGCGAACCGTGGCGAGCGGCAAATCCCCGGCGTCGGCCGGCGCAGCCGGCTGGACGGTGAAGGCCGTGCCACGAGGAAAGTGCTGCGCAAGAAAACTGTCGACGTGCCAGCGATACGCTGACGCGATCGCACCGCGCGCCAGCAGCAAGCGCAGCGGAGTCATATGCGACTCGTTCGCTGCCTGCTCAAGCGCCTTGAACTCGATTGAACTCCGGTCGGGCTTGATCAGAAGCGCGATCGCCTGCTGAGCAATGACCTCCGGTGCGCCACCTGCCTTCAGTTCGTCGACGTACTGCTGCCGCAACTCATCCTGCTTTCGCTTGCGCTCCACCGCGGCGAGCGCTGCCTGCAGTGTTTCGGCGGGCGCGGGCCGATAACGGCCGCGGCCCTTGCGATAGAAGTAGACCGGCGCGCTATGCAACCGAAACAGCAACGCCGCCGCCTGCTCGGCGCTCGGCTCCGCGCCGAAATACTCGCGCGCCAGCTCGACGAATCCAAATTCATCCTGCGGCGCAACTTCCCACAAAAAATCCAGATCGATCAGCTGCGCTTGCGCCTGAGCGCGCTCGACCAACTGCGCGGGTGCGGGCTCTGCAAAGCGAAGCAGCACGTGCGAACTCTTGACCTTGGTGCGCTTGCCACTTGGCAGCTCGACCTGATGCGAGGTCCCGGCGTTCGCCATTTCGGTGCCCGCCTTGAACGCGCCGTCGTCGTCGAAAAGCAAATACGTGCTCACACCGAGCCCGCGCGGATTTCGGGGTGACGTGTCAAACCGTCAATCCGCCCGAAACTTCAATCACCGCGCCATTGATGTATGACGCCTCGTCGGAAGCGAGGAATGCGTAAACGTTTGCTATATCTTCAGGTGCTCCGAGGCGGCGCAATGGCACGCGCTCGGTCAGCTGCGCGAGCACTTTCTCCGGAATCGTGTCCAGAATGTGCGTAGCGATGAAGCCTGGAGCTACCGCGTTGCAACGAATTCCCTTGGGCCCCAATTCGCGCGCCCAGGTCTTGACGAAGCCAATGACGCCGAACTTGCTGGCCGCATAGTTGGTTTGGCCAAAGTTTCCGTAGATGCCAACGACGCTCGAGGCGTTCAGTATCACGCCGCTGCCCTGCTTCAGCATCGTCTCGAGCACCGCCTTTGCGCAGTTGAAGGTCCCCTTCAAGTTCACATCGATCACGCGATCGAACTGATCATCCGTCATTTTCTGCAGACGCGCGTCGATCGTAATACCGGCATTGTTGACCAGGACGTCAATGCGGCCACAGCGCTGTACAGCCGCCGCAGTCATCGCGTCGATCTGATCGCGCCTGGTCACATCGACCACCACGGCGTCTATCTCGCCATGCGATGCCAGGCTCGCCACCGCAGAATCGATCGATCCCCTGTCGATGTCGCACGCAACCACCTTCGCACCTTCGTCCAAGAATTTGCGCGCGGTGGCGTAACCGATGCCTTGTGCCGCACCGGTGATGATCGCAACTTTGCCCTTCAGCCGCTGGGTCACTCAAGCTCCTCGCTATATTCCACAGAAAGAAAGAACCTCATCAACATATTGCGCAAAGTCAGACAGCTCGTGATTGCTACCTTCGATCACCCGCTGGCGCGCGCCGTAATACTTCGCGACCATCATTCGGTAGTCGATCACCGTGTCGCCGGTGGCGGCGACCAAAAAGTAGCGCTCCGGATTCGTAACGGCGGTGTCGAGCGCGTGCAGCTCGGCGATGTACTCGGGCCGGAAATCAATCTCCTCGTTGCTAAAGAAAACCGGCTGTCGCCCGATGTGCGCCTGCAGATCGCGTGCGGGAGTGACCGCAGGATTCAGCAGCACGGCGCGACAGCCCAGCTTCTCGGCGACCCAGGTGGCGTAGTACCCGCCCAACGACGATCCGATCAGCGCGACTTCTTCGGCTCGTGACGAGCGTGAAGCGTACAGCGCAAGCTGCGATGCCATGCGCGGCGAGGCTGGCAAAGCCGGGCACACGAATTGGTCTGCCAAGCCACGTCGCTGCATATGCTCGCGCAGCATCTGCGCCTTGCGTGACTGCGGTGACGAACGAAACCCGTGCAGGTAAACGATCACGCAGCGCTTCTTGTGGAATCAGCGCTTCTTGTGGAATCAACGGAGCTTGCAGAAGCACCGCGTTTTGCAGCACCAGCACCCGAGTCTGCGAGCTGCGCGAGCAGCTTCGCGTGAATGCCGCCGAAGCCGCCATTGCTCATCACGACGACCTGGTCGCCCGCGCGAGCGTACGTGGCGATCGCCTCGACCAATGCATCAAGGTCGTCATGCACGGTGGCCGTCGCACCCAGCGGGGCCAGTGCCTGCGCGGCATTCCAGTCGACTCCTGATGAAAAGCAGAAGACGCGATCGGCACCCGAAAGGCTATCGGCCAGCCGCGCATTCATCGCTCCGCGCTTCATCGTGTTCGAGCGCGGCTCGAATACCGCGACGATTCGGCTTTGCGGATGTGATGCGCGCAGGGCAGAGAGGGTCACCTCGAATGCCGTCGGATGATGTGCGAAGTCGTCGATCACCGTCACGCCACCTTCTATGCCACGCACCTCGAGCCGGCGCTTAACGCCACGAAATTCGGCAAGCGCTTCGAGCGCACCGCTACCTTGCACGCCGACATGATCCGCAGCCGCGACGGCAGCCAGAGCATTCATCCGGTTGTGGTGCCCCGCCAATGCGAGCTGAAGGGTCCCGAAGCGCTGTTCACCGCGAGACACCTCAAACGTGTCGGGGTCGATCCGCCAGTCGCCCATTGCGCCGAACGTCTGCAGCTCCGACCAGCAGCCACGCTGCAAGACCCGTCCGATAGGCTCGTCACCTGCGTTCGCAACGATGCGCGCAGTGGCCGGCAGCGTTCGGACCAGATGATGAAATTGCGCTTCGATCGCGGCCAGATCAGCAAAGATATCGGCGTGATCGAACTCCAGATTGTTCAGAATCAGGGTTCGCGCGCGATAGTGCAGAAACTTCGACCGCTTATCGAAAAGTGCGGTGTCGTATTCGTCGGCCTCGATGACGAAGTGGCGGCCCGTGCCGAGTCGAGCCGAGCAACCGAAATCGTCGGGAACGCCGCCGATCAGAAATCCCGGTTCAAGCCCGGCGTGTTCGAGAATCGTCGAGAGCATCGCGCTGGTGGTCGTCTTGCCGTGCGTGCCGGCGACCGCCATCACATGTCGGCCGCGAAGGATGTTATCGGCGAGCCACTGCGGGCCGGATACATAGGAGTCGCCACGATTCAGAATTGCCTCCATCAGCGCATTTCCACGCGTGACCACGTTGCCGATCACCCACACGTCGGGCGCTAGTGGAAAGCTGGTCAGCGTCGTAACCTTCGATCACGCGCACGTTCGCCGCGGCGAGCTGGTCGCTCATAGGCGGGTACACATTTGCATCGCAGCCGCTCACAACGTGACCGGCAGCCTGCGCAAGCTGCGCGAGGCCACCCATGAAAGTTCCGCCAACGCCGAGAATGTGGAGGTGCAAAGAGGGGCGGCTGTTAAGCGCTATTGCAGCGAAGGGCGCGGATTGTAATCGTCGCTCGCCACGACATTCTGCCGATAAACTCGCTCAATGGCCGTTAATGATCTCAGAACCGAGCTCGCGGCAACCGCAGCGCGCCTGATTGCTGAAGAAGGCTGCGAGTACGCGCAAGCCAAGCGCCGCGCCGTGCAGGAGATTCTCGGCGACGACGCGCGCCGGTCAACGATGCCGGACAACCAAGAAGTCGAGTACGAGCTGCGACGCTATCTGAAACTTTTTGGTGGTGACGCGCATCGCGCTCTGCTTGCGGCGTTGCGTGGCGTTGCCGCCGAAACCATGCAGACGCTGCAAGAGTTCGATCCGCATCTGATCGGCGCGGTATTAAACGGCACCGCGACCGAGCATTCGGATATCCATCTGCAGTTGTTTGTTGACAGTGCGAAGGACGTCGAGCTCCGTCTGATGAATCTCGGCATCGATTTCGACGTCGACGATGGGGATGACGACGGAGATCGTCCCGCCGCACTCGAGCGCTTGAACTTTGTCGTGCCTGCCGACGCGAGGTCCGGCAGCTCGGCAGCAGAGAATCGGCGTCCGATTACATATTTATGAGCGTGACGCAATCAGAGTTGCACCCCGTCATCGGCGCGACGCCGCAGTGGAAGACGATATGCACCCGATCGAGGCGGCGGGGCGTGCCAACCTGAACTCGGTCCGTAGGCTGATCGACGAATCGCTCTGAAGGCCCTACGTCAGGCCGGCGGAAACTGCTGCGGCCAGCTCGTGGGGGCTGGACAGCCTGCATCAAAAAGCGGACACTTCGCCGCTTCTTACGCCTTTTCCCCCTAAATCCCGCGATTTTCCATGATGTACCCGACTCCTACATCTATTGAGCACGCCCGTGGCTAGCGCATTTTGGTGCTCAACGGGCCCAACCTCAATTTATTGGGAACACGCGAGCCCGCAGTGTATGGCAGCCAGACGCTGCCAGATATTGAACGCGAGCTTGCCGCCGCCGCGCAAAAGAAAGGCGCGCACATCGAGTTTTTTCAGACCAACCATGAAGGCGCGATGATCGATCGCATTCATCTGGCGCGCACCGACCGCACCGATTTCATCATCATCAATGCCGGCGCGTTTACGCATACGAGCGTTGCGCTGCGCGACGCGCTCGCTGCGGTTTCGTTGCGCTTCATCGAAGTTCATCTGTCGAACCTGCACAGCCGTGAAGACTTTCGGCACCGGTCATACCTGGCTGACCTGGCAGTCGGCACCATCGTCGGTCTGGGCGCTTCGGGGTACAGATACGCCCTGGATTTCGCACTGAGCGCGACGCCACCGGCTTGAATCCGCGATCGCCATGGATCTAAGAAAACTAAAGACCTTGATTGACCTCGTCGCCGACTCAGGCATCGCCGAGCTCGAGGTGACCGAGGGCGAAGATCGGGTGCGAATCGCGAAGTTCAGTCCGGCGCCGGCTGCCGCCGCCGTAACGGCGGCTCCGGCCCCCGCTCCGCTCTCGATCGCAGCCAATGGAACGAGCACGCCGCCAGTGAGCGAGCCCGAAGGCCACGTCGTCAAGTCTCCGATGGTCGGGACGTTTTATCGGTCTCCGAGTCCCGGCGCCGCATCTTTTATAGAGCTTGGCCAGGCAGTCAAACCGGGTGACACGTTGTGCATTATCGAAGCGATGAAGCTGTTGAACGAAATCGAAGCGGAGGTCGGAGGCACCGTCAAGCAAATCCTGGTCGAAAACGGCCAACCGGTCGAGTACGGCCAGCCGCTGTTCATCATTGAATAAGAACGATCGACCAACACGTTCCGTGGCCGCCCCGCCGCGGACTTCACTGCGGCCATGTTCAAAAAGATTCTGATCGCCAATCGCGGTGAGATTGCTCTTCGCGTGCAGCGCGCTTGCCGCGAGATGGGAATCAGTACCGTTGTCGTCCACTCAGAGGCCGATACCGATGCGAAGTACGTCAAGCTTGCTGACGAGTCGGTGTGTATCGGGCCGGCAGCGTCTAAAGACAGCTACTTGAACATTCCCGCGATCATCAGCGCCGCTGAGGTAACGGATGCGGAAGCGATTCATCCTGGCTACGGCTTCCTGTCGGAAAACGCCGATTTCGCAGAGCGCGTCGAGAAGAGCGGCTTTTCCTTTATCGGCCCGCGGCCTGAGTCGATTCGCGCAATGGGCGACAAGGTGTCGGCCAAGCAGGCGATGGTGGCCGCTGGAGTGCCGACCGTTCCTGGATCGAATGGCGCGTTGCCTGACGATCCGCGCGAGATAGTCAAAGTGGCGCGCGCGGTGGGCTATCCGGTGATCATCAAGGCGTCGGGCGGCGGCGGCGGACGCGGGATGCGCGTCGTGCACACCGAAGCTGCACTGATCAACGCCGTCAATATGACGCGGCAGGAGGCGAACGCAGCCTTCGGCAACCCTGCCGTGTACATGGAAAAATTCCTGGAAGACCCGAGGCACATCGAGTTCCAGGTGATGGCCGATCAGCATCGCAACGCAGTCTGGCTCGGCGAACGTGACTGTTCGATGCAGCGGCGTCACCAGAAGGTGATCGAGGAAGCACCCGCTCCGGGCATCAATCGCCGGATGATCGACAAGATGGGCGATAAGGTTGTCGAAGCGTGCAAGAAGCTCAACTACCGCGGGGCCGGCACGTTCGAGTTTCTGTTCGAGGGAGGTGAGTTCTACTTCATCGAAATGAATACGCGCGTTCAGGTCGAGCATCCGGTGACCGAGATGGTGACCGGCATCGACATCGTGCAGGAGCAGATACGTGTTGCTGCCGGGGAGAAGCTGCGCCTGCGGCAGCGCGAAATCGAGCAAAAGGGACACGCGATTGAATGCCGCATCAATGCCGAGGATCCCGAGCGCTTTACGCCATCGCCGGGGCGTATCACCGCCTGGCATCCGCCGGGTGGCCCGGGCGTTCGCGTCGATTCTCATGCGTACACCGGATATTTCGTGCCGCCGAACTATGATTCGATGATCGGCAAGGTGATTTGCTACGGCGATACGCGCAATCAGGCGCTGGCACGCATGCGCATTGCAATGTCCGAAATGGTCGTCGAGGGCATCAAGACCAACATTCCGCTGCATCGCGAGCTGTTGATCGATGAAAAGTTCGTGCTCGGCGGCACCAGCATCCACTATCTGGAAAAAAGGCTGGCTGCACGGCATTCAGCCTAGCGCCCGGCGGTGCGCGTCGAATTGTGCTGGTTGAAATCACGCTCACTGCCGTTGAAGCGGCGGAAACGCTAGCCGACGCCCTAATCGAACACGGCGCGCTATCGGTGTCGATCGAGGATGCAAGCGCCGGGGGCATCGACGAGCAGCCACTGTACGGCGAGCCGGGGTTCGAACCGGCGCGACACGCGTGGGCACGAAGCAAGCTACGTGTGCTGGCGGAACGCGATGGCGCGGATGCGATGATCGAAGCGGCGTGCGCAGCGACGCAAAGCAGGGCCGCGATCGAAACACGCGTGGCGGTCGAGGACACCGACTGGGTGCGCCAGACGCAGTCGCAGTTCGCGCCGACCCGTATTAGCGAGCGACTTTGGATCGTTCCAAGCTGGCACGCACCGCCGGACGAGCGCGCTGTGATTGTGCGGTTGGATCCGGGCGTCGCCTTCGGCACCGGCACACATCCAACGACACGGCTGTGCCTTGCATGGCTTGACGCGGCGCTTGCGCCCGGCGCCAGTGTGCTCGACTATGGCTGCGGCTCGGGAATCCTCGCCATTGCCGCGGCAAAGCTCGGTGCGCGGGCCGTGGTGGGAGTCGACATCGATCCGCAGGCGCTCGCAGCGGCACGTGCGAACTCGCGCGCGAACGATGTCGACGCCAGCTACACTGACTTGCACGGATTAAGCCAGAGCGCAATCACCTTCGACGTCGTGCTAGCGAACATTCTTTCGAATCCACTGAAGCTGCTGGCACCTGCTCTCGCCGCTCGCGTTGCACCGCGCGGGTCGCTGGTACTGTCCGGCGTTCTTGAGCGCCAGGCAGACGAAGTGATTGCCGCGTATCGGCACGCGGACAACACGCTGGCACTCAAGGTCTGGCAGTCCGATGACGGGTGGGTGTGTCTGGTGGGATCTCGTTAGCGTATGGCGCTGGCAACCAAGTGCCCTCAATGCGCGGCATTGTTTCGGGTCGTTGCCGACCAATTGAAACTGCGCGGTGGTCTCGTCCGTTGCGGTCAATGCCGCGCGGTGTTCGATGCGATCGGCAGCCTCACGTATGTTGACGACACCGCATTGGCGCAGACGCGCACGATCACCGCGCTCACGCAACCGGTAGTCAAGCCGGCCGGTGCAACCCCTCGCAGCTCTCGCACCGAACCGCCGACCGCAGCGGCGGCTCAGCCTACGCGTCGCGGCCCGCGCACACGTCCGGCGCCTGCCACCACCAGCGCCGGCAGGCACACGCTCGGCCCTGCCACCACGCTGCGCATCGCGCCGACAGCGCCCGCGACGTTGGCGAACGCATCGTTGCGCCGCTCGGTGTCAATGCCCTCGACGTCGGCTGACCGCAATCAGGCCGACGCGAAGCGTGAGGCACAAGCCAAACGCGAGCGCGCGTTCCAGGAACAAGCCGAGGCGGTTCTTGGCGTTCCAACGCTGATCGCACCCGGAGGCCGCGAGCGGGTTGACGCTTCATCGATCGCCGACGGTATCGAAGTCATCGAGCTGGCCGCACTGCCGAGAGAAACCGAAGCCATTCCGGCACCGGAGACACATGCCCCTGTGGTCGAAGAAGAACCGGAGTTCATCCGTAGTAATCAGTCACGCGCGCGTCGCGGCTTCTCGATCATCTACGGCGGCGGTTCATTGCTGCTCGCGATGCTGGTCGCCGTACAGCTAGCTGTTCTCTATCGAGCCGAGCTGCTGGCGCATGCCCCACAGGCGCGCAATGCGCTGATGCAGCTGTGCGCAGTGTTCGGATGCACAGTGGGTTGGCCGGCGCAAGTCGACCAACTGGCCGTGATCGGCAGCGAGTTGCAAACAATCCCTGGCACCGACGTACTCGAACTGACCGCAGTCATTCGAAACCGTGCCGCCTTCAGACAGGCGCTGCCCGCCGTGGAGGTCACGCTGACCGATGCGCTCAACCGTCCGATCGCGCGCAAGGTATTTACGCCTGCCGACTATCTTGCGGCAGCGGGCGAACCGTCGTCGCGCATCGAAGACGGCCTGGGAAGCGGCAGCGATTACACGATTCGCTTGTTTTTTGAAGCGCGCGGCGTGCAGGCCGCCGGATTTCTGGTTTATCCATTCTTTATATAAATACCTCTTTAACTGCACCTGCGAGTCCAATCCGTGAGCCTGTTGATCTGCGGTTCGATTGCGTACGACTCGATCATGGTGTTTCCCGGTCGCTTTGCCGACCATATCCTTCCGCACCAGGTGCACATTCTGAACGTCGCGTTTCTGGTGCCGCAACTGCGGCGTGAATTCGGTGGCTGTGCGGGCAACATCGCGTACAACATCAAGCTGCTCGAGGAGGTCGCGTGGCCGATGGCAACGGTCGGCGACGACTCGCAGCCGTACCTGGACCGCCTCGATCGATTGCAAATCAGCCGGCGCTTCGTGCGCAGGATCGACGGCACCTTCACGGCGCAGGCGTTCATCACAACCGACGTCGATAACAATCAGATCACCGCGTTCCATCCGGGCGCGATGTCGGATTCTCATCAAAACGAAATTCCGGGCGACGGTTCGATCAAGCTCGGCATCATCGCGCCCGACGGGCGCGATGGCATGCTGCAGCATGCGGCGCAGTTCGCCGAGCGCAGCATTCCGTTCGTATTCGATCCGGGGCAAGGATTGCCGATGTTTTCCGGCGAAGAGCTGCGCTGGTTTATCGACCGCGCGAGCTATGTTGCGGTCAACGATTACGAAGGCAAGATGCTGAGCGACCGTACGCAACTCTCGCTCGCCGATCTGGCGCAGAAGGTGCGCGCACTGGTCGTGACGCACGGCGCTGCGGGATCGCAGATTTATGCCGACGGAAAGGTGGTGCAGATTCCCGTCGCTCCCGCGCGCGATCCGGTCGATCCAACCGGATGCGGCGACGCCTACCGTGCCGGACTGCTGGTGGGCCTCGCGCGGCAGATGGATTGGGAAACCATTGGCAAATTAGCGGCGACGATGGGTTCGATCAAGATCGAGCGCTCGGGTGGGCAAAACCATACGGCTAATCGCGAATCGATCTGCGAGCGATTTAACGAAGCGTTCGGATATCGGCCCTGGTGATTCAGATTCTCGCGACCACCATCTGCAGCACGTAAACCCCAAGCAGCAGCACTAGCGGAGAGAGGTCGAAGCCGCCGACCGGAGGCAGGATGCGCTGAATCGGCGCGAGTAGCGGCCGCAGCAACATGCCCAGCGCGGGTGCAAACGGCGCGTGCGGGTTGACCCAGCTGACGATCGCGTAAATGATCGTGATCCACACGACGACGTTAAGCGCCCAGACAACGAGCTGCCGCAGCGCCGCCAGCAGGATAAATTCAAAGGCGACCTCGGCGCCGATCAACTGCCGTATCAGAACAACGATGAGCAGCGTGACCACGAAAGCCGCCGCAAGCGATGCCCAGTCGACTCGCCCACGGGCAGGCAACAGTCGATGCAGCGGCCGGACAAGCCAGCCGGTGAGCGCAACGACGAACTGCACCACCGGATTGCGCCCCGGCATGCCAATCGCATGGATCCATACGCGCAGGATCAGCAAGCCAACAAGCAATGAACCCAGAACGTCAAGCAGAAACCGAGCGATATCGATCAGCAGCATGCAGGCTTTGCAATGGAAGTAGAACGATCAGATGGCTGATTCTAAGCGGCGGTCCCCGCCCGCACGAGTAATGAGATGCAGGCAAAGAAAAAGGGCGCCGACTGCGGCGCCCTTGCCAAGAGGCAATTTAAAACCGCTTGCTAAGGCCGGCTGCCCGTCGGGAAGGGCCATGCCGCTGCGGGATTCAGTGCGGTTTTCGCACCAGGTGCAGCAGCAGTTGACGGAGCAGCAGGTGTCGGCATCGAAGCGGGCCGCGGTGCGGTCCTCGGCATCGACATCGGAGCAGGTTTGCGCGCGGCTGACTTTTTCACAGCCTTTTTAGGCGCTGCCCGCTTCTTTGCCTTCTTCGCCGATTTCTTACCCGACTTCTTCGCTGACTTCCTAGCAACTTTCCTAGCTACTTTTTTTTTGCAGCCTTCTTGGCTGCACGCTTCTTAGTCGACTTCTTAGCAGTCTTCTTGGCTGCTGGTCGCCGTTTTTTGGAAGCTTTTTTGCCCGATTTCTTCGCGGTTTTTTTCGCTGCTTTTTTCGCTTTTTTCTTCATAGCCATGATGAATCTCCTTCGATGCACGTTAGTGCGGAGGTTGAGAAGGAAACCCGCTGGGCCGCCACTACAGCGGAACCCGTCGGGCTATTCATCGGCGCATGCAGATGCTCTGTCGCCGCGACACCCCCAGAAATGCGTTTGTGTTTCCGCAAATCCGAGAAATGCGCGGAACGGGCAGCGCACTGACCGCTGACGCTGATGAATTCGGCACGACGCGCGCGAACAAGCCGAGGCCGACGCGCACGCAAGAAAAACGCCGGAACATGGCCGGCGTCTACATGATCGGGAGTTACTGAGGACGCTTTTGAAGAAGAAACTCGGCCGCAAGACCGCGATGTCTTGGCGTCTTGGTGCGTATGAGCTCTTGAACTGTGAGGTTGCGTAGTCAATTCAGTGATCAATCGCCGTCTGTTAAGCACCGCAAATAACAAACCGATTGAACAGTTAAACAATGGATCGCGTTTTACGCGCAAAATAATTTCATCGCAAGATTTTTTTGCGGCGAACATCGATTTGTGTGCGATTTGTTCCACTGTTCAACAGATCAACGCGCGCTTCGCCAAGCGCGCTCGGCGTTCAACGTTGTGATCGTCGTTTGCTTCATCTGATCACGCTAGTCCCAACTCAATGCGCCGCCGCTTTGATACTCAAGCACACGCGTTTCAAAAAAGTTGCGCTCCTTTTTCAGATCGATCATCTCGCTCATCCACGGAAACGGGTTCTCTTCCTGCCGAAACAGCGTTTCGATGCCGATCTGCTGCGCGCGTCGATTGGCGATGAACCGTAAATAGCCCTTGAACATCGGCGCATTGAGCCCGAGCACTCCGCGCGGCATCGTGTCCTCGGCGTAGGCGTATTCGAGTTCGACTGCCTTGCGGAACAACGCGCGCACCTCCTCCCGGAACGGCACCGTCCACAGCTGCGGGTTCTCGAGCTTGATCTGATTGATCAGGTCGATGCCGAAGTTGCAGTGCATCGACTCATCGCGGAGGATGTACTGGTACTGCTCAGCGGCACCGGTCATCTTGTTTTGCCGCCCCAGCGCAAGGATCTGCGTGAAGCCGACGTAGAAGAACAGCCCTTCCATCAGGCACGCGAACACGATCAGGCTCTTAAGCAGCGCCTGGTCGCTCTCGGTCGTGCCGGTGGTGAAGTGCGGGTCGGTCAACGTGTCGATGAACGGAATCAGGAACTCGTCCTTGTCGCGGATCGACCCGATCTCGTGGTAGGCGTTGAAGATCTCGCCCTCCTCAAGACCGAGGGATTCGACGATGTACTGATACGCGTGCGTGTGGATCGCCTCTTCGAACGCTTGCCGCAGAAGAAACTGACGACACTCCGGCGCGGTGATGTGGCGATAGGTGCCAAGCACGATGTTGTTGGCCGCAAGCGAATCGGCGGTGACGAAGAAGCCCAGATTGCGCTTGACCAGCCGGCGCTCGTCGTCGGATAGCCCGTTCGGGTCTTTCCACATCGCAATGTCGCGCGACATGTTGACTTCCTGCGGCATCCAGTGGTTTGCGCAGGTCGACAGGTACTTTTCCCAAGCCCACTTGTATTTGAATGGGACCAGTTGATTGACGTCGGTACGGCCATTGATGATTCGCTTGTCAGCGACGTTGACGCGGCGCAGTTCCGGGGCGACCGGCTCGGTCGATTCGACACCGCTTTCGCGCAGCCTCGATGCCGTCGGCACCGACGCAACGCTTTCCTCCCACGCAAGCACGCTCATTGGCACGCCTCGCAATCGGAAAATGCAGCGTCGCCCGGCTTCAGCATGCAGACCTGGCCGTCCAACTTCGCGCTGTTGGCCAGCGCATCGGTCGGAACGGCATTGAGCTGGCCGGTGTTCGTCGTGGACTTCTCGGCGTGCGTCGCGCCGACCGTGCGGAGGTAGTACGTGGTTTTCAGCCCGCGCCGCCACGCCAGTCTGTAGGTCTCGTCGAGCTTCCTACCCGAAACGCCCCCCATATATATATTGAGGGACTGGGCCTGGTCGATCCACTTTTGGCGCCGCGCCGCGCACTCGATCAGCCAGGTCGGATCGACTTCGAAGGCGGTCGCGTACAGCTTGCGCACTTCGGCCGGGACCCGCTCGCTTTTGGCAAGCGAGCCGTCGTAGTACTTCAATTCGTGCACCATCACCTCGTCCCACACGCCCAGCGC
The DNA here is from genome assembly GCA_963729165.1 of uncultured beta proteobacterium. GTDB lineage: Bacteria > Pseudomonadota > Gammaproteobacteria > Burkholderiales > Burkholderiaceae_F > JACCZX01. The sequence continues at coordinate 135,444 of CAVSMM010000005.1, forward strand.
TTTCAGGTCGCGCACGAGGTACTCGTTGACGACGGTAAATTCACCCGACAGGTTCGACTTGACGAACAGGTTCTGAAACGTCGGCTCGATGCAGGCGTCAACACCCACGATGTTCGAAATCGTCGCGGTCGGCGCAATCGCGACGCAATTTGAGTTGCGCATGCCGTGTTGCTTGATCCGGGCGCGTAACGCACTCCAGTCCATCGACGAACTGGCGTCGACCTCCACCAGGGAGAGCGCGCCGTCGCCTTTAAGCTGACCGCGCTGTTCCTTCAGTAGCTCGAGCGAGTCCTGCGGCAGGATGCCGCGATCCCACAGCGATCCGGTGAATGAGGAGTACTGGCCGCGCTCCTGCGCGAGCTCGGTCGATGCCCAATACGCGTAGTAGCACGTGGCTTCCATGCTGCGATCGGCAAACTCCACTGCTTCGTTCGAAGCGTAAGGAACACGCATCATGTGCAGGCAGTTCTGAAAGCCCATGATGCCGAGGCCGACCGGGCGATGCTTGACGTTGGAATTGCGCGCCTTGTTGACGGCGTAGTAATTGATGTCGACTACGTTGTCGAGCATCCGCATCGCAGTCCGGATGGTCTTTTTCAGTTTGACGTGATCAAGCTCGTAGCCCCCCTTCGCCGCCGGCTTCATGTGGGCAGGCAGGTTGACCGAGCCGAGATTGCAGACGGCGATTTCTGTTTCCGATGTGTTCAGCGTGATTTCGGTGCACAGATTCGAACTGTGGATCGTGCCGACGTGTTGTTGCGGCGAGCGCAGGTTGCACGCGTCCTTGAACGTGATCCAAGGGTGTCCGGTTTCAAACAACATGGACAGCATCCTTCGCCACAACGTCTGCGCGGAGACCTTCTTGAAAAGCTTCAACTCGCCACGCGCCGCCTTTTCCTCGTAACGCACGTACGCTTCCTCAAACGAGCGGCCGGTGCGGTCGTGCAGGTCGGGACAGTCCGACGGCGAAAACAGCGTCCACTCGCCGCCTTCGAACACGCGCTTCATGAACAGATCTGGGATCCAGTTCGCGGTATTCATGTCGTGCGTGCGCCTGCGATCGTCGCCCGTGTTCTTGCGCAACTCGAGAAACTCTTCGATGTCCAGGTGCCACGTTTCGAGATAGCAACACACGGCACCTTTGCGTTTGCCCCCCTGATTGACGGCAACCGCGGTGTCGTTGACCACTTTCAGGAACGGCACCACGCCTTGGCTCTTGCCGTTGGTGCCTTTGATGTGGCTGCCGAGCGCACGTACCGGCGTCCAGTCGTTGCCCAGTCCGCCTGCGTACTTGGCGAGCAGCGCGTTTTCCTTGATGGCCTCGTAGATGCCGTCCAGATCGTCGCCGACGGTCGACAAATAGCACGACGAAAGCTGCGAGTGCCGCGTGCCTGCGTTAAACAGAGTTGGCGTCGAGCTCATGAAATCGAAGCTCGACAGTACTTCGTAGAACTCGATTGCGCGGGCCTCGCGCTCGATTTCGTTCAGCGCGAGCCCCATTGCGACCCGCATGAAAAATACCTGCGGTAACTCGAACCGCCGGCCGTCGTGGTGCAGGAAGTAACGGTCGTAGAGCGTCTGCAGTCCCAGATAATTGAAGTTCAAGTCGCGGCGCGCATCGAGCGCGACACCGAGGCGCTTCAGGTCGAACTGGCCAAGCCGCTCGTCCAGCAGACCGGCGCCAATCCCGTGCTTGATCAAGCGCGGAAAAACTTCGGCGTAGCGCGCCTGCATCGCGGGTTGCGTAACCTCTTCACCCAGCACTTCGCGTCGCACCGTGTGCAGCAGCAGCCGCGCGGTGACCGCCGAATACGCGGGATCCTTTTCGATCAGCGCGCGTGCCGCCAAGATCGCCGACTTGTAGACCTCATCAAGCGGAACTCCGTCGTACAAATTCTTGACGGTCTCCGACAAGATGGCATCCGGCGTGACGTAGTCAGCGAGCCCGTCACATGCGGCGCGAACGATGGCTTCGACCCGCGGCATATCCAGCGGCACTCTGATGCCGTTTTCGAGCATCGACAGCGCAGGCACCGTCGAGCTCGCGCGCGTTGCATCCTTCGCACGCTCCTGCGCGCGCTTTTCGCGATACAGCACGTACGAACGTGCGACATCGTGCGCGCCGTCGCGCATCAGCGACAGTTCCACTTGATCCTGCACGTCTTCTATATGAAAGGTGCCGCCCGCAGGTAGCCGCCGCAATAGCGCGCGCACCGTGCCATCGGTCAGCTTTTCCACCTGCTCGCGCACGGCAGCCGAACCCGCTCCTTGGCCGCCGCGGACTGCGATGAACGCCTTGGTCATCGCCACCGCGATCTTCGAAGGCTCGAACGAAACCACAGAACCGTTGCGGCGAATGACCTTGTAATCGCCAAACGATGTTGCGTTGACTGCGCTGATTCCCGCCGCCCCTGTCTTCAAGTCTTGCGAAAACTCATGCACGCTTGCCGCAGCCGCGCCTCCTGACGCGACCGCCTGCGCCGCTAACTCCTGAAACTGCATGTCACCCCCAAGTCGAATTGCGGCCTGCATTCGCTACGCCCCACCACGCAAAATGCAATCTCGTTTGCGCGGTTGCATGTCGCCAATGCAAACACCACTAGTTCTAGTCGCTGACCTCAACGCCGGGACCACCGATGATCAGCACGCTGTTCTTCAAATGCCGCACACCGCCTTGCTGACCGAGCCGCCGCCGACGGCGCCTGTTGAAATCCAAGTTGGGCAAGGGTGTACAACATCTTGTATGTACTCGTCGATCCATCACTACGAATAGTAGGCGCATCATATGCGCAGAATTTATGAAACTCAACAAGTGTTGATGGCGCAACGCATCGAAGCTGCGTTGCGCACCGGTGCCGAAGAAAAAAAATCAGGCGGGCGGAATGGAAACGCTTGACGGAAGCTCGACTCGGCTCCAGTCAAAGAATGGACCGGGATCCGTCTTCCGTTCAGGAGCAATGTCGGAGTGACCGCGCACAGCTTCGATTGGATACGCAGTCAGCAACGCATCGATGATCGTGTTCAGCGCCGCATACTGTGCATCCGCAAACGCCTCGAAATCGGTCCCCTCGATTTCAATGCCGACTGAAAAGTCATTGCATGCGACGCGGCCGTTGAAATGCGAAACGCCGGCGTGCCATGCTCGGTCGGTAAAGGACACGAATTGCGTCACCGCACCGTCGCGCTCGATCAGGACATGCGCCGACAGATGCAATGCGGCCAGCCGAACGAAATAGGGATCGGCAGAAATATCAAGCGTGTTGGTAAACAGTCGCGCTATATGGCCGCCGCCGTAGCGACCGGGCGGCAGGCTGATGTTATGAACAACAATCAGCCCGATCGCTGCATCCGGCGGCCGAGCATCAAAGTTGGGCGAATAGACGCGACACACACCTTCCAGCCAGCCGTCGGGGCGAACAATCACTTGATGCCTAGCCGTTGCATCCGATAGCGCAGTTGCCGAAACGTGATGCCAAGTAGCTGAGCCGCCGCGGTGCGGTTGTAGCGCGTCTTGGCGAGCGCGCAACGAATTGCGTCGCGCTCGAGCGAATCAAGATAGGCACCCAACGAGGTTGGAACGCCGTCGACGACCTCGAAGTCCAAAACTGCGGAGGTCGTCAAATCTTCGGCGGGTTCGGGCAGCGGTAGCGCTGCTTCATCGACCGAGATCGGCTCCGCATCGATCGGTGCGTCGCGTTCTGCGTCGGGCAGCATCAGATCGTCCGGCATCAACACGTCATCGCCGGCTAGCGCGACCGCCCGCTCCAGAATGTTCTCGAGCTCGCGCACATTGCCGGGAAAGCGATATCGCTTCAATGCAGCCGCCGCCGCCGGCGACAAGTGTGCGCGTCGCGAGCCCGCGCGTTCGGAGATGCGTGTCAGGATCGATTCGGCAAGCAGTGGGATGTCATCCAACCGCTCGCGCAATCCAGGAACGCGAAGCTCGATCACGTTGAGTCGGTAAAACAAGTCCTGTCTAAATCTTCCGGCGGTAACCAATGCGCCCAGGTCCTGATGCGTGGCACTGACGAGCCGAACGTCCACCGGCTCTTCGACTGAGGCTCCTACCTTGCGCACCCGACGCTCCTGGATCGCGCGCAGCAACTTGACTTGCATCGCCAGCGGCAATTCGGCGACTTCGTCGAGGAAAAGAGTGCCGCCTGCTGCCGCCTGAAAGAACCCTTCGCGATCACGCTCGGCACCGGTGAACGCGCCTTTGCGATAACCGAAGAACTCGGCCTCCATCAATGTCTCGGGGATCGCACCGCAATTGACCGCGATAAATGGCTGCTGACTTCGGCTGGACGAGTCGTGGATCGCGCGCGCGGCAAGCTCCTTGCCGCTGCCTGACTCACCGCGAATGGCAACCGGGGCCATGCTGCGCGCGAGCCGAACGATCATCGTGCGCATCTGCTGCATCGCCGGCGTGTCACCTGTCAGGCGCGCCAGTGTGTTAACGCCGCTCAAACTCGTCGCAGCAGCCGTGTCGGTAGTTACAGGGGTTTCGCGCACCGCCGAGCGAACCAGCATCCGCAGTTGATCGATATCAAGCGGTTTGGTCAGATAATCGAATGCCCCCGCCTTGAGCGCCGCTACTGCATTTTCAGCACTGCCGTAGGCGGTGATCACCGCGATGGGCGGACCGGCCGTTGCCGACACATGACGCACCAGATCGAGGCCGGTGCCATCGGGCAGTCGCATGTCGGTCAGACAAAGTGCGTACGCATTGCGCGCCAGTAACTCGCGCGCCGCGCTGACCGACTCGGCCGTGTCGACGTCGAGCCCCAGGCGTACCAGTGTCAACGACAACAACTCGCGCAGATCGGCTTCGTCATCAACCACCAGCACCGCTGGCAGCCTGCGCTGCATCGGCGCGGCGGGCGTGGGTTCGGAGCCGACGGTCGGGTTCATTTGGGGACGGGTAGCGCTTTCAGCGCTCATCAACGCAAAACATTACCGAATAGGCAGCGTGTCCAGAAAGCCCTGCTGTTCATTACCCACCAGTGCACCGCCGCCAAATCGAAGCAGGAATCCGTCGCGCGACGAACCATCGACTTCCCGCCGCGATGAATACGACAGCACCGCACGATTCGTGACGCAAAACTCGCGCGCCAGATAAAGCCCCAGCCCCGTTCCCTGCGAACGGGTCGTAAAAAACGGCTCGAACAAGGCAGCTCGTGCATCCGCCGGCACACCTGCTCCATCATCGAACACCCATAGCTGCGCGCGGTCCTGTTCGGGCGCCTGCTCGATCTGAATACCGACTGACTTCGGACCTCCGGTCGCATAGCGCAGCGCGTTATCGACGAGGTTATAGAGCACTTGGCGCAGATGTGATTGCTCGAATTTCACTCGCAGTCCGGCCTCTGCTTCAAGTTGGATCGTCGTGGGCGCCAGCGCCCGATCCCGAATGAACTCGGCCATGAACTGCTGCACGAATTCGCCGATATCGATCTCGTCGCCCAGCGGCGGCTCGCGGCGCGCCACGCGAAGCACGTCCTCGACAAGCCGGTTGAGCCGCTGCGTATTTTCACGCACGATACCGGCCAGGCGTTTTAGAAGCGGATTCTCGCTGTCCTCTCCCATCAACTGCCCAGCGTGACTGATTGCTGCCAGCGGATTGCGAATCTCGTGTGCGATGGATGCTGTCAGGCGACCCATCGCGGCGAGCTTCAACTGCTGGGCACGGTCCTCCACGTCACGCACGTCTTCGATAAAAATGACGAACTCCTCGTCGGAGCCCGACGTCGGCCGCGCAAATCTTGCGCGCATGCGCGACTCGATCAACGGGCTCAGCGCGGTGTCCGCGCCCGCCACCACCGTGTTCGACCACGCGCCTTCGCTGCGCCCGGCATCGACCCAGCGCACAAATGCCTCCGCCAGCGCAGCGGCAGTGGGAACGTCGTGTAACCGTACGCCGGTGAGCTGCGCCGACGGCTCAAGGCCCAACATGCGGCGGGCGGCGCGATTATTGGCGCGCACTTGAGTTGCGGGATCAACGACGATCACGCCCTGCTGCATCTGAGCAATCACCAACCGGTTGATCGCAAGCTGGTTTTGAAGGTCGCGGCCGCGCGAACGAGCGAGCCGCTCCTGGCTCGCCAGCCGGGAACTCAATGCACGCAGCAGCGCAGTAACGGCAAATAGCGCAGCGCCGTACAAGCCCGCTTGGAAGATCAATGGTTCTGAACCGCCCCCGGACAACGTGCGCAATCCGGCGTCGATCAGAATCACCAGCACTGCGACGGCGCAGACGAAAAACACCAGCGTGGACGATAACAACAACGAAGCGCCCGCGAGCGGAAGCAGGAACAAAATCACCCAACCCGATGCAACTCCGCCGCTACTGACGACCAGCACGGTGATGGCAACAAAGTCGAGCACCAGCTGCCCGATCACCTGTGCCAGAAACCGCCGATGCCAGTAAAGCGAAAGACCCGCGAACGCTGCAGCGAATGCGAAATACGACAGCGACGTAGCGAGCGTCGACCCGGTGGCGCCACTCACTCCCATCGGGCGTGGCCCAAAGGCGGCGCCGGCAAACACGAGCGCCGCCGCGACGATCACGCGCGTGCTGGCGAAATACTCCAGAGCGCGCCAAGGCGTTTCATCATCGCCAATCGGCTTGCCGTCAGACGGCAATTCGACCGATTGAATCGACGAATCGGGCGCGTTCACTCGGCGCGAAACAGAATGATTCGCCGCATTTATCCGCGCGGTGGCGGTGTCGCCCGACGATGTTCCTCGCAACAGAAGTAACGCTCGTCTTGTATCAGCGCCTCCTCGCGCGGAACGTGCAGGCCGCACGTGGCGCAGCTCACCATCGGCAGGCGGGCAACGCTCGAATCCGTCCCACTCGGAGGGAGTTGCTTCTTCTGCAGCAGCCGCCAAACGAGATAAACCGCCAGCGCAAGCAGCACGAAAAACACGATCCGGCTCATGCTCACGCTCTCCGCAGCAGCACTTCGAGCACAAAGTGACTGCCGACATAGGCCAACATCAACATTGCAAAGCCCGTAAGCGTCCACCGCAGCGCCGTGCGGCCCCGCCAGCCAAACACCAGGCGGCCCAGCAGCAACCCGGCGAACACGATCCATGATGCGATGGCAAATACTGTCTTGTGATCGAACCGCAGCGGTCGGCCGAACAATTGCTCCGAAAAGAAAATTCCGCTGAGGAGGGTCGCTGTCAGCAAGATGAATCCCACCGTGATCAACCGGAACAACACACCTTCCATCGCGAGCAACGGCGGCAGGCGATCGATGACAAACGCAAGCCGGGCCGACCCTGCGACCGCTTCTCCGTGCAGCCGACGCTCCATCGTCGCCATCAGCAATGCATGAATCGCGGCGATCGTCAGCAAGCTGTAGGCGAGGATCGCGAGCAGCAGATGAACTTGGAACAAGGGCGCCCCGCTTGACCTGCCAACGATGGTGCCGGGGAACAGTGCGGGCAGCACAGTCGCAGCGGCGGCCAGCGGCAGCACCAACAAGAACATGCCGCGTGACGGCGAGAACATCGTCTCCACGCATACGATCAACGCTGTGATCCAAAGCGTCGCAGAAAGCGCGTGCGCAAATCCGAAACGCAACTCGCCGCTTTCGAACATGCCATGCATCAGTAACGTGCCGTGCAGGACGAGCGCCACTGCAAGCACCACACCGTGCCATAGTGGCACCCGCTCGGAGCCCGGACGCTGAACGCTCCATTCGCGCCATGCCAGAAGCAGGTAAAGCGCGGCGACGGCCACGTACAATGCGAGCCACTCGAAGCGCAACTGCATGAATGTTTATACCATGCAGCTATCGGAATCTTCCTCTGCGCTTAGGCTGAAATTCGCTTCCTTTTTCGATGCTAGATCAACTGACTACCCGACTTGCGCGCGTCGTGAAGACGATGCGTGGCGAGGCGCGTTTGACCGATGAAAATACGCAGGCGATGCTGCGCGAAGTACGCGTCGCGTTGCTCGAGGCTGATGTCGCACTGCCGGTCGTGCGCGATTTCATCGCCAACATCAAGGAAAGAGCGTTTGGCGAAGAGGTAATCGGTAGTTTGACGCCGGGCCAGGCACTGGTAGGCGTCGTGCAACGCGAGCTGACCGCCCTCATGGGAGGCGATCTCGACGACAAGCAGCGCCAGCTCAATCTCGCGACACAACCGCCAGCGGTAATACTGCTAGCGGGTTTGCAGGGGGCGGGCAAGACCACAACGGCAGGCAAGCTGGCGCGCTGGCTGAAAACCGAGCGCAACAAGAAAGTCCTCGCGGTGTCTACCGACGTCTATCGACCTGCCGCAATCGAGCAACTCAAAATGGTTGCCGAGCAGGCAGGCGCACAGTTCTTCGCGTCCGCCGTTGGCGACCAGCCAATTGACATTGCCGTGCGCGCGATCGACCACGCCAAGCGGCACTACTTCGACGTGCTGATTGTCGACACCGCAGGCCGGCTCGCGATCGACGAGGCGATGATGCAGGAAGTCGCAGCGCTCGAAGCGCGGTTAAGTCCGATCGAAACGCTATTCGTTGTCGACGCGATGCTCGGACAGGACGCTGTCAACACCGCCAAAGTTTTTGCCGATCGCCTGCCGCTGACCGGCGTCATCTTGACCAAGCTCGACGGAGATTCGCGCGGTGGCGCGGCGTTGTCGGTTCGGCACGTGACCGGCAAGCCCATCAAGTTCGTTGGCGTCGGTGAAAAGCTCGACGGTCTCGAGTTGTTCTCGCCCGACCGAATGGCGAGCCGCATTCTCGGGATGGGCGACATCGTTTCACTGGTCGAAGACGTCAAAAAATCGGTCGATCAGGAAAGCGCGCAGAAATTTGCCAAGCGCATGCAATCGGGTGAGAGGTTTGACCTGAACGATTTCAAAGAGCAAATCGTGCAAATGCGCAAGATGGGCGGGCTGTCGAGCATGCTCGACAAGCTCCCGGCTCAGCTTGCTGAAGCAGCCGGCCAGGTAAACGCCGATGCGCAGGAGAAGCAGATCCGCCGCACCGAAGGCATCATCAATTCGATGACCGCTGCCGAGCGTGCAAAACCCGAGTTGATCAAAGCTTCACGCAAGCGCCGCATTGCCGCCGGCGCCGGCGTTCCGGTGCAGGAAGTCAATCGAATGCTGAAGCAGTTCGATCAGATGCAGACAATGATGAAGCAGATGAAAAAAGGCGGGCTGGCGAAGATGATGCGAGGGCTGGGTGCGTTGAAGGGCATGCCGGGGTTGCCGCGTTAGCTAGCAGGGACTGCCACGAAACGTCATCGCGGCGCGCAAGCGTTGGGCGGAGCTGCCCTGCCTGGGCGTCGGGCACTAAAGTGCCAACCACTGCGGTACTCGCAGACGCCGCGGCGAAAAAAGGCTAAAGCGTTTTTTCGCCGACTGCCCGGCGCCTGCTCCGTTCCTCGGGCGACGCCCCGAAGGCAGGCCATCTCCGCCCAACGCTTGCGCGAGAGATAGCTCACTTGGAGTGGGGAAAGAAAAGAACATCTCAGATCGAGGCAATGTCGCGACAGCAGCGGCTGGCGCAGCGGCGCCGCCTTTGAGTCGTCGCCCGAGGAGCGGAGCGCCAGCGGGGCTGTTAAGGGCCTGCCTGTTTGAGCGCCAGCGAGTTGCAGGCCCGCCGCTGGCGTGAGTACCGCAGTGGTCGGCACTTTAGTGCCCGACGACGTAGGCGGCGCCGCTGCGTCAGCCGCTGCTGCTACTTAAAAATTACGCAAACGTGTTTGACGTAAGGACAGCTGCATCAACGGCTAGTGCGGCTAGCATCAACCAACTCGTGGATTCGGCGCGGCTTGGTCGTTCGGCTTCGGCTCATACGTCCAGCGATTTTTCCAGGCTGCGAGGATCGAATCCGGATACGCCGCGCGCCCCCGGCTGCCGTTGTAGCGGCCAAGCGCCATGAATAAATCTCCGCGCTCGATGTCAAGGTAGTGGCGCAGGATGACGGTGCCGTATCGCAGGTTGGTCGCCATCGAAAAAAGATGACGCGATTCTCCGTCACCGATTACGCGCGTCCAAAAAGGCATCACCTGCATCAGCCCGCGCGCGCCCGCGATCGAGATCGCATACTTGCGAAAGTTGCTTTCGATCTGGATCAACGCGAGCACGAGCTGTCGATCCAGGCCGGCGCGCTTGGCCTCGTAGTCAAGCGTCTTCAGGAATTCGACGCGCGCTGCGTAATCCCCTACTTTGTTGCCGAGCCGCTCCGACATCTCACCAACCCATGCCAGATAGGCGATGCGCTCTTCTATCTTGTCGAAGCGCCGCGCCGGCGGACGCGAATCGGCAATCTGCGCCGCGAGCGCGATGCGCACTGCGTCGGCCATCGGTTCGTACTGCTGCGCTCCCGCGTGGGCCGCGGCAGGCCACAGTGGCGCCACGATCGCTGCGCCACCGGCAAACAGCAGGCGTCGTCGCGAAGCTTCGGCCGGCGTCATCAGCGTGCAGGCAACTGCGCGCGTACGAACTCGAACGCTTCGCCGACGGCAATCGATGTCGTCTGCAACGAGCGCCGGTTCACGTATTCGACTTTGCCGTCTTTCAGGCCGCGCTCGCCGATCGTGATTCGATGTGGAATTCCGATCAGCTCCATCTCGGCGAACATCACGCCGGGCCGCTCGTCACGATCATCGAGCAGAACGTCGACGCCGGACGACTGCAGCTGTGCATACAACTGATCGGCGACCTGCTGGACTTGCTGCGACTTGCCGTAGCCGATGGGAGTGACGGCCACGGTGAACGGCGCAACGGCGTCAGGCCACACGATGCCCTTCTCATCATGATTCTGCTCGATCGCCGCGCCCAGAAGGCGCGTCACGCCGATGCCGTAGCTGCCCATCAGCATCGGTTGTGACTTACCTGACTCGTCTGTGAAGCGAACGTTCATGCTTTCCGGATATGGCAGACCTGCGAACACGTGCCCGACTTCGATGCCGCGTTGAATTGCAAGAACGCCGCTGCCATCGGGCGACGGGTCGCCAGCGGCGACGCTGCGCACGTCTGCCACGATCGGCTCGGCAAGATCGCGGCCCCAGTTGACACCGGTGAAGTGAAAGTTTTCCTCATTGGCACCGCTGACGAAATCGCTCATGTTGGCGACGGTTCGATCGGCCACGACGGTCACCGGCTTCACAGTCTTAATGGGGCCCAGGTAACCTGGCTTGCAGCCAAAGTGTTGCAGGATTTCAGCTTCGGTCGCGAAGCGAAATCCACCGTTTAACCCCGGTACTTTGCCGACCTTGACTTCGTTCAGCTCGTGGTCGCCGCGGATCAGCACCAGCCAAACGCGGGCAGCGGCCGCGTCGGCATCATCAACCGCCAGCACGATCGACTTGACGGTGCGCGCGAGTGGAAGACCGAGCAGCTCGGCGACGTCCTCGCATTTTTCCTTCCCCGGCGTCGGAGTCTTGCGCAACTCTTCAGCCGGCGCGGCGCGCTTTGCGATCAGCGGCAGCGCTTCGGCCAACTCGATGTTGGCGGCGTACTGTGAAGTGGGGGAATAGGCGATCGCGTCTTCGCCGGTTTCGGCGATCACCTGAAACTCGTGGCTCGCCTTGCCGCCGATATTGCCGGTATCTGCCGCGACTGCGCGAAACTTGAGCCCCATGCGCTCGAAGATCCGCACATAGGCGTCGTACATCGCCTGGTAGCTGGCACGCATACCTGCCTCGTCACGATCGAACGAATACGCGTCCTTCATCGTGAACTCGCGCCCACGCATCACCCCGAAGCGCGGCCGCCGCTCGTCGCGAAACTTGGTTTGAATGTGATAGAAATTGATCGGCAATTGCTTGTAGCTGCCGACCAGCTCGCGCACGATATCGGCGATGACCTCTTCGCTAGTCGGCTGCACGATGAAGTCACGCTCGTGCCGGTCCTTCAGCCGCAACATTTCCGGTCCCATTTTCTGCCAGCGGCCCGACTCAATCCACAGCTCGGCGGGCTGCACGACCGGCATCAGCAACTCGATCGCGCCAGCGCGGTTCATCTCCTCGCGGATGATCGTTTCAATCTTGCGAATCGAGCGCAGCGCAAGCGGCATGTAGGTGTAAATGCCGGCCGCCAGGCGCCGGATCATGCCCGCGCGCAGCATCAGTGAATGGCTGATCACCTCGGCATCGGCCGGCACTTCTTTAAGCGTTGAAATGAAAAATTGACGCGCGCGCATCGCGTGGCTAGGTTGTCGCTAAAGACAAATCTGTCCCTATAATCAAACAAATAGTAAAGGGTTCAGAGGTTGGCATGCTTGACAAGGACGGGTATCGCCCGAACGTCGGCATCATCCTGCTCAACAGTCGTAACGAGGTTTTTTGGGGCAAGCGCGTCAAACAGCATTCTTGGCAGTTCCCGCAGGGTGGGATCAAGTACGGCGAGTCGCCCGAGCAAGCGATGTATCGCGAGCTCGGCGAGGAAATCGGGTTAGCCGACGACCATGTAAAGTTGGTCGGCCGCACGCGCGAGTGGCTGCGTTATGACGTGCCCGATCAGTGGATACGTCGCGAGCTTCGGGGCAACTACCGGGGCCAGAAGCAGATCTGGTTTTTGCTTCGGCTCGTCGCACGCGACTGCGACGTTCGACTTCGGGCAAGCGCGCATCCGGAGTTCGATGCATGGCGCTGGCACGACTACTGGGTACCCTTGGACGCGGTAATCGAATTCAAACGCGAGGTCTACCAGCAGGCGCTGCTCGAGTTGTCGCGCTTTGTGTTCAAACCGGTACGGGGCCATGCAAAGCCAACGTACGCGCGTCCGACCGCTGTCGAAAACGCTTCGACGAACATCGCGGGAGGCATCTCGCTGGAAGAGCCAGGCGAAGCCGCGTGATTAGGTGAGCACCAGGTTGTCGCGGTGGATCAGCTCAGGCTCTTCGATAAATCCCAGGATAGTTTCGATTTCTGCAGTTGGCTTGCGCGCGATCAACCGACTTTGCGTGCTCGAATAGTTCACAAGTCCGCGCGCGACTTCGCGTCCCTGCTGATCGACGCACGCAACAACGTCACCCCGCAGAAATTCTCCGTTGACGCTCGTGACGCCTATGGGCAACAAGCTCTTGCCCGCGGCGGTGAGAGCGCGAGCGGCCCCTTCGTCAAGGATCACTTGTCCTTTGCACTGCAAATGGCTCGCCAGCCATTGCTTCCGCGCGGTCAGCACAGCAGTACCGGCTGTCAATTGCGAGCCGATCGCTTCGCCTTGCGCAAGCCGAATCAAGACGTCCGGCTCGCGGCTCGACGCAATGACGGTGTGCGCACCGCTGCGAGCGGCGCGCTTGGCTGCCAGCACCTTAGTCAACATGCCGCCGCGGGCCGTCCCGCTACCTGCGCCGCCGGCAATCGATTCCAGCGCCGGATCGCCCGCGACTGCATCGCGAATAACGGTCGCATTCGCATCGTGGCGCGGGTCGCTTGAATAGAGGCCGGCCTGATCGGTCAGAATGATGAGTGCATCGGCTTCGACCAGATTCGCGACCAGCGCGCCGAGCGTGTCGTTATCGCCGAACTTGATCTCGTCGGTCGCAACCGTATCGTTCTCATTGATCACCGGCACGACACCAAGACCCAGCAACGTGAACAGAGTCGAACGCGCATTAAGGTAGCGCGCACGATCCGCCAGATCGGTGTGCGTCAAAAGGACTTGCGCTGTTTGCAACCCCCGTGCGCGAAAGCTCGCTTCGTAAGCCTGCGCAAGGCCCATCTGCCCGACTGCGGCGGCAGCCTGCAGTTCATGAATTTCATGCGGTCGCCGCTTCCAGCCGAGCCGTTGCATACCCTCAACAATCGCGCCGCTCGAAACCAGCAGCACTTGCTTGCCGCCCGCGTGAAGCGCGACGATTTGGCTCGCCCAGCTGTCGATTACACCGTGATCGAGTCCTCGCCCCTCGGCGGTGACCGAACTGCTGCCAATCTTGACAACGACGCGCCGTGCCGCGGCAATGACGGAAGTCACGCGCTGTCCTTAAGTTTCTCGGTGCGCGCAGCGGTTTCGCTGAAGCGAGCGTCAACGTCGCCTTCGTCGTTTGAGTGCGCGGAGCGCTGTGCGACAAGAAACCGCGCCACTGCCGACACCAACTCGCGACACCCTTCGCCGGTCGCAGCCGATACCGGGAAAATCGGCGCCTTGGTTCGCAATCGCCGACGAAACTCGTGCAGCAAGAGACTCGCGTTCGCCGGCTGGCACCAGATCAATCTTGTTGAGCACAAACCAGCGCGGCTTGCGGTGTAGCTTCTCGTCATATTTTCGGAGCTCGGCGCTAATTGCGCGTGCCCCTCGCACGGGATCCTCACCCGCTGGCGGCATGCAATCGACGAGATGCAGAAGCAGATCGGTTCTGCTCAAGTGACGCAGGAATTGATGTCCCAAACCGGCGCCCTCAGCCGCCCCTTCAATCAGTCCTGGAATGTCGGCGATGACAAAGCTTTGCTCCGGACCGACGCGGACGACACCGAGATGCGGATGCAACGTTGTAAACGGATAGTCGGCCACTTTTGGCCGAGCATTCGATACCGCGCGGATCAGCGTCGACTTGCCCGCGTTGGGCAGGCCAAGCAATCCAACATCAGCAAGTACACGCAACTCCATTTTCAGTCTTCGACGCTCGCCCGGCTCGCCCTTCGTAAATTGGCGCGGCGTGCGATTGATGCTGGACTTGAAATGCAAATTGCCGAGGCCGCCGCGACCGCCACGTGCCAGCAGCGCGCGCTGTCCGTGCGCGATCATGTCGACAAGCTTTTCACCGGTCTCCGAATCGGTAATTACGGTACCGACCGGTACGCGAAGGTCGATATCGGGTCCTCCAGCGCCATAACAATCCGCACCGCGTCCCTTCTCACCGTTTTTTGCTTGATGCTTACGCGCGTATCGGAAGTCGATCAGTGTGTTGATGTTGCGGTCAGCGACGACCCACACGCTGCCCCCGCGGCCCCCGTCGCCGCCATCTGGGCCGCCCTTGGGAATGAACTTTTCACGGCGGAACGATGCGCAACCATTCCCGCCGTCGCCGGCCGCAATCTCGATCGTCGCTTCGTCGATGAACTTCACGCCACTCCTAATTGCCGACCGCTAATTTGCCGACGGAAAACAAAAAGGCCCCGCCGCGAACGGCAGGGCCTTCATATTGGACGCCTAAGCGACAGCGGCGGTTAGGACGCCACCGTTTCGGATTGCACCCTGACCATACGGCGGCTCTTTGCGCCACGGATATCGAACTGCACGGTCCCATTTATCAGCGAAAACAACGTGTGGTCGCGCCCCATACCCACGTTCTCACCAGGATGAAATTGCGTTCCGCGCTGCCGAACAATGATCGCGCCTGCGGTAATGGCCTGGTTGCCGTAGACCTTGACGCCCAATCGCTTGGACTGTGAATCGCGCCCATTGCGTGATGAGCCGCCCGCTTTCTTGTGTGCCATCTCTAACCCTGTCTCTTACCAACAAGCTGTTGCCGGACCGCAACGGCGGGCCGGCTCCCCTGAACTAACTAATGCTGTCGATCCGCAACTCGGTGTAGTTCTGCCGATGTCCACCATGCTTCTGGAAGTGCTTCCGGCGCTGCATCTTGAATATAGTGACCTTGTCGTGGCGCCCATGACTCAATACCGTCGCCATGACCGCTGCGCCGGAGACAAACGGAGCGCCAAAGCGCAGTTGATCACCGTCGGCAATCGTCAGTACGTCGGTAAGCTTCAGTTGCTGACCAACGTCGCCTTGGACGGATTCAACCTTCACGGTATCGCCAGCGGCGACTCGGTACTGCTTGCCGCCCGATTTGATGACTGCGTACATCACAACTCCTCACTGCGGCCGGAATAAAGGTGTCGTCCGGCTGAAAAGCCGCGGATTATCTCATCGTTGGGAAACCCGCGTCAAACGACGCGGAGCTTCGTTTCCTGACACCTATAATCATTTAATGACTGATGTGGCGACCCTCAATTCTGCCGTCGCGTTGCCCACCGCCGGCAATCAGGCCGGCACACTGCATGAAATCTTGACGCCGATCAGGGCCGATCTGTCGCTGGTCGATCGAACGCTATGCAAGCGGCTCGATTCCGACGTCGCCCTTATCAAGACGATTTCCGAGTACATCGTAGGTGCCGGAGGTAAGCGCCTGCGCCCGGCGGTGCTGTTGCTGGTGGCGCGCGCCCTCGGCTACCGCGGCGAAAAACATGTCGATCTGGCGGTAGTCATCGAGTTCATTCACACCGCCACGCTGCTGCACGACGACGTCGTCGATGAGTCAGACCTCCGACGCGGCCGTTCGACTGCCAACTCGATGTTCGGGAATGCTGCCAGTGTGCTCGTCGGGGACTTCCTGTATTCGCGTTCGTTCCAGATGATGGTCGACGCGGACAATGCACGCGTGATGCGCATCATGGCCGATGCGACAAATCGGATCGCCGAAGGCGAAGTCCTGCAGCTGCTGAACATTCACGACCCTTCGGTTAACGAAGCCCGGTATTTCGAGGTAGCGGAGCGCAAGACGGCCACCTTGTTTGAGGCCGGAGCGCGTATCGCAGCGGTTTTCGCCGGCGCCGACACGGTGCTGGAGAACCGGTGCGCAGACTACGGTGCGTCGCTCGGCAAGGCTTTTCAGATTATCGATGACGTGCTCGATTACGCCGGCGATAGTGAAGAAATTGGCAAGCGCCTAGGAGACGATCTGCGCGAGGGCAAGATGACGCTGCCGCTCATCCATGCACTTCGATCCGCGGCGCCGGCGCAGCGCGACTTGGTAACGACGGCGGTGCTCGAGGGTCAGGGCGACTTTTCGGCGGTGGCGCGCATCGTCACCGAAAACGGCTCGCTTGAATATTCGCGGGCCATCGCGCAGCGAGAAGCGAACAACGCGCGGGCCTCGGTTGATCAGCTGCCGCAGTCGGTTTTCAGGGATTCCTTGCTACACTTGATTGACTTTGCGCTCGAGCGAAAACGCTAGTTTCGGGTGCCGAGAGTTGACTAAGTGCAGTAGCGTTTCTTCGGGGTGTAGCTCAGCCTGGTAGAGTACTGCGTTCGGGACGCAGGAGTCGGAGGTTCAAATCCTCTCACCCCGACCACATCCCGCCTCAATCCTGTCAGCTGGTCCTCTTCTACGAATTTGCCTGCACTCACCGGCCACCGGCTGCGCCGATCGTCTTGCCCGGTTTGCGGTAGTTTAGGTTTACAAATCCACGGCTTAACGGCGGTATCTTTCGCCTTCGCTAGGGGGGCCGGCCGGCTATAACTTAACGGTTCGAACTGCTCGAACTCCGCGTTTGCTCGAACTCCGTTAAACCCGGTCACAGGTTGGGATACCGAAAACCTAATGTCCACCGTCATGCAAGGCTCTGCCGCTGCCGTCGGCGCCCTCACCGGCCTCGCGCGTGCGCTCGTCCAACAAGGCAAGCTGCGGCCCGATCGTGCAGAGAATTTCGCGCGCAAGGCAACCCAGAGCAACACACAGTTCATCGATGAGTTGGTCGGGTCAGCCGACGTGACCGGACTCTCGTCGGCGGTGATCGCCAAGTTTGCTGCCGACACATTCGGTCATGCTTTACTCGACCTGGGTGCGGTCGATATCGAGCAACTCCCGAAGGACATCATCGACAAGAAACTGGTGGGGTCGCTTCGCGTGCTTGCGCTGCGCAAGCGCGGGAAACCGCCTGGCGGTCGCGGTCTCCGACCCGACCAACACCCACGCGCTTGATCAGATCAAGTTTCAGACGCAGCTCGCGATCGATGTAATTGTTGTCGAGCACGACAAGCTAATGCGCCACGTCGAGGCGCAAGTCGCAGAGCGTCGCTCAGGCGCTCGACACGATCAGCGGCGGCAGCGAAGACATCGACTTTGGCATGCTGGACGAGCCAAGCGAGGTTTCCGCAGAGGACGCCGCTGCTTCCGCTGAGGTCGACGACGCGCCGGTCGTGCGCTTTCTGCAGAAGCTACTGCTCGATGCCATCGGCGAGGGTGCGTCAGACTTGCACTTCGAGCCGTATGAGAAGTTCTATCGCGTCCGCTTCAGGCTGGACGGACAGATGCGCGAAGTCGCGCAGCCGCCGATCGCGATCAAAGAACGGCTTTCGACCCGCATCAAGGTTCTTTCGCGCCTCGATATTGCGGAAAAACGAGTGCCGCAGGACGGACGCATGAAACTGGCGTTGTCCGGACAGCGGGCAATCGATTTTCGTGTCAGCACGCTGCCGACGCTGTACGGCGAAAAAATCGTGATGCGTATTTTGGATGCGTCGCAGGCCAAGATGGGCATCGAAGCTCTCGGCTATGAGCCGGAGCAGAAACAGCTGCTGCTCGATGCTGTGCAACGGCCGTACGGCATGGTGCTGGTGACCGGGCCGACCGGCTCGGGCAAGACGGTTTCGCTGTACACCTGCCTGAACATTCTGAACAAGCCTGATATCAACATATCGACCGCCGAGGATCCGGCCGAGATTCAGATGGCCGGCATCAACCAGGTCAACGTCAACGAAAAGGCCGGGCTGACTTTCGCCAATTCACTGCGCGCTTTTCTGCGACAGGATCCCGATGTGATCATGGTCGGCGAGATTCGCGATCTCGAAACCGCCGACATTGCAATCAAGGCCGCGCAAACAGGCCACATGGTGCTTTCGACTTTGCATACAAACGATGCGCCTGGAACATTGGTGCGCCTGGCCAACATGGGCGTTGCGCCATTTAACATCGCGTCGAGCATCATCCTGATCACTGCGCAGCGCCTGGCTCGGAAGCTGTGCGCGTGCAAGCAACCGATCGAACTGCCGAAGGAGGCCTTCATCGGTGCCGGGTTTGCCGCCGCCGATCTGGACGGCAGCTGGATTCCATACAAACCGGTCGGCTGCGAGCGCTGCAAGGGCAGCGGATACAAGGGCCGGCTTGGCATTTATCAGGTCATGCCGATTACCGAGTCCATGCAAGATATGATTTTGAAGAATGCATCGGCGATGGATATCGGACGCGAAGCGCAAAAGAACGGCGTGCGCGATCTGCGCCAGTCCGGCTTGCAAAAGGTCAAGCAGGGAATCACCTCGCTGGAAGAGGTGTTGGGTTGTACGAATGAATGAAGGTCAAGCGGAGTAACTGATGGCTACCGGAACACTTGCCAAGGGGCGCCCGACTGCAGCAACGCGGGAGTCGATGTTTCATTGGGAAGGTCGCGACAAGAACGGCCGCGTCGTAAAGGGCGACATGCGCGCTGGCGGCGAGTCTGTCGTCGCAGCATCGCTGCGCCGGCGCGGCATCATGACGACGAAGATCAAGAAGCAAAGCTTCTCGCGCGGCAAGAAGATCACCGAAAAGGACCTGGCGCTCTTCTCGCGTCAATTGTCAACGATGCTCAAGGCGGGCGTTCCGTTGATGCAATCGTTCGACATCGTCGGCAAGGGCCATGCCAATCCGTCAATGGCGCGCTTGATGAACGACATCCGCTCCGACGTCGAAACCGGTACCAGCTTGAATCAGGCGTTCCGCAAGTATCCGCTCTACTTCGACCCCCTGTTCTGCAACCTGGTCGCTGCCGGCGAACAGGCGGGTATTTTGGAGACCCTACTTGACCGCCTGGCGACGTATCAGGAAAAAACGATCGCGCTGAAGGGCAAGATCAAGAAGGCGATGTTCTACCCGATCATGATTATTCTGGTCGCGGTATTGGTCACGGCGGTCATCATGATCTTCGTGATTCCGTCGTTCAAGAGCGTGTTCACCAGTTTCGGTGCCGACCTTCCTGCGCCGACGCTGATGGTGATCGCAATGTCGGACTTCATGGTGGCTTATTGGTACGTCGTGTTTGGCATTGCCTTTGGCAGCGTTTATTTCTTGTTGCAGGCCTGGCGAAGGTCACCGAAGGTCAAGGCGGCCGTCGATCGTGCCTTGCTCAAGCTGCCGGTGTTGGGCGAGATGCTGCAGAAGGCGTCGATCGCGCGCTGGAGCAGAACGCTGGCCACGACGTTCGCAGCCGGTGTACCGCTGGTTGAAGCCCTCGACTCGGTCGGTCCCGCGGCTGGAAATTGGGTTTACAAAGAGGCGACCAAGCAGGTGCAGAACGAGGTCAATATCGGCACGAGTTTGGCGCAGTCGATGCAAAACACCGGCGTGTTTCCCAACATGGCGATCCAGATGACGTCGATCGGCGAGGAATCGGGCTCGCTCGATTCGATGCTGTCCAAAGTCGCCGACTATTACGAGCGC
Organism: uncultured beta proteobacterium; assembly: GCA_963729165.1. Classification (GTDB taxonomy): domain Bacteria; phylum Pseudomonadota; class Gammaproteobacteria; order Burkholderiales; family Burkholderiaceae_F; genus JACCZX01. The sequence goes on from CAVSMM010000005.1 coordinate 155,605, forward strand.
GAAGTCGACGAGACCGTCGATGCATTGGCGAGTTTGCTCGAGCCGATGATCATGGTCATTCTGGGCGTCGTCGTCGGCGGCATCGTCATCGCTATTTATCTGCCGATCTTCAAGCTCGGTCAGGTGGTTTAGGTTAGTTACTCAGGGGAGCCGGCGTCTTCGACGCCGGCAACTAATACTTGTTAGAAGGACCCCTTCTCGTTGCCATCGTCGCCGTTTTCAGCCTGGCGATCGGCTCATTCCTCAATGTTCTGATTCATCGTCTGCCGAAGATGATGGAGGCTGACTGGCGTGCACAATGTGCCGAGCTTGAAGGCGGTTCTGCTTCCTCGACCGGGCGCTACAACCTGCTGGTGCCGCATTCGCATTGCCCTCAATGCAAGGCGCCACTGCGCGTGATCGACAACATCCCGATTGCATCGTGGATCGCGTTGCGCGGCAAATGCGCTCATTGCGCGGCTCCCATATCGTCGCGTTATCCCGTTGTCGAAGCGCTGACTGCGCTGCTGTCGGCGATCGTCGCCTGGAAGTTCGGGCTGACACCCCAGACGGCGCTTGTCCTCGTCTTCACATGGACTCTCATCGCGCTGACGTTCATCGACGCCGACACCACGTTGTTGCCCGACGACTTGACGTTGCCGTTGCTTTGGCTGGGCTTGCTCGCCAACGTGTTCGGCCTGTTCGTACCATTGAAAGATGCGGTGCTCGGTGCTGCCGCAGGCTATCTCGTGCTGTGGTCCATCTACTGGCTGTTCAAGCTGACAACGGGCAAGGAAGGCATGGGCTACGGCGATTTCAAGCTGCTCGCCGCCCTTGGCGCATGGATGGGTTGGAAAGCGTTGCTGCCGATCGTCCTGCTTTCTTCACTCGTCGGCGCCGTCGTCGGCATAGCGTTGATCCTTCTGGCGCGCCGTGGACGCGAAATCCCAATCCCCTTTGGCCCGTACCTGGCGGCAGCCGGCATGATCGTCATGCTGACCGGCGATCGACTGACGCGGTGGCTAGTGCCGCTTTGATGTCTTCCGCGTTCAGCGTCGGCCTTACAGGTGGCGTTGGCAGCGGCAAGTCCACGATCGGGTCGATGCTCTCGGATCGTGGCGCCGGGCTTGTTGATGCCGATGTAATCGCCCATCAACTGACAAGTACCGGCGGCGCAGCCATCGACGCATTGCGCGAATCGTTCGGTGCGGATGCGATTGCTACCGATGGATCGCTCGACCGCGCCTATATGCGGGCCCGCGTCTTTTCCGACGCAGCGCTGCGCACACAACTCGAAACGTTGCTGCATCCGATGATCCGCGTCGCGATGCGTGAGCTCAGCCACCGACTCATCACCGAAGGCGCTTCTTACGTCGTGCAGGTCGTCCCATTGTTGGTCGAAAGCGGCAGCTGGCGCGGCTACGTCGACCGCGTTCTTCTGGTCGATTGCACTGAGGCGACGCAGTTGACCCGCATAAGCGCCAGACCGGGAATTGACGAAGTGACAGCCCGAAAGATAATTGCTGCGCAGGCAACTCGCGCCGAGCGACTGGCCGTTGCCGACGACGTATTGCTGAACGAGGCACCTCTCGATCAGATCACTCCAAAGATCGAGCGCTTGCACCGGACGTATCTGCGATCCGCTGCACTCAAACGATCGCGCGAAACGCTGTGATATCTTCGACCATGCTCGTAGGGCCTGCTCACACTAAAACATGAGATGCGTTGGGTCGCAATGCGGATGGATGCGCGAAGAGCGGCGCTGCCGAATGGTGGTTCCATTCGCAAGCCGCTCGCCAAAGCAGACGCCGCATTTCGACCCAACCCGGAGGGAAAGGCCGCTTGCGGGCGCATTGCGTCGTTGTCGCTCGCTGATTGGTATGCACCAACGGCGCTCGCGACGCCTAGCACTGCATCCCGCAATCGGCCTTTCGCACTCATGTTTTAGTATGAGCAGGCCCTAATTTTCATTGCGAGATGTCGACGGACGGTAAGGTCTTATACGAGTATCCGTTCAGCGAGCGTGTCCGGACCTTGCTGCGTCTAGAGGACCTGTTCGACAAGTTGATGTACTTCTGTGCGCAGGAGCATGCCTACTGCCACCACACAGCGCTGCTAACGCTGTTCGAAATTCTAGAAGTCACTTCGCGTGCCGATCTGAAATCGGACTTGTTGCAGGAGCTCGAGCGCCACAAACAATCGTTGCAAGCGTTGCGCAACAATCCACAAGTATCGGAAAGTGCGCTTTCCGGCGTGTTGTCCGAGATCGAGCGTGCGCAACAGAATCTGAGCTCCGCCACTGGCAAAGCGGGCCAGCACGTGCGCGACAACGAGTGGCTGATGAGTATCCGCAGCCGCGCGATCATTCCGGGCGGGACCTGCGAGTTTGATCTGCCGTCGTACCACGCATGGCTGACACGCGACGTGGACACGCGCACGAGCGATCTGCAAAACTGGGTTGGCCCGATGCTGCAGTTTCATTCCGCACTGGCGATCGTTCTGAAGCTGTTGCGCGAAACCGCGCACCGCAGCAAGCAGGTTGCGGCGCAGGGCGCGTTTCAGCAAATGTTGCAGGGAAGAACGTACGCGCTGCTGCAGGTGCGCGTCGATGGCGCACTGCACGCCATTCCGGAGATCAGTGCCAATAAGTACATGCTGTGGATTCGCTTTACGACGCAGGATCGCGAACCGAAACCGCGTTCGATGGATCAAGACGTACCTTTCGAGCTGGCGCTCTGCGCGTTCTAGTTTCAAATGGCGAAGGTCAAATGTCCGACTTGCGGCCGCGCGGTCAAATGGGACGAGCAGCAAAAGTTCCGCCCGTTTTGTTCCGAGCGCTGCAAGATGATCGATCTCGGAGCCTGGGCGTCCGACGCCTATACGATCGCCGGTCCCGAGGACAATGAGGTCGACACAACACCGGACGTGTCGAGTCGTTCGCACTGATCGTTACTCCACACAGCCGACAGCGAAGCAATTCCATGGGCGCCGTAAGACATAGCGGTCGCCAGATCGCTGAGTTGCATTCCTCCCAACGCGTACACCGGCACGCTGCTGTCGGCGATCATGCGCGCAGCAGCTTTCCAGCCGAGCGGCGGGCGGGACGGATGGGTCGCCGTGATACGGATCGCGCCCAACGTCACGAAATCCAGTTGCAGCTGGGCTGCATGCTCAATCTCTGGGCTTGAGTGGACCGACGCGGCTACCCACTCGAGCTCGGGTCGCTGTTTTAGAGTCGCAAGATCAGCAGCAGTCAAATGCACACCGTCTGCACTTTCCCAAAGTGCCCGTTGGTGGCGGCTATTGACCAACAACATCGCACCGGCAGCGCGAACGCGGTCCCGCACCTCGGTGAAAAGCACTGCTGCATCAGCGTCATCGAGCGCCGGTTCCCGAAACTGCAGCAACGTCAGGCCGCGCGCGAGAGCGGACTCAAGGCGCCGTAAGAAAAGCTCGCGACCGAGCTGCGCGGCTGCACTGATCGCGTAAATCGGAGCCAGGGCCAGCCATCGCAAAACGGGGATCGTTGCCGGCAACAAAGGCCCTTCGGGTAGGTTGCTGGTCGAAAAGAAACCGAAGTCCTGGTGCTCGCGTGCGTGCAGCTCTCCGCGCCAGTCAAACACCCGAAAAAAATGCAGCCGTACCAAGGCGTGCGGATAGTCGAAAACACGCACGACCCACGGATAGGCCATGCCGATATCGATACCGAGTTCTTCGTGCAACTCACGTGCAAGAGCTGCTGCGATTGCCTCGCCAGGCTCCACTTTCCCGCCAGGAAACTCCCAGTACGACGCGTAAGGTTTGCCCACCGGCCGACTGGCCAGCAGAAACCGACCGTCGGGGCGAATGAGCACGCCGGCCGCAACATCGACCGGTGCGCGCGTTGACGTCATCGTGGCGCGCTGCCGCCTGCGAGTCGCTTACTCCCCGCCCAGTGGCGAGCGAACTGCAGCGCCACGCGGCCGGAGCGTGATCCGCGCTGTAATGCGAACTGCAAGGCTTCGGCCCGCGCCTCGGCGGCCTCGTGCGACTTCAAGCCGAAGCGCTGCAGCCAGTGCGAAACGATATCGAGATAGTCGTCCTGACGAAATGGATAGAACGAAAGCCAGAGACCAAAGCGCTCCGATAGCGACATCTGCTCTTCAACCGCCTCGGCAGGATGAATCTCGCCATCGTTGTCGTAACGCGTATCGAGGTTGTCACGCATCAATTCGGGCATCAGGTGACGTCGATTCGACGACGCATAGATGAGAACGTTGTCGGCTGTGCCGGCAATCGAGCCGTCGAGAGCAGCTTTCAGCTCCTTGTAGCCGGCTTCGTTCTTATCGAACGATAGATCGTCGCAGAAAATGACGAACCGCTCGCGCTGTCCGGCAACGATGTCCACGATGTCGGCGATATCGATCAAGTCTCGCTTGTCGACTTCAATAAGCCGCAGCCCTCGTGCGCCAAACTCATTCAAACACGCGCGGATCAGCGACGACTTACCGGTGCCACGGGCGCCTGTCAGCAAGGCGTTGTTGGCCGGTAAGCCGCGTACGAAGCGTTCGGTGTTTTGCACGAGCGCCGACTTCTGAACATCCACATGCTTTAGGTCGTCGAAAGGAATCAACGCCGGCCGCAATACTGGTTGTAGCTCGCCCTGTTCGAGCCCCAAATAACGCCGCTTGCGCCAGCGAAACGCCAGCGAAGACGAAAAGTCAGCTGGCGACTGTGCCGGCAACAGGGATTCAAATCGCTCGAGCACTGCGACCAGACGGTTAAGTGTCGAATCGGGTGTGGCGCGCGTCACGATCGGTAGTCAGCATTAATTGATACATAGTCGTGCGACAGGTCGGTGGTCCATACGGATGCCACCGCGCGTCCTCTGCCGAGCTGCAAACGCACCAGAATTTCAGCCTTCTTCATCACGCGTTGCCCGTCTTCCTCGCGGTATGCGGGATTGCGTCCGCCATCTCTCACGACGTAGACATCGTCGAGATGCATTTGAACACGGTCGGGTTGCAGATCGTGGATCCCCGAGTACCCGACCGCGGCCAGTATCCGTCCGAGGTTGGGGTCGGACGCGAAGAACGCGGTCTTGACCAACGGCGAGTGCGCCACTGCATAAGCCACCTGGCGCGCTTCATGATCGGTGACTGCCTGCTCGACACGCACCTCGATGAACTTCGTCGCGCCCTCGCCATCGCGCACGATTGCCTGTGCGAGTTCACGCGCGACGTCGGTCAGAGCGGAAGAAAACGCGGCGAAAAGCGGTTCATCCGCCGACTCGACCCGGCTTTCACCGCGACCCGTTGCGATCACAATGAAGGAGTCGTTGGTCGACGTGTCTCCGTCGATCGTGATGCAGTTGAATGATTGGTCGCAGGCCTGTTGTGTCAGCTGCTGCAGTAATGCTGGCGCAATCGCTGCATCGGTCGCTATGAAACACAGCATTGTCGCCATGTTCGGTCGAATCATGCCCGCGCCCTTTGCGATGCCCGTCAAAGTCACACTGACTCCATCAACGTCGACCCGGCGCGAGACGGCTTTCGGAATCGTGTCTGTCGTCATGATGGTCTCGGCCGCTGTTAACCAATGATCGACGCTGAGGCGACCAATGGCATCGGGCAGGCCGGCGACCAATCGGTCGATCGGCAATGCTTCCATGATGACGCCGGTGGAAAACGGAAGAACCTGCCTGGCGTCACAGCCGATCAGTCGTGCCAGAGCCGCACAGCTGGCACGCGCTGCCTGAAGTCCCGACTCTCCGGTACCTGCATTCGCATTGCCCGTGTTGACGACCAAGGCACGCATGGCTTTCTTCGAAACCAGGTGTTCCCGACACACCAAGACCGGAGCCGCGGCAAAGCGATTTTGAGTAAACACCCCGGAAACGTTAGCGCCATCGGCGATGCGAACGACCAGCAGATCCTTGCGGCCGGCCTTTCGTATGCCCGCTTCAGCCCAGCCGAGTTCAACACCTGCAACGGGGAACAGTGACTTCGCATCGGGTGCGCGCAGATTAACGGCCACGTTGAGGACTTGTGCTCGGAACAGTTTGTGGCATACGAAGCGGCTCGTCCCCTGCCTTTATCCCTGGCGCGTACGCGCGGCCGCTCCGAAGGGAGCGCGCCTAACTAATCGCGACGAGTGCACGTGCAACCGCGTAGCGGTCGCGTACACGAGGAGCGCTATAACTTTCCATGGCACTGCTTGTACTTCTTTCCTGATCCGCATGGGCACGGATCGTTGCGTCCGATCTTTTCGCCGACACGCCTGACCTGCTGCACGGCCGGTTTCGTTGCGCCTTCGTCGAAGTCCGGCAACGTCAACGCCTCGACTGCTACTGGCTCCTCGGATACGCCGAGACCGAACTCGGAGTGCTGGGCGTGCGCCTGCTCGGCGCGCCGCTCGCTTTCCTCCTCGATCTGTTGCTCAGCCTGCTGTATTTCTTCCTGCGTCTGAATCCGCACGTTCATCAACACGCGCACAACGTCGGCGCGGACGCGATCGAGTAGCGAGCCAAACAGTTCGAATGCCTCGCGCTTGTACTCCTGCTTCGGCTGCTTTTGCGCGTAGCCGCGCAAATGAATGCCCTGACGCAATGCATCCAACGCTGTCAGGTGCTCGCGCCACGCCTGGTCCAGCGATTGCAGCATGATCGATCGCTCAAATCCGGAGAACGAATCGCGGCCGACAATCGCCACCTTGGCTTCATACGACTCGTCGGCTGCCTTTAGCACCTTCGCCAGCAGGTCCTCGTCAGTTAGCGAGTCGTTTGACTCCAGCGCACCTTTCAGAGGCACGTTCAGTTGCCAGTCGTTCGCTAGCGCGGTTTCAAGCCCAGCGATGTCCCACTGCTCCTCGACCGACTCGAGCGGAACGTGCGCACGGAACATGTCCGTGAAGTACCCGGAGCGCAGGTTCGTCACCATCTCGCCGGTGTTGTCGGTTTCCAGAATTTCGTTGCGCAGCCGGTAGATTTCGCGCCGCTGATCATTGGCGACGTCGTCGTACTCAAGCAGCTGTTTGCGGATATCGAAGTTGCGTGCTTCGACCTTGCGCTGTGCGCTCTCGATTGAGCGCGTGACCATGCCCGCTTCGATCGCCTCGCCCTCGGGCAGCTTGAGGCGATCCATGATCGCTTTCATCTTGTCGCCGGCGAATATTCGCAGCAACGAATCTTCCATCGACAGATAAAACCGCGACGCGCCGGGATCGCCCTGGCGGCCCGAGCGGCCGCGCAGTTGATTATCGATGCGGCGCGACTCGTGACGCTCGGAACCGATAATCTTCAAACCGCCCGCGCCGACGACCTTGTCATGCAGCGATTGCCACTCGTTGCGCAGCTTGTTGACCCGCAGCGATTTCTCGGCGTCGTCGAGTGCAGCATCAGCTTCGACGAACTGCACCTGCTTCTCGACGTTTCCGCCGAGCACGATATCGGTGCCGCGACCGGCCATGTTGGTCGCGATTGTGATTACCGCAGGACTGCCCGCCTGAGCAATGATCTCCGCCTCACGTGCGTGCTGCTTCGCATTCAGAACCTGATGAGGCAACTTCTCCTTTTGCAGCAGATTCGACAGCAGCTCGGAGTTCTCGATCGATGTCGTGCCCACCAGTACCGGCTGGTCGCGCTCGACGCAGTCCTTGATGTCGTCGAGGATCGCGGTGTACTTCTCCTTCAGCGTCCGATAGACCTTATCCTGCGAGTCGATACGGATCATCGGCCGATGCGTAGGTATCACCACCGTTTCGAGTCGATAGATTTCCTGGAATTCGTACGCCTCGGTGTCCGCCGTACCCGTCATACCGGCGAGCTTGCCGTACATGCGAAAGTAGTTTTGAAACGTGATCGACGCGTACGTTTGATTCTCTGCCTGGATCGGCACGCCTTCCTTGGCTTCGACCGCCTGATGCAACCCTTCTGACCACCGCCGGCCCACCATCATGCGGCCGGTGAACTCGTCGACGATGATGATCTCGCCGTTCTGAACGACATATTGCTGGTCACGATGAAACAACGAGTGCGCACGCAACGCGGCGTTCAGGTGGTGCATCAGAATGATGTTCGAGGGTGAATACAAACTCTCGCCCTCGGCCAGCATTCCCATGCGCGTCAATATTTCTTCAAGCCGCTCATGGCCGGCTTCCGAGATGTGCACTTGGTGGGCTTTTTCGTCTACCCAGTAATCGCCTTCGCCTTTTTCGTCGGCCTGGCGGTCGAGCAACTTCGGAATTTCGTTGACACGCACGTACGTTTCGGTGTGATCCTCTGCCGGGCCCGAAATGATCAGTGGCGTCCGCGCTTCGTCGATCAGAATTGAATCGACCTCGTCGACGATTGCGTATGACAAGCCACGCTGACGGCGGTCGGCGACCGCGTACTCCATGTTGTCGCGCAAGTAATCGAAACCAAACTCGTTGTTGGTTCCATATGTGATGTCGGCTGCATAGGCCACGCGCTTTTCCTCTGTCGCCTGCTGCGACAGGATGACACCCACGGTCAGGCCAAGGAATCGATAAACCTTCCCCATCCAATCGGCATCGCGCGCTGCCAGATAGTCGTTGACCGTGACGATGTGAACACCTTTACCGGCCAGCGCGTTCAGATAAGCGGGCAGCGTCGCCGCCAGCGTCTTCCCCTCTCCGGTGCGCATCTCGGCGATCTTGCCTGCATGCAGCACCATGCCGCCGACCAGCTGCACGTCAAAGTGCCGCATTGCCAGGGTGCGCTTGGCTGCTTCACGAACAACCGCAAACGACTCGGGTAGCAGGTCGTCAAGCGTTTCGCCATTGGCGAGGCGCTGTCGAAACTCGCCTGTCTTCGCCTTTAACGCGTCGTCGGACAGCGCCGCGATCTGGGGTTCGAGCGCATTGATGCGATCGACATTGCGCTCATACGTTTTCAGCAGACGCTCATTGCGACTGCCAAAGACCTTGGTCAGAATTCCGGAAATCATGGAGATGATCTGGGGCTGGCGACCACTGGAAACAAGCTTCGCCGCGAATGCAAGGAACGAAAATTATGTCATAGGGTTGAAAGAGCACTGGGTGGAGGTGGCAAAACCATGTGCTTGCTTGGTGTAGCGGCAGCGGCTGGCGCAGCGGGGCCGCCTGCGTCGTCGGCACGACCTGCCTGAGGCTCAGGCAGAACAGCTTCGCCCAACGCTTGTGCGCCGGGAAATCCGAGCAAACGAGCCTAGTCTCGCGCCGAAGCGGAAGCTGCTATCGCCTTGATGTCCACCCGAGCTGATCCTGCGGCATGTTGCTGCAGCGGACTGCCCTTGCCGAACAGGAACTTCGCAGGGTTTTGTGCGACGCCCTGATGGTGCACCTCAAAGTGCAGATGTGAACCGGTTGATCGTCCGGTTGAACCGACTTCTGCCAGCTTCTGGCCGCGCTTGACGATATCTCCCGGTGCGACGTTAAGCCGGCTCGCATGTGCGTAGCGGCTTAGCAACGAGTTGCCGTGATCGACTTCGACGATGTTGCCCCAGACCGGGTGATATTCGGCGAGCACGACGACTCCGCCAGCGGCTGCATGGATGGGTGTCCCAGTGGGCGCCGCGAAGTCGATACCCGAGTGATGCGACATCTCGCCGGAAAAAGGATCGGAGCGCCACCCGAAGCCTGAGCCGATAAAGCCATCGGAGACCGGCTTGCTGTGCGGTAGCAACGCCTGCCGTACCTGTTGTGCACGCAGCTCGGCCTCAATCACGCTCATGTAATCGGCGCGCTGTTCAACGCTGGCAGAAAGCTGCTTCAGCGCGACGTCGAGTTCGCGCAGCGTCATTGGATCGGTTGCGAGCGCACCGCCACGGCCAGGCAATTGCGCAAAGCGAAACTCTTCCGGGCGGATCCCGGCAGCTTTGCCCACACGCTCACCCACCGCATCGAGCCGAAGCAACTGCGCCTGCACTTCGCCGAGCTTGCGCGCCAGTGCCGACACGTTATCGCGCACGAACTGATCTTTGCGCTCCATCTCATCGCGCGAGACGAACGAAACGAAGTCCGAAAGGATGGGGATGCGAAACACGGACGCAGCGCGCACCGTCAGAAACGAAAACGCGCCCGATAGCAGCAGCACGCCCAATGCAAGTGTGATCGAAGCAGCGAGTGCATGGCGGCGGGTGATACTGAGCGTCAAGGCGCGCGCCAATCGCTTGTCGACCACTATGATCTGCATCCCGCGCCCTCCTGCGCTTACCCTTTACCACTCACAGCCCGTTAAGAGCTGCTCATGTCACAGTCCCGCTCGCCTGATCGCTACCGCGCTGCGCGATTCGCCGCAAGCGGCCTCGCTGATCGCGCGCTGGGAAGCGACACAGCGAGCTGCACTCGCTATTGCCCCCGCATGTCGATCTGTTGCCGGTATCGATCCCCTCGAACCCGGCACCTGCGAACTGCGTGGCGAAACGCTCTGGCTTAGCCTTCCCTCACCCGCTCATTCGGCCAAATTGCGGCAAGCAACGCCGCGTCTTTTATCAACTTTGGCGGCCGATGGGTTCAAAGTCTACGAGATCAAGACGCGAGTACAACCCGCCGTCACGTCTTACCCTGGAGACGGGAGCCCTGCACCCTCAAGTCGCTCAGGTGAGCCAAGCCGCGGGTTGCCGTGGCCGCGCAGCGGTGAGGGAGCCGCGGCTGCGGTGGCCGCGCTGGTCGACTCGGTGGGACAGTCTCCGCTGAAGGAAGCGGCCCGGAAACTGGCGGCAACGCTCCGAAAACGGGCGTCTCGCTAGGCGGTTTCGGTCTGGAAGCGGAACGCCGTCGGGGCCTGCTCTTCGTCTTCGAACGTCACGAGCTCGAACGCCGCTTGGTCGGCAGTCAGTGCACGCAACAGCCTGTTATTAATGGCATGACCCGACTTATGCGCCACATAGGATGCGATCAACGGGTAGCCAAGCACCGCGAGATCCCCAATCGCATCGAGCATCTTGTGCTTGGCGATTTCGTCGCCGGCGCGTAGCCCGTCGGCGTTTAGAACCCGGTACTCGTCCATCACGATCGCGTTTTCAAAGCTGCCGCCGATGGCCAAACCCGCCTTGCGCAGCGCTTCGACATCGTTGACAAATCCGAACGTTCGCGCGCGCGAAACCTCCTTGATGTACGAGTCGCGCGCGAAATCGACCTCCACGATCTGCTCGGTAGCGTCGATCGCCGGGTGATTGAACGCGATCGAAAACTTCAGCTTGAAACCGAAGTAGGGTTCCAGCCGCGCCCACGCGTCGCCGTCGCGAAACTCGACCGGTTTGACCACCCGCGCAAACTTCTTCGGCGCTTTCAGCTCGCTAATTCCAGCCGCTTGTATAAGAAACACGAAGCTCGCGGCGCTACCGTCCATGATCGGAATTTCGGGTGCATCGACATCGACGTAGCAGTTATCGATTCCCAAGCCCAGCCAGAGCGCTCATCAAGTGCTCGATGGTCGCCACCCTGACGTCGCCCATCCCGATCGTCGTCGCCATGCGGGTATCGACGACGTTTTCCGGCTTCAGAGGGATGTCAACCGGCGGATCGAGATCTACCCGCCGGAACACCACACCGGTGTCGGCCGCAGCCGGCCGCAGGGCCAACTTGACTTTGGTGCCGCTGTGCAAGCCGATGCCGACCGCGCGCGCGATCTGCTTCAATGTGCGCTGTTTAACCATGGGCTCGAAGTTTACTGCCGCCTAGTCAGCCTGCTTCCTTAAAAAGGCGGGAATGTCATACCGGTCGGACCCTGTGTCTTCCATCGCCGCTACTCGGGTCTGCGCCGACTCACGTGTGCGCCAGATCGCCGGCTTCTCGAAATCGCTGTAGTCGGAAGAAGAGCCATGGGAGGCTGTGACAGGCACAGTCATACGGCGTGTTGTCGGTGCCGGTGCGCACGACAGTGAACGGCGTCGATTGCTTCTTCGAAGCGGCGCGACCGAGGCCGGTTGCCACGACCGTAACGCGCAGGCCGTCTCCGATCGATTCATCGCATACGGTGCCAAAGATCACCGTTGCGTCGTCTGCCGCAAACGCCCGAATCGTGTTCATCACCTCGCGTGTCTCCTTCATCTTCAATGATGAAGACGCCGTGATGTTAACCAGCACACCCCGTGCCCCCGATAGGTCGACACCTTCGAGTAACGGGCTCGCAACGGCTTGCTCCGCCGCTATCCGCGCGCGGTCAAGCCCCGAGGCCAAAGCGGTTCCCATCATCGCCTTGCCCTGCTCGCTCATCACCGTTTTCACATCCTCGAAATCGACGTTCACCAATCCCGGAACATTGATGATTTCCGCGATCCCTGCGCATGCGTTATGCAGTACATCATCGGCGGCCCTGAAACACTCGGCCATCTCGGCGTCTTCACCCATCACTTCTTCGAGCTTGTTGTTCAGAATGACGATCAGCGAGTGCACCGTGTCTTCGAGCTGCGTGACGCCGGTTTCAGCGAGCTTCATACGTCTTGGCCCCTCGAACTCGAACGGCTTCGATACGACCGCAACCGTCAGAATTCCAAGTTCCTTCGCAATCTCCGCAAACACCGGTGCCGCGCCGGTGCCGGTACCACCCCCCATGCCCGCCGTAATGAAAACCATGTGAGCGCCGCGCAGCGCGTCGGCAATTCGATCTCTCGCTTCCTCGGCTGCGGCGCGACCCATTTCAGGACGGCTGCCTGCGCCGAGCCCCGTTCTGCCGAGTTGCAGGATGTTCTTGGATGACGATCGAGCAAGCGCCTGGTGATCGGTGTTGGCGCAGATGAATTCCACGCCCTGCACGCCGCGCGCGATCATGTGCTGAACCGCATTGCCTCCCGCACCGCCGACGCCAACTACTTTGATGATCGTGCCGCGCGTTTCTGTCTCAAGAATTTCGAAACTCATGTTGCCTCCTGCTTAGACAAGTTAAGTACATCCATTCGAAACGCGCAAAGCCAAAAGCACAGCAGCACTTGGCATTGGACGCTCCACCGTCAAAATTACTTCTGCCATCAAAAATTCCCCACGACCCATTCCTTCATGCGTTTCATCGTTTGCTTAAACGAGCCTGTCTGTTGCGCGAGCTTGCGACCGCGCAGACGTTGTGAATGCGCCTCCACCAGCAAACCCATTGCTGTTGCGAAGCGCGGATTGCGAACCACGTCTGACAGCGAGCCGGTGTAGTTCGGCCAGCCGATGCGAGCCGGCTTTAAGAACACGTCTTCAGCCAACTCGGTCATACCGGGCAGCAAGCTGGTGCCGCCGGTCAGCACAATGCCGGACGACAGCAACTCTTCGTAACCGGATTCGCGCACGACTTGCTGCGTCAGCGTGAACAGTTCTTCGACCCTGGGCTCGATCACTGCGGCGAGCGATTGGCGCGACAGCAGCCTGGACCGCGATCGCCAAGCCCAGGGATTTCTATCTTTTCGTTTGGATCGGCCAAGCACTTCCTTCGCGACACCCCAGCGCAGCTTGATGTCCTCGGCGTCCGGAATCGGCGTGCGTAGCGCCATCGCGATGTCGTTCGTGATCTGATCGCCTGCGATCGGAATGATCGCGGTATGTCGAATCGCACCGCCGGTGAAAATGGCGATATCAGTCGTGCCGCCACCAATATCGACGAGCGCAACTCCGAGCTCTTTCTCATCGGATGTCAGTGCCGACAGTGACGATGCCAGTGGCTGCAGGATCAGATCCTGCACTTCGAGTCCACAGCGGCGTACGCACTTGATGATGTTCTGCGCGGCGGAAACCGCGCCGGTAACGATGTGCACGCGCACCTCGAGCCGCACTCCGCTCATGCCGATCGGCTCGCGAATGTCTTCCTGGCCATCGACGATGAACTCCTGCGTCAGCACATGCAGCACCTGCTGATCGGTCGGAATGTTCACCGCCTTCGCGGTCTCGATCACTCTTGCGACGTCCGCCGCGGCGACTTCGCGATCCTTGATCGCTACCATCCCGCTCGAGTTGAAGCTCTTGATGTGACTGCCGGCAATGCCGGTGAACACGTCGCGAATCTGACACGCGGCCATCAGCTCGGCTTCCTCTAGCGCCCGGCGTATCGATTGCACGGTTGCCTCGATGTTGACCACGACGCCTTTGCGCAAGCCCTGCGACTCGGCCTGGCCGAGGCCGATCACCTGGAATCGGCCATCGGCAAGCACTTCGGCGACAGCGACGACTACTTTCGAGGTGCCGATATCGAGCCCGACGATCAGGTCTTTGCTTTCGTTTCTCATGGCCGGACCGTGCGCTCTGATTTCACTGGTTTTGCAGCGCTCGACACCGCCAAGCCGCTGGCGTAACGCGCGTCGATTCGGGTCGGCGCGCCGCCGAGTTGCGCGATGACCAGCGGGTAAGCGGCAACGACCTGCGCCACGCGCTCGGTGAGCGGTAGCGCGGCACGATCCCGGCCGAGCTCGACGTGAAGAGTGTCAGATTGTTTGACGTCTTCGCGCGGCGATGGAACCAGGCGCAACGACCAAGCCTTGCGATCCGAGATGTCGATCGCAGCAATGTGCAGCGACAAGGGCGCAAATTGCGCCGAAAGTTCGTAGTAGCGCCGCGCGGCGTCCTTCGCCGCGCTAAACGGTCCGCTGAACTCCGGGAGCTGGCCGTACATCTCCGCCTCGTCGGGATTAGCGACGAAAAGCTCGCCGCGATCGGACAACAGCCGTCCGTCTTCCCAAACACCCAACGCTCGATGTTCGGTCAACGTCACCAGCAGCCGGTCGGGCCATACACGGCGCACCGAAGCTTGAGCAACCCACGGCACCATCTCCAACAGCCGGCGCGTGTCCTCCAGCCTCATCGTGAAGTAGTTGCCTCGCAGGCGGCCTGCCAATGCTGTGCGGACCGACAAAGCCGTCACGTGACGCAGATCCCCGCGAACGTCGACTCGCTTCAATTCAAACCCGGGTTGCTGTGCGAGTCGAGAAGCGCAGCCGCACCAAGACCCAGCACGGCGAGCGCAACAAGCATTGCCGCCAATCGATCCATCGCGGTCGCGCTCATGCCGTCGCCCTCTGATCCAGCGTCGCGAGCGACAGAATGCGAAGCGCGAGGTCTTCATAACTGATGCCTGTAGCACGCGCGGCCATTGGCACCAGTGAGTGACTCGTCATGCCTGGCGACGTGTTGAGCTCGAGCAAATACGGCTCATTGCGGCGGCTCAGCATGATGTCGATGCGCCCCCAGCCTCGGGCACCGAGCGCGTTGTAGGCCCGCACGGAAAGATTACGAATCGTTGCGCTCAGCGCCGCGTCGATCGGAGCCGGACACAGGTACTTGGTTTCTTCGCCGAAGTATTTGTTGTGATAGTCGTAGTTCGCATCAGGAGCGCGGATTTCCACCAGCGGCAACGCCTCCGCCTCGGCGTCCTGGCCGAGAATTGCGCAAGTCAACTCCTGACCGTCGATGAATTCTTCCGCCAACACGACATCGTCGTACTTGCGCGCCAACTCGAACGCCTCGGCCATGCCTGAATAGCCGCGTACGCGCGAGATGCCGATCGTCGAGCCTTCATTGGGTGGCTTGATGATTAACGGCAGACGTAGCTCATCGGCAACTTCGTTCAAGTGCGTTTGCTGACCGGACTCGACCACGCGGTAGCGCGGCGTCGGCAACTTGTGGGTCTCCCATATGCGTTTGGTAAATACCTTGTCGATGGCAAGCGCCGACGCCTGGACTCCGCTGCCGGTATACGGAATTCGCAGCGTTTCGAGCACGCCCTGAATCGAACCGTCCTCACCGCCTCGCCCGTGCAGTGCAATGAACACGCGGTCGAATTTCGCCGCCTCGAGTTCGCCCAGCGATTGCGTACCTGGATCGAACGCATGCGCGTCGACACCGCGCGCACGCAAGGCATTCAATACGCCCGTGCCGGACATGATCGACACTTCGCGCTCCGACGAGCGGCCGCCGAACAGCACACCGACCTTGCCGAAGTCAGAGCCATTCATTCGGCGCCGCCTCCCGTCAGCTTCGACGCGAGCTGACCGATCGAGCCGGCACCCATTGCAATCACCACATCGCCGTCGCGCACGACATCGAGCAGCGCCGCCGGCAAGTCGTCGATCGATTCGACAAAGATCGGTTCGATCTTCCCAGCCACTCGAATCGCGCGTGCAAGAGCGCGTCCGTCCGCCAAGACGATCGGTGCCTCGCCGGCCGGGTAGACGTCCGTCAATAGCAATACATCAGCAGTCGCCAGCACGCGCACGAAATCTTCGAAGCTGTCGCGGGTGCGCGTGTAACGATGGGGCTGAAAAGCAAGCACGATGCGGCGGTTCGGAAACGCACCGCGCGCCGCCTGCAATGTGGCTGTGGCCTCCGCCGGATGGTGTCCGTAGTCATCGATCAGCGTGAAGTGACCGCCGCTCGGCGTTGGCAGATCGCCGTGTCGGGCGAACCGGCGGCTAACGCCGGTGAACTCTGCAAGCGCGTCCTTGATCGCCGAGTCCGGAACGCCGAGCTCAATGCCAACGGCGATTGCAGCCAGCGCATTTGCAACGTTATGCATGCCAGGCAGGTTCAGCGTGATGTCCAACGCTGCGGAACCCTCACGCGCTACGCGGAATTTCATCTGCGTCCCGTGTGCATGCGCATCAAAAGCGCGGACCTGCGAGTCCTCAGCAAAACCGTAGGTCAGCAGCGGCTTGCGCACCAACGGCAGGATCTCGCGCACGTTCGGGTCGTCGATACACACGATCGCCCGCCCGTAGAACGGCAGCCGCGACAGGAAATCGATGAACGCTTGCCGCAGCCGCGAGAAGTCGTGCCCGTAGGTTTCCATGTGATCGTTGTCGATGTTGGTCACAACGGCCAGCACAGGATTCAAATTCAAGAACGAGGCGTCGGACTCGTCCGCCTCGACCACGATGTAATCGCCGCTTCCCAGCCGTGCACTCGAGCCGGCGGAGTTCAGGCGGCCGCCGATTACGAAGGTCGGATCAAGGCCGCCGGCAGCAAGCACACTCGCGACCAGGCTTGTCGTCGTTGTCTTGCCGTGCGTTCCAGCGATGGCAATGCCCTGCTTCAAGCGCATAAGCTCTGCCAGCATCACAGCGCGCGGAACGATTGGAATGCGCTTCGTTCGTGCTTCTTGAACTTCCGGGTTGTCTTCAGCGACCGCCGTCGAAACCACAACGGCATCGGCGCCGTTAACGTTTTGCGCGTGATGGCCATGACTGACGATCGCATTTAGCTTCGCCAGCCGCCGCGTTGTCGCCGTGGATGCGACATCAGACCCGCTGACTTGATATCCGAGCGTCAGCAGCACTTCGGCAATGCCCGACATGCCGCTGCCGCCGATGCCGACAAAGTGAATGTGTTTAACGGCGTGCTTCATCTCACGCCGCGACCTTTTCGATGACTGAGGCCACCGTTGCCGTCGCATCGGGCTTGCCAACAGAGCGCGCAGCCTGTGCCATTGCTAACAATCGATCCCTCGTTAGCGAATGCAACAGGTCGGCGAGCTTCGGTGCACTGAGCTCAGCCTGCGGCAGATGAATGGCGGCGCCTCGAGCAGCCATGAACTCGGCATTTGCCCGCTGATGCGACGTGGTAGAGACAACAAGCGGGACCAGCACGCTCGCCACTCCGCCCGCCGCGAGCTCCGACACGGTAATCGCCCCCGCACGACAAACGACCAGGTCGGCCTTCGTGTAGCGACTCGGCATATCGTCGATGAATGCGACGACTTCGGCATCGACACCGAGCTCCCGGTAAAGCGCTTGCACCGCCTCGATGTGTTTAGTGCCGCACTGGTGAACGACCTTCGCACGCAAATCCGACGAAACAAGCGCCAGCGCGCGCGGCACGTTTTCGTTCAGCACCTGTGCACCCAGGCTGCCGCCGATCACAAGCAGTTGCAATGGTCCAGCGCGGCCCGCGTAGCGCTGCTCAGGGGGTGCGATCTGCGCAATCTCAACGCGTAGCGGGTTGCCGGTGACTAAACCTTTGTCCCCCGCCATCCTTGCGGCCGCCCCATCGAAACCACATAGCACCGCAGATGCCAGTGACTTCAGCATCTTGGTGGACATCAATGGTGCCGCGTCAGAGTTAAGCAGCACCAGCGGCACGCCGAGCGTGCTTGCTGCCATGCCGGCAGGGACCGCGATGTAGCCGCCGGTGGAAAACATCAAGCGCGGCTTCCGCGCGCGAATCAACGCACGGCTTTGCCATAAGGCGCGCAGCAGGTAGAACCCGCCGAGCAGCAGCGTCTTGATGCCCTTGCCGCGCAAGCCCGCGAAGTCGATCGCATCGAATGCAATTCCGCGCGGCTCGACGAGCTGGCGTTCCATGCCGACACGCGTACCAAGCCAGCTCACCGACCACCCTCGAGCGAGCAGCGCCTCTGCAACGGCGAGTCCAGGCATCACGTGGCCGCCGGTGCCCGCCGCGACGACCATCAAGTGATGGAGCAACTTACCCTCGCGCTGCGCGCTCGGGAGTTCGCCCTTCGAGCGGCCCGTCGAGCTCACGTACGCCCTCCACGCATCAGCACTCTGTTCTCTCGATCGACGCGCAGCAGGATTGCAATCGCCACCAGCGTCGACAGCAGCGCCGACCCGCCGTAGCTCATCAGCGGCAGCGTCAGGCCTTTGGTCGGCAGCAATCCGGTAGCGACGCCGACGTTGATAAAGGTCTGCACGCCGATCCAAAGGCCCACGCCTTGCGCAACCAGGCCTGCGAACGTGCGCTCGAGTGCGATCGCTTGTCGGCCAATCTCGAAGGCGCGTTTGACCAGCCAGTAAAAGAGCACAACGACGGTCGCCACTCCAACCAGGCCAAGTTCTTCGCCGAGCACCGCGAGAATAAAGTCGGTATGCGCCTCGGGCAGGTAGTGCAGCTTTTCGACGCTGCCGCCGAGCCCAACACCAAACCATTCGCCTCGTCCGAACGCGATCAGCGAGTGCGACAGTTGATATGCCTTGCCAAGTGCATTGCCCTCGGACCACGGATCGAGGTAGGCAAAGATGCGTTCGCGCCTCCACGGTGACAGCCAAATGACGAGCACGAACACCGAAGCGAGCGCGGCGGTAATTCCGGTGAACAATCGGCCATTGACGCCGCCAAGAAACAAAATCCCCATGCTGATGGTCACAATCACGCCGAATGCTCCCAAGTCGGGCTGCAATAGCAGCAGCACGCCAATCGCACCCATCACGAACGCCATCGGCAAAAATCCCTTGCCGAAATGATTCATGTAGTCCTGCTTGCGCACCGTGAAGTTGGCGGCGTACAGCACACACGCGACCTTCATCAATTCCGACGGCTGCAGGTTTAGGATTCCGAGCGGTATCCAGCGCTTCGCGCCATTCACGCCCTTGCCCGCACCCGGAATCAGCACGATCACCAGCAACGCAAGCGCACCGACGAACACGAAGGGCGCTAGACGTTGCCACACTCCGATCGGGATTTGAAACGCGATCACCGCCGCACAGAACGCGATGCCGAGCGACAACAGATGCCGTAATAGAAAATGCGTCGGCGCTACGTTGTAGCGTGGCGAATCGGCCAGCGATATCGATGCCGAGTACACCATCACGGTGCCGATCATTAGCAGTGTGACGACGACAGCGACCAGCGGGCCGTCAATCGCCGGCAACGCGGCAGGTCGCATCGAGACGCTTGCACGATGGTTGAAACTTGCGCTGCTCAGGCCGACCAATGAACCGGCGAGCGCGAACGCAGCGGGCGCGGCACGCCCGTGGCGCTCTCGCTTGCCAAACGTGCCCCGTAGCTTTGCTGACAGCCCGCTCAACATGGCTGCCCCGCTTCAGCTGACAACTCACGCACCGCTTCGGCAAAGACCTCGCCGCGGTGCATGTAATTGCGAAACATGTCGAAGCTTGCGCAAGCGGGAGACAACAGAACGGCATCGCCAGCACGCGCATGCGCTGATGCTATGCAGACGCCCTGTTCAAGCGTGTGGGCACTCAGCAGCGGCACTCCGGCCGCCCCGTGTTCAAGCGCAGAGCGAATTGCAGCAGCATCGCGACCGAGGACAACGACCCCTCGAGCATGGCGCGCAACCGGCCCCGCCAGCGGCTCGAAGTTCTGACCCTTGCCGTCGCCACCCGCGATGAGAACGAGCTTCTTGCCCTCGGCTCCAAGGCCTTCCAGCGCGGCAACAGTCGCGCCGACGTTGGTGCCCTTGCTGTCGTCGTAGTACGCCACACCGTCGATCGTGGCGATCAGTTGCAAGCGATGCGGCTCGCCGACATAGCGGCTCAGCGCATGCATCATCGGCGCGAGAGGACAGTCGATCGAACGCGCCAGCGCAAGCGCCGCCAGCGCGTTCATCGCATTGTGCCGTCCGCGCAAAGCCAGCGCGTCTACAGGCATCAGCCGATGAATCCTCACCTCCGGTGCCTCGCGCAACGGCGACGCCGGATCCTCGACTTTCCTGCGCCGTGCCGGAACGCTCAGGTCTTCGGCCCAAGCAAGCCAGGCAATGCCCTGATCGACGACGATTCCGTACGAGTTGCCCGACACAGGCGCCTGGTCGCCGAACGTCACAGGGCTGCTATCCCTCCTGATCATCGCGGCGACTCTCGGATCATCGCGATTCAGTATCCGTACCGTCTTTGGCCCGAAGATGCGCGCCTTTGCAGCCGCATACGCATCGAGCGTGTCATGCCAGTCGAGATGGTCATCGGTGATGTTCAGCACCGCTGCGGCGTCGCACACGAGCGAGCGCGTCGTCGCAAGTTGAAAGCTC
>CAVSMM010000006.1:0-17731 GCA_963729165.1 uncultured beta proteobacterium
GCTCACGCGCCCTTGGCGAGTGCGCTCAGTAAATGCGCCGAGCACGTTTACGCGTGCGAGCCGAATGCGCGGCGCGAACTGCGCGCGCTCGATGTCGAGGGCAGTGCAGACCTCGCGAACACCGTGGCCCAAGCGCGTGAGCTCGTGCGGGAGGTCGATCGCGGTGAAAGGCGTACTGATAATGACCGATGCTTTCGGGGCGACTCCCGGCAACGTCGCTGCTAGACTAGCGGAGTCGGAGCGAGTGGCGGTGATTGCGGGAGTCAATCTGCCAATGTTGCTGCGCGCGGTCTGCTATCGCGGGGGAGCGCTCGCAGAGGTGGCGGAAAAAGCGCTCGCCGGCGGGCAGCAGGGAATGGTGCAGATCACCGGTGCGCGATGATCAGCAGAGACTTCACGATCAACAATAAGCTCGGGCTTCATGCGCGTCCGTCGGCGCAGATGACACAGGTCGCCGGACGTTATTAAAGCGAAGTGTTTATCGCAAGAATGGACGGCGCGTGAATGCCAAGTCGATCATGGGCGTAATGATGCTGGCGGCCGGGCCCGGTCAACGGTCACGGTCGATGCCGAAGGGCCCGACGAGCAGGCGGCGCTCGATGCGATCGGCGGCTGATTTCGCGGGGTTTGGCGAAGTGCATGGCTAAGCAAGGCAACGTGGCGAGCGCCGTCGCGGCTCGCTCGCCGGCAGCGGCGTAACGAACGGAATCGCGGTCGGCCGTGCGCACTGCTCGCGCCGTCGGAGCTCGACGTTCGGCAGTACACGATCGAGCGGCGTGACGTGCTGCACGAGATCGGCCGGCTGACCACTGCATTCGCGCGTGCGCGAAGAGCTCGACGAGCTCAAGGCGGGCATCGCACCCGACGCGCCGAGCGAGGTGCGCGCGTTCCTCGACCTGCATCGACTGATCCTCGACGACGCCCTGCTCGCCGAGCGCCGCGCGACCTGATTCGCAGCCGACTGATCAATGCCGAATGGGCACTGACCATCCAGCTCGAGCAGTGGTCAAGCAGTTCGAGGCGATCGACGACGAATATCTGCGCGAGCGGTCGACCGATGTCCGGCAGGTGGTCGAGCGCGTCATCAACGCGCTGGCGGGCGGTCGTCCGACGCGCTCGCATTCACGAAGAAACTCGCACCGGCGAGCGCCTGATATTGATCGCCCAGACCTCGCGCCCGCCGACGTCCTGCACTTGAAGGATCGCGCCGATGTCGACCTTGCAGGATTCGTGACCGAGCTCGGCGGCCACATCGCACACGGCAATACTCGCGCGCAGCCTTGGCCTTCCGCGGTGGTCGGCGCCGAAAACGCGCGCAAGATGATCGAAGAAGGCGACCTCGTCGTCATCGATGCCGACTTTGACGCGGTGATCGTCAATCCGAGCGATGAAGAGCTCGCAGAATTCGGCCGGCGAGTCGCGGGACGAAACCGAGCATCGGGTTCAGCTGCGCAAGCTCAAGGGCAAGCTTGCGCGCACCGCCGATGGCATCGCGATCAACTGCAGGCGAACATCGAACTCCCGAAGACGCACGCGACGCGCTCGAAGCGGGCGCCGACGGGATCGGCCTGTTTCGCTCCGAGTTTCTGTTCATGGATCGTGACGAGCTGCCGACCGAGGACGAGCAGTACGAGGCCTAGCAGAGGTCGCGCGAGCCATGAAGGGCAAGCCGGTCGTGATCCGCACGCTCGACATCGGCGCCGACAAAGTGCTCAACGAAGCTGCCCGCGAGACTCTGGGAATGGGACGTGGCGCGCCACGCCCGGAGTCGAATCCTGCGCTCGGTTTGCGCGCGATCCGCTACTGCCTCGCCTATCCCGAGTTGTTTTTGACTCAGCTGCGCGCGATCCTGCGAGCGTCGGAAGTCGGCACGGTTCGTATCTTGGTGCCGATGCTGGCGCACATGCACGAAGTCGAGCAGGCGCTTGCCTTTGTTGCGCAGGCAAAGCACAGTTGCGCGACAAAAAGCGCAAGTACGATGGCCGCGTGCAAATCGGCGGAATGGTCGAAGTGCCCGCGGCGGCGCTTTCAGTGCCGCAACTGGTCAAGAAGCTGAAATTCCTGTCGATCGGCACCAACGATCTGATTCAGTACACGCTTGCGATCGATCGCGCGGATTCGAGCGTCGCGCATTTGTACGATCACCTGCATCCTGCGGTGCTGCGGCTGATTGCGCATACGATCAAGGAGTGCAAAAGGGCCCGGTGCCGGTGTCGATCTGCGGTGAGCTGGCGGGCGAGCTCGAAATGACTGAGCTGCTGCTCGGAATGGGTCTGCGTCAGTACTCGATGCACCCGTCGCAGATCCTGCCGCTGAAGGAACGGATGTTCACGTTGTCGATGAAGGATTCCGCACGTCTGGCTACGCGCGTGTTGCGCCAGTCGGATCCGGTGAAAATCAAGGCCTCGCTCGTGCGGGCTAAGAGCCTGAACCGGCATAGCTCTGTCCAGAGGCGCTTTAGGGGTTTATTAACAGTCGGATCAGAATGCCAGTGCCGCGACCACGGCCACACCGCCGGCCCACAAGATCGCGAACCAGATCAGACGGCGGGCTAATCGCGGAGCTTCAGTGGTAGCCATGCGCGCTCGTGACCTTGCCACGGAACAGCCAGTACACGTATCCGGTGTAGACAAGAATCAACGGCAGAAGAAACAGCGTGCCGATCAGCAAGAACATCTGCGAAGCAGGTGCGGTTGCGGCCTGCCAAATCGTGATGCTGGGCGGCACGATATGCGGCCACATGCTGATGCACAGGCCTACGTAGGAAAGTAGAAATAATCCGAGCGCGCATAAAAACGGCGCCAACTCTTCGCGCCGCTGAAGCGCGCTAAAAAATCGCCACGCCAGCAACAGCACGAGGATCGGCACGGGCGCGGCGAAGAGCATGGCGGGCCAGGTAAACCACCGTGCACGAAAAGCCTCCTGCAAAAATGGCATCGCAATCGACACGATGGCGATAAACGCGAGCGTTGCCAGTCCAAGGGTTCTCGCCAGTGTGCGAAAGCGCGCCTGTAGCTCGCCGTCTG
Organism: uncultured beta proteobacterium; assembly: GCA_963729165.1. GTDB lineage: Bacteria > Pseudomonadota > Gammaproteobacteria > Burkholderiales > Burkholderiaceae_F > JACCZX01. The sequence goes on from CAVSMM010000006.1 coordinate 3,027, forward strand.
TTTTCCAGATGAGCCAGCACGCACCAAGCAGTCCATAACCGGCGACCAGCGCGAGTCCGGTGAGCACGCTAAACGGTGTGAGCCAGTCCCACCAACCGCCTGCGTATGCCCGACCTTCAACTCGAATTCCCTGCACAAGCGCACCGAGGCAAATCCCCTGGCAGAACGCAGCCGCGTAGCTACCCCAGGAGAACGACCTGTCCCAGCGCAAGCGCGGTCGCTCACCCTCAACGCGAAACCGCATCTCGAACGCGACACCGCGAAACACGAGGGCGATCAGCATCAGTATCAACGGCATATAGAGCGCAGGAAAGATCGTCGCGTAGGCGAGCGGGAACACGGCAAACAGGCCGCCACCGCCTAGGACCAGCCAGGTCTCATTGCCGTCCCACACCGGCGCCACCGAGTTGACCATGACATCGCGCTCTGCGCGTCCGTGTACCGCCGGGAAGAGGATGCCGACTCCAAGATCAAAGCCGTCCATGCAAACGTAAAGAAATACCGCGGTCGCAATCAGAAATGCCCAGATCAAGGTCAGGTCGAGCGCCATCACGTCAGTCCGCTGGGCTCGCTGCGAGCCCGGTACGAGGCGCGCTGTCCATCAGCGCCGGCGCAGGCGTGATGCCGGCGGTGCGCACCGGCTGGCCTGGCTGCACACCCGGTTGATGCGGCTGCGGTGCCTGGCCGAACAGCCGAAACAAGAACCAGATGCCGGCACCGAAGACGACGAAGTAGGCAACAATGAAAACGGCCAGCGATGCCGCAACGCCCGGCTGTCCTATCGGCGACACACTGTCAGCTGTGCGCAGCAGACCGTAGACGGTGAAGGGTTGCCGTCCACATTCGGTAACAATCCAACCAGCGGTGACTGCGATCAATCCGGACGGGCCCATTGCGACCGCCCATCGCAACAACCATCGCGTGTTGAACAATCGGCCGCGCCATCGCAGGATCAGCGAGGCAAGACCGAGCGCGATCATCAGCATGCCGATGCCGACCATTACTCGGAACGACCAGAACACCAGCGGAATATTGGTTGGCCAGTTCTCGCGCGGAAACTCTTTCAATCCTTTGACTTCACCATTCCAGTCGTGCGTCAGATACAGGCTCGCAAGTCCCGGGATCGCAATCTGCGCGCGCGTTTCGCCCGCTTGCGCATCGGGAAGGCCGAACAGGATCGAAGGCGCGTGCCGCTCCGTCTCGAAGTGTCCCTCCATGGCTGCCACCTTCGCAGGCTGGTGCTCAAAGGTGTTGACGCCGTGCAGATCGCCGATCACCAGTTGGAGCGGCGCGACGATTGCGGCCATCCACATCGCCATCGAGAACATTACGCGTGCGCGGGGATTCGCTGCATCGCGCAGCAGATGGTAGGCGCCGACCGCTCCGACGATGAAGGCCGTCGTCAGATACGCAGCCGTCACCGAGTGTGCGAAGCGATAAGGAAACGACGGGTTGAAGATGATCTCGAAGAAGCTAAGCGGCATGAATCTGCCGTCTGCGTCCAGCGTGTGTCCGGTGGGCGTCTGCATCCATGAATTGGCCGCGAGGATCCAGAACGCTGACAGCAGCGTGCCCCCCGCGACCAGACACGTGGCGACAAAATGCAGATGCTTGCCGACGCGGTTCAATCCGAACAGCATCACGCCGAGAAAACCTGCCTCGAGGAAAAACGCCGTTAATACTTCGTAACCGAGCAACGGACCAATCACCGCCGAAGTGCGGTCAGCGAACACCGACCAGTTCGTGCCGAACTGATACGACATGACAATGCCCGAGACAACACCCATCGCAAAGGCGATTGCGAAGATGCGAAGCCAGTAGCGAAATATGTCGAGATACAGATCGTTACCGGTCCACAGCCACCGGGCTTCCAGGACAGCCAGATAGCTTGCGAGTCCGATCGTGAACGCCGGAAACAGGAAATGCCAGACGATCGTGAAGGCGAACTGAAAACGCGCCAGATCAAGCGCACTGGGGAGAAAATCGAGCGACATTACAAATCCAGTTTGCGCCTAAAAGGCACCCTTTTCCAGCCAGCGCTCGATTTGCGGAATTCGATCGTTGCCCCAGAAAAGCTCGCCGTCGACGATGATTGTCGGAGCGCCGAAGATGCCGAGCTGGATGGCGTGATCGACGAGCGCCCTCAACCGATCCTTGACTTCGGGTTGCTGCACGCCTGCGGCGAGTGCGTCTGCATCGATGCCGACTTCGCGTGCAATGTCGCTGACGACGGCTGCGTCGGAGATATCGCGGTCATCGACGAAAAAGGCGCGGTACACCGCGTGAATGAAAGGCGCCACGAGCGCGGGCTGATGCTGCTGCAGCCATACGACCGAGCGCTTCGCCGCCACGCTTCCGATCGGGAATCGGCTTGGCGTTCGATACGGCACGCCGGCAAAACGCGCCGAGCGTTCGAAGTCGCGCTTTGCGTAATTAGCCTTCGGCCCATATTGCTCGGTCAGCGGCGCGCCGCCGGAGGCCTTGAAGACGGCGCCGAGCAGCACTGGTTTGTAGTCGACGGTGCGTCCATGCCGTGCGGCAACAGGTTCGATCTGTTCGGAAGCGATGTAGGAGTAAGGAGACGAAAAGTCGAAGTGAAACTCGATTGGCTTGGGCATCGTGTCCTCTCTGCTTGATTCCGCTTCATCACTTCAGCCGAGCGTAGTGCATGCGTGTGCGATACATCATCTGCACGCTGCCGTTTTGCTCGTGAGCATCGAACAGCGCGTTCAGTGCGGATAGCATGGCCGCATGGCGCGGATCGCCCGGGGGCGGTAGATACGACGCCGATTTGGCCAGGGCCAATAGATCTTCGCGCTCGAGCTCGCGCGGATTATCGAACATGGCGACCATTGCCTGCGCGGGCGCAAAGAATTGCGCGATCCCTTTTTCGTCGATATGGCGATGGACCGTGTTGGCGTAGTCAATGCCGTGCGTGCGCAGCATTGCCTCGTAGCCGGCGAGAAATGCGCTGCCGGTTGATTGCCGGTCATTCCAGATCAACGCAGCCCAGCCGCCTGGCCGCAGGATGCGGCGTGCTTCGATTGCAGCGTGCTCGACGCGAAACCAATGAAACGCCTGACCCGCAATGACGAGATCGGCTGCGTCGTGTGGAAGTGTGGTGGCTTCTGCGGTGCCGGCAACACTTCGGTACGCGCCGCCATCAGCCACATACGCCGCCAACTGCTGATCGCCTGCGAGTCGCATCGCCTCGTTCGGCTCGACGCCGATCACCGAATAGCCGCTGCGCAAAAATGGCTCCGCCGACAGTCCGGTACCCACTCCAAGATCGACGATCAATTGCCCATGTTTGAGCGCACCGACTTGCTGCAAATGATCGACGAGCTGCCGCGGGTAAGACGGCCGGCCCCGCACATAAGCGTCCGCTCTATTGGAAAATCGCTCGGTGGCACCCAGCGGCATTGGCGTCTCTTCCTTACAAGTGCCGCGCGATCAGGATCCGCTGAATATCGCTTGTGCCCTCATAAATCTGGCACACGCGCACGTCGCGGTAAATGCGCTCGACGGGAAAGTCTGCGACATACCCGTAGCCGCCATGAATCTGGATCGCATCCGAGCACACCGCCTCCGCCATCTCGGAAGCAAACAACTTAGCCATCGCCGCCTGCTTCAAACACGGCTGGCCGTCGTCCTTCAACGCGGCTGCGTGATGAATCAGCTGCCGCGCCGCCTCCAACTGTGTGCACATATCCGCCAACCGAAACTGGACTGCCTGATGCTCGAAGATCGGCTTGCCGAACGCTTCGCGCTCTTTCGCGTACTTCAGCGCCGCTTCGTACGCGGCCCGCGCCATGCCGAGCGCCTGCGAAGCGATTCCGATCCGTCCGCCCTCGAGTCCCGATAGCGCGATCTTGTATCCCGCCGCCGCGTCGCCGATCAAATTCTCCGACGGCACGCGGCAATTCTCGAACAGAATCTGCGCTGTGTCCGATGCGTGTTGTCCCATCTTTTCTTCAACGCGTGCGACCACATAGCCGGGCGTCTTCGTCTCGACGATGAACGCACCGATGCCGCGCTTACCGGCGGCCTTGTCGGTGACTGCCATCACGATCGCGACATCAGCCGTCTTGCCGCTCGTAACGAACTGCTTGACGCCATTTAAGACCCAACCGTCGCCCTCGCGAGTGGCGGTCGTGCGCAGGCCGGACGCGTCGGAGCCGACGTGCGGCTCGGTAAGACAAAACGCGCCGAGCATTTTTCCCTGCGCAAGGGGCACCAGATACTTTTGTTTCTGCGCCTCATTCGCCCAACTCAGCAAAATCGCGCACACCGGGCAGTTGTTCACGCTGATGATGGTCGAAGTTGCTCCGTCACCCGCGGCAATCTCCTCGAGCGCGATCGCGAGCGCCGTCGTGTCCATGCCTGCGCCACCATACTGATCGGGCACGACGATGCCGAATGTGCCGAGTGCCGCAAGCTCGGCAAGTGCCTGCTTTGGAAACGTTGCGCTGCGATCCCATTCGGCTGCGAACGGTGCCAGGCGATTAGTTGCAAACTCACGCAACGAATCACGCAACAGGCGATGCTCGTCAGTTTGCATCGCGCTTCATTCCACCGGTTTGCGCGCCGCACCTTTGTAAGTGAGCCAGTCGACGCGTCGCTTCAATACCATCCCCACAATGGTGCCAGCGATGAACGCGGCAAGCAGCAACGGACCGCCGCCTACCGCCGTGAGGACGATGGCGACGTCGCGCGCGCAACCCAATGCGCGATACGCGGGGCACCATAGCGCGCTGATGTAGACGCCAAGCACAAGCCACGTCAGGATCGCGACCAGGAATGCGCGCGACAAAGATTGCCTGACACCGGAGACGTCGCTGACGGCATTCCGATAGAGCACCAACGCAAATAGCATCGATAGCGCAGCCGGAGCAATGATAAATACCCAAGTCGGCACGCCGGCCTCAGCGGCGAAATTACGCATCACGACTTCGACCAATCCAGCGCCGAGCAGCGCACAGATTCCAAACACGAGCATTGCGAAAATGGTTATTGGCATTGAATTCGCGCGGTAACTTCGATTTCGATTTTCATGCGTGTATCGACCAGCCCGCACACAATGGCAGTGGCTGCCGGCCGTGCGTTGGCGAAGTACTGGCCGAAGATCGGTGCTAAGTGCTCAAAGGAGGCTGCGTCCGTCAGGTAGTAATGCACGCGAATCACATCATCGAGCGTGCAGCCCGCTTCGGTGAGTGCTGCGCTGACGTTTCGGAAACACTGGTGTGTTTGCGCGATGACGTCGTGTTCGATGGTCATTGCCGCATAGTCGAAACCCGTGGTGCCCGATACATGGACGTAGTCGCCGTCCACGACCGCCCGGCTGTAACCGGCAACCGCTTCAAAAGACGAGCCGGATGAAATTCGCCGGCGTTGATCCGTCGTTGCTACCAAGATAGTTGCTCGCCGTTGTAGCTGATGAATTTTCCGTTCGAAGAATCGTTGGCCGAGGCGAGTACCCGGCGCATGCCTTGTACGCTCGTCTTGACATCGATATCGGCACTGCCGCCGCCCATATCGGTACGCACCCAACCGGGATGAAACGCGATGCAGACGACGCCTTGCGGTCCGTATTCGAGGCTCGCCGTCTTCAGTGCTGCATTCACGGCCGCCTTGCTGGCGCGATACAGCCAGCTCGCCGTGTTTGTCATCAGTGACAACGAACCCATGCGGCTCGACAACACGGCAAGCTTGCCGCGCGATGCGATCAGCGCCGGCGCCAGCGCTGGAATCAGCTGCATCGGTGCGCGCACGTTGGTATGCATCACCGCATCGAAGTCCAGACCTCCGGGCGACGTGATGGCTTGGCCGCGCGGCCCGGCGACCCCGGCGTTGATAATTGCTATGTCGATTTTTTCGTTCGCCATTTTTTCGCCGAAGTCGAGAACCGCGCCTTCGTCGAGCATGTCAAGCACAGTCGGCTTGGCGCCGAGTTCGCGCAGCTTTGCTCCAGCTTCCGCCGACCGATGCGTGGCGATCACCCGATTGCCTTCGGCCGCATACTGCCGAACGAATTCAAGGCCGATCCCGCGCGACGCGCCGACCACCAAGACCGTTGCCATCAGCGCTCCGCCTGCACGAGGCGAACGGCAACCGCAGCGAACAAGGCCCCGCCGATGGCGTTCAACACACGGCGCGTCACCCGGCTGGCACCGAATGCTCGCATCCGGTGAGTCAGCGCGACCAATGCGACGAGAAAAAGCGCGCCGCCGGTGACGAATACCGCGCCGAGAAACAGGAACGCGACCGTCTTGTCGGGCGCATCGGCCGATATGAATTGCGGCAGCAGCGCGAGAAAGAACAGTGCGACTTTGGGATTCAGCACGTTGGTTAGAAATCCCTGCGCGAAGACCTGCGTCGCCGGCAGCGGCGACGACGCCGCCAAGGAGGTGGCGGAATCGTGCACCGACGCGCGCAGCATGCCCAACGCGAGCCACAGCAGATACGCGGCGCCAAGCCACTTGATCGCGGTGAACGCAAGCGCCGAGGCTGCCAGCAGCGCCGCGAGCCCGAGCGCGGCTGCGAGCGTATGCACCACGCATCCCGCCGTGATTCCGAGCGCTGCGGCCATTCCAGTACGCCATCCGTGCTGCAGCGTGCGGCTCACGGTGAAAAGCATGTCGACGCCAGGCGTCGCGTACAGGACGAATGCGGTGACGATGAAGAGAGGGAGATCCTGAGTTCCTAACATTTGCCGAACATCTACAGCAGCTCGATCGCCATTGCAGTGGCCTCGCCGCCGCCGATGCAAAGCGCTGCGACGCCGCGTTTGCCGCCTGTCTTCTTCAACGCGCCAAGGAGCGTCGTGACGATGCGTGCACCCGAGGCACCGATCGGGTGACCGAGCGCGCACGCGCCGCCATGCACATTGACCTTATCGTGCGGAAGCTTCAATTCGTTCATTGCAGCCATCGTCACCGCAGCGAACGCCTCGTTGATTTCCCATAGGTCGACATCCGCAGCTTTCCAGCCGACTTTTTTCAGCAGCTTATCGATGGCGCCAATCGGCGCGGTCGAGAACCACTCCGGTGCGGCCGCGTGGACCGTGTGCCCGAGCACACGCGCAACCGGCCGCGCTGCACCCTTGTCGGCGCTCGACTGCCGCATCATCACCAGCGCTGCCGCGCCGTCGGAGATCGACGACGCGTTGGCTGCGGTGATCGTGCCGTCTTTCTTGAACGCTGGCTTCAATCCACGAATCTTGTCGAGCTTGGCTTTGAACGGCTGCTCATCCTTGTTCACTTCAACGCTGCCGCTTTTGCCCGCGACCGACACCGGCGCAATTTCCCATGCGAAGCTGCCGTCGTTGTTCGCCTTGATCGCGCGTTCGGTCGACGCGATCGCAAATTCGTCCTGCTGCTCGCGCGTAAAGCAGTACTTCGCGACGCAGTCTTCGGCGAATACACCCATCGCCTTGCCGCGCTGATACGCGTCTTCGAGCCCGTCGAGTGCCATGTGATCGAAGGTCGTCACCGCGCCATATCGATAGCCCTTGCGCGCGTTCACCATCAGGTGCGGTGCATTGGTCATGCTCTCCATGCCGCCGGCCACGATCACGTCAGCGCTGCCTGCGGCAAGCATGTCGTGCGCAAACATCATTGCGCGCATGCCGGAGCCGCACATCTTCGACAGTGTCACCGCGCCGACCGACTGCGGCAGTCCGGCACCGAGCACTGCCTGCCGTGCGGGCGCCTGGCCCTGGCCGGCCATCAAGCAACAACCCATCAAGGCCTCATCCACGGCATCGCCCGCGATACCGGCACGCTCGACAGCGGCCTTGATTGCAACGGCGCCGAGCTGGTGTGCTTGCAGCGACGCGAAATCGCCGAGCAGGCCGCCGATAGGCGTTCGGGCGGCGGAAACGATGACGATCGGATCGTTCATGGCGTAATCATTGGGTTGTGGCAATCAATCCGGCACGGCCGGAAACCGATTCTGACGCATGCGGCTTTCCAAAACGAGTATCGAATCGAAGGGCTTGCGGATATGGAAACACGTTCTCCATATGCCCGGATTGAATCCGAGACTTGCGCGTGTTCCAGAAGTCCGGGGTCAGCAGATCGGCGTGATGTTTGGTGAATGCAGCTCGAATGCGATCGTCGCCAAGCAGAAATGTGCCCCACTTTTCCGGAAACATGTCGTGTTTGCCGACCGAGTACCAGGCTTCGTTCGACATTTCGTCTTCGTCGTTACGAGCCTGCGGTACCGGGCGAAATTCGCAGGTGGTCATGTATTCGATCTCGTCGTAGTCATAGAACACAACGCGGTTAAGCCGTGTGACGCCGAAGTTCTTGTACAGCATATCGCCCGGGAAAATATTGGCCGCTGCCAGCTCCTTGATCGCATTGCCGTACTCGAAAACCGCTTGGTCCAGCTCTTCATCGGTGGCGTGCGTCAGATAAATATTAAGCGGAGTAAGGCGGCGCTCGATGTACACGTGTTTGATCAACACGGTTTTATCGTCGACCTCGACAATGCTCGCACAGTCGGTCAGCAGTTCGCGTAGCAACGTCGGCGAAAAGCGCGAACGCGGCAGTGCGACTTGCGAGTACTCCCATGTATCCGCCATGCGGCCGACCCGGTCGTGCAGCTTGACCAGCTGGTACTTGGCCATCACCTGCTGTCGGTCCGTGTCTTTCGGATGCGGAATCACGTCCTTGATCAGTTTGAACACGTACGGATACGACGGCAACGTGAACACCGCCATCACCAGTCCGCGGATGCCGGGCGCTGCGACGAACTGGTCCTTCGAATGCTTCAGATGGTGCAGAAAGTCGCGGTAAAAAAGCGTCTTGCCCTGTTTCGCCAGGCCGACGCTGGTGTAGAGCTCTGAGCTGGGCTTGCTCGGAAGAATCGAGCGCAGGAATTCGATGTAAGCAGCGGGTGCTTCCATGTCGACCAGAAAATAAGCATGCGTGAAGGAAAACAGCACCGTCAACAAATCGTCAGTGAAAAGCACCGTGTCGATGTACAGCGTCCCGTTCGGGTTGCGCAGAATCGGCACCGCTACCGGCGTAATGCGAGTGCCGTTGACGAGGCGCCCGACGATGTAAGCACCTTTGTTGCGAAAAAAGAGATTCGACAGGATCTGCAGCTGAAAATCGGGTTCTACATGCCACGGCCGCTTGAAAGCGGCTTGTGCGCGATGCGCATCGATAACGGCGCGTACAACGCGCCGAATGTCACGCTCGACGTCTTCCCACGGGCATGCCAATCCGAAATCGATGATGATCTTTCGCAGAACGCGCCTAAGTCCTTCGCTGGCCGGGTAGTAGCTGCGATACGAAGGCGGATCGGAGTCCATGTATTCGGTCGCGACGCCCGGTCGGACAAAGATGAAGCGGTTGTGAAAATAATCGCGATGCAGGATCTTGGTACACACCGAGTTGAAAAACGTCTCGGCGCATTCGGGCTGCCGGTGTTCCGCGAGCAGCGAAACGAAGTTTTGCTTGACCGCCTGCCAGAGAGCATCGCGTTCGGCGTCGCTCAGCGATTCAAGATCGAAGTTGCGCTCAATCGTCGCGGTCGCCTCGGTAACGCGTAAGTCGTAGAAGTCGATGCGCTCGCGAGCGCGCTCGCGAATCGCCTGCCAGTTGCCGTTCTCGAACAGTGCTTTTGCCTGTTGAGCGACGTAACGAAAGCGGCGATAGTGATTATCGAACCCGTCGAGAATGGCGCGCGCAATCGCCAGCGGCGACGGCATCGAGCGGTCGAAGCTGATCGCGTCGACCGAAGCGTCGAATGAGTTCACATTCGCCGCGTTAGTCTGAGTTATGCCGTGGAGTCAGCGCCAACCATACTGCGAGCACGCCAAACGCGCTCCCCAGAAACCAACGCTGCAACTGCAACCACAAGGGTCGTTGCGCGAACCACGCGGCGAGAACGCCGGCGACCGTTACGAGTGCGATGTCCATTAGCGCGGCAGTGCTGACCTGAATCGCGCCGAGCAGCAGGCTTTGTCCTAACACCGGTCCCGTAGAAGGATCGACGAACTGTGGAAACAGCGAAAGGTAGAACATTGCCACCTTTGGATTGATAACGGCCGCGACGAACGCCTGGCGCAGCAGCACGCTGTCGCGCACCTGCTCGAGCGGTTGCGGGGTGAAAGTGAATCCGGCGCCACGCACTGTCGTATAGGCAAGCCAAAGCAGGTACGCCGCGCCGGCCAACTTGATCGCATCGAACGCAAACGGCACGGCCAGCAATACGACCGTCAGCCCGAATGCTGCGAACGTTGCGTGCAATGAGAGTCCCGCTGCAACGCCGAACATTGAAAAGTAACCTGCGCGCCGGCCCTGCGCGAGGGTGCGCGAGATCAGATAGAGCCAGACCGGCCCGGGTGTTGCCGCGAGCACCAGCGATGCCAGCGTAAACAGCGCAAGACGATCCGTCGTTAATCCGAGCATCTATCTATTCCATTCGAAGTGTTGATCGAGTACAGGTGGACCCCAGTCGGTGCTGGAACGCTCGCTGATTAATTTAAACCCGTGTCGTTCATATAAATGGCGAGCCGCGTCGAGTCCCGCGAACGTGTGCAGATGGACAGTGGCAAATCGCTGACGGCAAAAATCCATCGCTGCCGACATCAGGCGTTGCCCTAAATCGCGGCCTCGCAACGAGTCACTGACGATAAACCAGCGCAGCTGCGCCGCACCGGGTTCGCGGCCGCCTGCGTCGATCACGATCGATCCCTGAACGCGGCCGCCGTCGACCAACAGCCAGATACCGTCGCGCTCAGAATCGTAACGGTCGAGGAACTCGCCGATGTCGGCCAGACGACCGGCCTCGAATATTGCGCCAAAGCCATGATGCAGCGCGTAGTAGTGGGTTTGCAGCGCGCAACTCGCCGAAAGGCCGCCTGGGATGTAGCCAGGCACGATGCGAGGACCGCAATCGACGGGATTCAACGCCTGTTCGAACGGGTACAACAACTCGAACCGTTCGAGACATACCTCAGCGTCTTCGCTCATCGGTCGGCCAAGTGACTCGCACTCGCGGCTGAAGTAGCTCCAGTGACCCTGCTTCCAGTCGTCGAGCGTGCGGTCTCCTTCGCCTTCGTCCCACGCAAATTCGCGCGTCGACGTCGCAAAATTTGCGCCGTTCGAGCACGGTGGTGCGGATCACCGCACGCGGCGTACCGTCCATTTCGGTCACGACGCTGTAGCCATCGGGCACAGCGGCCGTGTGGGGAAGTGCATCGGCTACAACGCCGAGTCCGGCGGTCGCGCGCTTCGGCCCGTTTAGCACGAGCTCGGCGAGCTCGTGCGCAAGCTGCCGACTGTCGCCGAAATGCCAGGCCTGGTACGGCGTGTTTTCTGAAAGCTTCGCCGCCCGGCAATAAGCCAACCAAAAATCGGCAACGCGCGAGCGATCAGTGCTGTTGTCGAGTGAAGGTTTGTCGTCCATCGCTACCGACTACGTCGCCGCAATCCGCGAGTCATAAAAATAATTAAAATATAATTAATAAAAATAAAAAAAAAAAAAAAAAATAAATAAAAAAAAAAAAAATAAAAAAAATAAAAAAAAAAAAAAAAAAAAAGGGGATTACATCGTTTCGGCAAATAGCTCGCGTCCGATCAGCATGCGTCTGATTTCGAAGTCCCCGCGCCGATTTCATACAACTTCGCATCGCGCCACAAACGGCCGGTCGGATAATCGTTGACGTAGCCATTGCCGCCGAGCGCCTGAATCGCCTCGCCTGCCATCCACGTCGCTTTCTCGGCCGAATAAAGGATCGCGCCGGCCGCATCCTTGCGCAGACTTCGCATCGATTCGGGCGTCGCGCGATCGCATGCACGTCCGACTTCGTAGACATACGCGCGGCAGGCCATCATCGTCGTGTACATATCGGCGAGCTTGCCCTGCATCAGCTGGAACTCGCCGATCGACTGCCCGAATTGTTTGCGCTCGTGCACGTACGGCAACACGGCATCCATGCACGCGCTCATGATGCCCAATGGGCCACCGGATAGCACCGCGCGCTCGAAGTCGAGTCCCGACATTAATACTCGCGCGCCGCCGCCTTCTTCACCGAGCACGTTCTCGATCGGCACCTCGACGTTGTCGAACACGAGCTCGCCCGTGTGCGAGCCGCGCATGCCGAGCTTGTCGAGTTTCTGTGCGACCGAAAAACCTTTCATGCCTTTTTCGACGATGAAGGTCGTCATGCCGCGCGCGCCCATTTCCGGATCGGTCTTGCCGTAGACGACGAGCACGTCGCAGTCGGGACCGTTGGTGATCCACATCTTCGTCCCGTTCAAGACGAAGTGATCGCCCTTCGCGTCGGCGCGCAGGCGCATGCTGACGACGTCAGAGCCCGCGTTCGGCTCGCTCATTGCGAGCGCACCGACGTGTTCGCCGCTGACCAATTTGGGAAGATATTTTTTTCTTTGCTGCGGGTTGCCGTTGCGCCGGATCTGGTTGACGCACAAATTCGAGTGCGCTCCGTACGACAATCCCACCGAGGCGCTCGCGCGCGAGATCTCCTCCATCGCGACGATATGAGCCAGGTACCCAAGCTGTGCGCCGCCGTATTCTTCTTCGACGGTAACGCCGAGCACGCCAAGCTCGCCCATCTTGCGCCACAGATCCATCGGAAACTGGTCGGTCCGATCGATTTCGGTGGCACGCGGTGCAATTTCCGATTGCGCGAAGTCGCGCACGGCATCGCGCAAGGCGTCGACATCGTCGCCAAGATGAAAGTCGAGTCCGGGCAATTGCATAGAAAGTTCAGGTGTAGCTACGGCGCAGACCGGCCATCGGACAGGCGAACCGCGCCACGGATCAACCGATACACGACCCATAGCCAGACGATCGATAAGCCCAAACCGCCCAGTACGGCCGCGCCGATCAACTCCCACGGAATGTTGAAATACTGACCCGACCGAACGGCGCTGTCGATATCCATCGCGTTCGGAATCAGCACGGTGAACATCGCGCCAATCATCACGGTCCACGCGACAAGCCACCACCAGAATGTGCTGATCAGCCAGCGGTAATGCGAAGACAACAGCTCGGGCACATCGTGACGCTTCACATAGGCGATGACTACGCCGATCAGCGCCGGCCACAGCAGAAACAGGCCGAGGCCATACAAGCCGTACGTCACACCGACCATCGTGAAAGCCTGCGATGACGGAATCGCTTCAGCTTGCGTTCGTCGTGTTCATGGGCGGCTACATTAAACGGCGATGGTAGCGCCCGCGATAGTTACTGCCTCGCGGTACGCTTGGCTGATGCTCGCTCGCACCGCCCAGTCGGTTCTTAAAAATACATTCGGGTACGACAGCTTTCGTGGGTTTCAGGCGCAAGTCATCGAGCAATTGATCGGCGGTGGTGATGCCCTGGTGTTGATGCCCACAGGGGGCGGAAAGTCACTGACGTATCAGATTCCGGCAATGCTGCGACGGGGGTCGGCATCGTCGTGTCGCCATTGATTGCGTTGATGCAGGACCAGGTGATGGCGCTGGAGGAACAGGCGTGCGCGCCGCGGTTCTGAATTCAAGCCTGTCCTCCGCCGACGCCGCCTTGGTTGAACGTCGCATGCGTGCCGGCGAGCTCGACCTCGTCTACATCGCCCCCGAACGTCTGACCGGCGAGCGCTGTCAGCGGCTACTCGGCGATGTGCAACGAACTGCGGGGATCGCGCTGTCGCGATCGACGAGGCGCACTGCGTTTCACAATGGGGACACGACTTCCGGCCCGAATACGGACAGCTTCGCCATCTTGGCGAGGGCTTTGCAACGGTGCCGCGTATTGCTTTGACGGCGACGGCCGATTCCAAGCCGCGATGAAATCGTGACCGATTGGTCGCTGAGCCGCGCACTTTCGTCGCAAGCTTCGATCGACCCAACATTCGATATCCAATCGTCGAAAAGCGCGATCCGCGGGATCAACTGCTGACTTCATCCTGACGAGCATCCGGCAGGTGCTGGCATCGTCTACTGTCTGGCGCGTAACACCGTCGATGAAGTCGCGGAGTTTCTTCGCGCCAGCGACGTTCCGGCGTTGCCGTATCACTCCGGAATGGACGCGGCGTCACGCTCGGCGAATCAGAGCGAGTTCCTGGAGGAAGACGGACGCGTCATGTCGCAACGATCGCGTCTGCATGGGCATCGACAAGCCCGATGTGCGTTTCGTGGCGCATCTGGATATGCCAAGAAGCATCGAAGGCTATTTCAGGAAACGGGACGTGCCGGTCGCGATGGCGAGCCGGCCGGTGCTTGGATGAAGTACGGTCTGGCCGACGTCGTGCAGCAACGACGTCTGATGAAATGTCCGAGGCCGATGCGACGTACAAGCGGCTTTCCGGCGCCAAGCTCGACGCGATGCTGGGGCTTGCAGAGGCGGCCATTGCAGGCGCGTGCGCTTGCTTTCCTATTTCGGTGAAACAAGCCAACCGTGCGGCAATTGCGAGAACTGCCTGACGCCGCCGCAGAGAGTCGACCGACCGAATCCGCGCGCAAGCTGTTGTCGTGCATTACCGCTGCGACGCGGTAGCGGCTTCGCTTTCGCCGCGACCCACATCATCGATGTTCTTGCGCGGAAAGCGAACGGAGAAAGTCCGAAGTTTGGCCACGAGCGACTATCGACGTTCGGCATAGGTACGGAATTGTCGGAAGGCGAGTGGCGTCTGTTGCTGCGCCACCTGGTTGCACAACATGTCGTCGAAGTGGATCACGCGACGT
>CAVSMM010000007.1:0-392988 GCA_963729165.1 uncultured beta proteobacterium
GTAGTAGCTGGAAGAGAAGCAGTTCATTCCCGAGGTGACGTACACGCCGTCGGGCGTGCAACGAATTACGCAATTGCAAAGTCGCGAGGGTTACGCGTACCTGAAGCCCGTACTGCATGGGCTTTGCCGTCACGGGCGTTCGTCCCAGCGGCCGCACGTTTCACGTCGAGAAACAACGAGACCGTGCTGGAGGCCGCGCTGCCAACGGCATTGGCTTTGCCGTACCGGTGCAAGACATGGTGCGTGCGGTACGTGCCGCGGCAAATTAACTGGACGGCGGCTTAGTGCATCGAGCGCATTCGTCGTCGGCGCTATCGGCCGCTGACGAAGCCAAAGGGTTCGCGCTCTTTTGCTCGTCGCGCCCCTTAAGCGGCGTTGTGATCGAGGCGCGCGGCTCACCGGCTTCGGCGATATTCCGATTCGCAAAAATGCCGGCACGTATCGCAAAGATCGAGTGGCCCGCGCCGGATGTAGCAGTGATCTCGCTGCAACTGCCGACCAACGAGCGATTGCGGTTTCGCGCGGGACAGTATCTCGATTTCGTCCTCTGAAGGATCGTGCGCGCCGCCAGTACTCGATAGCGACTGCTCCGCACGCCGATGAGCTTGATCCAGCTGCATATCCGGCGTACGCCGGGCGGTGGTTTCACCGATCGGCTATTCGGCGCAGTCGAGCCGCCGGTCAAGGAGCGTGACATCCTTCGCATCGAAGCGCCGCTCGGCACGTTTTTTTTGCGTGAAGACAATACCCGTCCGATCGTGCTGCTTGCGGGTGGAAGTGGATTTGCTCCGGTCAAGGCCATCGCGGACGGTGTATCCGCAACAAATGAATGGCGATGCACCGGGAAGCCGCGCGCGAAGTCTACTTGTACTCGGTCCGCGCGCGCAGGCCCGATTTGTACATGCCCGAGATATCCCGAACAATGGTCGCGCGAGCACCCCGATTCCGGTATATCCCCGTGTTGTCGGAGCCGCAGTCCGAGGATGCGTGGCAAGGTCGCACGGGATTTGTTCATCGGGCTGTAATGGACGATTTGCCTGATCTGTCGGCGTTCCAGGTCTACGCATGCGGTGCGCCGGCGATGATCGACGCCGCGCGGCGCGACTTCGTTGGACAATGCGGGTTGCCGGATAGCGAGTTCTTTGCTGACGCGTTCACGACGCAGGCAGATCTCGTCGGCGCTTAGGAGGTTCTACGAAGCGGAGATGGCAAAGCCAAAAGTCTTCATCGACGGCGAGCACGGAACAACCGGACTCGAGATTCGGGGGCGACTGTCGCGCGCGATGACATCGAGCTGGTGAGCTTACCTGTCGAGCATCGCAAGGACGCGATTGCAAAGCTCGGTGTGTTGAACAGGGTCGATTGGTGATCCTGTGCCTTCCGGACGATGCTGCGCGGGAAACAGTCGCGCTAGCCGGGCAGGGAGCGACACGCTTTATCGACGCGAGCACCGCACATCGAACGGAACCCGGATTGGGTATACGGCTTTCCTGAGATGACACGAACACAACGCGCGACGATCGCTCGGCGCAACGCGTTTCCAATCCGGGCTGCTATCCGACCGGCGCGATTGCGTTGCTGCGGCCGCTGCGTGAGCGCGAAATTCTTCCCCCAAGCACGCTTGTCAATGTCAACGCGGTGTCCGGATACTCGGGCGGGGGTCGCCGACTGATCGACGCGTACCAGCGTACTGAGGGCAGCCGGCAAGGATCGTCCTGTACGGACTCAATCTCGCCCACAAGCATCTGCCGGAGATGCAGACGATGGGATTGCTCGATCGTGCGCCGGTCTTCACGCCGCATGTCGGTGATTTCATGCGCGGAATGCTGGTATCGATTCCGCTGCATACCGGTCAGTGCCGGGGCGCGTAACGGGCGAATCGCTGCATGCCGCCTACGTCGATCATTTCGCCAATGAGCCGTTGATCACCGTACGCGCGCTTGAACGACAGCTCGGCGTTACGCGACGGCGCGTACTTGGAGCCCGAAGCTCTGAACGGAACGAACCGCATCGAAATGTTCGTGTTTGCCAACAATGCAACGAGCAAGCGTTGCTGGTCGCGCGGCTCGACAATCTCGGCAAAGGGGCTAGCGGTGCAGCGGTGCAAAACATGAATTTGATGTTCGGCCTGCCCGAGCAAACGGGATGGGTGGCGATGGCTCGGTCGGCGAAAGTCGCCGGCGCTGAGCAGCCATCGAAGCCGCGTTGGAGCGCATTAGCGCGCAGAAACCGCCGTTGGCCGCCAGCACATTCGAGATCGGTGAGTCTGCGGCCGGACCGGAACCGGCTCTGAGCCTGTTGACGGTGGAGCACGTCACCAGTTATCACTATCGGCAACCCGTTCGGTTCGGCCAGCAGCGGCTGATGTTTCGGCCGCGTGAAGGGCACGACGTTCAGGTGCTCGAAGCCGGCGTCAACGTCAGTCGTGCCGTCGCGTATCGACTGGATGCTCGATACGCAATCGAATTCGGTCACGCTGGTGACGCCGCAAGCCGAGGCGGCCGAGCTGAAGATCGAGTGCCGCTTCAAGATCGAGCAGCATCGCGTGCGCAGCGCGCAGGAACTGCCGCTCGCTGCACACGCTCAGCGCTGGCCTTTCGACTACAGCGGCGAAGAGCGGCGCGACCTCGGTGCAATGCTCGAGCCTCACTATCTAGACCCCGACGGTCGACTGTACGAATGGATGCGCCCATTTTTTTCACAGGCGGCACGGCCTGACACGAAAGAGCTGTTGATGTCGCTGGCCGACGCGATAAAAGCGGGCTTAAGTACGAAGTGCGCGACGAAGAAGGCACGCAGACCCCTGATGAAACGCTTGCGCGCGGCTCGGGAAGTTGTCGCGACTATGCGTTGCTGATGATGGAAGCCGTGCGGCGGCTTGGAATGGCAGGGCGGTTTCGTTTCCGGCTACTTGTATGACCCCGCACAGGACACCGGCTGGGACGAAGGTGTAGTCGGGGCAGGCGCAACGCACGCGTGGCTCGACGTGTATCTACCCGGCGCCGGCTGGGTGCCGTTCGATCCGACCAATGCCATCTTCAGAAGCGCGAATCTGATTCGCGTTGCGTTCGCGCGCGACCCCAAACTCGCTGCGCCGTTGACCGGCAGCTGGTTTGGAGCCGCATCCGATTACGTCGGAATGGACGTCAAGGTGTCGGTGCGCCGAGTGTGACGCGCACGGCGCGGCGCCAAGCCGTTCGAGCGATAACGCTCGCAAAGGACTCATTGTTCGGCGTCATGAGCACGCCGGCTAGCCCTATAACGGGCGCAATGGAACGCCTAAAGCCCTGGCTCGTCGGTCTGGTGATGGCCGGCTGCGTCGCGTACTACGTGCACGATCGCGCGGCGGATCGGCGCGTCTTAAAAGCGGCCCGGTTGCGGAGATCCCACATCAATCGAGCGCGAGCGAATCCGCGCTACAGCGCGCAGGTTACGTGATCGAACCGATGGCCGCGTATGACATCCGAGCGCGCGTGTTGTCGATCGAGCGCTATCGAACGGGTCGCGAAGCCGATTTGTCGCCGCTCGACTTTGCACTGGGATGGGGACCGATGTCGGACGCTGCGGTGCTAGAGCGACTCAGCATCGGCCAAGGCAATCGCTGGTATCACTTCCGCTGGGAAGGTTCGCCGCCCATCGATCCGTCGCTGATGGCAAAAAGCTCGGCCAACACTCACCTGGTGCCGGCCAACGACTCGGTCAAGAATCGCCTGCTCAAAGTAAGCAAGGGCGAAGTCGTCAGACTCAGTGGATATCTGATCAACGTGCGGCACACCGACGGATGGACCTGGCGCTCATCGCTGACACGCGATGACACCGGCGGCGGTTCATGCGAACTGATGTGGGTGACTGACGTGCAGGTGGAGCACTATGCGATCATCGGTAGCAGCAGCGGCTGGCGAAGCGGCGCCGCCTACGTCGTCGGGCACTAAAGTGCCAACCCGGCGGTACTCACAACGCCGGCGCAAAAAGAAGGCTAAAGCGTTTTTTTGCTCAACAGCCCCGGCGTTGCTCCGTTCCTCAGGCGACGACTCAAAGGCGGCGCCACTGCGCCAGCCGCTGCTGTTGCGACATTGCCTCGCACGAGATGTTTTTTCTTTCCCCCACAACCAGTGACAGTGTTGCCCGCGCAAGCGTTTGGCGGAGCGGCGCTGCCTTCGGAGTCGTCGCCCGAGGAGCGGAGCGCCGCGGGGCATTTAAGGCGAAATAGCCTGCTTTGAGCGCAGCGAGTTGCAGGCCGCGCCGCTGGCTGCGAGTACCGCAGGGTCGGCACTTAGTGCCCGACGACTCAGGCAGCGCCGCTACGCCAAACGCTGCGCGCTACGAGTCTCTAAGCCGCCTCGCCCAGGTACGCCTCGCGCACCTTCGGGTCATTCAGCAGCGACTTTGCATCACCGACTAACGTAATCAAGCCGGAATCCATCACGTAGCCGCGATGCGCCACTTCCAGCGCGAGCCTCGCATTTTGCTCGACCAGCAGCATCGGCACTTTCCTCTCGGCTACCGAGCGAATCACATCGAAAACCTTCTCAACCAGGATCGGCGCCAGGCCCATCGACGGTTCATCGAGCAGCAAGAGTTTCGGCTCGCTCATCAACGCTCGCGCCATCGCGAGCATTTGCTGTTCGCCGCCTGACAGCGTGCCGGCGAGTTGCTTGGCGCGTTCCTTAAGGCGCGGGAAAATGCTGAACATCTGATCGATGTCGCGCTTGACGCCGTCGGCGTCCTTGCGCACGAACGCGCCCATCTGCAGATTTTCGGTGACGCTCATGCGCGCAAACACGCCGCGTCCCTCGGGCACCATCGTCAAGCCTGCGCCAGTAATTGATAAGGTGCCTGGCCTCTGGTCGATGTGCCCATGTAGTCGACTTCACCGCTCCACGCTTGCGTTCCGGTGATCGCTTTCAGCGTCGTCGTCTTGCCGGCGCCATTGGCACCGATCAGCGTCACCAGCTCTCCTGCGCGCACTTCGAGATCGATGCCTTTGACGGCTTGAATCCCGCCGTAGGACACTTTCAAGCCGCGCACGCTCAGCACGATGCCGGTCATGCTGAGGCCTTGGTGGCGACGTTCGTATGAGCCGCACCGAGATACGCCTCGATGACTGCGGGATTGCGCTGCACTTCGGCCGGCGTCCCGACGGCGATTGTCTTGCCGTAGTCGAGCACGGTGACCCGATCGCACAGGCCCATCACCAGCTTCACGTCGTGCTCGATCAGCAGAATCGTGACGCCGTCGCGGCAGATCGCTTCCAGCAGCGCGCGCAGCGCGAGCTTCTCGGTCGCGTTCATGCCGGCGGCGGGCTCGTCGAGCGCGAGCAGCTTGGGATCGGTCGCAAGTGCACGCGCAATTTCGAGACGGCGTTGGTCGCCGTAAGCGAGCGTGCGTGCTTGATAGTCGGCGTACTTGGCGACGCCCACATATTCGAGCAACTCGAGCGAGCGCTGCCTGATCGCGCGCTCCTCGCTGACGGTCGCGCGCGTGCGCAGGATCGCGCCGAGGGCCGTGGCCTTGGTACGAACGTGACGGCCGACCATCACGTTTTCCATCGCGGTCATGTCGGGAAACAGCCGGATGTTTTGGAACGTTCGCGCAATGCCTGCGGCAGCAACCTTGTGAACTTCGCTTGGCGAATACGGCGCTGCCGTCGAGCTCGAAACTGCCGGAGTCCGGCGCGTACAAGCCGGTGACGACATTGAAGAACGTTGTCTTGCCAGCGCCGTTCGGTCCGATCAGTCCGTAAATCTGCCCACGCGTGGATTTCGATCCCGACATCGGACAGCGCCTGCAACCCGCCGAAGCGCTTGTTAACGCCTGATACTTTGA
This sequence comes from uncultured beta proteobacterium, assembly GCA_963729165.1. GTDB lineage: Bacteria > Pseudomonadota > Gammaproteobacteria > Burkholderiales > Burkholderiaceae_F > JACCZX01. The sequence goes on from CAVSMM010000007.1 coordinate 5,827, forward strand.
GAACGATGTCGGCCACTGCCAACTACGCTCAAGCCACAAGTCGCGAATGCAGCTGCACGACTGGATTCACTCCATGCTCAGGCGCCGGCCACAACCCTCTTGGCCGATACAGCATGATCAGCACCATCGCAAGGCCATACAGCATCATGCGCAAAATTTCGGCCGGCAGAATCACGGTGCCGAACAGGAACATCCTGTGCGGGCTCGACCGTATATCGCAACAATTCGGGTAGAACCGCCAGCAATATGGCGCCCACAATCACTCCTGGTATGTGGCCGATTCCACCGAGGACCACCATCGCCAAAACGATGATGGATTCGTTGAGCACGAAGGATTCGGGTGACACGAATCCTTGAAAGGCAGCGAACATGGCGCCCGCGACGCCGCCGAAGGTTGCGCCGAGCGCGAACGCAAGCAGCTTGACGTTGCGAACATTGATCCCCATGGCTTTCGCTGCGATCTCGTCTTCCCGAATCGCCATCCAGGCACGGCCCAGTCGTGAATCCTGCAGGCGCATGCAAATGACGACCGTGATGATCGTCAGCGCAAGAAACAGGTAGTAGTACAGCACCAGCGATGACACTTCGTAACCGAAGAAATTGATGGTTTTCGAAAAGGTGACGCCCGCGATCTTGATGGGATCGATCAGCGTGATGCCCTGCGGTCCGTTGGTGATGTTCAGCGGCGCGTTCAGATTGTTGATGAAAATGCGAATGATTTCGCCAAACCCGAGCGTGACGATCGCGAGGTAGTCGCCGCGCAACTTCAGAACCGGCGCGCCGAGCACGATGCCGAAAAATGCTGCGATCGCCGCGCCAAACGGGACCACCAGCCAGATCGACAGATGCAAACCGTTCGGAAAAATCTGCGCGATCCAGGCGAACTGTTGCGTCAGGTGAGGCGATGCCAGCAGCGCGTACATATAGGCGCCGACGGCATAAAAGGCGATGTAGCCGAGGTCGAGCAGGCCGGCGAAACCGACGACGATGTTCAAGCCCAGCGCCAGCATCACGTACAAACAAGCAAACGCGAGAACTCGAATCCATGCGTTACCGAACTGACCTGCCACCCACGGCAGCGCCATTAGCGTGGCGGCAAGGAAAGAATGCAGCGATCCACGCAGCGCGGGGATCTTTGCTCAAACGCGGAAGAAGAAGGCCCATGCTGCGTGTGTCTAGGCGCGATCGGCCACACGCTCGCCGAGCAGTCCCGACGGCCGGAAGATCAGGACACCCACCAGCACCAGAAATGCGAATATGTCTTGATAGTGCGAGCCCAGGATGCCGTTGGTCAGATCGCCGATATAGCCTGCTCCGAGCGCCTCAATCAACCCGAGCAGCAGGCCGCCAAGCATCGCGCCCGGAATATTGCCGATGCCGCCCAGCACAGCGGCAGTAAACGCTTTCAGTCCCGGCGTGAAGCCCATGAAGAAGTGCGCGGTTGAATACGTGGCCGCCCACATCACTCCGGCGACGGCCGCGAGCGCGGCTCCGATCGCAAACGTAAGAGCGATCACGTAGTTTGGATTCACGCCCATCAATCCCGCAACACGCGGATTCTCTGCTGTGGCGCGCATCGCGCGGCCAAGCTTGGTGCGATTCACCAGCACCATCAGGCCGATCATGATGATCGCGGATGTGACGATGACGAGCGCGCGAGTCGTCGTCAGCGTGGCGCCAAAAAACTCAATCGGCCGGTCGTCGAGCAGCGTCGGGAAAGTCAGGAAGTTGCGGCCCCAAACGATCATCGCAAACGTTTGCAGCAGGATCGAGACGCCGATGGCGGTGATCAACGGCGCGAGGCGCGGAGCATTGCGCAGCGGCCGGTAGGCAACGCGCTCGATGATCAGACTGATGGTGATGCACACCGGAATCGCGGCCAGCACTCCGACCGCCAGCAACAACCAACCGGGCGCGTCGACGAACATCGGCTGCAGAAACAGAATCGTCGACAGCGCGGTCAGGGCCCCGACCATCAGCACGTCGCCGTGCGCGAAATTGATCAGGTTCAGGATCCCGTAGACCATCGTGTAGCCGAGCGCTATCAACGCGTACATGCTGCCGAGCACCAATCCGTTGATGATCTGCTGCAGAAGTAATTCCATCCGCGATCCCTTACGGGTTGGCCCCCGCCGTAGCTTCGGCGGTCATCGTAGCAAGGCCGACCGGATTCAGCATAAAAAAACGGCGCCGCATGGGCGCCGTTTAGTCATGCTGTCGTGACTATCGAACAGTCGAGACGTACGACAGCTTGCCGTCCTTCACTTCGAACATCGAAATGGCGCCGTCCTTGATGTCGCCTTTCGCATCGAACGCAACTTTGCCGGTCAGACCGTCGTAGTTGGTATCGCGCAGAGCAGTGGTGATCGAAGCACGATCGGCCTTGCCGGCTTTCTTCATCGCTTCGACGATCACATAGACCGCGTCATAGCTGTACGGCGAATAGACCTGCACGTCGGTGTTGAAGCGCTTCTTGTACTTGGCGACGAAGTCCGCGCCCTTGGCAAGTTTCTCGACGGCTTCACCCGCGTTCGAGCACTTCATGATGTCCGCAGCATTGCCGGCCAGCTTGATGAACTCGGGCGAACACACGCCGTCACCTGCGATCAGCGTCGACTTCATGCCGAGCTGCTTTCATCTGCTTGGCCATCGGGCCCGCCGTGGCGTCCATGCCGCCGTACATCACGACATCGGGCTTCAACGAGCGCACCTTGGTCAAAATGGCGTTGAAGTCGCTCGCTTTGTCGTTCGTGAATTCGCGCCCGACAACCTTCATGCCTTTTTCCTTGGCGAACTTTTCGAACTCGTCAGCCAGACCCTGGCCATACGGTGTGCGATCGTCGATAACGGCAACGGTCTTCGCTTTCAGCGGGCCCGCGGCAAAGTTCGCCAGTGCGGCGCCTTGCTTGTCGTCGCGCGCGACAACGCGAAACGTCGTCTTGAAGCCTTGCTCGGTAAACTTAACCGCGGTGGCCGACGGCGAAATGTGCGACAGGTTCGCGTCCGAATACAGCTTCGACGCCGGAATCGTCGTGCCCGAATTCAAATGGCCGACCAGCGCGACGACACCTTCGTCGATCATCTTCTGTGCGACCAACGTGCCGTCCTTCGGATCGGCCTTGTCGTCGCCGGTCACGAGGTCAAGCTTGACGGTCTTGTCGCCGACCTTGACGCCACCGGCAGCATTGATCTCTTCAACGGCCAGTCGCGCGCCGTTTTCGTTGTCCTTACCCAGGTGCGCGATGGCGCCCGAGATCGGGCCGACGTGGCCAATCTTGACGACGTCCGAACCGGCCGCCTTGGCGGGCGCGGGCGCGGGTGCGGGGGCCGCTGTCTTGCGGGAGGGGTCTCCTGCCGGTTGCAGGCGGTCAGCGCTAACGCGGCGGCAATCGCCACGGGTGCAAGTCTCAAAAGCTGATGGTTCATGGTTGTTTTCTCCTCGGCTTAATGTTGTGCAGCAATGCCCGCAGCGCCAGACGATATTCAGAGGGCCAGGCAGACGAACGGCGCGAATTGTACTCACGGCAGAAAGCGCGGCAAGCGAGACGCCGGCCGATCGCCCGAAGTCAGGCCCGGCCGGAAGGGTTCGCTTCGTACACTCACCTCTTTGACGGGAGTTGCAAGTTTGCGCGTGCTCGTGTTGGGTGCCGGCGTTGTCGGGGTGACGTGTGCCTGGTTCCTGCGCCAGGCGGGACATGATGTAACGGTGATCGAACGTCAGGTCGGGCGCGGGGCGTGAGACGAGTTTCGCCAACGGCGGCCAGATCTCGGTCAGCCATGCCGAACCGTGGGCAAATCCGGGTGCTCCCCGCAAGGTCTTGCAATGGCTGGGCCGGGAGGACGCGCCGCTTCTGTTTCGTCCGCGCCTGAGTGCCGAGCAATGGGCTTGGGGCCTGGCTTTTCTTCGCGAATGCACGGCTGCACGTGCGGCGCACAACACGCGCAGGTTGGTCGCACTTGGGCTTCACAGCCGCAGCGTCTTGAAGCAGTTGCGTGCAGAAATTGCGCTGGAGTATCCGCACAGTGAGCGCGGCATCCTGCACTTCTATACCGAATGATGCCGATCTTGAACTCGCGCGAACGTCAGCGGCGCTGATGCGCTCACTGGGCTGTGATCGACGCTCGATCTCGCCGGACGAAGCGGTGGCACTGGAACCGGCGCTGGCATCCGTACGTGACCGTATCGTCGGCGCCGACTACTGTGCAGAAGACGAGTCGGGCGATGCGCATGCTTATACGGTGCAGCTTGCTGAACGATGCCGGCAGCGCGGCGTGCGAGTTTCTATTCAATACGACGGTCATGCGCGTGCTGGTTGAAAGTGGACGTTGCGTTGGCGCCGAAATCGTGCGCAGCGATCAGAGAGCAACACGCGTCTGAACGCCGACGCGGTCGTCGCATGCCTGGGCGTGCAGACACGCGCGTTGCTGGCTCCGCTGGGAATTCGATTGCAGATCGTCGCGGCGAAAGGGTATTCGGCGACGTTCGATATCACCGATCTCGAGCGCGCACCGAGCGTGAGTCTGACCGATGATGAATACAAGATTGTGTTCTCTCGTTTCGACCGGCGTCTGCGCGTCGCCGGAACGGTCGAACTCGGCGGTGACGGGCTTGAACTGAACCCGGCCCGCTGTGATGCGCTGACACGGCGCACTGAAGTCCTGTTTCCCGGCGCATGCGATTTTTCTCAGCCCGCTACTGGGCCGGGTTGCGGCCACTGACGCCTTCGAACGTTCCCTATCTCGGTGCGACACGCATCCCGGCGCTGTATCTGAACACCGGTCACGGAACGCTCGGCTGGACGATGGCGGCCGGAAGCGGGGAGCTGATTGCGAGTCTGATCAGCGGTCGGCCAGCCGCGGTCGCGCTGCCAGCGGTCGATGGCATAAAAAAAGGCGCATCAAGCGCCTCTTTTTCTTAGTTCGGTCGAATTGACTACATCGACAGGACCCATTTGACCAGCGCCTGGGCTTCCTGCTCATTGACCTGCGGGTTTGCCGGCATCGGAATTTGACCCCATACGCCAACTCCACCTTCGCGAACCTTCTTTACCAGCGTGGCCTGCGCATTCTTGTCGGCCTTGTATTTGGCCGCAATGTCTTTGTACGCCGGGCCGACCAGCTTCTTGTCGGTGGCATGGCACGCCAGGCAGTTCTTCTGCTTCGCCAACTCGGCACTGGCAAAGGCGGGTCGCTCCGATCGTCAGCATGCCGCACGCTCCAACCAGGGCGGCTACTGCAAATTTCTTATTCATCCGTAGCTCCGTACGTTGATGTTGCTGCCAAGTTTAACGGGAATGCCACCGACCGGTTGACCTCAAATACGCCTCGTACTACGCCTGATCAAGGCTATATTTACGATCGGTTACATCAGCACCGGGTGGGCACTATGTGGTTTATCTGGGTCGGCGTGGCGATGATCATCCTGAAGGTTCTGGACATCAGCGTTTTCTCTGAACTATCGTGGTGGTGGGTCGCGTTGCCGTTCGGTGTCGGCTTTCTATGGTTTGAGCTCGTCGAAAAGCGGCTTGGCATGGACAAGAAAAAAGCGTTCGACGAAATCGACAAGGCGAAGAAGGATCGGATCAAGAAGCGTCTCGAGATCGACAAAAGCCCACGGGCGCGCAGATAGGATCAGTCAAATAACTTTTCGTCGGTGATCGCGCCCTTGCTCGCGGTCGACGCCATCTTCGCAAACTTCGCCAGCACGCCCGTCGTGTAACGCGGCGTAGGTTGCTTCCACGCGGCGCGGCGCCGGTTCAGTTCTTCGTCGCCGACGTTCAGCTGCAGCAGCAGCTTGTGCGCGTCGATCGTGATCGAGTCGTTTTCTTTGACCAACGCAAGGTTGCCTCCGACATACGCTTCAGGGCGCCACGTGGCCGACGACCATGCCCCAGGTGCCGCCTGAAAATCTGCCGTCGGTAATCAGTCCGACGCTCTCGCCCAAGCCTTTGCCGATCAGCGCCGAGGTTGGCGCCAGCATTTCGCGCATGCCCGGTCCGCCCTTCGGGCCCTCGTAGCGAATCACCATCACGTCGCCCGGCCTTGATGCGGTCGGTAAGGATCGCATCGAGCGCGGCTTCTTCGGAATCGAACACGCGCGCGGGGCCGGTAATCACCGGATTCTTTAGCCCCGTGATCTTCGCGACGCATCCTTCGGGGGCCAGGTTTCCTTTCAGCACCGCCAGATGCCCGTGCGCGTACATCGGATTTGAAAACGGGCGGATAACGTCCTGATCGCTGCGTGGCTCGGCCGGTACATCGGCCAGCATCTCGGCCATCGTCTTGCCGGTGATCGTGATGCAGTCGCCATGCAGCAAGCCATTTTCCAGCAATATCTTCAGCACTTGCGGGATGCCGCCGGCCTTGTGCAGGTCGGTCGCGACATAGCGACCCGACGGTTTCAGATCGGCGAGCACGGGTACTTTGCGACGCACCCGTTCGAAATCCTCGAGCGTCCACTCGACGCCGGCCGAGTGCGCGATTGCCAGGTAATGCAGCACTGCGTTCGTCGAGCCGCCGACCGCCATGATCAGCGACACCGCGTTTTCGATCGACTTGCGCGTGATGATCTGGCGCGGCAACAACTGATTCTTGATGGCGTCGACCAGCACGCGCGCACTTTCGGCGGTGTTGCTCGCTTTCTCGTCGTCCGGATTGGCCATCGTCGACGAGTACATGCAGGCTCATGCCGAGTGCTTCGAACGCCGAGCTCATCGTGTTGGCGGTGTACATGCCGCCGCATGAGCCCGAACCCGGCACACAGCGACGCTCGATTTCCTTGAAATCCTTTTCGCTCAGTCGGCCGGCCGTGAACTCGCCGACCGCTTCGAACGACGACACGATCGTCAGGTCTTTGCCGTTGTAACGGCCGGGCTTCACGGTGCCGCCGTAGACGTAAATCGCAGGAACGTTGCAGCGCGCGATCGCCATCAAGCCGCCCGGCATGTTCTTGTCGCAGCCGCCGATCACGAGCACGCCGTCCATCCATTGCCCGAGCACGCACGTCTCGATCGAATCTGCGATCACTTCGCGCGACACCAGCGAATACTTCATGCCCTCGGTGCCCATGCTGATCGCGTCCGATACCGTCGGCGTGCCGAACACCTGCGCGTTCGCTCCGCACTTCTTGATCTCGGCAATTGCCGCATCGGCCAGCTGCTGCAGTCCCGCGTTGCACGGCGTGATCGTCGAGTGCCCGTTGGCCACGCCGATCATCGGCTTGTCGAAGTCTTCGTCCTTGTAGCCCATCGCGTAATACATCGCGCGGTTGGCGGAGCGGGCGACGCCTTGGGTGACGTGCTTCGAGCGTTCGTTGTTCGGCATGAGGGTTGATCGCGGTTGGATGAATCAAGCAGGGATGATCGGCAATAATAGGGCACGCATTCTTGCGCTGAGCTCCTGTGCCCTACGTCCACAACCTAGATCCAATCGCATTTCTCGATCGGCCCGCTCGCGATCCGCTGGTACGGCTTGATGTACCTGATCGGATTCGTGCTCTTTCTCGTGCTGGGCAAGCTGCGCGCGCGCGAGCCGTGGCGCGACATGAGTCGCAGGACGTCGACGATCTGCTTTTCTACGGAATGATCGGCACGATCGTCGGCGGCCGCCTCGGGCACGTGTTGTTCTACGGACCGTTGTCGTATTACCTTGCGAATCCGCTCGAGATCTTCGCGGTGTGGAAGGGCGGCATGGCGTCGCACGGCGGAATCATCGGCGTGATTGTTGCGATGGCGCTGTTTGCGCGCGCGCGCCGCAAGTCGTTCCTGCGTGTCGCCGATTTCGTCGTGCCGCTGGTGCCACTGGGCCTCGGCGCAGGCCGCATCGGTAACTTCATCAACGGCGAGCTGTGGGGCCGTGTGGCTGATCCCTCGTTGCCGTGGGCGGTCGTGTTTCCGCAGGCCGGTGACGCGTTGGCACGGCATCCGTCGCAGATCTATCAGTTTCTGCTCGAAGGCGTCACGCTGTTTGCGATTCTTGTGGATCTATTCGCGCAAGCCGCGCTGCACCCGGCACGGTCGGCAGCTTGTTTCTTATTTTTTATGGGTTGTTGCGCATCGTCGGCGAAGTGTTTCGCGAGCCCGAAGCGCTGTACGGATACATGCCGCTCGGGATTGTCGGCCGGGCAATGGCTATCGGTGCCGATGATCGTAATCGGTGTCGTGTGCTTCGTGCTGCTGCGGCGTAACAAGGCCGCCGCCTGACGTGTCAGAACGCACTGCACGGAAGTCGTCGATCGGGTGGGAGCTCGCCGAGTTTTTGCGCACCTGCCGGCGGCTGTTGTCGGCACGAGGTGAGGCGAATAGTGCAGCGCACGCCGCTGCCGCGCTTCAGCAATACCAGCATCTGTCGGAGCCGGCGCAGCTGAGATTCTTCGAGCACCTGGATCAGGACTTCGGATTGGACCCGGCGCAGGTGCTCGAAGCCGCTCAGCACTACGCAGCGACGCCGACGGTGCAGACACTGAAGACTCTCGACTTCAGTTGCCGAGCCGCCGCGGCAGGAACTGCTGCGTCGATTGAACCGTGCGCCCGGCGGCACGGCCTTGATCGTGCAGATGCGCAGGCAATTGCTGCGCGCGCTGCCATTGCATCCGCAACTGGCCGCGGTCGAGGCCGATTTTTTCCACTTGCTGTCGTCCTGGTTCAATCCGGGATTTCTCGAAATGCAGCAGGTCGATTGGAATTCGCCCGCACAACTGCTCGAAAAAATCATTCAGCACGAAGCGGTGCACGCGATCGATGGCTGGGACGATTTGCGCCGGCGCTTGCAGCCCGATCGCCGTTGCTTCGCGTTCTTTCATCCGCAGTTGCCCGGTGAGCCGCTGATCTTCGTCGAGATTGCGCTCGTGCCGGAAATGCCTGCCGCGATTGCGCCGTTGATCGAAAAAGCGGCGCAGCCGGTCGAACCGAAGCAATACAAGGTTGCAACGTTCTATTCGATCAGCAATTGCCAGCCGGGCCTGCGCGGCGTATCGCTCGGCAACTTCTTGATCAAGCGCGTTGCCGAGCGATTGCACGCCGAGTTTCCATCGATACGCACGTTTTGCACCCTGTCGCCGATCCCGGGCTTTGTGCGATGGCTGGACGAAGTCAAGCGTCGAGCAGCAGAGCTGAGACCGGTGCAGGCACAGTTGCAGGCCGCTCTCGACAAGCTGAGCTACGACGAGGAAGCGGCACGGACCCACTGGCAGCATCGAGCAAGCGAGCGCGACGCGTTGCTCGCACTGGCATCGATCTATTTGCTGCTGGTGTCGCCGACCGCCCGGGGCGATCCGGTCGCGAAATTTCACCTCGGCAATGGCGCGCGGCTGCAGCGCATCAACTGGGCGGGCGATCTTGTCCAAGAACGGCATTCGCCAATCGCTCGGGATGATGGTCAACTATCTGTACGATCTTGCCAAAGTCGAGGAATACCACCAGCGATTTCTTGAAGGCAATGTCGTGCATGCGCAAGCGGTCGCTCGATTGGTATAAGTCCTGTGTGACGTGCTGGCCGGCCCGCGCGAAGATGCGGTGCCCGTACAAGATTCAAACAGTCAAGGAGACAGCATGAGAGTTTTTTTTGCCATCATGGTGGCGTTGCTTGCCGCGGCAACGTCGCCGGTTCACGCGCAGGCGTGGCCGAATAAGCCGATCACTCTGGTCGTGCCGTTTCCTCCGGGCGGAGGCACCGATGCGTTTGCGCGCCCGTTGTCGGTGCAGTTGTCGAAGCAGCTCGGCAGGCCGGTGGTCATCGACAATCGTGGCGGCGCCGGCGGCACCGTCGGCGCATCGATCGCGGCCAAGGCGGCGCCCGATGGCTACACGTTTTTCATCGGTGCGGTTCACCATGCGATCGCGCCCAGCTTCTATCCGAAGCTCGACTACAACATCGAAACCGATCTGGTGCCGCTGACGATCATCGCGAACCCGCCGCAGGTGATCGTCGTCAATCCCGACGCGTGTCAAAGCCGACAACTTCAAGGACTTTCTCGATTTCGTTCGCAAGAATCCGGGCAAGTTGAACTACGCGTCGGCAGGCAACGGCACTTCGCATCATCTCGCCGGCGAGTTGTTCAAGATTCAAAGCAAGACGTTCATCATTCACATTCCGTACCGCGGCGCGGGTCCGGCGTTAAATGATCTGCTGGCCGGCAACGTCGACATGATGTTCGACGGCCTTGGTTCCTCGGCGCAGCACATTCGCTCGGGTCGCATCAAGCCGCTTGCGATCGCGTCACCTAAACGCTCGCCTGCATTTCCCAATCTGCCGACCAGCGCGGAAGTTGGAATGCCCGACTATGTCGTGTCAACGTGGTACGGCATCTGGGGTGTCAAAGGAACGCCGAAGGAAATCCTCGACCGCATGCACGCGGAAGTCGTGAAGGCGGTCTCGAGCCCGGAGCTGCGCGACATCTGGGCCAGCCAGGGATCGGAAACGACGACGATGACGCAGGATCAGTTTTCAAAGCTGCTGGCGAGCGACATCAAGCGCTGGGCGGACGTCACCAAGGCCTCCGGCGCAAAACTCGATTGACGCACGATGGCGGGCAAGGTCGACATTTCGATCGACGGCGGCGTCGCCACCGTCACGCTCGACTCGCCGGGCAAGCTCAACGCGGTCAGCGTTGCGATGTGGCAGGGGCTCGCCCGCGTGTTTAACGAGATCGGCGATGCAGAGTCGCTGCGCGTCATCGTGATCCGCGGCGCCGGCGGCAACTTTGCCGCGGGCGCCGATATCGAGGAGTTCGATCGCGTGCGCCACGATCCATCGAGCGGGCGCCAGTATCACCTCGAAACCATCGGCAACGCGCTGTCTGCGATCGATCGTTGCCCGGTGCCGCTGATCGCGGCCATCGAGGGCGTGTGCGTCGGCGGCGGACTCGAGATCGCATCGTTGTGCGACATTCGACTCGCCGCCGATACGGCTCGCTTTGGTGTGCCGATCGGTCGTCTGGGATTTCCGTTGGCGCTGCCCGAGCTGGTGCCGTTGCTGCGTCTGGTCGGGCCGGCGGTCGCCGCCGAAATGCTGCTCGAAAGCCGCATCCTGTCGGCCGACGAAGCGGAAGTGCGCCGCCTCGTTACGCGCGTGGTGCCGGCGTGCTCATTCGAAACCGAACTGCAGCTCTGCATCGCGCATATTGCGGCCGGCTCGCCGCTGGCCGCGCGGCAGAACAAGGCCAACATTCGCCGCTTTCAGTCGCGCGGCCTCGATTACACGCAGCACGAACTCGACGAAAGCTTCGCGTTTCTCGATTCGCACGATTATCACGAGGGCGTGCGCGCGTTTCTCGCAAAACGCCGCCCAATTTTCTCGGCAAGTGAGTAGCAGATGAGCTCGAACGCGAACCTGTACGCGGCGATCGAGCGCCGCTACCCGACCGATTTCGACAGCAGCTGCATCGAAACCCTCGACGGGTTGACGTACAGCTGGAGGGATCTTCACCTTGCCAGCGGCTGCATCGCGAAATGGCTGGCATCGCTGAAGCTGAAACCCGGCGACCGCGTCGCCGTGCAAGTCGAAAAATCGCCCGAATGCCTGATGCTGTATCTGGCGACGCTGCGCGCGGGCTTGGTGTACGTGCCGCTAAACACCGCCTACCAACGCGCCGAGCTCGATTATTTTCTGCGCGATGCCGAGCCGGCGGTCGTTGTCTGCACGCCAGCCAGATTGGCGGAAATCGAACCGATTGCGCGGGCGGCACATTGCCGTCACGTGATGACGCTCGGGAGAGCAACGCGATGGCACGTTGCTTGCCGCTGCTGCTCAGGTTCTCTTCGGACCACGAAACTGTGCAGCGCGCTGCCGACGATCTCGCCGCGATCCTGTACACGTCTGGCACCACAGGTCGCAGCAAGGGCGCGATGCTGTCGCATCGCAATCTCACCTCCAACGCGATCACGCTCGACCAATTCTGGGGGTTTAAGGCGGCGCGTGACGCCGGCACGCGCGACGTGCTGCTGCACGCGCTGCCGCTGTTTCACGTGCACGGATTGTTCGTCGCTTCGCACGCGGCGCTCTTTGGCGGCGCGAAGATGCTGATGCTGCCGAGGTTTGATGTCGCTCGCGTGCTGGAACGACTGCCGCGCGCGACCGTGATGATGGGCGTGCCGACGTTCTACACGCGGTTGCTGGGCGAGCCAGCTTTCGGTCGTCAACATTGCCGCTCGATGCGACTCTTCATTGCAGGCTCGGCGCCGCTGCTGGCGGAAACACATCAGCAATTCGAACAGCGCACCGGCCATCGAATCCTCGAGCGCTACGGCATGTCCGAGACCGTGATGCTGGTTTCCAATCCGTACTTCGAAGCCGACGGTGAGCGCCTCGCCGGCACCGTCGGCGTGCCTCTGCCGGGCGTTGGCGTGCGCGTGGTCGACGAGGATGGCGCGCAGTGCAAGGTGGGCGAGATCGGCGCGGTTCAGGTTAGCGGGCCAAGCGTATTTGGCGGCTACTGGCGGCATGCCGGACAAGACGAAGGAAGAATTCACGGCGGATGGCTGGTTTCGCACGGGTGACGTCGGTCACTTCGGCGGGAAAGATGCGCCGGATCGATATCTGACGCTGGTCGGCCGCTCGAAGGACCTGATCATTTCCGGCGGCTATAACGTGTATCCGAAAGAGATCGAGGGCTACATCGATGAGATGGACGATGTCGTCGAATCAGCAGTGGTCGGCGTCCCGCATGCGGACTTCGGCGAAGCCGTCGATTGCCGTCGTCGTTGCCAGCCGTGGCACCGCCCTCAGTGCGAATGCGATCGTCGATGCGTTGAAGCGTCGCATCGCCAACTACAAAGTACCGAAGCGCGTCTTCGTCGTTGACGATCTGCCGCGCAACGCGATGGGCAAAGTGCAGAAAAACGTTTTGCGCGAGCGCTACAACGAATCGTTCAACGCGTGCCATCCGCAGCGGGCTGCGGCGAACGTAAACCAAACGGCGGCCGCGCCATCGGGACGCTTTTGCGCGCCGCGCGGCGGCATCGCCAAGCACGGCCTCGATGAATCCGGTCTTGCCGTTGGTGTAGGCGTCGCGGTCGAACGAGTAGCGCGCAGCGAGCCGGCGCTTGACTTCCGCGTATCGCGCTGCGAGCCACGCGTCGTCGCGCAAGCTGTTGCGAAACTTCATGTATCGCTTCCAGTACACGCCGTTTTTCTCGACCACGTGCACGTGGTGCGTCCGCACGCCGTTGACGACGCGCTTGAAGAACCGGCGGTCGGGTAGCGCGCGCTCGTACTCTGGGATGTACTGGTAGCCAAAAACGGCCAACCGTTTTGCCTGAGTTTCGAATGCTGCCAGCGACTCGACGCCGACCAGCATGTCGATGATCGGCTTGGCGGCGAGGCCGGGTACTGCGGTGCTGCCGATATGCTCGATAGCGGGTTTCAGCTCGCTGAGCGCAACGTGCAGTAACTGGGATTCGATCCGGAATCGGGCCGGCCACGCTGCGTCATGGGGGACGACGATGATCTCGTCGGTACTGCGCATGCCGGTGGTCAATAAGCCGGCCGGGATCATCGTGACGCTCCGCGTCAGTACAAAAGTGGTCGTGTTCGACATGTCCGCTCCTGGGTTGCCCCCGCAATGCAGGAATAAGCGAACGTTAGAGCTTAGCAGAGCGCCGGCGCAGCCGACGGTTACGTGCCGCCGCCGCCGAATATTCACAAGCCGCGGGATAAGACCTGGAATTACCAGCGAGAAGGAGGCTTTCTGTTGATCGTGATCTGCCGATTTTCGATCGTCACATAGCCGCCGATCGTCAGGTCTTTAAAGATGCGGCTGATCATGTCGCGCGACGCGCCGACCCTGTCGGCGATGTCTTGCTGCGTCATTTTCTCGGGCACGACCAGCTTGCCGCCTTCTTCCTTGGCGAGTGAAAGCAGCAGCCGCGCGACCCGCCCATAGACATCCATCAGCGCGAGGTTTTTGACGTTGTCGGTGGCGATGCGTGCGCGGTCGATCAGCGTGCTGATCAGTGTCATCGCCACGTCCGGGTTTTGCGCGATCGCCGCGCGCAGCTCGTCGCGCATGACGACTGCGCACGTGGTCGGCTCCAGCGTCATCACCGACGCCGAGCGCGGCCGCCCATCGAGCGACATCTCGCCGACATAGTCGCCCGGCGCCGTACATGTCGAGAATCATCTCGCGGCCGTCGTCGTCCGAGACATAGACCTTGACCTTCCCGGCCAGGATGACGAACAGCGAATCGCCGCGGTCGCCCTCGTTGATGATGACTGCGTTCTTCGGAAACGTGCGGGTCTGGCCGCGCATTGCCAGCTCTCGCACCATCGGGTCGCCGATGGCGCCGATCATTTGTTCTGTGGTCATCGCTTCCCGCTCTGGGCGCTGTGTTCTGTGCCGATTATCGCGTGTCCGCAGGATCCGGCCAACTGATCGCTATCATGCGGACTTGAGCGCCCTGAACAGCACGCAAACAGCGAGCAGAAAACGGAGCATCCTCGCGCCGCAGCCGCGGGGCGGGGCGCTGCGCTTTTCATCAGCCGGCGGCCGTCTTGAGCAGTCGCGTCGTGATGTAGCGCCATTCGTTGGCGGTTACCGGCGTGATTGACAGCCGATTCGCGCGTCTTAGCACCACCATGTCGGCCAGCGCCGTTTGTGCGCGCAGCTCGGCAAGCGGCACGAGCCGTGTTTTCTGCACCGCCTTGATGTCGACCAGCGTCCATCGGGGTGCCTCGCGCTTGGACGCTGCATCGTAGTACTTACTCTTGCGATCGAACTGCGTGGGGTCCGGGTAAGGCTCGCTTGCAACTTCGGCGAGGCCGACGATGCCCGGCTCTTCACAACTCGAGTGGTAGAAGAAGACGCCGTCGCCGCAGTTTCATCCCGTCGCGCATGAAGTTTCGCGCCTGGTAACCGCGTACGCCGGTCCATGGCACAGTCGCCCGTGGCGCCGCGAGTGCATCATCAATCGAGCACTCATCGGGCTCGGATTTCATCAGCCAGTAGTTCATCGCTAATTAATCGCTCCGAATACGCGGCGAATGATGTCGCTGCCGGCCGCCAGCGGATTTGCGCGAATCTTTTTTTCCTCTTCCGCGATGATCGTGTACAGGCCATCGAGCGCTTTTTGCGTCACGTATCGCTCGACGGTCGCCTGCTCGGCTTTGATCAATCCGAAGGCCGCTCCCTGGCCGGCGAGCGTGTTGTACTGCTGCGCCAGACCGCTTCGCTCCGTGACCTGACGCACGATCGGAAGAAAGCGCTCGGACAGTTGAGTCGCCGTCTTCGACTTGAAGAACTGCGTTACCGAGTCATCACCTCCGCGCAGGATCTGCTTGGCATCATCGACACTCATTGATTTCACCGCATTCGTCAGCAATGTCTTTGCCTGTGGTACCGCCTGCTCGGCGGCGCGATTGACCGCGAGCTCAAGCGCATCGACCTCTTCGCCCTTGCCAATGAGTCTCAGCGCGCTGCGTACGCGCTGAAGTTGCTCAGGCAACGGAATTCGCACCTTCGGATTTGCCCAGAAACCGTCGGTACGGCCCAAGCTCGCCACTGCGGCAGCGGCGCCTTTGTCCAGCGCTGCTTTCAGCCCCGCCGTCGCATCGCGGCTGCTCAATTGCTCGAGTGACTGTGCGGCCAGGGGCGAGCTGGCCAGCGCCATCAGAGCGGCTGTTCCGGCACCCAACAACGCAAAAAAAAGCGAATGGCTAAGTCTGAAACCTCGTCACTTTTCACTTCCCTGTTCGCTGTTGCGCTGAATGCGCCAAACGATAACGCCGGCAACGACGGGGCCCAGCGCCCACAGCGCGGCCAGAGCAAGCGAATAGAAACTCGAGCCACCGCCGGATTGCCCCGCCTGAAAGGTGACAAACACCGCTGCCAGCAGCAAGGTCATCACCGCCACGATCCACGGCCCATGCCGGTGCGCCAGGAGCGCCGGATAGACAAAGATTCCGAGGCCGACGATCAACGCAATCGTGATCGCACCGCCCGCCTGAACCGGGATTTCGCTCATCTGGTGGAGTCTAGCCGCGCCGATCGCTGAGACCGGCGGCGTGAATATTCCGCATCCAGCGTGTTGCGTCCGCTGATGCGGACTTTCGTCGAACAATCGAACATCCACCTAGGAACTAGGCGTTTGTCGGTTGTCGTCTTTTCCCGGCCGTTTGCGATTAGTTGGTTAGACGCCGCGAATTGTTGCCAACGACAGGGAGTAACGATGGGAGTAACGATGGCTCACACATTGCGTTTGAAGCAGACCTACCGCCGGAACCAAAGCGGAGAATCGGACACGATCGGCGCGGCCACACGCTCGCTTGCCGCCGAGCACGAACTTGCGCTGCGTGCCGCAGAGAAAGCGGCCTCGCCTCGAAAGAACCTGGCCGAAATACGCGCGATGTACGTTTCGACGCCTGAGCCGCAGCCGCAGAGCGGCGCTGTTGAGCAAACCAAGCCTGCACGCTGATACAGCGGACTAGCGAGCGCCACAGCGCGCCGGCTAACTGCGGTGCAAGCGAACTACCGCGTTGGCGACTCTGCCGCTTCCGTCTTTGGCATTGCACCGGCTCCGCGTGCCCACTTGTACTTGGCGCCCAGCACTGCCACCGGCATTTCGGTCGAGTACGGATACGCCGGCACGCCGTGATCGAACAAGTACTCCGCCGCTTCCTCAACTTCGACGTCACCGGCAAGTGATACGACGATCGGCTTTGAAATCCCCTTGGCTTTCATTTCTTCGACGACTTCGGCCACAAGTCCTGGCGAAGACCATCGGCGGGGTAACGATCGTGTGCCAGTAGCCAAGCACCAGCGAATGAATGCGAGGGTCTTCGAGTCCGAGACGAATCGTGTTCTGGTAAGTCTTCGGCGGCTCGCCACCCGTGATGTCGACCGGATTGCCTGCAGCGCCGAACGGCGGGATAAATTTGCGAAACGCGGCGTCCAGATCCGGTGGCATCGCCATCAGCGACAGTCCGTTGTCGACGCAAGCGTCCGACAACAACACACCTGAGCCGCCGGCGCCGGTGATGATGATGACGTTCTCACCCTTGGGTGTGGGCAGCACAGGGATCGCGCGCGCGAATTCGAGCAGATCACGCAGGCTGCGCGCGCGGATCACACCCGACTGCTTCAACACGTCTTCGTAAATCTTGTCGTTGCCGGCCAGTGCACCGGTGTGCGAGCTGGCGGCGCGCGCGCCCATGCTGGTGCGGCCGGCCTTCAACATCACGACCGGCTTCTTCTTCGACACGCGCTTGGCGACTTCGGCAAACGCGCGGCCGTCTTTAAGGTCTTCGCAATGCTGCGCGATGATCGTCGTGTTTTCGTCCTGCTCGAAGAACGTCAGCAGATCGTCTTCGTCGATATCGGACTTGTTGCCCAACCCGACGATCGCCGATACACCCATCTTGGCGGAGCGCGAGAAGCCGATGATCGCCATACCGATGCCGCCCGACTGCGACGACAGCGCCGCGTGGCCTTTGACGTCGTATGCAGTGCAGAACGTGGCGCACAGGTTCTTCCACGTGTAGTAGAAGCCGTAGATGTTCGGCCCCATCAGCCGCACGCCGTATTTGCGGCCGATCTGCTGAATCTCCTTCTGTCCTTCGACGTTGCCGGTCTCGGCAAAGCCCGATGGAATCAGCACCGCTCCAGGAATTTTCTTCTCGCCGCATTCGACTAGCGCGGCGGCGACGAACTTGGCGGGGATCGCGAACACCGCGACGTCGATATCACCGGGCACGTCCTTGACGCTCTTGTACGCCTTCATGCCCATGATCTCGTCGGCGGAAGGATTGATCGGATAGATCTTTCCCTTGTAACCGCCGTTGATCAGGTTCTTCATCACCGAGTTACCGATCTTGCCGGTCTCGCCCGACGCACCAATCACTGCGACCGAATCGGGCTTCATGATCCGGTTCATATCGCGCACGATGTCTTCGTGCTTCGGCCGGTAGCGCGGCTCCGGCGGATTCCAATCGACGACGATGCGCACGTCGGCGGCGGTCGCGCCAGTCTTGGTCGCGAACACCGGGTTCAGATCCATCTCGGAGATTTCGGGAAAGTCGGTGATCAACTGCGAAACGTTCTGAATCAACGTTGCCAACGAACTGCGATCGACCGCAGCCGCGCCACGCACACCCTTCAGCACTTCCGCCGCTGCAATCCCGTCCAGCATCGACAATGCGTCCTCGCGCGTCGCGGGCGCTAGACGGAACGTGATGTCTTTCATTACTTCGACCAGCACGCCGCCCAAACCAAACGCAACCAGCTTGCCGAATGAAGGGTCGGTGACCGCGCCGATGATGACTTCCTGTCCGCCGGAGAGCATCTGCTGCACCTGAACGCCCAGAAGCTCCGCTTTCGGATCGTATTTCTTCGCGCTGTCCATGATCGTTGCGAAGCCGCGCTCGACGTCTTCTTTGGTCTTGACTCCGACCAGCACGCCGCCGGCTTCGGTCTTGTGCAGGATCGTCGGGGACACGATCTTCAGCACCACGGGAAGCCCATGCTTGCGGCGAGCTTCGACGCTTCGGCGGCCGACGTTGCGACGCCTTCCTTCGGACGGCGATGCCGTAGGCATCGCACACGAGCTTGCCTTCTGGCGCGGTCAGCGATGTGCGGCCTTCTGCTTTTACTTTGTCGAGAATCTGCCGAACCGAGTTTTTGTCTCCTGCCATTTCCTTTTCCTTGTCTTTGTTAGGCGCGTAGCGGGTGATATTCGCTCGTTTTCTTCGGCGCATCCTTCGTGAAGGCGCCGGCTTCGCGCATTGCTTCTACCTGTGCGTGCGGAAGCTCGAGCACGTCACGCAGTATTTCGTCGGTGTGCTCGCCGAGCAGCGGCGAGCGTTCGATCTTCGCCGGCGATTCAGACAGCTTGATCGGCATGCCGACGTTGAACCATTTGCCGCGCTGCGGATGGTCGAGTTCGACGTACATCTCGCGCAGCTTGACGTGTTCGTCTTCGGCCAGATCTTTCGTGCTCATCACCGGCCCGCACGGAACGTCGAGCTCGTTCAGGATCGCCATCAGCTCGCGCTTCGTATAGCCGGCAGCGAACTCATTCAGCAGCGCCCACATCTGCGCCTGATTCTTGCGCCGATCGGCGATCGCGGCGAAGCGCGGGTCGTTGACCAACGCGTCACCGCCGACGCGTTTGGCCAGCGCACTCCACACCGCCTCCTGCACGACGACATAGATGTAATCGAAAGGTCCGCCCGGTTTGCACTTCAGCACATTGCCGAGCTGTCCGCCGCCCGAATCATTACCGGCGCGTGGCGTTGCATCCAATCCCTCGGTCGGCTGGCTGTATTCGGTCAATGGTCCGCGCTTCAACCGCTGATGGTCGCGCCATTTGACGCGAGCGAGATTCATCACACCATCCATCATCGCTACTTCGACGTACTGTCCCTTGCCAGTCTTATTGCGCTGATGCAGGGCGGCCAGAATGCCGATGACCAGATGTAGGCCGGTTCCCGAATCGCCGATCTGTGCACCGGAGACACACGGCGGACCATCGGGTAGTCCTGTCGTGCTCATTCCTCCGCCCATCGCCTGTGCGACATTCTCATAGGCTTTGAAATCCGCGTACGGACCGCTGGAGCCAAAGCCTTTGATCGACGCCATCACGATGCGCGGATTGATCTGATGCACTTTCTCCCACGTGAAGCCGAGCCGATCGAGCACGCCGGGGCCGAAGTTCTCCATCACGACATCACACTTCTTCAGCAGCTCGATAAAAACTTCCTTGCCCATCGCGTTCTTCATGTTGACCGTGATCGAACGCTTGTTGCAGTTGAGCATCGTGAAGTACAGGCTGTCGGCGTTCGGCACGTCGCGTAGCTGGGCGCGCGTCGCGTCGCCGGTCGGCGGCTCGAACTTGATCACATCGGCACCAAGCCACGCCATCAACTGAGATGCAGTCGGCCCCGCCTGAACATGCGTCATGTCCAGGATGCGAAAGCCCGAGAGTGCCTTGTCCATTACGGTTCCTTGTGCATTGCTGTCGTGCGAAAGCGCCTTCGAGTCAGATGCCGTCACGGTTTCTTCTTCGCAGAGGGATTGAGACTCGTGATGCGGCCGCTTTCGGTGCCCGCCTTTTCGTCGATGATCGCGTTGATCAGCGTCGGCTTGCGCGAGCGGATCGCTTCTTCCATCGCAGTGCGAAGTTCGGCCGGCGTCGTGGCCTGTACACCCACGCCGCCGAAGGCTTCCATCAGTTTCTCGTAGCGCGCACCCTTGACGAAGACCAGCGGCGAGGGATCGCGTCCCCCAGTCGGATTGATCTCATCGCCGCGGTAGACGCCGTTGTTGTTCATGATCACGACGCACACCGGCAGGTTGTAGCGGCAGATCGTCTCGCACTCCATGCCGGAGAAACCGAAGGCACTGTCGCCCTCGATGGCGATCACCTGCTCGCCGCTGACCACCGCCGCACCCACCGCAAAGCCCATGCCGATGCCCATCACGCCCCACGTGCCGACGTCGAGCCGCTTACGCGGCTTGTACATATCGACGATGCTGCGCGTGAAGTCGAGCGCATTCGCACCCTCGTTGACGAGGATGGCATCCGGATTTGCCTTGACGATGTCGCGCACGACGTTGAGCGCGCTGTGGAAATTCATCGGCGTCGGATTTTGCGCGAGCGACTCGCCCATCTTCGCGATGTTCTTGGACTTGCGCTCGGCGATTGCGCCGAGCCATTCGGCGGGTGGCTTGGGCCAATTGGTACCCTCAGTTGCGTTGATCGCACCGAGCATGGCCGAGACACACGAACCAATGTCCCCGACGACCGGCGCGTCGATTCGGACGTTGCTGTCCGCTTCCTGCGGCGAGATGTCGATTTGGACGAACTTCTGGCCACCCCAATCCTTGGCGCTCTTCCCGCCCCACGTCTTGCCCTTACCCTGCGAAAGCAGCCAATTCAGGCGCGCACCAATCAGCATCACAACGTCCGCCTCGGGCAACACATACGAACGTGCTGCGGAGGCGCACTGCTCGTGCGTGTCGGGCAGCAGGCCCTTGGCCATCGACATCGGCAGATAAGGAATACCGGTCCTCTCCACCAGTGCGCGAATATCCGCATCGGCCTGCGCGTACGCCGCGCCCTTGCCGAGAATGATCAGCGGACGCTTCGCGCTCTTGAGCAGGTCGAGTGCGCGCTGCACGGCGTCGGGCGCCGGGATCTGGCGCGGCGCAGGATCGACGACCTTGATCAGCGACGCCCTCCCTGCCGCGGCGTCGATCGCCTGCGGAAAGAGCTTGGCCGGCAGGTCAAGATAGACACCGCCCGGGCGACCTGAGACTGCTGCGCGGATCGCCCGTGCCACTCCCACGCCGATGTCCTCGGCATGCAGAACGCGGAATGCAGCTTTGGCGTGCGGCCTGGCGATTGCAAGCTGGTCCATCTCCTCATAGTCACCCTGCTGCAAATCGACGATCTCGCGCTCGCTCGAGCCGCTGATCAGAATCATCGGGAAACAATTCGTCGTGGCATTCGCGAGCGCCGTCAGTCCGTTCAGAAAGCCGGGAGCGGACACCGTGAGGCAGATGCCCGGTTTGCCCGTCATGAAGCCGGCGATGGAAGCGGCATACCCCGCGTTCTGCTCATGGCGGAAGGAAATCACGCGCAGTCCGGCGCGCTGCAGCTTGCGCGTCAGGTCGGTGATCGGGATGCCGGGCAGACCGAAGATCGAATCGATGCCATTCAGCTTGAGGGCCTCGATGACCAGCTGGAAGCCGTCGATCTCCTGTGTTTCCTGCAAATGAGCATTGCTCTCGCCACTGGCGACTTTCAGCGTTTCGTCGGAGGCAGTCGCCGCGACGGGTGGCTTGGCTGCGATGACTGAAGACATGATTCGTTCCCGTTGATAGTTCCGGTTTTGGTGTTCTTCGCCATCTACCTGCATCGCTGTGCAACCCACTCGACCGACGGAACGTGCGACGTTTGGCGGCGGGTAAGACGTTGACTCAGGGGGCGGATAGGAAAATTCATCCTATATGATTGGCGGAAGCGGGGTCATTGACCCGTGTCAATTTCTCACGCCAAGAGTCGGGCTGTCAGGCTTGACCTGAATTTGCTGCCGATGCGCTCTATGAATCTCGTTGCAAACCATCCCGAAAGCGAGCGGCTTCGCGCCCAGCTGAGTGAGAACCTCGTTCTCAAACAGATGAAGGCGAGTGCGATGGCCGAACTCGAGCCGCTGTTGTCAGTGGTCGATTGCCATAAAGGTGAATGCCTTATCCGGCAGGGCGCGCTCGACATGGAGCAGTATTTTCTGCTCGACGGCATATTGAAGCGCGTCGTCGCGAACAAGCAGGGCAGGGAAATGATTTTGCGTTTTGCCGACGCGGGCGATATGGAAACGAGTTATGCGGCGTGGCGGCTCAACACGCCGGCGCCCTACAGCATCATGACGGTAACGAAGGCGCGCGTAGCGAAGCTGCCGCTGCCACAGTGGGCGGCTTTTCTCGACCGCCATCCGGACCTGAAGCAGGTGTTCGAGTTCGAAGTCATGCATCTGATGAGCGAGATCATGGCGCATACGATCACCTTGCATCTGCTCGATGCGCCGGGGCGTGTGCTTCGCTTCATGCGAAAGCACGGCGAACTCGCGGACCGGGTCCCACAGAAAGAGCTTGCGTCGTATCTGAATCTGTCGGCCGAGACGCTGTCGCGGCTAGGCCGGGCGCACCGTGCGCACGCGAGCGAGACCGCGCCCGATTAACGGCCAGAACAACATCACGAGCGCGAGCGCCGTGATGCTGCCGACCAGCCAGTTCGAAAAGAACACGCGCACATCGCCCTGCGAAATGATCATCGACTGCCGGAATGAATCTTCCGCCCGGTCGCCCAGTACGAGCGCCAGTACCAGCGGCGCAAGCGGATAGTCAAGCTTCTTGAAAACGTACCCGATAACGCCGAACAACAGCATCAGCCAGATGTCGAGCATCGCGTTGTGCACGGTGTAGGCGCCGATGGCGCAAATCACGATGATGATCGGCGCGATGATCGAAAACGGAATTCGCAGGATTGCAGCAAACATGGGAACACAGGTCAGGACGATCAGCAGTCCTGCGATGTTGCCGAGATACATGCTCGCGATCAGCCCCCATACAAAGTCTTTTTGCTCCACAAACAGCAGCGGTCCGGGCTGCAACCCCCAAATCAACAAACCGCCGAGCAGCACCGCGGCAGTCGGTGAACCCGGGATGCCAAGTGCCAGCATCGGCAATAGCGCCGACGTGCCGGCGGCATGCGCCGCAGTCTCTGGCGCCACAACGCCTTCCAGCTGACCGGTGCCGAACTTGGCGCCGTCGCGCGACGTCCGCTTGGCAACGCCATAACTCATGAAGGACGCCGGGGTCGCGCCGCCGGGCGTGATTCCCATCCAGCAGCCGATCAAGCAACTGCGCAGCGATGTCATCCAATATTTCGGAAGCTTGGCCCACGTTTCGAACACGACCTTCGGATTGATCTTCGCGGTCTTGCCGCTGAACGACAGTCCTTCCTCCATCGACAACAGGATTTCACCGATACCGAACAGGCCGATCACTGCGATCAGGAAGTCGAAGCCACGCAGCAGTTCGATGAAACCGAAGTTCAGCCGCAGCTGGCCGGTGACGGTATCCATGCCGACGGCTGCCAGCGCAAAACCGAGCATCATCGATGTCAGCGTTTTCCACGGCGACCCCTTGCCCATGCCGATAAAGCTGCAGAACGTGAGCAGATACACCGAGAAAAATTCAGGCGGCCCAAATTGCAGCGCGAATTGCGCGACCAGCGGTGCGAGAAACGTAATCATCACGACCGCGACGAACGCGCCGACGAACGACGAGGTGAACGCTGCCGTCAGTGCCTCGCCCGCGCGCCCCTGCTGCGCCATGGGGTAGCCGTCGAACGTCGTCGCCACCGACCATGGCTCCCCTGGGATGTTGAACAGGATCGACGTGATCGCGCCACCGAACAGCGCTCCCCAGTAAATGCACGAGAGCATGATGATCGCCGAGGTCGGCGGCATCGTGAACGTAAGCGGCAGCAAGATCGCGACGCCGTTGGCGCCACCCAAGCCTGGCAGCACGCCAATGATGACGCCGAGGATGATGCCGATCATCATCAGCATCAAATTGAAAGGTGTCAGAACCACGGCAAAGCCGTGGAACAAGGCGCCTAGCTCGACCAAATGCTGCTCCGTGCGGTGGGGTTGCGCATCGTCAGTATCCGAGAAAGCCGAGTGGGTTAAGCACGCCTTTGAACAGCGGCACCTTGAACCAGACCTCGAACATCATGAAAAAGAGAGCGTTGATGACAACGCCGACCGCGACGCTTTTCCACCACGCGTACTTCCCGAGCCAAATCATGAAAATCGCGATGTAAATGGCCGAGGCAACGTATAGCCCGACAAACTTCACGCACAGAACATAAATTGCAGCGGGCACCAGTACGGTTAACACCCGCTTGAACGGAACCCACAGTACAAATGGTTTGCTTGCGGCGGATCTCTTCAACACCGCTTGCGTCATCGTGACCGAGCTCGCGATGCAGATCAGAAGCCCGATGTAAAACGGAAAGTAACCCGATTGCGGCCCATCGCTGCCCCACTTCGAGCCGAGCCGATAACTGTCGTAAACAACAAGAGCGCCAACGGCAAATAAAATTATCGCGACTGCGATCTCAACGGAGCGCGTGGACACGCTCGCACGATCGCCGCCGGATATCGGTTGGTTTTCTTCCATTGATTGTGAACGAGACGATGCGAAAACCGCGCTTGAGGCGCGGTTTTCGCAATCTGCGACTAGGGCTTGGCGAGGAACCCCGCTTCGCGCATGAGCTCGCGATGTATTCCCTCTGTCTTCTCAACCCACTTTGCGTAATCCGGGCCGCTCATGAAAGTCTGGTTAAACGCACCGTCTTCCATAAACTTTTTCCACTCCGGCGTTTCGCGCACCTTCTTGAACAGGTCAACGTAGTAATCGACCTGCTCCTGGCTGACGCCGCCGGGCATGAAGATGCCGCGCAGCATCACGTAGTCCGTCGGTACGCCCGACTCCTTGCAGGTCGGGATATCGTTCCAGGACATCGTGTCCGTGACTTTAGCTTTGTACGGCATGCGCTCATCATCGAATACGCAAAGCGGACGCAGCTTTCCGGCGCGCCACTGAGCAACCGCCTCGATCGGGTTATTGACGCTCGAGTCGACGTGTTTGCCCACAAGCTGCACCGCAACGTCGCCGCCGCCCTTGAATGGAACGTAATTGAATTTGACGCCGGCAGACTTTTCGATCGCGACCGTGATGATTTGATCTTCCTGCTTCGATCCTGTGCCTCCCATCAGCTTGGCCGGATTCGACCCTTTGACGGCCGCCAGATACTCCTTCGCGTTCTTATACGGCGAATCCGCGTTGACCCAGAGCACGAACTGGTCGAGCGCGAGCATCGCTACTGGCGTCAGGTCCTTCCAGTTGAACGGAACGCCGGTTGCAAGCGGCGTCGTGAACAGGTTCGATAAGGTGATGATGATCTTGTGCGGATCACCCTTTGCCTCCTTGACTGCGAGGAAACCCTCGGCCCCGGCGCCGCCGGATTTGTTGACAACGATCAGCGGCTGTTTCGCCAGATTGTTCTTGGTGATCACGCCTTGCAGCAGACGCGCCATCTGATCGGCGCCACCTCCGGTTCCCGCAGGCACAACAAACTCGACGGGCTTGGTGGGCTCCCACGCCGCGAGTGCGACCGGAGCAGCAGCGGCGAATGAAATTGCCGTCAGCGCCAACAAAGCGCGCTTCAGAGTCCTTTGCGAATATTTCATCATGTCTCCCATTTCAATTTTTCAACACTCTTCGCCGCTTGGCTGCGGATCTGGTGCGTAGACACGCATCATCGTCCGAAATTCCAGCGCCGGTAATTGATCGCGGTCAATTACCGGCGCTGACTTCGATCACGCAGCGTGGCGCACTGCAATGTCCGTTTCTACCGGAATTACCCGTATGAGATCGACGGCGTGGGCCGTCGTCGAGGTTCAGAGGACGGGAGGTATGCAAACGCAAAAATGAGTCGATCCCGTTTGCAATGCGCGTCTCGCCGTGTATTGACTAAAGCGGCTGCATTATCACGCGCGCGCGCCTTTCCTGCATCGTTGCGACAAGCTGTTTTAGCAGCGCGTGTACCGCGCGCGACGCCGGAGCAGGCGTGTTGGTCAGGTCCGAAAGCTCAATCACCGAGCCGATCAGGGCGTCAACTTCAACCGCGCGTCCCGCTTCGACGTCTTGCAACGTCGACGTCTTGTGCTTGCCGACTTTTTCGGCACCTTCGATACGCTTTTCGAGCGGCACGCGAAACGTGACCCCGAGCTTCTCTGCGATCGCTTGTGCCTCACGCATCATGTCGGCGGCCAGCTGACGGGTCGCGGGTTCCTGACAGATATCGACCAGTGTCGCGTGCGTCAATGCACTGATCGGATTGAAGCTCATGTTGCCCCATAGCTTGAGCCAGATCTCCGAGCGGATGTCGGTTAGAACAGGCGATTTCCACCCCGCGCTGACGAGGGTTTCCGACACCTTTGCAATGCGCTCACTTTCGGAGCCATCGAGCTCTCCGACCGGAAAGCGGTCGCCTTCGAGGCGCTTTACTACTCCCGGCGCGACGATCTCGCCGGCCGGGTAAACGACGCAGCCGATGATGCGATGCGGTTCGATGTTCGCTTCGATGCCGCCAGCGGGATCGGCCGATTTAAGACGATAGCCCGCATGCGGACCATCGAAATTCTGGAAATACCACCACGGCAACCCGTTTTGCAACGTGACAACGATCGTGTCGTCGTCGAACAACGCACGCATCTGAGGCGCTACAGTTTCAATCGTGTACGCCTTGAGCGCCAGCAGTACCAGATCTTGTTTGCCGGCGTCGCCGCAGCTTGCGACGGCGTGCAGGTTGTTCGCGAGCTCCTCGGTTCCATCCGGGTGAACAAGCCTGAGTCCGTTGGCACGAATCGCATCCAGATGCGCACCGTGGTCGATCACGGTGACGGCGTGACCTGACAGCGCCAGGCGCACCGCGAGCATGCCCCCTATCGCGCCGGCACCGATGACTGCAATTTTCATGATCTCACTCGACCCGGTTGGTGAGTGTGCCGATGCCGTCGATGACAACGCTGACAGTGCTGCCAGGCTTCATCGAACCGACACCAACCGAGGTGCCGCAGGCGATGACATCGCCTGCCTCCAGCGTCATGTCACGTGAGATCAGGCTGACAAGCGCGGCCGGCGCGAATATCGCGTCCGAGACTGGATAGTTCTGTCGCTCCTGATCGTTGAGAACTGTTTTGATCACAAGTCGGACAGGATCAACATCTGTTGCGATAACCGGGCCAAAAACACCAAACGTGTCAAAGTTTTTAGCGCGCGTCCACTGGGCGAAGCCCGGAGCCTTGTTAAGGATGTCGGCAGCGGTGACATCGTTAACGCATGTGTAACCGAAGATGTAGCTCTGCGCATCTGCCTGGGTAACGGCGCAACAGCGTCTGCCGATGACGATGCCAAGCTCACCTTCGAAGACGACCTTGCCGTCGTAGGACTGCGGGATCCGAATCGATTCATCAGCGGCGAGAAACGAAGTGGCGCCCTTCAGAAAGTAAAGGGGCTCCGTCGGCACCGGATGATCGAGCTTGGCGACCAAGCGCGTGATAGTTGTCAACCAGCCCGATCATCTTGCTCGCCATCGTGGGAGTCAACAGCTTCGCCGCACTGCGCGGGATCGACCTGCCGGTTGGCTGCGGGTTGTCAAACATGTTTCCCGTATACAGCGCGATCGAGTCCTCCGCGACCGTGCCGAAACACTCACGTCCCTCGTAGCTGACGCGTGTCCAGAGTGGCATTGTGTCCCCTCATTTCTCGACAACGACAACACCTGTTCAGTGCGGTGCAGTCGGCCTATTAGTTGCTACGACTCTACCGCGTCTTGGTGCGGTCCGGTACCGCAGTGCGTTGTGCAGGCCGTTCGACCTAGAATGCCGCGTTCGGTCTGAGTCGTGTGCTACCGAGGAGAAACAATGAAAATCATCGTAAGACTTACTTCAGTGGCCGTGGGTGCCGCCGTTCTGTTCGCGTCCAGCGCCGTCTTCGCGCAATCGGACTACCCGAACCGGCCAGTCAAGCTGATTGTCGGGTTTGCGCCCGGAGGATCGACCGACATCGTGGCGCGCGTGGTGGCGCAGAAGCTTGGCCAGCAGCTTGGCCAGACGATCGTTGTCGAAAATCGGGCCGGTGCAGGCGGCACGATTGGTGCGGATGCAACGGCCAAAGCAGCGGCGGACGGCTACACGCTGACTCTCGGTACCACCAGCACGCATGCGATCGCGCCAGGTGCGTATTCGAAACTCCCGTACAACCCGGTCAGCGACTTCACACCGATTTCGCTGGTGGCCGTTACGCCGTATCTGCTGGTCGTCAATCCGCAGGTGCAGGCGCGCAACCTTAACGAGTTCATTGCCTTAGCGAAGAGTCAGCCCGGCAAGTTGAACTATGCGTCTGCCGGCAACGGCACTGCGACGCATCTTGCGATGGAGATGCTCAAAGATGCTGCGAAGGTCGATGTCGTGCACGTTCCCTACAAGGGCAATGCGCCGGCCGATGTCGCGATTCTCGCGGGCGAAGTCCAAGCGGTGTTCGGTTCGATGCCGGCGCTGTTGCAAAACGCCAAGGCAAACAAGGTGCGTCCGCTGGCAGTGGGAACCTTGATGCGCTCGCCCGCGCTGCCCGACGTACCTACTGTTGCCGAACAGGGCTATCCGGGTTTCGAGGCGACACTATGGCTTGGTATCTTTGGTCCGGCGAACATGCCGAAGCCCATAGTTGATCGGCTGCACAAGGAGATCGTTGCGATTGTTGCGACTCCCGAATTCAAGGCTTCAATGGATGCCAACGGTGCCGAGCCGATCAGTAGCAAATCGCCTGAGGAATTTCGTGACATGCTGCGCGGTCAGGTGGACAAGTACGTCAAGATCACCAAAGCAATCGGCATCAAGCTCGACTAGTCAATAAAATAAAGAGAGACCATGGGAAAAGACGATCTGCGCCGAGCCAAGTACGTTATCGACTGCCCACTGCCCTCGCTGCCCGTTGCCGGCAGCGATCTGCGTTTCCCCGTCGGACGCATTTTCTGCGTCGGCCGCAACTACGCGGAACACGCGCGCGAGATGGGACACGATCCTGATCGCGAACCGCCATTCTTTTTCATGAAGGCGCCGAGTTCAATCGTGGATAGCGGGTCGACGATCGATTACCCGGTTGGCACCAAGGATGTTCATCACGAGATCGAGATGGTGGTCGCAATCGGCAAAGGCGGGAAAAACATTGCGTCCGAAAAAGCGCTCGATCATGTGTGGGGTTATGGAGTGGGTCTGGACATGACGCGACGCGATATTCAGGGTGAGGCAAAGAAAATGGGTCGCCCCTGGGAGATGGGTAAGAGCTTCGATCAGTCAGCGCCGTGCTCGGCGCTGCGCCCCGCGAGCGAGATCGGCCATCCACAGAAAGGTGCGATCCAGGTCAAGGTGAACGGCGAAGTCAAGCAACAGGGAGATTTGTCGCAACAGATTTGGAGCGTGCCCGAGCAGATTGCTTATTTGTCGAGCCTGGTCACGCTTCGAGCGGGTGATCTGATCTTTTCCGGGACGCCCTCGGGTGTGGGTCCGGTCAACCGCGGGGACAAGCTCGAAGGTCACGTCGACGGCGTAGGTGACCTCACCATCACGTACGCGCCGGAGGGGTAGGCGCGCAGGCGGGCGAACTTTAACCGGCGGCTGACTCCAGCCGGCGCTGGATCACTTCTTCCCGCAGATCCAGTTCGCCTTCGATCCGGCGCCGGATCTCATCACTGATGCGACCGCTACGCAACAAAGCGTTCACGTATGCGCGTTCCGTATTGATCAGCGCGAGTTCGAGACGATCGACTCGCACTGCGACTGCGCTCCCGTCACCGCATAGATCGCGGCGGCGCTCGAACTGGCTCACGCGATCGCCCTGTACCTCGCGCACTTGACGAATCTGCTCTGCGGGGAGCTGGATTTCTGCGGAGAGCTCGGGTAACCGATCGAAAGCAGCACGTGATGCTTCGAGGCGCGCATCGGCTTCGCGTTGCTGCTGCAGACGCTGTTCTCGACTGCCCCAGTCGGTCAGGCCGAGCTTTCGCACGAGCCATGGGAGGACCGGCCCTTGTACGACCAGCGTCACCACGATAACGCTGAACGTCAGGAAGAGAATCAGATGACGATAGGGAAACGGCTGATCGCCGTTGATCATCACCGGAATACTCAGTGCAGCGGCGAGTGAAACCACACCGCGAATGCCGGTGAACGAGATCAGGAACGGATGCTGCCAGTATGGGGGCAGGTCTCGCGCTCGCAACGTCAGCGACAGCCAACGCTGCACGTACGTCGCGGAAAAAACCCAGATGAAACGCACGGCAATGGCAACAAAACTTATCGCCACGGCGTAGAGCAGAAGCTGGCTCCAAGCGATTGAGCCAAGTCCTTCCAGAACAACGCGCGCCTGCAGCCCGGTCAAAAGGAAAATCGCACCTTCAACGAGGTAGGTGACGAAATCCCAGAAAAATACTGCTTGCAGCCGCGTCTTCGAGCGTATGAGCTCGACACCCTTGGCGCCGACGTACAGGCCGGCGATCACCGTGGCAAGGACACCCGAGCCTCCTGCAGCGTGTGGAATCCAGAACGCGAGGAAAGGCGTCAGTAGCGACAGCGTGACTTCGATGCGGGGCTCGTTCGCCCAGTAGCGCAACCGCAACATCAGCCAGCCGACGACAAATCCCCACAGCGCTTCACTGACGACGATCGCGGCAAATGTCATCGTCGCTTCCGCCAGCGAGAACAAACCTGTCAGCACGGCCGTCAGGGCGAACTTGAACAGCACAAGGGCAGTCGCGTCGTTGACCAAACCTTCGCCTTCAAGGATTACAGTGATACGACTTGGCACGCCCAGCCGCCGCGCAATCGCCAGCGGCGCTACAACGTCTGGCGGCGAAACAATCGCGCCCAGCACAAACGCGACGGCCCATGGCAGCCCAATCAGCCAATGCGCGGCAGCTGCAACCACGATCGTCGTGAACACGACACAC
This sequence comes from uncultured beta proteobacterium, assembly GCA_963729165.1. Classification (GTDB taxonomy): domain Bacteria; phylum Pseudomonadota; class Gammaproteobacteria; order Burkholderiales; family Burkholderiaceae_F; genus JACCZX01. Next base: position 36,897 of record CAVSMM010000007.1, read on the forward strand.
CCGACGGCGAGCAGCGAAATTTCGCGCAGGTTGTCGCGAAACGCCTGCCAGCTCATGCCAAACGCCGCGTAGTAGATCAGCGGCGGCAAGAAGACGAGCAGCACGAGGTTTGGCGGCAGCGCGATCCTCGGCAGGCCTGGAACGAGCGCGAGAATCACGCCGGCAACTACCAAGACGATGGGGCTTGGAAGTTCGATGCTGCGCGCAATCCAGTTGACCAGTGCGGTGATCGCCACGACCGCCGCAGCGGCATACAGGATCGGTTCCATGCTGATCAGCTTATCGAGGCGAGCCTACACATCACTGATCAAGCATCCTGATCCAGTCGCACGGCAGTGATTCTAGATGCTTCGATAGAGCGTGCCGTCACGTGCATGGCGTAGGCTTGCACGATGTCCGATTCGATTTCCGCAGTCGTCGTCGAACCCGAGCGTGAGGTCGACCCGAGCGATCCGTACGCGCGCGAAGCGCAGACGTTTCCGCGGCTCAGTGTTGATGCTGCTTCGCGCGTAGCCAATTACGGCGTCGAACAGGGGTTGCGCAAGGGCACGCGATTGTTCGATCGCGGGCAGCGGGGCGTTGACTTCTTTCTCGTGCTCGAAGGCAGCATTGAGATCTTCGAGGTGGATTCCGAAGGACAACCGCACGTGCTGACGGTGCACGGTGAGCGTCAATTTACCGGCGAGCTTGACCTGTTTAACGATCAGCAAATTCTGGTGTGCGGACGCACGAGTGTGAATAGCCGCGTGGTGCGCGTCAAGCGTGCCGATTTCCGCAAGATGCTGAGCGCCGAGCCCGATATCGGTGAGATCGTGATGCGCGCGTATATCTTGCGGCGGGTCGGATTGATCCGCTATTCACGCGGCGCCGTTACGGTGATCGGTTCGTCTCGCGGCGCCGACACGCTGCGGCTGGAGCGCTTCTTGAGGCGGAATAATTATCCGCATCGATTACTGAGCATCGACACGGACCGTGACGCGGAAGGGCTGCTCGCGCGCCATCATCTTTCCTTGGCGGATTTGCCGGTGGTGATTGCGACCGGCAAGGATGTTCTGCGCAATCCCAGCACGATTGCGCTTGCGGACGCGCTCGGATTGATCGAAAGCTTCGATGCCAATGAAATCTTCGATGTTGCGGTGATCGGCGCTGGCCCATCGGGGCTTGCTGCCGCGGTCTACGCGGCGTCAGAAGGGTTGCGCACCATCGTGCTCGAAGGGCTGGCCCCGGGAGGGCAAGCAGGCACCAGTTCCAAGATCGAGAACTACTTGGGATTCCCAACCGGAATCTCCGGCCAGGCGCTTGCGGGGCGGGCCCAGGTGCAGGCACAGAAGTTCGGCGCGCGGCTTGCCATCGCGCGTGCGGTGATTGGTATCGAATGCGATGAGAAGCCGTATCGACTGCATCTCGAAGGCGACCGGTCAGTGACGGCACGCGCAGTCATCATTGCCACCGGCGCCCGCTATCGCAAGCTTGACGTGCCTGACTATGCTCGCTTCGAAGGGCAGGGCATTCATTACGCCGCGACCGCCATGGAGCAGCAGCTCAGCGAAGGCGAGGAGGTGGTGATCGTCGGCGGCGGCAACTCGGCCGGGCAGGCAGCGATTTATCTATCGCGCACTGTCGAGCACGCGCACATCCTGGTTCGCGGCCCCGGGCTTGCGGCGACGATGTCCGATTATTTAGTGCGCCGAATCGAATCGTCGCCAAAAATCACGCTGCACCCGTTTACCGAGATCACCGCGCTCGCGGGCGATACGATCCTGCGCGAGGTGACATGGACGAACCGAAAAACCGGCACGCAGCAGACGCGGCGCATCGGTGCGTTATTCGTGATGATCGGGGCGGAGCCGAACACCGAATGGCTTGACGGCTGCCTCGCGCTCGATGCGCGTGGCTTCATCATTACGGGCCGCGATCAAGATGGGCGTGCGCTTGAGTCGGCGTACGCGACGACGGCGCCAGGAATCTTCGCGGTCGGTGATGTGCGGTCGGGTTCGGTGAAGCGCGTCGCTTCCGGGGTGGGAGAAGGGTCGGTTGTCGTGCAGTCTGTCCACCGGTATTTAAATCCCCCGGTGGAATAGGGTGCAAGGCCCGGTTCCACCTTGCAGCCAAAAAGAGATCCCCGCCTGTGCCGCCCGGCCAAATGTCCTGAACCATTGGTTCAGGGTGGTCGCTGTCCACGCCGCTTAGGTTCAGCAAACGCGTGCCGATCGCACCACGGCGCGAGGCCAGCAACCTTGCGCACAGCGCATTGGTTCAAGGAACTATGAGGCCTTTGCGCGAACACCGCAGGGAATTCTTTGCGTTCCAACTGCTGAACGCTTGCGCGCAGTTTAGCGCTTCCCCAGTGTGCTTCGTCTGAAACGAAACTTCCGAATTAGAACAATTTTTCCTGCGGCAGCAGAGCTTCGTCGCAGACCTGTACGAGGTCGCGAACGCGGCGGCGGATGTCGCCTACCTCGACGCCATCGCTCCCTCGACTGTTTAGCAGCTCGTGCGCAAACTGCAGTGCGGCCATCACAGCGATCCGGTCGGCGCCCATGACTTTGCCGGCTTCGCGTATCGCCTGCATTTTCGAATCGACCAACTGAGCGCTTTTCAGCAACGCTTCTTTTTCGTCGGGGCTGCAGGCGAGCCGATACTCACGCCCAAGAATCGAAACGCTCAGGTTTTCCATTGCGTGGAAGCGGTTGCAGTTTTGATGGGATCCGGGAGGCGCTGCAGCAGGGCGTCCAGCCGACGTGCCGCTTCGTCGACCCGACCATTCATCGACTCAAGCTCGGATGATGCAGCGACGAGTTGCGCTCGGAGTTGTTGATTCTCCGCGCGCAGGGACTGCACCATCGCAGCAAGTTCCTTGATCTTCGCCGCCAAGTTATCGAGGTCATCAAGCATGCGTCGATGGTAGCACCGGGGTCCGCTCCGCTAGACTCATTCGATGATCGTCTTGATCGCCAATCCCAAAGGCGGCGTAGGAAAAAGCACTGCCGCGACGAACCTGGCCGGCTACTACGCGAGCCGAGGCCATCGGACGATGCTTGGCGATCTCGATCGGCAGCAGTCGGCGGTCGCCTGGCTGGCGATACGTCCGAGTGATGCGCCCCGGATCGAGTCGTGGGATCGCGACGACAAGCGTGTCGCGCGGCCTCCCGCCGGGGTGACGCATGTCGTTCTCGATAGTCCTGCAGGTTTGCGCGGCGGCGACTTGAAAGACGTATTGAAATTGTCCGATCGCGTCATCGTTCCGCTGCAGCCGTCGATCTTCGACATCTTCGCGACAGAGACTTTTCTCGCCAAGCTTGCAGACCGCGGCGCGCTGGGAAACTCCGGGAAAGTCGGCGTGCTTGGCATGCGGGTGGACGAGCGTACGCGTGCGGCCGAGCAGTTGCACCGATTCGTAGAAGGGCTTGGGTTACCGGTGATCGGTTACATCCGCGATACGCAAAATTATGTGCACTTGGCGGCACAAGGGCTCACGCTTTGGGATGTTGCGTCAAGCCGAGTCGCCAAGGACCGAGACCAATGGGACCCTTTGCTGGCATGGCTCGAAGAGTGACGGCGCTATTGAGCTAGCGCGGTGTCGGCACACTCGGCGAGCCGATCGGCTCTGTGACGAATCCGATTTTCGCGAGCCCTGCCTGCTGCGCCGCTGACATGACGAAAGCAACCCGCTCATAGCGGGTCGCTTTGTCGGCGCGGACATGCACCTCTGGGATGGGTGACGCTTTGGCCGCGGCCGCGAAGCGCGCATGCAACTGATCGTCAGTGATCGAATCGGTGTCGGCGAAGATCTTGCCTTCGGCGTCGATCGAGAGCTTGATCGTGCTTAGAGCTGCTTCCGCGGCGGGCGCGGGATCGTTCGGCAGGTCGAGCTTGATCGCGTACGACAACAGCGGCGCTGTGATGATGAAGATCACCAGTAGCACAAGCATCACGTCGACCAGAGGCGTGACATTAATCTCAGACATCGGCAGCGAAGGGCCGCTGTGCCGCTGGAATCCGCCGAATGCCATCAGAAGCGCCCCAGCGCTACTGCGCGTCCCGGGGCGCCGCCTGCGGTGCTCGCTGTATTCGTCATACAGGTGCGCTCCTCGGCGGCACCGCGGGCCTGCTCGCTACGCGCCAGAGCGCTTCTGCTCATGTCTCCACCGGCAATCGCGAGCCGATTGTCAGCGTTGCGTGCAGATCATGCGCGAAGCCGTCGAGCTGGCCGAACACGACGCGATTCACGCGAGTGAACGCGTTGTACGCGAGCACGGCGGGGATCGCGACGGCGAGTCCGACGGCGGTCATGATCAAGGCTTCACCGACCGGGCCCGCCACTTTGTCAATCGCAATCTGGCCCGAGCGCGCGATGTTGATCAGCGCGTGATAGATGCCCCACACGGTGCCGAACAGTCCCACGAACGGCGCGGTGCTGCCGACGGAGGCGAGAATCGTTAGTCCCGACTCGAGCTTGCCGGCCGCTTCATTGATTCGTCTGTCGCAACGCACGGGTGATGAGCTCGGAGCGATCGATCTGCGCCGCCAGGCTGCCTTCGGATGCCGGATGCGTCGCAGCTCCGGCTGCGCCGCTCGCCAGTGGCACAAAAATATTCTCGCGATCGTGCGGCTTCAACTGCGCGACGGCCGACTCGACCGAACTCGCACTCCAGAAGTTTTCAAGCTGCTTCGATGCGCGACGCACACGCAGCCAGGCCCACGTCTTCCACACGATCAGGAACCAGCTGGCAACCGACATCAGCAGCAACAAATACGCCGTCAGCCGAATGACGACGTCGGCTTGCGCCCAGAAGTGCGAGAGTCCGAGAGTCGTCGCTTCCATGCCCGTGTTGCCTACTTGATACCCAGCACGTCGAACATGTCGTACAGCCCCGCTCGGCGGCCCGCCAGAAAGCGCGCAGCTCGCATGCTGCCGAGCGCGTACGTCATTCGACTCGACGCCCTGTGCGTGATCTCGATACGCTCGCCGATGCCAGCGAAAAGCGCGGTATGGTCACCGATCGCGTCGCCGCCGCGAATGCTGGCGAAGCCGATGGCGCCGTCCTTTCGTTCTCCGACATCGCCTACGCGCGCATAAACCGCGACGTCTTCCAGCGTTTCGCCGCGGGCTTCGGCGATGACCTCGCCCATTTTCAGCGCGGTGCCTGACGGTGCATCGACCTTGTGCTTATGGTGCATTTCGATGATTTCGACGTCGTAGCCGTCGTTCAGAATCCGGGCCGCCTGATCGAGCAGCTTGAGCACGACATTGACGCCGACGCCCATGTTGGGTGCGAAAACGATCGCGATTTTCTTGGCGGCCGCAGCGATCGCTTGTTTACCTGCCTCGTCGAAACCCGTCGTGCCGATCACCATGTTGACGCCGGCCGTCGTGCACGCTCGCAAATGCGCTAGTGTTGCCTCGGGTCGCGTGAAGTCGATCAGGACATCGGCGTTGCCGATAGAAGACAAGTCCGCGACGACCTGAACTCCAATCGAGCGCCCAAGAAATTCAGCGCAGTCGTGTCCCGCGGCTGCGCTGTCGGCGCGATCGAACGCCGCGGTGATCGTCGCGTCGGGCTGCGCCAACGCCGCCTCGATCAACATTCGACCCATGCGGCCGGAAGCGCCGGCGATCGCAAGCTTCAATTGGAAGGCTCGCGTCCTGGCGCTGGTGTCATGATATCCGGCGCTTTCTCGGCCTGCCTCGGCGCCTGCCTCGGCTTCTTGCGAGCATCGGGACCGAGAATCAGCACGTCGGCCATCTGTTCTTGCGGCATCTCGTCGGACCTGAAGCTGTCGAGCTTGTTGTCCTTGAAATAAACGGTGAGGCGACGGTTCTGCACCTCGCCCTTGCGCGGATTCAGGTAGTACGCGTAATCCCAGCGATCCTTGTGAAACTCGCTCGTCAGAAGTGGCGTGCCAAGAAGGAAGCGCACTTGTTCGCGTGCCATGCCCTGTCGTAACTGCTCGACCATCTCCTTCGTGATGATGTTGCCTTGGTGCACATCGGGTCGATACGGCCCAAGAAACGTCGGCCCCCAGCCTGGCCACCGAAGATGCCGACGTTCGACACGCTCTGACACGCCGCTAACGCGACGCAAGAAATCAGCAACGACAGTGAAGCGCGAAGAGTCATGTGCGAGGCGATTGCAAGACGAAGCTCGTATGATAGTCGGCAATGAGCCGGCAATCAGCTGGCAATGACTTGCGACCGAGCGGTAACTCAGCCGCAAAATCAGCCGCTGATAAGCCGGCAATCGCATCTGCAATGACACGCATTCCGCCATCGTCCAGCGAACTCAAGAGCATCGGCCTCAAGGCAACTCTGCCGCGGCTCAAGGTGCTCGAGATTTTTCAGCGCAGCTCGGAAGAGCTTGGCGTGCGTCATATGAGCGCCGAGGACGTTTACAAGGCGCTGATGGCGGAGCACATCGACGTCGGGCTCGCCACGGTGTATCGGGTATTGACGCAGTTCGAGCAGGCCGGGCTACTGGCGCGCAATCACTTCGAGGGCGGCCGCGCGATGTTCGAGTTGAATGAAGGCACGCATCACGACCATCTGGTATGCCTGACCTGCGGGCGTGTTGAAGAGTTTGTCGATGCCGAAATCGAGAACCGACAGCACGATATTGCGGCCGCACGCGGCTTCCATCTGCACGGGCACGCGCTGGCGCTCTACGGCGATTGCACTAAGCCTAATTGCGAATTTCGGCGCAAAGAGTAGGTCAGTAGTTGTCGCGCGTCAACTGCCGATACCGAGTGTCGGCACTGATGATCGCGCTTGTCCGGTCGTAGCGCAGGATCGAACCAGTGCGCCGCGCCCGCTTTCAGTCCTAGCTGCAGAATTGAACCCGGGGCCGGGTTGTCGTGCGGTCCTGTGCGCACGATCGTGTCGTGACCCGCGACGGTGCCGTGGATCAGATGTTCGGCGCCGAGCATCTCTACGGTTTCAACCTCCATCGACAAGTTATTTCCACCAAGTTTCATGTGTTCCGGCCGAATGCCGAGGATCAACTCGCGGCCGGCGAGCGATATTGCATTCCCGGGCAGCGCAATTCTTGTTTCGAGCGCCTCGAAGGTTGTGCCGTCGCTTGCCAGCCTGCCTTTGAACAGATTCATCGGTGGCGAGCCTATAAAGCTGGCGACGAACGTCGTGGCCGGGCGCGAGTAAACGTCGTCGGGCGTGCCGATCTGTTCGGCTCGGCCCGCGTTCATCACGATCATGCGCTGTGCGAGCGTCATCGCTTCCACCTGATCGTGCGTCACATAAAGACTCGTCGTCTTTAATCGGCGATGCAACTTTTGAATCTCGAGCCGCGTTTGCACCCGCAGCTTCGCGTCCAGATTCGACAGCGGCTCGTCGAACAGGAATACGGCAGGTTCACGCACGATCGCGCGGCCCATCGCGACACGCTGACGTTGCCCTCCCGAAAGCTGACGGGGTTTGCGTTGCAGGAAATTGCCCAGTTCGAGAATGGACGCGGCGGCGTTGACGCGCTGATCGATGTCGCTCTTCGCCAAGCCGCGGATTTTCAGGCCGTACGCCATGTTGTCGTACACGCTCATATGCGGGTACAGCGCGTAGTTCTGAAACACCATTGCGCAATCACGATCCTTCGGTTCGAGATCGTTGACGACACGGTCGCCGATGCGGATCGTGCCGGCGCTGATCTCTTCGAGGCCGGCGACCATTCGCAGCAACGTCGACTTTCCGCATCCGGATGGCCCCACCAGCACGACGAACTCGCCGTCCGGCGACTGCGACGTTGATGCCATGCACCACCTGCAAAGTGCCATAGCTTTTGCGAACGTCGATAAACTCAATCGCGGCCACTTATTTTTCTGTCTCCACCAGACCTTTGACGAACCACTTCTGCATCAGTAATACGACGAAGGCCGGCGGCAACATCGCGAGCATCGCCGTGGCCATGATCAGATTCCAGTCATTGGCCGCGTCACCCCCGGAGATCATTCGCTTGATGCCCATCACGACCGGATACATGTTCTCCTCTGTGGTCACCAGCAACGGCCACAAATACTGATTCCAGCCGTAAATGAACTGAATCACGAAGAGTGCGGCCATGCTGGTCTTTGAAAGCGGCAGCAATATGTCCCAGAAAAACCGCATCGGCCCGGCGCCGTCGATGCGTGCCGCTTCTGCGAGCTCATCGGGCACCGTCAGAAAGAACTGCCGGAACAGGAACGTCGCGGTGGCTGACGCAATCAGCGGCACGGTCAGGCCCGCATAGCTGTTCAGCATTCCGAGATCGGAGACGACTTCATAGGTGGGGCCGATGCGTACCTCGACCGGCAGCATCAGCGTGACGAAGATCGCCCAGAAAAAGAAATTGCGAAACGGAAATCGAAAGTAGACGATCGCGAAAGCCGACAGCAACGAGATCGCGATCTTGCCGAGTGCGATCGTCAGCGCGCTGACCAGGCTGACGAACATCATGCGGCCCACCGGGGCTGCGGAACCCGCGCCGGCATCGGTGCCGATCAGCACGGCGGCGTAGTTGTGCAGCATCTGATCGCCCGGTACCAGCGGCATCGGCGCCTGCACGATCGCCTGCGCGGTGTGAGTCGACGCCACCAACGTCACATAAACCGGAAACGCGACGATCAATACGCCGAGGATCAACACCAGGTGCGTTAGAACTGTCAGGGCAGGGCGGCGTTCGACCATGTCAGTACCGCCGGGCCGCCCGAAGGGATTGACGCATCCGCGCGTGGGGCAGCGAATTTTGTGGGCGCGTGCGCTTCATCAGTACTGAACCTTTTTTTCAACGTAGCGAAACTGCACAACGGTCAGCGCGATGACGATCACCATCAGCACGACCGACTGCGCCGCGGAGCTGCCGAGATCGAGTCCCTTGAAGCCGTCGTAGTACACCTTGTAGACGAGAATCGCGGTTTCCTTGCCCGGCCCGCCCTGCGTCGATGCATCGATAATCGCGAACGTTTCGAAGAACGCATAGACGATGTTGATCACGAGCAGGAAGAACGTCACTGGCGACAGCAGCGGAAACACGATCGTCCAGAAGCGCCGCCAAGGTCCCGCGCCGTCGATAGCAGCTGCTTCGATCAGCGACTTGGGAATTCCTTGTAGACCCGCGAGAAAGAACAGGAAGTTGTAGCTGATCTGCTTCCACACCGCGGCCATCACGATCAGCGCCATCGCGTGATCCGCATTCAGCAGATGATTCCACTCGTAACCGATCAGGCGCAGCGCGTAGGGCACGATGCCGATCGACGGCGCGAACATGAAGAGCCACAGCACGCCGGCCACCGCCGGTGCTACCGCGTACGGCCACACCAACAGTGTCTTGTAGACCGCAGCGCCGCGCAGCACGCGGTCCGCAAAGACCGCGAGGACCAATGCGATCGAGATGCCAAAGCCGGCAACGAGCACCGAAAAAATCGCCGTCGTCTTGAACGAATCGATGTACGTCTCGTCGGCAAACAGCTGGCGAAAGTTTTCCAAGCCGACAAACTCGCGCGTCGCACCGAACGCGTCCTGAATTTGCACCGATTGCAGCAGCGCCTGTGCGGCGGGCCAGAAAAAGAAGACGCCTATCACCGCCAGTTGCGGCGCCAGCAACGCCCAGGGCAACCACGTAGAGCGGAAGCGGACGCGCTTTTCCATGGCGCGGGATGCTAGCCGGTTTCCTGCGAGCGCGAGCAAAAAAAGGCCCGCGAGAGCGGGCCAAGGGTTAGAACGTGCGGTGTCTAGGTGCCGGTCGGAGAGCTCGAGTGCGGAGGAGTACGCGGGAGAGCACCGACATCACAGACAAGCGAAATATAAACAGCGATTGCATGTTTGCACATTCATCCAAACGGCCATTACGCGTGCTTTACCGACGGCCGGTCGGTTTGAGCGGCGCACCATCAAGCGCGACGCCGCGACTTCGCGTTCGCCGCAATGCGCATACGTAGCGCGTTCAGCTTAATGAAGCCATCGGCGTCGGCCTGGTTGTAGGCGCCTTGGTCATCGTCGAACGTCGAGATGGCCATGTCGAACAGCGAGTCGGATCTTGATTCGCGTCCGATCACCAGGATCGTGCCTTTGTAGAGTTTCAGCCGCACTTTGCCATTGACGCGCTTTTGCGACTCGTCGATCAGTGTCTGCATCAGCTGCCGCTCCGGACTGAACCAGTAGCCGTTGTAGATCATGCGTGCATAGCGCGGCATCAAGTCGTCTTTCAGTGCGACGACCTCGCGATCGAGCGTGATCGATTCGATCGCGCGGTGGCCTTTCAGCATGATCGTCCCGCCCGGCGTTTCATAGCAGCCGCGCGATTTCATGCCGACGTATCGGTTCTCGACGAGATCGAGCCGGCCTATGCCGTGCCTGCCACCGATCTTGTTCAGCGTCGCCAGTACTTTGGCCGGGCGACAGCTTTTTGCCGTTGATCGCGACGATGTCGCCTCGCTCGTAAGTGAGCTCGAGCACTTCGGGCTTGTTCGGTGCCTTCTCGGGCGACACCGTCAGCCGCCACATCGATTCTTCCGGCTCGAAATTGGGGTCCTCGAGAATGCCGCCCTCGTAACTGATGTGCAGCAGGTTGGCATCCATCGAGTACGGCGCACCGCCTTTGCGTTTTTTGAAGTCGACCGGAATGCCGTGCTTGTCGGCGTACGCCAGCAATTTCTCGCGCGACAGCAGATCCCATTCGCGCCAGGGCGCGATGACCTTGACGTCCGGCATCAGCGCATACGCGCCAAGCTCGAAGCGCACTTGGTCGTTGCCCTTGCCGGTGGCGCCGTGCGAGATCGTGTCGGCGCCAGTCTTGCGCGCCGTCTCGATCAGGTGCTTGGCGATCAACGGACGTGCGATCGAAGTGCCGAGCAGATACTCGCCTTCATACAGCGCATTGGCGCGAAACATCGGAAACACGAAGTCGCGCACGAACTCTTCACGCAAATCTTCGATGAAGATGTTGTTCTTCTTGATGCCGAGCTGCAGTGCCTTGGCGCGCGCCGGCTCGAGCTCTTCGCCCTGGCCGATATCGGCCGTGAATGTGATGACCTCGGCGTTGTAGTTGTCCTGCAGCCATTTGAGAATGACTGAAGTATCCAGCCCACCGGAATACGCCAGCACGACCTTGCCGGCGCTCCGCGCCCGCTTTCTTCGACTTGTTCATCGCTGTTCCTGTCAACTCCATGGGTCACCGAATCGTCGGCTCAAACGCGACGCGGGATCTTGCTCGCCGTGTGCTGCTACGGCGTGCGGATTATAGGGTTACCCTCGGCAGTGCTGGCCTGGTGGACTAACTGACGTTTCTCTCAAGCACCAGATATTCCATCAATGCTTTCTGCACGTGCAACCGATTCTCTGCCTCGTCCCATACGACCGATTGCGCGCCATCGATGACATCGGCGCTGACTTCCTCTCCGCGATGCGCCGGCAGGCAGTGCATGAAAACCGCATCGCGCTTTGCCGTCTGCATCATCTCGCCATCGACCTGCCAGTCCGCAAACGCCTTGGCACGCACGTCATTTTCAGCTTCGTACCCCATGCTGGTCCATACGTCCGTCGTGACCATGTCGGCACCGCGCGCAGCTTCCATCGGATCGGCGAAAACCTGTAAGTGCTCGCCTGCAGTGGTCCGCGATGCGTCGAGCGCATAGCCCGGCGGCGTCGACACGTTGAGACGAAATCCCAAGCTGTGCGCCGCCTGCAGCCACGTGTAAGCCATGTTGTTCGCGTCGCCGATCCACGCGACGGTTCGCCCTGCGATCGGGCCACGGTGCTCGATGAACGTGAAGATATCGGCCAGAATCTGGCACGGGTGAAATTCGTTGGTCAGCCCGTTGATCACCGGCACGCGCGAATGCGCAGCGAAGCGCTCGAGCTTGGCTTGCTCGAAGGTTCGGATCATCACGAGGTCGACCATCCGTGAAATGACGCGCGCCGTGTCTTCGATCGGTTCGGCACGTCCCAACTGCGAGTCGCCGGTCGTGATATGGATCACCGATCCGCCCATTTGATACATGCCGGCTTCGAACGAAACGCGCGTGCGCGTCGATGCTTTTTCGAACACCATCGCCAGCGTACGGTCGGCCAACGGCTGGTAAAACTGATAGCGCTTGAAGCGGTCCTTGATGACGCGCGAGCGTTCGAATACCCACTCGAGCTCGGCGCGATCGAAGTCCGCAAATTGAAGAAAATGGCGGATGCCGCCAGCCATGCAGCTCAAGCCGCCTTGCGCGGTCGTCTGCTGGATCTCAGTGCGCGCGCAAAAAAGCCAGGATCAACGGCGCCAAACGCTCGACGATCAGGTCGGCTTCTTCCGCGCTCAGGATCAGCGGGGGCAGCATTCGAATCACACGTGTCGTGCGTGACATTGATCAGCAAGTCGCGCGTCGAGCGCCTGCCGCACGAGCTCACCGCAAGGCCGATCGAGCTCAATGCCGATCATCAGTCCCATGCCGCGAATCTGCACGACACCGCTGACACCCGCCAACTTGCGCTTCAATCCGCCGACGATCCGCTCGCCTTGCGCGACGGCGTTCGCCATCAGACCGTCTTGCTCGATGATCTCGAGCGTTTCAATTCCCGCGCGCATCGCCAGCGGGCCGCCGCCGAAAGTGGTGCCATGGTTTCCGGGCCCAAAAACGCCAGCCGCCGGGCCTGCCGCCACGCAAGCACCGACCGGCACACCGGAGCCGAGGCCTTTCGCCAGTGTCATCACATCGGGTTTGATACCCGCCCACTGGTGCGCGAACCATTTGCCCGTGCGCCCGATACCGCTCTGTATCTCGTCGATCATCAGCAACAAGCCGCGCTCGTCGCACAACTGCCGCAGCGCTCTTGACGTAATCCAGGTCGGCAACATAAATGCCGCCTTCGCCCTGCAGCACTTCCAGCCAGACGGCACGCACTCGGCGATCGGCATCGCACGCGCGCTTCACCGCATCGATGTCGTTGTATGGAACGCAGATAAAGCCGCTCGGAAACGGCGCGAAGCCCTCACGCGCTTTTTCACTTCCGGTTGCCGCCAGCGTTGCCAGCGTGCGGCCGTGCCAAGCGCGCTCCATCACGATCGTTTGCGCTTCGGGTTCGCCATGCTTGTGCCCGAACATGCGAACGAGCTTCAGCGCAGCTTCATTCGCCTCTGCGCCGGAATTTGCAAAAAAGACTTCCTGCATGCCCGACAGAGCGCAGATGCGATCGGCCAGGATCTCCTGTTCGCGTACGCGATAGACATTCGACGTATGAATCAGGCGGCCCACCTGATCGCACAGCGCCGCTGTCAGCCGCGGATGCGCATGTCCCAATCCGTTGACGGCGATGCCCGCGAGCGCATCGAGATACTCGTTGCCGTGTTCGTCGTACAAACGCGCGCCTTTGCCGTGTGTAAAGGCAACCGGAAGCCGGTTATAGGTGTTCATCAGGTGCGTCATCGTTCGCACTCCTCACTGGCCAAAAGAAAACGCGGCGGATCATTCGCCTCATCGCCGCGAGACGCGATTATATGGGCCGGTGCGTGGACCGACGCAGCGTCGGCGCTACGCGGCGCGGCGGCGCTGCGGGCGGCTTGCCACCAGCGCAATCAACTGATGTTCTTCATCGGTGGACAGCACGCGTACCGATGGCACATAGCCTTGATACACGACGCCGTGCAGCTCGACTTTGTTCTGCACGCGCAAATAGCGCACCAGGTATTCGACGATGTTGTCCGTGATGCGCTGGCCGGGCACCAGCACCGGGATGCCGGGCGGATACGGGACGATCTGATCGCAGCAGATTCGACCCGCGAGCTCGCGATTCACTTGATCGTTGTCGTCCAGCAAGGGCACGAGCTCGCCGGTTGCGTAGTAGGCATCGCGCGGAAGAAACGCGAGTTCGGTAAACGGCGGCAGATCGGGTGTCCGATACAAGCGGCGCGGCGCCCGCTTCTCGCGCGCGATGCGCATCAGGGAGTCGTACAGCCGTGAGCACTTCGAGCGTGTCGTGCCGATCGTCAGCAGCAACGTCAGCGTATTGAACGTCGACTTTTCGACCGTGATGTTGAAGCGCGTGAAGAGCTCGTTCTGCAGATCGTCGACCGTCATCCCGCACGATGCGACATCGACCGTGATCTTCGTGGGATCGAGCCGAATGCCGTCGTGTTTGACTTCGTCGGGCAGCAGATCGTCGAGCTCGAGCACGCGAAACACGCCCGTCGAGTTGATCTGCTCGCGCAATTCATCGGCCAGCATCAGGGTCCGTTGCAGCAGCTTGTAGCCTTCCAGCACCGCCTGCTTGCGACTGACATCGAGGCTTGCAATCATGCTGTACATCGGACTGGTCGATGTGTGCATGTTGAAGTTCTCGCGAAAAATGTGCTCGTTGAACGTCGGGTCGTTGACGTGAATGTACGCCGCCTGCGACAGCGCCGACAGCGTCTTGTGCGCCGATTGCGTGACATAATCAGCGCCGGCTTCGAGGGCGGTAGGCCGCAGCGCGGGGTGAAAGCGTGCGTGCGCAAACCACGCTTCGTCGATCAGTACCTTGATGTCGCGCGCATGCGCGGCTTCGATGATCGGCTTCAGGTCGTAGCGCAATCCGTCGTACGTGCACGAAGTCAAGACGAGCAACTCGCGCTTCGGGATGATCCTCGATTGCCTTCAGAATCGTTTTCTTCGGGACGGGCCCGAACACGCCGTATTTGCGATTGACCGAAGAATCCAGATAGATCGGCTGCGCGCCGGAAAGCACGACGCCATGGTGCACCGATTTATGGCAGTTGCGATCGAGCAGCAGCGTCTCGCCCGGCGCGATCATCGTCTGCAGGATGACTTTGTTTGCGGTCGACGTGCCGTTGGTTGCGAAAAACGTGCGGCGCGCACCGAACGCACGCGCCGCCATCTGTTGCGCTTCGGCGATGACACCGGTGGGCTCCATCAGCGAATCGAGCGCCTTCACCGACACCGATAGATCGGCGTCGAACACGTGTTCGCCCATGAAGTCGTAAAACTCATTGGCCCACGCGCTGCCGCGCATCGAGTCTCCGCTCGAGTGCCCCGGCGTATGCCACGCGTCCTTGGCCGCCATCACGTACGCCTTCAGCGCATCGTAAAAAGGCGTGCGCGCGCGCTCGGCAATCTGTGCATTGAGGATGCGGTACATGCCGCGATAGTCGCGTTCTTCGCGATAAAAATAGCCATCGACCGCCTCGGTGAACAGCGCATCGACTACCTGATCCTCTTTTTCCTTGTCGATCAGGATGTAGATGTCGATCTCGGGCCGCAGCGACGTGATCTGCTGCACAAGCTTGAGCGCCGATACCTGCAGGTTGCGCCGGCCGTCGCCGTTCTTGCGCCCAAGCTTGCCGTTCGACTTCCCGTTTGACTTGCTGTCGACCGCGTACAGCTTGTCGTCGGCAATCGCGGTTTGAATGTCGCCGTCGCGCTCGATCAGCGCGAGCCCTTCCTTGGCGGTCAGCGCGCCGATAAACGAAATTCCGTACGGATTGTCCAGCGAGCGTGCCGCGCCGTTCAGGCCCTTCAGCAGCTCGCGCAAAATCAGTGGCTCGTCATTGATGACGAGCACCTTGGAAGACGGCTTGGTCATGCGGGGCGCAGCTTCGCGTACGCCCGTGCCGCTAGCCCATCGATTTGATAGCGGCAGCCAGTCGGCTCTTGTTGCGGGAAGCGGTGTTCTTGTGAACGACCTTTTTGTCGGCGATCGAATCGATCACGCTAGTCGCCTGATTCAACGTTTCCAGCGCGGCCTTTTTATCACCGCTTTCAATCGCCTTGCGGACCGACTTGACAGCGGTGCGCAGGCGCGAGCGCTGAGCCGAGTTGTGCGCGTTGCGCACGGTGGATTGACGTGCCCGGTGACGGGCTTGTTTGGTATTGGCCATAAGATTCCGGTTTCTGATAGTCGGCGGCGGAGGCGATCACTCAGCGTGTGCTGACAAAGGGGCGGCACTATAGCAAACCGGACGCCCTCGGCTCTCTATTGACCTCTAAATTCATCGACCCATTGCACATTGCTTCGCGCCCTTGCCACCGTTAGCGGCCTGACCTTCGTTTCGCGCGTCACGGGGTTGGCCAGGGATATGCTGATCTCCAGAATCTTCGGGGTCAGCGCCGAGACCGATGCCTTCAATGTAGCGTTTCGCATCCCGAATCTGCTGCGCCGAATGTTCGCCGAGGGCGCCTTTCAGCAGGCGTTCGTGCCGATGCTTGCCGACGTTCGCAGCCGGGATCAGGAGCGCACGAGCGAATTCGTTGGCCGCATCGCATCTGCGCTGTTTGGGTGCTGCTCGTCGTGTCAGTGCTGGGCGTGATCGCGGCTCCGCTATTGGTGTGGCTGATCGCCTCGGGCCTGGCGCGCAACCCCGATGCATTCGATCTTGCGACGGTGATGACGCGCTGGATGTTTCCGTACATCTTGTTCATGTCATTGGTGGCGCTCGCCGCGGGCGTGCTGAATACTTACCGCCGTTTTGCGGTGCCGGCCGCTACACCGGTGCTGCTGAACGTGTCGTTCATCGCGTGCGCGCTGTGGCTGGCGCCGCATCTTGAGCGGCCGATTATGGCGCTGGCGTTTGCTGTCGTGATCGGCGGTGTGCTGCAGCTTGCGATGCAACTTTTGGCGTTGCGCGCAATCGGCGTCGGCATTCGGCTGGTCGTCGCCGCTCGCGGCGTTTCGCGATCCCGACGTGCGCAGGGTCGGCGGGCTGATGCTGCCGGCGCTGTTTGCGGTGTCGGTGGCGCAGATCAGCATCATCATCAACACCAACATCGCGTCGCATTTGGCCACCGGCAGCGTTACGTGGCTGGCATTCGCCGATCGGCTGATGGAATTTCCGACCGCGCTGCTCGGTGTCGCGCTCGGCACTGTGCTGCTCCCCAGCTTGTCAGCCGCATTTGCCGAGCAGCGCGTTGCGGATTATTCGCATCTGCTCGACTGGGGATTGCGACTTGTTTTCCTGCTGGCTCTGCCGGCTGCGGTGGGGCTGGGCATGACGGCAGAAGGGATCGTCTCGGTCCTGTTCCAGGGACGAGAGTTCACCGCGTTCGACGTTCGGCAGACCGCGGTGGCGGTTATCGGCTACTCGGTGGGCCTGCTCGGACTTATCGCCGTAAAGATTCTTGCGCCCGGCTTTTATGCGCAGAAAGACATTCGAACTCCGGTCAAGATTGCGATCGTCGTGCTGATCGCTACACAACTGGCGAACGTCGCGCTGGTGCCTGTCTTCGCGCATGCCGGGCTGGCGCTATCGGTCGGACTCGGAGCATGCGCCAACGCGCTCGCACTGTTCGTCGGTCTGAGAAAACGAAAGCTGTATCAGCCTGCTGCGGGCTGGGTTTCTTTTGTCGCGCGCCTAGCGATCGCGCTCGTCGTACTAGCCGGACTGTTGTGGTGGGCGCAGCGGCCGCTTGACTGGCCTGCGATGCAGGATGCACCGTGGCATCGCGTCGCCTGGCTCACCGCAGTGATCGGCGCCGGCACCGCCGGATACTTTGCCGCGCTGTTTGCGCTGGGCTTCCGGATCAGCGACTTCCGCGTGCGGCGTGCCTAGCCGGGCTCCGAACGCGCGGCCATCTGCTCCATGCGCTCGGCAACGTCGCGCTTGTACCCGAACGCAAAGAACACCTCAGCCATCAGGAAGATCGGCGCAATAAAAACTTGAAAGAAGTTATCCATCAGCGCCGGCTTCTTCCCTTCGAACACATGCCCGATCAGCTGCAGCACCCAGCCGCCGACAAACGTGGCCCCGAATACGACCAGCGCCGGCCGAACGCCTTCGCTTGCGACTCCGTGCGCGCCGACCAGTAGCACCGCCACAAACAGCGTCATCGCGGCGGCGAGCACCGCGTCGAGCCGGAAGTAATAAACCAGCACGACGACCGCAAGGACAGTCGCTGCTGAAATCGAGAAGCCGCCCACCTCGACCCGCAACAGGTCAAGCAGAACGAACAGCGAGAACATGATCAGCGGAACACCGACGAAGTGCGTAAGTCGGTTCTTGGGATTACGGTGATAGCGCAGGTAGACCGACATCTGTTCTTCGAGTGTCTTCATGACGCCTCCGCTTGATTCGCTGGTCTAGTTCATCTGTTTCAGCATCGTGTCGGCATCGCTGACTTCGAACTTGCCAGGGCCTTCAACGTTCAGTCCCTTCACGACACCATCATCCACCAGCATTGAAAAGCGCTGGCTGCGCACCCCCATGCCGCGCGCTGTCAAATCGAGTTCGAGGCCGAGCTTCTTGGTGTAGGCCGCCGATCCGTCGGCCATCATCCGAACCTTGCCACTGGCTTTCTGATCGCGGCCCCATGCGCCCATCACGAAAGGATCATTGACCGACAAGCACCACACCTCGTCGACACCCTTGCGCTTCAGCGCGTCGAGCTGCTGCACGTAGCCCGGCACATGCTTCGCGGAACACGTCGGGGTGAAGGCGCCAGGCAAACCGAAGATCACGATCTTCTTGCCTTTGGTCATGTCCTGCACTTTGAACGTGTTGGGCCCGAGCGAGCAGCCTTCGGTTTCGGTTTCGACAAACTCCTGCAGTTCACCCTCGGGCAGCTTGTCGCCGACTTTGATCGTCATTGGAGAGTTCCTGTAATAGCGTTGGATAGCGGAAAGTCTACCCCGTGTCTTTTCTGCCTTTGTTGATGCGCCGCCCGCGCGGCGCACTAACCAATGTTCGCGGTTCGTCTGGCGCGAACCGCGCATCTGCTGCGCATATCCCTAATCGCCCAGCGCTACGCCTTCGCGCCGCGGATCCGCGCCCCCGGCCCAGCCGACCGAACCGTTCGGCAGTCGCACTCGCACGATCCCCTGCAAGCCGCTTGCCATATCGATCTCGCGCACGTCGTGGCCGCGCGCTTTCAGGGCCTCGGCCATCTACGGGCCGAATTGGCCGCGCTCCAGCTCGGTCGGTCCGTTGCGCGATCCAAAGTTCGGCAGCGAGATGGCTTGTTGAATGTCAAGGTTCCAGTCGAGCACGCCGACCAGGGTCTTGGCCACGTAACCGATGATCTGCGAGCCGCCTGGTGACCCCACGGTCGCCACCAGCTGTCCGCTGGCGCGATCGAACACGAGTGCAGGCGCCATCGAGCTGCGCGGACGCTTGCCCGCTTGAACGCGATTGGCAATCGGCACCCCATCGGCCGCCGGGGTAAACGAAAAATCGGTCAGCTCATTGTTCAGCAAGAAAGCCGCGCACCATCATGCGCGCGCCGAACACATCCTCGATCGTCGTGGTCATCGAAAGTGCGTTGCCGAAGCCATCGACCACCGAGATGTGTGACGTCGCTTCCTTATGCGCAGATGGATCTTCAGCCGCTGCGGTAGGCGTACCCGGCGCAACCCCGGGCTTCGCGGTGCCCATGCTGCGATCACCGATCAGCTGCGCGCGCTGCTTCAGATAGTTTGGATCAAGCAGTCCGGCAACGTTGACCCTAACGAAATCACTATCAGCGACATACAGGCCGCGATCGGCGAAGGCCAGGCGTCCCGCCTCGGAAAAAAGATGCACAGCATCGGATGACAGTTCGAGTTTGCCAGCGGGTCCCATGGCGCCGGCGGGTGGCGACGCAGCAATGTTGCGCGCTGACAGTATCGCCAGCATCTGCGCAACGGCGATGCCGCCCGGAGGACGGCGGCGGAAAACCGCAGACACGCCATTGTTTGTAGTCAGTGCAGAGCGGTTCACGTTGTTTGACTTGATACGCAGTGAAGTCGCTGACAGCCAAGCCGGCCGGCGTTCGGGTGAGCACCGACTGCCTTGACGATGTCTGCAGGAATCTCACCGGCATACAAAGCGTTCGGATTGGCCGCAACCGCCCGAAGCGTCGCCGCCAGCGCCGGATTCCGCATCATGGTGCCCACCGGCTTGGGCGTGCCGTCTGCCGCGTAAAAATAAGCCGCCGCAGCGGGATCGCTCTTTAAATACTTTTCGCCAGCCAGCTGCATATTCAAACGTGCTGACATAGGGAAGCCCGCATCAGCAAGCCGGATGGCAGGTTCGAACAGTCGCGCCCATGGCAGTTTTCCGTACTGCTTATGCGCGACTTCGAGCATCCTTACCGCGCCAGGCGTGCCGACTGAGCGCCCACCGACGACTGCGTCATAAAACGGCATGGCCTTGCCATCCGGCAGCAAAAACAGTTTTTCATCGGCCGCCATCGGCGCGGTTTCGCGCCCGTCATAGGCAACTACTTTGCGGCCGTCCCAATGCATCAGAAACGCGCCGCCGCCGATGCCCGAGCTTTGCGGCTCGACCAGCGTCAACACCATCTGAATTGCAATCGCGGCGTCGACCGCGCTGCCTCCGGCGCGCAAGATCTCGCGGCCTGCTTCGGTCGCGAGCGGATTGGCCGACGCGGCCATGTGTTTGCTTGCGGTGACGCTGTTCAAGCCCGGCCGAAAGGCCGACGACGCTTCGGGTTGAGACGGCCGATCGTTCGGCGTTGTGCATGCAAAGAGCAGCGCAGCGGCGGCAATGGCTGCAACGTAGCGCGTCATTGTCATGGGGTCTCCTTTCTATTTCGGCGGCAGACGGATCGCGCCGTCGAGGCGGATCGTTTCTCCGTTCAGCATCACGTTCTCGATGATGTGCTTGGCGAGTGCAGCGTATTCGTCCGGCCTGCCGAGCCGCGACGGATAGGGCGGCTGCTTGCCGAGAGCATCTTGCACCTCCTGCGGCATGCCGAGCAACATCGGCGTTGCGAACAGCCCGGGCGCGATCGTTACGCAGCGGATGCCCTGGCGCGCGAGATCGCGCGCGATCGGCAACGTCATGCCGACCACGCCGCCTTTGGACGCTGCGTACGCGGCCTGCCCGATCTGCCCATCATAGGCAGCGACCGATGCAGTATTGATCAGCACGCCACGCTCACCATCGCCGGTCGCGTCCAGCTTCGACATCGCGTCGGCCGCGACGCGAATCATGTTGAAAGTCCCGATCAGATTGATTCCTATCACGCGTGCGAAACTCGGCAGCGCATGAGGGCCTTCCTTGCCCACCGTTTTCTCGCCGATCGCGACTCCCGCGCAGTTGACCAGCCCGCGCAAGGTGCCGAGCGCGTTCGCCGCCTCTACCGCTGCCTTGGCATCTTGTTCGCTCGTGACATCGCAGCGAATAAAGCGCGCTCCGGCGCCGAGCTCACGCGCCATTGATTCGCCTTTGTCGGCTTGCACATCGGCAATGACGACGCGCCCACCGTGGGCGGCAATCATTTGGGACACGGCGCCGCCGAGCCCTGAGGCGCCGCCGGTGACGATGAAAACGTTGTTGTCGATCTGCATGAATCCCCCGCGAGCCAGCGGAGGATTCTAGATTCAGGCAGCGCTCAGCGGAACGTGCAGCGCGCGAACAGCCAGAGTGTCCCGTTAATGTCGCCGTCGCCGCTCGATTTGGTGCGTGCGCGCACCATCGGTAACTGACACTTGTCGGTATCGAAACCTGCAGAGTTCATAAATCCCCGCATCGCTTCGGAGGGGACGCCGACGTGGAACTTCGGACGCGTGTATTGGCCGGTGCTTGTGGCGCGCGGCTCTTCCAACTGAATTGCAGAGCCCAGCCAGCTTGAACTGGAAGCCGAAAACGACCGCGATGTCGTGGCGGGTAGAGATAGCGCCGAGGCACTGGAAGCAGAGCGCTGATGCCCGGGCAGGGCGGCCTCCGGCAACACGTCGAGTCTTAACTGCGCTGCGCTTGGCAGTGCGGCAGCGGCAAGCATTAGACCGAGGGCCGGTCCAAGCAGTGACATCAGCGGTGATCGGCTGGGGGACACGTAAATCCTTTTTCGATCTAAGTGTTCGTAGTCCAGTAGCAGCAATCTGACTGTTTTGAGCACCGCTTGCAACTATCCGGTTGGATGACTAAAGCGGATGACGAGCGAGCAAGTAACGCGCCAGCAGTAGCATCGGCCGCGAGGAGAAGCGACCAATGAGCACTGATGAGCAGCCGCACGTCGCCTACGGGAACGGCGATGCATCGCCGGCACCGAGTGGGCGCTGCATGATGACCACATCGACCCAGCGGTCGAACTTGCGACCGACCGAGGTGAGTACGCCAACATACGAAAAACCGCACGCCCGATGCGCGCCGATCGACGCTGCGTTGTGCGAGTCGCCGATGACCGCCAGCATCTGGCGCATCCCAAGCGCGGTGCACGCGTCGATGATCCCATTGAGCAATGCCTGCCCAATTCCGAGTCCGGTTGCATCGTGCGCGACGTAGATGGAGTCTTCGACCGTGCTGCGATAAGCAGCGCGTGGTCGAAACTCGCTGGCGTAGGCGTACCCAGTGATGCGCCCTTCGGTTTCGGCAATCAAATACGGTAACCCCGCCTGCACGATCCTCGCATGACGCGCCCGCATCTCCGGCACGTCAGGTGGCTCGGTCTCGAAGGTGCCGAGACCGGTTGCGACGTGATGCGCATAGATCGCCTGAATCGCCGGCAAGTCGTCGTCCACTGCGGCGCGTATTCGCATCGCAAACGTTGCGCCTACTTCGCCGGCACCACGATCGGCGCCGGCGCCGGTGATGGAGCGAGCGGCGCGACTTGCATCGTCGGCACACCGGCGGGCGGTGCGTTGCCGGTCACCGGACGGCCGCCATACACACTCGCGATGATCGGGACGATCAGCAAGGCGACGATGTTGATGATCTTGATCAGCGGGTTTACCGCAGGCCCGGCAGTGTCCTTG
The DNA here is from genome assembly GCA_963729165.1 of uncultured beta proteobacterium. GTDB lineage: Bacteria > Pseudomonadota > Gammaproteobacteria > Burkholderiales > Burkholderiaceae_F > JACCZX01. Next base: position 59,548 of record CAVSMM010000007.1, read on the forward strand.
TACGGATCGCCGACCGTGTCGCCGGTCACTGCCGCCTTGTGAGCGTCCGAACCCTTGCCGCCGTGATGACCTTCTTCAATGTACTTCTTGGCGTTGTCCCACGCGCCGCCTCCGGTCGTCATCGAGATCGCGACGAACAGCCCGGTGATGATGGTGCCCATCAGTACCCCGCCGAGTGCCGCAGGGCCGAGCAACAGCCCGACGAGAATCGGCACCAGCACCGGCAGCAACGACGGAATCATCATCTCTTTGATGGCCGAGGTCGTCAGCATGTCGACCGCGCGGCTGTAATCCGGCTTTCCGGTGCCTTCCATGATGCCTTTGATGTCGCGAAACTGACGACGCACTTCTTCCACCACCGCACCGGCCGCGCGTCCGACCGCTTCCATTGCCATCGCTCCGAACAAAAATGGAATCAACCCGCCAATGAACAGGCCGACGATGACGTTCGGATTCGACAGTTCGAAGGTGGTGGGCAGGCCCGCGGCGGCGAGGCCGCCGGTGTAATCGGCAAACAGCACAAGCGCAGCGAGTGCTGCCGAGCCGATCGCGTAGCCCTTGGTCACCGCCTTCGTTGTGTTGCCGACTGCGTCAAGCGGATCGGTCACATCGCGAACTTCTTTCGGCAATCCGGCCATTTCGGCGATGCCGCCAGCGTTGTCGGTGATGGGTCCGTAGGCATCGAGCGCGACGATGATGCCGGTCATCGACAGCATTGCCGTGGCCGCGACTGCGATGCCGTACAGATCGGCCAGCCAGTACGACGTCAGAATGGCGACGCAGATCGCGATCACCGGCCACGCACACGACTTCATCGAAACCGCGAGTCCGGCGATGATGTTGGTGGCATGCCCGGTCGTTGACGCCTGCGCCACGTATTTGACCGGCTTGAATTGCGTGCCCGTGTAGTACTCGGTGATGTACACCAGCGCTGCCGTCAATATCAGTCCGACAACGGCGCACAGGTACAAGCTCATCACGGTGACTTTGGCCGACACGGCGGTCGCGATCACCGGCCCCAGGATCCATTGCGTGACAGGCCAGAACAGCACGAGCGAAATCGCGCCGGCCACCAACAGTCCGCGGTACAGCGCGTTCATGATTTTGCCGCCGGGGCGCGCCTTGACGAACATGCAGCCGACGATTGACGCCAGGATCGAGACGCCGGAAATAACCAGCGGGTACACGATGCCCGCATCGCCGCGCGCCACGAAAGACGAAGCCGCCGACCAGCATCGTGGCGATCACTGTCACCGCAAAAGTCTCGAACAGATCCGCGGCCATGCCGGCGCAGTCGCCGACGTTGTCGCCGACGTTATCGGCGATCACGGCCGGATTGCGCGGGTCATCTTCCGGTATGCCGGCCTCGACCTTGCCCACCAGATCGGCGCCGACGTCGGCGCCTTTGGTGAATATGCCTCCGCCCAGCCTTGCGAAGATCGAGATCAGCGATGCGCCGAAAGCAAATCCGATCATCGGATGCAGCAATTCACGGACATTGGCTGCCGCATGCGTCGAGCGCAGCACCCAATAGAAGCCTGCGACGCCGATCAGCCCAAGTCCCACCACCAGCAGGCCTGTGATCGCGCCGCCACGGAACGCCACGTTCAACGCCGGATTCAACCCGAGTGTCGCAGCCTGCGCGGTGCGCACATTCGCGCGCACCGACACGTTCATGCCGACGTAGCCCGCTGCGCCGGACAGCACGGCACCGAGGACGAAGCCGATCGCGGTCCAGATGCCCAGCTGCGGCACGATCGCGATGATGACCGCGAGCACGACGCCGACGATCGCAATCGTCCGATACTGGCGATTCAAATACGCTTGCGCGCCTTGTTGTATCGCGGCCGCGATCTCCTGCATTCGAGCATTGCCCGCGGGCTGCTTCAGAATCCACGAAATGGACCACACGCCGAAGACCACGGCCGCGAAGCCGCAGGCGAGCGCGAGTGCCAATCCAGACATGCTGTTCTCCTTGCTGAGATTGTTTAAAAAACGTTACTTCAAAGTCCCAATCACGAAGACAGCGCGGCGGACACGCGCTGCCTGATCTGGTCGACACTTCCTACTCCGGAAATTCGGCGGTACTTGGGTGCGTCGGCGTTGCCACTCGCGGCGAGGTCGGAGTAGTAACCCACCAGCGCACTGGTTTGATCTCGATACACGCCAAGCCGCTTGCGCACCGTGTCTTCCTTGTCATCGTCGCGCTGGATCAACGGCTCCCCGGTCACGTCATCCTTGCCCTCGACCTTCGGCGGATTGAATTTGACGTGATACACGCGTCCGCTCGGCGCGTGAACCCTGCGACCGCTCATGCGCTCGATGATGTCGCTGTGGGGCACATCGATCTCGAGCACATAATCAAGCTTGACGTCGGCATCTTTCATCGCCTCGGCTTGCGGGATCGTGCGCGGAAAACCGTCGAACAAGTACCCGCTCGCCGTGTCCGGCGCACGCAAACGTTCTTTCACCAGCCCGACAATGATGTCGTCCGACACCAGGGCTCCGGTATCCATCACTTTCTTGGCCGCCAAACCCAGCGGGGTGCCGGCGACGATCGCGGCCCGCAGCATGTCCCCGGTTGAGATCTGTGGAATTTTGTAACGCTCCTTGATGAACGCGGCCTGCGTGCCTTTGCCCGCACCTGGCGGGCCGAGAAGTATGAGTCGCATCTTCGTCCCCCGGCTTCTGTTGTAGTTATGTGCGACTGCTGCGGTCTCGACAAAGCAGCGCGCGAGTTTACCCAAATGACCTTGCGCAACAAAAAGGGCCGGCGAACCGGCCCATTGTCACGCGCGAAATCCTACTCGTTGCTGCCGATCGTCACCGATTCCATATTCAGTACATTGTCAGGCCGGTGCATGACCGTCACGTTGCTGCGCATCGCCCACGGAATCATTTGCCGATGCAGAGGCACATGATGTACCTGCGCGTTGTGCTCGGCGATCGCCTGGCGGATCGTGTCGCGCCGCTTCTCCGGATTCGGCTCGACCGCCGCGCTGTCGATCAGCGCATCGAGCTTTGGATTGACGTACCGCCCGTAGTTAAACGAGCCATTGCCGCTCTTGTCATCATTCGAGCGCAGTACCGGCGACAGCATCGTCTGCGCGTCGGTGATCGCACCGCCCCAGCCGAGCATGTACATGCTGGTGTCGTATTTCTCGAGCTTCGGAAAATACGTGGCGCGCGGCTGCGTATTGACTTTGGTGTTGATGCCGACCTTGGCCAGCATCGACGCTACCGCGATACAGATCTCCTCGTCATTGACATAGCGATTGTTCGGGCAATCCAGCGTCACTTCAAACCCGTTTGCATAGCCTGCTTCGGCCAGCAGCTGCTTTGAGCGGTTGATGTCGTACGCAAGCCGCTTTTCGGCATCGGGATTGGACGCAGTGATCGACGGCGTTATGCCGCCGGTAGGCAGGGCCGAGCCGCGCATGATCCGCGACTTGATCGCCTCGATATCGATCGCGTGGTAAACGGCCTGACGCACGCGAACATCCTTGAACGGATTCTTTCCCTTGACGTTCGAGTACAGCAGCTCGTCACGCGTTTGGTCGAAGCCGAAGAACACGACGCGGTTTTCCGGCCCGCGCACGATCTTCGTGCCTTTGTTCTCTTCGATGCGACGGACGTCTTGCGGCGGCGGGTCCAGGATGAAATCGACCTGGCCAGACAACAATGCAGCGGTGCGCGTTGCGTCGGCGCTGACCTGCGTATAGACCACTTCATCCACGTTGCCAGGCGCGCGGCCCTCCTTGATCCCCCACCAATTCGGGTTGCGCTTCAAAACCGTCTTGATGCCAGGCTCGCGCGAGACGAGGATCCACGCGCCGGTGCCGTTGGCATTGCGCGACGCGAACGTTTCCTCCTTCGCTTTGAAGTCGAGCGGCCGCTCGACTTTGTTCTTAGTCGCCCACGCCTTGCTCATGATGTAAATCGTGGTCGCGTGTTCGAGCGCGATCGGATTGGGCTTGTCCTGCACAAACTCGACGGTGAAGTCGTCGATCTTGCGCGGCTTGCCGACCGGAATCGCGTACTGCCGCAGCTGCGAGTTCGGATGGCTGGCGCGCTCGTACGAAAAAACGATGTCATCGGCGGTGAATGGCGAGCCATCGTGAAACTTCACGCCCTGACGCAGCGTGAATCTCCAGGTGGTCGGGTTGACCTGCTGCCAGCTGGTGGCAAGCCCGGGGACAAGCTTCAGCGTGTTGTCGCGCATCACCAGCGTGTCATGCACAGACTGCGAAAACATGTTGGTCAGGCCTTCGTTCTGCGAGAACGGATCTGCGGTCTGCGGATCGCCCTGCGACGCCCAGCGCAGCGTCTTGGCGTCGGCCGCGGTCACGGCTAACGCAGCAGTCGCAGCGCAGATTGCGAGATAACGCGTGATCATGAAGACTCCCTGATGAACCCAACGATGGGCGCGGAGTTTAGTCCGCGACCATGCTCCGCACGCGATGCAAGTCGTCCGGCGTGTCGACTCCCGGCGGCAACGCAGAGTCGAGCTGCAACACCGCGATGCCAATCCCTTGCGCCAGCGCGCGCAGCTGCTCCAGCTTTTCATGCTCTTCGATCGCCGACCGCGGCAGCGTCGGAAAGCGCGCCAAGAACCCAGCGCGATACGCATAAAGTCCGACATGGCGAAAGGCGGGCAGTCCGGGGGGCAACACGGCACGGGTTGCCGTAAAGGCATCGCGTGACCAGGGAATCGGAGCGCGTGAAAACATCAACGCGCGTCCCTCGACGTCTACGACGACCTTGACGACGTCGGGACTAAAGAACTCATTCGCATCGACGATCTCGTGTGCGGCGGTCGCGATCTCGCAGTCGGTGCTCGTGTGCAGCAAGTGCGCGACATCGTGCATGATCGCAGGCGGCAACAGCGGCTCGTCGGCCTGCACGTTGACCACGATCGTGCGCGGATCGAGCGCCAGCAGGCGCGCGGCCTCTGCCAACCGGTCGGTGCCGCTCTCATGCGCCTTCGAGGTAAGCATCGAATGGACGCCGTGCGCGGTGCATGCGGCCACAATTTCAGCATCGTCCGCAGCGACGACGACACGCGCCGCCCCGCTTCTTTGTGCATTCCGCGCGACGCGTACAACCATCGGAACGCCACCGATGTCAGCGAGCGGTTTATTGAGTAGGCGCGTCGACGCCAACCGCGCCGGCACGACGACGACAAACTCCACTGGACTTAGCGGCCGAGTTCGGCCGGCTCGACTTTGCGCGCGTCGGATTCGAGCATCACAGGAATGCCGTCGCGGATCGGAAATGCAAGTGCATCGGCCTTGCAGACGAACTCATTGGACGCCTTGCGGTAATCGAGCAGCCCTTTACAGATCGGGCACACGAGAATGTCAAGCAGACGATGGTCCATCAGTGTTTCCTCGCGTTTGTCTCGCAGATATTCGCGCGTTTGTGATCCGTAATACAACGGCGTCGATCAGCGCCGGATCGACTTCGGTCACCAACGGCACGACCCACAAGCGCGAATCACTCGCCAGCGATAAATTGTCGGCGCATTTTACGGCGTCCTTTTCGGTAATCAGAATGCGATCAGCGACGCACTCGGCAAAGGGATTCGTTTGATAGTCGAAGTGATCGGCAAGCGGCAGCGTGTCGATGACGAGACCCGCTGCACGCAACATCGCAAAGAATCGATCGGGTGCTCCGATGCCGGCCGCAGCCGTCAAGCGCCATCCATGCGACCGTTGTTCGGCGGCGAGCGCCGATAGCTCGATACGCAGCTTCGGTTCGTGCAGCGCGAACGCACCGGTCACGTGCGTGCGCATCCGATAGAGCGGCGCCGCCCCCGCCATCGCGCACACCTCGTCCGCGACGCCATTGAGCACAATCGCATCGACCCCATTGAGCCGGCTGCGTGGCTCGCGCAACGGTCCGGCGGGCAGCATCCAGCCGTTACCCAGCCCGCGATAGTTAAGGACTGCGATTTCCATATCGCGCGCCAGTTGCCAATGCTGCAGGCCGTCGTCGGCGACGATCACGTCGCACTCGGGATTCTCTGCGCGCAAGAGCTCGCGCGGCCTCGAGCGCGCCGCTTCGCGATCGCCAGTGGCGCGGCTGTTGCGCGCACGATGAGCAATGGCTCATCGCCGACTTGCCGCGCGGCGTCTTCTGCGCGCACCCGCCGCGGCGCGCTGTCGAGCGCGCCATAGCCGCGCGACACGATGCCGGGTCGCCAGCCGCGCGCGCTCAGGGCGCGTACCAGCTCGACGGTGAGTGGAGTCTTGCCAGTCCCACCGACGTAAACGTTGCCGACGACGACCACCGGTACATCGAGTCGAATCGGCCGACGAATGTGCAGCGAATACAGTGCGCCCCGGCAGCGGTAAATCAGGTAATGAAGGGCAGACAGTGGTGATAACAGCCATGCGAGAGCGCCGCGTCGCTGCCATGCTTCGACAATGCGCGAGCTGTAGCCGGGTGCGCAGCAGCACGGCGATCGCTGGACGCGAATCGAATGCAGCGCCGGCGCTTACTTGCCGGCGTCGGTGCGCTGCGTCGCAAAACTGATTCGCACGATGCCGGCCAGCCGCGCCGCTTCCATCACGCCAATGACCGCCTGGTGCGGCGCTTGTGCGTCGGCATTGATGATCAGCAACACACTATCGGCTCCTTTGCCCGCGACGCGCAGCGCATCGGCAAATGCTCGGACGTCGTTCGAGGCAAGCAGCTGGCGCTCGATCGCGTAGCGGCCATCCGCGGTGACGGCGACGTTGATTTCGTTCGGCTGCAAGGTGGGCTGCGTGGCATCGGCCGAAGGCAATGTGATTTGAAGCTCCGCAAAGCGCGAGTAGGTGGTGCTGACGGCAAGAAAGATCAGCACGATCAGCAGCACATCGATCAGCGGAATCAGATTGATCTCCGGCTCTTCGTCCAGCGCGCGTCGGAAGCGCATCAAGCACGCTCCGCGCGTTCGGGCCTGGGGTCGCAAACACCGCTTCGAGCAGTCGCTCGGCCTGCTCCTCCATGTCGACCAGATAATCATCGACCAGCCGCTTGAAGTAGCGATAAGCGAGCACCGCGGGCACCGCGACGATGATGCCGAGCGCGGTGCAGTAAAGCGCCACCGAAATGCCGCGCGCCAGCTCCTGCGGGTTCGAGCCTGCTTGCTGGGAGGCGAAAATGGCGATCATGCCGACGACGGTTCCCAACAAGCCCAACAGCGGTGCGATTGACCCGATCGATCCCAGCAACGTCAGATTCTTCGTTAAACGATTGGCGACGACTGCGCCGGCGGCCTCGATCTGCTGCATGGCGCCTTCGCGACTCGTGCGCTCGTTGCGCAAACCGGCTGCGAGCACTTTGCCCAGCGGCGAATTGGCCTCGAGCTTGGCAACCACCTCGGGCGTGATCTTCCGGTTCCTCCAGAGACCGAGTACGTCGGTCAATAAAGTGGCGGGGACCACATTCCTGCGTTGCAACGCGATCCCGCGTTCGATAATCAGCCCCAGTGCAAAAATGGACGCCAGGATCAGAGGAATAATGGGCCAGCCGAGCTCAATGATGATGGCAAACAACGGGAATCCTTTGTGGTGTGGGCGCTTGCGCGAGCGCGCACTGTAGAGATGGCTGACATGCGCAGCAAGTTTCCACAGTTACTGTGGACAAGTATGTGAAGAAGTAGTGGCCGGCAGCCCTAAGCCTTTGTTGCAATTTGGTTTGTGCAGCTTGCACAGCGGTTAGGCAGCGTATTTAAGTCGATGAATTTCAATACCTTAACTTAAGCATGCTCAAAACAAAGCTCACGCATCAGCGCGATCCGCAATCTACCTCGATGTGTGGACAGGTTCCGCTCGGAAACCCGCATGGCGCTTGACTTCGACCAACGCAGATGCAGAAAACACGCGGGCTGCGCTGACAGTTTCCGCGTTGAACCGCGCAGTTTCGGGCTTGCTTCAGCGAAGCTTCCCATTGGTGCGGGTTCGCGGCGAGATTGCCAACGTGACACGCGCGGCAAGCGGACATTGGTACTTTGCGTTGAAGGACGATCAGGCGCAGGCGCGCTGCGTGATGTTTCGTGCGCGCAACCAGTTGCTCGGCTGGATGCCGCGCGATGGCGACGAAGTCGAGGTGAGCGCCGTCGTTTCGCTGTACGAAGCGCGCGGCGAGTTTCAATTGAGCGTCGAGTCGATGCGCCGAGCGGGGCAGGGCAGGTTGTTCGAAGAGTTCCTGAGGCTTAAAGCCCAACTCGCGGCCGAAGGACTGTTTGCCGGCGAGCGCAAGCGATCCGCTGCCACGCGTGCCGCGCCGGGTGGCCGTCGTGACGTCGATGCAAGCGGCCGCGCTGTCGCGACGTCGTCACGGCGCTGTGTCGCCGCGCTCCGTACGTCGGCGTCATCATTTATCCGGTGCCGGTGCAGGGCGCGGGGGCGGGTAGTGCTAGATCGCCGCAATGCTTGGAAGAGTATCTAGGCGGGCAGCTGCTGACGGGGCCGATGTGGTGTTGTTGGTGCGCGGCGGCGGTTCGATCGAGGATCTTTGGGCGTTTAATGAGGAGGCGGTCGCGCGTGCGATCGTGTCGTGCACGATCCCAGTCGTTGTCGGTGTCGGTCACGAAAGCGACATCACGATTGCCGACTTTGCGGCCGATCTTCGCGCGCCAACCCCTACTGCGGCAGCTGAAATGGTCGCGCCGGCCGCAGCGGCATCTGGTCGCGACCATCGATGCGCAGCATGCTGCGCTTTCGCAGTGCGCTGCGGCGACTGATCGAAAGGTCTCAGCAGCGGATCGATTATGTGCAACGGCTTGCGACGGCACGCCGGGCGCCGTGGAAGGTACTGGCCGGCCAGTTGGAAGCGCTACGCCTGCGCACGTGGCAGTGCGTTGGTCGATGCGCTCGCGGAAGCGCGTGGTCGATCGGCTCCCGCGTTCATCGGTTGCTGGTCGCACGGCCAAGCGCGAACGCCGCTTCCGTGCGTGTCGGTGCGTTGTCGGCGGCGCGGCGTGCGGCGATGCTCGCGCAATTAGGCGCCACCAGGCGCGCGTCGAAAGCGCATTGGCGGCGCTCGCGCATCTCGACCCGGGACAAACTCTGGCGCGTGGTTTTAGCATCGTGCGCGATGCGAGCGGTGCACTGGTGCGCGATTCGGAACAGGTCGATATCGGCCAGACGCTGGAGATCGAATTTGCGCGCGGCGGCGCAAGCACGCGCGTCGAGCGCGTGCGGCGATAAAGAGTCGGCGCAGCGTTACGCATGCTAGATTGTTAGCAGCTCGAGCAGCTGAGCAAATAACAAGCAAGGAGGGACTATGGGCGCAATACTTCCAATCGCTGGGACGCACGGTCACGGCCGGGGTCGCTCTGTTGATCGTGCTGGTGGCGATCGTGGTGGGTGTCACTGGCACGCCGGTTCGCGTCGATCATGCATGGATGACGTTCTTCATGCGTTGGTTGCACGTTCTGTCCGGCGTGATGTGGATCGGACTGCTCTGGTACTTCAACTTCGTGCAGATTCCGTCGATGCCGAAGATCCCGGACGAACAGAAGCCGGCGATTGGCAAAGTGATCGCACCCACGGCTCTGTTCTGGTTCCGCTGGGCCGCGCTCGCGACTGTCGTTACCGGCGCATTGCTCGCCTGGATGATGCGGCTATCTGGTCCGCGCGCTGACGCTGCAAGCCGCCCTTCGTCGCGATTGGCATCGGCATGTGGCTGGCACTGATCATGGCGTTTAATGTCTGGTTCATCATCTGGCCGAACCAGAAAAAAGCGCTGGGTATCGTGCCCGTCGCGCCAGAGGAGAAGACTAAGGCAGCCCGCCTGGCAATGCTGACCTCGCGCTTCAACACGATGTTTTCGATTCCGATGCTGTACATGATGGTCATTCAGCAAAACCGAGGCGGCGCGGTTTTCTGAGCCTGGATGTGATTCGAAAGCAATGGGGCCGGCCTGGCCCCATTTGCTTTTTGATGGGCGCAGCAATTGCTAGAATATCGTGTCTAACACGACTCGTCAAGATCGAGGATCTCATGGAACACAAGCTTCCTCCGCTGCCCTATGCCATGGACGCGCTAGAGCCTGCCCTGTCGAAGGAAACACTGGAGTTCCACTACGGCAAGCATCATCGAGCCTACGTCAAGGAACTCAACAATTTAATTAAAGGGACTGAGTACGAGAAAGCGACGTTGGAGCAGATCATTCCAGCGCATCTGGCCCGCTGTTTAACAATGCTGCGCAGACTTGGAACCACACATTCTTCTGGAATTGCATGGCGCCGCGGGGCGGTGGCGAACCGACCGGTGCGCTGGCGGAGGCGATTCGCGAAAAGTGGGGTTCGTACGCCAAGTTCAAGGAAGCATTTTCAAAGAGCGCGGTCAGCAACTTCGGCTCGGGATGGACCTGGCTGGCGCTCCGCTCGGACGGCATCGACATTGTCAACACCGACGATGCCGACAATCCATTGACGAACGGCGATGAGCCCTTGTTGACGCTCGATGTATGGGAACACGCTTATTACATCGATTACCGCAATGAGCGGCCGAAGTTCGTCGAAGCGTTCTTCACGAGCCTGGTGAACTGGGACTTCGCTTTGCGAAACTACGACACGTCGCTCAGCGCGGAGGCAGCCCGGTGATCTTGTTGCCGGCCGTTACGCCTCTTTTTGCAAACCAGCCCTGATCCATTTCAAGCGCGTAGCGCACGGCGCGCGGCGGGCAGGTCGACGCTTCACTTTTCGGTGCCATGTCGGCGATGCTGACGATCGTGCCGTCGTCTTCGATAAACGCGATGGACAGCGGAATGAGCGTGTTGCGCATCCAGAAGCAGTGCTGCGACTTGTCCTCGAACACGAACGCCATGCCGTGATTCGGCGCCAGGCGCTCGCGCATCATCAATCCAATCATGCGCGATTGTGGCGTCGTCGCGAGCTCGGCTGTGATCACATGTATCCCTGCAGTTAGCTTCGTCGTGCGCAGCGTCGACTGCGGCAGCTGCTGGGCGAGCAGCACGCCCGACAGTGTGAACGTGCCGAGGACGAGAAAAGCGAGTCGAGCGAAGACTCGTCGTTGGATCATTTTCTTAATGTAACGCGGGCAAAGAAAGGCAGCGGACCCTGCCCTGCCTTGTTCATAGAAACTTCGCTTACGCTTTCTTGTCGGCTTTTATCTTGTCGACTTTCGTGTCAGCGTCAGAAACGGCTCCGATTCGACGATGGTTGACAGTTTCCAGGGGCGTGAAAAGCAGGCTGGGTAAACTCGCAGGAAAATAAACCGCACTGGAGACTTGATGGCTCAGCACATTCACGTGCCCACCACCGGGCAAAAAATCACTGTTAACAAGGACTACACGCTTAACGTTCCCGATCAACCCATCCTGCCGTATATCGAAGGTGACGGTACAGGCATAGACATCACACCGGTGATGATCAAGGTGGTTGATGCAGCCGTTGCCAAAGCGTATGGCGGCAAGAAGAAGATCGCCTGGATGGAGGTGTTTGCGGGCGAGAAGTCGACCAAGGTGTATGGACCTGACGTCTGGCTGCCGGAAGAAACGCTTGATGTTCTGCGCGAGTACGTCGTTTCGATCAAGGGCCCGCTGACGACGCCGGTCGGCGGTGGCATTCGGTCGATCAATGTCGCGCTGCGCCAGGAACTCGACCTCTATGTCTGTCTGCGCCCAGTGCGTTACTTCAAGGGCGTGCCGAGCCCGTTGAAAGAGCCGGAGAAGACCGACATGGTGATCTTCCGCGAGAACTCCGAAGATATTTATGCCGGCATTGAGTACGAAGCGGAGAGTGACAAGGCGAAGAAGCTGATCGCGTTTTTGCAAAATGACATGGGAGTCAAAAAAATCCGCTTCCCGCTGACTTCCGGCATCGGTATCAAGCCGGTTTCAATCGAAGGCACCGAGCGTCTGGTACGCAGGGCGTTCCAGCATGCGATCAGCAACCGCCGCAAGAGCGTCACGCTGGTGCACAAAGGCAACATCATGAAATACACCGAGGGCGCCTTCGCAAAATGGGGTTATGCGCTGGCGCAAAGGGAGTTTGGTGCGCAATTGCTCGACGGTGGACCGTGGATGACGATCAAGGCAGCGCATGGAGACATTGTCGTAAAAGACGTGATAGCCGATGCTTTTCTACAACAAATCCTGCTGCGACCGGCCGAATACGACGTCATTGCGACGATGAACCTGAACGGCGACTACGTATCGGATGCGCTGGCGGCACAAGTGGGCGGCATCGGCATCGCACCGGGCGCCAACATGTCGGATACGGTCGCGGTGTTCGAGGCCACGCACGGCACAGCACCGAAATACGCCGGCAAGGACTACGTGAACCCAGGCTCAGAAATCTTGTCTGCCGAGATGATGCTGCGGCATATGGGGTGGGGTGCGGCCGCCGACCTGATTATTAGCTCGATGGAAAAAGCAATCCTGAGCAAGAAAGTGACGTACGACTTCGCGCGCCAGATGCCAGGCGCGACGCAGGTCAGTTGCTCCGGCTTCGGCGACGTGATGATTGCGAATATGTAGCGGCCGACAACGCCGCCACACGGATAAGAAACAAAGCCCCGCCGCAGCGGGGCTTTTACAGCGGAAACTTATCCGCCGGTAATGTTCGACGCCTGCTTGCCTTTTGGGCCTTGCACGACTTCAAAATTTACCTTCTGGCCTTCTTTGAGCGTCTTGAAGCCATTCATATTGATGGCCGAGAAGTGGGCAAATAAATCCTCACCCCCATCGTCCGGCGTAATAAAGCCGAACCCCTTGGCATCATTGAACCATTTAACTGTTCCAGTCGACATTCCCTCACCCCTCCACGACAAAGACGAGGCGGTTACCCTCTCTGCGCTTGCGCGCACGTTGCGGTCCGCCCACCTGCCACCTCACTCAACGACCTCGTTGGTGCTGTCGCGCCCTGGCAACAAACCGCCATTGGCGCCGACGCCGCGATTGTTCGAGTAATTCCGGCGGCGGTCAATAGCGCTGCGCACAACGTTTGACGGATGGTTTGGGCGTCTCGGCCGAAAGTATTTGTCCAAACTGTCATCGCAGAACGACTTGAATCGGTTAATGCTGACAGTAAGAGACGTCGAGATTGAAGAAGTCGCGGTGCGAACACATTTGATATGGCGTTTGAGAGTGTTCGCGAAAGCACGCGTGTTTTCCCTCGCCAATTCGACGTTTGTACATGGTTGAATAAACGGAATGCGTACCGATTTACCGTATGATTGGTACGCTATTTGTATCCCGTGTTGGATGGTCGATTTGCATAGAATGCGGCCAGATGAGTGAGCGGTCGGGCGAAGGCACCGTCGTCGAGAAGCAGACTTCTCGCGTCAAGCCACCGCCCATTTATCAAGTGGTTCTGTTGAACGATGACTACACACCGATGGAATTCGTGGTCGGAGTTCTGCAGAAGTTCTTCGGCAAAGGGAGAGAGCAAGCAACTCAGATCATGCTGAAGGTTCATCACGAAGGCCGCGGCGTGTGCGGCGTCTATCCGCGCGATATCGCAGCGACCAAGGTCGAGCAAGTCTGCAGTTATTCACGCCAGCATCAGCATCCGCTGCAGTGCGTGATGGAGGAAGCATGATCGCCCAGGAACTCGAAGTCAGTCTGCATATGGCCTTCGTGGAGGCCCGCCAGGCGCGACACGAATTCATCACCGTCGAGCATCTTTTATTGGCATTGCTCGACAATCCCTCGGCCGCAGAGGTTTTGCGCGCCTGCGCGTGCAATATCGATGATCTGCGCAAGAATCTGCAGAACTTCATCGCCGACAACACGCCGATTCTGCCGCCCAACTCCGAGGCCGATACGCAGCCGACGCTCGGTTTCCAGCGCGTGATTCAGCGCGCGATCATGCACGTGCAGAGCACGAGCAACGGCAAGAAGGAAGTGACTGGCGCCAACGTTTTGGTCGCGATTTTCGGCGAGAAGGACTCGCACGCCGTGTACTACCTGCACCAGCAGGGTGTAACGCGGCTCGATGTCGTCAACTTCATTTCGCACGGCATCACGAAGGCAGGGCAGGGCGAAGAAAAAGCGAAGCCCGGCGCCGAAGAGGCCGCCGAGGGAGATGGAAAGGATCAGCCGTCGGCGCTCGAGCAGTACACGCAGAATCTGAACGCGCTCGCCAAGGAAGGCAAGATCGATCCGCTGATCGGTCGCGAACCCGAAGTCGAGCGTGTGATTCAAATTCTTTGCCGTCGCCGAAAGAACAATCCACTGCTGGTCGGCGAGGCCGGCGTCGGCAAGACCGCGATCGCCGAAGGGCTCGCATGGCGCATCTTCAAGGGCGACGTGCCCGAGATACTTGAGAAGTCGAGCGTGTATTCGCTCGACATGGGCGCACTGCTGGCTGGCACCAAGTACCGCGGTGATTTCGAGCAGCGGTTAAAAGCAGTGCTGAAGCAGTTGAAGGCCAACGCGCACGCCATTTTGTTCATCGACGAGATCCACACGCTGATCGGCGCCGGCTCGGCGTCGGGCGGAACGCTCGACGCGTCGAATCTGCTTAAGCCGGCGCTCGCCAGCGGGCAGCTGAAATGCATCGGCGCAACGACGTACAACGAATACCGCGGCATCTTCGAGAAGGATCATGCGCTATCGCGCCGGTTCCAGAAGATCGATGTCATCGAGCCAACGATCCAGCAGACGATCGAGATCCTGAAAGGGCTGAAGTCGCGCTTCGAAGAGCACCACGGTGTCAAGTACACCTCGAGCGCGATCGCCGCAGCGGCAGAGCTCTCGGCCAAGTTTATTAATGACCGTCATCTGCCCGACAAGGCCATTGACGTGATCGACGAAGCGGGCGCAGCGCAGCGCATCCTGCCGAAGTCGAAGCAAAAGAAAACGATCGGCAAGACCGAGGTCGAAGAGATTATCGCGAAAATTGCTCGCATCCCGCCGCAAACGGTCTCGAGCGACGACCGTGCGCAGCTTAAGAACCTCGATCGCAATTTGAAGAACGTGGTGTTCGGTCAGGATCCCGCCATTGAGGCGTTGTCCGCAGCGATCAAAATGGCGCGCTCGGGGCTCGGCAAAGGGGACAAGCCGATTGGTTCGTTTCTGTTCTCGGGTCCGACAGGAGTCGGCAAAACTGAAGTCGCAAAGCAGCTCGCGTTTACGTTGGGCATAGAGCTGATTCGGTTCGACATGTCGGAATACATGGAGCGGCATGCGGTCAGCCGGCTCATTGGCGCGCCGCCAGGCTACGTCGGATTTGACCAGGGCGGGTTGCTGACCGAGGCGATCGCCAAGAAGCCGCACGCAGTGCTGTTGCTCGACGAGATCGAAAAGGCGCACCCGGACATCTTCAACATCCTGTTGCAGGTCATGGATCACGGTACGCTGACCGACAACAACGGGCGCAAGGCCGATTTCCGCAACGTCATTATCGTGATGACCACGAACGCAGGCGCCGAGCTGCTGCAGCGCGCGTCGATCGGCTTCTCAAACGCACGCGAGTCCGGCGACGAAATGGCCGACATCAAGCGCATGTTCACGCCGGAGTTTCGCAACCGGCTCGATGCGGTGATCTCGTTCAAGGCGCTGAACGAGGAGATTATTCTGCGCGTCGTCGACAAGTTCCTGATGCAGCTGGAGGATCAGTTGCACGAGAAGAAGGTCGATATCCATTTCACCGACGCGTTGCGCAAGCATTTGGGCAAGAAAGGTTTCGATCCGGTGATGGGTGCGCGTCCAATGGCGCGGCTGATTCAGGACACGATCCGGCGCGCTTTGGCGGACGAGCTGCTGTTCGGCAAGTTATTAACCGGCGGCCGGGTGGATGTCGACGTCGACGACAAAGGCGAGATCAAGCTCGACTTCCCGCCGAGCGACAACGGCGATGCACCGCAGCCAGTACAGGGCGAGCCGGTGCTTTCAGAGTAGCGAGCGGCGCGGCGACAAGAAGAATAAGCTGATCAGAATGCTGTCGTAGCCGTCGGTTGACGGCGCGTTCGGATTGTCCCCACAATGGCCCGCTTCTGCGGGCCGTTTTCTTTCACGAGGGGACTATGAAAACAAGAAACCTAGTGGCGTGCGCGCTTGTGCCGCTGTGGATGGTAGGTGCGGCGGTCGCGCAACAGCCGCCGGACGCCGATCTGCGCGCGGGCAGCGTGCTCGCTTCGAATTGCGCCAACTGCCATGGCACGCTGGGAACCGCTCAAGGCGCTATGCCGAGTCTTGCGGGTCAACAAAAAACCTACATCGTTGAGCAGATGCGCGCATTTCGGGACGGCAAGCGGCCGGCGACGATCATGCATCAGCTGGCCAAGGGCTACACCGATCAGCAGGTGGAGCTGATTGCCGATTTTTACTCGCGGCAGAAGCCGGCGCGCTAGGGAGACGACGATGAACACACAAAAAATCACTCGGCGAGATACTTTGAAAGCATTGTCGGTAGGCGCGCTGGTGTCGAGCCTGTCCGCGTGCGCGACTTTGGGGCAGAAGAGCGTTGGCCGCGTGGTGGTCGTCGGCGGTGGCTATGGGGGCGCCACAGCGGCCAAGTATCTGCGGCTGTGGTCGGACGGCGCCATCGAAGTCACGTTGGTCGAACCGAACGAAGCATTCGTTTCGTGCCCGATGTCGAATCTGGTGCTCGGCGGCAGCAAGACTCTGGCGGACGTGACCGTCGCCTACTCGGGCCTAGACAAGCACGGCGTCAAGCGCGTACGCGACACCGCCGCTGCCATTGACGTCGACAAGAAACAAGTGCGGCTAGCGTCCGGAGGCACATTGCCGTACGACCGCATCGTCGTCTCGCCGGGCATTGAGTTGATGTACGACCGGTTACAGGGATGGTCTGCGGCTGGCGAAGCAACGGTGCTGCACGCCTGGAGAGCGGGGCCGCAAACGGTTGCGCTGCGCAAACAATTGACCGATATGAAGGATGGCGGCGTTGTTGTGATGAGCTTTCCGCTTGCGCCGTACCGGTGCCCGCCCGGACCGTATGAGCGTGCGTGCCAGATCGCCTGGTACCTAAAGCAGTCGAAGCCAAAGAGCAAGCTGATCGTGCTTGACGCCAATCCGGACTACGTGTCCAAGAAGCCGCTGTTCTCGCGCGTGTTCGGCGAGGACTACAAAGGCATTGTCGAGTACCGCATCTCTTCACCGGTCAATGAGATCGATCTGAAGTCGTCCACGCTGGTTACCGAAGTCGGCGACAAGGTGCGCGGCGATGTCGTCAACTACATTCCACCGCAGCGTGCCGCCAACATTGCGCGCGACGCCGGCTTGATCACCGCCAACAATCGCTGGTGCGAAGTCAACTGGGCTTCAATGGAGTCGATCAAGGTGCCTAACGTGCATGTGCTGGGAGACTCGACCTTGTCGGCGGCGGCGATGCCGAAGTCCGGCCATATGGCGAACCAGCACGGCAAGGCCGCGGCCGCAGCGATTGTCGAGCTGCTGAACGGCCGTCCGGTCGTGCCGCCGACGATGGCGAACACGTGCTACAGCTTCATCGACGATCGCAATGCCGTGCACGTCGACAGCGTGCATCGCTGGTCGCCGGACAAGAAGACGCTGGAGCCGGTGGCCGGCGCGGGCGGCATCTCATCGCAGGACCGCGCGTCGTGGGCGCTCGAAGGCGCGTACGCGCAAAGCTGGGCGACCACGATTTGGGCGGATATGCTGAGTTGAGCGGCGCTGGCACGCCGCTCTTCGGTCACCGGCCGGTGCTGCCGAAGCCGCCTGCACCGCGCTCGCTCGTCGCGAAGTCTTCTACGACAGTGAGCTTTGCCTGCACGACCGGCACGATCACCAGCTGCGCGAGCCGTTCGAGCGGATTCAGCGTGAACGGTTCACGGCCGCGGTTCCAGGTCGAAACCATCAGCTCGCCCTGGTAATCGGAGTCGATCAACCCGACCAGATTGCCGAGCACGATGCCGTGCTTATGTCCGAGCCCCGAGCGCGGAAGGATCATCGCCGCGTAGCCGGCATCGGCAATGTGAATCGCCAGCCCGGTCTTTACCAAATGCGTTGCACCCGGCTCGATCCGCAGCGGCGCGTCAATGCACGCGCGCAGATCGAGTCCTGCCGCGCCAATGGTCGCGTACGCGGGCAATTGATCGCGCAATCGCGCATCGAGAATCCGCACGTCGACGCGCATTACTTTGCTTTAGCGGGCGGCGCTGCGAAGACTTTCGAAACCAATGCCTGTGTTTGCTTGGTTGGCTGCTGCGAAATTCGTCGTCGAGCTCGCTCGAACAATCGGGCGCCCCACACCATCAGGACGATGCCGATCAACAGTGGCACAAAGCTCGCCGATGCGACCAGCCAATAGAGCGCGAGGAATGCCCCGATCAAGATCGGCAGCATGGAAGCGAACAAGCCGACCAGTGAAGGTACGGCCACGACCTGCGCCAAGGTGGCTTGCAATTGCGCAGCGCTGCGCAGATCGGCCGGCTTGCGGCCCGGAAAAAAGTGATCGGACTTATTCGCCCCACCCGCCGGCGTCTTGTCGAGCTGCGTCACCAGATGCTGTGTGCTGCCGAGCAATCGCGCCGCCGACTCTTTCTGCAGTTGTTCAATGTAGGCGATAAAGTCGCCGTCCTTCGGCTCATGCGTGTCGATCATGTCGGCGTCGCCAGGCCGCTAACGGGTCGCGTGCTGCCGAACTGCAGCCGACGCGGTAAGAGCTGGAACTCCTGCCAGTCTCGTGGCGATTTCAGCAACCAATCGCCGCGCCTGCTCGACTTTGTTGGCCGTCGGCAGCGCTGTAACACCGTCGGCGTCAATCAACGACAACTCGCTGCTGTCGGTGCCGAATACGTCCTGCGCCCGGTTGGCCACCATCAGGGGCACCTTCTTGTGGGTGAGCTTACGACGAGCGTTGTCGATCACATCATCGCTTTCGGCCGCGAAGCCGACACAGTAGGGCGCTGACGGCAGCGCGGCCACCGTCGCGAGGATGTCAGGATTCGGTCCGAATTGCAGCGTCGGCGGTGTCGCGCTCGCTCCCTTTTTGATCTTGCTTGCGCTCGGGTTGCTCACATGCCAGTCAGCCACTGCTGCAACAGAAATGAACACGTCGGTTGGCAGCTCGTGCATGACGGCGCTCATCATTTCGCGCGCCGTCGTGACGTCGATTCGCTTAACGCCGCGCGGCGTTGCCAATGCCGTCGGTCCGGCCACCAATGTCACTCGCGCGCCCGCATCGCGTGCAGCGCGCGCGATCGCGAACCCGGTCTTGCCCGACGATAAATTGGTCACCCCACGCACCGGATCGATCGGTTCGAACGTGGGTCCGGCTGTCAGCAGCACTTTCTTGCCTGCGAGCACCTTCGGTTGAAAGAATGAAATAACGTCATCCAGTAACTCGTGCGCTTCGAGCATGCGGCCAAGCCCCGTCTCGCCGCACGCTTGGGCGCCGCTGGCAGGCCCGCAAATAGTGATGCCATCCGCGCGCAACTGCGCAATGTTTCGCTGCGTTGCGGGGTTTTCCCACATCTCGACATTCATCGCGGGCGCAACGAGCAGCGGTGTGCGAATGCGATCGCGCGCAAGTGCAAGTGTCGTTAACAGGTCATCGGCCAACCCGTGCGCCAGCTTGGCCAGGAAATCCGCAGTCGCCGGCGCTACGATCACCGCATCGGCGTTGCGCGTCAGCTCGATGTGCGGCATCGCGTTGCCGGTGGAGCTTTTCCACTGATCTGTTTCGACCGGCTCGCCCGCTCAGCGCTTGCATGGTGATTGCGCTGACGAACTGCTGAGCGCCCGCGGTCATCACCACCTGAACGGTGGCGCCTTCATCCTGCAGGCGGCGGACCAGTTCACACACTTTGTACGCGGCAATGCCGCCGGTCATGCCGACAACGAGGTGTTTTCCGCCGAGATGCATTTAACGCGCCCGACGCACGCGGCGCAGTTCGTCGACGATCAACAGTGCAGCGCCGCCAACGATCGCGCTATCGGCCAGATTGAACGCCGGCCAGTGCCAGCCGCCCCAGTGAAAATCAAGGAAGTCGATGACGTGACCGTAGGCAATGCGATCGATCACGTTGCCCACCGCGCCGCCGAGAATCATCGCAAGTGCGAGGGCAAATAACCGCTGGTGACCGTGGCGCGCGAGCAGATAAAGAATAAACGCCGACGCCGCCAACGCGACCGCTATCAAGAACCCCTCCTGCCAGCCCGACGCAGAGGCCAGAAACGAAAACGCAGCGCCCTTGTTGTAGGTCAGAACGAGATTGAAAAAGCTCGTGACAGGGAGCACTTCGCCGAATTCGAATCGGCGCTCGATCGTGATCTTCGTTAGCTGATCGATAAGGATGATGCCGACCGCAAGCCCGACCCACGGCAGCAAACGCTGCGGCCAGGTGGGTTGCTTGACGAACGACATCAGGCAAAGCTCCTCGATTCGCCGTCGCCGAACAAATTGCTGACACACCGTCCGCAGATCGTCGGATGTTCGGGCATCGCTGCCGACATCTGCACGCCAGTGCCAGCAACGTCCGCACTTGGCGTGCGGCGAGGGCGTCACGACGATTTGCTGATCGCTCGGTTCGGCGGCCGACGTTGCGCGCGCGCCCGATGTGATCAAGACGAACTTGAGCTCATCGTCCAGCGTTTGCAACAAGGCGACGGTGTCTGCATCGGCGCGGATGTCGACTTCGGACTGCAACGACGAGCCGATCTCGCCGCGCTCCCGCAACGGCTCGAGCTTTTTCTGCACCTCCGCACGTACCGCGCGAATCCGCGTCCACTTGTCGACCAGCGCCGCCTCATCGGCCAATGACGGCAGCACAGAAAACGTTTCGGTGAAAATCGTGCCGCCGGTTTTTTTCTTCAATACCTTCCACGCTTCTTCGGCGGTAAACGATAGCAGCGGCGCCATCAGCTTCAGCAGAGCTTCGGTGATCAGGTACAGAGCAGACTGTGCCGAACGCCGCTCCTTCGAATCCGGCTTCGTGGTGTATAGCCGGTCCTTCAAAATGTCCAGATAGAACGCGCCAAGGTCTTCGGATGCGAACGTCTGCAGCCGTGCCACGATCGGATGGTATTCATAGCGGTCATAGTCCGCTTGCGTGCGCGCGGCCATCTCGCGCGTCATCGCCAGCGCATAGCGGTCGATCTCGAGCCACTCGGTCATCGGCAGCATGTCGCGCTCGACGTCGAAGTCGCTGACGTTGGCCAGCAAGAACCGCAGCGTGTTGCGCAGTCGTCGATAGCTCTCAACAACTCTTTTCAGAATCTCGTCCGACAGCGTCAACTCGCCTGAATAGTCGGTGCTCGCGACCCACAGCCGGATGATTTCCGCGCCCAGCGTGTCGGCCACCTTTTGCGGCCCGATCACATTGCCGAGCGACTTGCTCATCTTGCGGCCGTTGCCGTCGACGACGAAACCGTGCGTCAGCAATGCTTTGTAGGGCGGTACACCGTTCAGCATGCACGACGTCAACAGCGACGAATGGAACCAACCGCGGTGCTGATCGGACCCCTCGAGGTACATCTCGGCAGGAAAGTGCGATTCGGCCGCATGTGAGCCGCGCAGCACCGTCTGATGAGTGACGCCCGAATCGAACCAGACGTCGAGCGTGTCGCGGTTTTTCACGTACGTCGTCCGCGTCGTCGCCCAGCAATTCGCGCGCATCAAGGTCCTGCCACGCTTCGATGCCGCCCTGTTCAATGCGCTGCGCCACCTGTTCGAGCAGTTCCTGCGTGCGAGGATGCAGCGCACCGGTTTCCTTGTGCACGAAGAACGCCATCGGCACACCCCACTGCCGCTGGCGCGACAACGTCCAATCGGGGCGATTGGCAATCATTCCGTGCAGGCGCGCCTTGCCCCACTGCGGATAAAACTGAGTGGCTTCGATGCCGGCGAGCGCCAACTCGCGCAGCGTTGCGCCGCCTTCGCTTGGCACGACGTCCATGCCGGCAAACCACTGCGACGTCGCGCGATAGATGATCGGCGTCCGATGCCGCCAGCAGTGCATATAGCTGTGCGTGATTTTCTCGACGTGCAGCAGATTGCCGCTGCTCCCGAATCACGTCGACGATCTTCGGATTCGCGTCCCAGATCTTCATTCCGCCGAACAGAGGCAGCGATTGCGCGAATACACCGTCACCCTGCACCGGATTGATGATTTGGTCATCGGTCATGCCGTGCGCCTTGCACGACACGAAGTCTTCGATACCGTAGGCGGGCGATGAGTGGACGATGCCGGTGCCGGTGTCGAGTGCCACGTACTCGCCCAGGTACACCGGAGAGTCGCGGTCGTAAAACGGATGGCGGAAACGCAGCAGCGCGAGATTCTTGCCGGCAGTTTGCGCAAGCGTAGTGCCGCTCAGTCTGGTAGGTCGCAAGGCACGACGCCTTACGTTCGCTCGCAAGCACCAGCAACCCGCGTTCGGTATCGATGAGGTCATAGATCGCATCGGGGTGCACGTTCAGCGCCTGATTGGCGGGAATCGTCCAGGGCGTCGTCGTCCAGATCACCGCAGACACAGGCTTGTCGGGCAACGCCGAAAGCCCGAACGCCGCGGCGAGTTTCGTCCGCTGGTCGTCGCGCAAAGGAAACGCGACGTCGATCGCGAGATCCACCTTGTCCTGATACTCGACCTCGGCTTCCGCCAGCGCCGAGCCGCAATCGAAACACCAGTTAACCGGCTTCAGCCCGCGAAAGACAAAACCCTTGGCGATGATCTTGGCCAGCGCGCGAAGCTCGTCGGCTTCGTTCTTGAAGTCCATCGTCTTGTACGGACGATTCCACAGTCCCAGCACGCCAAGCCGCTTGAAGTCCTTTTTCTGGCGCTCGATCTGCTGCGGCGGCGTGCGCGCGCGAATGCGCCTGCACCTCTCGCGTCGGCAAGCTTCTCGCCGTACTTTTTTTCGATCAGGATTTCGATCGGCATGCCGTGACAGTCCCAGCCCGGCACGTAGTGCGCATCGAAGCCCGCCATCTGCCGGCTCTTGACGACGAAGTCCTTCAGCGTCTTGTTGAGCGCCTTCCCCATGTGAATGTCGTTGTTCGCATAGGGTGGGCCGTCATGCAGGATCCACTTCGGCCGACCGACCGATGCCGCGCGGATCTGCCCATAGATATCCTGCTCGTCCCACTCGGCGATCCACTGCGGCTCGCGCTTGGCCAGGTCGCCGCGCATCGGAAACGGCGTATCGGGCAGATTCAGCGGATATTTGCGCGTCGCCGGATCAGGCGCCGGTTTTCGTTTTTCGTCTGGCATACCGTGTATCTCAGGACGCGACCGCGCCATTCAATATGGAGCGCGCTCGCGCCGCGTCGTCGCCGATCGCGGCCGATAGGGCGCCAAGTGTCTCGTACTTTTGCTCATCGCGCAGTTTCTTGACGAACTCGACACTGACCAGCCGACCGTAGACGGCGTCTGCAAAGTCGAACAGATGCACTTCAAGCAGCCATCGTCCGGCGTCGTCGAGCGTTGGGCGCAAGCCGATACTGGCGACGCCGGCAACCGGGCGCTCGGCCAATGCCGTGCACCCGGACGGCGAAAATTCCCCGCAGCGCCGGACGCGAGTGCTCGATTTTCAGATTCAGCGTCGGGAACCCCAGCGATGCGACCGAGCTTGCGTCCATGCAACACGCGGCCGCTGATCGTGTACGGCGCGATCGAGCAGGCGCCGAGGCGCGCGCCAAGTCGCCGGTCGCCAGCGCCTGGCGCACCGCGGTGCTTGAAATGCGCTCGCCGTTGTGTCGAAAGCGTCGGCATCACTTCGAGCTCGAAAGCGCCACGCGTCGCGTAATCGGCAAGCAAGGCAATGTCTCCGGCACGCTTGGCGCCGAAGCGGAAGTCATCGCCGACCAGTAGCCAATGCATGTCGCAGCGGCGAGCAGCATGTCTTCAATGAACGCGCTGCGGGCGTCAGTTGCGCGAAGCGGCGATTGAAATGCGCCACGAACGTGCGTTCGATACCGCAGCGCTCGAACGCGCCAGCTTGTCGCGCAGGTTCGAAACTCGTGCCGGCGCGCGCTCAGGCGCAAAGAATTCGCGCGGATGTGGCTCGAACGTCATCACCGCCGGCGTCAGCGCGCGAGCGCGCGCAGCGGCGACAACGCGCGTCAGCAGCGCCTGATGGCCGCGGTGAACACCGTCAAAGTTGCCGACGGTCAACGCGCACGGCGCACGATCGGCGGCGCGCGGAGCGCCGCGGTAAACCTTCATAAGCGGGCGGTTGATGCGGTGCGAAATACGACGTCGAAGTATACGGTCGAGGCACGCATCATCTTGATTTGTCGAGCGTTTAAGAAGGCTGCGCAATGCGCGCCAGTACAATTGACGGTGAAGAATCCGCGCGCCAGCAAGTCCACGCACAACCCACCATCAAGCCGATAGTGGTTCTGGTGTCCGGACGCGGCAGTAATTTGCAGGCGTTGCTGACACGAGCGGAGGCGGAGCGATGGGATGCGCGAGCTGGGTGCGAAAGTCGTCGCTGTCGTCAGCAGCCGTGCGGACGCCGAGGCGCTCGCGGTGGCGCGTGCGCACGACGTGCCAGTTCATATCCTTCTGCCCGAGCAGTTTGGCTCGCGCTCGGCGTTTGACGAAGCCTTAGCCCGTACGCTCGATCGTTACGCGCCCGCACATGATCGTGCTGGCCGGGTTCATGCGCGTGCTGACGCCGGCGTTCGTGCGCCGGTACGCAGGGCGGATGGTCAACATCCACCCATCGCTATTGCCATCTTTCCCCGGACTGGACACGCATCAGCAGGCACTCGACGCGGGTGTGCGCGTGCACGGCGCGACCGTGCACTTCGTGTCCGACGATGTCGATGCCGGCCCGATCATTGCGCAAGCGGCGGTCCCCGTGCACGCCGGCGACGACAAAGCGTCTTTGGCAGCACGCGTGCTGGAGCAGGAGCATCGCCTGTTACCGCACGCGGTGCGCCATGTGCTTGAAGGCCGTGTGCGTTTTAGCGACCGCCGCGCGCTATTGGTGGGCATTAAGCAGGGCGAGTTATCGCTGCTGGCGTCATGAAGTGTGCGATGCCCAAGTTCCCGAAACGCGATAGCCGCCAGCGTTCGGCTTCGGACCGGCTGCGTCTCGCCGATCGAATACCAGCGGCGCGACTCCGCCATCGGCTGGAAGCTGCATCGGGACTCGCAACAACGCGAGCGCCGCGTAACGAGATGGCGTCGTATGCGACGGCGCGCATTACATCGCTGGTCGTCGACTCGCTCGCCGCAGCGTTGACCTCAATACTGAAATTTGACGGACCCTCGGATGTGCTGCTGTCGCGTTTTTTCCGTCTGAATCCTTCACTCGGTCAGCGCGATCGTGGATTGATTGCCGAGGGGGTGTTCTTTGCGCTGCGCCGCTACGCCAGACTGGCTTGGTTGATGCAGCCGGCGCATCCGGCGCGTGCGGCGCGTTTTGCGGCGTTACTGACGCTGGCGCGGCAACACGGCCCGGAAGCGATCGACCCGCGTGCATTGCGAGGCGATGCGAAGGCGGTCGAGCACGCGCTGACAATCGACATCGCGCTAGCGCCGAGCTCGGTCCAAGCCGAGCTGCCGGAGTGGCTCTTCGCGCAGATCGAGCGGCAGTATGACGATGCAGGGCCGCTGATCGATGCGTTGAAGGAAAGCGCGCCGCTCGATCTGCGCGTGAATACGATCAAGGCGTCGCGCGCGGAAGTCCTCGAAGAGTTGGCCGCGCATCATGTCGGAGCTGTGGCCGACGCCGTATTCGCCTGACGCAATACGGTTGTCGAGCAAGCCGGCATTGACGAGCTGGCCCGCGTATCGCGAGGGACGCATCGAAGTGCAGGACGAGGGCAGCCAACTGATCGCTCGCGTGCTGCAGCCGCGGCGCGGTGAAATGGTGGTCGATTTTTGCGCCGGCGCCGGCGGCAAGACGCTGGCGCTGGGAGCGTTGATGCGCTCCAGCGGGCGCCTGTATGCGTTTGACGTTAACGAGAGGCGTCTCGCGGGCTTGGGCCCGCGGTTGAAGCGCAGCGGACTGTCGAACGTGCATCCGGTGGTGATTCGCAACGAATCCGATATCCGAGTGAAGCGACTCAACGGCAAGTGCGATCGCGTGCTGGTCGACGCACCGTGTTCCGGCAGCGGAACGCTGCGCCGCAATCCGGATTTGAAGTGGCGCTTCACTGAAGCCGAGCTGGCACGCGTGAGCGGCCTGCAGCATTCGGTGCTACGCGCGGCGGCGCGGTTGTTGAAGCCGGATGGACGGCTCGTCTATGCGACCTGTTCGTTGCTGACGCAAGAAAATCAGGCTGTGGCCGAAGCATTTCTGGCGGAGCATCCCGATTTTCAGCTGGTCCCCGCAGCGACTGTATTGCGCGCGCAATCGATTGATGTTGAACATGCAGCGCGCTTCGCGCCTTACTTCGTGATGCTTCCGCACCTGCACGGCACCGACGGGTTTTTTGCCGCCGTGTTTGAGCGCAGGTAAGTTGCAGTGAACCGACAAACCCTGTTCGAAGAAGTCGTTCACACGTTGCGCAACGAGTTGCATACGCCGCAGGCGTGGCAACTGGTCGTCATTGGCATCGCCTTGCTTGGTGCCTGGTTCTACGCCCGTCACATTGAGCAGCAGGTCCGCGACCGGCTCGCCGCCGCGGCGTCGGACAAGCAGGGCGTGCGCGTCGACGTTCTGAAGTTTTCGATTGACGGTTTTCGGCGCTTGGCGTTCCCGATCACCGCAATGCTGCTGCTGGTCCTCGGCGGCCTGGCGCTGTATTTCGCCGGTGTGATGCGCTCAGATCAAGCGCACCTGCTGCGCCTCGCCTTGCTGTTGCTTTGCGCGATGGCTGCGATCCGATTGTTCGTCTATGTATTGCGGCGCTCACTGCCGCGCGCCGCATGGATCGGTACCTTTGAGCGTCGCCATCGGGCTCACGATCTGGTTCTTCGTCGCGCTTCATGTCACCGGGTTGCTCGACGACCTGATCGGCCATCTCAATTCAATTCGGTTCCCGCTCGGCAAGACCGCGCTAACGCTGTGGGACATCCTGGCCGGTGCCTTCAGCGTGGTCTTGACTGTTCTCGCAGCGCTGTGGGCCGGCTCGGTCGTCGAAGCGCGCCTGATGGGAGCGAAGTCGCTCGCGCCGAATTCGCGTGTCGTTCTGGCGCGGCTGGTCAAAGCGTTGCTGACGTTGCTGGCCGTGTTGCTGGCGCTGTCGCTGGTCGGCATCGATCTGACTGTGCTGTCGGTCTTCGGTGGCGCGCTCGGTGTGGGACTGGGGCTTGGTCTGCAGCGCATTGCCAGCAATTACGTCAGTGGCTTCATCATCCTGCTCGATCGCAGCCTGTCGATCGGCGACATGATCACCGTCGACAAGTTCTATGGCGCGGTGTCGCAAATCAATGCGCGCTACACGGTGATGAAATCGCTTGATGGGACCGAGACGATCGTCCCCAATGAAATGCTGGTGAGCACACCCGTCATCAATCACTCGTACAGCAACAGATCGGTGCAGGTCGTCCTCAAGTTATCGGTTGCGTACAGCGCTAACGTCGACCGTGCGCTCGAGATTTTGGTCGAGGCGGCGACAGCGCAGTCGCGTGTCCTCGGCGACCCACCGCCGACCGCATTCATAACCGGCTTCGGCGCCGATGGCATCGAGTTGCAGATTGGCTTCTGGATTCGAGATCCGGAGGCGGGGAGCTTGCCGATCCGATCTGAAATCGCGCGCACGGTGCTCAAGCGGTTTCACGAGGAGGGAATTGAAATCCCGTATCCGCAGCGCGATGTACGGATCACGTCGGTTTCAGGTGCCGCGCCGCTGGCGGCGGTCCCTGGCACCATCAGCAGCGGCGGAAAGTAGGGCGATTGCTCGAAAAAGGCAGCGCTAACGCCGGTTGCGAGCGTTTTCAGACCAAGCGCTGCGTACAATATGGCGGCTGCAACCCTGAGCGGTTGCTGAACTATCCGGATGGCCGCGGTCTGATCTGGCGCTAACTGGTGACTTACTAGGAATCTGAATGTATCTGCTTGAATTTTTGGATGGTGGTCTGCTGCAGTTAAGCTGGTGGCAGCTCATCGTGGCGACGCTCGTGCTGACGCACATCACGATCGCCAGCGTGACGATTTTCCTGCATCGCAGCCAGGCGCATCGCGCGCTTGACCTTCATCCGGCTGCGGCGATGTTTTTCAGAGTCTGGCTATGGCTGACCACCGGCATGCTGACCAAGGAGTGGGTGTCGATTCATCGCAAGCATCACGCTCGCGTGGAAACCGCCGAGGACCCGCACAGCCCGCAAACGCGAGGCATCAAAGCCGTGTTATTGACAGGGTCCGAGCTTTATATGGAAGAGGCGAAAAACGCCGACACACTGGCGCGCTTCGGCCAGGGAACACCGAATGACTGGATCGAGCGCAACATTTTTTCACGCTATACATGGCAGGGCGTTGGTTTGATGGTCGGCGCCGATTTGATTCTGTTCGGCTTTGCGGGTCTCGCGATTTGGGGTATCCAGATGCTCTGGATTCCGGTGCACGCCGCCGGCATCATCAACGGCGTTGGCCATTGGTGGGGTTATCGCAACTACGACTCACCCGATGCCAGCAACAACATCGTGCCCTGGGGCATCTGGATTGGCGGTGAAGAGCTGCACAACAATCACCACACCTATCCGACCTCCGCGAAGTTCTCTACCAAGTGGCATGAGTTCGATATCGGCTGGGTGTACATCCGCGGACTGCAGGCGCTTGGACTGGCGAAAGTCTTGCGCGTTGCGCCGAAACCGCAGGTGGCGGAACCGAAGCGATCAATCGATCTGGAAACGCTGCAGGCGGTCATTTCGAACCGCTACGACCTGTTGGCCAAGTATGCGCGTTCACTGAAAGTCGCGCACCGCGACGAATTGCAGAAGCTTGATTTGTCAGGCGACGAGCATGCGCGCTTTGCACGCTTGAAACGCGTATTGCGCAAAGGCGACGTGTCCCAGCTGGCAACGCATGAGCAACATTCGTTGTCGGACATGATGAAGCGCAGCGGCGTGATGAAGACGCTAGTTGAGATGCGCACCGAATTGCTCTCCACCTGGGAGCGCTCGTCCGCGTCGCGCGAGCAGATGCTGACGCATTTGCAGGACTGGATTCATCGCGCGGAAGCAAGCGGCATTCACGCGCTGCAGGAGGCTGCACTCAGGATGCGTAGCTACCGGCACGCACCGGCGTAGCCTGTGCATCGCAAATAAAAAAAGCCCGGCAGCGCCGGGCTTTTTCATTCATGGTCGGAGCTGCCGACTACTTCAGCTTGATTTCCTTGTACGCGACGTGCTTGCGGGCTACGGGGTCGAACTTGCTGAACTGGAGCTTGTCCGGCGTGGTTTTCTTATTTTTAGTCGTCGTATAAAAATGGCCGGTACCGGCCGTCGATTCGAGTTTGATCTTTTCGCGAGCGCCTTTGGCCATTGTCGTACTCCTTACGGTCCTTAAATTTCGCCGCGCGAACGCAGATCCGCCAGGACCACGTCGATGCCCAGCTTGTCGATCGTGCGCAACGCCGCGTTGGTGACACGCAGGCGCACCCAGCGATTTTCGCCTTCGATCCAGAAACGACGATATTGCAGATTCGGCATGAACCTGCGTTTCGTCCGATTATTGGCGTGCGAAACGTTGTTGCCGGTCATCGGCCGTTTGCCCGTCACCTGACACACGCGTGCCATCGCTAACTCCTTAATTCGGATGCAAATTGCGCAAAGCCGCGCAGTATAAAGGTTTGGCGGCGCATCGGGCTAGAGCAGCCCGCGCTCGGCAAACGATACCGTTGCTGAGCCGGCGACGATCAGATGATCCAGCACCTTTACGTCGACCAGTGACAGCGCCTGCTTAAGGTTGGACGTCAATAATTCGTCGGCGCGACTCGGCTCGGCGACGCCCGATGGGTGATTGTGCGCAAAGATGACCGCCGCCGCGTTGTGCTTTAGGGCACGCTTGACGACCTCACGTGGGTACACGCTGGTTTGGGTCAGCGTCCCGCGGAAGAGCTCTTCGGTCGTGATCAGTTTGTTCTGTGCGTCCATGTACAACGCGACAAAGACTTCATGTTCGAGTCGCGCCAGCGTGAGCCGCAGGTAATCCCGCACCTTGCCCGGCGATGAAAGCACTGTGTCGCGTTTGACATCCTCGTGCAGTGCCCGCCGCGCCAGTTCAAGCACGGCCTGCAACTGCGTGTACTTGGCCGGTCCAAAGCCGCCGACTTCGGCCAGCGTCGAAGCATCGGCCGCAAACAAACCATTGAGACCGCCGAAGCGAGCCAGCGCGTCGCGACCGAGGTCGATCGCGGATCGTCCCGGTGTCCCGGTCCGCAGAAACACCGCGAGTAACTCGGCGTCTGACAACGCATGCGCACCGCTTGCCAGCAGACGCTCGCGCGGACGCTCGCCTTCGGGCCAATCCTTGATTGCCACGTGGGTGTCTCGACTAAACTGTTACCGACAAAAGGTGAACGATCGTAGCGCGATGTCCGAGCAGTTATCTGAAGCGATGGAAGTGGTGCTTGCGCAGCCGCGTGGCTTCTGTGCGGGCGTCGACCGCGCGATTGAGATCGTCGAGCGGGCGCTTGCCGTGCATGGCGCACCGATCTACGTTCGCCACGAAATCGTCCACAACAAATATGTCGTCGACGATTTACGAACGAAGGGGGCGGTGTTCATCGATGAGCTCGATCAGGTGCCGACCGGCGGCATCGTCGTCTTTTCCGCGCATGGGGTGGCCAAGGCGGTGCAGCGAGACGCGCAGCAGCGCGGCTTGCGCGTGTTCGACGCCACGTGCCCGTTGGTGACCAAGGTGCATGTGGAAGTGGCAAAACTACGCGCCGCCGGACGCGAGATTGTGATGATCGGGCATCTGGGACATCCGGAAGTCGAAGGCACGATGGGGCAGTCCGAAGGCGGGATGCACCTGGTCGAAAGCGTTGAAGACGCTGAACAGTTGCAGGTTCGATTCCCCGAACTGCTCGCCTATGTCACTCAAACGACGTTGTCACTGGACGATGCGGCGGCAATCATCGCGGCGCTGAAGCGGCGATTCCCGTCGATCGCCGAGCCCAAAAAGGCCGACATTTGTTATGCGACGCAAAACCGGCAGGACGCGGTGAAGTTCATGGCACCGCAAGTCGATGTCGTGATCGTCGTCGGTAGCGAGAACAGCTCCAATTCCAACCGGCTGCGCGAGGTGGCACAGCGCTTCGGCGTGCCAGCGTATCTGGTCGACAATGCCGACCGACTCGATCCCGCGTGGCTGTCGGGCCGGCGCAGAGTGGGAGTGACCGCCGGAGCATCGGCGCCCGAAGTGCTGGTCAGTGCGTTGATCGAGCGGCTCAAGCAACTCGGCGCTCAAAGCGTGCGTCCGCTCGACGGTGTGCAAGAAAAGGTTGTATTTCCTTTGCCGAAGGGATTGAATAAAGCGGCGGCTTAGAACAAGAACAGAAGACGGGAGACAGCAATGACAAACTGGCTGCGTGCGAAGTTGATTGTAGGTTGGCTACTGGGCCTGTCTGGCGGTGTCGGTTGTTGCCCAGCCCCTGGAGGTCGAGGGGCAAAAGTTCGAGCCGACCGTGCAGGTGGGTGGTCAAACATTAAGCTTGAACGGTGTGGGCTTGCGCAAACGCGCAATCTTCAAGGTCTATGTCGCCGGCCTGTACGTGCCGCAGAAGGGCACCAACGCTGCGACGCTGATCACCGACAAGGGGCCGCGACGTGTTTCGCTGCGAATGCTGCGCGATGTCGACGCCGGCAGCTTTATCGATTCGTTCAACGAAGGCTTGAAGAACAATCTCAGTGAGACGCAGTTGGCGGCGCTGAAGCCTCAGATCGATTCACTTTCGACGACATTGAAGTCGATCGGAGAAGCGAAAAAGGGCGATGCAATTAACTTCGACTACACGCCGGACGGCGGTACACGCATCAGTGTCAACGGCCAGCCGCGTGGCGATGCGATACCGGGTGCCGATTTTTTCTCCGCGGTTTTGCGCATCTGGCTCGGCGAAAAGCCTGCCGACGAATCGCTGAAGAAGGGAATGCTGGGCGCTTAAGCGATGTCGACCGCGCTCGATTTGCGATTGCGTCACTCATCGGAAGCAGCCGAAAGGTTCGATGCCATTGCTCGGCTGCCCTTTGGTTTTGTAGGCGTTCGCACAGAGTGCGCGCAGGTCGCAGAAATCTGTTTCCTGCCAAATGAAGTACATCCAAGAGCACCTGTTAACGAACTGGCGCGACGCGTCGTAGATCAACTTCTCGCCTACTGTGCCGATAGGTCAGCTCAGATCGACGTGCCGCTCGCCATCAAAGGCACCGAATTTCAGCGTCGGGTGTGGGAGCAGATCGCGCGTATTCCGATCGGCTCGACCGCAACGTATGGTGAACTGGCGCGCCGCTTGAATGCGGAGCCGCGCGCGATCGGTCAAGCGTGCGGGGATAACCGCCTGCCTCTTGCGATTCCTTGCCACCGAGTCGTCGCCGCCTCGGGGCTCGGCGGGTTTGCACATCATCGCGGCGGCGCTTACGAGGCGATCAAGCGCTGGCTGCTGTTGCACGAAGCGGGCAGCGAATTACGTCTGACGTGAGCAGCGTTGCGCATCGCGAATGGCGTCGCACCTTACATCGCGGATTGGGACGTTAGGCTGACTGAAGCGATGCCCTCGCGCGCATCCCGGCTCGCGGTCGTGACGGACTCAACTTCGACCTCCGATGCGTTGATCGACATGTTTGCCGACGCCGTCTGGCTCGAAGATGGACTGGCGCAGAACACGCTGGCCGCTTACCGGCGCGATCTCTGTGGGCTCTCGGTGTGGCTTAACTCGCGCCGTATCACACTGGCGGCCGCGCACGAAGCGGATTTGGCGCAGTACTTTGCGGACAAACACGCGACAACGCTCGCTTCGACCGCCAATCGGCGGCTTGCCGTCCTGAGACGTTTTTATCGCTGGGCGATACGCGAGCGGCGTGTTACGCACGATCCGACGCTCAGGCTCAAGGGTGCAACGCGTCCACCTCGCTTTCCCAAATCGCTGTCGGAAGAGCAGGTAGAGGCGTTGCTGCGCGCTCCTGACATCGACACGACACTCGGCCTGCGCGATCGGGCGATGCTGGAACTTCTGTATGCGACCGGGCTGCGCGTCTCGGAACTCGTGGGACTGACCCTGTCGCAGCTGTCGCTGCAAGAAGGCTTGGTGCGCGTCTTCGGGAAGGGGGGCAAAGAGCGCATCGTTCCGCTGGGTGCAGAAGCGCGCAACTGGATAGAGCGCTACCTGAAAGAATCGCGGAGCGTGCTGCTGGGGCGACGCGTGGCCGATGCGCTGTTCGTAACGCAACGCGCGAGTTCGATGACGCGCCAGATGTTCTGGCTATTGATCAAACGCTATGCCGCACGTGCCGCGATTGACGCGCCGCTTTCACCGCATGGGCTTCGCCATGCCTTCGCGACACACTTGCTGAATCATGGTGCCGATTTGCGCGTGGTGCAGCTGCTGCTTGGCCACGCCGACATTTCGACGACGCAGATCTATACGCACGTCGCGCGCGCAAGGTTAAAGGCGCTGCACGCACAGCATCACCC
The DNA here is from genome assembly GCA_963729165.1 of uncultured beta proteobacterium. Classification (GTDB taxonomy): domain Bacteria; phylum Pseudomonadota; class Gammaproteobacteria; order Burkholderiales; family Burkholderiaceae_F; genus JACCZX01. The sequence goes on from CAVSMM010000007.1 coordinate 93,023, forward strand.
GCGCGGCTAGACTGACCAATGCAGTGGGTCAATTTGTTTTTGGCAGTTTGCGCTGCTTATCTGATCGGATCGGTGCCTTTTGCCGTTATCGTCAGCCGCGCCCTGGGGCTGGCGGATCCTCGTACATATGGGTCGGGCAACCCGGGCGCGACCAACGTTCTGCGCTCCGGTAACAAAGGCGCTGCAGCGCTGACGCTGCTCGGCGACGGTTTTAAAGGTTGGTTTGCGGTATGGCTCGCACTGCGGCTCGGGCCGCCGTACGGCATCGGCAATGCGGGCGTTGCACTGGTGGCGATTGCCGTCGTGCTGGGCCATTTGTATCCGGTTTTCCTTCGCTTTCGTGGCGGCAAGGGAATCGCGACCGCAGCGGGCGTCATCATCGCGCTCAATCCGTGGCTGGCGTTGGCAACCGCCGTCACCTGGGTGATCGTTGCGGTGTTCTTCCGATACTCATCGCTCGCGTCGATTGCCGCCGCTGTTTTCGCGCCCTTTTATTCCGCGTTCGGATGGGGGTTTGACGCGCGCTTTGTCGCCCTGGTCGTCATCGCTGGATTCACGGTGTATCGCCACAAAGTCAACATCCGCCACTTGTTGGCGGGTACCGAGCGCCGCATCGGTCAACCGCGCGCTGATGCCGTGGCGCGAAGTCGCTAGGAGTCGGTTGCGTCGGAAAGGGTTGCGTCAGAAAGCGACCAGCGCGGATGTACCGAGAACGCAAGCGGCCGCTGATTGACGGGCCCAGTACGCGTGCGCTTCAGCTTCGCCAATCCCGCGAGCGCAATCATCGCGCCGTTATCGGTGCATAGATCTGCAGGCGGAAAGAATACTTGCGCCCCGCGCTCGGAGACTTGCGTTTGCAATCGGGTCCGCAACTGCACGTTTGCGCCAACCCCACCGGCAACCACCAGCGTACTAAGGCCGGTTTGATCGAGCGCGCGCATCGCTTTGTTGGCGAGTACGTCGACGATAGCCTCGACAAACGCGCGTGCGATATCGGCACGGGCCTGTTCGCATACATTGCCGGCGCCTGCGCGGCGCACTGCGGTCAGGACAGCTGTCTTTAGACCGCTAAAGCTGAAGTTCAGATCACCGCTGCCAATCATCGGGCGCGGCAAGGTGATCGCGCCGGGGTCACCGAACTCCGCCAGGCGCGATACAGCCGGACCTCCGGGATAGCCTAGTCCCAACAGTTGCGCAGTTTTATCGAACGCCTCACCCGCGGCATCGTCAAGCGTTTCGCCCAACAGCTTGTACTCGCCCCAGTCGCCAACACGCAGCAGTTGCGTGTGGCCTCCCGATACCAGCAGCGCAACAAAGGGGAAAGGGGGCGCCGGCTGTGACAACAAAGGCGAGAGTAGGTGACCTTCCATGTGATGCACTTGATAAACCGGCCGCTCGAGCGCGTAACCCAGGGCGTGCCCGATGCTCACGCCGACCAGAAGCGCGCCCGCCAAGCCCGGCCCGGCGGTGACGGCGATGGCGTCGATCTGCGCCGCCTCGCGGTTTGCGCCGCGCAGGACGCTGTTCAGCAAGGGCAGAACGCGCCGAATATGGTCGCGAGACGCCAGTTCCGGAACCACACCTCCGTAAGCGACATGCATCTCAACCTGCGAATGCAGTTGTTGCGCGAGCAGGCCAGCTTCGCTGTCAAGCAGCGCGAGCCCCGTTTCGTCGCACGACGTTTCGATTCCAAGAATCAGCATGCAGGCAGTGTAAGGAAAGGCCGTCTGCAGGTTGTGGCGCGGACGGATTGTCGGATAGAATTACGGGCTCTCCGGACTGTGCGATAGGCACTGAGTGAACGTCCGGCTAATCCAAGGATTCGAACTAACCGATGCCTACCATTCGCCTTAAAGAAAACGAGCCATTCGAAGTGGCTTTGCGCCGCTTCAAGCGCACGATCGAAAAAAGCGGCTTGTTGACCGAATTGCGGGCACGTGAGTTCTATGAAAAGCCGACAGCGGAGCGCAAGCGCAAGCGCTCAGCCGCCATCAAACGTCACTTCAAGCGTCTGCGCGGGCAGATGTTGCCCAAGAAGCTTTACTAACCGCTAACCCGCGTCAGCGGCCTACTGCACAGCGCGCCACGGCGCGCTTTTGTGTTTTGGGAGACCCATGTCGACGTCTTTGAAAGATCGGATTACCGAAGACATGAAAAGCGCCATGCGCGCGAAGCAGAGCGACCGGCTCGGTGCGATTCGTTTGCTGCTGGCGGCGATCAAACAGAAAGAGGTCGATGAGCGCGTCGCGGTCGACGACGGTGCGGTGCTCGGCATCATCGAGAAGCTGATCAAACAGCGCAATGATTCCATTGAGCAATTCGATAAGGCCGGGCGCACCGATCTTGCCGGTAAGGAAAGAGCGGAGCTTCAGCTGCTAAAGGAATATCTCCCGCAGCAGATGTCGGACGCCGAGTTGGCGGCTGCGATCGACGCTGCAATTGCGGAGTCCGGCGCGACCGGCCCGCAAGCGATGGGCAAGGCGATGGCGCTGTTAAAGCCCCGCATCGCCGGGCGGGCTGACATGGGCAAGGCGTCGGCGTTGGTCAAGCAGCGGCTGGCGTGATCTTTTTCGCGTAACCCGCAGGATCGAAGACACGCATCATCGCGGCGTCGGCTGATGCGTACACTTTCACCAAAATGATTCCCCAAAGCTTCATCCAGGACTTGCTCGCGCGCGTCGACATTGTCGAAGTCGTCGGCCGCTATGTTCAGCTTAAAAAGGCGGGGCAGAACCACGTTGGGCTGTGCCCGTTTCACGCAGAAAAGTCACCATCATTCACTGTGAGCTCCATCGAAGCAGTTTTTTCACTGCTTTGGGTGCGGCGCGCATGGCAGCGCCATCGGATTTTTGATGGAGCACCGCGGCCAAGGCTACGTCGATGCGATACGTGATCTGGCGCAAGTGGCCGGCATGCAGGTTCCGGAAACCGAGCGAGCGGCTGATTCGCATTCGAAGACGCGGGCGCTGACGGATGTTCTGTCGCGCGCGACCGACTTTTATCGTGGGCAACTCAAAGACAGCTCACTTGCGATCGATTATCTGAAGCGCCGCGGCATTACGGGTCAGACCGCCGCTCGTTTCGCGTTGGGCTATGCGCCCGATGCCTGGCAGCCGCTGCGCGCCGCCTTCGACAACTACGACGATCCGCAGATGGTCGAAGCGGGACTCGTGATTTCTGACGAGGGCAAGCGCTACGACCGTTTTCGCGGGCGCGTGATGTTTCCAATTCGCAATGTGCGCGGCCAGGTGGTCGGGTTTGGAGCGCGCATTCTTGATGTCGGCGAGCCGAAGTATCTGAACTCGCCCGAGACGCCGATTTTTCGCAAGGGCCACGAGCTGTATGGGCTGCACGAGGCACGAGACGCGATTCGCAAAAGCGGTCGCGCAATCGTGGCGGAGGGTTACATGGATGTCATCCGGCTGGCGCAGGCGGGCTTCGATGAATCGGTGGCGGCGCTCGGCACCGCGATCACGAGCGCCCACGTCAGCGCGCTTTTCAAGGCAGCCGACCACGTGATCTTTGCTTTCGACGGTGACGCTGCCGGACGCAAGGCGGCGCGACGCGCGCTTGAGGCCGCACTGCCGGTGATCGCTGACACCAAGCGCGCTAGCTTCGTGGCTCTTCCGGAAGGCCAGGACCCTGACAGCTTGATCGGAGATAAGGGCCGGGCGGGTTTTGAGTCAGCGCTAAGTGAAGCGCTGCCGTTGTCCGAGTTTTTCATCCGCAGTTTGACGGGAGCTGCAGACCGGCGACCGGCGAACGCCGAAGAGCGCGCAGCGTTGCTGGGTGCCGCCAAGCCGCTTCTCCTATCAATGGCGCCGGGTGCAATGCGCCTGCAGCTCGTGCGAGAGCTGGCGGACGCTGCGCGCACTCCGCACGACGCGGTCGAAGCGCTTTATGGGCTGCGCAAAGCGCCAAGGTTGCGCCCTACCTCGGCTGAGCGTCATACGCCACGGGTGGAGGTAAGCGATCTGAAGCTGGCGATCCTGCAACAGTTGCTCGCGCACCCGATCCTTGCCCGCGAGTTCAACCAGGATGTGATCGACGAACATTTGCACGGCGACGACAGAATTGACCGTGAGATTGCCGAAGTTTGGCGCGCATCGACAGCGACCACCGCGTCCGAGGCTGCCGTCCTGAGTCACGGCGCCTTGCTCGAAATGTTGGCCGACAGCGAACACGCCGATGAATATCGCGCGATCGCGGCCCAGGAAATGGAGATCGAAACCGGCGTGGAAGTGGCGCGCCAGATCGTGTCCGAGGCCTTCGCAAAGTTGAAGCTGCGCCGCTTCGAGCGGGATCGGGCCGAGCGGCTGGCCGACTATGAGCGGGATCCGTCCCCGCAGCGCCTGGATGCGTATCGGGCAGCGGATCAGGCATATACGCGAGCCCGCGAGCCCGCTCAGCCACAGGTGGCCGCGAGATTGGCCGGGTGATCCCAAGCCCACGGCCCAATTGAACTTTTTGCCGCAAAATTGGCCAAATCGTGGTAAATTTAACGGTTTTCGCACGCTCGCCAGCGTCAACTGACGCAAATGAGCTCGAGCGCCCAGGAGATCACGAATGATCGGTGGCGCGAAGTAAATTTTTCAGCGACAGCTTGCGCAATTACCGGAACGCGATCTTCGGATCAGACGTTGGGTTAGTCGGTCTCATACGAGATCTCATGCGCAGCGCGTCGTAAAGATCGGCCTCGTTTTAGTTGTATTGCGTGAGTAGAAGCGCGGCTTGGTTGAGAAGGCTCATTTGAACCCAATGATGTGTTTGTCGACTGTGCACCGGGCGGCTCAAGCTCTCGCGTGCGCGTTTGGCATTGACGAACCGATCAGACACGCGGCGCTGTCTGGTCGAAACAGGTGAACGCGATGGCATTGAGAAAACAGGAAGTCAGAAAAGTCGAAGCGAAGGTAAAGCCCTCTCGCGCAGTGGTCTACGACGAGCGCGGCAAGGTGGCCAAGAGCGCAATGCGAAAACTCGAGGCGACCTTGTTGTCCTCTGCTAAATCGCCGGGCGGTCGCGCTGCCGCGCCGGATATCAATGGCGCCAAAAACGACGTCCCGCCGGCCGAAGCTGTGCGCGGACGTCCTGGCCGCAAGCCGAAGCAAAGCGCCGAACAACTGCTCAATGGTGGCGCCGATGCGGTGCCCGAAGCGGTTGACACCGGCGACGATCCGAGCGTCCAGATCGTCGAGAAAATGAGCGCGACCAAGTTGCGCGCCAAGGATCGCCGCGCCAAGGAAAAGGCGCTGAAGGAAGCGCTCGAGCGCAGCTACCACGGCACCGAGGAAGATCTCGAAACCCGCCGCAACAAGTTAAAGGCGCTTGATCAAGCTCGGCAAAGAGCGCGGCTTTTTGACCTACGCCGAGATCAACGATCACCTGCCCGATGCGCTTGTCGATGCCGAAGCCATCGACGCGATCATCAGCACGTTCAGCGACATGGGGCTGCAGGTCTTCGACCAGGCGCCCGATGCCGAGACGGTGTTGATGAGCGAGAACGTCCCGGCCGCCACGCCCGACGATGCCGCTGAGGAAGAAGTTGAGGCCGCGCTGTCGACCGTCGACGCCGAATTTGGCCGCACCACCGACCCAGTGCGCATGTACATGCGTGAAATGGGTTCGGTCGAGCTGCTGACGCGCGAAGGTGAAATTGAAATTGCCAAGCGCATCGAAGACGGTCTGAAGCACATGGTGATGGCGATTTCCGCGTGCCCGACAACGATTGCGGAAATCCTCGCTTACGGCGAACGCATTCGAGGAACCGAAATTCCGATCGACGAAGTGGTCGATGGCTTGATGGATCCGCTGGCCGAAGACTTTCCGACTGCCGGCGGCGACGAAGAAGACGAAGAAGGCGAAGAGACGACCGACATCGGTGCTTCCGGCATGACGGCGGGCCAGCTGGACGAGCTGAAGGTGCGTGCGCTCGACAAGTTCGACCATGTCACGAAGCTCTTCGACAAGATGCGCGTGTCGTTTGAAAAGGAAGGCTACAAGTCGCCGGGCTATCTGAAGTCGCAGCAGAAAATTCTCGACGAGCTGATGAGCCTGCGCTTTACCGCGAAGATGGTCGAGCGGTTGTCGGACACGTTGCGCCGCCAGGTCGACGAAGTGCGCTCGATCGAAAAACAGATTTACGAGATCACCGTCAACAAGTGCGGCATGCCGCGCACGCATTTCCTGAAGACGTTTCCGGGTAACGAAACCAACATGCGCTGGGCCGGCCGCGAAGCCGACTCAGAGCAGGCCGTACGCCGAAATGCTGCGCCGTAATCTGCCGTCGGTGCAGGAGCTGCAGGGCAAGCTGGGGGCGCTGCAGAAGCGTGTCGTGTTGCCGCTGAAGGATCTGCGCGAGGTCTACAAGCAGATGGCCACCGGCGAAGCGAAGGCGCGCAAGGCCAAGCGCGAGATGACCGAGGCCAATCTGCGGCTGGTGATTTCGATCGCGAAGAAGTACACCAACCGCGGATTGCAGTTTCTCGATCTGATTCAGGAAGGCAACATCGGCCTGATGAAGGCGGTCGATAAGTTCGAATATCGCCGCGGCTACAAGTTTTCGACCTACGCAACGTGGTGGATCCGCCAGGCGATCACGCGCTCGATCGCCGATCAGGCACGCACGATCCGTATTCCCGTGCACATGATCGAGACGATCAACAAGATGAACCGCATCTCGCGCCAGATCCTGCAGGAGACCGGACAGGAGCCCGATCCTGCAACGCTGGCGGTCAAGATGGAGATGCCCGAAGACAAGATCCGCAAGATCCTGAAGATCGCGAAAGAGCCGATCAGCATGGAAACGCCGATCGGCGACGACGACGATTCGCATCTGGGCGACTTCATCGAGGACACATCGACCGTCGCTCCGGTCGATGCCGCGCAGTACAACAGCCTGTCGGATGTGACCAAGGACGTGCTCGATTCGCTGACGCCGCGCGAGGCCAAGGTGCTTCGCATGCGCTTCGGCATCGAGATGTCGACCGACCACACGCTGGAAGAAGTCGGCAAGCAGTTCGACGTGACGCGCGAGCGAATACGGCAGATCGAAGCGAAGGCACTGCGCAAGCTGCGCCATCCGAGCCGTTCGGACAAGCTAAAGAGTTTCCTTGAGTAGGACGCAGCGTCGTACGCCAGTAAGCGGGCCTCTAGCTCATGCTTGGTTAGAGCAGCGGACTCATAATCCGTTGGTGCCGTGTTCGACTCACGGGAGGCCCACCACCTAATGTCTGACCCCAAGGACTTCACTCATTTCGGTCTCGATCCGCTGATTCTTTCAGCGATCACCGAGATGGGTTACGCGACGCCGACGCCGATTCAGGCGAAAGCCATTCCGGTCGTAATGAAGGGGCTCGACGTGATGGGCGCCGCGCAGACCGGCACCGGCAAGACGGCCGGGTTTGCGTTGCCGATCATTCAGAAGCTGCTGCCGCACGCGAGTGCCAGCATGTCGCCCGCGCGGCATCCGGTGCGTGCGCTGATCCTGGCGCCGACGCGCGAGCTGGCCGATCAGACGGCGGACAACGTCAAGAAGTACATTGCGAAGACGCCGCTGCGTTGCGCGCTGGTGTACGGCGGTGTCGATATGGATCCGCAAACGGTTGCGCTGCGTTCGGGCGCGGAGATTCTGGTCGCGACCCCCGGCCGCTTGCTCGATCATCTGCAGCAAAAGAACACCAGCCTGTCGCAGGTGCAGATCGTCGTGCTCGACGAAGCCGATCGCATGCTCGATATGGGATTTTTGCCCGACATCTCGCGCATCCTGAATCTGCTTCCGAAGCAGCGCCAGAGTCTGATGTTTTCGGCGACGTTCTCCGAAGAGATCAAGAAGCTCGCCGCTAATTTTCTGAAGGATCCGCAGCTGATCGAAGTCGCGCGTCGCAATGCGACGGCCGATAACGTCACGCAGGAAGTGTTCAAGCTGCACGAATCCGAAAAGGTCGCGGCGTTGCTCGAGCTGTTGGCCACGCGGGGTCCTGACGGCGGGCGCCTGACGCAGGTGCTGGTCTTCGTCAACGCCAAGATCGAATGCCGTCGGCTCGCGCGCCAGTTGCAGAAAGCGGGAATCAACGCTGACGCGATTCACGGCGATAAGACGCAGGACGAGCGCATGAAGGCGCTTGAAGGTTTCAAGACGGATGCGATCGAGGTGCTCGTCGCGACAGATGTCGCGGCGCGCGGACTCGATATTGCCGAGTTGCCGGTCGTGATTAATTACGACGTGCCGTTTGCGGCAGAGGATTACATCCATCGCATTGGCCGCACGGGACGCGCCGGCATGAGCGGCATGACGATCATGCTGATGACAGGTTCCGAGGAGCGTGCTGTTGCCGCAATCGAAAAGCTGACCAAGCAAAAGTTCGAGATTCGCTCGCTTGAGGTTGCTCAGCCCAGCCGCAGCGAGCGTACTGACCGGCGTGATCGTCCGGCTCGGCGCGATGCGCTCGAGCGTCGGCCCGAGCGCGCGTACGCGTCAACTGCACAGCCGCCGGTCGATGATTTTTTCAGCAAGCCTTACGAACCCGGCACTGTGTCGGGCGGCGCGCCGCCTGCGTCAACTGCGCAACCTGTACCGGCGGCAGGCAAGGGCAAGCCAGTCCGCGTGGCTGCACTTCTCGGCGGTGTAAAACGCTAGTCGCATGTGACGGGCACAGGTCACACCAGCGCCTGAACATCGGCATCCACGCCAATAGCCTGACCTGAAATGTTTGCACCGGCGGGCGATGCGAGGAACACCGCCAGACGCGCAATGTCCTCCGGCGCGATCAGTCGTCCCAACGACGTTTTGGCCAGTGCTTCGTCGCGTACCGTTTCCATCGAAACACCGCGCGCTTGCGCCTTGTTTTCGAAAACCGAATCGATGCGAGGTCCAGCGACCGATCCCGGGCAGATTGCGTTGACACGGATGCCGTCGCTTCCAAGCTCGATCGACAGTGACTTGGTAAACCCGATCACTGCCCATTTGGACGCCGCATAAGGCGTTCGGAGCGGAAAGCCGAAACGGCCCGCGGCCGACGAGAGATTGGCGATGCTCGCGTTGCGGCTTTTTCGCAGCAGCGGGATCGCCAATCGTGCACACAGGAACTGGCCGGTCAGGTTGACCGCGAGTGTTCGCTCCCACTGCTCGAGCGAGATGTCTTCACAGCGTGCTGTCGGCCCGGCGACGCCGGCATTGTTGACCAGCACATCCAGTCCGCCGTGTCGTTCGAGCAGGTCGTCAAATAGTCGACTGACGTCCTTCGGATCGGAGACGTCGCAGCGCGAAGATGTCAGCGCAGGTGAGCTTGAAGACAGCTGAGCGATGGCTGCGTCGTCGACATCGCATACGTGCACCCGCGCCCCTTCGCTTACGAACTCGCGGGCGATAGCCAGGCCGATGCCTGACGCGCCTGCGGTGACCAACACGCGCGTCGAGGCGAGTCCGAGATTCATGCTCCTCCTAGTCCCGATGGACAGCGTTTCGGTCGGCCGACTATAACGGCGTTCGTAGCTACACCGCTGCACGTTCGATCAACAGGAGGCGTCCGGGTTGCCTGGAGACGCCTATACAAGGAGACAGCAAATGGATCAACCGAAGTCGAATTCCCGTCGCATTTTGGTTCGTGCTGCCGGCTCTGCCGGCGCCCTTGCCGCGATCGGATTTCCGGCCATCGTGCGCGGCCAGCCCGACGCCGTGCGTCTCGGGCATTTGACGCCACTGACAGGATTTCTCGGGCCCTCTGGGCGAATATGCAGTGTTGGGCGTGAGGCTCGCGGTCGAAGAGATCAACGCGGCTGGCGGCATCAATGGGTCGCAAGGTCGAGCTGATCGCGGAAGACAGCGTCAATCCGCAAACTGCATCGACCAAGGCCGAGCGGCTGATCGAGCGCGATAAGGTGGTCGCGATCGTCGGTGAGATCAGCTCGGCATCGGGTCTCGCGATCGCGCAGGTCGCGCAACGTAACAGGATCCTGTTTTTCAATACCGGCTGCAACTCCGACGAGTTGCGCGGCAAGTCGTGCAACCGCTACATGTTTCATACCGAAGCGGCCAACAGTATGTACGTCGGCGCGGCGGGGCAGGCGTTGTTACGCGATGGACTCGTCAAAGGGAAGAAGTGGTACAGCCTGACGGCCGACTATGCGTTTGGCCACGATCTGTTGCGAGTTGCTAAGCGGTTCATGGTGGCGCAAGGCGGGACCTTCGCCGCCGACGAATTGGTTGCGACCAACGTCACCGACTTTTCGCCATACCTGTTGAAAGTCCGCAACGCCAAGCCGGATCTCGTCGTGTCGAATCTGGCCGGCGCGCAGATCGGCAACTTCATGAAGCAGTACCTCGAATACGGCCTCCCGTTTCCAGTGGCAGGATTCGGTTTCGACACCGCGATCGCGTGGGGCGTTGGCAAGGGCAACGTCACCGGCATCTGGCCTCTGATCTGGGATGCGCAAGTCAAGTCTGCAAGTGGGCAGAAGTTCAACGCTGCGTTCACCAAGAAGTATGGCAAGCCGCCAGAGAATCAGGCATGGGGCGACTACCTGTCGACCAAGCATCTGGCGCAGGCGATGAACGAGCTAAAGACCACCGATTCGACCAAGGTGGCCGAGTATCTCGAAAAGGGCGCGAAGTTCGATGTTCTAAAAACACGCGAGGGCTATTACCGCGCCTGGGACCATCAGCTGATGCAGCAGATGTACACGCTGACCTTTTTGCCAGAGGCGAAAGTCAAGGACAAGTGGGAGCTATTCAGCCTATCGTCACCGGTGCCGGCCGACAATCAGAGTCTGGAGATCATTGCGCCGACGCGCGAAGAAAATCCGTGCACGATGCCGGCCTGATGTGAATCGCACACCGCGGCGCTTGACGAATCCGGTGCCGCGGCTTTTACCATGCTGACGCAGATCCTCGAGCAGGTTTTAAACGGCCTGCTCTCCGGAGCCTATTACCTTCTGATCGCGCTCGGCCTGTCCCTCATCTTCTCGCTTGGCGGACTGGTCAACCTCGCGCACGGCGCGTTCTATGCGCTCGGCGCGTATTTCGCGGTGATCGTTGCCGAAAAGCTTGGACTCGGTTTCGCGGGCTCAGCCGTCGCATCGCCGATCGTTGTGGCGCTGATCGGCCTGGTGATCGAGCGATTTCTGTTTCGCCGCTTCTATCACGAGGATCCTGCTCTCGGTTTGTTGCTGACCTTCGGTCTTGCGATGGTCGCCGAGCAGTCACTGCGCTGGGTGTTCGGCGCGGCCCCCGTCCCATTTTCAATTCCGACGGCACTCAGAGGCCAGGTGTTTGTCGGCGACTTCATCTACTCGAAATACCGATTGCTGATGCTCGCGGTAGCGGTGGCTTGCGTGGCAGGCCTGTGGTTCTTATTGCAGCGAACGCCATTCGGTCGCGTCGTGCGGGCTGGTGTGCAGAACCCCGACATGGTCGCTGCGCTCGGTATTTCGTTGAAGCCCTACATGGCGAGCATCGTCGCGCTCAGCGTCGGCCTGGCTGCGCTCGCCGGCGTGCTGCTGGCGCCGATCTCGGGTGTGCATCCGGCAATGGGCGCGGAGATTCTGACGGCGGCCTTCGTTGTAGTTGTCATCGGCGGCTTGGGTTCGTTCTGGGGTGTCGTCTGGGCGGCGCTGATTGTGGGTGTGGTGCGTGGGTTGACGGTCTATTTTTTGCCGCCCGCGGCCGATGCGTCGATGTACTTGCTTATGTTGCTGGTGTTGCTGATCCGGCCTCGTGGGCTGACCGGCGAGCGGATTCAGCGGTTCGAGTGACGATGCTCAATTCGTTCATTCGCTCACCCGTTGTCATCGCTGCTGTGCTTCTCGTCGTGCTGCCGTTTGCACTGCTGGCCGGCGGACTGACGATGACTAGTGCCACCGATGTCGTGATCTTCGCGATCGCGTGCATGGCGCTCAATATCCTGGTCGGCCAGACAGGGCTGGTGTCATTCGGCCATGGTGCATGGTTCGGGCTCGGCGCCTATGCCGCCGCACTGGCGCAACTGCACTGGTTTCGCAACTCAATGCTGTGGCCGACGCTGTTTGCACTGGTATTTCTGACCATCGCATCGATTGCGATCGGATTCCTGGTGCTGCGCAGGCGCGGCGTGTACTTCTCGTTGCTGACGTTGGCGTTGTCGGCGCTCGTGTACTCGGTGGCATTCCGGTGGACGGCGTTTACCGGCGGTGAAAATGGACTCGGCGGCCTGACGCGCGCGAACTGGTTCGGCGCCGATCTCGAGAATCGGTGGCTGTATTACGCGCTGGTTGGCGTCGTGGGACTGGCGACCGTGTATGGCCTGTCGCGCTTTCACGCGTCGCCGATCGGCAGCGTTCTGAATGCGATTCGCGAAAATGAACAGCGCGCGCAGTTCATCGGATATCCGACTGCTCGGTACAAGCTCGTCGCATTCGTGTTGTCGAGCGTGCTGACCGGCTTCGCTGGCGTGCTGTTCGCATTTCATCATCGATTCGCCTCAGCCGATCCGACGGCGGTGTCGTTTTCCGGTGAGTTGCTTGCGATGGTGATCATCGGCGGCATGCGCAGCTTGCTTGGCCCGGCGCTCGGTGCGCTGTTCTACATTCTGTTTCGCGAATACCTGTCGATCTGGACCGCACAGTGGCTCTGGTTCTTCGGGCTGCTGTTCGTCGGCTTCGTCGTGTTTTCTCCGAGCGGCCTGGTGGGTCACGCAACGGCTGCAGCGGCTGACTGAGCCGCTTCGCAAGCGGCAGATCGAAGCCGCGGCGATGGCAGGCCGCGCGATCGAGCAGGGCGTCGAGCTGCCGGCATTCGTACGCGCGCACGCGACCGACACTGGCACGATGCTGTCGGCCGACTGGCCTTGCGAAGTCGTTCGGTGGCATACGCGCAGTGCAGCGACGCGAGCGTCGCGGTTGGCGCACGCTCATTACATGCGCTGATTGGTCCGAACGGCGCCGGCAAGACGACGCTGTTCAATTTGATCTCGGGCCTGGTCACGCCCGATCGCGGCCGCGTCTTGCTGGCTGGCGTCGACATCACGGGTGCAGCTCCCCATCGGATCGTCGCCGCCGGTGTTGCGCGCTCATTTCAGATCACCAACTTGTTTCCAGCGCTTACGGTGCACGAGAATTTGCGTTTGGCCGTGCAGGCGACGAGCGCGCGGTCGATTCAACGGCTGGAGGCCGACCGCAGCGCGTTGAGCCGGTAATGCAGGAAACAGCGCAGCTGGTCCGCTTCCTCGGGCTGAGTGGAATCGAACGCGCCGAAGCCGCTGAGCTGTCCTATGGTGGTCAGCGTTTGCTCGACATGGGATTGGCTTTGGCGTGCGCGCCACGCGTGTTGTTACTGGACGAACCACTGGCCGGGCTGGCTGCCGCCGAGCGAGAGCGCGTTGCGCAGCTTATGAAGCGCGTCTCGTCGGATCTGCCGGTGCTTCTGGTCGAGCACGACATCGATCGAGTGTTTGCTCTGGCGGATCGCGTGACGGTAATGAATGATGGCAAGGTCTTGTTCGACGGCACCGCGGCCGACGCACGCTCGAGCCAGGCAGTGCGCGAGATTTATATCGGGTCGGGCACCGCCGCGCTCGCAGCGACGGCCCGTGGCAGCGCCGAGCACGCCGCAGCGCCCGCACTGCTCTGACGCTCGAAGCCGTCGATGCGTTCTACGGCAAGAGCCACATCATCAAGAGCGTCGGGCTGACGGTGCACGAACACGAGATCGTTGCGCTGCTCGGACGCAATGGTGCGGGCAAGTCAACATTGCTGAAGACGATCATCGGCACGGTGAGGCCCGCGAATGGCACGATCGTGCTCGGCGATCAGCCCCTGGCGGGACTGCCGGCGTGGCACATCGCGCGTCTGGGTGTGGGTTACGTGCCGCAGGGCAGGGTGCTTTTCGCTGGCATGAGTGTGCGGGAGAATTTGGCGCTAGCTCGGCTCAAGCGAAGCAAGGGCGCGCAAGGGCGGACAGGTGTGGCGTGGTCCGATGACAAAATCATCGAGTTCTTTCCAAAGCTCGCGGCGCGGCTCGACACGCCGGCGGACTTTCTGTCGGGTGGCGAGCAACAAATGGTAGCGGTCGCGCGCGCGTTGGCGGGGCATGTACGTGTGTTGTTGCTCGATGAACCATTCGAAGGGCTGGCACCGACGGTGATCGAAGAGCTGTTCACTGCGTTCGATCGATTACGCACCGAACTGGCGATCGTGATCGTCGAACACAATCTCGACCTCGTTCTTGCGCTCGCCGACCGTGCGTATGTGCTCGAGCGTGGGAGTGTCGTGCATCAGGGTCCGGCGGTGGCGCTGCGCGAAAATCTCGAACTGCGGAGGCAGGTGCTGTGGATGTAGAGGAAAAAGTTGCAGCAATCGTCGGCGCCGGATTGATCGGCCGCGCTTGGGCAGTCGTGTTCGCGCGTGCGGGCTGGACGGTTCGGCTCTTCGATGCGGTACCGGCGCAACTTTCCATTGCGCGCCAGCAGATCGTGCAAACGCTTGCAGATCAGGAAAGGGTCGGGCTTGTCGATGATGCGCCAACGGCGCTGAAGCGCATCATGCCTTGCACGCGGCTTAGTCAGGCTTTGGCAGGCGCGGCCTGGGTGCAGGAGAACCTGCCGGAGGAAGTCGCGCTGAAGCAAACGGCGTTCGCCGAGTTTGACCGGCTGGCGCCGCCCGACGCGATACTCGCCAGTAGCACGTCGGCGATCGTGGCCTCGCAGTTCACCGCGGATCTTGCCGGACGTGCACGCTGTCTCGTTGCGCATCCGGTCAATCCTCCACATCTGGTGCCGGTGGTCGAGTTGTGTGGCGCTCCCTGGACCAGCGAAGCTACGCTCGATCGTGCACGTGCAACGATGGAATCACTTGGGCAAGTTCCGGTGCTGGTACGGCGCGAGATCGAAGGTTTTGTCTTGAACCGGTTGCAAGGCGCGCTGCTGACGGAAGCGATGCGGCTCGTCGCCGACAGTGTCATTTCGCCGGACGATCTCGACAAGACGATGCGTGACGGTCTGGGAATGCGTTGGTCGTTTATGGGACCGTTTGAAACGATCGAGCTCAATGCGCCCGGAGGGGTGGCCGACTATTGCGCGCGCTACAGCGGGTTTTACCGCCGGCTCGCGGCGGATCCCGCGCCACCCAAAGTGTGGGAAGAGCAAAGCGCCGAGCGCGTCACCGCGGCGCTTGGTGCGCCGTTGACCGCCGCACAACGCAATCAGCGCACCGCGTGGCGCGATCGCCGATTGCTCGCGCTGCGACGGCACAAACTGGACAGCGAGTCAAAAAATTGAATGGAACAGGAGAGGCAATGACGGCATCGAACAAATCGCGGCGCAAAGTCATCATCACGTGCGCGGTCACGGGCGCGATTCACACACCATCGATGTCGCCGCATTTGCCGATCACACCAAAGGAGATCGCCGATGCCGCGGTGGCTGCCGCGCAAGCGGGTGCGGCGATCGTGCATCTGCACGCGCGTGATCCGGTCGATGGCCGGCCGACCCAGGATCCGAAATACTTCCTCGAATTTGCGCCCGAGATTGCGCGTCGCTCGGACGTCGTCATCAACTTCACGACCGGTGGCGCGCCGACGATGCTGGTCGAAGAGCGACTGCAGCCGGCGCTGCAGCTGAAGCCCGAAGTGGCGTCGCTTAACATGGGATCGATGAACTTCGGGCTGTATCCGATGCTCGATCGCTTCAAGGATTTCAAGTTCGATTGGGAGCGCCCCTATCTCGAAGGGTCATTCGATCGTGTATTCAAGAACACGTTTCGCGATATCGAGCACATTTTGACTTCGTGCGCCGACAATGCGACGCGCTTTGAGATCGAGTGCTACGACATCGGACACCTGTACACCGCCAAGCACTTCTTCGATCGCGGCACCGTCAAGGCGCCGCTGTTCATTCAAAGCGTATTCGGCATTCTGGGTGGTATCGGCCCGCATCCGGATGATGTCGCGCACATGAAGCGCACGGCCGACCGATTGTTCGGCGATCAATATCGTTGGAGCGTGCTCGGCGCCGGCCGCAATCAGTTGCCGATTGCCGCGATGTCGGCTGCGATGGGCGGCAATGTGCGCGTCGGACTCGAAGACAGCCTGTGGCTTGGGCCCGGCAAGTTGGCCGAGTCGAACGCCGCACAAGTACGCGCGGTGCGCCAGATCATTGAGGGCTGGGCCTCGAGATTGCGACGCCGGACGAGGCGCGCACAATGTTGGCACTAAAGGGTAAGGCGGCGGTCGGGTTCTGATCAGTCGCTTCTGGTCAGCGCCAGGATAGGAAAACTCAGCACGCGCCTTGCGAGTGCCTCGCGGCATGCGAGTTCAGTCAAGGGTCAGGCGCTATGCGCCAATGCCTGTTCCAGATCCCACAGAATGTCGTCGATGGACTCGATGCCGATCGACAGCCGCACCATCTCAGGCAAAACCCCCGCAGCGCGCTGCTCGTCTTCCGATAGCTGACGGTGCGTGGTCGACGCCGGATGGATCACCAGCGATTTCGCATCGCCAATGTTTGCCAGGTGCGACACGAACTGCAGACCATCGATGAATTTTTCGCCGGCGGAGGCGCCGCCCTTGATTCCGAACGTCATCACGCTGGATGCGCCAGGTTCACCGTCTATCGTGCGGAAATACTTTTTCGCAAGCGTGTAGTAGGGACTTGACTTCAGGCCAGGCCAGTTGACCCATTCGACGCGCGGGTGCGTTTCCAGAAATTCTGCAACCCGCCGTGCGTTTTGCACGTGGCGCTCCATGCGAACGTGCAAGGTCTCCAACCCCTGCAACAGCAGCCATGCCGACAATGGCGCCAGCGACGAGCCGTGCACGCGCAGCACTTCGAAGCGCGCTTTCATCGTGTAGGCAAAGTCGCCAAAGGTTTCCCAGAATTTCACGCCGTGGTAACCCTTGCTCGGCGCCACCATGTCGGGGAACTTGCCATTGCCCCAGTCGAACTTGCCGCTTTCGACCAGTACGCCGCCGATCGTCGTGCCGTGCCCACCGATGTACTTGGTGGCCGAGTGCACGACGATATCGGCGCCCCAATCGAAGGGCCGACACAGGTAAGGCGACGGCATCGTGTTGTCGATCATCAGCGGAATCTGCGCGTCGTGTGCGATCGCCGCGACCGGCTCGATGTCGAGCACGTTGATCTTCGGGTTGCCGAGCGTCTCCGCATATACGAGCCGTGTGTTCGGTTGCAGCGCGCGCTGAAAATTGTCTGGATCGTCGGGATCGACCAGCGTCGCCTGAATTCCCATCTTTGGCAGCGTGACGGCGAATTGCGAGTACGTACCGCCATAGAGCAGGCTCGACGCAACGATGTGGTCGCCGGGCTGAACGATGGCGAGGATCGCCGTGAGCTGCGCAGCCATGCCTGAACTGGTCGCCAGCGCAGCGCGGCCGTTTTCAAGCGCGGCAACGCGCTCTTCGAACACGGCAACAGTCGGATTGCTGATCCGCGAATAAACGTTGCCGAACGTTTGTAGATTGAAAAGGCTGGCTGCGTGATCGGCTGAATCGAACACGTAGCTCGTTGTCTGATGTATCGGTTGCGCCCGTGAACCGGTCGCTGCATCAGGCAACTGCCCCGCGTGCAGGCAAAGCGTTTCTATGCCGAAGACGCGATCAGCCATCAAACTTAGTAGGGCAGCTGACGTGGCCGCCGCGCCGAGATCACCCGCGTGTTCACGCCCGCCCAGTTCAGTCCGCCGAACAGCCTTCCGTGCTCGATCTTGACGCAGCGATCCATCACTACTTCAAGGCCTGCACGACGCGCCGTGTCGGCGGCGGCTTCATTAACAACGCCCAACTGCATCCATAGGCAGCGTGCGCCGATGGCAATGGCGTCTTGTGCGAGCGGACCAATGTCGTCCGCCTTGCGAAAGCAATCCACCATGTCAATCGCCGTTGCGGAACGCGCCGCTGTCAGGTCCGGATAACAGGGCTGCCCCAGCACTTCCCGGTACTTGGGGTTAACAGGAATCATCGTGTAGCCGTGCTCGAGCAGATACTTGCCAACGAAAAAGCTGGGGCGATGCCATTCGGCAGAAATTCCCACCACCGCAATGCGGCGGCAATCGTGGAGTAGGCGCCGCAGCGTTGCAATATCGCTCGTGTCAGGCATGCCTCGATTCTATCGGCACGCGACACGAACACGATTGGGGAGGTCGGCGCGCGCGGCGCAGAGCTTCAGCATCGCCGCTCACTGCGAGTTCGACGTGACGCGCGTCAAGGCGCAGTTGCATTGGTACGGCCTGTGCTGACAGCGTCACAAGCAAGGCGGTCGGGACAATGCTCGAGAGCCGGAGATGAAAGTTTCTCGACAGCTCGAAAAGTGTCGACAAAAAAACCCGCCCATCGGGCGGGTTCGTTCAGTGCCGGCTGACTACTGCTTGCGGCGGCGAACTAAGGCGAGGCTGGCCAGGGCAATGCCGAGCAGTGCCAGCGACGCGGGTTCGGGCACGAACATCAATTGGCCGCGGATCTCGCCACCCTGGAACAATTCCGAGTGGATGTTGAAATAGGTTCGACCCGCAATAAGCTGCTGAATGATCGCATCGCGCGCGCCGCCGACGGTGCCGCCGCCGAAATTGGTGATGAAGCCAGCGGTGTAGGTCGCTGCATCGAGCAGATCGAGCGTGAAATCATAGGTCCCCGCCGTCACGCCGAGCGGAAAGCCCGGCAAAGTTACCGGGCCGACCGCGACGGGTTGATTGGCACCAGGCGGCGTACAGCAATGCACGTGCGCCGCTATCGTCGGGGCCAGCAGGTCGGAAAAGTTCGCGTCGAAATGGATCGTGTTGGCCACATCGTCAACAGTCACCTCCACGAAGCCGCTGCCCGGCGTGACGACAGGGGGTACTTCGTTGGCGCCGCTCAAAACTGTGCTGAACGGGATGATGGCCGTGTGGCCAAGGGGCGTGGCGGCCAGCGCCAATACGGTAAGCAGGGTTAGAACAGCGGCGCGCATCATCGTCCACCTCCCTAAAGTGCGGACGCGTTGCGCCCGCAAAAACGGGCCGAGTAAAAGCAGAGCGGAATGCAAGAAAGCAAGGTCCGCACCACTGCGCAAAAACAAGGACTTGGTGCCGAGCCCAGCGTGCGAGTGTCAAATCGAGCGACGCTACCGATTCAACAACCTAACGTCGCTTCGCGCTGGAAACGCGGCGCGTGGCAGATCATCATGCAATTGTTTTGCAGGTGCTTAGCGCGGCGGCGTTGACCGGCGCCGACTGATTGCCAATGCCCGTGATGGCGTAGGCTGACTTCATGATCGACGCCGCTTCTGTGCGAGTTCCTGTCGGCGAGACACTCCTCGATCCGCCTGAAGTCAACGTCGTGATTGAGGTTCCAAAGGGATCTTTCATCAAGCGCGGCTCCACGGGGCACATCGACTTTGTCTCACCCCTGCCGTGTCCGTTTAACTACGGGTCCGTGCCGAATTATTTGGGGCTGGAAGGCGATCTTCTCGATGCGGTAGTGCTTGGTCCCCGCTTGCCGCTCGGCGCGTCGTTGCGAGTCAAGGCGTGGGGAGCGGTGATCTTGGTCGACCGCGGTATGACGGACGACAAGTTAGTCTGCAGCCAAGCGCCCATAAGTTTCAGGCAGCGACAGAACGTGCTGCGGTTCTTCGCCTTCTACGCAAGATGCAAGTCGATGCTGAATGCAATGCGCCGCCAACCCGGCCGGAATGCATGCGAGGGCTGGTTGGCGGCTTCGCAGGCGCTGGGTCGCGCGCGGCCGAGAAACGATAGCTGGCGCGGACCATCGGTCACGTTCTGACCCAATGCATGCGCTACTACGATATTCACGCGGCGCACTGCTGTTCAATCCTCGCAACGCGTCCTATCGAACGCTGCTCTTCCGCAACTGAGATTTGCACGAACAAGCAGCCGGCAATGTCATGAACAGCGGATGCATGTTCACCCGATTGAAGGGAAACTGCGCAGGACGACAGAATTCAGCGTTCTGCGTGCAACTGCGCGATCGCGACGCGACCATCGAGATCAGCGTCAATCCGAACTAGAGAAGCGCCAGTGGCGCCGGTTCCGGCACCCGCTGCGGCTCAGTGTAGAGGAACTGCATTTAATTCGCGAACGAAAGTGAGTCGGGGTGAGTAGAGCGCAGCAGATATCCGAAATGCCGTCATGGGTGCGGCAAATGGCGCAGGGTTGCTGGTATCGGATTTCCGGCAATCATCCGCATCTCAATCTGCCCGTGACACCAGTCGGCACGCGTTATCTCGCAGACAACGATCCCGCAAGAGACCCCCGATTGAATCCAGCCAAGGGATCGAAGGAAGTTTTAAGACGATTACTCGGCCGCACTCCGCGCGTCACCGTGGTGCGGAAGGGTGGGCTTTCGCGCAATCACAGAGGCATGGAACGGAGCGGCCTTCGCCTCCGGCTTTGGTGCGAGTGGCGCGATGATTCTGTTTGGCGGAGGCCACAACGACTACTTTGGTTCTGATGTCCATGCATTTGATCTCGCTACCCGCTGCTGGTCTCGCATCCTGGATGGATATGTAGTCGGACGCGCAAACGAGTATGGAGCTGGCGCGATTTACCGCGATGCTGTGTATCCCGACGGCTCACCTTTACCGCCACACACGTATGGCTACGTTCAATACGATCCGGTAGGCAACGACTACTTGCTGTTCAAGGGACAGATCGAGCTCGGGCCCGACGTGCAAGCTACGCCCATTGCTCACATGCTCAACTTGGAGTCGTTGACATGGCGAAGGGGACCTAAACATCCTACAGCAATACTGACTTCAGGCGGCTGGACAACATGGGATCCATCGCGCCGGATCATATGGGGACATTCAGGCGACGATGGCGATGCCTTTCTTAGCTTTAGTCCAGACGGAGATAACGGAGACGGCACCTCCGGCTCGTGGGGGACTTGCTACCCGAAAAAGATTCGGCACGCGGCTGACCATTGCGCAATGCAGATCGACCCTGTCCGCGACATCATTGTGGTGATAGCCGGCGCGCTCAATGGGATTTGTGCGATTGATCCGAGCGCGCCGGACCGTGACATCGCACCACTTGCATGCAGCGGAGATAGGCCTGTCATCACTGCCTACGCGGCTATTGAATACGCGCCAACCCTCGACCGGTTTGTCTACTACTCTGCGAACGATGGCCCTGAGATCTACTTGATCGCGGCACCGCTTGCATCGACGTGGTCGCAGCTCGTGACTGGTACGTGGAACTGGCGCAACGTTCGCAATGAGAAAAACAACCTGAATCCCATCGCAGATGCGAAGGCCATTTCCTCGCACGGCGTGAATATGTGCCACACGTTTGGACAATTTAGCGTCGCCAGCTACAGCGGAACCGACGTGGCGATATTATTTCACCACATCGACACACCGGTCTATGCGATGCGTCTGAACTTAGCCATCACGTTTGGGAGCAACACATGTCCGCTACGACGGCTCGAATTAATGGGTCTCATCTACGCATCGCCGAAGAAACGTAACGAGCCGTGAACGAGAGCAACCGGGGGTGATGAGACTGAGCGAAGCCTCGACACACGCTGCGACAAATTGACGCGCCATGCTCGGGCATTTTTTGTCGCCATTCTTGACAAATGCATGATGCTCATGCGGCTAACTGATTGAGTAGTAGAGCATCTTTAGCTTGGTACAAAGGCTGCTTCGCCAATGGGCGGTTGCTTGACCCAAGAAGGCGTTCAAGACATTGTTTGATGTGGCGATGCTGCCCTAATGGGCAACCTGCTGCACCGAGAGCTCATGCCACACGGAACCGCTCCGGCAAACGTGCCTGCAACGCAAGCGCAGTTGGCGTGGTCGGCATGCCTGTCCCATAATCTGCGGCAGCGTCGTCGCCGATGGACGCGCGGCGTTCACCTTCAGCTCGCTGCCATGATCAACTTCGCGAAAGTCCCACGCGAATTCCGAGAGCTGTACACAGCTTTTCGCACACATGGTTCGCACGCGTACCGGGACAATGGCGTAGGGCCGTCAAAGCAGCTCACGGAACTGATGCGGCTCCGGCTGGGACCCGGAAAGCTAGAGCCGGAAGACTATTACCGCATGCGCGTCTACCGGCGCGACCTCAGCTTTGATGCGAAGAGTCTGCTTCCTGTCGCAGCGCGCGCTCCACCTTTCGCATACATGGAACATCGTCGCGCACGACAAGCTTGTCACATACATACTTCTTGAGCACGAAGGCGTCATTACGCCGGAGATCCACGCGATCTGCCATCCGTTGCGTACCTATCACGATCGGCCCACGCTTCGCGACGCCGACGCGATCGCTAAGTATCTAAGTGATGGCGCACGCTATCCGTTCATTGCCAAGCCAATCACGGGCGTCTTCAGCTACGACGTCTGGCTGATCGAAGGATTCGACGCAGCCTCGAACTGCGTGCAGCTTGCAGGGGAGCCGCCGCTCGATGCGCGGGAGTTCGCCCGGCGCTGCATCGATCGCAAGGACGGAACGATCTTCCAGGAGGTGCTGGTGCCGCATCCGCTGATTGCCGCTCAGATCAGCCCGCGGCTGTGCACGCTGCGACTGATCGTGCTTCTGGAGCGCGATCACAGTCGGCTGTTCCGTGCATTCCTGAAGGTTGCCGCCGGCGGAAACGTGGCCGACAACTACTGGCGTTCGGGCAATTTCATTGCGAAACTCGACATGGCGACGGGAGTGGTTCAGCAATGCGTCACGGGTCTCGGTACCGACTTTCGCGTGCTGGAATCGCACCCGGTCACGGGCCACTCACTCGCGGGATTTCACGTGCCGTTCTATGCCGAGGCGGTAGAGCTCGTGCTGCGCATTGCACGGATCTATTCCGGCATGCGAATGCAGGCATGGGATATCGCGGTAACGCCCACCGGCCCGATTCCGCTGGAGCTCAACGAAGAGGGCAGCGTGTTTCTGCCACAGACCGCCGACCAGCGCGGAATGGGTAATCCCTATTTTCACGATTATTTGGCACGATCGAGGCGCTGACATTCGCGTTTTTTTTGGCCAAGTTCGAGGCAAGCTCCAACTGTCGGAAAACCTTACGATCAATCGCTTGCACGCGACCTTCGAAGTCTATATCTGAACGTTTGCGGTTACTCAGACCGCCTGGAATGGTTGGTGCTTTCTTCGCGCTGGCTTTTCAAGGATCAACACATGAACGCTAAGCGCCTGCTGATTGCCTTTGCATGTGTCTGCAACTTCGTTTCTGACCAACGCCAATGCTGCTCCTACGATTTTCTTTGGTGAAGACCTGGGGCGGGGAATGATGCATCAATACCGAAACTCGCTTGCGGCTGCAACGCGTTCGTCGGGAAGCTTGGCAACCTTGGTTTGCAGAATTTTGAATCGTTAGCCGCCGGGTCTACTTTCCCCGGTTGTTGCGGCCCCTTTCGTTCACGGGATCGAGCATCACGCCGACTTAAACGGCGGTTTTATTCGGAATGCCCCGTTTAACTGGCGCTTCGAAATCTCCGGTACCAACTACCTTAGTATTAGTTCGACTCAGAAGACTTACGTTTAGCGATCCTGTTGCGGCGTTTGGCTTGTTCGTCGTTGACGCGAACGAACTAGATAACAGCAGTGCGACAGCAACACAGAATGGGCAGCTGTTAACTCAAGCGCAGATTGAGGCGCGGCCGTTCGACACTATCGATGGCATTTTCAGAATCGTCACAGAGCGTTCCCCCGGCGTCTTCGAAGTTCTGTTCGATTCGGGAACGTTTCCTGCGCCGGCTGCTACCGTGCTGTTCGCTGGTCTGATCGACGACGTCAATCCGTTTACGAATATCATTCTTGTCAACGGTAGCTCGGGGTTGGATGTAAATTTTGCGGACGGCTTCGGCTACGACGATATGATCGTGAAGGCTGCACGCGTTCCTGAAGCCGAGTTCGCTTGTACTACTCTCCCTTACTTTAAGCGGACTTGTATTCATCCGCCGTCGATCTAAAAGTAGGGACTCTAAGTTCCGCCCGCTTCGGTGGGCTTCTTCTGGCAGAAGTAAATTCGCGCTAACTCCGCTCGCGGTTACGCCTTAGCGATCCTCTACCATCGCGCTCGGCATCGGACGCAGCAATTAGGCGATCCTGCTTCGAGCCAATCGTCGTAATCCTTTTCGCGAACGATGACCGGCTCGACTCCGTGGTCAAGATTATGTACGTCTCGATGCCTGAGCTTCGGCTTGCTCGGATCGCGTCACCACTTCATAAACTGCGAACGCGAACAGTGGCTCTATCCTTTACCGTGATGCGCTACGTTGTTTTCTGTCCTTTTCGCCGGTCCGATTGTAAAGAGGCGGTTGCGGGAATCATGCGTCAAATCAACTGCCTACCGTAACTGTCCTGCACTGCCTTGCACTCACAGGACAGAGTGTGATGGTGGAGGCGGGGGGAATCGAACCCCCGTCCGCGAATGATCCAGATCCAGTTCTACATGCGTAGCCGGTCTATTTAGATCTCACCGCGCGCTTGGCCGATCGGCAGGCCGACGCGCAGCCAGTCACTTGTTCTCGATGCCGCCGTCGTGACTCCAACGGCATCCAGCCTCTGTAAATGGCGCTGCTGTTAGTTGCCTAACCTAGCCCAGGGGCCAGCTAGTGCAGCGTCTAGCCGGTATTAAGCGGCTAAAGCAAACGCGTCTTCGTTGGCGTTTGTAGTGTTCCAGATGGATTTACGAGGTGACTGGTCCTCGGCATGCCCTGAGATCCTTCACGACCCACGTCGAAGCCAGGTCGCCCCCAAAGAAAATGGATTGTACGGCTACAGATGCGTCACTTCAGAGAAAAATCAACGCGTGTTTTGGCGCCTGAATCTGATTCCATCAGCGGAAAGCGTGCGGCCAAGCTCACGCGACCCGACTGTCTCGATACCAGCGTGCAGCAGTCGGAAGAGCGAAGTAACCCATGACTCGGACCAGCACCATCAGCGACACGAACAGGGTCGCTACAAGCTGCAGTCGGCCTCGGGTCTTGCCCACGTTCGGTCTTAATTCACGATCAACGACAACAGCTCGGAAGGTGAATGGACGACGGCGTCCGCGCCCCACTGTTGGTACGGTACCCCGTTGCCGAGATAACCGTAACTCGCAACCATGGTACGCATGCCGGCTGCGCGTCCCGCGTCGATGTCGCGCTGATCATCGCCGACGTAGATCGCGGCGGCCGCATCGACGGATGTGCACGACAGTGCGTGCAGCAGAGGTGCGGGATGCGGCTTCGAGAACGGTGTCGTGTCACCGCTGACGACGCACGCCGCGCGCTCGGAAAGTTTCAGCGCCTTCACCAGCGGCAACGTAAAACGTGCGAATTTGTTGGTCACGATGCCCCACCGGATCCCACGCTGCTCCAGATGCTGCAAGGCGTCGTCCATGCCCGGGAACAAAGTAGAGTCCACGCACAGCGCCGATTCATACTCGCGCAAGAATTCCTGCCGCAGCTCGGTGTAACGCGCGTTGTCGGGCGCAACGTCGAATGCCCGCCCGACCATACCGCGCGCCCCATGCGATACGTACGGGCGCAGCTCGGCAATCGGCAGCGGTTCCATGCCGTGCGAGATTCGCATCCGGTTCGCGGCAGCGGCGAGGTCGGGCGCCGTGTCGGCCAGAGTTCCGTCGAGGTCGAGCAAAACCAGCCGGACGCGACTTGGCTGTTTTACGGTTTGCGGCACGCCATCAAATAGTTGACATCGGTATCACGGCCCAGCGTCGCATTCTTTGTAAACGGGTTGTACTGCATGCCCATGACTTCGCACACTTCAAGGCCGACTGCACGCGCGGACTGCGCGAGCTCGCTTGGTTTCAGAAACTTGGCGTATTCGTGGGTACCGCGCGGCAACAGATTCAAGACATATTCCGCGCCGACGATCGCCAGCGCGAAGGCCTTGGCGTTGCGATTGATCGTCGAAAAAAAGACCCAGCCGCCCGGCTTGACGAGAATTGCGCAGGCCTGCACCGTCTGTGCGGGTTCCGGAACGTGCTCGAGCATTTCCATGCATGTCACCACGTCGAAACTGCCAGGCAGTTCCGCCGCTAGCGTCTCGGCTGCACATGCCCGGTATTCCACACGCGCGTTGGAATCGAGGGCATGTAGCTGAGCGACTTTCAGCGGCTTGTCGGCCAGATCGATGCCGAGCACTTCCGCGCCTTTTTGCGACATTGCCTCGGTTAGCACGCCACCGCCGCAACCGACATCGACGATTCGTTTGCCGGCAAGCGAAGCATGTCGATCGATCCAGTCGAGCCGCGCTGGGTTGATGTCATGCAACGGACGCATCGGCCCTGTGCGGTCCCACCACTTGGCAGCCAACTCACTGAACTTCAGAAGCTCGGCGTGATCGACGTTGTCGTTCATGCGCCGGATGTTACGCAAGCGTGCTCGTAAGAAGCAGGCGCCAAAAAAAAGCCCCGCCGAAGCGGGGCTAGTTTGAACAAGCTTCTTTGTTAACGGCTTGGTTACTTCTTGATCGGACGCGTACCGACTACTTCGACTTCCACGCGGCGATTCGGCTGCAAGCACGCGATCAACTGCGCACGCGATTTGACCTCACCCTTCGGCGACGGATCCGCGCACTGCTTGACCGGATTGGCTTCACCCTTGCCTTCGGTGTAGACGCGGTTCGGCTCGATTCCCTTGGTGACAAGGTAATCCTTAACAGCCTGTGCGCGACGTTGCGAAAGTTTCAGGTTGTACGCATCGCTGCCGATGCGGTCCGTGTAGCCAACCGCGATGATCACTTCGAGGCTGACACCGGCCAGTTTGGACACGAGGTCATCCAGCTTCGCGCGGCCTTCCGGACGCAACGTTGCTTTGTCGAAGTCGAACAGCGCATCTGCTGCAAACGTCACCTTCTCGCTGGTCGGAGCTGGCGGCGCCGGTGGTGCTGGCGGCGGCGGAGCCGGCGGTGCGGGTGGCGGCGGTGGCGGCGGTGGTGGCTCGCATACTTCTTTAGGCATCAGCGCCTTGTCGCAGTCACAGCCGACCGGGAACGGGCTGCCTTCGACCTTGGTTGTTCTGGCGCGCTCAACGCTCCAGAAACCCGTGCGCCAGCAGAGGCCGAACGGGTTCATGACCACCACGCCATTCGGACTGATGACGTAAGGGCTTTCGCGCGGATCGACGATCTTGATGTCCTTCTGCTGGGCGAGACCTACGCCAGAGACGGTCATCAATGCCGCAGCCACGAGGCCCAGCTTGATGAATTTCATATTTGGTGCTCCTCACTCGAGATTTGAAGTTTTAAAACCGAGCATCCGGTGCGCAACCGAACGATCTTGACAAACCCGCGTCGATCGGTGGTCGTTTGGGCAGGCGCGTTAGCCTGTCGAAACGGCCCCGCTCGTGAGCAGAACTTGCCGGCAACGATTCTGCCACGCGCTCACCGAGGCCATGAGTGTCTTTTCCAGTTGGCCGTTGCTATCCGCAAGTGCGTGTCGCTTATGCACAACAGCCTTGCCAGCGATCCATACATCGGTGACCTGCTCGCGCCCGGCCGCGTACACGATTTGCGACACCACGTCATAAAGCGGTTGAGTTTCAACCGCCGCCA
Source organism: uncultured beta proteobacterium (assembly GCA_963729165.1). Lineage (GTDB taxonomy): Bacteria > Pseudomonadota > Gammaproteobacteria > Burkholderiales > Burkholderiaceae_F > JACCZX01. Next base: position 120,515 of record CAVSMM010000007.1, read on the forward strand.
GATCGAACGCCGTCAGATCGGCCTGCTTGCCGACTTCGATCGATCCGATGCTGCGCTCGAGCCCAAGTGCACACGCGCCCGCCCAAGTTGCACTTTCAAGGGCTTCGCGCGCTCCGAACACGCTGGCGTCCTGGGCAACGCCTTTTGCAAGCAAAGCCGCCAGGCGGAGCTCAGCCAGCATGTCAATCCGGTTATTGCTCGCCGCGCCGTCGGTGCCGATGGCGATGTTCACGCCGGCGGCTGACAGTTTTGCCACCGGCGCGAGACCGCTCCCCAACTTAAGATTGGACGCCGGACAGTGAGCGACCGAAGCGCCGCGCTGCGCGAGCAGTGCAATTTCGTGATCGTCCAGATGCACTGCATGCACGGCGATTAACCGCTCCGACACGATCCCAAGGCGGTCGAGCCGCTGCAGCGGCCGTAAGCCATGCTTCGCAACTGATTCCGAAATCTCCTCCTCGGTCTCGTGCACATGCGTATGAATTGGCAAATCGAGCTCTTCAGCCAGTATCGCTATGCGCTTCAGCGTTTGATCGGCGACGGTGTAGGGCGCATGCGGAGCCAGCGTGAATGTCACCAGGGGGTCGTTGCGAAACGCATCGCGCGTCGCGAGTCCCTTGCGGAGATAGTCATCCGCATCTGCGGCGTACGCGGTCGGAAATTCGATTGCCACGATGCCCGCTACCGCCCGCATACCCAAACCGCGCAGCGCGCGTAGGGTCGCCTCCGGGTAAAAGTACATGTCTGAGCAGGTCGTAGTGCCGGAGCGCAACATCTCGAGTCCGGCGAGCTGTGCGCCGTCGTGTACGAAGTCGGCCGATACGAGCGCTGCCTCGAGTGGCCAAATGCGATCCTTTAGCCAGCGCATCAGCGGCAGATCGTCCCCAACGCCTCGGAGCAACGACATGGCCGCATGCGCGTGGCAGTTGACCAATCCCGGTGTCACCGCGTGCGTAGCAAGCGTGTGCGTCGCGGTGGCCCGATAGCGCTGTGTGGCTTCGGTCGATGGCAGCACGTCGACGATGGTGCCGTTTGCGACCGCAATCGCGTGGTGCTCGAGCACTGCGGCGCGCGGCACGATCGGAATGACCCAGCGGGCGTGGATGAGCGTGTCGAGGTCGGTCATTGCAAGGGATTCGTAACCCACCGGGCATCCAAAATCAGGGCGCGCGATTACAGCACATGACGTCGTGCCGACGCGAAATCAGGGCCTCGCACTGATAAACTTCACGGCTTGATTTTTCTCTTAGCTGCCGGACCTGCATTGGAAAATTCAGTGGATCAATTCGCCAAGGAAACGCTGCCGATTTCGCTCGAAGAAGAGATGCGGCGGTCGTATCTTGACTATGCGATGAGCGTGATTGTCGGCCGTGCGCTTCCCGACGTTCGCGACGGGCTGAAGCCGGTCCACCGTAGGGTCTTGTACGCGATGCACGAGAGCAACTACGTGCATACGCGGCCGTATGTGAAGTGCGCGCGCGTCGTCGGTGATGTGATGGGTAAATATCACCCGCACGGAGATCAGGCGATTTACGACACGCTCGTCAGAATGGCGCAGCCATTTTCGTTGCGCTATCTGCTGATCGACGGTCAGGGCAACTTCGGCTCGGTCGACGGCGACAACCCCGCGGCGATGCGTTACACCGAGTGCCGGTTGTCGAAGATCGCGGCGTCGCTGCTGCTGGATATCGACAAGGAAACGGTCGACTTCGCTCCGAACTACGACGGCAAGGAGCAGGAGCCGCTGGTGTTACCGGCGCGTGTGCCGAACCTGTTGATCAACGGGTCGGCCGGCATCGCGGTCGGAATGGCTACCAATATTCCGCCGCATAACCTCGGCGAAGTGATTGATGGCTGCATGACGCTGTTGCGTAATCCGCAGGCGACGATCGATGAGCTGATCGAACTGATCCCGGCGCCTGACTTTCCGACCGCGGGAATCATCTACGGCATCGAAGGCGTGCGTGAAGGTTATCGCACCGGTCGCGGCCGTGTGGTGATGCGCGCGAAGGCGCACTTCGAGGAAATCGACAAGGGCACGCGCTCGGCGATCATCATCGACGAGCTGCCGTATCAGGTGAACAAGCGCGTGCTGCTCGAGCGCATCGCCGAGATGGTCAACGAAAAGCGCATCGAGGGCATCTCCGACATTCGCGATGAATCGGACAAATCGGGCATGCGTGTCGTGTTCGAGCTGAAGCGAAACGAGCAACCCGATGTCGTGCTGAACAATCTTTACAAGCAGTCGCAGCTGCAGGACACGTTCGGTATCAACATGGTGGCGCTGGTCGACGGCCAGCCGCGCGTGCTGAACCTGAAGCAGATGCTCGATGCGTTCTTGTCGCATCGGCGCGAGGTGATCACACGGCGCACCGTGTTCGAGCTGCGCGAGGCACGCCGGCGCGGCCATGTACTCGAAGGGCTCGCAGTGGCGCTCGCGAATATCGACGAGTTCATCGTGCTGATCAAGGCGGCGCCAACGCCGCCCGTCGCAAAGACCGGATTGATGAGCCGAGCCTGGGATTCGTCGGTCGTACGCGAGATGTTGACACGCGCGGGACGCGATATGAATGTCTATCGCCCCGAGGCGATGGACCCGCGCTTCGGGCTGATGGACGATGGGCTCTATCGGCTGTCGGACGAGCAGGCCGAGCAGATCTTGCAGATGCGCCTGCAGCGCCTGACAGGGCTCGAGCAGGACAAGATCGTCAATGAATATCGCGACGTGATGGAGCAGATTACCGATCTGCTGAACGTGCTCGCGACGCCTGCGCGGATCACCGACATCATTGCCGAGGAACTACTCGCGCTGAAGAGCGAGTTCGGTGACGCGCGCCGCTCGGAGATCGTGCGCAGCGCGCAGGATCTGATCACCGAAGATCTGATCACGCCGGAAGACATGGTGGTCACTTTGTCGCACGCCGGCTATATAAAGAGCCAGCCGCTGGCGGACTATCGCTCGCAGCGGCGTGGGGGGCGCGGCAAGCAGGCCGCGTCGACGCGTGAAGACGACTGGATCGATCAACTGTTCATCGCGCACACGCACGACACGATCCTGTGCTTCTCGGATCGCGGCCGCCTGTACTGGCTGAAGGTGTGGGAAGTGCCGCAGGGGCAGCGCAACGCGCGTGGCCGGCCGATCGTCAACATGTTTCCGTTGATGGAGAACGAGAAGATCACGGTCGTGCTGCCGATCAAACAGTTTGATGCGGAACACTTCGTGTTCATGTCCACGGCGATGGGCATCGTCAAGAAAACTGCGCTGACGGATTTCTCGAATCCGCGCAAAGCCGGCATCATTGCCGTTGACCTCGACGCCGGTGACTATTTGATCGGCGCTGCAATCACCGACGGCAAGCACGACGTGATGCTTTTCTCCGATGCAGGCAAGGCGGTGCGCTTCGACGAGAACGACGTGCGCCCGATGGGCCGCCAGGCACGCGGCGTGCGCGGCATGTGGCTCGACGAGGGCCAGCAGGTCATTGCAATGCTCGTGGCCGAAGACGAGCGTCAGAGTGTGCTGACCGCGACCGAGAATGGGTTCGGCAAACGCACGCCGATCGTCGAGTACACGCGCCACTCGCGCGCTACGCGCGGAATGATCGCGATCACCACCAGCGAGCGAAACGGCAAGGTGGTCGCTGCTACGTTGGTGCGTAATGACGACGAGGTAATGCTGATCACAACGGGCGGCGTACTGATTCGTACGCGAGTCGCCGAGATCCGCGAGATGGGTCGTGCAACGCAGGGCGTCACGCTGATCGCTCTTGATGATGGGACGCAGCTTTCGGGTCTGCAACGCGTCGTCGAGCGCGACAGCGATGTGGTGAACGGCGAAGCACTCGGGAACGGCAGCGGGCACGCGACGGCCCTCGATGCGAGCGATGGCGGCTCCGCAGACGACCCGCCGCAAGCCTGACGTGCGGCAGAATTTTTATGCGGTTTGCGCGGCGGGCTTCACATGAACCGGCCGAGCACCGCCACGGGTGAGCACGCCGACGATCGTCTCAAGCTACTGCGCGAAGCAATCGACGCTGTCGATGCGCGCTTGATCACGCTTTTAAACGAACGCGCTCAACTCGCGCTCGACGTCGGGCAGATCAAGCATGGTGCCGGCACACCGGTGTTTCGGCCCGAGCGCGAGGCAGAAGTGTTGCGACGCGCCGGTGCTGCGAATAGTGGTCCGCTGTCGCGCGACCACGTCACAAACATTTTTCGTGAAGTGATCTCGGCGTGTCGTGCACTGGAACGGCCCATGACGGTCGCGTATCTCGGACCGGCGGGAACATTTTCCGAGATGGCGATGCAGCGCCAGTTTGGCACCAGCGTCACCGGGCTGCCGTGCATGACGCTGGACGAAGTATTCCGCACGACCGAAGCGGGCAGTGCCGAGCTGGCTATCGTGCCGCTCGAGAATTCTTCCGAGGGCGCGGTCAGCCGCACGCTCGATTTGTTGCTTGCAACACCGCTGAGCATGCTGGCCGAAGTGTCGATATCGGTAGAGCACAACCTGTTTACCAAGACCGGCTCGATGAATGGTGTCGAGCGCGTCTGTGCACATGCGCAGGCGCTGGCGCAATGCGCGGGTTGGCTGAATCAGCATTGGCCGACGCTCGAGCGGCAACCTGTTGCGAGCAACGCCGAAGGCGCGCGCCTGGCTTCGCTCGATGAAAAAACCGCAGCCATCGCCGGTGAATCGGCCGCGCGGCACTTCAACGTGCAGACCGTAGCGGCGCAGATCCAGGACGATACGCATAACCGGACGCGCTTCGCCGTTCTCGGCGCGCAAACCGCGCAGCGACCGGCGCCGTCGGCGCACAACAAGACATCGCTGATCCTTTCGGTGCCGAACAAAGCAGGCGCCGTGTTCCACATGCTGTCGCCACTCGCCGCGCACGGCGTTTCGATGACACGCTTTGAATCGCGGCCGGCGCGTGTCGGTACCTGGGAGTATTACTTCTATGTCGACGTCGAAGGTCACGTCGATGAGCCGAAAGTTGCGCGAGCGCTTGCAGAGCTGCAGCAGGCATGCGCGTTCTACAAATGCCTGGGCTCGTATCCGGCCGAGCGAGCTGAGTCGCAATGAGCGGTATCCCGGCTCTGCCCTACGTGCGTGCGATTGCGCCGTACCAGGCCGGCAAGCCAATCGATGAGCTCGCGCGCGAATTCGGTCTTGATCCGAAGTCGATCGTCAAGCTCGCGTCCAATGAAAATCCGCGCGGGATGCCCGAGTCGGCAAGGCGTGCGATCGCCGGCGCAATGACTGATCTGGGGCGCTATCCCGATAGCAACGGGTTCGCGTTGAAGTCGGCGCTTTCCGCGAAGTTCAACGTTCCTGCGGACTGGATCACGCTCGGCAACGGCAGCAACGACATTCTCGAATTGGCCGCGGCGGCGCATTTGTCGCCGGGTCGCAGTTGCGTTTATGCACGACACTCGTTTGCCGTGTATGCGCTCGCAACGCAAGCGCGTGGCGCGCGCGCGATCGTGGTGCCGGCAAAGGACCTTGGTCACGACCTTGAAGCGATGGCGTCGGCGATCGCGGCTGACACGTCATTGGTGTACATCGCCAACCCCAACAACCCGACCGGAACTCATCTGCTTGCGGAATCGATTGCAGAATTCCTGGCCCGCGTGCCGCCGCATGTCGTGGTCGTTATCGACGAGGCCTACAACGAATACCTCCCGCCACGATCTGCGTTTCGACAGCGCCGAGTGGGTGCGCAAATATCCGAATCTACTGATCTCGCGCACGTTCTCGAAGGCTTACGGGTTAGCGGGTCTGCGAGTGGGCTATGGCGTGGCGCAACCGGCTCTGACCGATCTGTTGAATCGGGTGCGACAACCTTTCAACGTCAATGCAGTTGCGCAAGCGGCCGCGGTTGCCGCACTGGGCGACCATGTGTTCGTTGAAGAGAGTTATCGAATGAACGTGTCCGGCATGACGCGACTTACCGATGCGTTCCGCCGGCTGCAGCTGGAGTTCGAGCCCAGCTACGGCAACTTTGTACTGGTCAAGATCGGCGACGCGGGTCGCGTCTACGAGCAGCTGCTCAAGCGCGGCGTGATCGTGCGTCCTGTTGCGAACTACGACCTTCCCGAGTGGCTGCGAATCACGATCGGGTTGCCGGATGAGAACGAGCGTTTCGTGCAAGCGCTATCGGATTCGCTCGAAGCGGTCGCTGCGTGAAACTGGCTCTGATCGGTGTCGGGCTCATCGGCGGCTCGTTTGCACGAGCAACTCGGCGGCGGGCAAGCTGATGCACGTCGTTGGGTTCGATACAGCGCCCGAAGCGTTGTCGCGCGCAAGTGAACTCGGCGTGATCGACCAACGAGCGACCACCGCGGCGCAGGCGGTCATCGACGCGGATCTCGTGATGATCGCAACACCGGTGGGCTCGATCCGACAGATTCTTCGCGAGATTGCTGCCGCACCTGCGAAGCGATGACGATCGTTACCGATGTCGGCAGCACCAAAGGCAGTGTCATAGAGGCTGCGCGTGACGAGTTAGGTGCGGCGTTCAGCGCTTTTCGTACCCGGCCATCCCATCGCGGGCAGCGAGCAGTCGGGCGTTGAGCATTCGGATGCCACCTTGTTTCAAGGCAAGTTATTCATCGTGACACCAGTGACCGAAACAGAGGCGGTTGCTGTGAACTACGTTGAAACACTGTGGCGCGAGATCGGCTGTGCCGTCGAGCGCATGACTCCGCCAGAGCACGACAGCGTGTTCGCTGCAGTTAGCCACTTGCCGCATCTGCTGTCCTTCGCGCTGGTCGCGCACGTTGCCGCCCAACCTGACTCTGCCCGCAAGTTCGCGCTGGCCGGCGCAGGCTTTCGCGACTTCACTCGCATTGCTGCGTTCAGAGCCCAGTGATGTGGAGCGATATTTGCATTGCGAATCGAACCGCACTTGGACGCGAACTCAGAGAACAGCGCAAATTGCTCGACAAATTGCAGCGATGCCGATCGACGATCGCGACGGTGAAGAGCTTGCAACGTGTGTTCGTGCACGCATCTGAAGCGCGCCGCAGTAGCTCGATCAAGCATTGAAGGCGCTTTAATTGCAGCTTAAATCGGCTGCAAGAGCTTCAGCTCGATGTGTAAGCTAGCCGGACGAATTCCGGGACGGACAGTAATCGAAAGTGGTTGCGACGCGGTGGCGGTGGTCGGTAATCACGGCTTTGCGATTATTCGCTACGGCCTGCGACTCCCGCGGTCGCGCGTACGAGGATCTCGGTTAATGCGCCTGACTGAAGGCGAATCAACAGATCAGGACATTCGCAAGTTTTTTGGGGACCCGGTCGCGGTCAGGACGACGCAAGGGGAAAGGATCTCATTTATCCACTTGGTCCTGAGGGTCCACATACCTTGGCAATGAAAATCGATGCCAACGGTAGATATCAGGGACGAGAAGATCTTTTGGCGCGTCGGGCTAATTTCGATCGGGTTCATCGTGGAATGAAAGAGGTCGACGTGCTAGGCATCTTCGGTCGCCCGGCCCGTGCAGAAAGATATCCGCTTAAACAACAAATAGCCTGGGAATGGCGTTTTCTTGATGGCGGCCGAGACGCGTGTTTTTGTAGTTACCTTTGACTCAAGCGGCACGGTCATGAACTCTGCAATCGAAGAGGATCCGCGTCCCGATTCGGTGGTCGATAACGCTGGCTAATGCGCTTGGCCTAGCGTCTCGAGGCGATCGGCCGAAGTCGCTGGTTTGCTGGCACTTTTCACTCGGTTTGCGGTGCCGGACAGTTTCCGTAGCGTCGCCATGCTCCGCTCGTCGCGGAAGAGATTCCATTGGGCGGCATCAGCGCGCTTTGTTTCAGGGCGTCTGGATAAGCTTTGCCCCTGGAGGTAATCGATGCATTCGCGCGGTTTCACTTTGGTGGAAGTGCTGGTGGTCATGACGATCAGTGCGATTCTGATCGCGGCGGCGGTGCCATCGTTTCAATGGATGATGGCTCGCAATCGTGTTTCCGATGCGACGAATCTTCTGCTTTCGAATATTGAGTTCGCACGACTTGAAGCGGCGCGTCGCGGAAACACAGTCGTGATCTGTCGAACGCTCGATCCGAATGCCCCGCCGGCGACCCTTGCCTGCAGCAGCGCGTCCACTGCGACGGTCGACGGTAATGATTGGGCCGTTGGTTGGATCGTGTTTGAAAAAGTTGAGCCCAATACCGACGAGGCAAACTTTGAGGACCCGGGTGACCGCGTCATCTTTCGTCAGCAAGCGTTTGACGGAGGTGCGCGCGTCATGATCCATTCGAATATTCCGCGTTGCCGAACGTTTGGCCTATCGGCCGCGCGGCACCGGCGGCTTTTTGGGCGCCGGTACGTTTTCGATCGCCTACGGCCAGCCCTTTACTCCGACCGTGGCAACGCGTTCCACGACTGGATTGGCTTTAAACGGTGCTGCGCGGTGTATTCCAATGAGCCTGCTCGGCTCGCTTCGCGTTGCCCGCCCTGCCGGAGGTATTTGTCGTGAGCGCCATTAACGATTTCCGCGAGTTTCGTCGTCGTATGCAATCCGGCCTCTCGATGCTTGAGGTACTCGTGTCGCTAACGATTGTCGCTTTTGGCGTTCTTGGGTTGCTTGGTCTTCAAGCGCGTGCGATGAGCTTTCAAAAGGACTCATTCGACCGCCGCACTGCTGCGGAAATGGTCGCGCAGTTGGCGGAACGGATCCGGGCAAATCACATGGGACTGGTCAACGGCACTTACGACACTGCTACCGCGCCGCTGTATCACCTTCACCCAACGACTTTAGCGCCGGTCACTTATTCGGGGTGCGTCGGGACAGCCTGCGACGCGACAAATGCGGCTTTTCGCGACTGGACTCAATGGGTCGCCGAGTTTCGCCGGCGAACCGCTGGTTCGGCGGCCTACATCGAGTGGAATGGTCCGGCCGACACACGTTCAGTCCTGGTAACGGTGGCGTGGCCCGAGCCGCAGAACACCGCAGGCGCGGATACGGTGTGTGACGCAATTAACGGTCGGGTAGCTGCTGGCGCTATTCCGGCCAACTATCGCTGCTACGAAGCTGCCGTTTTCCCCTGACCTATGAAAACTTCCTTCTCCGTGCGATTCCGGCAGCAAGGCCGGACACTGATTGAACTGATCATCGCGATGACGATCGGCCTGGTGATCGTGATCGGCGTGTCTTCGCTTTACATATCTTCCAGCGGAATTTCGCGCACGGCGAATCAGGTATCGACCACCGAACAGGCGGGTCAGCTCGCGATGTTGTTGATCGGCGAATCAATAAAGTTATCCGCGTATGGAGAAATTCTGGGCTCCGACTACGCGGCGCAAGGCCAGACGCTGATGGATGGCCCTCATCTGCGAGGCTGCACTGGAAGCCGGTTCACGGATGCGTTTCCAGCGTACGTCGTGCCGCCTGCACCGCAGACACCACCTAACCTCGGTTGCACGCTGGCTGCGGCCGGCGACTCGCTATATGTACGGTTCCAATCGCGGCCGGTTGTCGCTGAGATGCGTGCGGCGGAGGCCACCCGCAACAACATAGCTGATTGCGCCGGCAGCACCGCCAACCAGAGCCAAATTCTAGAGTCCGGCAAACTCCGCGCCGGTCGTGGCTGGACGCGCAACCTTGTGACGAACGTGTTCTTTTTGGACCCCGTTACGCGCGAGTTGCGGTGCGAGGGCTACGGCGGTGGAGGTGCCCAACCGTTGGTGCGGCGATGTCGCAGAGTTCAGGGTGTTTTACCGCTTCGACGATGCCGCGTTCGCCGTCGGCGCCAACGGAGTCACTAACGCCACGCCTTTTGGCGGCTCAATACGGCACGCGCGGTGAGATCAACACTCTCGCTGTGGGGAGCGTGATTGACCCGTGGAATTATGTGGTTGCCGTACTCGTTTGCATGACGATCACGACCGACGAACAGGGTACGAGCGCGACGACCACGAACAACCGCGCCTCGCGCTGTCCGCTTGACCCAGGTGAAGCCGAGACCGGTCTGGATCTTGTCGCCACCACGACAGATGGCCGAATCCGCCGCACGTTTTCACAGGTATTCACCGTGCGCGCCAAAGCCACAGCCTCACCGTCATTACTTTAACGATGAACAAGACCGTTTACTCCGCTTTATCGGTCGCTCGTTGCCGGCCTGCGCACCGCATGATGGGTGTCGTGCTGCCGGTCGTTCTGGTCGTTCTGACAGTCTTGACCGGTTTGGTCGTAACGCAGATTCGCCGCAATGCTGTTGATGAGCGGCTGGCGGCCAACACCAGAGAGAGCATTCAATTGGACAGCGCCGTACAAACCGTTCTCCGCTGGTGCGAAGCAGCGGTTACAACCCGGCCGCATGAATATCCGTACGGTAAACATCGGAGCCGCCGACGGCGCCGCCGGCGTGGGATCGTTTGCATACGAATTGGGACCCAGGCCCGACGTCCTTTAATTTCCTTGGGACAGCAGCGCAGCTTGGACTACCCGCTACGAACGTCGATCCTTCATGCGTAATCGAGGCTGCGACCTGCGAACTATTGCCACCGATCTCTCCGACCGGCCAGGTGCAAACCGGATGCGGCGGTATCGATCCGCGTTGGCGCAAGTTCCGTATTACTGCTCGTGTATCGATACCTGCTCCGGACATGGGCGGTAGTCGATTTATGTTTGCGCAAAGCGAAGTGCGCCTGTTCATCGATTGAATTGAAGACAAGTTCCCGGAGAACCGGAATGGATAACCCTACCTCGCATTCAAGTGAACGCCGGCGCCCGCGAGCGGCCGGTCTGGATGCGCACACTTGCGTTGTCGGTGATCTGGCTGCTTGTGCTGCAGCCGGCGGTATCGACCGCGCAGCTGGCACAGTCGCCGATGTTTACCGTCACTTCTGCGCCTCCGAACGTAATGCTGATGTTCGATGATTCCGCGTCGATGAACCGACTGGATTTGAATCCGCCATCGGCGTACAACAACCCGACGTCGGCTGGTGGAGGCACCGATTACCCGCCGCTTGTGAAGATAAATACCCGGGGTATTTCGCCATCAGCGGAATACGTCACTACTGCAGGCCCAATACCAGTGTCCCAGGCGACCCCTATTGCGATGGTCGTTGGCAATTCAGCAAAGACGAAGTGCTCACGCGCTCGGCGGCATTCAATCCGCTCGCCTACAACCCCGCAATTCAATATCTAGCCCTGGAGCAACAACGGCGCTCGATTTCCCAATGCGTCCATTGGCGGAACGGGTGGTGTGGCGTCGGGTACGCTCACTGAGTGGGATCCGCGCCGCCTCCCACCATCGATGGCGCCCGGCTACCCGCCGGTCAGCGGATTCTTAACCGGGGTCCGGTCGGGTGTTATTGACGCCGGCGGTGAAACGCGTTCTTGGTCACTTCCAAGGGCTGGATCGGTCACCTACGCGGGCCTGCCCGAGGGCGGCCCTGCCACCTACATCATCGTGACGGGCGGCTCACCGTCGGGCGCCGATCTGTTCACGAACACGATCTCATTCGACAGTCCTGACTGCACGCCGGACCCGACCACCTACAACTATTCCTGGTACTGCCCTGCAGGATACAGGCACCTCGCAAGGTCCTGCGGGCGATAGTTGCGACGCGACAACGTACGGCATGCCATCCGACGTCGGGACGTTGCTGCAATATGGATAACGGTCCTCCGATTCCTTCGTACGCACAGCCGGCGTTTATTCAAGCCTACTTTAGCAACGAGCCTGGCGTGGACCCGCCGCCGAGCATGACCCCGCCGGCGGATGCTGACTTACCGACGTGTGTATCGATTGTTGCCACCGGCGGTAGGCAAGCCTACTCGGGCCTGCCGTGCTCGGCTGACGTGGATGACCCACCTTACCCGCGTGCGTGCACCGCGGCGGACCCTCCTGGTGCGGAAGAGTGCTTTACGGACCCGCCACCCGTGCCGGGCACTTGCACGACCTACTACAACCATCAGTGGCGCTGCAATTACACCCATACAACATACGACTACGACCCCTTCTGCCCCGCAGGTACCGATACCGCCCAGATGTGCCGGCGCGTGGCGAACCCAGCCACTTGCAGCGGCGCGGGCGGCACCCCGGCGCTAACGGGCAACGCACGCTACGTTGGTGGCAACTGGACGCCTGCTCGCTACTTGGTATACGACGGCCCGGCTGCACGGACCTCGGCCGACATTCGCGAAATGGACAATTACCGGATGATCATGGTCGACCGCTCGTTTGGCTGGAACGGCACCACTCAGGTGCCGAGCGTTGCGACAGGCGCGAATGCGGTTGGCAAGTACTACGTCGTTAACGCGGTAACAGGGGTGCCGTTATCGGGCCCGGCCGCGTCAATCGCCAGACCGGATTGCCCAGCTGCGCAGGTCGATGCGTTTGGCCGTTATTGCACGTTTGCACAAGAGGCGCAGAACTATGCCAACTGGTTCACGTACTACCGCAGCCGTCTTTTTGCGGCGGTGGGCGTGGTGGCGGAAGTCGCGTCGGGCTTGAGAGGGCCAGAGCAGTTCATGCGCATGGGTTATGGCCGCATCAACTATTTTCCCGACATGCGCAATAACTGGAACGTCGACCAGTTTTACGGATCGCAACCCAGGCTCCTTGCCGGCGATTGATGGCGCGGCCAATGTTGGAGCCGTCGAGCGGGGCGTACGTCCGTTCACGGTTTTGCAACCGGCGATTGGGGGTACGCCAAATCCTGACCGGCAGAACGTTTTCGACTGGCTGTTCTCGATCAACGGTTTGGGCCCCACGCCGAATCGCGAAGCACTGCACGCGTCGGGTCTTTACTTCACAAGAAGCGATTCCAGAGGTCCGTGGGGTGCGTCTCCGGGACCAGTTGGCGGAGTGAGCTGCCTTCCGCGCATTTGTGGTGCCGTCGCAATTACACACTGCTGGCAACCGACGGCGAGTGGACACGGCTGGCGTCATCGCAGCCAAGACTCGAAATGGGATCATTGGCCGGCACACGCATTCCGCTGGGTCCCCCGGGCTCGGTTTCGCGGTCGATGAAGATAGACGGACCGCTGATCGATGATGGAATCGACCGCGACACCGGCCTCGACCTGCCCGACTATCAGTATAAGACGACGACTGAGCTGGCAATCTACGGGGGCAGCGGGTCTCAGGACGAGACGCTGACCGACGTCTTGCACTATTACTGGACGCATGACATGCGCCCTGACTTGCAAGATTCGCTCAAAACGACAGCCCGTAACCGGGCGTTCTGGCAGCACATGTCGGCGTTCATCGTCGGTTATGGCGTCGTTGCGTCAATGGAGACCCGCTAAGGGTCCCGGCGCTGCGCACCGATTTTGATACGCAGACCAACATTGACTGGCCGACGGTGGGCCTCGAGGATTGCCGCCAGCTGGACGACAACGATAATGACACCGCTATCACGGGCGGCACGTGCACACACGTTCCGGACGTTTCGCCTGGTTCGGGCAATCGCATCAATGACACTTTGCGCGGTGCGCTTACCAGCGGTGGCGATTTCTTTTCGGCCACATCACCGACTGCATTGAAATCCGCGCTCGAAGCGGTATTCCGGGCGATTGGTTCGGACAATGCTGCGGGTACGTCGCCTGCGCTTTCGAGCTCGACGGTAGGTGCCGGCAACCTGATCATTCAGAGCGGTTTCTTTACCAACACTTGGGATGGCTACGTCCGCGCTTACGATCAGCAGGCGCTGGTAGCTCAATTGAGCTGCACTGTAGCGCCGTGTACGGCGGCTCCTGTTTTGTGGACTGCCAACTTCGATACCCTGCAACACGGCCGATTTTCACTTCAACCGCCATCACCAGCGCGGTACCGTTCAAATGGGTAGGCGGCATGACACGGCGCAGCAGGGTGCTATCGGGTCGTCGGATGTGCTGGATTATCTGCGCGGTGACCAAAGCAAAGAGATTCGCTTCAACGGCCCGTACCGGGACCGAATCAACAGCATTCTGGGTGACGTCGTCGCTTCGACGCCGGTGTATTCGAAAGCGACCGACCATGGGTACACGCGGACCCCAGCGGCATCACGCGTCGTGCCGTTTACGAATCTGCCATCCAGGGGAGCACGAAATACCGGCGTACATGACTTACAAGCGAGGGACAGGAAGCCCGCGCGAGTACCGGTCGCGATGTTCGGTGCCAATGACGGCATGTTTCACGTGCTGGACGCAAGGCCGGGGGTACCAACGAAAGGCAAGGAGATGTTTGCCTACGTTCCGCGCTCGTTGTATTTCAATGGTTTGAAAGCTCGCTGATCCGGCTTACGCACACCGGTTCTATGTGGACGGGCCGGTATTGAAGGCGATATTTTTGACGGCACGAATTGGAAGACGATCGCCATTGGAACAACAGGGCGGGCGGCGCCGGCATTTTTGCGATAGACGTCACAGACCCGGTGGACACCGGGACCGGTGCAACGAAAATGGGCGCAGGCAGCTTGAAGTGGGACATTGTTCCATCCGACGCTTCCAACGATCCCGTGGTGCAAAGCGATCTCGGGAACGTGTTGCAGCCCGGCGTCATTGGCAGCATCAAGGATTTGGCGTTGCCGAGTACTGGTCGCTGGGTGTACATCGTGGGCAACGGCTACGAGAGCGTCAGCCAAGAGGCGACGCTTTTCGTGTTCGATGCGTTTAACGGAAGCATGCTCAAGGCCCTGAGGACTGGCGTGGGACCGGTTTCCAACCCGTATGGTCCAACAGGTCCGAACGGATTAGGCGGGATCACGCCGGTATACGACGGTAACCGCAACATCATTGCCATCTATGGTGGCGACAAGCTGGGCAACCTGTGGAAGTTCGATTTCAGCTCCGGCTACCTCAAGGATCCGGATACCACAGTGCCGCTGAAAGGGGCCGAGATCTTTAATCGGGTTGCCGGCAGCCCCGCGCCGCTGTTCACTGCACATGATGGCATTCCTCCCGCCGTGGGCGCGCCGCAGCCGATAACCGCGGCTCCGCGCATCACGCCTCACGGCCTCTCTGGTCTTCATGTGGGGTTTGGGACCGGCAAACTCTTCGAATCAGGCGATCAGATCAGTCCTCAGCAGCAGACGGTTTATGTCGTATGGGATAAGGGGCAGGTTCCGAGCATCCCGAAGGCAGCATTGCAGAAGATTGGGCTGGTAGACGTCACCTTTGGCAGCCGAAAGGTTCCGTCGGTTGGACGCTACCGAGCTCGCAGCGTACGACTGGACGCAGGAAGGGTTCTACGTTCCGCTAAATGCCGGTGGCGCCAGCGGACGGCGAGCGCATCCTGTCGCCTGGAATACTGGATGCCGGGAGTACTAACCTTCACCTCGTTTGCACAGCAGAGCGCGGGTACCGATCTCTGCACACCGGGCGGAACTTCTCATGTCTATCGTTTCAACTTATTGGAGGGCTGGGTGAAGCAGGCTTCTTGGGTGTGACTGGGCCGGTGGTCGGTAAACGGATCCAGCCTGGTTTGGTCAGCGCTGCGCCGCCGATTTACGAACCCCTTGCTGTTGCAGGGACTCCCATCGACAGCATGTCTGCTGCCGACGTGAAAACCATGTTGGCCAATCCGAAATACAAGCAATTGGCCGGGCGTGCAGAGCAGCAAGGTGCCACAGGAACTTGTGCTCACGTCGGACTTAAGGTTGACGGAACGGTTGCGCGGATCCCCACTGCGTGCGCGGGCTTGGTGCCGCTACGGACATGGCGGCCAGTGCGATGAGCAATCGAATCATCGTGAGTACTCAGCGCGGCTTTACGTTAATGGA
This sequence comes from uncultured beta proteobacterium, assembly GCA_963729165.1. Classification (GTDB taxonomy): domain Bacteria; phylum Pseudomonadota; class Gammaproteobacteria; order Burkholderiales; family Burkholderiaceae_F; genus JACCZX01. The sequence continues at coordinate 136,239 of CAVSMM010000007.1, forward strand.
GCTGATCATCGCGATGGTCATCATCGGCATACTTACGGCGATCGCGATTCCTAATTACACCGCGTACATTCAGCGGAGCAATAGGGCCGAAGCGCGCAATGCGCTTCTTGAAGCAGCACGTGGATGGAGCGGTGGCGAACGGAGCGAGGGCTTTATGGCAACGCTCCGGGCAACCCCGACGACTCGCGCCGGCCGCGTTTCCGTTTACGCAGGTACCCACGGACCGGCACTGCGAAGTACACAATAGCGGCTCCGACAATTGCTGCTCAGGCATCGGGTACACGATCACTGCTGCGCCGCGGGCGGCGTGATGGGACGACGTGTGCGGGACATTTTCGATCACACGAAACTGGCGCAGCGCAATTTACAATCGGGCCGGTGGCGGCACGCAGGAGATCTGCTGGAATCGATGACAGTAGTGCCGAAGGCGCGTGGCATCATCGCCACGTGCCCGCTGCGCCTGACGTTCTTACTGTTGATCCAATCAACCGCGCCTCCGGCGCGGTTCGTTTGCCCGGCTCCAAGAGTATTTCCAATCGCGCGTTGTTGCTGTCGGCATTGGCGGATGGCGAGACGACGCTCGATCGATCTGCTTGACGCTGACGACACCGCCGTCATGCGGGACGCATTGTCAAAGCTGGGGTTCACGTTGCGTGCGAAGCGGCAGACATCGCAGTCATCGGTTGCAGCGGACGAATTCCTGTGCGTACAGCGCGTCTCGTGCTTGGCAACGCGGGCACTGCGTTTCGTTCGCTAACTGCCGCGCTTGCTTTTTCCGGCGGCTCCTACGAACTTGATGGTGTTCCGCGCATGCGCGAAAGGCCGATCGCCGATCTGGTCGATTCGCTGAACCGCCTGGGCGCCCGGATTCGTTACGTCGGATGTGCAGGGTTTTCCTCCGCTCTCGATCGAACCTGCGAGTCAGCTTTCGAGCGACCGCGCAACGATCAAGGCCGATGTGTCGAGTCAGTTTCTCAGCGGTTTGCTGATGGCGGTGCCGCTGATTGCGCCCGACCATGGCATGCGGCTCACCAGTCGAGGGCAAGCTGATCTCCGAGCCTTATGTCGAGCTGACGTTGTCAATGATGAAGCAGTTCGGCGTTGTTGTTGATCGCGATGGCGACGATTACATTGTTCCCAAGGCGTCGTATCGCTCGCCCGGTCGATATGTTGTTGAAGGCGATGCCTCGAGCGCTTCGTACTTTCTTGCGCTGGGCGCCATCGCCGGCGGGCCGGTCCGTGTCGATGGTGTCGGCAACAGCAGCGTTCAGGGCGATGTTCGATTCGTCGATGCGCTCGCCGAGATGGGTGCCCAAGTGGAATTCGGCGCGCATTACATTCAAACAAGCGCCCCGCGTAACGGTGACCGTCTTAAGGGTATCGATGCCGACTGCAACCACATCCCCGACGCCGCAATGACACTTGCGATCGTCGCGTTGTTCGCGGAAGGGCCAAGCACGCTTCGCAACATCGGCTCGTGGCGCGTGAAGGAAACTGATCGAATTGCGGCGATGGCCACCGAGCTGCGCAAAGTCGGCGCAGCAAGTTGATGAAGGCCCCGACTGGATTCGGATCGTTCCGCCGAAGCAATTTCGCGAGGCGACGATCGATACCTACGACGACCACCGCATGGCGATGTGTTTTTCGTTGGTGGCTGCGGGCGGGGTGCCGGTTCACATTCGCAACCCCGGATGTGTCGCCAAGACGTTTCCCGATTATTTTGATCGCCTCGCCGAGCTTGTTCGATGAGCGACATCCCGGTGGTCGCCATCGACGGGCCTACGGCGTCGGGCAAGGGAACGATCGCGCAACGCGTGGCCGACGCTCTGCGTTTCAATTACCTGGACAGTGGTGCGCTATATCGCCTGGTGGCTTTGCGCGCGCTGCAGGAAGGCATTGGCCATGAAGATGCCGACCGTCTGTCGTCCGTAGCGTCAGCGATCGCTCCAAAATTTGCGGGCGGACGCATCACGTTGGACGGCAAGGACGTCACGGACGCAATTCGCAGCGAAGAGGTGAGCCAGCTTGCTTCGCGGATCGCAGTTTTAAGCGGCGTCAGGCAGGCTCTGCTCAAGTTGCAGCGATCCCAACGCCGTCCACCGGGTCTGGTGGCCGATGGGCGTGACATGGGCACAGTTGTCTTTCCTGAGGCGAACCCCAAGATCTATCTGACAGCGAGCGTGCCGGCACGCGCGGACCGCCGTTATAAGCAGTTGATCGAAAAAGGGTTTTCGGCTAGCATGCCCTCCCTTTCGCAGGAACAGGTCAGGCTCGATATTGAAGCGCGTGACTTGCGGGATGCGCAGCGAGCGGCATCGCCATTAAAGCCTGCAGAAGATGCACATTGCATCGATTCTTCCGAGCTGTCGGTCGACGAGGTTGTGGCGCTCGTGTTGAGTCGGTACGCACAGTCGCAGAAATTAGCTGGACAACAGAAGTAGACAGTAAAACGGGGCAGAGGGACTTTTCCTTCTGCTATTGATCAACACCGCTTCTGGCGCAAGGCCGAGGCGAGATGTTTCAGGAAACTGACTAGGTACGCATGGCATCCCCACAAACGCAAAGCAGCAGTAGGAATAAAGGATTTATCAACAGGCAGACCACCGAGTCCTTCGACAGCGAATCGTTTGCTGCCCTGTTCGAAGAGAGTCTGAATCGGCAGGAGATGAAGCAGGGCGAAGTGATCACCGCCGAGGTGATCAGGGTGGATTACAACTTCGTCGTGGTCAACGCGGGCCTCAAGTCCGAGGCCTATATCCCGCTCGAAGAATTCAAGAACGATAACGGCGAGCTTGATGTCAAGCCCGGCGACTTCGTTTCGGTCGCGATCGAATCGCTCGAGAACGGTTATGGCGACACCATTTTGTCGCGCGACAAGGCCAAGCGCCTGTCGGCGTGGATGAATCTCGAAAAGGCGCTCGACTCCGCCGAGCTGGTAGCCGGAACGATCACCGGCAAGGTCAAGGGCGGACTCACGGTGATGATCAACGGCATCCGTGCATTCCTGCCGGGCTCGCTGGTCGATACGCGTCCTGTTAAGGACACGACGCCGTTCGAAGGCAAGACGATGGACTTCAAGGTCATCAAGCTCGACCGCAAGCGCAACAACGTCGTCGTGTCACGTCGTGCAGTCGTCGAAGCCAGCATGGGCGAAGAGCGCGCGAAACTGCTCGACAACCTGAAGGAAGGCGCGGTCGTCAAAGGTACGGTCAAGAACATTACCGATTACGGTGCGTTCGTCGACCTCGGCGGCATCGATGGCCTGTTGCATATCACCGACCTCGCGTGGCGCCGTGTGCGTCATCCGAGCGAAGTAGTGCAGGTGGGCCAGGAAATCACGGCCAAGGTCTTGAAGTTCGATCAGGAAAAGAACCGCGTCTCACTCGGCGTCAAGCAACTCGGTGAGGATCCATGGGTGGGTCTGGCGCGCCGCTATCCGCAAGGTACGCGGCTGTTCGGCAAGATCACCAACATCACGGACTACGGCGCGTTTGTCGAGATCGAAGCGGGTATCGAAGGCTTGGTGCACGTTTCCGAAATGGACTGGACCAACAAGAACGTCGATCCGAAGAAAGTCGTCAATCTGGGCGACGAAGTCGAAGTGATGGTGCTCGAGATCGACGAGGACCGGCGCCGCATTTCGCTCGGCATGAAGCAGTGCAAGCCCAATCCGTGGGAAGACTTTGCGCAGCAGCACAAGAAGGGCGACAAGGTCGGCGGTGCGATCAAGTCGATCACCGACTTTGGCGTGTTCATCGGTTTGCCGGGAGGGATCGACGGTTTGGTTCACCTGTCCGATCTGTCGTGGTCCGAGCCTGGCGAAGAAGCGGTGCGCCGCTACAAGAAGGGCGACGAGATCGAAGCCATGGTGCTGGCGATCGATACCGAGCGCGAGCGTATTTCTCTTGGCGTCAAGCAGATGTCCGGCGACCCGTTCACCAACTTCGCTGCCGGACATGAGAAGGGCGCGATGGTGGAAGGCACGGTCAAGTCGGTCGATGCGAAGGGCGCAGTGATCGATCTGGGAAGCGATGTCGAAGGCTTCTTGCGCGCCTCTGAAATCTCAGCCGATCGCGTTGAAGACGCTCGCAATCATCTGAAGGAAGGCGACGCCGTTAACGCGATGATCATCAACATCGACCGCAAGAACCGCAACATCAACCTGTCCGTCAAGGCGAAGGACAGCGTCGAGACCGCGGCGACGATCGAGCGGATGCAGTCCGAGGCGCAGACGGGCACCACCAACCTCGGCGCATTGCTCAAGGCCAAATTGGACAACAAATAGTCAGTTGCCGGCGCGCCAGCGCCGGCTCCCCTGTCCATGAAAACCATGACCAAATCGGAGCTGATTGCGCGCCTGGCGGAGCGCAATCCCCGCTTGGTTGCGCGTGATGCAGACGAGGCAGTCAACACGATGCTCGATACGATGACCGAAGCGCTTTCGACCGGTCAGCGCATTGAAATTCGTGGCTTCGGCAGCTTTGCATTGAACTACCGGCCACCGCGGGTCGGACGCAATCCTAAATCGGGTGATCGCGTGCAGGTGCCGGCGAAGCACGTGCCGCACTTCAAAGCGGGCAAAGAACTGCGCGAGCGGGTCGACGGGCATGAAGCAACAGGCTCGGTTGTGAACGGGGAACTCGACGAGTAGCTATCGGCGTCTCACAAAGGCCGCAATTGCTTGCGGCTTTTTTTTGCCCGCATTCCCTACAATGAAGTTCTTGTGATGTGCCGAGGGCTCGCCGCATGAAGCTCGCCGCGTGGTTGGTCAAGCTGGGATTTTTCTTGCTGGTGTTGTGGTTCGCACTGAAGAACACGACGCCGGTGCCGGTGCGCTTCAATTCCGAGCTGGTTTGGGAGCACGTGCCTTTGATCGTCGTGATGCTGATTTGCGTCGCAATAGGTGCACTTCTGGGTGCGTTGGCTCTGGCGCTTCCGATCTACAAGATGCGGCGCGAAGTCGCGCAGCTGAGGCGATTAAGCCCGCTCCCTTCAACTTCCGAGTCATCGGCAGAGCGCATGGCGAGCGCGGCACGTCAATCGGGCGCGGTGGCTGAAGTGGGAACCGGCGAGCGGAGCTGACGGCCGCGAGCCCCAGTCATCCATGGAGATTGAGTTCTGGCACCTGCTGGCACTTCCGTTCCTGTTTGTCGCCGGCTGGCTCGCCCGCGGATTCGAATCGCGCGTCAATGAAACAGATAACGCCGCGCTGCCGCGCTCGTACTTCCGCGGCCTCAATCACTTGCTAAATGACCAGCCCGACAAGGCAATCGATGCGTTTATCGAGGTCGTCAAGCTCGATCCCGAAACGATCGAGTTGCATCAGGCGCTGGGCAATCTTTTTCGGCGGCGAGGCGAGTTCGATCGAGCGGTCCGCATTCACACACACCTGCTAAATCGTGCCGACTTGCCCGCACGGCAGCGATCGCAGGCGCTGGAAGAGCTCGGACAGGATTATTTGAAAGCGGGCTTGCTCGACCGTGCCGAAGATGCATTCGTGCAGCTCCTTGAAGATCGGCATCATCGGTTCGACGCACTGCGAGCACTGGTGCGCATTTATCAGACAGAGCGCGAGTGGCTGAAGGCTGTCGATTGCGCGCGCAAACTGGAGAGCGAAGCGGGAGAATCGCACAACGTTTCCATTTCGCACTACTACTGCGAGCTCGCGAGCGATGCGCTCGGACGCAATGCGTTGGATGAGGCTCAACGGGCGATTGACCAGGCGCTGGCAGTCAACCGCAAATCGGTTCGTGCCTTGATACTGAACGGTGACGTTGCGGCCAAGCGCGGGGAGCCTCAAGAAGCATTGCGCCAGTGGCGCCGCGTCGAGGAAGCCTCCGCGGAGTACGTGCCGTTGATAGCGTCGCGCGTTGCTGATGCAATGGCGACCGAAGGCCGTGAGCAAGACGCGCTTGAGTGGCTCGAGCAGGCGCTGCGCGATGCACCGTCAATCGATCTACTCGATGTCGTTGCGCATCGGGCGACGGCGTGGCGAGGAGCGGCCGTTGCGGAAGCGCTCATTGCGAAGGAAACCCAGCGGCATCCGTCGCTGCTGGGGTTCGAGCGACTGCTCGAAGCTCGAATGGCAAACAATCAAAACCATGGCAAGGTTGACGGTGAGCTTCAATTGCTCAGTTCGCTGCTAAGCAATCACAACCAAAAGCTCGCGCGCTACCGCTGCAGTAAGTGCGGCTTTCGCGCGCGCGAGTTCCATTGGAATTGTCCCGGTTGCACGAGCTGGGACAGTTATCCGCCAAGGCGTGTCGAGGAACTGGACGTCGCGTGAGCGTGGTCGCGGGCAGTGTCTTTGGGACGATCGAGCAGACGATCGGCAACACACCGCTGGTGCGTCTGCAGCGTATCGGTGCAGCAGAAAACGTTCAGCGCAACAACGTCGTCCTCGGAAAACTAGAAGGCAACAACCCGGGTGGATCGGTCAAGGACAGGCCCGCGTGGTCGATGATTGTTCGCGCCGAAGAGCGTGGACTGATTCGGCCGGGCGATCGCCTGATCGAGGCAACCAGCGGTAACACGGGCATCGCGCTCGCAATGATCGCCGCAATGAAGGGTTACCGCATGACGTTGATCATGCCGGATAACTTGAGTTTCGAGCGCCGCTCGAGCATGCGGGCTTATGGAGCGGAGTTGCTGCTGACACCGGCAGCGTCTGGATCCACCCACGGAGGTATGGAGTACGCGCGAGATTTGGCACTGCAGATGCAAGCGCGTGGCGAGGGTGTTGTGCTCGATCAGTTTGCGAACGCGGACAACCCGCGCGTGCATTACGAGACCACCGGCCCCGAAGTGTGGCGCGATACTGAAGGCCGCATCACGCATTTCGTCAGTGCGATGGGAACGACCGGCACCATCATGGGGGTCTCGCGTTATCTGAAAGAGAAAAATTCCGCTATTCGAATCATCGGTGCGCAGCCGGCAGAAGGCTCGCAAATCCCGGGTATTCGAAAATGGCCCGAGCCTTACTTGCCCAAGATCTACGATGCGTCGCGTGTCGACCGCATCGAATCGGTGACGCAAGCCGAGGCTGAGGCATTCGCGCGGCGGCTGGCAGCCGAAGAGGGGATTTTTTGCGGCATCTCCGCTGGCGGCGCGTGCGCCATTGCGCTGCGCATGGCAGCCGAGGTGGAGAACGCCACGATCGTGTTCATCGTCTGCGATCGTGGCGACCGCTATCTATCAACCGGTGTTTTTCCCGGTTGAATGCCTCGCTGCCAAGCAGCAACTTCGGCGGCGCTGCGTAAGCGAACGACGGCAGTGTGTGCGTGTTCGAATTGCCGCAAAGCCATCGGCCATTGACGCTTGCGCACGCGATGATGACGCAGCGTGTAGCCGAGCAGGGAGTTCGGAGGCTTGATAAGTGCCGCGACCGTTTGCCGGTTTCCGTTGCAGATCGCCTCGCCAGTCCATGACTGGCGGCAGGCACGAAGCGTCGTTCGCCACAGTACCTGCATCAGCGGCAGGTCGAGCCAGATGAGGGTGTCTGCACGAGGCCAGAGCAGGTCGCGCGCTTTGCTGTAATTGCCCGCGATGACCCAGCGGTCACGCCGGGTCAGACCGTCGACTGCAGCTCGAAATTCTTCGATCGGGCTTTCTATCCAGCCAGGTTGCCAGTACACATCATCCAGGTCGGTGAATGGCAGCTCGAGCCGCTTACTCAACCATCGCGCCAAGCTCGTCTTGCCACTGCCGCTTGCGCCGAACACGACGACGCGCCGCATCGCCCAAGAGCCTAGGCAATGGCCACCGGAACGCCGCCGATCTTTGCTTGCCACTCGCGCGGCCCGGTCTGATGCACTGACGTGCCGTCGGCACTGACTGCGACCGTCACCGGCATGTCGCGCACATCGAACTCGTAAATCGCTTCCATTCCCAGATCGGCGAACGCGACAACCTTGGCGCTCCGAATCGCCTTCGCGACGAGATACGCAGCTCCGCCAACGGCCATCAGGTAGGCGCTCTTGTGTTTGCGTATCGCGTCGATCGCGACCGGCCCGCGCTCGGCCTTGCCGATCATCGCGATCAACCCTGTCTGCGCAAGCATCATGTCTGTGAACTTGTCCATTCGCGTTGAGGTCGTCGGGCCCGCAGGACCGACCACTTCATCGCGCACAGGATCGACAGGTCCGACGTAATAAATCACGCGATTGGTGAAGTCGACAGGAAGCGTTTCCTTTTTTGCAAGCATGTCGGCAATGCGCTTGTGCGCCGCATCGCGTCCCGTCAGCATGCGGCCATTCAGTAGCAAAGTCTGGCCAGGTGCCCAAGCCGCGACTTCTTCCTTCGTCAGTGTGTCCAGATTGACGCGCGTGCTGCGGTTGTAATCCGGCTGCCAGTTCACATCGGGCCAGAGATCGAGCGATGGCGGCTCGATATAGGCAGGCCCCGAACCATCAAGCTGAAAGTGCGCGTGGCGCGTCGCTGCGCAGTTCGGAATCATCGCAACCGGTTTGCCGACAGCGTGCGTCGGGTACATCTTGACCTTGACGTCGAGCACGGTGGTCAAGCCGCCGAGACCCTGCGCGCCGATGCCCAGCGCGTTGACTTTATCGAACAACTCGACTCTCAGCTTTTCCACGTCGCTGCGTGCGCCGCGTTGCTTGAGATCGAACATATCAAGATCTTCCATCAAGGCTTCTTTCGCCAGCAGCATCGCCTTTTCTGCGGTGCCACCGATACCGATGCCGAGCATTCCGGGTGGGCACCAGCCTGCTCCCATCGTCGGCACCGTTTGCAGCACCCAGTCGACGATCGAGTCGCTCGGATTCAGCATCACGAACTTGCTCTTGTTTTCGGACCCGCCGCCCTTGGCGGCAACCATCACGTCGACCTTGTCGCCCGGCACCAACTGCACGTTGATGACGGCCGGGGTGTTGTCGCCGGTGTTCTTGCGACCGAATTCTGGTGGGGCAACGATCGACGCGCGCAGCAGGTTATCCGGATGCTTGTAGCCGCGGCGCACGCCTTCGTTGACCGCGTCTTCGAGCGAGCCGCTGAATTTTCCTCCGTCGTCACCTTCCCACCCCACGTCCATGCCGACTTTCAGAAATACATTGACGATGCCGGTGTCCTGACAAATCGGCCGCTTGCCTTCAGCGCACATCCGCGAGTTGGTCAAAATCTGAGCGATCGCATCCTTCGCCGCCGCGCTTTGTTCGCCCTCGTACGCGCGCGCGAGATGGCTGATGAAATCGGCCGGATGGTAGTAGCTGATGTACTGCAGCGCGCCCGCAATGCTTTCGATCAAATCGGCCTGGCGAATGGTCGTCATGCGTGCTCTTTCGCGGCCCTACTGGTCGCCACCATCAGCCGGTCGGTCGACAGCAACCGCCATCGCCGACAGCAGGAAGGTAAAGTGGATCACGGTCTGTGCGATCAACACTTTCTCTGAGTAGTTTTCGGCATTGATAAATGTCTTCAAAAGATGAATCGAGCTGATGCCGATGATCGCGGTGGCAAGCTTGACCTTCAGCACGCTCGCGTTCACATGCGAAAGCCACTCCGGCTGATCGGGATGACTTTCCAGATACATGCGCGACACGAAAGTCTCATAGCCGCCGATAATGACCATGATCAGCAGGTTCGAAATCATCACGACGTCGATCAGCGCCAGCACAACCAGCATGATCACCGTTTCATTGAATTGCGGCGGTTCGTAGCCGACCACGACGCCGTCCTTGACTATCGCGGGTAACTGATAGCCGATGCTCTTGATCAGCATGTTCAACGCGTCTGCATCGCCGAACGCCGCTTCGACCAGATGCACCAGTTCGACCCAGAAGTGATACACATAGACCGCCTGCGCCAGAATCAGGCCGATGTATAGCGGCAGCTGCAGCCAGCGAGTGCGAAAATCAGGCGCGGTACGAGCGGGATGGGCCGCACGACGGCGCGCTGCAAATCGGTAGCGGACATGGAGAGGATGGGCGTGGGAGGAAGCGAAATTCTATCTGGCGGCCGGTTTGCCTCCGATTCAGCAGGCTATGAGGCGGCCTAATAGCGGCCCTAATATCCGAGTGCTGGCCGAACCCTACCCGGTGCGGGCCGGTCCAAAGCTCTGATACAGGACAATAGTCGTAAGCGGCGCTGGGGAAAACGATGTAGCGTAGTTGAAAACTGCGGATGTTCTACTGGCGGCTCGCCTGGCCGGCTCGCTAACGATTTTTCATCACTCTCTTGTGGAGACTACTTTATGAAACGTATCGCTCTGTTCGTTTTGACGAACCTTGCGATCATGGTCGTCTTGGTGCTGTTCCTGACCGTGCTGTCTTCGGTGTTCGGCATCAACTTCAACCTTGGCGGACAGACGCTGAACGTCGGCAGCCTGGCGATCTTCTCGCTGGTGGTCGGCTTTACCGGCGCCTTCATTTCGCTGCTGCTGTCGAAGCCGATGGCGAAATGGTCGACCGGTGCGCAGGTGATCAGCCAGCCTTCCAACGCGATGGAATCGTGGCTCGTCGGCGCCGTGCAGCGCCACGCCGAAAAAGCCCGTATCGGCATGCCCGAAGTGGCTATCTTCGAAGGCGAGCCGAACGCGTTTGCGACCGGTGCATTCAAAAACAGCGCGCTGGTGGCGGTGTCGACAGGACTGCTGCAGTCGATGAGCAAGGATGAGGTTGACGCCGTACTCGGCCACGAGGTATCGCATATCGCCAATGGCGACATGGTGACCATGACGCTGCTGCAAGGCGTGATGAACACGTTCGTCGTGTTCGCCTCGCGCGTGATCGGCTACGTTGTGGACCGCATGGTGCTGCGTAACGAAAGCGATGCGCCAGGTATCGGGTATTACTTGACGACGATCGTGCTTGATATCGCACTCGGATTCCTCGCCGCAATCGTTGTCGCATGGTTCTCCCGGCGACGCGAGTTCCGTGCGGACGCCGGTGCCGCAGCGCTGATGGGTAGCAATCGTCCGATGATCAACGCGCTCGCGCGATTGGCTGGACAAGATCCGGGCCAATTGCCGCAGCAAGTGCAAACGTTCGGCATTAACGGTCGTCCGAGCGGAATGCTGGCGCTGTTTTCGAGCCATCCGCCGATTGAGCAACGGATCGCAGCGCTGCAGGCCGCAGGCCGATAAAGCCGACGTACGAGCGGGCACGACAAGGCCGGGAAGCCCCCGGCCTTTTTTATGCGTTTTGCGCAGCCCGACGTGACACTGTGTTGGCCAGCCACGTGAGCGAGAACGCGGCGAAGGCAAGCGACAGCGTTGCCGCCTCCCAGAAGCCGACCGCGCCGCGCGGAGATCCTAAGGGTGTGTCGTTAAACGCGATCCAGTAACCACCGACCAGCCCGACACCCCACAGCGAAACGCCGTAGATCACCATCGGCCACAGCGTGTTCTTGTAGCCGCGCAGCGCAAAACCGGCAATCCCCTGGCTGGCATCGAAGACATGGAAGACAGCAGTCCAGCCGATTAAAGTGAGCGCGACCGCGCCGACCGCGGCGTCGGTTGTGTACAGCGCAACGAGCGGCTCGCGCAGCAGCCACACGAGAATAGCGGCCGCCAGCGCGATCGCCATCGACAGGCGAAATCCGCGCAGAGCGGCGACGCGAGCAATGCGAGGATGGCCGGCGCCGAGCGATTGCGCAACGAGCACGCTGGTGGCGACGCCGATCGCCAGTGGGACCATGAACAGAATTGCCGCGATATTGGCGACCACTTGATGACCTGCGACCGGCGCTGTTCCCAAGCGCGCGATCAACACGGCCATGAACGTGAATGACGTTACCTCAAAGAGCACTGATAGGCCGATCGGAATGCCCAGCTTCAGCAGCTCGCGCTGACTCGCCCACCGCGCCATATGCGGGCGGTCACTATGAAAGCGCCGAAAGAACGGATCGAATCGCCATACACCGTAGTTCAGTGCAAGCATCAGCCACGCCAGAACTGCGGTTGCAACGCCGGCGCCTGCGCCACCCATCGGTGGAATCGGGCCGGCGCCGAACATGAATATTGCATTCAGCGGCACTTTTAGCGCCAGCGCGAAGACGTTGATCAGCATCGTGATCTTCGGGCGCGACACCGCGGCGTTGAGCGCGATGAACGCGCGCGCTGCCAAAGCCGCAGGCAATCCGAAAGCGATCGCATGCAAGTACGTGGTGGAGATAGACGCCACCTCAGAGTCAACGCGCGCGAATTCGAGCCACGTATCGGTAGCAAGCACGATCGGCAAGCCGGCGATCGTCAAGAACATCGACAGCCAAAGCGCCTGTTGCAGATCGTCTCCGATCGCGCGCCAGCGTTGCGCTCCGAAATGATGTCCCGCGATCGGTGACAGGGCCTGCAGCACACCCATCAATCCGATGTAGACCGAGACGTAGATGCTCGAGCTCACGGCCACCGCGGCCAGATCGGTCGCCGACAGTTGACCGGCCATGATCGTGTCGATCGTGCCGTTGCCGACGAGCGCCAGGTTGGCGATGAAAAGCGGCCACCCCAGTTTTACGAAAGCGCGTGTGGAGGTGTCGGGAGGAGCATGCCGCGCAGCTTGCTGCGCAGCGTTCATCGATCGCGCACCCACACCTTGAATACTTCGTCATAGCGTGCACGGCGTGTGAACTCGTAAGCGATCTTCCAGCCGTGCAACGGTTCGTCGTCATGACTCGTGCGCTCGCTGTCACGATGAATTGCGACTCGGCACGAAATCGGAGAAGCAAATTGCGGCCCGAAGTTCACGCCGCCGTGATAAGCCAACATCGCACGAATGCCGACCGGCAGATGGTGGCCTTGCACGCAGCCGTCGCCTCCGACGCGTCTGACCTGCGCAGCGAGAACGGCAGCAGTCGAAGCGTAAGAGCGCGTGTATTCAATCGGAGCACCGTAGATCGAGACGACCACGACCCACACTGCGGCTAGACCACCCGCCGCAAAAAACGGTCCGCGCCAGAGCATCTTCGGTCGCCGTCGCACCCGCCATATCGCCAGGACGAGCCAGCCCGCCGTAGCGACGATCGCGATTGCAGTCGCAACGAGTGGTACAGAAGCGTCGAGTCCCGGTACGAGCCGCGCTACCGACGCGGCCATCTTCGGCGGTGCGCCCGCATTCCACGCGCCGAAGTAAATCCAGACGGCAACAAGCGCCAATGTGAAGAGCACGAGCGAGAACCAGTCGATCGCGTTGTCGGCGGCACGACGCAGCGTCGATACGCTAAACGCGCCGAGCACAACCAGGCCAGGCACCGCGGCGATCAGTTCGCGATCGCTGGCGTCGGCAACCACCAGCAAGGCGATGATGGACGATGCCGTGATCAGCAGTGGCAGTAGCACGTGCGGCCGGCGCCAGAAGCTGCGCCACGAATACAAGGTCCACAGAGCGAACGGCCATAGTGGCCACGTGTACCAGCCCACATTGCGGACGAACCACATCGCGCTGTCCCGGCTGGGCCCGTAAAGCTCGCGCGCATTCCATGCCCACCAGGCATCGAAGTACAGCACCGCTTGTGGAGTGCGCCCTTTCCGCCGCAAACGGCCACGCGGCAAACAGCGTCGCGGCAATCGCAACCACGAGGATCGCTCGCATGAGCCGATGGCGGCCGAACGACAGCACAAAGATCAGCGCTGCGATTGTCAGTGCCACGGCAGGCAGCATGCCGCGCGTCAGAGCAATCGCGGCGAGCGCAACGCCGGCGGCGACGGTGCCCTTCCAGGGGTCTTCCAGCGATACCGCCAATGCGAGCAACAGCATCGATACGAACGCGAACAGCGCGGTTTCGGCGACGGTCTCGTGCATTCGCAACACGATCCCGATCGTCGCGAGCATCAGCAGCACTGCGATGTCGGCCAACATCCGGCCGTAGTCGCGCGGGTTGGCTTCGCCACCGAACGCAAACGCCACCGGTTGAGCTTCGGGACGGCGCGCAAGACGATAGGTCGCGTACCAAAGGCTCGTTGTAGCGACGAGGAACCACAACACCGTCACCAGCCGCGCGGCAACGATGTCGCCGAAGATTCCTCCGAACAACCGAATCATCAGCGCGCCGATCCAGAACGGCAGCGGACCTTCTTCGGGCAAGGGCTCTCCGACGACCGATGGCAGCCACCAGGTGACTGCATCGCCGTGCGCCATCGTCCACATCACACCGAAAGACGAGGCCTCCTCCAGGCTCCACGGATCGCGCCCGAACAGACCCGGGACGATGTACGCGGCCAGCAGGCCGAAGAACATCCAGCGTGGCAGTTTGGCGGCGGCTGCCTCGGTGACGCGAGCCGGCGAGGGACGATGCTCAAAGCTCATTTAACAAAAAAGGCAGCCGAAGCTGCCTTGTGTCCGATTCAGGATTGTTCTCACCGGCGGCGTGCGTCAGCCTTGGCTTTGGTCGCCTCGGCAGCAGCCGCATTCACCGCTTCTGTCTTCGCCGCAAACTTCTGGCGGAATTTTTCTACGCGTCCCGCCTCAACGATGCGCGTTTGCGCACCGGTATAGAACGGGTGCGACTCGGACGAAGTATCCAGTTTAAACAGCGGATACGTCTTGCCGTCGATCTCGATCGTCTCGCGCGATTGCAGCGTCGAACGTGTGATCAATTTGAAGTCGTTTTGCATGTCCTGAAAGACGACTTCGCGGTATTCGGGATGGATGCCTGGTTTCATCTGTCTGGTCCTGTCGTTCGGCCGCCAGTCGCAGCGCCTGGCTCGACCACGTACCTATTTGGAAGGCGCGGATTATCCGGCTTTTGGCAGGGGCGAGCAAGCCCGCTATCCGCCTCTGCGCATCATGTCGAAAAACTCGGCGTTGTTCTTGGTCGCCTTCATTTTGTCGAGCAGAAACTCCATCGCTTCGATCTCATCCATTCCGTACAGCAACTTCCGCAGGATCCACACTTTCTGCAGGATTTCTGGCTTCAGCAGCAGCTCTTCCTTACGTGTGCCCGAACGGTTGACGTTCAGCGCAGGGTAAACGCGCTTCTCAGCCAGCCGGCGCTCCATGTGAATTTCCATGTTGCCGGTGCCCTTGAACTCCTCGTAGATCACGTCGTCCATGCGCGAGCCCGTATCGATCAGCGCCGTCGCGATGATCGTCAACGAGCCGCCTTCTTCGATGTTGCGCGCGGCGCCAAAGAAGCGCTTCGGCCGCTGCAATGCGTTGGCGTCCACACCACCGGTCAATACCTTGCCCGACGCCGGAATCACCGTGTTGTAGGCGCGAGCCAGACGCGTGATCGAATCGAGCAGAATCACCACGTCCTTCTTGCTTTCGGCCAACCGCTTCGCTTTTTCGATCACCATTTCGGCGACCTGGACGTGCCGCGTTGCCGGCTCGTCGAACGTCGAGGCAACGACTTCGCCGCGCACCGAGCGCTGCATCTCGGTGACTTCCTCCGGGACGCTCGTCGATCAGCAGCACGATCAGCACGATGTCAGGATGATTCGCGGCAATCGCGTGCGCCATGTGCTGCATCAGCACGGTCTTGCCGGACTTCGGACTTGACACCAACAAGCCGCGTTGGCCCTTGCCGATCGGCGCGATCAGATCGACCAACCGGCCGGTCATGTTCTCATCGCCCTTCATGTCGCGCTCGAGAATCAGCGGCTCGTCGGGAAACAGCGGCGTCAAGTTTTCGAACAGGATGCGATGCTTGGTCGAATCCGGCGCCTGATCGTTGACCTTGTCGACTTTGACGAGAGCGAAGTAGCGCTCTCCGTCCTTCGGGGTTCGCACCTCGCCTTCTATCGAATCGCCGGTGTGCAGATTGAAGCGGCGAATCTGTGACGGCGAGATGTAAATGTCGTCGGTGCTCGCCAGGTATGACGTCTCGGGCGACCGCAGGAAGCCAAAGCCGTCCGGCAGCACTTCCAGCGTGCCGTCGCCGAAAATCTGCTCGCCGGCCTTGGCACGCTTCTTCAGGATGGCAAACATCAACTCCTGTTTGCGCATCCGGTTGGCGTTGTCGATCTCGAGCCCGATCGCCATTTCGAGCAGCTGCGAAACGTGAAGGGCTTTTAGTTCTGATAAGTGCATAAATTCACTGGAGGAAAAATGGGGCGCTTGGGAGCGCGCCCGCGGGGAGGGCGGTGGATCGATCATCGATCCACCGGATTGGGTTAAAGGTTGCTGTCGATAAACGCCGTGAGTTGTGATTTCGAAAGCGCGCCGACCTTGGTGCCGACGACAGCGCCATCCTTGAACATCATTAACGTTGGGATTCCGCGAATGCCGTACTTGGCGGGTGTCGTCTGGTTCTCATCGACGTTAAGTTTCGCCACCGTGATCTTGCCCTGATACTCCTTGGACACTTCGTCCAGGATCGGCGCAATCATGCGGCAGGGTCCGCACCACTCGGCCCAATAGTCGACCAATACCGGACTGGCGGACTTCAAAACGTCTGCCTCGAACGCGGAGTCGCTGGTGTACTTGATCTCACTCATTTCAGTCCTCTCGCTTGCGAGCGCTTGCGTTGGCGCACGACATCAGGAAGAAGGGAACTAATTACGGGGATTTGGCGACGCTAGACCCGATTGCAAGGGCGAGAAACTGTGAATTCAGGCTGCAACTCGGCGCGCTTCGCAAGCATGGTATCACTTCCACCGCACTTGTGAAGCCCAGACCGCCGTTTAGCCTACCCGACGTTAGCCTAACCCCATTGCGCCGTTTACCTGATGCAACGTGCCGCGCTATTTGACCTGTTTGCCACCGCACCGGAAGCGATTTGTGTCGTCACGTCCAATCGTCGCCTGGCGCGCTCGCTGGGGGCAGAATTTGATCGCCATCAAATCGCGCATGCCAGAACGGTATGGGAGACGCCTCACATTCTTCCGTTCAGCGCTTTTGTCGCAACGCTATACGACGCCGCCCAGCACGACCCCGACCTGGCGAACACGCCGACGCCGCTGACAGCCGCACAGGAGCGTGCGTTGTGGGAAGCGGTGGTCAGCGATAGTGAACTGGGGTTGTTGTCATCGGCAGCGGGTGCGACGCTGGCAGCCGATGCGTGGGCGCTCGCGCATCAGTGGAACGTGGCGTCAAGCGTTCGGCGCTACACGGCGGTGGCTGACACGCGAGTGTTCGTCAACTGGGCCGGCGAGTATCAGCGTCGCGCCGAAGCTGCAGGCGCCACCGATCAGGCCCGCTTGCCCGATGTCGTTCGCGAATATGTAGAAGCGGGCACCATCGCGCTGCCAAAGCGCGTGCTGCTGGCCGGCTTCGACGAAACCACGCCGCAGCAACAGCGACTGTTCGATGCGCTGCTTGCGCGCGGCACGGCATGCGATCGCTTCGAGCCGGCGCGGCATGACGCGACACCGCAGCGCGCAGCGTGTTTGGATGAGCACGACGAACATCAGAAGGTCGCCGACTGGGTGGCGGCGCGCCTTGCTGCAGATCCTAGTACTCGCATCGGCATTGTCGTGCCGCAGCTGGGGTCGCGCCGGCGCTCGCTGACGGCGGCGCTGGATGCGGCGCTGGTGCCGGATCGCCTACTCGCGCCGGCAAGCGCTCGTCCGTACACCGTTTCGCTCGGTGACCCGCTCTCCGACGTGGCCCTCGTTGCATTTTTCCTGCGCGTGATTCGACTCATGCTTGCCAGCGTGCCGTTCGAAGAGGCGAGCGCGATGCTGCGCTCGCCTTACTTCGCCGGCGCACTGGACGAGCGCGATGCGCGCGACGTCGTGGATGCGCAGCTACGGCAGCGTTGCCAACGCTCGGTCGACTTCGAGCGGGTGTTCGAAGCAGTGCAAGCATCGGCGCGCGACTGCGGCGTCGATGTCGGACGGTTGCTTGCCGGCTTGCGCGCGCTAAATCAGTGGAGGCGGCAGCACGTGACGCGATCACGCCGCCCCTCCGAATGGGCCAGTGCGTTCGCCCAGGCATTGCAATCAATCAGCGAATCGGCCGGTGGCCTCGCTACCGGCCAATCAGCGCTCGATTCGAGCGAGTATCAGGCGCTCGCCAGGTGGCAGGAACTTCTGGGCGAATTCGCGGCGCTTGATCGCACCGTGGGGCGGCTTGCCGCATCGGCCGCGCTTGGGCAGCTGCAGCGGATCGCGCACGAAACGATATTTCAACCCGAAGGTGGAGCTCCGCCCGTACAAGTGCTGGGCGTGCTGGAAGCCAACGCGTTGACCTTCGATCACGTGTGGATCATGGGGCTGACGGCCGAAGCATGGCCGGCGCCGTTACAGGCCAACCCGTTGTTGCCGATCGAGCTGCAGCACGCGGCCGAAATGCCGGGTGCGAGCGCAGCTGCAGCGCTGGAAAGATCGCGTCGACAACTGCAGCGTCTGCTGCAGTCGGCGCCGGAAGTGATCGTCAGTCACGCAACCGTCGACGTGGACCGTCGAATCGCACCGAGCCCGATGATTTCTTCGTTCGACGAATGGACTCCACCGCCACGTGCGGTACGGCTGATCGATGTGATCGTGCCGTCATCGCTGACAACCACCCGCGATGCGCTGGCACCGCCATGGCGCGCTGCGACGCCGTTGCGCGGCGGGGCGGCTATTTTGCAGAATCAGGCGGCGTGCCCGTTTCGCGCGTTTGCGGTTCATCGCTTGAGCGCCAAGGCGATCGAGTCGCCGCACGACGGTTTCGATTATCGCGAGCGCGGGCAGCTCGTTCACGACACGTTGGCGTCATTCTGGACATCACTGCCTGAGCCAACGCGCGATGCCTTGGTAGCGAGCTCTAAACCGCAGCGAGGCGCGCTGCTGAGCGCCGCTGCGGAAGCCGCGCAGGTACGGCTGCAACGAAAGCGCGGTAACTTTTCGGCCGCGCTCACCGAGCTGGAATCAGCGCGTCTGGTCCGCCTGATCGAGCAGTGGTTGCAACATGAGATCGAAACGCGGTCAGCGTTTCGCGTCGTTGCAGTTGAAGACGCCCGCACGATGCACGTAGGTCCGCTGACGGTCACGGGACGCTTGGACCGCGTCGACGAGTGCTCCGACGGCTCACGCATCGTCATCGATTACAAGACCGGCGGCGCGAAGAATCCAGGTTGGCTCGAGGCGCGTCCCGACGAGCCTCAGTTGCCGTTGTATCTGACCGCGTCAGAGCCGACTGCGCAAGCGATCGTTCTGGCGCGCGTGCGCACAGGCGACGTTGGTTTCACCGCGCTTGCAGCAGAACCGGACTTGCTTCCTGTCCGGGGCAATCAGTGGAAGGCGCAGTACGCGAGTTGGAGCGCGCTGGTGAATTACTGGTCGGACGTGCTTGAGCGCCTGGCAACGAGTTTTGCCGCCGGCGAGGCGGCCGTCGATCCAAAGCGATTGCCGCAGACCTGCCGCTACTGCGATCTGCCGACGCTATGCAGGATCAACGAGCGCGGCGGCGTTGTCACGGTCGGTGTCGCGGATGATGATGAAAGCACACCGTGGGTGGGCGAAGATGAATGAAGGACCGTTGCGCAGCGATGCGCAGCTGCCATTGCCGCTGCAAGCGGAGGAGGCGTCGCCACTGACGCACGACGTGCCTCTCGATGAGATCTTGCTCGACAGCGACGCGGCCGCACGCGCGAGCGCGCTCGACACTCGCCAGAGCTTCATTGTTCGCGCGCCCGCCGGATCGGGGAAAACCGAGCTGTTAACGCAGCGTGTGCTGGCGTTGCTCGCGCAGGCCGAGGCGCCGGAGGAAATAGTCGCCATCACATTCACTCGCAAGGCGGCAGCCGAGATGAAGGATCGACTGTTGGAGGCGCTTGCGCACGCCGCTGCTGCGAGTGGCAATGACCGTGAGCCCGAGAAGCGTCATCAGGCGCGCACGATGCAGCTGGCGCGGCAGGTCGCCGCGCGCGATCGCGAGCTCGGCTGGGAGCTGGCCGCAAATCCTGCGCGGCTCAGAGTGCAGACGATCGACGCGCTGGCCTTGTGGCTCGCTCGGCAGCTTCCGATCACGACACGCTTCGCAGCGATCACGCAAGTAACGGAGCGCGCCGAACCGCTATACGACGCGGCGGCGCACACGACGCTGGCGCTGATCGACAGTCCGGACGCGCGGGACAGCGGCGTGGCGCTGCACGTCGCGCGTCTATTGACACACCTCGACAACGATTGGCCGCGCGCGCATCGGCTGCTCAGTGGAATGCTGGCACGGCGCGATCAATGGCTGCGGCATGTTGGCCACCTCGACCGCGCAGCGCTCGAGGCGCCGATGCAGAACGAGTGCTCTTCGCAGATCGAGCGCGTCTGCGACGCCTTGCTCGGATCAGCCGGTCGAGGTTCGACGGACGAGTTGGTCGCGCTGGCGCGCTACGCGGCGGGCAATTTGGCAAACGACTCCCGGCTGTCGCCGTGCGCCAATTTGGACGCCCTTCCCGAGGCAAGCTTCCAGCGGCTTGACGCCTGGCGTGCGCTGGCAGCGCTTCTGCTGACGAACGAAGGGGCCTGGCGCACAAGATTCAGTAAGTTGGAAGGCTTTCCGTCGTTCGCCGCGGCCGCGCCATTCAAGCAGCGCATCGTCGCGCTTACAGACGGCCTGCGATCCAACGAAGCGCTGCGACAAGCATTGCATGATCTCCGCAGCTTGCCGGAGCCGCACTTCACGTCCGCCCAATGGGAGGTGCTCGAGTCGATCGTGGCGTTGCTTCCGCGAGCGGCTGCAGAGTTGATGCTGGCGTTCGCCGATGCGGGCGAGAGTGACTTCGTGCAGGTGACGCGCGCGGCGGTCGACGCCCTGGTTGAAGGTGACGCAGCAAGCGACGTGGCTCATGCGATCGACGCGCGCATACGTCACCTGCTGATCGACGAGTTCCAAGACACGTCGATTACACAGTACGAACTCATCGAGCGGCTGGTCGCCGACTGGCGCGCGGGCGACGGGCGGACCGTATTCATCGTGGGTGATCCGATGCAATCGATTTACCGCTTTCGCGAGGCGGAGGTCGGATTGTTCCTGCGTGCCTGGAATAGCGGCGTTGCGCGCCTGACGTTGCAGCGCCTGCGGCTGACACGCAATTTCAGATCCCAAACACGGCTCGTCGAATGGACGAATTCCGCGTTCGTTCGCGTGTTGCCCGTCAACAGTGACATCGCCAGCGGAAGCGTGGCGTTCGAGCCGTCCGTTGCGGACCTAACTTCCGATCCCTCAGAAGCCGAACCCGCGATTTTCCATCCGCTCGTCGCGGGCTCGCCTGTCGACGAAGCCCAGCGCATCGTCGGGGTTGTGCGGCGCATTCACGCGGAAGACCCGACAGCCTCGATCGCGCTGCTGGTGCGTGCGCGAACACACTTGACGCAGATCGTGCCGGCGTTGCGCGCGGCCGAGCTGAGGTTTACCGCGGTGGAACTCGAGCTCTTGCTAGCGCGGCCGTTGATTGGCGACCTGCTTGCGTTGACGCGCGCGCTCGAGCACCGGGCCGATAGAGTCGCGTGGCTCGCCGCGCTGCGCGCACCGTGGTGCGGATTGACGCTGGCCGATCTGTCTGCGCTGGTCGAAGGCGCGGTCGGATCGACGATCTGGCAGCTGGTAAGCGATCCCTCGCGGCGCTCGCAACTGTCGCCGGACGGACAGCAGCGGTTGGCGCGGGTCACCCCGATACTTGCGCGCGCGCTTGCGCTGCGCGGTCGAAGTCCGGTTGCAGAACGGGTTCGCGAAACGTGGTGGCTGCTGGGAGGGCCGGCGTGCGTATCGAGCGACGCGGATCATGCAGATGCGCGGTCTTTCTTCGATCACCTAGTGCAGCATGAACAGCGAAGTCGCGGCGTACCCGACATTGCTACGTTCGAGGCGTCGCTGGTGCGCCTGTATGCAGCGCCCGATACGCAGGCAAGCCGCACACTTCAGGTAATGACGATTCACAAGGCGAAGGGACTCGAGTTCGATTACGTGATTGTTCCCGGGCTCGATCGCGTGATCACCACTGACGATGTGCAGCTGATGCAGTGGCTCGAGCGGCCGACGGCATCCGGCGACCCGCGCGGCCCGGGCGAGCTGCTGCTCAGCCCAATCTACGCGCCCGACGCCGACAAAAAAGCCGATTCGATTTATTGCTGGATCGAGCGACTACAGCAGCAGCGCCAGACGCATGAAGACGAGCGCCTGCTGTATGTCGCTGCTACGCGCGCACGCAAGCAGTTGCACTGGCTGGCGTGTCTCGGGACAACTGATAGCGACGAATTTGCTCCGCGTGAGAACTCGCTATTGCAAAGGCTGTGGCCGGCAGTCGAAGATCAGTGCAGGCGTGCGCTGTCCGAGCGCGCTATCAAAACCGTCGGTGTCATTACGTCTGGGCCCGTACCCGTAGCGTATGACCAGTCGCTGCGACGACTGCCTGCCGATTGGCAATTTCCGAACGCGCCTTCAGCAGTCCAGTGGCAGGATGAAGCGCCGGTGGCCGCCGCCCTTGCGATCGAGTTTTCGTGGGCGGGCGAAACAGCGCGTCGCGTCGGAACGGTTGTGCATCGCTGGCTGCAGCGCATGGGTGACGATGCACTCAGCGGCTGGAATGCCGAACGTGTGCAGGCGATCGCACCGCGCATTCAGCGCGATTTGGCAGCATCCGGAATCAGCGGCGACGATCTAAAGGCGGCGACGAATCGAGTTGTGCAAGCACTGACAAGCGTGCTGTCCGAACAGCGCGCGCGCTGGTTGCTCGGACCCCGCAGCGCGGCGCGAAGCGAACTTCGTTTGACCGTATTGGAGGAAAGCACAACCAAGCGCATCGTCGTCGATCGCACGTTTGTGGACGAACAAGGCGTGCGCTGGATCGTCGACTACAAAACCGGCACGCACGAAGGCGCCGATGTCGAAGGTTTCCTGGACCGTGAGCGCCTGCGCTACTCGGGACAACTGGAACTGTACGCGCGGGCACTCGGTGGCGCCGCTCAACTCGGACTCTACTTTCCGCTGTTGAACGGCTGGCGCGAATGGAAAAGCAACACCGGACGCGATTGAGGAGGAGTTCCAAGAGGGGCACAGCCCCTCTTGCATCTTCGAATGAGCCAACGGCTCGCTTTTCGCCTTCGGCGGAAAAGGCGAGCCTTGACCTCGGCACCTGTGGCACTCCGCTGTGGCTGCTTCGTTCCCGACCTGACCAGATTCACGGCACCCCAGTGCGAGGGGGCCCGCCGGCTTCGATGATACGCGGGCATAGGCCGCTACGATTCTTGTAATGTCGGGCAATGAGCATTTCAATCCAGGCTGTACGACAGAGCGATGTCGCCATCCTGCACTCGCTGATTCGCGCGCTGGCAGAGTATGAGAAGCTCGCTGCACTAGTCGTTGGAACGGCGCAGGACTTGCAGCGCGAATTGTTCAGCGCGCGGCCGGTGATCGAAGCGGTTATCGCATGGGATCGCGACAGCGCGCTCGGCTTTGCGCTGTACTTTCACAACTACTCCACATTTTTGGCGCGGCGCGGTCTGTATCTCGAGGATTTGTTCGTCGTTCCTGAAGCGCGCGGTCGAGGCATTGGGAAAGCGTTGATTCGACACTGCGCACGCGTTGCGGTTGAGCGCGGATGCGGACGATTCGAATGGGCTGTGCTCGATTGGAATCGACCAGCGATCGACTTTTATCAGTCGATCGGCGCGACGATTCTGTTGGACTGGCAGCTGTGTCGGCTTAGCGGAGACGCGCTGCAAAGATTCGCGGCGCCGTCGATGCCCGGCGCGGCGCTCGATGTGCAGTCGTAAAATCAGAACAATGTCTTACCAAGTGCTCGCCCGAAAGTATCGCCCGCGCGATTTCTCCACGCTCGTCGGCCAGGAACACGTGGTACGGGCACTCACACATGCGTTAACCGAGAACCGGTTGCATCACGCGTATCTGTTCACCGGCACGCGCGGTGTCGGCAAAACCACGCTGGCGCGAATTCTTGCGAAGGCGCTCAACTGCGTTGGCCCGGATGGCAAGGGCGGCATTACGGCGACCCCCTGCAACGTGTGCGAGCCGTGCACAGCGATCGACGCCGGACGATTCGTCGATTACATCGAGATGGACGCTGCGAGCAATCGCGGAGTCGACGAGATGGTGCAGCTGCTGGAGCGCGCGATGTATGCCCCAAGCCAGGCGCGTTTCAAGGTGTACATGATCGACGAGGTACATCAACTGTCTTCGCATGCTTTCAATGCGATGCTGAAAACACTTGAGGAGCCGCCCGAATACGTGAAGTTCATCCTCGCAACGACCGATCCGCAGAAGGTGCCGGTGACGGTCTTGTCGCGCTGCTTGCAGTTCAACCTGAAGCAGATGACGCCTTCGTCAATAGCGGAGCACATGGCGGGAATCCTGTCAGCGGAGAAAATCGAGGCGGAGCTTCCGGCGCTACGCGCTCTGGCGCATGCGGCGCGCGGCAGCATGCGCGATGGTTTGTCGCTGCTCGATCAAGCGATTGCTTATGCCGGGGGCAAGATAACGCTCGAGGCCGTGCGTGCGATGTTGGGAGCGATTGACCAGGGTACGCTGATCAAGGTTCTGGATGCGATCGCGGGGCGCGACGCCGCGCGAGCGCTGGCGCTTGCGGATGAAATGAACGCGCGCAGTATTTCGTTTGCGCAGGCGATGCGAGATTTGGCAAGCTTGCTGCATCGGCTTGCGTTGATCCAGCAGGTGGCAGGTGCAGCAGACGATGAGGTCGATGCCGAAGAGCTGCGTCGGCTGGCATCGACCTTCGCGCCCGATGAAGTTCAACTCTTTTACCAAATAGCCTTGCATGGTCGCAACGAGCTGCAGCTTGCGCCCGATGAATATGCCGGTTTTACGATGGCGCTGATTCGCATGCTGGCTTTCGCGCCTGCAGAAACGCCATCGCCGTCAGTGCCGGCGCCGCGTTCGGGCTCGTCCACCTCGGCCACGGTCGCCAACGTGACGCCGCCGCAGCCAATGCGATCGCTCCCGAAAGACACGGCGCTCACTTCGGAGGCCCCGCAGCGCGCCGTTGTCTCGTCGTTCAGTGGCGATTGGCCGGCTTTGGTCGCGCGGCTCAAGGTTTCCGGCCTGGTTCGTGAGCTTGCCCAGCGAAGCGAGCTTGTTGCGCACGATGATGACCGCTTCAAGCTGCGTGTCCCGTTGAAGACATTGCTCGACGCGGGCGCCTTGCAAAAGTTGCAGACGGCGGTCAGCGAAGCGCTGGACCGGCCGATTCGTCTCGCTGCGGAGGTCGGCCACACAGTTGGACCGACATCCGCAGGAATCGCCGACCAGGCGCGTGCCGAGCGCCAGCGCCAAGCCGAGGAGTCGATTTATGCAGATCCCTTCGTGCGAGAATTGATCGAGAACTTCGGCGCGTCGGTGGATCCTACGTCGATTCGTCCGCGCAACGATAGTGATACGGAAAAGACATCATGAGTTGTGATCGAGGCTGTGTAATCCAATTCGGCAATCCGGAGGCGAGCATGATGAAGGGGCAAGTCGCAGGCTTGATGCAGCAGGCGCAGAAGATGCAGGAGAACATGAAGCGCATGCAGGATGAGCTGGCCGCCACCGAAGTCGAGGGCCAGTCGGGCGCTGGAATGGTCAAGATCACGATGACTTGCAAGCACGACGTGCGGCGTGTTGCGATCGATCCGAGTTTGGTTGGCGACGACAAAGATATGTTGGAAGACCTGGTCGCCGCGGCTTTCAATGATGCCGTTCGGCGTGCCGAAGATGTATCGCAGCAAAAAATGGCATCCGTCACCGCGGGTATGCCGCTGCCGCCGGGATTCAAGCTGCCGTTTTAGTTACGCGCCTCGGTGTACGCGTCGGCCTCACCGTGCACCTCGGCGCTTGGTTAGCGGCCGGTCTGTCGGCGGCTCAGTTGATCAACCTCAGCCCGGCCGAAAGCAATCGCCAGCAGCAATCATGAAGCTAGGTCACACGATTGACACTCTTGTCGATGCGCTGAAGCGTCTACCGGGCATCGGCCCGCGCTCCGCTCAGCGTATCGCCTTTCACCTGTTGCAGCACGATCGCGACGCCGCGGTGCGACTGGGTGAATCGTTGCTCGTGGCAGCGCGCACGATCGGGCAATGCCGGCGCTGCAACACACTGACCGAGCAGCCGATCTGCGCCACGTGCGAAAGTGCGAAACGAGATGCGCAGTTGTTGTGTGTTGTCGAATCGCCGGCCGATCAGCTCGTCATCGAGCAATCGCTTGCGTATGGCGGTCTTTACTTCGTGATGATGGGCCGCCTGTCGCCGCTCGATGGCATCGGCCCGCGCGAGATTCAGATGGAGCGGTTACTCGCGCGTGTTGCCGATGGAATCGTGCGCGAGGTCATCGTCGCGACATCGTTTACGCCTGAGGGCGATGCGACCGCGCACTACATCACGCAACTCGTGCGCGAGCGCGATCCGCAATTGAAAGTGACACGACTGGCGCGTGGCGTACCCGCCGGCGCCGAACTCGAGTACACCGATGTCAACACGGTGGCCCAAGCGATGCTCGATCGCCGCGCCGACTAGCGCCGAGATTAGACTCGTCGTATGACGATCGCCTATTGGTGTGTTCTGGTCGCCGCGGTCATCCCGCTGATTTCGATCGGTATCGCCAAGGCGGGAGGCGAGCGCTACAACAATCGCCACCCACGCGTCTGGCTGGACAAGCAGCAAGGCTATCGGGCGCGCGCAGCGGCCGCCGAGGCAAACAGTTTCGAGGCGTTTCCGTTTTTCGCCGCTGCAGTGATCATTGCGCATCTGACCAACGCGCCGCAGGCGCGGCATCGATCTGCTGGCGGTCCTCTTCGTGATCGCTCGTATCGCCTACGTCGTCTGCTATCTGGCCGATTGGCATTGGGTCTCGCTCTGCAGTCTGGTTTGCTGGCTACGCCGCTTGCGTCGCCATCTTCTTATCCGCAGTGTGGCCTGGCTAGGGTAGATACGGGTACATGCGGGGCAGCCGGGAAACATCGGCTGCGCTAGGCTCACCCGCTCAACAGGAGGCACGACAATGAAAACAACGCTTACGCGGCGTGAGGTCCTAACGGCAGGCGCTGCGGTACTGATATTCCCCGCAGTCGGAAGCGCACAAGCGCCCGAGCGCAAGAAGGTCACGATCGCAGTAGGCGGCAAGAATCTGCTGTATTACCTGCCGTTGACGATCGCAGAGCAGAAGAAGTTTTTCGAGGCCGAGGGACTCGACGTCACCATCGTTGACTTTGCCGGCGGCGCACGCGCGCTGCAGGCCGTGGTTGGCGGCAGCGCTGATGTGGTGTCGGGTGCGTTCGAGCACAACATCAACATGCAGGCCAAGGGCCAGCCGATGCGAGCGTTCGTCCTGCAGGGGCGTGCTCCGCAGATCGTGATGGCGGTTAGCACCAAGACGATGCCCAACTATAAAACCGTCGCAGATTTGAAAGGCAAGAAGATTGGTGTGACCGCGCCGGGCTCTTCGACCAACATCATGTCGAACTTTGTTCTCGCCAAGGCAGGACTGAAACCCGCCGATGTCTCCTACGTCGGCGTCGGCGCCGCGCAGGGCGCGGTCGCCGCGTTGCGGGCGGGCCAGATTGATGCAATCTCCAACCTTGATCCCGTCATCACAATGCTGATGCGGAGCAACGACATTCAGATCATTTCCGATACGCGGGACGTTGCGGAGGCTGACAAAGTCTTCGGCGGCCCAATGCCCGCGGCGACTCTGTACGCGCCGGTCTCCTTCATCGATAAGAATCCGAACACGGTGCAGGCATTGACCAATGCGATCGTGCGCGCCAACAAGTGGATCCAGCAGGCGGGCCCGTCGGATATCGTCAAAGCTGTGCCGGAAAGCTATTTGCTGGGCGATCGGGCCGTCTACATCGATGCCTTTCTGAAGGCCAAGCCGGCGCTGTCATCCGATGGGATGTTTCCGGAGCAGGGGGCCGCGACCGCCTTACGCGCACTGCAAAGCGTCGACGACAACATGAAGGCCGCGAAGATCGATTTGAAGGCGGTTTTCACCAACGACTTCGCGCGCAAGGCGAACACGAAGTATCCGAAGGGTTGATCGGTGAGCGGGCCTGCCGCGCTCGATCTGCGCGGCGTTACGTGCACGTTCGTCAGTCGCGACAATCGCTCGCAGCGATACACCGCGGTCGCGGACGTGACGCTTGCTGTTGCGCCCGGCGAGTTCGTCAGCGTGGTGGGTCCGACCGGCTGCGGCAAGAGCACGCTGCTCAACGTTGCTGCGGGACTGCTCGAGCCAAGTGCGGGTCAGGTTCACGTGTTCGGTCAGCCATTGGCTGGCATCAACAAACGTGCGGGGTACATGTTCCAGACCGAAGCGCTGATGCCTTGGCGCACCGCGCGTGCGAACGTCATGGCAGGGCTCGAATTTCGCGGCGTCGCTGATGCGGGTGCGCAGGCGGACAAGTGGCTAAAGCGCGTCGGTCTTGGAGGTTTTGGGGACCGCTATCCGCATCAGCTGTCGGGCGGCATGCGCAAACGCACGTCGCTCGCGCAAACGCTGGTGCTGGATCCCGACATCATTTTGATGGACGAGCCTTTTTCTGCACTCGATATCCAGACGCGGCAGTTGATGGAGAACGAGGTACTCGAGCTCTGGGCGGACAAGAAGAAAGCGGTGCTTTTCATCACGCACGACCTGGATGAAGCGATTGCGATGAGCGACCGGGTGATCGTCCTGTCCGCCGGCCCTGCGTCGCATCCGATGGGTGAATTCTTGATCGATCTGCCGCGGCCGCGCGATGTCGCCGAAGTCCGCGTGACACCACGCTTCGTCGACCTGCACAAGGCGATCTGGGACGTGTTGCGCGATGAGGTCCTAAAAGGCTATGCACAGCAGAAGCTGGCGGCATGAGCGCAGGGCCGCCTCAAGCTCAGCACGAGCCCCAGCGGGAAGCGGGCGCGCCGCGACCAGAGGCATCACAAAACTCGATGTGGAGCACCTTTAGACCGAGCCACAAGACGCTGCGACTGTGGCAGGCGATGGTGCTGGTGGCCGTGTTTGTGTTCTGGTACGCGATGACGACGCCCGGGTTAATTCCTCCGGTCATGTTCGAGAACGATCGACAGGCGGCATTCTTTTTCGGCGAACCGATCAGGATTTTCGCTCGCATCTGGACCTGGTTCATCACCGATCGCGATATCTATGCGCATCTGTGGGTAACGTTGCTCGAGACCGTACTGGCGTTTGCGCTGGGAACGATCGGCGGCTTGATCGTCGGCATGTGGCTGGCGCTGTCGCCGGTGGCCGGCGCCATCTTCGATCCGTATATCAAAGCACTGAACTCAATGCCGCGCGTGATTCTGGCGCCGATTTTCGCGGTGTGGTTCGGGTTGGGTATTGCGTCGAAGGTCGCGCTTGGCTTCACCCTCGTATTCTTCATCGTCTTTTTCAACGTCTATCAGGGCGTCAAGGAAGTCAGCCCCACGGTGCTCGCGAGCGCGCGCATGCTCGGTGCGTCGCGCAAGCAGCTGCTGCGGCACGTTTACTTGCCGAGCGCGACCAGCTGGGTCTTTTCTTCTCTGCATACCTCCGTGGGACTCGCGTTCGTCGGCGCGGTGGTTGGTGAGTATCTGGGCTCCTCGCGCGGCGTCGGCTACCTGATACTGCAGGCGGAAGGCTCGTTCGACATCAACACGGTGATGGCCGGCATCCTTGTGTTAACCGCCTTCGCGCTGGTGCTGGACTGGGCGGTTGGCCGGGTCGAAACACACCTGATGAAGTGGCAACCCCGCGCCGGCGAAACGGAAAAGCTCTAGTTATTGCCGTTAATCCAACAGAAAGCAGCGCTGGACACGCCGTCGGCGGAATCGTAGGCTGCCGGCGCCATGTCAGACGCCTACGCTTACGCGAGTACCGGCCCCATAGAGCCGTTCTGGCAGCGCAACCGAATCAACCGGTTCTTCCTGTTACCACTCGACAAAGCCGTCCTTAAACATATCGCCGGCCTGTCGGCTTGTTTTGTTGCGTCGTTTGCGCTGCTGCTCTTCGGCGGCTTCGGGATATTGCTGCTGGTTGTCGCCTTGTTGGCGATCCTGATCGCGGGAGTTCGTTACGGCTTCAAGATCATCGAGCGCTCGTCCAAGGGCTTTTTGCGCCCGTCGGACTACCCGCTGACCAACGACGACCTCGTCAGCGAATATCTGCCTTACAAATATGCGGCCATCAACGTGGTGCTGGCGCTGCTGGTCAAGCTGCTAGAGATGATCAGCGGTGGCAGTGAGTTCATTGCGATCGTGGCCTGGATGATCTTCTTCGTCGCAATCAGCCCGGCAGCGACAATGCGTCTCGTGATTACCGGCAGCTTGCGTGGGGCGCTGAATCCGGGTGAGATGATTTCGCTGATCCAGCGGATCGGAAAACCGTACGCCGCACTCGCGGCGTTCATTTTCGTGGCCGAGCTATGCCGCAGCTACGGCCTGACCGCTTTGGCTGTCGGCGGTGGGCTCAGTCCTGCCGGTCTAAAGGCGGGATTCGGCGTGGGCACAGTTATCCAGCTGCTATTGCTGTCGTTCGCGTTTTGGTACTTCACCTACATGATCTGCGGATTGGTTGGCTACGCGATGTATCAGTTTGCGGACGCCCTCGACATCTCGGTGATGGGTCCCGGCGAGCGGGCGATGCGCAGCGTTGCCACATTACGCACGATCGATGTCAAGGCGCGCACTCGAGATGCGCTGATAGGGCAGCTGGTATCAGCGGGCGATATCAAGGAAGCAATCGACCTGTTGTCGCATGATCTGAGCGAGAGGCCGAACGATCTGTCGCTACATGCAAGGTTGCATCGATTGCTGGTGGCTGAAAACAGCACACCGCGGATCGAGCACCACACGGACGCTTATCTGAAGCTGCTGGTGAAATCTGAAAACTGGCGCGAAGCGATCGAGCTGGTAGAAGATGCCACGACGCGCCGTGCCGAGTGGGCGCCTCGCGATGTTGACCTTGTCGCCCCGCTTGCACAGGCGGCGATACGACTAGGCAAGCCTCAGTTGGCCGGGCGGCTGATCAAGGGGTTCGATAAGAAGAACACCGTGCACGCAGACATTCCCAAGGTATATCTGATCGGAGCGCAATTGATGGCCGAGTGGGGTGGCAAGCCCGATGAAGCGCGCCGCATCTTGGAACACCTGCTCAAGCGTTATCCGTCGGACTCGATTGCCGCCGAAGCCGGGCGCTATCTGCAGGTGCTGCAGCGCGCTGCGTAGTTACTCTTCAGGCCCCCAACGCGTTCGCAATTGGGTATCAAGGTCAAGCTCCATCTCGGAGGCCGGACCCGATAGCGCGGGGCGTGGGCGAGGTGCGCCGGTGGCCCCGCGGATCGTCATGGGTGGCTGCTGCGTCGGTGCCAAGCCGCCCAGCGTGGCGGGCGACGGGAAGTGCGTCGATAGCCGCCGTTTGACGTCTTCTGCCGGCTGCCGCAATCCATGGCGCGAATAGGTCGTAAACAGTCCAAGAAGGCAATCGGCAATCTGACGGCTATACAAGATTCTTCAGCGTGTCACTCGCCAACAGGCCATCAAGGACGCGCAGTGCCGCCGCATCTTCGCGCGTTGCTACCAGCCGCCTTGCGAGCCGCAATTGCTCATCGACAGGCAATGCGGCCAGCACATGCGGTTGACTCATTTGCAAATACACGGGGCGCAAGTCGGAACGCGCACCGCGCGCCCGGATCCACAACACGCGCAATGTTGCATCGAGCAATGTCTCTTGATTGCGTCCCAGCAGGGCCATGTTGAAGTACGCCGTTGCGAGGTGCACATTGGTCGGATCATCCTGCAGCAACTCGCCGTAAGCACGCGCCGCTTTGCGCGTATCGAGCCGGGCCGCCGCGGCCTGCGCTTCCTGCAAGAGTGTGGATTTTCGGTCGCCGCGTCGCTCGTCCGCAAACTGCTCGTCCAAGATGCGATCTACTTTCTTGATGTCGCTTGGGCGAAGCAGCCAAGCCAACACCGCGCCCGCAAGAAAGCCGCCGATATGCGCGCTATACGACACGCGGGCTTCCGGAGAGGCAGCCCACTGCACGGCTTCGATCAGCAGCCAGACCGGCAACAGCAGCAGGGCTGGAATTCGAGCCGTATTGAAATAGACGAACAACCAGTAAAACACCGGGACCTTGCGCGTGCCGTACAAAACGGCCACCATCGCCATGGCTCCCGAGATCGACCCCGACGCACCGACCAGCGTCTGATCGCTGAACAGCATGTGGACCGCGCCGGCGAACACTCCACTTGCAACGAATGCAATAAAAAAGCGAAGGCGGCCGAGCGCAGCTTCGGCGAAGGGTCCGGCCAGCAGCAACACGATCATGTTGCCGAGCCAGTGAACCGCGTCGCCATGCAGGAACTGGTAAGTCAGCAGGCGAAGCGCGCCCCAAGCGGGTCCGCCAGCGTCGGGCTCGAGCGCAAACCTGTCCGTGAAAACGCGCCCCATCAGTGCATCGAACTGCCCCCTCTGGTCACGCCATGTCGCATAAGCGGGGTCGGATGACCCCACGACAGCGCCCTCGCGCAGGTCGCGCATGAACTCGCGATCATTTTCAACTGCCAACATCAGCTGAACCGATTGTTCCGGGCGGGCGCCTGCGCGAATCATGCGCAGCACCTGTAAAGCGCCGCGATCGTTTCGGCGCTCCAGGTAAGTCGCATACCTGGGCAGTTCTATCTGTGCCAGTTGCGACGAGAAGTAGTACTCGGCGGCGCGCGCATAAGCCTGCCGATCGCCCGACTGAAACACGAAGTAGACGAGCGCGTTGATAAGAATCAACGCCAGCGTGACCACCGGCAGCGATTTTGCCGTGAAGCGCGTCTGATAAGGAATCAGCAGCATGGGCTCAGCGTGGACCGCAAGCCGCTTCGGGCGGCGCGTGAAGATACAATCCGGCAGTTTATCCGCGGCCATAGGCGCTGGTTTAGTTGAATACACCCGGGCGTCGTGGCAAATGCAGCGGTTATCGGGAGTGAGGAGCCGTATTGCCCCCCGTGGTAGTTGATTCGCGTCCCGTCGCGGCGCTTGTGCTGGCCGACGGAACGATCTTTCGTGGCCGATCGATCGGTGCTGCCGGCGAGACGCTCGGTGAGGTCGTTTTCAATACGGCTATGACCGGCTATCAGGAAATATTGACTGATCCGTCATACGCTGGGCAGATCGTCACGCTGACGTATCCGCATATCGGCAACACCGGCGTCAATGACGAAGACGTCGAGTCCACACGAGTGCACGCTGCCGGATTGGTAATTCGCGATCTTCCGCTGCGGCCGTCGAATTTTCGCGCGCAGAAAGATCTCGCCAGCTATTTGAAAGAGCAGGGGGTCGTCGGTATCTCGGATATCGACACGCGCAAACTCACGCGAAAGCTGCGAGAAGGCGGCGCGCAGGCGGGCTGCATCGTCGCAGCCGCAGAAGTAGGTTCGGACCTGGATCAGAGCGCCATCGAACATGCGTTGCAGCGCGCGCGTTCTTATGCGGGCATGGCGGGACAAGATCTGGCGAAAGTCGTCAGCGTCAAGCGGCCGTACCAGTGGAGCGAGGGAAGCTGGCGGCTCAGTCGCGACGATGGCACGCCGGGCTTCGTGGCGCGCGATTCGAATCGCTTCCATGTCGTCGCTTACGACTACGGAGTGAAGCAAAATATTTTGCGCTTGATCGCCGATCGTGGTTGCCGCATCTCGACTGTCCCTGCAAAAACCAGTGCGAGCGATGTGCTGAAGTTGCAGCCCGACGGAGTATTCCTCGCCAACGGCCCCGGCGATCCGGAGCCGTGCGACTACGCGGTCGCAGCAACGCGTGAGTTCATCGCACGCAAAGTTCCTACCTTCGGGATTTGTCTCGGCCATCAGATACTCGGATTGGCGGTCGGCGCGCGCACGCTGAAGATGAAGTTCGGCCACCACGGTGCCAACCATCCGGTGGTCGACCTCGCGACGCGCAAGGTGTACATCACGAGTCAAAACCACGGCTTTGCGGTCGATGAAAAGACGCTGCCTTCAAACGCTCGCATTACACATGTCTCGCTGTTTGACGGATCGCTACAGGGTTTCGAGCTGACCGACGCGCCCGCGTTCTGCTTTCAGGGTCACCCCGAGGCGAGTCCGGGTCCGCATGACATTTGCGATCTGTTCGATCGATTCATCGACCTGATGACGGCACGCAGGCAGCAACTCAGCGTCGTTGAAAGCGTTCCGGCATGACGATCGACGCCGTAAAAGCCACGTTGAACGAGGCGCTGGATGCGGTTCAGACGCTGATCGGCAATGAAGCGATGCTGCAGCGTATTGCCGCTGCGGGCCAACTGCTCGCCGACACGTTCGCCGCTGGCGGCCGGGCGTACTCGTGCGGCAATGGCGGCTCGATGTGTGACGCGATGCATTTCGCCGAGGAACTGACGGGTCGGTTTCGGGATAACCGACCCGGCTATGCAGCGCTTGCGATCAGCGATGCCAGCCACTTGTCGTGCGTCGGCAATGATTATGGCTATGAACAGGTGTTTGCTCGGTTCATCGAAGCGCACGGGCGCAAGGACGATGTGTTGCTTGCGATTTCGACCAGCGGCACGAGCAAGAACGTGTTGGCGGCAGTCGGCGCTGCGCATCAGCGCGGAATGAAGGTCATTGGCTTGACCGGCCGCGAGGGTACGCAGCTCGCTGAATCTGCAGACATTGCCATCGTCACGGCGGCGGGTAAGTACGCCGACCGCGTGCAGGAGCTTCACATCAAGGTCATTCACATTCTGATCGAGCTGGTCGAGCGCAAGCTCGCGCCCGGCAATTACGCGTAATGCCTAAGCGCGAGGATCTCAAGAGCATCCTGATCATCGGCGCCGGCCCCATTGTCATCGGTCAGGCGTGCGAGTTCGATTATTCCGGCGCGCAGGCGTGCAAGGCGCTGAAGGAGGAGGGTTACAAGGTCATCCTCGTCAACAGCAATCCGGCGACGATCATGACCGACCCCGAAACGGCCGACGTTACATACATCGAGCCGATCACGTGGCAGGTTGTCGAGCGGATCATCGCCAAGGAAAAGCCGGACGCGATCCTGCCGACGATGGGCGGCCAGACCGCGCTCAATTGCGCGATGGACCTATACAACAACGGCGTCTTGAACAAGTACGGCGTCGAATTGATCGGCGCTTCGCCGGATGCCATTGCAAAGGCAGAGGACCGGCTGAAGTTCAAGGACGCGATGACGCGCATCGGGCTCTCGTCGGCTCGATCGAGCATTGCTAAATCGTTGGCCGAGGCGCTTGCCGTGCAGGAGACGCTCGGTTTTCCGGCCGTGGTTCGTCCCAGCTTCACGCTCGGTGGCACCGGTGGCGGCATTGCCTACAACATGGAGGAATTCGTCGCGATCTGCCAGCGCGGTCTTGATTTATCACCGACGCACGAGCTGCTGATCGAAGAATCGCTGATCGGCTGGAAAGAGTTCGAGATGGAAGTCGTGCGCGACACGGCCGACAACTGCATCATCGTGTGCTCGATCGAGAATCTGGATCCGATGGGCGTGCATACCGGCGACTCGATCACCGTTGCCCCGGCGCAGACGCTCACCGACAAGGAATATCAATTGATGCGCGATGCATCGATCGCGATCCTGCGCGAGATCGGCGTAGACACGGGCGGCTCGAACGTGCAATTCGCTATCAATCCGAAAAACGGCCGGATGATCGTGATCGAGATGAACCCGCGCGTGTCGCGCTCGTCGGCTCTTGCCTCGAAGGCGACCGGCTTTCCGATTGCGAAAGTGGCCGCGAAGCTGGCAGTCGGCTACACGCTCGACGAATTGCGCAACGAGATCACCGGCGGTGCCACTCCGGCGTCGTTCGAGCCGACGATCGACTACGTCGTCACAAAGGTACCGCGCTTCGCGTTCGAAAAATTTCCCCACGCCGACAACCATCTGACGACGCAGATGAAGTCGGTCGGCGAGGTGATGGCGATCGGCCGCACGTTCCAGGAGTCGTTTCAGAAAGCGCTGCGAGGTCTTGAGGTCGGATCGGACGGGCTCGATGAGCATTCGGGTGATCGCGACGAGATCGTTGAAGAGATCGGCGAGCCCGGGCCTGACCGCATCTGGTTCGTCGCCGACGCGTTTCGAATTGGCATGACGCTCAACGAAGTGTTCGAGGAAACAGCGATCGATCCATGGTTTCTGGCGCAGATTGAAGAACTGGTGCAGATTGAAGGCCGGTTGAAAGGTCGAGCGTTAACGGAATTGATCGCAGATGAGCTGCGTTATTTGAAGCGCAAGGGATTTTCCGACCGGCGCTTGGCCACGCTGCTGGGGGCTTCCGGGACGGATGTGCGTGCCGCGCGGCTGCGGCACGGCGTGCGCCCGGTCTACAAACGTGTCGACACCTGCGCGGCAGAGTTCGCGACGACGACGGCGTACATGTATTCCACCTACGAAGAAGAGTGCGAAGCGGAGCCGACCGATCGCAAGAAGGTGATCGTTCTTGGCGGTGGCCCGAACCGCATCGGGCAGGGCATCGAGTTCGATTACTGCTGCGTGCACGCCGCGTTTGCGCTGCGCGACTACGGATTCGAGACCATCATGGTCAACTGCAATCCAGAAACGGTGTCGACCGACTATGACACCTCGGATCGACTGTATTTCGAGCCGCTGACACTGGAAGACGTGCTCGAGATCGTCGACAAGGAAAAGCCGCTGGGTGTGATCGTCCAATACGGCGGACAAACTCCGCTGAAGCTGGCGCGCGATCTTGAGGCCAATGGCGTTCCAATTATCGGCACCTCGCCCGATTCGATCGACATCGCCGAAGACCGGGAGCGTTTTCAGAAGCTGTTGCAGCAACTCGGATTGAAACAGCCGCCGAATCGGACCGCGCGTACAGAGGAAGAGGCATTGCGATTGGCGACGGAGATCGGTTATCCGCTGGTCGTCCGACCCAGCTACGTCCTGGGGGGCCGCGCGATGGAAATCGTGCATGACGGTCGCGATCTCGAGCGCTATATGCGAGAAGCGGTCAAGGTCAGCAACGATTCGCCGGTGTTGCTCGATCGCTTTCTGGATGACGCGATCGAAGTCGACGTCGATTGCATCGCCGATGGTGAGCGAGTGCTGATCGGCGGAGTGATGGAGCACATCGAGCAGGCGGGCGTGCACTCGGGCGATTCCGCATGCTCGTTGCCGCCGTATTCGCTGTCGCCGCCGATGATCGAGGAGTTAAAGCGACAAACCGAACAGATGGCGCGGGCGTTGCACGTCATCGGTCTGATGAACGTTCAGTTTGCGATCCAGACGCGCGACGGCGAAACGGCGGTTTACGTGCTCGAAGTCAACCCGCGCGCGTCGCGCACCGTGCCGTTCGTCTCGAAGGCGACCGGTAAGCAACTGGCCAAGATGGCAGCGCTCGTAATGGTCGGCATCACGCTCGAGCAACAAGGCGAGACGCGCGAGGTCGTGCCGCCGTATTACTCAATCAAGGAATCGGTCTTCCCGTTCGCCAAGTTTCCCGGTGTCGATCCCTTGCTCGGACCCGAAATGCGTTCGACCGGCGAAGTCATGGGCGTTGGCGAAACGTTCGGCGAAGCGTTGTTCAAGTCGCAGCTGGGGGCAGGCTCGACGCTGCCCGAATCCGGCACCGTATTTCTGAGTGTGATGGATCAAGACAAGCCCAAAGCGATTGCCGTCGCGCGGCTGTTGCACGACAAGGGCTATCAATTGGTTGCGACGCGAGGCACCGCGCAGGCAATCGAGGCGGCCGGCATTCCGGTCGCCATCGTCAATAAAGTGAAAGACGGACGGCCGCACGTAGTCGATCTGCTCAAGAACGGCGACATCGATCTCGTGATCACGACCGTGAGTGAAGTGCGCAGCCAGATTACCGACTCACGCTCGATCCGCACCACCGCACTGGCGCAGCGCGTGACTTACTACACGACAATGGCGGGCGGTCGCGCCGCTATCGAAGGACTGCAGCAGTTTGACCGGCTCAAGGTGTATGACCTGCAGTCGCTGCATCGACGCTTGAACAATCTCCCTCACTGAGAACAATGCGATCAATACCGATAACGGCGCGTGGCGCCGAGAAACTCAGGGCCGAGCTGCAGCGGCTGCGCAGGTGTCGACCGTCCTTCGATCATTCAGGCGATCAAGGACGCGCGCGAAAAGGGCGATCTGACCGAAAACGCGGAATACGACGCGGCGCGCGAGCGACAGGGATTTGTCGAAGGCCGAATCCAGGAGCTCGAAGGCAAGCTGTCGGCGCTGCAGATCATCGATCCGGCTACCGTTGACGCAGCAGGTCGCGTGGTTTTCGGCGCAACGGTGGAGCTCGAAGATCAGAAATCGGGCGACCACGTCACGTATCAGATCGTCGGTGACGACGAAGCGGATATCAAAGCAGGCTGGATCTCAGTATCGAGCCCGATTGCTCGAGCGCTGATCGGCAAACACGAAGGTGACATCGCAACGGTGATAGCGCCAGCCGGCGAGCGCGAGTATTCGATCGTCTCGGTTTCGTACACCTAGCTTTCAAGTCGACGCTGCGCTGAAGCGCGCGATTACCTGCTAATTACGCGTCTACTTTTCGACCTCGAGTCGCCGTTCGTCTGTCCGCTGATTCATTGGCGCGTCGGGCTCCTGCTTTTCTTCGCTTTCAGGCTGAGGTCTGAACAGCACAATGATCTTGCCGATTGATTGAACGTTCGCAGCGGATAGTTTTTCCGCGACATCGGCGGCAATTTGGGTGCGCTCACTGCGGT
The DNA here is from genome assembly GCA_963729165.1 of uncultured beta proteobacterium. Taxonomy (GTDB): domain Bacteria; phylum Pseudomonadota; class Gammaproteobacteria; order Burkholderiales; family Burkholderiaceae_F; genus JACCZX01. The sequence goes on from CAVSMM010000007.1 coordinate 174,776, forward strand.
CATCGCTTGGAACTTTCACCTTGATCAATGCGTGAGCTGTCAGAGCACGATCGATTTCACGCAACACCTTGTCGGTAAGGCCCGCTGAACCGAGAAGCACTACCGGTCGCAGGGTATGCGCGCGACCTTTTAACGCCTGGCGTTGCGCGGAAGTAAGTATCAATTCAGGCATTCGCGTTGACCAAGGTTACGAAGTCGTATTTCGCAGTCACTGGAGCATTGGATTCGAAATTTTGGCCCTTTTTTTGGGCACCGGCGGTGGGACGGAAACCGCTCGTCGGCCTTGCCGGATCGTACATCCCGGGCATTTAAGAACCGCTGTGGGGCGTCGTTACCAACTTGTGCACAGGAGCGCGTTTGCCATGAAAAAACGAGAAATAGCCGGCTTTACGCTGATCGAGGCAATGGTCCTCGTCGCGGTGCTCGGCATTCTCGCGGCGATTGGCGTTCCGAACTATTCGCGCTACGTAACGCGCGGGCATCTGGTCGAGGCAGGCGATGTGCTCGCCGACTATCGCGTCCGCATGGAACAGTTCTACAAGGACAACAACACCTACGCGAAAGCAGGTGCCTGCGGCCAGGCGGCGCCGACCAACCTCGATAGCTTTGCGATTAGCTGCGTTGTTGCCACCGGTGGTCAAGCTTTCACAGCTACAGCGACCGGCGCTGGAAGCACCGCAGGGTTTGTCTACACCATCAACCACGCGAACGCGCGTACGACGGCGGCGATCCCTTCACATTGGGGCTCATTGACGCGTGACGCGCGCAATACATGGGTGACTCGATGACGCGTAGGCAACAGCGCAACGCATCGTCGCAGTGGCTTCACGCTGATCGAAGTCGCCGTCGTCATGGCGGTCGCCGCGATCCTGGCTGCGGTTGCGATTCCAAATTACAGCGAATACGTGATGCGCTCGCATCGTTCCGCGGTGCAATCCTTTATTAGCGATGTCGCAAGCCGGCAATCGCAATTCTTTCTTGATCGTCGCAACTATGCCGGGACGGTTGCCGCACTGAACATGGCAGATGCTCCCGCCGATGTGACGGCTCGATACACAGTGGCCATCGCCGTTGTTGCGGGGCCGCCCGCCGGATTTCAGGTGTCGGCCACTCCAATCGGCACGCAGGCAACCGACCGCTGCGGATTGCTGACGATCGACCAGGCGGGCAATCGCACCGCTGTTGGAACCCGCTGCTGGTAGACGATGAACACTTCAACGCAACGCACACGGAATTTCGCTCAGCGTGGTTTCACGCTGATCGAAGCCATGGTCGTCATTTCGATCATGGCGATCCTGGCCGGCACGAGCGTGTCGAGCTTCGTTTGGCTGAATCAGTCCACGCAGATCCGCGGCGCCACCTTCGACCTGATTGCCGATTTGGACTTCGCTCGTAGCGAAGCCGTGAAGCGCAACGAAGACGTCGTCGTAGGGCCGCGCAATGGCGACTGGGTCAATGGGTGGACGATTTCCGTTTGGAGTCAACGTGCTGCGGTCTCGCGACGCCGTGGGAGCTGCGGTGGGATTTGCAGGTGCGCCTGCGGAGTTGAGATTTAATGGAGGCGGTCGCGCCGAGCTAGCAACGGTTGGCAACTTTCAAATCTGCCCGCCCAGCGGAGGCAGTACGACAGGGCGAACCGTTCGCCTTGATCCGTCGGGCCTGTCGCGCTCGTCCAAGACCACCTGTTCATGATGAAAAGCGCGATGCAAACACCCGCTAGGCGATTTGCCGGTTTTGCCCTGGTCGAGTCGATGGTCACCGTCGTGGTGGTTGCATTCGGACTTCTCGGCGTGGCCGGACTTGTTTCGCGCTCCTTCGTCACAGAGGTGGATGCGATGCAAAGGGCGCAAGCGGCGATGTTGCTGCAAGACATGGTGACACGCATCGAGGGCAACCGGGCCAACGTGGCCGCATACGTGACCGGTGACAGTGGGATCACCGGGTACGTCTCCACGACATTAGAGGGCGTGACGACTTATAGCTTCGCGAGCTGTGATCCGGCGGCACCGATGGTGGATCGTGATCGCTGTGCGTGGGGACAGTTACTGGCCGGTGGCAACGAACGAATCGACAACGCCAATGCCGGCGTGTTGGTGGGAGCGATGGGCTGCGTGCACGAGCTTGATGCGTTCAATCGTATCTATGCCGTGACGATTGCCTGGCAAGGCGCCAGCGCCGGGGCTGCGCCGATCGTCGATAACAACTTCGCGCCGACCGGATGCGGGCGTGATCAGTTCGGAAATGAAAACCAGCGTCGCTTGATGACGACGCTGCTGCGTATCGGCACACTGAACCCGGCGCCCTGATGCGACCGACTTCAATGCGGCCGCGGCGAAGGAGCACGGGCTTCTCGCTGATCGAGTTGATGATCGGCGTCACGATCGGACTCGTATTGCTGACAGTTCTGGCAACGGTGTTCGATCGCACATCCGGCGGTCGATCCGATTTAGATCGCGTATCGCGCCTGGTCGAAAACAGCCGTTTCGCATTGGATGTCATCGGGGACGATGTTCGCCATGCGGGTTTTTATGGAACGTTTCTACCGCCCAGCGACACGATATTTACCGACACGTCGCCGTGCACGTGGAATGTCGCCGACGTCGCCACTTTCGGGTGGCAGCCCACAGCAGTGCCACCGCGCTTTCCCGCGCAGTTAATGGGATGGGATGACCCAGTCGCCGGGGATATTGCATTGGGTTGCCTGCCCAATCGGTTGCCCGGAACTGATGTCGTGGTGGTGCGTCGTGTCAGCGCCGACCCTGTGCTTGTGGCAGCGGTCGATGTTCGAAATATCTACGTTCAGGCGTCGCAGTGCATTAACGATGTGCCTTCTCTCAAAGTCTCCAACCTGGCAGCAGAGTTCAACATGCGGACCGCCGCTTGCGATCCCGCAAGTCTTGCGCAGATACGCCGCTACTTTGTGCGCGGGTATTACGTGGCCGGTTGCAACGAATGTGCGCCATCGGACGGCATTCCGACGCTGAAGCGAATTGAAATTATCGACAACGCGATACGCGTCGTTTCGCTTGCCGAAGGCGTCGTGAACATGCAAATCGAGTACGCGTTTGATACCAACGACGACGGTTCGCCCGAACAATTTCTGACTTCGACGACCGTCGGTGTAACGCCAACTTCTTTCTGGTCGAACGTCGTCGCCGTGCGATTGCACATGTTGATGCGAAGCACCGAATCAGGTCACGCTGCAACGACTTCGCCGGGCGTCTACGACCTCGGGCCGGGTCATAACGCGGAAACATGCCCCGTCGGATTCAAGTGCCGTCTGGCAACCACGACGATGCGGCTAAATAACATCGCCGGACGTCGGGAGAACTGAGATGTTGCGCGCACTTCCCGACGAAGGTTCGCAGAGGGGCTCGGCACTTGTTATCTCAATATTTTTCCTGCTACTGCTGGCCACGCTAGCGTTGACTGGTCTGCGCGCAAGCACGACCAATGTTCAGATCGTTGGAAACATGCAGGCGCGGCAGGAAGTCACCGCTGCCGCGCAAATGCTGCTCGAGCAAACTGTCAGCACCGATGAGTTCGTGACCAACCGGCAGGGTGTGTTTGCTGCGGCGCGCGTAGCTACCGATTACAACGGCGACGGCGAGCCTGATGCCGTTGCCGTACTCGCACAAGATGCCCGTATGCCTAAGAGCCCGCTCGGTCGCGCTGGCTGACCTCGACCCTTCGAATCCCCAGGATGCACCTTGCTTTGCGAGTGCAGCCTTGACCAATCCGGGACTGCTGCCCGGTAGTGGTGGACCTGCGGGGTCACTCTGCGCGGACACCGAATGGCTTCTGACGGGCATCCGCAACCGATGCGCGCACCGGTGCTTCTATTACCTTGAATCAAGGCGTGACGGTACGTGCCGCCGTGATCGGACTTAACAATGTCTGCAACTGAGAACCCCATGCACGCTGCTCGCTTCTTGCTTCGATTGACCGCTCTACTGGCATTGGCGGTCGCCACTGCTCCCGCTGCGCATGCGGAGGACATCGATATCTACTCGCTGCCTAACACCGAAGGCTTTCGCCCAAACGTATTGATCCTGCTCGATAACTCGGCGAATTGGAGTGCGTCGATTTCGACGCCGATTTGCTCGGCGGCGGGCGCAGCGGTGCGTGCTTCGAGTCCGAACAAGGAAGAGGGAACAAAGATGGGCGCGCAGAAATGCGCTCTCTATAGGTTGATTGCGAGCATGTCTGTGGCGGATCTGAGCCAGTTCAATTTCGCACTGATGATGTTCAATGAGTCTCCCGACGCGGGCGGATATCCGCGCAAGGCGTTCTTTCAAGTCACCGACGCGGCAGGCAAGCAGGCAATGCTCGACACCATGAGCGGATTGCAGATCAATGCCGACAAGACAAATGCTGCTTCAACGGCGGAAAGCTTCTATGAGGCATATCAGTGGTTCATGGGCTCGTCGGTTCATTTGGGAAACAAGACCACGGCGAAGCATGACCCTGCAGCGTTCAGCGACGCAGCAAGACTCGATATGTTTCGCCAGGCGTTGGCTGTGCAAAAAACCACCTGATTTACCTTGCCAATGGTGCCCCCGGCGACAACGACAACAATGCATTTGCCTTGTTGCGTCGTCTTAACCCGAGCGCCGCGCGTACGCGCATTCCGGTTGCTGAGAACGTTGGCAACAGTGACGAAGCCAATTGGACAGACGAGTTCGCTGCCTTCTTCAATCGTGGAGCCGATCTGGACACCACGATGGAAGGAGCACAAAACATTTCAGTACATACGCTTGCGGTTACCGGTGCGTCGAGCGACGGCAACTATCCGAACTTCCTGCGCTGGATTGCAAAGGAAGGCGGCGGGCTTTACCAGCGTGCAAGCAACAGTGACGAAATCGTCGCCGGCCTAACGAAAATTTTTAACCAGGTGCGCGCTGCCAATAGTGTGTTTGCGTCGGCAAGTCTTCCTGTTTCGGCGAATACTCAAGGCACGTACCTGAACCAGGTTTACATCGGAATGTTCCGACCGGATGGAAATGCGCTGCCGCGCTGGGTCGGTAACCTGAAGCAGTATCAGTTCGTTTACAACACATCGACGGACACGCTAAAGCTGGCCGACTCTGCATTGGTGCCGGCGGTGAGCCCGACTACCGGGTTTATTGATAGCGATGCAACAAGCTTCTGGACGAATCCGTCAAGCTTCTGGATCAAAGTGGAGACAGCTTCCTCCGGACGTTATTCGCGCAGCGACGCGCCTGATGGCGAAGTCGTTGAAAAAGGTGGCGTCGCGCAGTGGCTAAGAACTAGGTACTGGGAGTCGCGAGCGGACAGGCCCGATCTACACGTGCGTCGGCAGCGGCTGCGACGGCGGGACCAGCGGCATCGACCTCGCCAGCGCCGGAAGCAACTACGTCTTTCAGACCGACAACACGAGCCTGACTTCCGCGATGCTAGGCGTTGGCTCGTCCACGCAGCGCGAATTGGTAATTCGTTGGATCCGCGGTCGCGACAACGTCACCGCTACTAACGTCGTCAATGAATCGGTCGCGCGCGACCAACTTGGTCAGGCGCCGGCCGGTGTCACCGTTCGGCCATCGATCCATGGCGACGTGCTGCACTCGCGACCCGTTGCCATCAATTACGGCAGTCGAGTTGTCGTCTATTACGGGTCCAATGACGGCATGCTGCGCGCAATCAACGGAAACAAGACTGGCAGCGGTGCCGGCAGTGAGCTGTGGGCATTCGTCGCGCCTGAGCACTTTGCGAGTCTGAATCGTTTGCGTGAAAACGATCCTCAGATCCGTTATCCATCAACACCAGCTGCATTTGCAGGAGCGATTCCGCGTAACTACTACTTCGACGGTCCGATCGGCGCTTACCAAAATACGTCGACGAATGAAGTGCTGTTGTTCCCTGGGATGAGACGCGGCGGGCGTGCGATATACGCATTCAATGCGACGGATCCGGACCGGCCGCGTTTGCTCTGGCGCATCAATCACACGATGGCCGACTACGCCTCGCTCGGACAAACGTGGTCGATGCCACGGATATCGCGAATCAAGGGAAGCACAGATCCGGTACTGATCATGGGCGCTGGGTACGACCCGGTTGCGGAAGATTCCAGTCCTGCCGGCGGCGAGCACAGTCGGTCGAGGCGTTTACGTCATCAATATGCGCACCGGCGCGCGCCTGGGCTTTATCGCGACGGATTACAGCGTGCCAGCGGACGTGTCGATCGTAGATTCTGACGGTGATGGCTTCGTCGATCGGGTCTATGTGGTCGATGTCCGTGCTCAGTTGTATCGAATCGATATTGAAGATGCTTTAGGTATGCAGCGGCCTGTTTCTGAGTGGCATATCACCAAACTCGCCGCACTGAATGATGGCACCGGCGGTACAGACGGGACGCGCAAGGTGTTCTTTGCCCCCGATGTAGTCATCACACGTAACTACTCAGCCATCCTGTTCGGTACCGGCGATCGCGAAAAGCCCTTGACGATGACGACCAACGATCGCTTCTTCCTGTTTAAAGACACCCGTGTCGTAAAGGGTGAACCCGTTTCGGTGACGTTGCTTACCGAAGCAGCGCTGACAATGATAGGAACCGACGGCGCGACGACTGACGAACAGGGCTGCGCATACGCACTGGCGAGTAACGGTGAAAAAGTGATCAACCAGCCGATAACCTTTGGCGGCATCACTTACTTTTCGACGAATCGCCCGTTGCCGGCAGGCGCAGGAAATTGCACTCGAAGTCAATCGCGCGCCTATCAGCTGCCGCTTGTGTGCAAGGTGCCGACCTACCGAAATCTCATGGGTGACGGTCTGCCGCCCTCGCCAGTCGTTGGCTATGTTGATGTCGGCAACGGGAAACTGGTGCCGTTTGTTATCGGCGGTGGTGGTGAAACGAACTCATCCATCGAAGGCGAACGTGCGCGCATTCCAATCCCTGCAAAGCGCAAGCGCTCGTTCTGGTTCATGGAGAATCGGGACCGCTAGGCGGTGCAGCGGCAAGGCGAAACGGCGCGACAAGGCGAAGCGGGCTGCATGGGTTAGGCTCACCAGTTCACCTTGCTGTCTGAGCGGCGACTCGTGCTGCTCTGTCAAGATGCCCACGGTTCGCCGCAAGAACCGCTCGAATCCCGAGTGGATTGCACGTCACGTCAACGATCCGTACGTCAAGCGCTCGGTAGCCGAGGGGTTTCGCTCGCGTGCGGCGTACAAGCTCGTCCGAGATCGCGGACAAGGATCGGTTGCTGCGGCCTGGAATGGTGGTGGTCGATCTGGGCGCTGCTCCCGGCAGCTGGACGCAAGTGGTTCGAAAGCGGCTTGCTCGGGCCGACGGCGGACTCGCAGGACGCATCGTCGCGCTGGACATCTGCCGATGGATCCGCTGCCCGATGTTGAATTCATTCAGGGCGACTTCCACGATGAGACGGTCGAGCGCCAGCTGGTCGATGCTCTGGCAGGTGCCCGGGTCGACGTAGTGCTGTCGGACATGGCGCCCAATTTGTCCGGGATTGCGTCCGCCGATGCGGCGCGTAGCGTGCATCTGGCCGAGCTTGCAGCCGACTTTGCCGCCAAATATCTGCAACCGAACGGCGCTTTTCTCGTCAAAGCTTTCCAGGGCAGCGGATACAGTCAGTACGTCGAGCGACTAAAAAGGGTATTTCGCTCCATTACCGTTCGCAAGCCGGCGGCATCGCGTGATACGTCCGCCGAGATTTACCTACTTGCCCGTCAATTGCGATAGAGCGGGGTTTAGAATTTGCCTTGTATTCCCAACCTAGGTACCCAACTGCGGTTGGAATCGCCTGATTTCTTTGGGCGGATAGAGGAGCACCCTTGAACAACAACATGTTTGCGAAAGCCGCCATCTGGATGGTGATCGCGCTCGTCCTGTTCACCGTCTTCAAGCAGTTTGAAAGCCGCCAGAAGCCTACGGAGAACGTCAGCTATACGCAGTTCATGGATCAGGCCAAAGCCGGCCAGATCAAGCGTGTCGACGTCCAGGGGCGCAACCTGAACGTCACGCCGGTCGAAGGTAACCGTTACACGCTGACGTCACCGGGCGACTTGTGGATGGTCGACGATCTGCGCAAGGCCGGCGTCCAGGTCTATGGAAAACCCGAGGAAGAGCAGTCGCTGCTAACGACCATTTTCGTGTCGTGGTTCCCGATGCTGTTGCTGATCGGTGTCTGGATCTTCTTCATGCGTCAGATGCAGGGCGGCGGCCGGGGCGGGGCATTTTCCTTTGGCAAGTCGCGCGCGCGGATGCTCGATGAAACCAATAACGCGATCACCTTTGCCGACGTCGCCGGCTGCGACGAGGCCAAGGAAGAAGTGCACGAGCTGGTCGAGTTTCTGCGTGATCCTTCGAAGTTTCAGAAGCTCGGTGGCAGGATTCCGCGCGGCGTTCTGATGGTGGGCTCGCCCGGTACTGGTAAGACGCTGCTCGCGAAGGCGATCGCAGGCGAAGCCAAGGTTCCGTTTTTCTCGATTTCGGGCTCGGACTTCGTCGAGATGTTCGTCGGCGTCGGCGCGGCACGAGTGCGCGACATGTTCGATCAGGCGAAGAAGCACGCGCCTTGCATCATCTTCATTGATGAGATCGACGCGGTCGGTCGTCAGCGTGGAGCAGGCCTGGGCGGCGGGAACGACGAGCGCGAACAGACGTTGAATCAAATGCTGGTCGAGATGGACGGCTTTGAAACCGGCATGGGTGTGATCGTCATCGCCGCGACTAACCGTCCAGACGTGCTGGATCCGGCGCTGTTGCGTCCCGGCCGCTTCGATCGTCAGGTCGTCGTGCCGTTGCCCGATATTCGCGGCCGCGAGCAGATTCTGAACGTTCATATGCGCAAGGTGCCGATCGGCGCGGACGTTCGCGCGGATCTGCTTGCACGTGGTTCGCCGGGTTTCTCAGGCGCCGATTTGGCTAACCTCGTCAACGAAGCCGCACTGTTCGCCGCGCGGCGCAGCGCGCGCGTGGTCGAGATGGTCGACTTCGAAAAGGCCAAGGACAAGATCATGATGGGCGCTGAGCGCAAATCGATGGTCATGACCGAGGAAGAGCGCTTGAACACCGCGTATCACGAGTCGGGCCACACGTTGGTCGCGAAGCTGATGCCTAAGAGCGATCCGGTGCACAAGGTCACGATCATTCCGCGCGGTCGCGCACTGGGTGTGACGATGCAGCTGCCGGAGCAGGATCGTTACGCGTACGACCGGCAGTACCTGTTGAGCCGGATCGCGGTGCTGTTCGGTGGGCGTATCGCAGAAGAAGTCTTCATGAACCAAATGACGACCGGCGCCAGCAACGACTTCGAGCGTGCGACGCAAATGGCGCGCGACATGGTGACGCGCTACGGCATGAGCGATGCGCTGGGTCCGATGGTGTACGCCGAAAACGAAGGCGAGATATTCCTCGGGCGCTCGATTACGAAGACGACTAATGTCTCCGAAGAAACGATGCGCAAGGTCGACGCCGAGATCCGTCGCATCATCGACGAGCAATACGCGATCGCTCGCAAGCTGATCGAGGACAATCGCGACAAGATCGAAGCGATGGTTAAGGCGCTGCTCGACTGGGAAACAATCGATACCGAACAAATCGATGACATCCTGGGTGGCCGTCCCCCACGTCCCCCGAAATCGACCGGCTCGGTGCCGCCGTCTGGCGGTAAGTCAGCCAGTGACGGAAGCGAGGGCGTTGTACAGCCTGCTTGATCAAATGCAGTTTTTCAGAAGGCCGGAGTCTCCCGGCCTTTTTTATTGCGTTTCTACAATGCAACCGATGCTCAAAGGTCAGGTAGCAATCAAACAGCAGCCTACGTGGTCGGTTTCAGGCCGCGCGCTTGCGCTCGATCGAGTGCTCGTGATGGGCATCGTCAACGTCACGCCCGATTCGTTTGCCGATGGCGGCCGTTACTTCAACCATGCAGACTCACTGGCACACGCGCGACAATTGATCGACGAGGGCGCGGACATCATCGACATCGGAGGGGAGTCGACGCGCCCCGGTGCGGCCGCGGTGTCGTCAGATGAGGAAATAAGGCGCGTGGTGCCGCTGCTAGATGCCTTGGCGGGAACATCCGTTCCGTTGTCGATTGACACGAGCAAGCCCGAGGTGATGCGCGCTGCCTTGGCTGCCGGCGCCGCGATCATCAATGACGTGCGAGCGTTGCAGCAGCCTGGCGCAGCCGAGGTGGTTGCAGAACACGCCTGCGGTGTGGTGCTGATGCACATGCAGGGCACGCCGGACACGATGCAGCAAGCGCCGTACTATCGCGACGTAACGAAGGATGTCGTGCAGTTTCTCGCGCAGCGGCTGCACTACGCACAGGCCCGGGGAATCGACAAACGGCGCATTGCGATTGATCCGGGGTTCGGGTTCGGCAAGACCGACGCGCATAATTTCACGCTTCTATCGGAGCTCTCAGAACTCGGACGTATGCAGGTTCCTATCGTAGTGGGTCTATCGCGCAAGGCAACGCTGGGCCGGGCATCGGGTCGCGCCGTGGCCGACCGGGGCTCGGCATCGGTGGCGGCGGCAGTGTTGGCGGCCGAGCGCGGCGCGAACATTGTCCGCGTGCACGACGTGGCGGCGACGCGCGATGCGTTAAGCGTGTTGCAGGCGCTGCGGGACGCAGCACGATGAGCGCGAGGAAATACTTCGGAACGGACGGTGTGCGTGGCACCGTGGGCGAAGCGCCGATCACACCGGAGTTCGTGTTGCGTCTGGGGCAGGCCACCGGCAGGGCGCTGTTGCAAGCGGCGAGTCAATCCGGCGATCAGCGCCCGACAGTGCTGATCGGAAAGGACACGCGCATTTCGGGGTACATGCTCGAAGCCGCGCTGGAAGCAGGTCTTTCGAGCGCAGGGGTGGACGTTGTGCTGTGCGGCCCTCTGCCGACTCCCGGTGTGGCCTATCTGACGCGCGCGCTTCGGCTCGACGCCGGCATCGTGATCAGCGCCTCGCACAATCCGTATCCGGACAACGGCATCAAGTTTTTTTCGGCGCGCGGCACCAAGCTGTCGGACGCCGTTGAGGAGCGTATCGAAACCGAGCTCGAGAAACCCTGGCACTGCGTGGATGCAAAGCTGCTCGGTAAGGTGAGACGCCTTGACGATGCAGCGGGACGCTATATCGAATTCTGCAAGCGCACGTTCCCGAATGAAGCGGACCTTAAAGGTCTCAGGATCGTCGTCGACAGCGCGCACGGCGCCGCTTATCACATCGCTGCGCCTGTGTTTCACGAACTCGGCGCCGAAGTCATCTCGCTCGGCGCTTCCCCCAACGGCCTGAACATCAACGACGGTGTCGGGGCAGTGCATTCGAATCATCTCGCTGAAGCGGTACGCAACAACCAGGCCGATTTTGGAATCGCGCTCGATGGCGACGCCGATCGAGTGGTGATTGCCGACGCCGGCGGGCGCATTTATAACGGCGACGAGTTGCTCTACATCATCGTGCGCGACCGGATGCGCCACGCAAAGGTGGACGGCGTGGTCGGTACGCTGATGACCAACTACTCGCTTGAGCGCCGGCTGCGTGAAATGGACATTCCGTTCGTGCGAGCCAAAGTGGGCGATCGTTATGTCCTCGAGATGCTCGAAGAGAAAAAGTGGCTTTACGGTGGCGAAGGCTCGGGACACTTGTTGTGCCTCGACTGTCATACGACAGGAGACGGCATCGTCAGCGCATTACAGGTGCTTTCAGCAGTGAGGCGGCAGAGCAAGTCGCTGGCGCAGTTGACGCACGACCTGGTGTTGATGCCACAGGCGCTGGTCAATGCAGCCGTCGAGCGCGGCTTTCAATGGCGCTCACACACCTCTTTGGTGGCAGCTGTGTCAGACGCGGAGCGCGAGCTCAACGGCAGCGGACGCGTTCTGATCCGGCCCTCGGGAACAGAGCCTGTGTTGCGGGTCATGGTCGAGGCCCCCGAAGTTGAAATTGCAGAGGCGATGGCGCAGCGCCTCGCATCCACCGTGCGCCACGCACTGCGCTCATAACTTTCCGTCCGCAGCGCGTCGTGCGCATTGCCGGGCCGCACGCTGCGGACTAAGTTGCTCGATAACGGGTGCGCGACGATGCCGACGCTTGGGGCAGGTCAGTCGTGCGAGATCGCCATCACGTTTACGCCGGCGTCAAACAGCACCGGTTTGAGAAGTGGCGCTGCACAGATAGATCATGACTGGGTCGGCGGCACTGCCGCCGTCGCGCTGCTCGGTACGGTCGAACTCAGCGCCGGAAATGCACCCGTCGCGTCCTCCGGCGGTGGGGGCGGCGGCGCGACGGATATCTTGTGGCTGGCCCTTATTGCTTCGGTGGCAGCAACACGCGATCGATCACGTGCACGACGCCATTGGTTGCCGCTTTGTCGGAGGTCGTGACCACCGCTTCTTCGATCGTCACGAAATTCGCGGTGCGCGCCAGGGCAACATTCGCCCCGTTGACAGTCTTCATGTTGCCGGCTTTGACTTCTGCAGCGGCCGACTTGGCCGGCAGTACGTGGTAGGTCAGTACGTGCTTGAGCTGTTCCTTGTTGGCCGCAAGTTCCGCCATCGTCTTCGCGGGAACGGCTTTGAATGCATCATTGGTCGGAGCGAACACGGTAAATGGGCCGGTGCCCGCCAGCGTTTCGTTTAGGCCGGCATCATTGATCAGCTTGGACAGTGTCGAGAGTTCGGGCTCTGAACCGATGACTTGCACGACATTTTTGGGTTGCATGGAGGCGCAGCCTGCCAGCGAAATTGCCAGCAGGCTGAGCACGCAGATTCGGCGGTTCATCAACTCTCCTAAAGGGCGCGACATCGCACGCGGGAAAATTAGGCGCCGCGAATGACAGCGGCGTGACATGGCCGCGCAAAACGGGCCTGTGTTACCGCCTTATGTCACCTAACGGTCATACCCGGCTCCTAGACTCTTCGCTGTTCTGGAATCGCGGTTTTCTCATGGGATATTCAATGAAATTTTCTGTTCTCAAATCACTGGTTGCAGCTGCCCTGATTGCAGGCATGTCCGCATTTGCCGGTGCTCAGGAAGTAACCGGTGCCGGCGCGTCGTTTCCGGCTCCGGTTTATGCGAAGTGGGCGGATGCGTACAACAAGGCAACGGGCGTGCGGATCAATTACCAGTCCGTGGGCTCGGGCGCCGGCATGCGGCAGATTCGCGGCAAGACGGTGGATTTCGGCGCCTCCGATGCACCTTTGTCGGATGCCGAGCTGGCGAAGGACGGGCTAATTCAATTTCCCACCGTGATCGGCGGCGTCGTGCCGGTGGTCAACATTAAGGGCATTACCCCAGGTCAATTGAAGATGACCGGTGCGCTGCTTGGCGACATTTACCTCGGCAAGATCACGAAATGGAATGATCCGGCGATCGCCGCCTTGAACGCCGGTGTGCCGTTGCCGGATGCCGCGATTGCCGTCGTACGTCGCGCCGATGGCTCGGGCACCAGCTTCCTCTTTACTAACTACCTGAGCAAGACAAACCCGGAATGGAAGGCGAAGGTCGGTGAAGGCACGGCAGTGAACTGGCCGACCGGGGCCGGTGGCAAGGGCAATGAAGGCGTGTCGGCGTTCGTGCAGCGGTTGCCGAATTCGATCGGCTACGTCGAGTATGCATACGCGAAGCAGAACAAGATGTCGCACGTACAGATGCGTAACCAGGCGGGCAGTTTCGTTGCGCCGAGCGACACAAGCTTCAAGGCGGCTGCTGCGGGTGCAGAGTGGTCGAAGAGCTTCAACCAGGTGCTGACCGATCAGCCCGGCAAGGAGGCATGGCCGATCACCGGTGCGACGTTCATCATGATGCACGCCAAGCAGGACAAGCCTCAGCAGGCAGCCGCTGCGCTGAAGTTTTTTGACTGGGCCTACACCAACGGCGACAAGATGGCCGACGAGCTCGACTACGTGCCGATGCCCGATGCTGTTGAAAACATTATCCGCACTCAATGGCGGAAGATCACTGACGGTTCAGGCAAGGGGATAGTTGCTCAGTAAAACCGGTGCCGTCATGCTGACGGCACCGGCACGACGACGACTGGGTTTAGAACCTCCAGCGTGCACTGGGCGCTACGATGAGTTCCATTGCGACGAGCGAGCTGCCGCCTGACGTGCTGCAGCCGCAGGAACTGCCTCCGGTGCGCCCTTCTGGACGATTCGGCGATCTTGTATTTGCGAATGTGACGCGCCTGGCGGCGGTGATCACACTTTCGCTGCTGATCGCCATCATTGTGTCGCTCGTGATCGGCGCGTGGCCGTCGATTCAGGAGTTCGGTCTGCCGTTTTTGTGGACCGCCGAGTGGGATCCTGTTCAGAACAAGTTCGGCGGCCTGGTGATGATCTACGGGACGATCGCGACGTCGATCATTGCGTTGATCATTGCGGTGCCCGTTAGCTTCGGTATTGCACTGTTTCTGACCGAGCTTTCGCCGAAGTGGCTCAAGCGCCCACTCGGAACCGCAATCGAATTGCTGGCGGCGATTCCGTCGATCGTATATGGCATGTGGGGATTGCTGGTGTTTGCGCCGTTGCTTGCACAGTACGTGCAGCAGCCGCTGCAATCGGTATTCGGCAATGTGCCTTTACTGGGCAGTCTGTTCTCAGGTGCGCCGGTCGGGATCGGCATCCTTTCAGCCGGGATCATTCTGGCGATCATGATCATTCCGTTCATTGCGGCGGTGATGCGCGACGTGTTTGAGGTCACCCCGGCGCTGTTGAAGGAGTCCGCCTATGGGCTCGGCTCGACCACATGGGAAGTCGTGTGGCAAGTCGTGCTCCCGTACACCAAGGCCGGCGTGATCGGCGGAATCATGTTGGGGCTGGGGCGTGCACTCGGCGAAACGATGGCGGTGACTTTCGTGATCGGCAACTTCAATCAGCTCGACACGCTGTCGCTGTTCCAGGCGGCCAATTCGATCACGTCGGCACTGGCCAACGAGTTCGCCGAGGCCACGCCGGGGCTGCATGAAGCTTCCCTCATCTATCTCGGGCTGGTGTTGTTCTTCATCACCCTTGTCGTGCTGTCGCTGTCGAAATTGTTGCTGCTGCAGATGCGTCGCGGCGAAGGCAGAGGAACATGAGCGCATTGCCGCTTCGCGTTGGCCGCGGCGACTATCGTTTGCCGTTGCACCGGCGGCGCAAGCTCGTCAACAAGATCGCGCTGACGTTGTCGCTGGCCGCGATGGCATTCGGCTTGGTCTGGCTGATCTGGATTCTGTGGGATACGTTGATTCTCGGCATCCAGGGAATCAACGCGGCAACGTTCAGCGAATCGACACCGCCGCCGAACGCCGAGGGCGGCGGGCTGGCCAATGCGATCGTCGGCTCGTTGATGATGGTGCTGGCTGCGACCGCAGTGGGCACACCGATCGGGATCCTCGCCGGAATCTATCTGGCCGAATATGGGCAGCGAACGTGGCTTGGCAACGTCACGCGCTTCATCAACGACATTCTGTTGTCTGCGCCATCGATCGTCATCGGCTTGTTCGTCTATACGATCATCGTTGCGCAGACGCGATCTTATTCGGGCTACGCGGGTGTGATCGCGCTGGCACTGATCGTTATTCCGGTCGTCGTGCGCACTACCGAGAATATGCTGCAGCTGATTCCGAATTCATTGCGTGAAGCGGCAGTCGCGCTCGGCTCGTCGAAGCGGGTGATGATCACGCAGGTAACGCTGAAGGCGGCGCGCGCAGGTGTTGTGACAGGAGTGCTGCTCGCTTTGGCGCGTATCGCAGGCGAAACCGCGCCGTTGCTGTTTACGGCTTTGTCGAATCAGTTTTTCAGCCTTGATTTGAGCTCTCCGATGGCCAATTTACCGGTCACGATCTTCAAGTTTGCGCTGAGTCCGTTCTCGAATTGGCAGCAGATGGCATGGGCGGGCGTATTTTTGATAACGATCGGCGTGCTTACATTGAACATTGTGGCGCGGGTGTTGTTTCGGCATAAGGACTAAATGATGGAAGGCGCAACCGCAACCATGACTTCGGCACCCGCTGCACCCGTTGTGCCGACGACGGTGACGAGCAGCAAGCTGGCGAACGAGCGCATCAAGATGAATGTGCGCGACTTGAACTTTTATTACGGCAAGTTCAAGGCGCTGAAGGACATCAATCTGCAGATCGCCGAAAAGAAGGTCACTGCGTTTATCGGCCCGTCGGGCTGCGGCAAGTCGACGTTGTTGCGTGTTTTCAACCGGATGTACGAGTTGTATCCCGACCAGCGTGCCGAGGGAGAGGTCAACGTCGATGGCGAGAACCTGCTTACCTCGAGGCAGGACGTGGCACTGATTCGCGCCAAGATCGGCATGATCTTTCAGAAGCCGACGCCGTTCCCGATGTCGATCTACGACAACATCGCGTTCGGCGTGCGGCTGTTCGAAAAGCTCTCGCGCTCGGCGATGGACGAGCGTGTCGAATGGGCGTTGCGCAAGGCTGCGCTTTGGAACGAGGTCAAGGACAAGCTGCAGCAGACCGGTACGAGTTTGTCGGGTGGTCAGCAGCAGCGGCTTTGCATCGCACGCGGCATCGCGGTCAAGCCGGAAATTATTTTGTTCGACGAGCCATGCTCCGCGCTTGACCCGATTTCAACCTCGAAGATCGAGGAATTGATCGACGAGCTCAAAAGCGATTACACCGTCGCGATCGTGACGCACAACATGCAGCAGGCGGCTCGGGTTTCGGACTACACCGCCTATATGTACCTCGGTGATTTGATCGAGTTCGGCGAAACCGATCAGATCTTTATCAAGCCGAAGCGCAAGGAAACAGAGGACTACATTACCGGCAGGTTTGGTTGATGTGCAGGTACCAATGAACCCCAGGGACAAGCAATGCTGAGCTCCGACCATTCAATGCGCAAGTACGACGAGGAACTCGAAGGAATGCGCTCGCGCGTGCTGCAGATGGGAGGCCTTGTCGAGTCGCAGGTGCGCACCGCGCTCGACGCCTTCGAGCGTGCCGACCTGGAGCTTGCTCAGCAGGCGATCGACGCCGACAAACGCGTCAACGAGCTCGAGATGAGCGTCGATCAGATGGTCAACCATGTGATTGCGCGGCGGCAGCCCACAGCCGGCGATTTACGCATGATCACCGGAATCGCCAAGGTGATCACTGACCTTGAGCGGATCGGCGACGAAGCCAGCAAGATTGCGCGTGCGGTCAAGTGGCTGCACGAGAAGCACGATAACTCGCGGCTAAACCGCATTCCCGATATCAAATACTCAGGCGAGGCCGCCGCATCGATGCTGCGCCGTACGCTCGATGCATTCGCGCGCATGGATCCGGTGGCCGCGGCGTCGATCATCAAGGACGATCTTGGCATCGATGATCGCTTTCGAGCGGTGCTGCGGCAGTTGATCACGTTCATGATGGAAGACCCGCGCACCATTTCGGCGTCGCTCGATTGCGTGTGGGTGGCCAAGGCGATCGAGCGCATTGGCGATCACGCGAAGAACGTCGCCGAGCACGTGATCTTCATTTCGCAAGGTTGGGACGCGCGCCACCAGTCGCTGGAAGATGTCGAGCGCGCGGTGGCACGGGCATGAAGCTGCCGGGCCGCCCCAAGGCGAATGACGTCCCCCTTGGGGGGCCGCGCGCAGCGCCAGGGGCAACAATGACATCAGCGTCGATCCTGGTGATCGAAGACGAGCCCGCTATTCAGGAGCTGGTCGCCTACACCTGTACGGCTCAGGGCTACACCGTTCGCCGCGCAGACTCGGTCGGCGCTGGGCGGGATGCCATCGACCGTGAATTGCCGGACATGGTGCTGCTTGACTGGATGCTTCCCGACAAATCCGGCATCGAGCTGCTGAAGGATCTGCGCGCACATGAGCGCACGAAAGTCATGCCGGTGATCATGCTGACTGCAAAGGGCAATGAAGCCGACAAAGTGGTCGGGCTTGACACCGGCGCCGACGACTATGTTGTCAAACCCTTTTCACCGCGTGAGCTGATGTCGCGTATTCGCGCGGTCTTCAGACGCCGTGCGCCGGAGCACAGCGGTGATGCGCTCGAATACGGTCCGCTGATGGTGGATCCCGCGCGCCATGAAATTTCGGTCGGCGGCACGCCTGTGAAAATGGGCCTGGCTGAATTCAAGCTACTCAAGTTTCTGATCAGTCATCCCGACCGCGTGTTCTCACGCACGCAATTGCTCGACAGCGTTTGGGGCGATCACGTTTTTATCGAGGAACGTACGGTCGATGTGCACATGCTGCGCTTGCGCAAGGCGCTCGCCCCGGTCAACGCGCAACATTTACTCCAAACCGTGCGTGGTCTGGGGTATCGGTTGTCGACGCGACCTGAGCATTAGGTGAACAAACTCGCGAACAAGCGGTATTAAGCCGTTGAATCTGAAAGATTGGCGGTGCGGGTTGTCACGGCAAAGTCATTCGCTGCTCGTACGCTGCCTTTCCCATGATGCAATGGTTAACAACACCGTTCGCGGCGTGGGGAGCTTCAGAGAAATCGGCAGCTCATCGGCTGCCTGCTCCAATCGCTCAGACTGCTGAAGCCGAGTCAAGTGATCACTCGTCAGTCGCTCCGCAGCACTATCGCTCGATCTTCATCTCGGACATCCATCTCGGAACGCGCGGTTGCAAGGCCGACTACCTTCTCGACTTTCTACGGCACACCGAGTCGGATCGGCTGTATCTCGTCGGCGACATCATCGATGGCTGGGCGCTAAAAAAAGGGTTCTACTGGCATCAGACGCACAACGATGTCGTCCAGAAGGTCCTGCGTAAGGCCCGCAAGGGAACCCATGTTGTTTATGTTCCGGGCAACCACGATGAGGCAGGGCGTCAGTTCGTCGGGCTGAATTTCGGCGACATCGCAATCTGCAGCGACGCCGTGCATACACTGCTCGACGGCAGACGCCTGTGGGTGGTTCATGGCGACTTTGCCGACGGCGTGATTCAGCACGCAAAGTGGCTCGCAAGCATCGGCGACTCGTTGTATGACTTCATTCTGTGGCTCAACAACCACTTCAATCGCGTGCGCAGCCGGCTCGGGATGAATTACTGGTCGCTGTCTCAGTACCTGAAGCACAAAGTCAAGAACGCGGTCAGCTTTATCAGCGACTTCGAGCGTGTGCTTGCTGCGCGAGGCGCGCCGCCGCGGCTTCGACGGCGTCGTTTGCGGGCACATCCACAAGCCCGAGATTCGGATGCTCGACGGCATGCTCTATTGCAACGACGGCGATTGGGTCGAGAGCCTGTCTGCGCTGGTCGAAACGCATGAAGGCGAATTGAAAATCGTCCGCTGGAGCGGGCGGCTCGCGCCCGGCACGCCGGTGTTGCGATGGGACGAGCCGGAACCGACCGACATGCCGCACGAAGTTGCCGTCACCGATGCGTTGCTGGCGGCCGCAAGCGCATGAAAATCATCACCGTCAGCGATGCATGGGAACCGCAAGTTAACGGTGTCGTCAGGACCATACAGGCGACGAACCGCGAGCTCGAGAAGCTGGGTCACGTCGCGCACGTGATCGGTCCCAGTCAGTTCGCAACGATTCCATGTCCCGGCTACTCGGGCATCGATCTGTCACTGTTTCCCTATCGGCGTCTGGGCAGACTCCTTGCCGAGCAGTTGTCGGGTCATGGGGAGATCGCAATCCACGTCGCAACCGAGGGGCCTCTCGGGACTGCTGCAGCGCGGTTCTGTGCGCGGCACGGAGTGGCGTTTACGACTGCGTACCACACGCGGTTTCCGCAGTACCTGTACGCCATGTTTCATGTTCCCGAGCGCTGGACTTATGCGTTCCTTCGGCGTTTTCACCGCAGAGCGCAGCATGTGATGGTGCCGACAGCGAGCGTCGAACGCGAGTTGCGCGCCGCCGGCATCGGCAACGTTGCGCACTGGACACGCGGAGTCGATACCGATGTCTTTCATCCGGTTGAAGCATTCCCGCTCGAGGGTAAGCGGCCGGTGTTTCTCTACGTCGGGCGAGTTTCCATCGAGAAGAACATCGAAGCTTTTCTGCGACTCGATTTGCCGGGAACACGGGTCGTCGCAGGTGTTGGCCCTGCGCTTGGCGCGCTGAAGCGTCGCTTTCCCGAAGTGATCTTTCTCGGTGTGCTTGATCGAACGCAGCTTGCGCAGCTGTACTCTGCGGCCGACGTGTTCGTCTTTCCGAGTCGCACCGACACTTTTGGCCTCGTGATGCTGGAAGCGCTGGCGTGCGGAACGCCGGTCGCAGCGTATCCGGTGCAGGGTCCTCAGGATGTGCTGGGTGGTACGGACGTGGCGGTGCTTGACGAAGACCTGCAGCGGGCTGCCGTGCGCGCGCTCCGAATCGACCGCACTGCTCTGCCGACGCTTCGCGCTCGATCACAACTGGGCAGCGGCCACTCGACAATTTGTCGATCTGCAGCTGCCGATGGTCGGCCCGATTGACTTGCGCAAGACTGCGCACCACGCTTTTATTCCGGTCAGTTCTCCCTCACTGGCGAAAAGCAGGCGCTAAACTTCATCGCATGCCTGCGATGGATCCCCATCGTTTTATCGTGCTTGCACCAGCGGCCGGGCGGCTGGTCTTGTTGGCAGCCCTTTCGATCGTTGCGGGACTTTTCCTCGGTCCGGTGGTTGGACTTTCGGTTGCGGTCGTTGGGCTTGCTGCGCTGCTGGTAGTTCACCTTGTCTATGCGAGCTTGCTCGCGGCGTGGCTCGAGCGTCCGGACCTCGATGCGATACCCGAGGGCTGGGGCATTTGGACCGATGTCTTCGCGCGCCTATATCGCACGCGCCGCTCGACCGAACAGAACGAGCGCCGGCTACTCGAGAACGAGGAGCGCTTCAGGCGCACGATCAGCGCGCTTCCGGAAGGCATTGTGCTGATCGACGCAACGTTGCAGATCGACTGGTGCAACCCGGTTGCCGAGCAGCACCTCGGAATTTCATTGCGTGCCGATCAGGGACTGCGTGTGACGAACCTGGTGCGCGATCCGGAGTTTGTCGGCTACATGACCTCGGCGCGCTTCGATCAGGCGTTGATTTTTCAGCCGATGTCGCGTCCGGGCCTTGCGCTCGAAGTGCGGGTCGTCGAATTCGAGCTCGCTCGCTCGATTCTCATCACGCGTGATATCACGCAACGGGAGCGGGTGGATGCCGTGCGCCGCGACTTCATCGCCAACGTATCGCACGAGCTGCGCACGCCACTGACGGTAGTCAATGGCTTTCTCGAAACATTGATCGATGCGCAGGCCGGGAACGGCGGTACGCGCCAGCATCATTTGCAGCTGATGCAGGAACAGGCGCAGCGGATGCATCGGCTGGTCGAAGATCTGTTGACCCTGTCGCGGCTCGAATCGCGAGAAACGCCTGTGTCCGATGAGATCGTCGACCTACGGCAACTGGTACGCGAGGTGGCCGATGAAGCCCGTGCGCTCTCCTTGGGCAGACATCAGATCAACGTCGATCCGACGCCGGGTTTTGTACGCGGCAGTCGCGAGGAATTGCGCAGCGCGTTCGGCAACATTGTGTCGAATGCGGTGCGCTACACGCCCGACGGTGGCAGCATCTCGCTCGCCTGGCGCGAAGACACGACCGGCGGCCGCTTCGAAGTCAGCGACACCGGACTTGGCGTCGCACCCGATCACATCCCGCGGCTGACAGAGCGGTTCTATCGCGTTGATAAGAGCAGGTCACGGGAAACGGGCGGCACCGGCTTGGGGCTCGCGATCGTCAAGCATGTCTTGCTTCGGCACGGTGGCCATCTTGATGTGCAATCCGAAGTCGGTCGCGGCAGCACGTTCTCGGCGGTGCTGCCGACGGACAGAGTCGTCACACAAAGCGATGAGATAGCTGCCGCTGCATAGCATTCGGACGAAGTGGCGGTGTTATCATTTCGCGCCCTCGGGGTGTAGCGCAGCCTGGTAGCGCGCCTGCTTTGGGAGCAGGATGTCGGGAGTTCGAATCTCTCCACCCCGACCAATATCTGCTTAGCATGTCAGTACAGGATCTGCCCGTAGCTCAGCTGGATAGAGCACCAGCCTTCTAAGCTGGGGGTCACAGGTTCGAGTCCTGTCGGGCAGGCCAGGTTATACAGTTGCAAACGTGGTGGCTGTAGCTCAACGGTAGAGTCCTGGATTGTGATTCCAGTTGTTGCGGGTTCGAATCCCGTCAGCCACCCCAGCATTTGATTCTCACCAAATCATCGCGGGGGATCATTGACCGGCGGATCGGACTTCGGATCGTCGACCGGCGGCTCTTGCGGAGCCGGGTCGTCGACCGGATTTTCCGGCTCTCGTTCGGGTGGTAATTCAGGCGCAGGCGCGTCGGGTTCGTCGATCGGTTTGCCTTTGTCCGGATCGTCTTTTGGCGGCTCCTGAACCGGCGGCTCGCCGTCCGGTATGACGCGCGGCGGCACCACCGGCAAATCCGGTTTGTCTGGAACAGGAAGCACGCGCTGCTTAACCCTCCGCCTGGCGGCGGCGCATCTCGTAGGCAGGCACACGCATCATCTGGCGATACTTTGTCACCGTGCGACGTGCTACCTGCAGACCCTGTCTCCCAAGCAGACGCGCAATCTGTGCGTCAGACAGCGGTTCCTTCGGATTTTCTTCGTGAATCATGTCTTTGATAGCGCCGCGGATCGCGGTCGCCGAGCACGTTCCGCCGCTGCTCGTTGCCAGCGCGCGCGAAAAGAAATATTTCAGCTCGAACACGCCGAGCGGAGTCGCCATGTATTTGTTGTTCGTGACGCGCGACACGGTGGATTCGTGCAGTCCGAGCTCATCGGCAATCTCGCGCAATCCCAGCGGCTTCATCGCGAGCTCGCCGTAGTCGAGAAAATAGCGCTGACGCCGGACGATCGCCTGGGCGACGCGCAGGATGGTGGCGAAGCGCTGCTCGACGTTGCGCACCGTCCACCGTGCCTCCTGCAATTGTGCCGCCAGATCGGAATGTCGGGCGTCGCGATGATTCTGAAACAGATCGGCATACATCCGGTTGAGGCGTACTTTGGGCACAACCGACGGATTGAGCGTAACCGTCCATTCATCTCGAATCTTTCGCACTACGACATCCGGCGCGACGAAGCGTGTGTTGGCCGCACCAAACCGCCAACCCGGACGCGGTTGCAAGCGCCGGATCAAGTCGCCGGCTTGTGAAACTGCGTGCTGCGCCACGCCCAATGCGCGCGCCAAACCTGCGATGTCACGCATCGCAAGCCGATCCAAATGGTTGTTGACGATCTGCTTTGCCAGCTCGTGAGTTGCCGCGCTTGCTGGATCATCGTCTTCGCGCAGTTGCAGCAGCAGGCACTCGCGCAGGTCGCGCGCTCCAATGCCGGCAGGTTCAAGGGACTGTACGAGCTTGAGCGCAATTGCCATCTCGTCATCGTCGGGCAGCGGGTCCAGGCCCGACAATGCTTTCAGCTCCTGCAGATCCATCCGCAGGAACCCGTCGTCATCGAGCGCATCGATAATCGTTGCCATTAAAGTACGGTCACGATCCGACGAAGCGAGCCACTTCGACTGCGCGAGCAGATGATCGCGCAGCGATTGATCGGCCGCAGTAATGTCGGAAAAATCAAAGTCCTGATCACCGCCGTTGCTGCGTCGAGACGCTCCGTACTGCGACCATCCCTCGGCCTCCCATGTCGGATCTGGCTGAGCGTCCGCGGTGACTTCAGCGGCGGTGGGCGCAGGCGACGCTTCACTCTGCGGGGAAGCATCGGCCGCACCAGCAATCGGCGCGGTGGCTTCGCCTTCCGGCGCTTCGTCCAGCTCCAAAAACGGGTTGTTACCCATCGCCTGGTTGACTTCCTGAGCGAAGTCGAGCGATGACAGTTGCAGCAGGCGGACAGCTTGTTGCAAGCGCGGCGTCAACGTCTGATGTTGACGCTGCTCGTGCCGAATGACGGGAGCGTTCATTGCAAAAAACCTTTCGCAGTCTCTTTAAAGGCGCTGTGGACCCGACGCGAATGCTCGTCGGCAGCCGTGACTCCTTGATTGAGACTGGGCGGCTGGCCGCGGTGAAGAATCAGGGGTGGTGGCACCCTGCGGACCAGCGATGCAGAATTGACCATACGACGCTCCAAGCAAGGTGCGTGCCGTATCTGTCCGCGTCTTGCCTTGCTTCGTTACGAGGCGTTACTCATCGTCGCCAGTCACGACGTTGTCTGCCTGCTTGCCGCGACCGAATTTTTCCGCGCTGCTTCCGCTGTCGTGCGGCTGCTGCGTCGACTTGCGTGGCGAAGGTATTTCCCTGTCGGCCGACTCGTCGCGGTTGCTCCTTGGCTCTTGCAGCGGCTGTTTCGCGGCAGCCGATGATGCTGTGTCGGATGTGGACCGCCGAGCACTCGACAGCGCTGCATCCGACCTCTTTCCGGGTCGCGGTGGCCACCGCAGTCGATCGCCTCTGATGGGCATACCCGCCTCGTAATGGTGGAAGTGGGAGCCTCGGTCAGCAGTTGGCGTGCCGGGCATCTGCCTTACCCGTCTGGATCGGTGCGTCCCGTCGCGCTCCGCGGGCGGTTCTTCATACCCCATTGCTAGGTGTCCTCGGGCACGCATGTTGCAACAACTACTGTGTGGAGAAGACCCACGCCTTCTTTTTCAATATAAAGGACATGCGATGAAGAAATTACTAGTGGCGGCCATGGTGGCGCTCGCGGCCGTATATAGCGCCGGTTGTTCGGTGGCCAGTGGCCAGAGGTCGATGGGTGATGTCGTCGACGACTCGACCATTACATCGCGCGTCAAGTCGCGCTTTGTTGAAGACAAGATTGTTGCGGCAAACCGAATTAACGTGGAGACGCTGAAGGGTGTCGTGCAACTGTCGGGCTTCGCAACGAGCGAAACAGAGCGAGTTCGCGCTGCTGAGATCGCCGCAGCAGTACCGGGCGTAAAGCAGGTTCAAAACGCCATCGCTGTCAAGCCCGCATCTTAATAAGAGCCGTCGCGGAACCGGCCCGCTTATCCGTGAGCGGGCCGGTCTTTCTTTCCGTGTCGACGCTCGGAAGAAATTGCTAAGCTAGGTGTACCGTGCCGCATGCGCTGATCGTTGACGACGACACAGACACACGCGAGTTTCTGTCGCAAGTTGCACGCGCAGAGGGTTTCACCGTGTCGTCTGCCGACACGTTGCGCGCCGCTCGCGCGCACTTGGTCCGTCAAACTCCGGACGTTCTGCTGACCGATCTGGAATTGCCAGACGGCAGCGGCATAGCGCTCATTAACGATTTGGACAGCGCAGCCCAAACTGAAGTGGTCGTCGTAACGGGGCATGCGTCGGTCGGTACTGCAGTCGAAGCGTTGCGAGCCGGAGCGACCGATTACTTGACCAAGCCGATCGATGTCGAG
This sequence comes from uncultured beta proteobacterium, assembly GCA_963729165.1. GTDB lineage: Bacteria > Pseudomonadota > Gammaproteobacteria > Burkholderiales > Burkholderiaceae_F > JACCZX01. Next base: position 200,058 of record CAVSMM010000007.1, read on the forward strand.
CGGTTGACCGATATGCTTCGACGTCAGCCACGCACCGTCGATTTGAAACACGAGATCGGCGAACTGCGAGATGAGCTGCGCAAAGTCGGGCGGTTTGGCCACTTGTATGGATCGTCACCACCCATGCAGGCGCTGTACGACAAGATCGCGCGCGTGGCACCCACCTCCGCTACCGTGTTGCTGATCGGAGAAAGCGGCACCGGCAAGGAGCTTGCGGCGCGCACTATTCACGATCTATCCAAACGTAGGCGCGCACCGTTCCTGGCGATCAACTGTGGCGTGATATCGCCGCAGCTGATCGATAGCGAGCTGTTCGGCAATGATGAAGGCGACTTCACGAGCCCAGGTCGCGACCGCAAAGGATTTTTCGAGCGCGCCAGAGGCGGCACTCTTCTGCTCGATGAGATTTCAGAGATGTCGCTGGCGTTGCAGGTCAAGTTGCTGCGTGTGCTCGAGACCGGAACGTTCGTCCGAGTGGGTGCATCGCGTCCAATCGCGACCGACGTGCGCGTCATAGCGGCGAGCAACAAGCAGCCGGTTCAAGCGGTGTCCGATGGCAAGTTTCGAGAGGATTTGTATCACCGGCTGAACGTCTTTTCGATCCATTTACCACCGCTACGCGAGCGCGGCGGCGATCTCGAGATGCTGGCTCAACATTTTCTGGATGAGATCAACGCCACCGAAAATTCTGCGAAACGCTTCGCTCCGTCGGCGGCCGCGTCGCTCTACGCCCATTCGTGGCCTGGCAACGTGCGTGAACTAAAGAATTACGTCCAGCGCGCCTACCTGTTGGCGGACGCAGTAATCGATGATTACACGCAGTCCGACGAGTCGTCGGCAGGCGCCGATCAACATGACGAGATCACAGTCAAAATAGGCATGCCGCTCGATGAGATCGAGGAACGCGTAACGATGGCAACGCTCGCACGATGCGGCAATGTCAAGAAGCGCGCCGCCGCAATCCTGGGTATCAGCCTTAAGACACTTTACAACCGGCTCGAAAGTTACTCTCAGCGGGAAGGCTCGGACGTCGAACGAGACGCCCAAACGGTCTGAACGCCGTGCGGTGCATTACTATCGCCGTATAGCTTTCGTACGGTTCCTACCTCTACCGAATGCAAGTTTCGCCCGGCGCATTGACCGAGCGGCTTCGCGCGCCGCTCGCGGTTAAGGTCATTGCGTTTGTTGCGCTCATTTTTCTTCTGAAGGGTGCGCGCGAAATTGTATTGCCGGTAGCGATTGCCATCATTCTCACGTTTCTGCTTGCGCCCCTTGCGCGCGGCTTGCGGAGCAGGGGTCTAAACGATGCGTTGGCAGCCGCGGTTGTTCTCATCGGACTGCTGCTGACGCTCGCTTTGCTAGCCAGCCGCCTCGTAGCCCCGGCCACCGAGTGGATCGCTCGCGCACCAACGTCGGTGCAGCAGTTGATCGATTCCTACGAGAGGTTGCGCCGGTCGGTTCCCTTCATGGCGCCGCCGGAGTTAACGCTCAGGCCCACCGTGACAACAAAAGGGCGTGCTGCCGCAGAGATTGTTCCGGCGGCTGCGGTCCCAGCGCCCGACCCCTTGAAGGACAAGATCGCCATCGAAGGCATTGCGCTGACGGGCGCGTTGATCAAGCAAGCGACCTGGGCCACGGTATCGACGGTTGCGACGATTATTTTGTTGTTCTTCTTCCTCGCGTCCGAGCGCTGGCTGATGGCGCGCACCGTCGAGGCCATTCCAAAACGCCGCATACGTGTCGCCGTTCTCGGAGGTTTCCGCGCGGCGCAACGCGATATCGCGCGCTACCTTGGCACGCAGGCAATGATCAATGCAGGGGTCGGCATTGCAACTGCGTTCGCGCTCACGGCCCTCGGCTTCCCGAGTCCGATCCTGTGGGGAGTCATCATTGCAGTACTGGGTTTCATTCCGTATCTTGGCCCGCTGCTTTTCGTGGCGCTGCTTTTGCTCGCGGGCACGATCACCTATACGACGTTCGGCGAAATCATTGCGCCAGCCGCTGCGTACGCCTTAATCAACATCATAGAAAGCAACTTCATAGCGCCGTGGATCGTCGGGCGGCGGCTTGAAATGAGTCCGCTGTTTGTGTTTCTCGCGGTGATGGTGTGCGCCTGGATGTGGGGCGTGGCAGGCGCATTCCTGGCGGTACCTCTGCTGGTCATCATTCGCAGTGCCGCTCGCCGCTCAAAGAGCCTCAGGCTATGGTGCGTTTATCTGGATCGTGGCAGGCCAGAGCTGCCCACGATGCGCGCTTTGCTAGGCATCGGCCTACGCCGGCGTCGACGCCGCGTGACGGCAACGGATGTGAACGCCACGTCCAGCGGGCCGGTTTCACGTCCCGCGAGCGGTAGAAAACCTTTTCTGAAACGTGCGTGATAAGGCGATCAGCACTCAGGAGACTGTTATCTCGCTGACACAGACGAACGCGTAGAATTCGTCCCCCGGACTGGAGTAAGCAGCACGGCGCGACAACTCTGGGCATGGCAGTTGCTTCGGCACAAAAACGATTGACGAGAGACGCCCATGACGCAAATTCCTCCGAGCCTTCTGTTTCCGCTGGTACAGCGGACGGATAAGCTGACGCGCGAGCCGACCGATCACCCGGATCGTATTCCGGTTGATCGTCGCAACGATCCGATTACCCGTCGTCTTCGCGTGCTGGTTCGCCGCAGCCAGACGGATAGACCGAACTAGCCCCACGCGAGTTTGCTCACCTCGAGTGCCGCACAATTGGCGGGCATCGATGTTGCTTGCTGGGTTCAACCGTGCGCCTCGCCTACGTTACCGAAACCTTCCCGCCTGAAATTAACGGCGTTGCCTTAACGGCAGAGCGTTTTGTTAGTGGTTTACGCGCACGTGGTCATGCGGTCGATCTGGTACGACCCAAGCAGAAGAGCGAGCCGAACTTAAACGCGGAAAGCGAGCTACGGTCGCCGGGCGTACCTATTCCGATGTATCGCGATCTGCGGTTCGGGCTGCCGATTGTTTCCAAACTGGCAAAGCGTTGGCGGAACGCTCGCCCCGATCTCGTTCACGTCGCGACCGAGGGCCCGTTAGGGTGGGCGGCTATCCGCGCGGCGCGCGCCAACGGTTTACCGGTGACGTCCGACTTCCGCACGAATTTCGATCTCTACAGCGAACACTATGGCTTTGGCTGGCTGCGCGGCGTCGTGGGCGGTTACCTCAAACACTTTCATAACTCCACCGATAGAACGTTCGTGCCGACCTCGGCGGTCAGCAGTGCGCTGACCCAGCAGGGTTACGAGCGCACCGAAGTTGTAGGTCGCGGCGTCGATACCGAGATGTTTTCACCCTCGCACGCCAGCGCGGAACTGCGGGCAAGTTGGGGCGCGGCTGAGCGACAAGCCGGTACTGCTGTACGTAGGGCGCGTCGCGTCCGAAAAGAACGTGCCGCTCGCATTTCGTGCATTCGAAGCGGTGCGCGCTCGTGTGCCAGACGTACGGTTCGTGGTCGTCGGTGACGGCCCACTCCATGAAAAGCTTGCTCGCGCACACCCGGACGCGATTTTCGCAGGGCCACAGCGCGGGGCGGCGCTCGCTCAGTACTACGCATCGGCCGATGTCTTCCTGTTTCCGAGTTTGACCGAGACGTTCGGCAACGTCACGCTGGAAGCACTTGCATCCGGATTGCTCGTCGTCGCTTTTCGGTCCGGCGCGGCGGCGGTGCATATCGACGATTGCACCAGTGGAGTGCTGGTCGAGCCGGGCGATGAGCAAGGGTTCATCGCCAGCACGTGTGCGCTTGCCCAGCAGTTTCGCTGGCTCGCCATGATGCGCACGGGCGCACGCCGCGCCGCCGTCGCGGCCAGCTGGGACTCGGTGATCAATCGTTTCGAATTCTGCTTATCGGACGCAGCACATGCAGTCGAAGCACCTCTTGCTGGATCGTGCCCTGCGTAACGCGCGCCGCGACGTGTGGGTCGAACGTGACCTGCACTGGGCGCAGTGGGTGCATCGCGTTGCGCGTTATCAGACTCCGGTCAAGGCCTTAGTAATTATCAGCAAGCTGGGCGATGGCCTGTTTTGGTATGTGTTGATCGCAACGCTCGCCCTGATGGGTGGCACCAACGGCCGCGACGTGGCGGCTCAGATGTGTCTGGCGGCATTGCTGAACCTGCCGTTGTATTTCTGGCTCAAGCACACGATCGGCCGCCCGCGTCCTTTCGTAGCCTGTCCCGACATCCGAGCTTGCGTCCGCGCGCTCGATAAGTTCAGTTTTCCATCCGGTCATACATTGCATGCGGTGGCCTTTGCCGTCGTGTTTGCCTGGCATTTCCCGCTTGTCGGTGCGGGCCTGATTCCAGTGGTGCTTCTGATCGCCGTCTCGCGAGTCGCACTGGGCCTGCACTATCCAAGTGATGTTGCGGCCGGCGCGGCGATTGGCGCGGCGGTGGGATTCGGGGTCGTCCTGCTCTACTAGTTGCGCACTTGACTGCGATTTTCGACGCCGATCTTGTGCGGCGGAGCCAGCGGATCGAAGTCGACCCATTCGCCGTCTCGCCACTCCCCCTGTGCGCGCTCAAGATCTTCCACCGCGGCGGCCGCTAGCAGATCGATCACGGTCTTCTCGTTGTGAGGATCGACGCGGACGGCGAGGGTCATGCCACCCCGCCGCATGTCGACAGCGTCACTATCGGGCGTCCTCGTTTCGGTCTCCTGTTTCTCTTCGTGCGCGGTTCGTGTAGATGCAAGTGCGCCTGCCATGCCACCTACGTGCGCTCCCACTCCGGCCATTGCGACAGCGATGATGGGCGCAAGCGGTGGAATCGCAGCCCCCGCGATCGCACCGGCGGCTAGACCGGCCGCTGCGCCTGCGGCGACGCCCGATGCCTGCCCAATATTGGACTCCTCGGTGCCGCTGTCAGCGACCATGTCGCCGCCAATCGGATACGTTCCGTGCTGCCCAGGGGGATTCACGTAGAACGCCTGCATGTCACTCGGTGCGATGCCGCGCGCTTGCAACTGCGCCATCAACTCCTCGGCGCGCTGCTGCGTTTCAACTCGTGCTGCGATGATCGTCGCCATTGTGCTTATCTCCAAATGCGATTGTTGCAGTTTGAATGTGGTTGATTCTGCGGCAAAAAAAACCCCGCGAAGCACGCGGGGTTTTGAAAAAGACCCGGCGTCTCGGGGAAGGGGAGGGGAGGGACGCGGGCCAAACAACCAACTGTCGAGGACAAATTGGTTGGCCAACTTAGTAGCAAGCACTGTGCCGGCGCCCTACTTTTGCGGCGCGGGGTTCTTCGCAGTGTCCGCCGGCACATCAAACTGCACCACGACTTGCTCTCGTTTGCTGGGGACGAGCGTCACACTGCGCTCTTGCGTACGCCCTGCGTGGGCAACGACCAGCTTGTAGTTTCCTGGCGCGAGATCAACCAACAGCCACGGCGCATCGAGTGGCAGATCCAGAAGCTTCTGGCCATTGGGCCCGGTAATCGTGACGTGCGTATCGGCCAGATATGCGCCGGAGGGCGATGAAATTACGAGCTGTAGCGAATATTTGTCTGCCATCTGCTTCAGTCGTTCAGATTCTTCGAGTCCAACACCCCCGCTCATATAGCTGCGGTCGTTCGCGGTACGGCCTTCTGTGATGGCGGCAGACGCGGTCAATGAAGCGAGAAGAAAAGACGCACTGAGCAACGTTGATTGAAGAGGGTTCATGGTGAGCCTCTGGACGACGTGAAAGAGACTAAGACAGCGATTCCGAAAGAGATCGCAACGTAGTTGCGCGCTTGTCGCGACCAACCGATTGAATGCGCCATTGCCGCACGAACTCGGCCTTTGTGGTTGCGGTGCGGTGAGTCAATGCCCGTTCGAGCAAGCGCTGCCATGAACGCCGAACGAAGGGTGACTCAGCGTCGTTCGGATGCAGTCCAAGGCGCAGAACGGACGCGTTGGCGGTAACGCGCGACAAAACAGTATTCCAAACGATTGATGTCGGTCGGCGCCATGCGCTGCGAACGCTGTAGGTCAAGCACGGCGCCGGAATTGCATGGACCTCGGGCAACGCGATGAGGTTCGTCAGCGTGCTCGTGTACTGCAAATGGTTCTGCGTGTGCAACGCCTTCCAGGCGCCGCTACCGAGCAGCCAGGCGGGGGCGACGAATCCTGACAACGGCCAGCCTCTCGCGGCAAACCAGCGGGCGCCGAGCGTCATTCGTTCGCGCGCTTCTTCTTCAGACAAACCGCAGAATTCGCCTTCGCCTGCCGTGTAAATGCGCCGACGGACCCAGTCGACGGCATCAGTGGGCACTTGCGGGTCGAGGTGAAAATATCCGTGCAGCGCCAACTCGTGGCCGAGGGCAAGTTGGGCGGTGATCGCATGCTCAAACTCCGGCTGCGCCGAGCATTGACCGTGATACGCGGGCACCACCAGTAACGTCAGAGGAATCTCAGCTACTTCGCGGACGGCAGCAAGCACCCTTTGACACGAGGCCCACGTCGCCGGCGCAACATCGTGAAGCGACACGCAAAGCCACCGCTTCGGCTCCGCAAAAGTAATGGTTCGATCAGGCTGCATAGCGCTCGGCCGACTCCGCATCGTGCGGACGCGCCGAAAGACACAATGTCGTGTACCGATTCAATAGCTGCGCAAACGTGCGATTCGCATCGAACTGCAGCGCGCGCTTACGAGCTTCCGCTCGCAGCGTTGCTGCACAAGGCGCTATCGAAGAGATGACACTGGCAAAAGCCGCCGCGTCGTCGTGCTCGACACCGATCACCGACTGACCGTCGATCAGATCGGTAAGACCGGCGCATGAACGGGCGACCACCGGCGTTCCGCAGGCAAGCGCCTCGAGTGCCGCGAGGCCGAACGTTTCCTGGTCTCCGGCGTGCACGAACAGATCGGCGCTGGCCAATGCGCGCGCGAGCGCTGCGGGGTCCGATCGATAGGGCAGCAGACGCAGCCGGGTCCCGCGAGGTGGGCACGGACCATCGCCCATCGCAACCAATAGATACGGAGGTCCAAGCCGATCGACCGCGGCTGCCAGCCGATCCAGATTCTTTTCGGGGGCGAAGCGCCCCGTATATAGAAGCACGATGTCCGATGAGACGCACCCGAGCTCTTCGCGCCACTTTGGGTCGTGCGAGCGAGGGTGGAACGTACTGCAATCGACACCGTGCGACTGGAGCACCACGTTATCGAGACCAAGCTGCCGCAAGGCGTCGGCGGCCCAGTGGCTGGGCGCAAAGACGGCGTCGAAACGATGATAAAGATGACGTAAGTATTGCCGAACGAGAACGTGCGAGGCTCGCGGCATCCAGCGTTGCGCGAGCGCCTCGACATTGGAGTGACAAAACGCCGCCACCGGGACGCCCAAATGCTGACCCGCGTCCAATGCTGACCACGCACATCGATAGGGGTCGCCTACTTCAATGAGGTCGGGGCGCTGGCGAACAATTGCGCGTGCAGTGGCAGCACGTCGCAAGGGAAATCTATATCCGCCCGACATCGGCAGCGGCACAGCCGAGACGTGTTGCGTTTCGGATGTCGACGGCCCGGGCGCCATGATCGTGTGCCGCCAAGTCGAGTAGCTGGTTAGCCAGTCGCGCTTGCTACGCAGATAACGCGCAACGCCTCCGCTGCGCGGGCTCCAGAACATAGTGATATCTACAAGGTGGGGTCGAGCCGTCGCGCTGTCGACCGAGCCCCCCGGCATTTGAAATTGGTCCACCCTGCCTCCGGCTGCCTAGTATCCCCAATTAAAGCAAAACCGGTGCCGATGTGACCGGCACGGGCACGAAACCTGCCGAGCGGTGTCCTCGCATCGATAAACCAAGGGAGCTGCGATGGAACGCGACGACGTCGTCGAAACACTGAATGACTTGATTGAAAACTGCAAGGACGGTGAGTATGGGTTTCGTACCTGTGCAGAGCACGCCAAATCGGCGAACTTGAAAAGCGTCTTCACGCAACGCGCAGCGGAGTGTCGCTCCGCAGCACAGGAGTTACAAACGCTGGTGACCCGTTTTGGCGGCAAGCCCGATACCGGCGGGACCGTTTCCGGTGCGGTACACCGTGGTTGGCTCGCCGTTCGCGGCGCGATTGCTCTTGATGACGATCAGGCCATGCTGAACGAATGCGAGCGCGGCGAAGATATTGCTATCAACCGTTATCGCAAAGCGCTCGAAGAAGATCTGCCGGCTGACGTCGAACAGGTCGTTCGTCGCCAGTACGAGGGCGCGCGTCGCAACCACGACCAGATCAAGGCGTTGCGCGATAGCTATAAAACGACAGCCTAACCGAGAGCTAAAGGTCTTTTTGCCACAGCGAGGCATCGACGAGGTAGAGTCTTCCTGCCTGTGAGGAGACAAAATAATGGCCAAGAATCAAAAAATGTCGCGGATCGCTCTAGTCTCGGTGTTGTTTGCCGCAGTTTGTTTGGGGTGCAGTGACAAGAAAACGGTCACAACTACCGTACCTCCCGCGACGAGTGCGCCTGCGAGCGCACCGTCGCCGGGTTCCTCGCCGTCAACCTCACCGGTGATCGTGCCCGGCACAGCGGAGGACGTCACCAAAAAGGGAACTAGCACCGGGATGGTCGGTGGCGAGTCCGGAACAGTAGCCTCGAGTGGCAAGCCTGGCACGGGGACCGATAGCGGAGCTGGGACTGGCGCCGCGCAAGGCAGCGACAGCAAGACCACCGACAAGAAATAGTTTGCCTTAAGGGTTACCGGTCATCGATTCCGGCTTTACCCATTTGTCGAAATCTTCGGCAGTGGTGTGTCCGAGCTCGGTCGCGGCTGCGCGCAGTGTCGTGCCATGGCGATGGGCATGTTGAGCAATTTTTGCCGCCTTGTCGTAGCCGATATGAGGCGCCAATGCAGTGACCAGCATTAACGATCTGTCCACCAGCTCAGCAATGCGATCGGGCCTTGCGACGATGCCAGCGACACAATGGCGGTCGAAGCTCACGATGGAGTCCGTCAGCAATCGAATGCTCGACAGCGCATCGTGCGCCAGGACGGGACGGCACACGTTCAGTTCGAAATTACCCGCTGATCCCGCGATGTTGATCGTCACGTCATGCCCGAAGACCTGCATGCAGACCATGATCAGCGCCTCACTTTGAGTCGGGTTGACCTTTCCCGGCATGATCGAGCTGCCGGGTTCGTTTTCAGGCAGCGCGATTTCTCCGATGCCGGAGCGCGGGCCGCTCGCCAGCAGGCGGATGTCGTTTGCGATTTTCAGCAGTGCCGCAGCGAGCGTCTTTAAAGAGCCGTGCGTGAAAACCAGCGCATCACTTGCGGCTAGCGCAGCGAATTTGTTCGGCGCAGAAAAGAACGGCAATGCGGTGGCCGCCGCAATGTGCGCCGCTACGAGTCTTCCGAAGTCGCGGTGGGTTGCGATTCCGGTACCGACCGCCGTGCCGCCAATCGCGAGTGGCAGCAAACTTTCGATGCCGTGCCGGACGGCGCCTTGCGCAAACTCAATCTGCGCTGCGTAGCCCGAAAATTCCTGACCAAGGGTGAGCGGTGTTGCGTCCTGCAAATGGGTGCGGCCGATCTTGACGATGCGATCGAACTCTTCCGCTTTGTGCGTCAGCGATGCCCGCAGTCCTTCGAGCGCGGGCAGCAGCCTTTCGCTGAGTGCTTTCGCGACAGCGATGTTGATTGCGGTTGGAAATACGTCATTGGTCGACTGGCCCCTATTGACTTCATCGTTCGGATGCACCGTCCGATCAACGCCGCGCTGAGAACCAAGAAGCTCAGAGGCTCGGTTCGCGAGCACTTCGTTGAGATTCATGTTGGTCTGCGTGCCCGAGCCGCTTTGCCATAACGACAGTGGAAATTGATCAGCGTGCTCGCCGGCCAACACTTCACCGGCCGCAGCGGCAATCGCTGCAGCATGGGCTGGATCAATTACGCCGAGCTCCGAATTGACTAGTGCCGCTGACCGCTTGACGAGCGCCAACGCCCAAATCAGTTCAGGCGGCATACGTTCGCTGGAGATCGCAAAATGGTGAAGCGCGCGCTGTGTCTGAGCACCCCACAGCTTGTCGCTGGCGACTTCGATGTCGCCAAACGTATCGTGCTCGATGCGGAAGGTCGGTTTAGCGTCGCTCATAGCAGACCATTCAACGAAGCATAGTGCGAGCGTCGCTTAGGTTGCTACAACAAGCGCGCGGTGACCAACGTGGACTTTGTTTTTGTGGCGCGCGAGGAGTCACTCACCGACACGGCAACCTAAGCGCGATACACGGTCGGGATGCATCCGCATCGACCTGCAGCTCGCCGTTATGCAAGGCGGCTACCAGCGTACTGATACGCAAATCGAGCAAAGCGGCCTCGGACCATTCGGGTTCTTGCGCGGTTCCCGAAACGGCGAGGACGTACTGACCTCGATCCAGGTCAGTTTCGACCTCAATCGTTGTGGCTTCGCGCGCGCGTCGCGTAACAATGGCGAGCATCCGGTACGCCAGTCGCGTTAAACGCCGCACATCCCCGCTCACAGTAACTTCGGCAGCATCGAACTTGGGCTGCAGCGAAACGCTGTGCAACGAAAGCAGGCCTGCAAGCTGGTTAATAGCTTCAGCGACGGCTTCGTCCATTTTCAGGGCAACCGTTTGCAGTTGCAACGCCCCAAGAATGGCGCGTCCATCATCGACGAAATCCTCGAGTAGCTGAGTTTGTTCGCGCGAGTTACGCGCGATCACATCGGCCACGTGCTTTTCACGCACGGCATCGAGCCCGCCCTTTTGCAGCAAGTGAGTCCAGCCCAGAATCGTATTGAGCGGCGTGCGCAGATCGTGGTTGAACCGACTTAACAATGCCGCCATCAGCGCGACTCGCCCATCAGCGTCAAGGCGCTCCAGCCAATGGACGCCACATCGAGGGTCAATAGCAGCGCCGGGTGCGGTTGTGATCATGTTTTTACGCCGGGAAGTCCATCGACCTTCTGCGACCTTCTGTAAAGACAGCCCGGCGAGGCGCAAGCGCCATTCCTGCGGATGCTTTTCGCGCGGCCCTTTCGATTTCGAATAGGCATGCGGTTTGCGGCACTACGATGGGCGATTGAGAGAGCGCTAGTGTTGGGCGCACGTCCATACCATAGGGAGTACCACATGACGAAGCAGAATCAGCAACAACCCCAGAACGAGAAGCAGCAGCAAGGCAGCTCGCGAGGGAAAAACCCCGATCAACAGGGCGGCCGAACCGCTCAAGGTCAGCCCGGCAACGCGCAGCAGTCGCAGGGGCAGCCTGGAGCACGTCAATCCGATCAAGGCAGTAACCGCCAGTCTTCAGAGTCAGGTAAGGACAACGACCTGAAGGGCTCGCAGCGAGGTCAAACGACCAATCAACAGGGCTCGCGCTCCAGCGGCGACGAAGCGCCCGAGATGAGCGAGGCAGACGAGCAGGCGAACCCTTCGAGTGAGCGCCTGCGTCAAGGCGCACTTGACACTCAGTACGGCACCGACAGCTCATCAAAGGTGGGGCAGCAGAGCACCCAGCCGCAAGGCGCGCAGTCGCCGACCGGCTCCGATCGCGACACGATGGGTGGTTCACGCAGCAAGGGCCGATAGGACGTCAAGCAACAGGCAATAGGACGTCAAAGTAAAAATGGGGACCTGTTGGGTCCCCATTTTTTTAGGCGCCGGTGGTCGACGTTTGGTTTTGCGTTGGGTGCAGCTCCGACTCGCTTTCATCGGTGTCGCGCAAAAGGGGCTGCGATTGCAAGCGGGAAGATTCCAGCGACCGTTGGCTGGTGCGAACCGCGCGCGAGATGACGTACGCAATGCCTCCCAATAGCGCGGCGCGGACAAGTAGCGACATTTACATCTCCTTTACTGAACTTCGTTCAAATTTCAGCCGATGACGCCGACGTGTGCGGCGTATAGACCAGCGCGCTGGTATCGAATCCCTGCGCGCGCGCTTTGTTCATAAAGTCCTGATGCGCGGCGTCGGCAACAGCCGGTTGGCGCGACAAGAACCAAAGGTGTTTGCGATCGGCCGCCCCGACGATCGCTGTGCTGTAGTCGTCAGCGACATCGATGATCGTGTAATCCGACCAAACGAACGGCAATACGTCGAGCGCCGAGTGAGAATATGAAATCTTGAACCGCGCTTGCGTGGCGTCGTCAGCAAGCTTCGCGCGGCCGGTCGAGCGCTTAATAGATCCATTTTCGCGGCGACACAAGCTAAGCAGGCGAAGGCCGTCGTCGGTCCGCGCGTAAGTCACGCGCGCGTCAGAGACACAATCTTTGTCCTGCCGGTCCGGGAGGCGCGCTACCTCAAACCAGCTTCCTACAAAGCGATCCAGATCCACGTGCGCCGCGCTCGCCAACGCCTTCTTCGCCTTTTTCGCCATAACGGCAGCAACGAGCGCGCTAGCTGCTGTTACCGCTTGTGGACCGAGCGCCGAAATATAGGGACCGTAGGCGCGGAACCATGCGCCAACTCCCTGTCCACGCACGCGATCCTTCGGCACCTTGCGCCGTGCGCGCAGCACCTGTCGCAACAACACCGCCGCGCCGGCAGCACCCATGATGGTCGGACCTTTGGAACGCCAATGCGCGCGCAGCGCCCGGCCTGTGTTGGCCGCGCGCTGATCGGCAACACGTACGGCCTTCTCAGCCGCCTCGATGTCGATTCTCAATGCTTCAAGCGCGATGGCCATCGGGCGTGCCTGCCGAGTCGGCTTTTTCTAGGGTGCGGCGCGTGGCCGCGAACGTCAGGTTGTCGACCATCGACCGTATCGCGCGCACCAACAAGAATGCGCCAACCGCGTGTAACGCGATAGCAGCGATCGCGGCAACGATCCACGGCACGCCCGCCGACACTGCGCCATAGATCAGCGCACCGATCAAAATCAACCACGCCGTCACGCCAAGAAGCGCAGCGGCGGTCGCAAACGCGAGCATGTAAGCAGCAGACCACGCCGCGCGCTTTGCCTCGAGCTCAAACAAGTGGAAACGCGCGCTAAAAGCTGCCCTCAATTCACTGATGAATTGTGAAAGACGGGGACGCATCGGAGATGGCTCACCATGCGCGGTGCGCGAGCGAGTTTTCCGCTCGAACTCGCCTGCGTTTGCTGTAAAGCCTCGCTCCGCGCGCGAAGCGTGTTCCGGCCGCGAATGCCTCGTGCCTTCCGGTCCAGCAGGCGGCGGCGCGCCGCCTGACCCCGCGGTGTCGCGCGCGATGTCCACAGAGTCCAGCCTCGTTGAAGCTAGCGAGACAAGCGGCCGATCAGCAAGCCTGCGAGCAAAGCGATACCAACCACCGCCAGCGGATGCGCGCGGATTTGATCGCGAGCCGACTCGGCCCACTCTTCTTCCATCGCCATGAAGTCGTCGTACTTTGCGTATAGCGTGTCTTGCGCATCAGCTGCGGTCGACTTCGCGCGATCAAGTAGCGGCGCGGCTTTGGCGGCCAGGCGATCCACCGTTTCATGTGCGCCCTGTGCCACACGGTCGACCGTACTGTGCGCACGATCGGCCGTTTGGTTCGCTTTTCCGGTGGTTCCCATCGTGCCGAAGTTGCCCGTGTTCGGGGTAGTCGTTTCCATCTGTGCTCCCTATGTTAATTTTTTCGGATTACGTCGTGTTCGGAGTGAAGTCAAGCCAAGAGCTTGCCTGCAACGAGCCGGCCCTTGGTCGTGCATCTAGCGAACAGAGCCGCGCCGAAACAAGTTGACTATTGCGAGCAAGATAACGGCGCCGATCAGCGACACGACAAGCGCGCCAAAGCTAAACGCATCCTGGTTGATCGACGGCATGCCAAGCAGCGGCGAGATCAACCATCCACCGAGAGCCGCACCGACGATGCCCACAATAATGTTTAGAAAAATGCCTTGTTGCGCGTCGGTCCGCATGATGAGACTGGCCAGCCAGCCCACGACGCCGCCCACGATCAGCCACACGATGAAATTGATCATTTTGTTACCTCGAGTTGGTTGGTTAAGTGCGCCGGTTAACAAACTTTTAAAATAACGGACCGCGAGACCAGCACGCGAACCGCACGCTCGCAACAAGCAAAGCTTATGCCTGTTGGTTCGGGTCTGTACTCCTTGATCCGGTCGGGGTGCTGGCACACAATGCCTGGCACGTACGTTGCTTTGTGGACAACGCGAGTCCAAAGACCACGTGGAGCGACCCATGAAAACATCGAACAAAACGCGAGTTAAGAAATCGGCTGCGAAGTCGAACCGCAACGAGTTTTTGCTGGCGCAGTTGGGTAAGGGATGCTGGGTCGTCGGATATCAGGGACGGCTGATCGCGGGAGCAGTGCTGAGTTCGTTGCCTGCTGCGGCCGCTTATGCAGCGGACCTGGCGCACGCGTTTGGCAGTCACAACTTCTTTCTTACCGTCGTAGAGGCCGGTCGCCACGTTGTGTAGCGCGTAAGGCTTGATCGCCCCATCAGTCGCAGGGTGATTCGTCGGTCGACCTTCGGTCGGCCGACATTTCCTTTGTCTTCTCGGCATAGCCGGTGTGATGCCCAACTCGGGTATTGTGGGGGTCTGCACAGGGGAAAGGTACAGGGGAAGAAAGTAATGAGTCACGCGCTAATCGTCGATGACGATGCCGACACGGCGGAGATGTTGGCGGAGCTCGTCGCGAGCCAAGGATTTACGGCGGCCACGGCGCGAACAATGCGCGACGCGCGCCGGGAGTTGGCGACCAACGTTCCCGATGTCGTGTTTCTCGATCTCGTGCTGCCCGATGGCAAGGGGATCGAATTGTTCAACGACAAGGCCGCCCTTGCCGATACCGAAGTGGTATTGATCACCGGACATGCGAGCCTGGAGACGTCCATCGAGGCGTTGCGTCTGGGCGCCGCTGATTATTTGATCAAGCCTGTCAGTCCCGGCCAGGTGCAGGGAATTCTGGAACGTGTCATGCGTCCGGGCGAGCTTCAGGCAGAAATCTCAGGATTGCGTACCGAGCTCGATCGCAGCGGCCGGTTTGGCGATATGTGGGGTGGATCGGCCTCGATGAAGCGTGTGTACGAACAAGTATCGCGGGTCGCGGCAACCGCAGTGACTGTGCTGATACAGGGTGAGAGCGGGACGGGTAAAGAGTTGGTCGCCCAGACCATTCATTCGCTAAGCCGGCGGCGCGGTAGGCCGTTTCTCGCGATTAATTGCGGAGCAATTTCTCCGCATTTGATGGAAAGCGAGATCTTCGGGCACGAGAAGGGAAGCTTCACCGGCGCCAATCGGCAACATCTTGGCTTCTTTGAACGAGCCCACGGCGGGACCTTGTTCCTGGATGAAGTGACTGAAATGCCGGCGGATCTGCAGGTCAAACTACTTCGGGTCCTGGAAACCGGAACGTTCAATCGCGTCGGATCGACAGAAACGCAACGCGCTGACGTCCGGGTATTGGGCGCGACGAATCGAGTACCCGAGCGCGCGGTGGCCGATGGCAAGTTGCGCGAAGACCTGCTCTACCGCCTGAACGTGTTTCCGATACGTCTGCCGCCGCTGCGCGAGCGCCGCGAAGACATTGCGTTGCTCGCCGAGCACTTCCTGGCAGAAATCTGCAAGGAAGAGGGCAAAGACAAGCGCTTCAGCAAGAGCGCCTACGAGCGGCTGAATGAGTACGACTGGCCGGGTAACGTGCGTGAGTTGCGCAATGTCGTGCAGCGTGCGTACGTGATGGCCACCGGTTCAACCATTAGCGATGATTGGCTGGAGCTTCAGTCGGCGCGCGCGACCGAATCCGGTGAGCCATCGATCTTGTCGGTTCGTGTAGGGACCACGCTGGCAGAGGCGGAACGCTCGCTGATCTTCGCCACGCTGGAGCATTTCGAGGGTCACAAGGAGCGCACCGCGGCTGCGCTCGGAGTTAGCCTGAAGACACTCTATAACCGCCTTAAGGAATATGGGGCCGAAGGCGCGCCTCCGCCGGCTAAAGAGCGTCGCGCCGCCTAGGCGCACAACTTAACCGCGGCCCTTTCTGCGGCCGCTGCGCTGCTGCGCAGGCACGCTGCTTGCCGAACCACATGAGCCTGGGTACGCCAAGCTGGAATTAGCGCTAGGCACGGGGCCCAACGACATGCAAGCCGGGGCTCATATCAACTTATCCAAATGAGGAGCCACAACATGCAGACAGCTGCACGTCAAACATTACTAGCAGTGGTAGTAGCCGCTGCCGCTTTTGCTCTTGGTGCATGCAATCGATCGGAGCGCCAAGAGGTTCGCACGGAAGCCAAGCAGGCAACCAATACTGCTGCCAATGTCGTCGACAACGCCGCGCTGACTTCTAAGGTCAAGGCTGCGTTGATCGCGGACGAGATGGTTAAAGGTACGCAAATCAATGTGGATTCGACCGGCGGCGTCGTCAAGCTCACGGGCACCGTTGATTCACCGGGCCAGGTAGCTCGCGCGGTCGAAGTCGCCAAGGGCGTTCAGGGCGTGCAACGGGTTGAGAACAACCTGGTCGCGAGCGCCAGTGCCGCCCCGGGCGTGGTGCCGGGCACGCAGCCGCCGGGCACTTCGCCTGCGGCCACACCGGCGCCCAACACCATGACGCCGGCCAAGAAGTAAGCGTCTTGTAATAGGTATCTTTGTCTGAGCGACGCGGCCCACAAAGCCGCGTCGCCCTAACTTGGAGAAGGTGATGGCTGACAACCGAAGAGAAAAGGCAGGCGAAGTGCAAGGCGAAGGGGATTACAAAGCTGCGCGTCGCTACAACGAAGCGACGCGAGAGTTTGCCAAGGACGAAGACGTGGCTGAAGCTGCTCGCGATGCAGAGCCGAAAGACGCTCAAGAAGAACAGCAAATCGAGCACGCTGAGCAGTCGGGTAGGGAGCGAGCGAAAGATGAAGATCCGCTGCTCGATCGGCCCGAGGACATCGAGACCGGCAAAAGCAGCCGGAAGTAGCAGCGTTTCGCGTTGCGCTGTTGTTTGTTCGTAGTGGCTTAAGCTTTCGCGTCATGAGCAAAGCTTTCATCAAAGAAGCCGACGATGAAGACGACGAAGAGCTTGAGGTGCCGCAAGTTGCGGGTGTACGCAACTACATCACTCCCGATGGGTACAACCGGCTGAAGCAGGAGCTGGTTCAGTTATTAAACGTCGAGCGGCCGGAAGTCGTACGCACGGTATCGTGGGCCGCGTCGAACGGCGATCGATCGGAAAACGGCGATTACATCTACGGCAAGAAACGGCTGCGCGAAATCGACCGCCGCATTCGGTTCTTGACCAAGCGACTCGACGTGGCAGAGGTGGTTGACTCCAACGCGCGGGAGGTCACCGATCAGATTTTTTTCGGCGCAACCGTGCGCTATGCCACTGAGAATGGCGCCGAAAACAGCGTGACGATCGTGGGCGTGGACGAGGTGAACCCCGCGCAGGGTTATGTCAGCTGGATCTCCCCGATCGCGGGCGCGCTTTTGAAGGCCTACCCGGGCGACACGGTGACGCTGCGTACGCCGGCGGGAACCGAGACGCTCGAGATTCTCGATGTGAGTTACGCAAGATCCTGAGCGTGTGTACGTGTCGACATGGTGACGCCACCGCGCGGGCGCACGATCTGCTGCACGTTTTTGACGCGACGTAGCGCACGTATGACGCGCGCCAGATGCGCGCGATCGTGTACCTGAATTTTGAAGTGAATCAGCGCGAGCTTCGCGTCTTCGTCTTCCAGGTGCACGTTCAGAATGTTCGATTCGGCTTCCGCGATCGCAACCGCGATGCGGCCCAGCACACCGCGCTCGTTCAGTGCACTGACGTCGACACCCACCGTGAAGTTGCTGGCCGGATCTTTTGCCCACTGCAGCTCGATCCAGCGGTCCGGGTCGGCGCGGCGTGCGCGCTGCGCATGCAGACATTCGGCCTGATGCACGGCTAAACCCTGACCTTTGCGAATATGACCGACGATCGGATCGTCGGGAATCGGATGGCAGCACATCGCCATCTGCACGGCCATGCCTTCGGTGCCACGGACCACCACTGGAACCTGACTTGCCTGCGCCACCGGACCATGCGTTTGCGAGTCGTCACCTTCAGCCGACTCCAGTGCAAGTTGCCGCGCGACGACTGCCGGCAGCTTACGGCCCAAGCCAATGTCGGCCCAAAGGTCTTCGCGTGATTTGCTATCGGACTGCTTGACGACCTTGTTCCATTGTTCGTCAGTGACATCCGCGAGCGACAGGCTGAACTGCTGCGCCGCTTGCGCAAGCAGCCGTTCACCGAGCTCGACCGATTCGTCGAACTTCATCGTGCGCAGAAAATGTCGAATCTCCGAACGCGCCTTGCCAGTTCGGACGAACGACACCCATGCGGGGTTGGGTCTCGCCTCGGGGCCGGTGATGATCTCAACCATGTCGCCGTTTTTCAACTGTGTGCGCAGCGGCTGAATCTCATTGTTGATGCGTGCCGCAACCGTCTTGTTGCCGACATCCGTATGAATGCTGTACGCAAAATCCACCGGCGTTGCATCACGCGGCAGCGCGACGATGCGTCCCTTCGGCGTGAAGATGTAGACCTTGTCGGGGAACAAATCGACTTTGATGTGCTCCAGAAACTCGCTCGAGTCTCCCGTTTGCCGCTGAATTTCCAGCAGTGACTGCAGCCATTGATGCGTGCGCGACTGCAGCTCTGACAGATCCGAGTCGTCGTCCTTGTACAGCCAGTGCGCGGCAACGCCGGTTTCAGCGACGTGGTGCATGTCCTTGGTTCGGATCTGAAACTCAACCGGTGTTCCGTACGGCCCGATCAGCGTCGTGTGCAGCGACTGATAGCCGTTGACTTTCGGAATTGCGATGTAGTCCTTGAATTTGCCCGGAACCGGCTTGTACAGGCTGTGCAGCGTGCCGAGTGCGAGATAACACTGTGCCGGTGTATCGACGACGACGCGAAAACCGTAAATGTCGAGCACCTGCGAAAACGTAAGGCGCTTGTCTGCCATCTTCCGGTAGATGCCATACACGGTTTTTTCGCGTCCTTGAACTTCGGCTCGCAGCTTTGCATCCGCAAGCGACTTGCGCACGGCGACCATCATCTTCCCGAGCACTTCACGCCGATTGCCGCGCGCCGCCAGCACCGCTTTGTTGAGAACCTGATAACGCAGCGGATAAAGGTGCTCGAAGCTCAGCTCTTCGAGCTCGCGGAACAGCGTATTCAAGCCGAGCCGATGGGCGATCGGTGCGTAGATTTCGAGGGTTTCTCGCGCGATGCGACGGCGGCGCTCGGTGTCGACCGCCTCGAGCGTGCGCATGTTGTGCAATCGGTCGGCAAGCTTGATCAGCATCACGCGCACATCGCGCGCCATTGCCAGCAGCATCTTCCGAAAGTTCTCGGCCTGCGCCTGCTCGGTCGATGAGAACTGCAGCCGATCGAGTTTCGACACGCCATCGACCAGATCGGCAACGGTCGAGCCGAAGTGCTCGATCAACTGAGACTGCTCAATGCCGCAATCTTCGATGACGTCATGCAACAGCGCGGCCTGAATGGCTGAGCTGTCGAGACGCCATTCAGTCAGTATCTCTGCGACTGCGAGCGGGTGGGTGATGTAGGGCGCGCCGCTGCGGCGGAACTGTCCGAGGTGTGCTTCGTCCGAGAAGCGAAACGCCTCCTTGATCTTTTGGACGTCGGCCGAGGGAAGATATTTCTTGACACGATCGGTCAGCGTCGCGACGGTGGCTACCGCGCTGGCGGGTTCGGCATCGGGCTCCGAGCGCCAGACCGCTTTCTTAAAAGCTTGCGCAGCCCGTCGCGCGAAGCCGGGCGCTGCCGGCTCAGTGGCGTTGGATGCGACCGGAGGATCTTGTGATTCCATCAGCCCGCGCGCCGGTCACGTGGGTTCAGGAGCTGATGGAACTCAGCGCGTTCTAGGTTGGAACCTTGCGCAGCATCTCGATGCCGACTTTGCCTTGAGCAATTTCGCGCAACGCGGCAACCGGCGGCTTATCGCGCGTATCGATCTTGGGCGTATGGCCCTGAGCAAGCTGACGCGCGCGATACGCGGCGGCGAGTGCCAACTGAAAGCGGTTCGGGATATGTTTCAGGCAATCTTCAACGGTGATGCGGGCCATGGCGGTACTTTCGTCGGATATGCCGCCATTTTAGCCGAGCGCGGCACGCTCGTGCGATCGGATGGCCGTTATCCGATGCCTAATTGCTTAAATAATGCCCTATGGCGGACCATTTGCGTGCTGTACCGGAGCCGCGTCGGCGGTCACGATCGCGACCAATTGCGACAGCGCCAGCGTCAAAATCCTCGTTGATCACGATGAAGTCGAACTCGGGTGCGTGCTGGATTTCGCTGCGTGCCGCTGCGAGCCGGCGCGCGATCACGGCCGGTGAGTCCTGGCCTCGCTTCTTCAGACGGGCTTCGAGCGCATCGATCGATGGCGGAAGGATGAAGATTCCGATCGCGTGGGCGAACTGACGCCTTGACCTGACGCGCGCCTTGCCAATCGATTTCGAGCAACACGTCGATACCCGCGCGCACCCGCTCCTCGATCCAGACACGTGATGTCGCGTAATAGTTGCCATGAACCTCGGCGCTTTCGATAAATTCGTCGGCCGCGCGACGCCGCTCGAACTCATCGACGTCTAATGAAGTGATACTCGCGCCCGCTTTGCTCGCCATGGCGCGGCGCACGCGTCGTATAGGAAACCGACAACTGGATGTTCGTGTCGCGCGCCAGCAGAGCATTGACCAGAGTCGACTTGCCCGCACCCGACGGCGCGACCACCATGAACAGGTTGCCTGCGGAGGCGCCATCCAACGCAGTCTGCATCACTCTAGGTTCTGGATCTGTTCGCGCATCTGTTCGATCAGAATCTTCAGATCGACCGATGCGTTGGTCATTTCGATTGCGGCGGCTTTCGATCCCAGCGTGTTGGCTTCGCGATTCAGTTCCTGCATCAAGAAGTCAAGGCGGCGACCGACTGCGCCGCCGGCTGCAAGCACGCGCCGCACTTCTGCCACGTGAGTGGTCAGGCGCTTGATTTCCTCGTCGACATCCATTTTTAGTGCGTACAGCGTGACTTCCTGGCGAATGCGCTCGGATACTTCTTCGCGTGTCAATGCCGAACGCGCCGGAAAGTGCCGGTCCCAGCGCTTTTTCGAGCCGCTCGCTCAACTTGCGCTCAACCGCCGCGAGCAAGTCCGGCGCGCGCGCACTCAACTGTGTGGCGACAAGATCGATTTGCTCGCATTGCGCCAGCATGGCAGTGGCGAGTGCGGCGCCTTCGCGACTGTCTCGACTCGGCAAGCGCCGCCAGTGCTTCGGCCAACGCCGCCAGCACTTGAATGCGCAGAATGTCAGGCTCAGCGCCGGGTGTTTCGACCACGCCCGGCCAATTTAGGACGTCGGCGGTGCTGATCGGTGCGGCGGCGGGCAGGGTCCGGGCGACCTGCGAAGCCAGGGCCGCGAGCTGCTGCAAGGCCGCGGGATTCAGCTCAGGCTCGTTTTCGCCGGCACCGCGCGCAACCGAGAGCCGGCACTCCACCTTTCCTCTTGCAATCTGCGCGGTGATCGCTTCGCGCACCGCACGCTTCGGTGCTGCGCAAATCATCGGGCATTTTCAGCGACAGATCGAGAAAACGCGAGTTGACCGAGCGCAGTTCGAGCGTCAAACGGCCTAGCGCAGTCGGCCGCGCAGCACTCGCGAAGCCGGTCATGCTGGCGACGGGCTTCATCGTTGAAGTCAACGTGTAGCAGCCAATAAAACCGGAGAACGCGATGTCATCACGAGCAAAGTAGCAAGGGCTATGGACAAGTAGGGCAGAGATTTAAGACGAAAACAGGCGAAAACGCACCTTATTGTTGTTACGGCCCACCGAGTCCTATTGGCTAGAATCGCCGCGGTTCCCCACACACACCATGCCCGCGCAGACCAACTCATCTTTGCCCGAAAGCCTCGAGGTCGGCGGCTATCGCATTGTAAAGAAGATATCGTCGGGTGGATTCTCGATCGTCTATCTGGCGACCGATGAACAAGGCAATTCGGTAGCAATCAAGGAATACATGCCGGCTGCGCTCGCACAGCGCAAGCCCGGCGAACTCTCGCCGTACATCGCTCCGGAGAATCTGAACACCTACCGCATTGGCTTGAAGTGCTTCTTCGAGGAAGGGCGTGCGCTGGCGTCCATTTATCACCCGAACATCGTGCGCGTTATCAATTTCTTTCGCGCCAACGAAACGGTGTACATGGTGATGCACTACGAATCGGGCCGGTCGTTGCAGGAACACGTGTTGCGCAACCGGAACAAAGATCAAAAAGACGTTTTATCCGAGCGCTTTATTCGGCGTGTGTTCGCTCAGGTGATGAATGGCCTGCGTGAAGTGCACTCGAACCGCCTGCTGCATCTGGATGTGAAGCCCGCCAACATCTATCTGCGAATGGACGGCACGCCGATTCTGCTGGACTTCGGCGCCGCGCGGCAAACGCTGCAGCGGGACATCAGCAAGACCTACCCGATGTATACGCCGGGTTTCGCTGCGCCCGAACTTTACAAGCGTGATGCGGAACTGGGCCCGTGGACCGATGTGTACTCGATCGGATCCTGCGTCTATGCCTGCATGTCGGGCATGCCGCCGCAGGAATCCGACCATCGGTTGAAAGAAGACAAGATGCCGACGGCGCTGCGATCGTTTCGCGGGTTGTATTCGAATCAGCTGATCTCAATGGTTGAGCGCTGTTTACGGCTCAATTCGTTGGAGCGGCCGCAAACGGTGTTTGCGGTGCAAAAGGAGCTGCTGCAGAACGTTCCGGAGCGGCCCGAGTTCTCGATGGTGGAACGCACCGGCGCGCGCTGGCGCAACCTGCAGGAGCGATTTTCGCGCTTCATGAAGGATCACAACATCACTTGGTTTTAATCCCAGGCGCACAAAAGTGAAAACCTACTTTTGTGCGATTAGTTACAAAAAAATCGGTGGCAAAGCCACACGATTTTTTTAGAACCAGAAAACAGCGCAGAAACTGGCCGCGTGACACTCGGCGCTGTCCGATGGTTTTTCCGTTTACCAGGAGAGTAAGAAAGGCGGCCGGCGGATCAATCAGGACCGCATGGGCTACCTGTACACGCGCGACTCGCTGCTGATGCTGGTGGCGGATGGAATGGGTGGCCACGCGCGCGGAGAGGTGGCGTCGCAGTTGACTCTGCAAACGCTGGCGTCGATTTATCAGCGCGATGCGAAGCCACTGCTGGCCGATCCGGTGCGGTTTCTGGAGGACTCGGTACTGGCCGCTCATCGCGAGCTGCATCGCTATCGTGCCGAGCACAGCCTGCCCGAGGCGCCGCGGACGACGTTGGTTGCCTGCATCATTCAGCAGGGCGTGGCGATCTGGGCGCATGTCGGTGACTCGCGGCTGTACATGATTCGCGGCGGCCGAATTCTGGACCGGACGATCGATCATTCGCGCGTCCACCATCTTGTGCAATCGGGCCTGATTCGGCCCGAAGATGCGAAGGATCATCCCGAGCGCAATCGCATCTTCAACTGCATCGGCGCCTATGTCGCGCCTACAGTCGAGGTCAGCCGGCCGGTCGCTTTGCGCAATGGCGACACGCTGCTGCTCTGTTCCGATGGCCTGTGGGGCACGTTGAACGACCGACAAGTCGCCGAAGCGTTCTCCGGAAAGACGGTGATGCGCGCGGTGCCTGAACTGATGGAGCTTGCGCTCGAGCTGGGCGGCCCGGAGTCAGACAACTGCACGGGCGTTGCGATGACCTGGGCCGGCACCGAATCGATGGAAATGGTGCCGCCGAGCGAAGCGCCGGTGTCGACCTTGCTGATTCCCGAGGGGACGGTCGCCTCTACGATTCAAATGCCGCGAGTCGGCGAAGCCTGGCGTCGACGAAGAGTTGTCGGAAGAGCAAATCGACGACGCCGTGGCCGAAATCCAGAAGGCAATTCAGCGCAGCGGCAAACTCGTCGCAAAATAGGAGTTTGCGTTCAGGGGAGCGTGCGGCTGCGCCGCACGCAACAGCTAATGATTTCAACATCACGGCCTGAGCGGCCGACGCGCCGACGAGCTGCGTCCGGTGCGCTTGCTGCGCAATTTCACCAAGCATGCGGAAGGCTCGGTGCTGGTCGAGTTCGGCGACACACGCGTCATTTGCACCGCCAGTGTCGAGGAGCGGGTTCCCGCGTTTCTGAAGGGCAAGGGCGAGGGCTGGGTCACCGCCGAGTACGGCATGCTGCCGCGCGCGACGCACACGCGCTCGGACCGCGAGGCGGCGCGCGGCAAGCAGGGCGGTCGAACGCAGGAGATTCAGCGATTGATCGGGCGCAGCCTGCGAGCGGTATTCGATCTTGCGGCGCTTGGCGAACGCTCGCTGCATATCGATTGCGATGTCATTCAGGCAGACGGCGGCACGCGCACCGCGGCGATCACCGGTGGCTTTGTTGCCGCGTACGACGCGTGCCGCTGGTTACGCGCGCGCGGCATGATCGACAACGTGCCGGTGTCAGACTTCGTCGCGGCAGTCTCGGTGGGTCTGTATGGTGGCGTGCCGGTGCTCGACCTCGATTACGTCGAAGACTCCGGCTGCGACACCGACATGAACGTCGTGATGACCGGCAAAGGCGGCTTCGTCGAAGTTCAGGGAACCGCAGAGGGTGCACCGTTTTCGGCGAAACAAATGGAGTCGATGCTGCAACTGGCCAGCGGCGGCATCCGCTCGCTGGTGGCAGCGCAGAAGCACGCTCTCGAATTGTGAGCCGGCGGCTGATCCTGGCGTCATGCCAACGCTGCGAAGCTGCGAGAGATCTCGACGATGTTGGATGGCTCATGCTGGGACGTCGTATCGCAGCAGCGACCTAGGGGTCGATTCGGCAGCAGAACCTCATGCGACGTTTGTCGAGAACGCACTGGCTAAAGCGCGTCATGCGGCAGCGCGTACCGGATCTGCCAGCGCTCGCTGACGACTCGGGACTGTGTGTCGATTCGCTTAACGGCGCACCCGGCGTAATGTCGGCGCGCTTTGCGGGCGAGGGTGCGAGCGATCGGAGCAACAACGCGGAGCTGTTGCGGCGTCTGGCAGGCGTCACTCAGCGGCGCGCGCATTACACCTGCGTGCTCGTCGCAGTTCGCTCGCGCCGAAGATGCAGAGCCGATCATCGTCGATGCGCGCTGGTACGGCGAAATCGCGCACGCGCCGCGTGGCTCGGGTGGATTCGGTTATGACCCGTTGTTTTACGTCGCAAGCTTGGGTTTGACCGCGGCGGAACTCGATCCCGCGCACAAAAACAGAATCAGTCATCGCGGACTTGCGCTGCGTGCCCTCGCGGCGCGGCTGGCCGACTGGAATTGATGAACTCGACGATCGAGATCAGGCCGCAGCGGCCCGCCGCAGCGAGTGTCGATGTGTCAGCCTATCTGCGCCCGGGCAGCATCAACCTGAGCTCTCTGCCGCCGCTGGCGCTTTACGTTCATTACCCCTGGTGCGTTCGCAAGTGCCCGTATTGCGATTTCAATTCTCACGAGGCGAACGCGCTCGGCGCGCCCGAAGACGAGTATCTGAACGCAGTACGCGCCGATCTCGAAGCGGCGCTGCCGCTTATCTGGGGGCGGCGCATCATCAGCATTTTTATCGGCGGCGGAACTCCGAGTCTGATGAGCGCGGGGGCACTTGACCGATTGTTGTCGGACATTCGCGCGTTACTGCCGCTCGCACTCGACTGTGAAATCACGCTCGAAGCAAACCCCGGGACTTTCGAGGCCGAGCGCTTTGCCGCGTACCGCGCCTCCGGCGTGAATCGACTGTCGATCGGCATTCAGTCGTTCGATGAACAAAAGCTGAAGGCACTCGGCCGAATTCACGATCGCGCACAGGCGTTTGCCGCAATCGAGATCGCACAGCGTCACTTCGACAATTTCAACCTTGACCTGATGTACGCGCTTCCGGGCCAATCGCTGATCGAGCTGCAGACTGACGTCGAACACGCGCTCGCCGCACGGCCGCCGCATCTGTCGTTGTATCAATTGACACTCGAGCCAAATACGGTGTTCGCCAAGTATCCGCCGACGCTGCCCGATGAGGACGCAGCGGCAGCGATGCAGGACTGGCTCGAGGCAAGGACGGCAGCAGGCGGGATACGGCCGCTATGAAGTGTCAGCGTACGCAACGCCGGCGCGCGAGTGCCGCCACAACGTCAACTACTGGACCTTCGGCGATTATCTCGGCGTCGGCGCCGGTGCGCATAGCAAGATCTCGTTTCCACATCGCATCGTTCGGCAGGTGCGCTTTCGTCAGCCGGCGTCTTATCTTGAGCGGGCTGCAGCGGGAGAGTTCGTCGCCGAAAGCCATGAAGTCTCACGCAACGAGTTGCCGTTCGAATTCATGCTGAACGCGCTGCGCTTGACTGGCGGGGTAGCCAGTAACTCGTTCTTTGAGAGAACCGGCCTCTCACTGAGCTCGATCGAGCCCGAGCTTGACGAGGCGGAGCGGCGTGGCTTGCTGGTGCGAGACCACCAAAGCGCTGGCGCCTACCGCGCTGGGCTTGCGCTTTTTGTCCGATTTGCAGGGGATGTTTCTAAATCCGTCTCGCCCTAAGGTCGTGCTGCCATAATCCTCCTTTCGGGGCATACTGCACTAACTTGGGGCATCGGCAACGCGTGGCGGACCCCTAAGTGATTGAATCAAACGCGCTAAGCGCTTGACGCACAAGGGCAGTGCAGCCTTGCAGCGCCCGAGACCGCTTTTGGCACACTTAATGCGTTGCGCTGCGACACACCACTTTATTAACGGCTAGGGAGAACTTCGACATGGCGACGGCCAAGGACGTAATGAAAACGATAAAGGACAACGAAGTGTTGTTCGTCGACCTTCGTTTTACCGATACCAAGGGCAAGGAGCAGCACGTCACGGTGCCCGTGAAAGCGTTCGAGGACGACAAGTTCGAACTGGGACACGCTTTCGATGGCTCGTCGATCGCCGGCTGGAAGGGGATTGAAGCGTCCGACATGTTGCTGATGCCCGATCCCGATACGGCGCGCATGGACCCGTTTCGCGAAGAGAACACGCTGATCCTGACGTGCGACGTGATCGAGCCTTCAACAGGCAAGGGCTACGACCGTGATCCGCGGTCGCTTGCCAAGCGCGCCGAAGCGTATTTGAAATCGACGGAGTTGGCGATATCGCGTACTTCGGGCCCGAGCCCGAGTTCTTCATCTTCGATGCGGTGACGTGGAGCGTCGACATGTCGGGCTCGATGGTTCGGATCAAGTCCGAAGAAGCACCCTGGTCGACTGGCATCGATTACGAAGCCGGCAACCTGGCGCATCGGCCGCCGGTGAAGGGCGGCTATTTCCCGGTGCCGCCGACCGATTCGCTGCAGGACATTCGCTCCGAGATGTGTCTTGCTGCTCGAACAGCAGGGCGTTGAAGTCGAGGTGCATCACCACGAAGTCGCGGCGCCGGGCCAATGCGAAATCGGCACCAAGTTCACAACGCTGACCAAGCGCGCCGATTGGCTGCAGATTCTCAAGTACACGGTGTGGAACGTCGCCGCGAGCTACGGCAAGACGGCGACCTTCATGCCGAAGCCGGTGGTGGGCGACAACGGCTCGGGCATGCACGTGCATCAGTCGATCTGGAACGGCGGCACCAATCTATTTGCCGGCAACGGTTACGCCGGACTGTCGGATTTTGCGCTGTACTACATCGGCGGCATCATCAAACACGCTCGAGCGTTGAACGCGATCACGAATCCCGGCACCAATTCGTACAAGCGACTGGTGCCGGGGTTCGAAGCGCCGGTGAAGCTCGCGTATTCGGCGCGCAATCGTTCGGCATCGATTCGAATTCCGTACGTTTCGAATCCAAAGGGGCGCCGAATCGAAGTGCGCTTTCCCGATCCGACGGCGAATGCCTACATGGCATTCGCAGCGATGATGATGGCGGGGCTCGATGGGGTTCAAAACAAGATTCATCCCGGCGAGCCGGCCGATAAGAACCTGTACGACCTGCCGCCCGAAGAAGACGCCAAGATTCCGACCGTGTGCTCTTCGCTCGAGCAGGCGCTCGAATATCTCGATAACGACCGCGAGTTCCTGACCCGCGGCGGTGTTTTCAGCAACGATCTGATCGACGCCTACATCACGCTGAAAATGGATGAGGTCACGCGCTTCCGGATGACGACTCACCCGCTGGAATTCGACATGTATTACAGCTCGTAGCCGCGGCGACGCAAAAGGAACCGGGGGCGTTCGTTGCGACGAACAACGCGCCCTCCCACGAATGCGGGAACTGGACCGACAAGACGGCTTACTCAGCGGATCCAAAGGCGAAGTCCTGTCTTACACTGCGCGCCTCTCGCCTCTCGGGGAATCGCCCAGTGACGCGTTCTGCCTCGGTCCTCGGTTTCATTTCCTGCGCCTTGATGTCGACCGGCGCACTCGCACAATCGTCCGACATCTTTGTCTGTGTAGGCGAAAATGGGGAGAAGCAGTTCACCAACACAGGCAACGTCAAGACCTGCAAGCGGATGGATGTGCAGCCGATCTTGACGCTGCCGGCATCGCGGATGCCGCAGGCCAGAGGTGGCGTGCAGCCTGCTGTCGAGCAGCGCGCTTCGGTGTCGCCGGCCAACTTTCCGCGCGTGGATGGCGACACACAGCGCACGCGCGATCAGGATCGGCGCCGCATTCTGGAAGACGAATTGAAGGGCGAGGAAGAGCGTCTGGCCAAGCTCAAGTCGGAGTTCAACAACGGCGAGCCCGAGCGGCGCGGCGATGAACGCAACTTCGCGCTTTACAAAGAGCGGACGCAGCGGTTGCAGGAAGACATCGCTCGCACCGAAAACAACGTGCGCGCACTCGCGCGCGAGATGTCGCTGCTCAAAACCCAGTAGGTCTTGTTTACCGCGTGATGCGGGGCTGCGCATGAGCGCAGTCGAACTGCTCGCGCTCACTCAGCCGCCCTACGACGGCCTTGATCTGCTGTCGACCGCGGTACTGCTGGTCGACAGTAGCGGACGAATCGCGCATGTCAATCAGTCCGCGGAGCTGCTGTTTGACACGTCGCGCAAAACGCTTGTCGGTCAGCTTGCCGGGCGCGTGCTGGGTGACGATGCTGAAATGCGTCAACTGGTGGCCGATGCGCAAGCCAATGCTTTTGGCCAGCGCAAACAGATCATGGAATTGCGCCGCATCGGACGCGAGCCGCTGCCTGTGCGTGTGGTTGCGGCGGTGCAGTTTGTGGCAAACATTCCGCTGGTGCTCGAGGTCACCGAGATCGAGCAGCAGTTGAAGGTCGACCGCGAAGAACGCCAGATCGGTTTGACCGAAGCAAACCGCGAACTGTTGCGCAATCTGGCGCACGAAATCAAGAATCCACTGGGCGGCGTACGTGGAGCGGCACAGCTGCTCGAAGCAGAGCTCGCGAGTAACGAGCAGCGCGAGTACACGCGCGTCATCATTGCCGAAGCCGATCGACTGCACGCGCTGGTCGATCGCCTGCTGATGCCGCATCGTTCTCCGCGCGTCGTGTCGGAGATGAACATCCACGAAGTGTGCGAGCGCGTGCGGCTGATCATGGTGTCCGAGTTTCCGCGTGGATTGGCGATCACGCGCGACTACGACGCCAGTGCTCCGGAATTTCGCGGCGACAAAGAGCAGCTGATTCAGGCGCTGCTGAATGTTGTACGCAACGCGGCACAGGCGCTCGAAAGCAGGATCGCTGGCGGCGACGCCGAGATCGTCCTGCGCACGCGCGTTGCGCGTCAGGTCACTATTGCACGCGCAAGGCATCGGCTGGCGCTGGATCTGCACGTGATCGACAACGGGCCTGGTATTCCGGAGCCGTTAAAGGACCGCATTTTCTTTCCGCTGGTATCGGGTCGCGACGGGGGCAACGGTCTTGGCTTGACGCTCGCGCAGAACTTTCATTCAGCAGCACGACGGAATGATCGAAGCCGACAGCCGCCCCGGCCGCACGAACTTCCGCATCCTGATCCCTCTGTCATGAAGGTCACCACGCTCACTGCGTTCGCTGCTCCCCAAGGGAGCGCGCCAGCACCTTGGGGCGGCCCGGCGGTGCTGCCGTGAAGGACGTCTGGATCGTCGACGACGACCGCTCGATCCGTTGGGTGCTGGAGAAGGCACTCGCGCGCGAAAACATTCCATGCAAGGCGTTCGGTGGCGGACAGGAAGTGTTGTCGGAGCTCGAGCACAACACGCCACAGGTGCTGGTGTCCGACATTCGCATGCCAGGCATCAACGGCACCGAGCTGTTGCGTGCGGTCAAGCGCAAGCATCCCGGGCTGCCGGTGATCATCATGACGGCGTTCTCGGACCTCGACAGTGCAGTGTCGTCGTTTCAGGGCGGTGCGTTCGAATATCTTCCGAAGCCGTTTGACGTCGACCGCGCGGTTGAGCTGATTCGCCGCGCTGTGGACGAGAGCGTGCGCGAATCGCAAGCCGACGAATCGCTGTCGGACGTGCCCGAAATCCTCGGGCAGGCACCTTCGATGCAGGAAGTGTTTCGTGCGATCGGGCGGCTGTCGCAGTCCAATGTGACGGTGCTGCTGACCGGCGAGTCTGGCAGCGGCAAGGAAGTCGTCGCTCGCGCTCTGCACAAGCACAGTCCGCGCGCGCAGATGCCGTTTATCGCGCTCAACATGGCTGCGATCCCGCGTGATCTGCTGGAAAGCGAACTGTTCGGACACGAGCGCGGCGCATTTACCGGCGCGCAGGCAATGCGGCGAGGGCGCTTTGAACAGGCCGAAGGCGGGACACTGTTTCTGGACGAGATCGGTGACATGCCGTCCGAATTGCAGACACGCTTGCTGCGCGTGCTGTCGGACGGAACGTATTACCGCGTCGGCGGGCACCAGCCAATCAAGGCCGACGCGCGCGTGATCGCGGCCACACATCAGAACCTCGAAGAGCGCGTACGCCAGGGTTCGTTCCGCGAAGACCTGTATCACCGCTTGAACGTGATCAAGCTGCGGCTGCCGTCGCTGCGCGAGCGGCGCGAAGACATTGCACTGCTCGCGCGGCATTTCCTTGCGAAGAGCGCGGCTGAGCTTGCGGTCGATACAAAACGGTTGTCGGACGAGGCGCTGGCATTTATCAGTCAATTGCCGTTTCCCGGCAACGTGCGGCAACTGGAGAATCTCTGCCACTGGCTGACCGTCCTCGCGCCAGCGCAAGTGGTCAAAGTCGAAGATCTGCCCCTCGACGTTCGGCACGAGACCGCTTCATCGCTCGCTGCCACGACGCCGGCCAGCGCTGCAGCGGCGGTCAACGGTGCGCCGCTGGCCGCAATTCCACCGTCGACGACGACCTGGTCTGACCAGGACTGGCTGACGCAGTTAACCGTCGAGGTCGAGCGGCGACTGAAAGCCGGAACGCCCGACGTGATGGACGCACTGGCGCGCGAATTCGAAGCGACCGTCATTCGCACAGCGCTTAAACACACGCACGGGCGTCGCATCGATGCGGCTATGCGTCTGGGTGTCGGGCGCAACACGATTACACGCAAAATTCAGGATCTCGGGCTCGAAGACTGAGAGCGGCCCGAACTAGGCAAGACGCCGGGCCTGCAGTCCCTGCATTTCGTCGCACCTTGCGGCAGTTCGTCGCAGCGCACGCGACGCCGACACCCGGTCGAGGATAATCGCGCCCCATTACGGATGGTGGCCAAAAGCCGTACGTCCCCGGGGGATTGTTGGATGCTTAAGCGCACAGGATGGATACTGACCGCGGCCTTGGCTGCCGTCGTGGTTGCGGGCGCCGCGATTGCGATTTCGGCAAAGAGGGGTGAAGCGGACGCTGCCAAGAAGCGCGAGCGCCCGCCGCTTGAATTTTCACAGCGCGACGTCGTTTCGTTGCAGCCGAAGCGGTTGTCGGTCGAGCTCGCGGTTCCTGGGTCGGTCCAGGCCGTTTCGCAGGCGACCGTGCGCGCGAAGCTATCGGCCGAAGTCAAACGTGTCCTCGTTCGTGAAGGCGATCGCGTAACGGCTGGACAGCAGATTGCCGAGTTCGACACGGCGCAACTGCGTGCGCAGATGGCCGAGCGCAAGGCGATGCTTGAATCATCGCGCGCTCAATTGGCGATGGCCGATCGCACACGCCAGGCGAACGCGCAGCTCGTCAAACAGAATTTCATTTCGCAGAACGCGTTCGACACGGCCGACAGCGCACATCAGGTGCAGCTGGCGGCGCGTTGCAACAGCGCAAGCGCAATTGGAGCTGACGCAGCTGTCGATGACCGATGCGGTCGTGCGTGCGCCGATCTCCGGAACGGTATCCAAGCGTCACGTACAGCCCGGCGAGAAGGTCAGTTTCGACGCCCCGTTGTTGTCGATCGTCGATCTGGCGCAACTGGAAGTACAGGCGCAGGTGCCGATCTCCGACGTGACGCAGATTCGCAAGGGGATGCCGACGCACGTCGACGTCGAGGGCATCGACGGTCGCAAGTTCGAAGGGTCGCGTCGAGCGCATCAACCCAAGCGCAGAGCCGGGCACGCGCACGATCAACATTTACGTATCGCTTTCGAACGAGGACTCGTTGTTGAAGGCCGGCATGTTCGCGCGTGTGTTGCTGACCGATCGCGCCCGAAGTCGAAGTGCCCGCGCTGCCGCTGTCGGCGGTGCGTACCGAAGCCGCGCAAGACTTTCGTGTGGATCGTGGCCGATGAGAAGCTCGCGCGCAGGAACATCGTGGTCGGCAAGCGCGACGAGCGCGCGCAGTTGGTCGAAGTGACATCGGGCTTGGCGCCGGGCGACGTCGTGCTCGCGTCCAAGTTCGATAATCTGAAGGAGGGTCTCGCCGCGAAGGTCATCAGCCAGGCTGCGGAATCGAGCGTCGCTGATAGAGAGCGCCGCGCGCCGGCGCGAAACTAGAGCCGAGCTCAGCTCATGTGGATGACTCGCGTTTCGATCAATCACCCGGTTTTCGCCACGATGGTGATGGTGGCGCTCACCGTGCTCGGGCTGTTTTCGTACGCGAAGCTCGGCGTCGAAGCGATGCCTGACGTGCGTCCGCCGGTCGTTTCGATTCAGGTGCGTTATCCGGGCGCATCGCCCGAGCAGGTGGAAAACGATCTGGCCAAACCGATCGAAAACGCGGTCAACACGGTGGCGGGCGTCAAGCGCATCTTGTCGGCGTCGTACGAAGGCATTTCGTTTTCATGGATCGAATTCCGGCTTGACGTCGATACCGACCGCGTCACGCAGGAAGTGCGCGACAAGATTGCGCAGATTCGCGCAGGCTTTCCGCGCGACGTTAAGGATCCGGTCGTGCAGCGCGGCGGCGACGAAAACGACGAGCCGGTTGCGTTTTATGCACTGTTGGGCAAAGGGTTGTCGCAACGCCAGCTGACGACGCTCGGCGAGCAAGTCGTGCAAAAAGGCTTCGAGCGTGTCAGCGGCGTCGGCAGGGTGGCGCTCGGCGGCACGGTGACGCGCGAGATTCAGGTGCGGGTCGATCCGGGCCGGCTTACCGCGTTCGGCCTGACCGTCGACCAGGTCGTCACTGCGCTGCGTAATGCGAACGTCAGCGTTCCGGTCGGCACGATCAGCAACAATACGGTCGAAGCGATCGTTCGCGTCGACGGCCGCATCGAAGACCCCGCCAACTTCGGCAAGATCATCGTTGCGCGCAAGAGCGGAGCGCCGATCCTGCTGTCGCAGGTTGCCGAAGTGTTCGACACCGAGCGTGAACGCAACTCGATCGCGCGTATCAACGGCGTACCGGCGATCAGCTTCTACATCTTCAAGGCGCAGGACGCCAACATCGTTCAGGTTGGCGACAACCTGAAGATCGCCGCCGAGGACATTCGCAAGCTGTTGCCAGCAGGTACCGAGCTGAAGCTGCTCCGATCGACGTCAGACTTCGTCAAGGGCGCGGTCAACAACGTCAAGGTCACGATCATCGAAGGCGCGCTGTTGACGGTGTTGATCGTGTTTCTGTTTCTTGGCAGCTGGCGCAGCACCGTCATTACCGGGCTAACGTTACCGATCGCAGTGATCGCGACGTTCATCTCGCTCAGGGTGTTCGGCTTCACGCTGAATTACATGACGATGATGGCGCTCAGCCTGTGCATTGGCCTGCTGATCGACGACGCAATCGTCGTGCGCGAAAACATCGTGCGCCATATTCATATGGGCAAGGATCACTACACGGCGGCGCGCGAAGGCACCGACGAAATCGGACTTGCAGTGCTGGCGACCACGTTTTCGATCGTCGCGGTGTTTCGTGCCGATCGCGTTCATGGGCGGCATCGTCGGCAAGTTCTTTTATCCGTTTGGCATCACGGTCGCGGTTGCAGTGCTGGTGTCGCTGTTCGTCAGCTTTACGCTGGACCCGATGCTGTCGGCGGTGTGGCGCGATCCGCCGCGCGGCATGCACGAGGCGCGCTTCGTCGGGCCGGTGCTGCGAGGCTTCGATCGGTTCATGGACCGCGTACATGCGATTTACGGAAGGTTGCTCGGCTGGGTGCTGTCGCCGCAGCCAGTGGACGCTCGGCAAAACCGTGCCCAGACTGAATGTTCCAATAGGTGTGCCGGCAATCGGCATCTGGCGCGCGATTCGCACGCTGGACGTCAGCCATCTGAAGCCACGCCTGGCCACGATCACGCCGCGCGGCATCACGCTGTGGATCGCCGTGCTGAGCTTCGCGCTTGCGATTCCGATTGCAGGTGTGGTCGGCACGGAGATGATGCCGCAGAGCGATGAAAGCTTTACC
This sequence comes from uncultured beta proteobacterium, assembly GCA_963729165.1. Lineage (GTDB taxonomy): Bacteria > Pseudomonadota > Gammaproteobacteria > Burkholderiales > Burkholderiaceae_F > JACCZX01. Next base: position 234,679 of record CAVSMM010000007.1, read on the forward strand.
AGCGTGAGGCTGACGATGCCGGTCGGCTCCAGCCTCGAGTACGCCGACGAGCGAGTCAAACGCGTCGAACAGGCACTGCGCGAGTTCAAGGAAATTGATTCGATCGATACCGGCATTGGCACCGAGGGCGCGAAAAACACTGGCCGGCTGAATCTCAAACTTGTGCCGCGCTCCGAGCGCAAGCTTTCGCAGAAAAAACTCGAGCAGGCGATCCGGCAAAGGCTGGCCGCGATTCCCGGTATTGAAATGAAAGTGGGTTGGGGCGGGCCGATCTACGTTGCATTGCTCGGAAACAATGATGCGGAAATGCAGCGCGTGATTGCCGATCTGCGGCAGAAAATTGTGTCGATTCGCGGCATTACCGATATCGAGGTGTCGCATAAGGAGGGCACACCGGCGTTGTCAGTCCGGTTGAAACCGGAGCTCGCTTCCGAATACGGCGTCACTTACGCACAGCTCGGCACGACACTGCGCGCACTGATCGGCGGTGAGAATTCTGGTTACTGGCTTGCGCCCGACGGTCAGAACTACGAGGTGATCACGCAGATCCCGCGCGCCAGCCGCACCGTGATCGACGACATTTCGGGCATGAACATCGCCACCAGCCGGTTGATGGCCGACGGTACGCCCGAAGTCATTCCGCTGCGTGCAATTGCGACGATCGAGCGCACGTTTAATCCCGAGAACATCCGGCGCCAGGACCTGCAGCGCAGAATCGCGCTGTGGGCCAACGTGCAGGGCCGGCCTTCAGGCGACGCGGGCAAGGAAGTGCAGGCGATGGTGAAGGCGTACGAGCTGCCGCCCGGATTGCGCTTCGACATCGGTGGGCAAATTCGCGATCAGGAGGAAGTCAACGCGGCGATCTTCGGTGCGCTCGCGCTCGCGGTGATCTTTATCTACATCGTGCTGGCGTCTCAGTTCGGCAGCTTCCTGCAGCCGATTGCGATCATGGCGTCTCTGCCGCTGTCGATCGTCGGCGTGATGCTCGCATTGTTGATCACCAACACGACGCTGAATATCTTTTCGATGATCGGCATCGTGTTCCTGATGGGCTTGGTGACGAAGAACGCAATTCTGCTGGTGGATTTCGCCAACAAGGGTCAGCGCGACGGACTGTCGCGCAACGACGCGCTGCTCGCTGCAGGGCAAGTCAGGCTGAGACCGATCTTGATGACCACGGCGGCGATGATCTTCGGAATGTTGCCGCTCGCCATCGGACTGGGCGAAGGCTCCGAGCAGCAGGCGCCGATGGGTCGCGCGATCATCGGCGGTGTCATCACTTCGACACTGCTGACGTTGGTCGTCGTTCCGGTGATCTACAGCTACCTCGACGCCTTTGAGCGGCGGTTCAAGGCGCGCCGTCGTGGGGCGGCCGCATTGACACATCAACCTGCTGACAAAGCTTAGTCATAATCGTATCTCCCGGAGGGAGAAAAGCGATGAGCACTGACAACGCACGGTCAATCGATTCGAACGAGCCCGCAAGTGCAGAGCAACGCGCGCGTCGCCGACTCGGCGCCGAAAAGAGCTTTTACGTTCATCTAGTGATCTACGTCATTGTGATCAGCGGTTTGTTCGTCATCAATGCGCTGACTGGCCATGGACGATGGTGGTTCGTCTGGCCTGCAATCGGGTGGGGCATCGGCCTCGCAATCCACGCGTTGTCTACTTTCGGCATGATCGGCTTGCTCGGTCGCGACTGGGAAGAGCGCCGGCTGAAAGAACTGGTCGAGGAAGAACAACGCCGTCGCGTTGATTGAGCGCTTGGCTTGCTGATGGCACGAGCCGCCTCGTGGCTTGAACAGGACCCCGACGAGCGGATCGTTCGATGGGGTTGGATGATCTGGGTTGCCTGGGGTGTCATCGGCGGGGCGTTGTTCCTCAACGACGTCCGAGGTGGCACCGGTGCACTCAGTCTTGTTCTCGTCGCGCCGTTTTGGGGACTATGGCTGCTTTGGCCGACGTATCGTTTCATCCGTGCATGGTGGCGCTGGCAGTACGAAGGCGCCTGGGCCGAGTGGAACGGTACGTACTACGAGTTCGACGGGCGCCAGATAAGAGTTCTTACGCAGGGCGATTCAATCTGGATTGCCGCTGACGATGTGTTCGACGCGCTTGATCTGAAAGGCCGTCAACGCAACGTGGTGCGAGTCCGCGAGGTTGCGGGACGGGACGGACTCGCGCGACCACCGGGCTCGCGCTTGATGGCGTTCTCGGAGATCGGAATCAAGGCATGGCTCGATCGACGCACAGACAGCGCCGCGCACAAGTTCTCGTACTGGCTGGACAAGCAGGTGATCGCGCCGTACCGGAGGCGTCAGGAGATGGCACGACCTGCCGGAGCAGAAAATCCAACCGATGACGGGTGTTGAGCCTCTTCCTGGCGCGCAATTCGCGGTGCGATCTCTGCTATTGCTTGGCGATCGCCGGCGCAGGCTTTTCCTTTTGAGTCAGCGGACGCGCGGGCTCTTGCTTAAAGGCGGAAGTCAGCTGCGATGTCTTCGGATATCCGGACGCGTCGAGCGTGATGTTCCATTCGTCAGGGTCGAACCCGATCAGCGACGCAGTCCCTACGGTTGCCACGGGCACGCCCTCCGCCTGCGTTAGCCGCTTCAGTTCAACCGAGTCATCGCCAGTTTCAATCGTTCGCTCCGCGAACGGTATGCCCCGCTTCATCAGGAACTCGCGCGCCGTGCCGCATGGTGCGCACTTGCCCGCCGTAAAGAGCATCACCGGATACATCGACTGTGCGCGCCGAACTTGATAAGGCAACAGCGATTGAACCTGTTCGCCGATCTGCCGCAGATCAATGCGCAAGAGATTCATTGCGTCAGGCGGAGGCCGATCACCGTAATTCACCTGGCCGCGGGTATCGGTCCAGCGATAAAGAAACTTGCGCTCTTTGTCGGGGTCGGCGAGTGCTTGGGCCATCACCGAAGACTGCATCAGCGCCACGACTCCGACAGCAAGGAATCTTGACAACAAGGTCGACAATTTCATTCAGGACTCCGTGCTGTTAGCTCTTAGGCGCTGGCGAATTCGCCGCCGGGCGCTCCGGCACTTCGCGTGGCAGGATCGGTTTAGGTGGCTCGGGGCGAAACGTTGGCGGCAACACGATCTGCGCCGGGTAGCCCGCAGCAGTCAGCGCGGCCGACCATGCGCCGTCGTTGAATCCCAGGTGGGGCGTACGACCGAGCGTCATGACCGGCACCGAAGTGGTTCCGACGCGACGCTTGAACTCTTCGGCATCGACCTCGGTATCGACGACGATCTCCTGATACGGCGCTCCTCGCCGCCGCAACCAGGCGCGCGCCGATTCGCAAGGTGCGCACTCTGGAGCCGTATAGAGCGTGATGGGAAGGTTTTGCATGGCCCTGCGCAACTCAAAGGGAATGCCACCCGTGGGGTCGCCCGCCTCTGAGCGCGAGCGGCCATCGATCCGGGACAGATTTTTCGCCTCCGCTGGCGGCGCATCGCCGTAGCTGACACGGCCGTCAGGGTCGGTCCAGCGATACTGCGCCGCTGCCGGCAGCGCCAGCGTCAGCAGCGTGCCCAGAGCCAAGCGCGAAAGATTGACCTTCATTTTCTCTAGCTCACCATGCCGTTGTGCCTTAGCAGTGCATCGATCGTCGGCTTGCGGCCGCGGAATGCAACAAACGATTGCATCGCCGGGCGGCTGCCTCCGACCGCCAATACCTCGTCGAGAAACCGGCTGCCGATCATGGAGCTGAGCACGCCACCCTCCTCGTTTTCTTCAAACGCCGAATACGCGTCAGCCGACAAAACTTCGGCCCATTTGTAGCTGTAATAGCCTGCGGCGTAACCGCCCGCGAAGATGTGCGAGAAAGCGTGCGGAAAACGGTTGTATTCGGGGGGAACAAGCACTGAAACTTCACGCCGGACGTCCGCCAGCAGCTTCATGACGTGTGCCTCGTCGGGCCATTCGTTCGCTGAATGCAGCAACATGTCGAACAGCGAAAACTCGAGCTGGCGTACCGTGCACATGCCGCTTTGAAAGTTCTTTGCCGCGAGCATTTTTTCAAACAGTGCTCGCGGCAGCTTCTCGCCGGTGTCGACGTGCCCGGTCAACATCTGCAGAACCTCCCACTCCCAGGCAAAGTTCTCCATGAATTGGGACGGCAGTTCGACGGCGTCCCACTCGACGCCCTGAATCCCCGATACCGACGGCTCGTCGACGCGCGTCAGCATGTGATGCAGCCCGTGGCCGAACTCGTGAAACAACGTCAGCACGTCGTCGTGCTTCAGGGTGGCGGGCTTGCCGCCGGACGGCCGCGAAAAATTGCAGGTCAAAAACGACACAGGAGTCGCGAGCGTGGTACGCCTTGCGCGCCGACTGCGCGCATCGCCCTGCCAGGCACCGCCTTGCTTATGGTCGCGGGCGTAGAGGTCCAGATAGAACTGTCCAACGAGCTGCCCGCGCAAATTTTCGATTCGATAGAAGCGCACATCCGGATGCCACACCGGCGCCGTTTCTTCGCGAATCGCGACGGCAAAGAGCGTTTCGATCACCTTGAACAACCCTGCAAGCACGCGCGGTTCGGTGAAGTATTGCTTCAGCTCCTGCTCGGAATACGAGTAGCGCTGCTCGCGCAACTTTTCGCTCGCGTACGACACATCCCAGGGCTGCAGGTCCGCGATGTCGAGATGCGTTGCGGCGAACTCGCGCAGCTCGGCGATGTCGCGCTCCGCATACGGCTTCGCGCGGCGCGCGAGATCGCGCAGAAACTCGAGCACATGCGCGGGACTTTCAGCCATTTTTGCCACCAGCGAGACTTCAGCAAAGCTCTTGTATCCAAGGAACTGCGCGTGCTCACGGCGCAGCTTCAGTAGCTCGACCATCAGCGGGCCGTTGTTCCATTCGGGATTGCCGAACTCTGATGCCTTGGTCGAATAGGCGCGATACATCTGTTGACGCAGCGCGCGGTCATGCGCGTAATCGAGGATCGCCGAATAGCTCGGATACTGCAGTGAGATCTTGTAGCCGGTCTTACCGTCGGCCTGTGCCGACTCGGACAACATCTGCAGAGCATCCTGCGGCACACCGGCGAGCGCGCTGGCATCGTCGACATACAGCGCAAATGCGTTGGTTGCGTCGAGCACATTTTCTGCAAAGCGCGTTGAAACCTGTGATTCGCGCTCGCGAATCTTCTTGAAGCGCTCTTTCTTGTCTGCCGCCAGTTCGGCGCCACCGAGGCGAAAATCGCGCAGCTCGTTCTCCACGACCTTGCGACGGACGTCCGGCCACTGAGCAAAGTCTTCTGCGGCTGCCAGCGCCTTGAATTTTTGCGTACAGCGCGACGTTTTGCGAAAGCTCGGTCCAGAACTCCGTGAGCTTCGGCAGATTCGCGTTGTATTGCTCGCGCAAAGCGTCGGTGTGTCGACCACCGCGTTCATGTGGGACACCGCGCCCCACGCCCGCGCAAGCCGGTCGGTCGTCTCGTTCAGCGGCTCGACGACAGAATCCCATGTGACGTCCGAATCGTTTGCGGTGATACGCGACACAACTTCACGTGCGCTCGCAAGTAGCTCGTCGATCGCAGGCGTGACATCGTCGCGGCTGGATACTGATCGAAGTGCGGCAGGCCAGTGAAGTCCAGCAGCGGATTTGCGGCGAGTTGTTCATGCGGGTGCGGTGCGTGAATTTGTTGAAGTGGTGTCCATCACTCAGTCCGTGTGGATTTCGGCGCGGCGTTCGGCCGCTTCTACCGTGTTAGTCAAAAGCATTGCAATTGTCATTGGTCCGACGCCGCCGGGTACCGGCGAAATCCAGCCGGCCACTCGCTTGACGTTGTCGAAATCCACGTCTCCGGCGAGCTTGCCATCCGGTGTGCGGTTGGTGCCGACGTCAATCACGACGGCGCCGGGCTTTACCATCTCCGCGGTCACGAGATTGCGTCGGCCCACCGCGGCCACCAGGATGTCGGCCGTGCGCGTGTGCGAAGCGAGGTCGCGCGTTTTGCTGTGCGCGATCGTGACGGTGGCGTTGGCCGCCAGCAGCAGCATCGCCATCGGTTTGCCGACCATGTTCGAGCGTCCGAGCACGACTGCGTGACGGCCTTCGATCGTGGCGTTGATCGACTGCAGCATCTTCATCACGCCATACGGCGTACAAGAGCGAAAGTACGGCATTCCCATCAGCGTCAAGCCGGCGTTGATCGCGTGCAGGCCATCGACGTCCTTCTCGAAAGCGATCGACTCGACCATCTTTGCCGAATCAAGGTGTTTCGGCAGCGGCGTTTGCACCAGAATGCCGTGCACGTCGGGATCGGCATTAAGTTGCCCGATGCGTGCCAGTAGCGCGATCTCTGTCGTATCGGCCGGCAAGCCGGTCAATCGTCGAGCGAATGCCAATCTGCTCGCACGCGATAGCCCTTGTTGCGCACATAGACAGCCGAAGCCGGATCGTCGCCCACAAGAATGACGGCGAGGCCCGGCCGGTGACCGGCAGCGTTCAGACGCTCGATGCGCGGGACCAGCGCGTTGCGTACTCGCTCGCAAGCGCCTTGCCATCGATAATGCGAGCAGTCACGACCGTCCCGTCTCGGTTGTTATGAGCAACCGACGAGTTTACGAGGGCTAGCCGGCGCAGTGCGATCGACCTACTGGCGCAGCGCACCTCCCGTCAGTACGGTGCGCATCAAATCGGCCACAGTGTTCGCGTTCATCTTGTCCATGATATTGGCGCGGTGCGCTTCGACGGTCTTGATCGAGATCCCTAGATCATCGGCGATTTGCTTGTTCAAGCGGCCGGCGACGATGCGCTCAAGCACCTGTTGCTCGCGCGGAGTGAGCTTGCCGAGCAGCGCTTCGCTCAAGCGTTGCCGCTCGGTGGCCGATGCGTGCGCGCGTGCTTCGGCAAGCATGCGCTCGACCAGCGCCTTCAACGCCGCCTGATCGAACGGCTTCTCGATGAAATCGACCGCTCCCTTTTTCATCGTTGACACCGCCATCGGCACGTCGCCGTGGCCGGTGATGAAAATGATCGGCAATCGCGACTTGCGAGTGATCAGCTGCTCCTGCAGCTCGAGCCCACTCATTCCCGGCATGCGGACGTCGAAAATCGCAACGGCGATCGCGGCAGGATCGTGCTTCGCCAGAAACTCTTCCGCGCTGGTAAAGCCGATCACGCGATAGCGGCTTGCCTCGAGTAACCATTGCACCGAATCGCGTACCGCGTCGTCGTCGTCGACGACATACACGACGCCCATCGTTTCCGCGCTTTCGCTCGCCCGTTCGTTCACTCGACATCCTCCTTTGCTTCACTCGACGCCAACGGCAGCGTGAACGTGAAGATCGCGCCGCCCTCAGGGTTGCGCTCGACGTTCAGGCGGCCATGATGAAATTCGACGATCGAGCGGCAAATATTGAGCCCCATTCCCATCCCTTCGGATTTCGTGCTGAAAAACGGTTGGAACAGATTCGTGCGCTGCAGTTCCGAAACGCCGGACCCGCGATCGATCACCGAAAACTCGGCCATATCGTCCTGCCGGCGAACCACCAGGTCGATCCTGCGCAGCGCAGCCTGATCCATCGCATCGACAGCATTCTTCAACAGGTTCAGCAGCAACTGTTCGATCAAGATCGGATCGACGTCCAGTGGCGGAAGTCCCGCCTGCACATCGGTACGAATCGTGATGCCCTTTTTCGCTGCTTCGATATCGGCAAAGCCAATCGCGTCTTCGACGATGCGCGCCACCTCTGTCGGGCGCCGCCGCGGCTCGGAGCGTTTAACGAACTCCCGAATGCGCCGAATGATGTTGCCTGCGCGCTGCGCCTGTCCCGCGGTCTTCTCCAGCGCCGGCAGCAGCTCTTCATTCGACATGCCGCCGTCCTTCATGCGCGTCACCGCGCCCAGGCTGTAGTTGGTGATGGCCGTCAGCGGCTGGTTCAGCTCATGCGCCAGCGATGACGCCATCTCGCCCATCGTCATCAGGCGCGACGTCAACTCGACCTTCTCCTGCTGCTGCCGCACGATGTTTTCGGTGGCCTTGCGCTCGGTGATGTCGGTCGCGATCTGCAGTCGGACATCGCGACCGTCGACCCAGCGCACGTTGCGCGTGCGCACATCGAACCAGCGCGAGACCTCCGCGTCGAAAGCCTCGCCGGCGACTGCGTTGTGCGAAAGCGACGCGCGCAGCCGGCGATGACCGGCCGGCGTCGACCCATAGAGATCACGATAGCTGCGGTTCGCAAACAGCAATTCGTCGCCGCGATCGTCGGCGACCACCGACACCGCGGCATCGAGGGATTCGAGCACCGTGGTGAACCGCTCGTGCGCGGAAGCGAGTTGTTCGCTGATGCGATTCGGCTCGGTGATGTCTGCCATCGCCGACATCCATCCCAGCTGTTCGCCATCGTCGGTCAGCAACGCGGAGAAGTACAGACGCGCATCGAACAGCGTGCCGTCACGACGCAGGACTTTCAGCTCGAACCCGCTCGCAGGCGCCTTGCCGGCCAGGACGATCGCGAGCTTGGCTTGGTACTCGGCGTGCCGGTCAGGAGGCCAATAGGGAAAGGGCGGTGACTTGCCGATCAGCTCCTCGGCAGGCCAGCCCGTCATCTGCACGAACGCCTGGTTCACGTGCCGCAGCACACCGCTGCGGTCGATGACGCCCATGCCTGTTGCGAGCGAATCTTCCATCGAGCGGCGAAACGCAGTTTCGGTGCGCAGTACGCGTTCAACCTGCGCCTGCTTGACGTCGCGCCGCGCGAGTGCGACCAATGTGACCATTACGATCAGCGTCAGCCCTACAACCAGCCATGACAGCGCGTTGCCGAGTATCGGCGAGCGCTGCCTGAACGGCGATGCCTGCACCATGATGCCGTCCGACAGCAGCGGAGCGCGCACCGCGTAGCGCGGCTCGCCGGCGGGCACTTCGCTGCTGGTCGAGGTGGCCAGTATCGTGCCGTCATCGTCGCGCAGCGCAATCCGATAACGCTGGCCCAACTCAGGCTTGACGGTTTGCCGAAGCAGCTCGGGCAACGAAACGCGTGCCAGAACCGCGCCGACGTAACGGTCGTCGCTAAAAACCGGCGCGACCAGATCGGTGAATGGGCTGCCGTTGTCGGAGCTCGGTCGCGACTCGTCTTCGTAAGGTGGCGAAAAGGAAGTCGAGTGCGTCTCGCGCGCGCGCTTGATCACCGAACGTATGACTTCCGCGCCGATCTCCGACGTTGCGGGGCGTGCCCAATCTGCAAGTGGACTCGGCGATTGCACCGACCATCGAACGCGATTCTTGCTGTCGACGTAGGCCAGATGCAGCAGCTCCGGTTTGGACATCATCAATTCGCGGCCGGTCGATGCGAAGCGGTCTTCGTTGTACTTCGCATCGCCGATTTCAAGTCCGATGCTCGTCGTGGCCTCGGTCATCGTTTGCAACCGAAGCGACAGCGACTGCGCCACAGTGTCGACGTCTCGCGTCAGCGCGTCGCGCTGCAACGCGCGATCTTCATTGATCAACAGATACGCAAGCCCGGCAATCGAAATCGCGAGCACCAGGATGGCGAGCAAGTGCGCGTAACGGCTGAGACTGAAGCCGTTTTCTTTCGCGCGCGCCAACGGATCGAAGGCGAGCAGCACGGAGTCGGTCGGCGGAGTGGAGCGGGCACGCATCAGCGCTCGTTCATTCAATGACTGGCGGCGGAACGCCGCGAAGCGAGGCCTATTATGGACAGCACTGAGGCCTGCTCATCGACCCTTCGTCCGCAGCCTTGGATTTCGTATCATGAAAATGAATGCCGCTATTTGAAAATAGGCTGAGGGCTGGTATCGTCGTGCAACAACGATAGGAGACTGTATGTCCGCACTTTTCCAACAAGCGGCCAACGACCCCGATACGCTTGAAACCGCCGAGTGGCTCGATGCGCTAGAAACGGTGATCGAACGTGAGGGCCCTGAGCGTGCTCACTTTCTTCTCGAAGCGCTGATCGATAAAGCGCGCCGCTCCGGAACCCACCTTCCGTATTCGGCCAACACCGCCTACATCAACACAATTCCGCCGCACCTCGAAGAGCATTCGCCCGGCGACGCAGCGATCGAAGAGCGCATTCGCTCGTACAACCGATGGAATGCGATGGCGATCGTGGTGCGTGCAAACCGCGGCGAGGGCGAGCTCGGCGGACACATCGCCAGTTATGCATCGTCGAGCACGCTGATGGAAGTGGGGTTCAATCACTTCTGGCGTGCGCCGTCGGCCGACTTTGGCGGAGACCTGATCTACTTTCAAGGGCATTGCTCTGCAGGCGTTTACGCACGTGCTTTCTTCGAAGGACGCTTGACCGAAGAGCAGCTCGTCAATTTTCGGCGTGACGTCGATGGCAAGGGAGTGACGTCATATCCACACCCCAAGTTGATGCCGGAGTTCTGGCAGTTTCCGACAGTGTCGATGGGCCTCGGCCCGATTCAAGGCATCTATCAGGCGCGCTTCCTTAAGTATCTGCACGCGCGCGGCATCGCGAACACCGAAGGACGCAAAGTGTGGGTGTTCTGCGGTGACGGGGAAATGGACGAGCCGGAGTCGCTCGGTGCGATCGGACTGGCAGCGCGCGAAAAACTCGACAACCTCATTTTCGTCGTTAACTGCAATCTGCAGCGGCTCGACGGCCCGGTGCGCGGCAATGGCAAGATCATTCAGGAGCTCGAAGGCACATTTCGAGGGGCCGGCTGGAACGTACTGAAAATAATTTGGGGTTCGTACTGGGATCCGCTGCTTGCCCGCGATCGCGAAGGCCGATTGTTGCGCGTGATGGAAGAAACCGTCGACGGTGAGTATCAGAACTTCAAGGCCAACGACGGCGCGTTCGTGCGCAAGAATTTCTTCGGCAAGGATCCGAAACTGCTCGAAATGGTCTCGCGCATGAGCGACGACGACATTTGGCGGCTCAACCGAGGCGGACACGATCCGCACAAGATTTACGCGGCGTATTCGGTTGCCAGTAAACATACCGGCCAACCCACGGTGATTCTGGCGAAGACCGTCAAGGGTTACGGAATGGGCAAAGTCGGTGAAGGCAAGAACCCGACACATCAGTTGAAAAAGCTCGACGACGCCGCGATCCGCGAATTCCGCGATCGATTCGCGATCCCGGTGCCCGACGACAGACTCGAGCAGGTTCCGTTCTTCAAGCCCGCGGCCGATTCAGCCGAAATGAAATACCTGCTCGAGCGGCGGCGTGCTCTCGGCGGATTCTTGCCGCAGCGCCGTCGCACCGCCGATGAAAAAATCGCGGCGCCCGGACTCGACACGTTTCAGGCGGTGCTCGAGCCGACCTCCGAAGGTCGCGAGATATCGACGACACAGGCGTTCGTGCGCTCGCTGACACAGCTGGTGCGCGACAAGAACGTCGGCCCGCGCGTCGTACCGATCATTCCCGATGAGGCGCGCACCTTTGGCATGGAAGGCATGTTTCGACAGCTCGGCATCTACTCGTCGCAGGGGCAGCTGTACGAGCCGGTCGACAAAGACCAGGTGATGTATTACCGCGAAGACAAGAAGGGTCAGATTCTTGAGGAAGGGATCAACGAAGCTGGTGCGATGAGTTCATGGATTGCGGCGGCGACTTCATACTCGACCAACAACCGCATCATGATCCCGTTCTACATTTTCTATTCGATGTTCGGCTTCCAGCGCATCGGCGATCTGGCGTGGGCCGCCGGCGACATGCAGGCGCGCGGATTTTTGCTCGGAGCAACGGCGGGACGCACGACTTTGAACGGCGAGGGATTGCAACATCAGGACGGGCATTCGCATCTAATGTCCGCGACGATTCCCAATTGCATCAGTTACGACCCGACCTTTGCGCACGAAGTGGCGGTCATCATTCAGCACGGATTGAAGCGGATGGTGGAGAACCAGGAAAACGTCTGGTACTACATCACACTGATGAACGAGAACTATCCGCAGCCTGGACTGAAGAAAGGGCAGGAGGACGGGATTCTGAAAGGGATGTACCGGCTGCGCGAGGGTCCGGCCGGAAGCGGAACGGGAAAATCGATTCCGCGCGTGCAGTTGCTGGGAAGTGGCACGATTTTGCGCGAAGCGATCGCTGCTGCCGACATGCTCGAAAAGGACTGGGGCGTTGCAGGCGATGTGTGGAGCGTGACCAGCTTTACCGAATTGCGCCGCGACGGCATCGATGCCGAGCGTTGGAATCTGCTGCATCCCACCGATAAGCCACGTAAGCCTTACGTAACACAAGAGCTCGAAAAAAGCGCGGGGCCGATGGTTGCCACCAGCGACTACATGCGTCTATTTGCCGATCAGATCCGTGCTTATATTCCGCGCGGCCGCGACTATCGCGTGCTGGGCACCGACGGGTTCGGTCGGTCGGACACGCGCGCCAAGCTGCGCGAGTTCTTCGAAGTCGATCGGCGCTATGTCACCATCGCTGCACTGCGGGCGCTGGCCGACGAAGGCACAGTGCCGGCGTCAAAAGTTGCCGATGCGATCAAGAAGTACGGCATCGATGCAAGCAAGCCCAATCCGGTCACGGTGTAGGGCCGAGCGATGGCACAACAAGTCGAAGTGAAGGTTCCCGACATCGGTGACTTCAAGGACGTCGAAGTCATCGAGCTGTTGGTCAAGCCCGGTGATGCGATTGCGAAGGACCAGTCGCTGATCACGGTGGAAAGCGACAAGGCGTCGATGGAAATTCCGTCGTCAGCCGCCGGCATCGTCAAACAATTGATGGTGAAGCTGGGTGACAAGGTGTCGAAAGACTCGCCGCTGTTGGTGATCGACAGCGAGGCGCAGTCCGCTCCCGCTGCGAATGCTGCAGCACCCGCCGCTAGCCCTGCACCCGCTGGTGCACCGCCCGCTAGCGCACGGCCAGGAGCCACGGCGCCCGCAGCCGCGGTGCCCGCTCCGGCCAGGCAAGCCTCGGCGGACGGCATTGAAATCACCGTGCCCGATATCGGCGACTTCAAGGACGTCGAGGTCATCGAACTGTTGGTCAAGCCCGGCGACACCGTGGCGAAGGATCAATCGCTGATCACGGTGGAAAGCGACAAGGCGTCGATGGAGATTCCGTCGTCGCACGCAGGCGTGATTAAAGCGCTGAAGATCAAGCTGGGCGATAAAGTGTCGAAAGGAACGCCGCTGGCGACACTGACCGCGACAGCTGGCGCCGCCGCGCCTGAGTCTGCGCAACCGGCGGCCGCGCCACCGCCGTCTTCGTCGATCGCAGCAGCGCCCGAGCCAGAAGCTGTAGAAACGCCAACACGCTCACACGCGTTTGCCACCGAGATGGGAGCTCGCCCTGAGCCGCTCGATCTCGGTCCAACGCCTGGCGCCAAGCCGCACGCGTCGCCGTCGGTGCGCAAGTTCGCGCGCGAGCTCGGCGTTGAGCTGGCCGCGGTGCGAGGCAGTGGTCCGAAGGGACGCATCACCGAAGACGACGTGCGCTCCCACGTGAAAGATGTGATGACGAGCGGAGCGAAGCCGACGGGAAGTGCCGCTGCATCGGCCGGCGTGGCGTCGCATCTGCCGGCGTGGCCGCAAATCGACTTTGCGAAATTCGGACCCATCAAGCGCGTTGAAATGTCGCGCATCCGAAGAATTTCAGGCCCCGCGCTGACGCGCAACTGGGTGACGATTCCTCATGTCACCAATCACGACGACGCCGATATCACCGAGCTCGAAGCTTTCCGTGTGCAGCTGAATAAGGAAAACGAAAAGAGCGGTCTCAAGCTGACGATGTTGGCTTTTCTGATCAAGGCATGCGTTTCAGCGCTTAAGAAATTTCCCGAGTTCAATTCTTCGATCGATGCTGAAACCGGCGATGCCGTGATCCTGAAGGATTATTTCCACATCGGGTTTGCAGCCGATACGCCGAATGGGTTAGTGGTACCCGTCGTCCGGGACGCAGACAAGAAAGGCGTCATCGATATCGCGCAGGAAACTGCCGCGCTCGCGGCAAAGGCGCGCGATGGCAAGCTTGCACCGGCCGACATGCAGGGCGGCACGTTCTCGATCTCCTCGCTGGGCGGAATCGGCGGCACGTATTTCACGCCGATCATCAATGCGCCGGAAGTTGCGATTCTCGGCGTATGCCGCTCGCAAACGCGACCGGTGTGGGACGGCAAGCAATTTGAGCCACGCCTGATTCTGCCGCTGTCGCTGTCGTGGGATCACCGCGTCGTTGATGGCGCCGGCGCAGCGCGCTTCAACGCCTATCTTGCGCAGGTACTCGCAGACTTCCGCCGCGTGCTTTTGTGAAGCAATGACGACGATCGTTGTTGTGAAGAAGAACGAGGAGATTGCAATTGCTTCCGATGCGCTGGTGACGTTCGGCGAGACGCGCCTGCCGCATGGTTATGAAGTCAACGAGAAGATCTTTTCGATCGGCGATTCGTATATCGGCCTCGCGGGCAGCACCGCACACTTCGTCGTGCTGGCCGAAGCGATGCGGCACCTGGCCGACGAATGCAAGCTATACAGCCGCGAGCAGGTGTTCACCACTTTTCAGCGGCTGCACGTGATCTTGAAGGACAGGTTCTTCCTCAATCCGAAGGAAGACGATTCCGATCCGTACGAGTCGTCTCAGATCACCGCGTTGATTGCAAACCCCTCAGGTATCTACGGCGTTTATTCATACCGCGAAGTATTCAGCTTCGATCGTTTCTGGGGCATCGGCTCGGGTCGAAACTTCGCGTTGGGTGCGATGTACGCCACGTATGACCGTGCGAAGAATGCGCGCACTGTGGCGGAAATTGGCATCAAGGCGGGCGCCGAGTTCGACAAGAGCTCGTCACTGCCATTGCGGGCATTTAGCTTTGGAACCCGCGAGTCGGTCCGACGCGAGACACAAACGGAACAGCAATGAGCGCTGTTGAAGTGCTGGTTCCCGACATCGGCGACTTTAAGGACGTCGAAGTGATCGAAGTCCTGGTCAAGCCGGGCGACACGATCGCGAAAGATCAATCGCTGATCACGGTGGAAAGCGACAAGGCGTCGATGGAGATTCCGTCATCGGCCGCCGGCGTCGTCAAAGAGCTGCGAATCAAGCTTGGCGACAAGGTGTCGAAGGGCAGTGCGGTGTTGTCGCTCGAGGCGTCATCCGGCACTGCCGAAGCGGCGCCTGCGGCTTCTGCGCCTGTGGCGACAGCGTCGGCCGCAGCTACATCGGCCATGGCTTCGTCAGCAACGGCGTCTGCTGCGAGTGCCGCTGAAGGCGATCAGCCTGACATTGAATGCGACGTGCTGGTACTCGGCGCGGGCCCCGGCGGATATTCGGCCGCGTTTCGCGCTGCAGATCTCGGCAAGAAGACGGTGCTGGTCGAGCGCTATGCGACGCTCGGTGGCGTGTGTCTGAACGTGGGCTGCATCCCGTCGAAAGCGCTGCTGCACGTGGCGGCAGTGATGGAAGAAGCATCGCACTTCGCCGACATCGGTGTCGACTTCGGCAAGGCCTCGCTTGACCTCGACAAACTTCGTGCGCATAAGTCGAAGGTCGTCGGCAAGCTCACCGGCGGTCTGAATACGATGGCGAAGGCGCGCAAGGTGACGGTGTTGCGTGGGGTTGGCACGTTTGTCGGTCCGCACCGCCTGCAGGTCGACATCACCACCGGCGATGGACGCGAAAGCAGCGGCGAGAAGAAAGTCGTGCGCTTCGCGAAAGCGATCATCGCTGCAGGCTCGCAGTCGGTGAAGCTGCCGTTCATCGAGAACAGCGCATCCGGCGATCCTCGCATCGTCGATTCAACCGGTGCGCTCGAACTCAAGGCAATACCGAAGCGCATGCTGGTGATCGGCGGCGGCATCATCGGGCTAGAGATGGCGACGGTGTATTCCGCACTGGGCGCGCGAATCGACGTCGTCGAGATGCTGGATGGTCTGATGACGGGCACCGACCGCGATCTTGTCAAGGTCTGGCAGAAATTCAACGACGGGCGCTTCGACAAATTGATGCTGAAGACCCGCAGCTGTGGGTGTCGAAGCGAAGGCCGATGGGATCCTGGTCAAGTTCGAAGGCGAGCAGGCACCGCCCGAGCCGCAACTCTATGATTTGGTGTTGCTCAGCGTCGGTCGTTCACCCAATGGCAAGACGATCGCTGCTGACAAGGCCGGCGTGTCGGTCACCGACCGTGGCTTTATCGAGGTCGATCGGCAAATGCGCACCAACGTGCCGCACATTTTCGCGATCGGCGACATCGTCGGCAATCCAATGCTCGCGCATAAGGCGGTGCACGAAGGGCATGTTGCGGCGGAAGCGGCTGCGGGCGAGAAGAGCTATTTTGATGCGCGGGTGATCCCGTCAGTGGCCTACACCGATCCTGAAATTGCATGGGTCGGAGTCACTGAAGAGGAAGCGAAGGCGCAGGGCACCAAGGTCAAGATCGGGAAGTTCCCGTGGCAGGCCAGCGGTCGCGCGATCGCAAACGGCCGCGATGAGGGGTTTACAAAGCTTATTTTCGACGAAGCGACTCACCGCATCATCGGTGGCGGGATTGTCGGCACCCATGCCGGCGACCTGATCAGCGAGGTTGCACTCGCAATCGAGATGGGCGCGGATGCGGTCGACATCGGCAAGACGATTCATCCACATCCCACGCTGGGCGAGTCGATCGGAATGGCCGCCGAAGTCGCCCATGGCACCTGCACTGATTTGCCGCCACAGCGCAGGTAGCGCGCGTGCGTGCGACGCTCCGACTTCGTCCGTCCGGATGCGTGCGGCGCGATTGATTTGTCCTCTGCAAGTCGTACCCTATAGCTCCTCAGTAATCTTTGTAGACCGGTCATCGGGCGATGGGCTTTCTCGAATTTCTCGCTGCAGGCGCCGCACCCGATGCGGCGACGGCCGATGAATATCCGAGCGGTGCGTTGCGCTGGTCCGATCCGGATACCTGGGGCGGAAAGCTGCCGGCACCCGACGACGCGATCACCATCGATGCCGGCCGCACGCTGATCCTCGATCAGGACATCGACGTAGGTTCGCTGCACATCAAGGGCACCGCGATCGTAGAGCGGCGCGATATTTCGATTGGTGCCCAATGGGTGTTGGTCGAAGCCGCGGGCGCATTGATCGCCGGAAGTGCTGAGCAGCCATTCAAGCAGCAGCTGCATATCACGTTGTGTTCGAGTGCTTCGGACCAAAGCGCAGCTGCGCATCCGGAATTGGGCACCAAATTTCTTGCGGCACTCAATGGCGGAACCATCGATCTGCATGGCGAAGCGCGCACATCATGGGTCCAGCTGGGCAACAGCACCGCGCCGGGTCACGACATACTGCGCATGGCGCAGCCGGTCGACTGGCGCGCAGGCGAACGTATCGCGATCGCATCAGGCGCCGACCATGGCCTGCTCGAAGAACGAGAGATCAGTGACGTCGGCCCCGACTGCCTGACCGTTCGCTTGGCAAAGCCGGTCTGGCATCGGCATCATGGCAAGCACGCGCCGCTGCGGCACGTATTGCCAGGCTCTATTGGCAAGGTCGTACTTCTGTCGCGCAACATCGTGATCGAAGGATGCGCGGACTCAGAGCGCAACAGCCTCGGCGCGTACTGCATGATTGGCGGTGGTGCCGACAACCCTGCGCGCCATTCGACTGGCCGCTTCTCCGGTGTCGAGTTTCGACGGATGGGTCAGTTCAATCGGCCCGGTCGTTATCCTCTGCATTGGCACGACAACGGCGATGCGGCTGATAGCTCGGTGATCGGCTGCCTGATCCATCAGTCTTATCAGCGTGGCATCGTCACGGTGGGTTCGCGCCATGTTCGAATCAGCGGCAACGTGGTGATGAAGCCGTTCGGCCACGGCTATATCGTCGAAAGCGAAGACAACTCGCCGCAGCTGGTAACAACAAACCTGGCGCTTCGCCCGCGCGTTGTGCGCTTCGCCGATCAGAAAATGCGCAGTTATTGCGAACATCGACCGCGCGCATTCTGGATCGTGCAGTCAGCGGTTACACGTACTGCGCTTCAGTAGTACTTCAGACTTCTGCTCCGCCCGTATCATTCGCTCGATGGCAGCCGCGGGTGCAGCATGTCGACGCAGGACGACTTAAAGCGATCGGTCGCGCGAGCCGCGATCCGTTTCATCAAGGACGGCGAGATCATCGGCGTGGGCACTGGCTCGACGGCCGACTGCTTCATTGACGAACTCGCAGCATCTGAAAGATCGGATTGCAGGCGCAGTGCCGAGCTCCGAGCGCAGCGCGATACGGCTTGCGCATCACGGCATCCGATTGTTCGACTTGAATGACGTCGAATCGCTGTCGGTCTATGTCGATGGCGCGGATCGAGATAGATGCTCAGTTTTCGATGATCAAGGGCGGCGGCGGCGCGCTGACGCGCGAGAAGATCGTTGCCGCCGTTGCGCAGACGTTTGTCTGCATTGCAGACGAAAGCAAGAAAGTGGAAGTGCTGGGTGCGTTTCCGCTGCCGGTCGAGGTGGTTCCGGTCGCGCGGGCGTATGTGATTCGCGAACTCGCGAAGTACGGCACACCGAAGCTGCGGTCGGGATTCACGACTGATAACGGCAACGTCATCATCGACGTGCACGGTGTACAAGATTGACGACGCCGCTTGCGCTCGAGCAACGCATCGACAGCATCGTCGGCGTCGTCACCAATGGCCTGTTCGCCGCGCGTGGCGCTGACATCCTGCTGTTGGGAACGGCGAACGGTGTGATTGAGTCGCGGCGACCCAACGCACGCCTCGAACGAGTGATGGCAGGCCCGGGCGAACCTTTAGCATCGCTATGGCCGGCGTTCGGCGTTCAGTGCGTTTCTGCGCGGCATCGGTTGGCTCGTTGCGGTCTTGATCGTCATTTCGGCAACGTACGTGATCACCGCGATCGCGCTGGGCGCGATTCCTGTCAATGCGTCGTTTGCCGAGACGCCCGAAGGCGTTCCGATCTATTTGCGCACGAACGGCGTACACGCCGAACTGATTCTGCCGACGCGCGCTGGCAATACGGACTGGAGTGTCGAGCATCCGCCGGCACACATGCGCTCGCTCTCCGAACCGCTCGAATGGGTGGCATTTGGTTGGGGCGATCGCGGCTTTTTTGCGCACACGCCGACGTGGGCCGATTTGAAGCCGGGAACTGCGCTGATGGCGCTGAGCGGATTCGGGCCCCGGCGCGATGCACGTCGAGTACATCGAATCGCCGCGCTCATATAAGGCACGCGAGGTCAGAGTCAGTCCCGAGCAATATGCGCGGCTGGTTGCATTCATCCGAGCGTCATTCGAGCGCGACGCAGCAGGACGCCCGCATCGCACCAACCTGCCGGGCTATTTTTCAACCGACGCGTTCTACGAAGCCAGCAGGGGTTACAAATTCTGGTACACGTGCAACGACTGGGTGCGCAAGGCTCTAAGCGAGGCGGGCGTGCGAGCGCCGCTGTGGGCGCCGTTTGATACCGCGTTGTTTTATCAACTGCAAAAGATAAAGTAGGTCGGCGACTCCGCGTCGTCAGCTGGGCGGCACGTAACCCTGTGCGACGTCAGCGCCTTCGCCGAAGAAGTGTTTTTCCATCTGCGTCAGCAAATATTTTCTGGCGCGTGTGTCGGCGAGATTGAGCCGGTTCTCATTCACCAGCATCGTTTGATGTTTTAGCCAGCCCGCCCACGCTTCCTTCGAAACGTTTTCCCAGAGACGCTTTCCCAAGTCGCCCGGTACCGGGGGGAAAGTCAAGACCTTCCGCTTCGCGGCCAAGCTTTACGCAGTTAACCATCCTTGCCATGTGCACTCCTAAAGCTGCTTTAGCAGTACCTGCGATCGGCGCTGCCAGTTGTACATGTTCTGTCGCTGCTGCGGTAGCTCCTCGATCGTCGCAGGCCGGTAGCCACGCTTGATAAAGAAGTGCGCGGTGCGCGTCGTCAGGACGAATAGCTTCGTGATGCCGGCCGCCTTCGCGCGCGCTTCAATGCGCCTCATCAGCCTCTCACCGTCGCCGTAGGCCTGATAGCCCGGATGCACCGTGAGGCATGCGAGCTCGCCCATTTGCTCGCGCGGAAACGGGTACAGCGCCGCGCAGCCGAAAATGAAGCCGTCATGCTCGAGCACGACGAAGCGATCGATCTCGCGCTCGATCAGCTCGCGTGGTCGCTTGACCAGCGTGCCGTCCGCTTCCAGCGGCTCGATCAGCTTGATGATGCCGCCGACGTCGTCGGGCGTCGCGTCGCGCAGCTGTTCGAGATCTTCGGATGCGACCATCGTGCCGACGCCCTCATGAGTAAAGAGCTCCGCAAGGACGCTGCCGTCAAGCGCGAACGAAAGAATGTGCGCGCGCGCAACGCCGCCCTTTAGCGCCTTGATCGCGTAGCGCAGGTTAAACGCAGCGTCGGGCTTGACTTCGTCGCTCGCAAGCAGAGCTTCCGCCGACTGCACTGTCAGCTCGCTTCGCAGCTCGCCATCGGCGCCACGTACGCCGTCGGTTTCGGTCAGCAAGATCAGCTTGTCGGCTTTGACCGCGGTGGCAACGGCGCAAGCGGTGTCTTCCATCGTCAGATTGAAAGCTTCGCCGGTGGGTGAAAACCCGAGCGGTGACAGCAGAACGATCGCGCCGTTGGATAGCGTGAAGCGCAATGCATCGGCGTCGACCTTGCGCACGACGCCGGTGAGTTGGTAATCGATTCCGTCGATGACGCCGAGCGGGCGCGCCGTTACGAAATTGCCGCTCACTACACGTACCTTCGAGTGCGCCATCGGCGTCGACGGCAGTCCCTGCGAAAACGCGGCTTCGATGTCCAGGCGAATCTCGCCCGACGCTTCCTTGGCGCATTCAAGCGCAGCGGCATCCGTGATGCGAACGTCGTTCTCGAAGCGTGACTCGACGCCTTTTAACGCAAGCTGCGCCTGCACCTGAGGGCGCGATCCATGAACCACCAGCAGACGAATCCCCATCGCATTGAGCAGCGACAGATCCTGCACCAGCGCCACCAGATGACCCGCTTCGACGAGACCGCCGGAGAAACCGACAACAAACGTTCGGCCACGATGCGCGTGTACATAAGGTGCCACTTCGCGCAGCCATGACACGAATCGCGCATGGTCGCTACCCGCCGCAGTCGAAGCAATCGGCATGGCGGTGACGGTATCGTTCATTCGCAAAAGTATACTTATCGCGATGCGACGTATGTCGGCGCGCAGTTGGCGCACGCATCAATCGTCGACTTATCAGGCCAATCCAATGAGAACGCCGCGCTGATCGTGCGGCGAACCGATGCAGCCACCATTTCTGGACAACGCGCAAGGGTCGCGCAGGCCCGCTCGTCGTCGCGCACCGCTGCCGGTCATTACGTTTCCTGAGGATCTTCCCGTTTCCGGCGCGCGCGAGGAGATCGCGCGCGCTATCGAGTCAAATCAGGTCGTGATCGTCAGCGGCGAAACAGGGTCAGGGAAGACGACCCAGTTGCCAAAGATTTGCTCTGTCGCTCGGACGCGGCAGTGACGGGCTTGATCGGCCACACGCAGCCGCGGCGCATTGCCGCTTCGAGCATCGCAAAGCGGATTGCTGCGGAGCTCGGCACCGAGCCAGGGCAATCGTCGGCTACAAGGTGCGCTTTACCGATCGCACTCAGCCGGGTGCTTCGATCAAGCTGATGACCGACGGCATCCTGCTGGCCGAAACGCAGGGTGATCCGCTTCTGAGTGCGTACGACACGCTGATCATCGACGAGGCGCACGAGCGCTCGTTGAACATCGACTTTCTGCTCGGCTACTTGAAGCAACTGCTGCACGGGCCAGAAAACAGGCGCCCTGATCTGAAGGTCATCATCACGTCGGCGACGATCGACGCCGGCGCGCTTTGCGCAGCACTTTGCCAATGCAAGCGGCCCGGCGCCGATCATCGAAGTCTCGGGTCGGCTGTATCCGGTCGAGTTGCGCTATCGGCCGTTGGTTGACGCGGAGCGCGCTGACGATGTCGATGACCGCACGTTGATGCAGGCCATAGCCGATGCGGTCGACGAGCTGGCCGGCGTCGGCAGCGGCGATGTATTGGTGTTCCTTCCCGGCGAGCGCGAAATACGCGAAGCCGCCGAGGCGTTGCGCAAGCATCATCCTGCGGGCGCAGACATCTTGCCGCTTTATGCGCGGCTTTCGGCCGAGGAACAGGAGAAGCGTGTTCAAGCCGACGTCGCGTGCACGGCGCATCGTGCTGGCGACCAATGTCGCCGAAACCTCACTGACCGTGCCGGGCGTTCGCTACGTCGTGGACACCGGGCTTGCGCGCGTGAAGCGCTACTCGTATCGAAACAAGGTCGAGCAGTTGCAGGTCGAGCCGATTTCGCAGGCCGCAGCGAATCAACGCGCTGGCCGTTGCGGCCGAGTCGCCGACGGCGTCTGCATCCGCCTCTACAGCGAAGAAGACTATTCGAAGCGCACGCGCTTTACCGATCCGGAGGTGCAACGATCTTCACTGGCGGCCGTCATCCTGCGAATGAAGTCGCTCGCGCTCGGTGACGTGGCGAAGTTTCCGTTCGTTGAGCCGCCACCGGGACGTGCGATCGCCGACGGTTACCAGTTGCTGGCCGAGCTCAACGCAGTCGATGCTCGTAACGAGCTGACGCCGATCGGACACGAGCTTGCAAAGCTTCCGCTCGATCCCAGGGTCGGACGCATGCTGCTGGCCGCGCGCGAGCAGCAATGTCTGCGCGAGGTGCTCGTGATCGCCTCTGCCTTGTCGGTGCAGGATCGCACGCGAGCGTCCATTGGAATCACAGGAGGCTGCCGACAACGCGCACCGCAGATTTGCGGACGACAAGAGCGATTTCTTGTCTTTGGTAAAGCTGTGGGCGTTCGTGCAGGACAAGATCGACCATAAGAAGTCGAATCGAAAACTTACCGACGAGTTGAAAAGTCACTTTCTCAGTCCGCGCCGCGTTCGTGAGTGGATTGACGTGCATACCCAATTGGCGACGATTTCCAGCGAGCATGGCTGGCGCATCAATTCATCGCCAGCGACGTTCGAGCAGGTCCATACCGCGCTGCTCGCAGGGCTGTTGGGCAATATCGGTGTCGCGCATTGCGGACGCCGAGCGAGGCGAGCCGCCGTACGCCGGCGCGCGCGGCATCAAGTTCTTTATCTGGCCCGGGTCGGCGCTGCTGAAGAAAGCGGGCCGATGGATCGTCGCTGCAGAGCTTGTCGAAACGTACTCGCCTGTACGCGCGGACCCTCGCGACAATAGAACCCGTTTGGATCGAGCGCGTCGGCGCGCATCTGTTGAAAAAGAGCCATACCGATCCGCACTGGGAAAAGAAACGCGCCGAAGTCGTCGCATTCGAACGGGCGACGCTTTACGGGTTAGTGGTGTATGCACAGCGCCGGGTTGCGTTCGGTCCAATCGACGCTGCGCAGGCGCGAGAACTTTTCATTCGTGAAGCGCTGGTCGAGGGCGAATTTGAAACGCGCGCACCATTTTTGGCGCACAACCTGCGACTGATCCGGCAGATTCGCGAGCTCGAGCACAAGACGCGGCGACTCGATGTTCTGGTGGATGACGAACTGATCTTCGGATTCTATGAGCGCCTGATCCCGCCGGACGTCAATACAGGCGTGGACTTCGAGCATTGGCGCGTGGACGCCGAGCGCAGCGACCCGAAGCTGCTTGTTTCTATCCCGCGACGAAGTGATGAGGCATCAGGCGGCCGGTATTACGACCGATCTGTTTCCGAAGCAGATCGCGTTGCAAGGCATCGGCGGCGAGCTGCGGTTGCCACTCGACTATCACTTCGAGCCCGGGAGCCCGCGCGATGGCGTCACGATGACCGTGCCATTGATTGCGTTGAATCAGATCGATGCCGAGCAATGCGACTGGCTGGTGCCGGGCATGCTGAAGGAAAAAGCGCATCTGTTGCTTAAGTCGCTTCCTCAGAAATTGCGTCGTCATATGGTGCCGCTTCCCGACTATGCAGCCGGATTTGCCGATCGCGCGGGCGCTCTTAAAGCTCAATCGCTAATCGACGCACTGATTTCGGATATCCGAAGCGAGCGCGGTCTCGTATGTCAGCCTGCCGACTTCAGGCGCGAATCGTTGCCGGCCCATTTGCAGATGAACTTCAAGGTGGTCGACGAGAGCGGCCGGCAACTTGCGATGGGGCGCAACCTTGCGCAACTGCGGGCAGAGCTCGGTGGACAAGCGCGCGCAACGTTTCAACGCGTCGTCAGCGCAACGATGCGGCATCCGAAAAGGTGCACGATCGAATCGTCGATTGGGATTTCGGCGAGCTACCCGGCGTGCTCGAGCTACTGCGTGACGGCCAGGCTCTGGTCGGCTATCCGGCGCTTGTAGATCATGTGGCGCACTGTTCGATCGAGGTATTCGACACACCCGCGCGCGCCGAGCTCGAGCATCGCGCCGGCTTGCGCCGCTTGTTCCGGCTTCAACTAAAGGACCAAGTGAAGTTTCTTGAGAAGAGTCTGTCGAGCTTGCAGATGACTCAAGTGCGCGCCTCGACCGTCGCGTGGCTTTCAGCGGCGTTGCCAAGCTATGAGGATCTGCGCGAGCAAATTGTCACGGCTGCGCTCGATCGTACGTGTCTGGGCCTTCCATTGCCGACGGATCGAACCTCGTTTGTCCAGCGGAAGGAGGAGGCTCGCGGCAAGCTCAGTCTGATAGCACAGGAGCTGGCCCGACTGACGGCAGCGATCGTCGAACACGCCATGGCCATCGCACGCAGGATGCCGGCACTCAAGGGGTTCCCGCGGCTGATCGCCGATGTCGAACAGCAACTGTCTCAACTCTTCATGTCGGAGTTCATCGTGAACACTCCGCCGCAGCAGCTTGCTCATTTTCCGCGCTACTTGAAGGCGATCGAGTTGCGAATGGACAAGGTGAAAGGCTGATCCGGTGCGCGATACGGCGAGGACCAGCGAATTTCAAGCGCTCGCTGTGCCGTGGCAGCGCGCGGTCAGCGCGCGCAAGGGTGTTAGCGACCCGCGGCTTGTTGAGTTTCGCTGGCTGCTCGAGGAACTGCGCGTTTCACTGTTTGCTCAGGAATTGAAGACGCCGATGCCGGTCAGCGTCAAGCGCCTGCAAAAGTTCTGGGAAAGCGCCAGCCGCTGACGCGGCCGCAGGTCCGGCGCGAGCCGATCAGGTCGAGGACTTCGAATCGCTTCGGTTCGGGCCGCGCCGAATTCCGCGCTGGTCGTCGGGGCCTTTTTCGATGTCGAAGCTGAATTCGCGTACCAGCTGACCGTCGATATACACACGCATTTTGTGCGCGCCGATCGGGTCGCCTGGCGCGTAACGCCATTCGTTCGCAATAAAGCCAAGCCGCGTGGGAATGATCCGCTCGGTGACCGCAGTCTTGCGATCGGGCGAGATGCTGAAAATTCCCATCGCTTCGCCCGGACCCCAGGTCGGCGGCGCCTCGGGCAGTTCAAATTCCTCGCGCCATACGACGGTAGGTTTGCTGGTCTTGAAGAGGATGTACCAGCCGTAGGGTGCGGCGGGAATGGCAGGGAATTTGTCGGTCTCGTACAGCAGCCGGCGGCCAGCGGGATCTGCACCGAACACACCGAACTGCGCCGTGACCACCTGCACGTCAACCGCAGGTGCCTTTGCTGACGCAGCCGGCGTCTTGAACTCGCTGCTGGACGCTGTGACTGTACTGTCGGGGGCCAGGTTCTGCGATGCGCAGCCGGCGGCCACCAGTGCGGCAGCCAAAACACTAATCGACTTAACGCCGGATGCCATCGTCTACCTCCGAAATAACGGCCGGTGCTTGCAGGCCATTAAATTACAGCATAGAAACATGCAGCCCATCGTTCGGAAAGCTGCATTAGCGCCTACCGTCCTTGCGCTTTGGACCGCTAAAGCGCGTGCCCGTTGCATGCTTTTCCCGGTTGCAATCGTTGCGTCAATTAGAATTTACTGCACAAGGGGAGCTTCGCGTGACGCCGAATGAAAATAAGTTTGTTTGCGCGCTGAGGGGTGGTGCATGACAGCGCCACAACAGTGCGTGCGCTTCGGTTTGGTGATCGTCGGCGATGAGATTTTGTCCGGCAAGCGCGAGGACAAACATCTGACCAAGGTCATCGAGCTACTCGGTGCTCGAGGTTTGCAGCTCGCCTGGTCACACTACATCGGAGATGATCGCGACGCACTGACCGCCTTATATTGCCGTACGTTTGCGAGCGAAGATATCGTTATCAGCTGCGGTGGCATCGGCGCTACACCAGACGATCACACGCGGCAAGCGGCTGCTGCCGCTCTCGGGCTTTCGCTGCACCTGCACCCGCAAGCGGCTGCGCTGATCGCCGAGCGCTGCGCAGAGATGGCGCGAAAGGGCCATGGCAGCGCCGACATGAGTACGCCGGAAAATCAGCAGCGTTTGAAGATGGGCGACTTTCCGTCCGGGGCGGCGATTATTCCGAACCCATTCAATCGCATTCCGGGTTTCTCGATACGAAACCATTGGTTCTTGCCCGGCTTTCCGGTGATGGCGTGGCCGATGATCGAATGGGTACTCGAGCACTCACTACGCTCAATATTTCAACAGTCAGCCAGTGTCGAGCGCTCACTGATCGTCTTTGAGGTCGCGGAGTCGCTGCTGACCCCGCTAATGGAAGACGTCGAGCTCCGTTTCCCTGGCGTGCACTCATTCAGCCTGCCGTCGGTCGGCGATGGGGCCGACGGCAAGCCCGCACGCCGGCACGTAGAGCTGGGAGTGCGAGGCGCGGAGGCACTCGATCGTCGAGCGCGCGTTCACCGACTTGCGCGCAGGCGTGCTGGCTCTCGGCGCTGAGGTCAGCCAGTAATGCGTTACGACCAGAGGCCTGGCTCGCCCGCTGGGCGTGCTTGCGCAGGGCCGCTGGCGCTTTGGTCTGCGGCAAGCGGTGATCGTCTAGTCGCGACGATCATCGCGATGGGCGTTCGGAATTTTTTGACGCCCTGGCTTGGCACGGGGTTGCCTTTCATCACCGCGTTTCCCGCAGTCGCCATCGTCGCGTTTTTCTCGGGTATCACGACGGGTGCGATGACAGCCATCGCTTGCGTACTTTGGCTGTTCGCACCATGGAGCGCGTCGGCCCTCGTTTCCGATTCGGGTGGGAAGAGGTCGCTGCATTTCTTCCGGCCGACGTTCCTGGTCGCGTTTTTTAGCGGGCAGGGACGTGATGAAGCGGCGGCGGCGACAGCCGCCGCCGCAGAGACCGCATCGGCTGCGAGTCACGGTCCGCTCGCTTCGCTTGTCGATGCTGATGGCGGTCATCTTGCCGACACTGCTGTTCATGGTGGCCGCTGGGATCTTCTACGGACAGGCGTTTGACGATGCGCGATTGCGCGTCGATCGCGAGGCGCGCATCGCGCAGGAACATGCCTCGAAAATCATGGAAAACAACGAGTCGATGACACGCGCTGTGCTCGATTTCGCGGCAAGAATGGCACCCGAAGATGTCGCTGCACCATGAGCGAGAGCTGCACGTAAAGCTGATGACGCTGGCTTCGGGCCTGCAACAAGTGCAGTCGATGTGGCTGCTTGATTCCGGCGGCAAGGCCCTGGCGTCGAATCGTTTTTTCCCGGTGCCGAAGATCGACGCGTCAGATCGCGAGTATTTTCGTTGGCATCAGGCAGGCCGGCCCGGCGTTTACATCAGTGAGGCGCTTGTTTCGCGTACGACCGGCGAGACGTTCTTTGACGTTTCGCAACGCTGGGAGCACAACGGCAAGTTCGCCGGTGTGGTGTCCGTTTCTCTATATCCGGCGCTATTTCTCGGAGTTTTATCGCGGCATGGCGCATGACGCGCCCGGGCTGATGGTGATGATGGCGCGCAGCGACGGTGCTGTGATTGCGCGCTGGCCTGCGCTGCCGCCTGACAAGGCGCGACTTGCCGGTGATAGCGCGCTCTTAAAAGCAATGGCAGCCGGCGACGTGCAAGGACGCATCGAGGGGTGTCGTCGGTCGACGGCGAAGATCGCATTAAGCGCATTTCGCCGAGTGGAGCGCTATCCGATTTACATCCTGGCCGGGAGTCGATCGCGAAGCAATCATTGCGGGATGGCAGAGACAACTCGCGGTGCTCGCGGCTTTCACGTTTCCGATCTCGATGGCATTGATGTATGTCGTGTGGGTCGCGTTGCGACGGACACGACGCGAGCTGGCTGCTCAGCAGAGTCTGCAGCGCGAGATCGAGCAAAGAGCTCGAATTGAAAGTGCGCTGCACCACGTGCAGAAGCTCGAGGCACTGGGAAGATTGACCGGCGGTGTCGCGCACGACTTCAACAACCTGCTGACGATCGTAAGCAATAACCTGCACCTGATGCGCCGGCTCGACCCGAAAATGACCGACAACAAGCAACTCGCGGCAATGGGGCGCGCCGTGGCATCGGGTGAAAGGCTGACTCGACAGTTGTTAGCGTTTGCGCGCCGTCAGCCGTTGCAACCTGAAGTCATCTCAATTCAGGAGCGCCTGCCCGCATTGCTCGCGTTGATTGCGCCGACGCTTGGGCGAGGTATCGAATCATCGGTCGAAGTCGATCCGAAGACAAAGGCGGTGCTCGTCGATCCTGCGGAGCTTGAGCTGCCATCATCAACCTGGCTGTCAATGCAAAGGACGCGATGCCGGAGGGCGGGCGATTAACGCTGAGCGCGCGCAACGCAGTCGCCGGCGGAAATCGATATCGCCGGCGAATTTGTCGTGTTGACGGTCGCAGACACTGGCACCGGCATCGATCCCGAGCTGACCGAACCGCATCTTCGAACCCTTTTTCACGACGAAGCCTGCAGGGCAGGGCACAGGACTCGGGTTGAGTCAGGTCTATGGGCTTTGCGCGCAAGCAGGTGGTACCGCGCGCATCGACTCGGTTCGCGGTCAAGGCACCCGCGTCAGTCTTTACCTGCCCGCCACCGATCCGGTGCGGCCGATGGTCGATGTGCGGGCTACGCCGGAAGATCGCAAGCTCGACTGCAACATACTGTTTGTAGAGGACAACGAGGAGGTTGCGGTCGCCACTGAGCCATTTTTGCAGACAGTGGGATGCGTCGTGAGATGCGCGCCGAGCGGAGATGCAGCGCGGGCCCTTATTGACGCCGATCCGAGCCAGTTCGACGTCGTGCTAAGTGACATGGCAATGCCGGGGGAACTCGACGGGCTCGGGCTCGCTGAGTATCTTCGCACTCGATATCCTGAGATTCAGGTCGTGCTGATGACCGGGTACACGAATCAATTGCAGGAAGCGGCGGCGCGCCGATTTACGGTGTTTGCGAAGCCATGCTCGCCCGACGTGCTGATGAACGCGGTGCGTGAAGCGATTCGCCGGGGCAGGGCGTCAAAGGCCGCTACGTTGGAAGGATAGTGCCGATGGACGGCGCGATAAAAAAGCGCGGATAAAAAAAGCCCGATCTGGTGAGATCGGGCTCGGAAAGCACCACCCAAGGAGGAGACAGAGAGTCTGGGTTAAACCCAGACAGTGGTGCCAAGGAGACAGCCGTTACAGTGACTTTGTACGCGTCTTCACTGCTCGGCAAGCGCGAAGTTGATCAGGTTTTGCTGCCAACTTCGCGCTTTCTGCAGCGCCTTGGGTGACTGTTTAACTATAAAAACTAAGAACCGATCAATTAGGCAGCTTTGCGCTTGGTCGAGGACTTGACCGAGTCATTGGCGGCCGACGCGGCCTTCATCGTGACTGCCGTCGCGGCCGACACGTTCGACTCTGCCATTTCAACGGCTTGACGCGTCGCGCGTGCAAACGTGTCATAGGCGGTGTTGGCGGCGGCAACTGCGCTCTTCAACATCGACACTGCGGTCTCGGAGCCGGCGGGCGAGTTCTTCGAGGTAAAGTCGATCAATTGAGCGACCTGCTTGTTGTTCTCGGCGATCTGCGCCTCGACGATGCGCGACACTTCGGTGCTGGCGCCGTTCGCGATGCTGTACGCGTTGCGCGAATAGCTGACAGCTTTCTCAAGCGTCGGCTGCGTCATTCCGCCCGACAGCGCGACCAGCTCTTGAACGTCTCTGACCGACAACATCGCTTGCGTGCGCTGCACAGACTCTTCCAGCGTCGCTTTGGCGGCCGCGAGGTTAAGTTCCATGAAACGCTCGGCGGTATCGAACCAGGTCTGGCTCAGCGCGATTGCGACGTCCATCTGACCTTTTTGGATTTCCGTAAATTGTGCGGGGGTTGCAAACATTCAAATACTCCTCATTGGTGGAAAAGAGATCGGCCCCTTCTGAGGGCTCGGCTATCGAAGCAACAGCCAGGTTGCTGCAATGCACAAACCGAATTTTAGGGGCTATGAGGCCTAAGTCAAGCGTTTTTGGTGCAACGCACTAAAATCGGCCGGATGCCAGTAAAGCAGCCCTTTCGCGCACGTTTCAGTGCCTGAGCTACGCCCCTCCGTAAGCGCGCCCGCGTGGCTGTCAGCGGCGCCTTTGGTGTTTGTGCTGCTGTGGAGCACGGGCTTTATCGTTGCGAAGTACGCGGCCCCTCATGCGCCTCCACTGACGTTCCTGCTGTATCGCTTCGCCGGGGTCATCGCGATCCTTCTTCCGCTGATTGCGATTACCAAGGCGCCCTGGCCGCGCGGGGCAAACAGTTGGCGCGACGTCATCGTCGTGGGCATTCTGCTGCAGGCTACGTATCTTGGCGGCGTTTGGTTTGCTATTGCCCTCGGGAATGCCTGCCGGAGTCTCGGCACTGTTGGTCGGCGCGCAGCCGCTGTTAACGGCCCTGCTGGCATTCACGGTGAACGAACGGGCAACGCGAATGCAATGGTTGGGCCTGCTGATCGGATTTGTCGGCGTCGCGCTGGTGCTCTCCGATCGACTAACGCTCGCCGGCGTTCATCCGCTTGCACTCGGCGTCAACTTTCTGGCGCTTGCCGGTATCACTGCAGGAACGCTGTATCAGAAGAAGCACGCCACCAACGTCGACCTGCGCACCGGTAGCCTGATCCAGTTTGCGGCGTCGTTCGTGGTGCTGTTGCCTTTCGCGATCGCCACCGAATCGATGGTGGTCGATTTCACGCTTGAGTTCTGGCTCGCACTCGTGTGGTCGATCGTCGCTCTCTCGCTGGTCGCCATTACGCTGTTGCTGGTTATGATTCGGCGAGGTCGCGCTACCGAAGTGACGAGCTTGATGTATCTGACGCCGCCTACAACGGCGCTCATGGCATGGTTGATGTTTGACGAGATGCTTGGACCCGTAGCGTGGACCGGCGTGCTCGTAACCATGGCAGGCGTGGCGCTGGTGCTCACGAAGAAGAAGACGTAGAGTCATCATTTATCGGAGCGTCGTGGGCCATGAGTGTTAGCAACGAGCGTGAGTTGCCGCATGTACGCGACGCTTATCGGCACTTTCAGCGCGTCACGACGCGCTGGATGGACAACGACGCCTACGGTCACGTCAACAACGTTGTCTATCTGAGCTGGTTTGACACGGTGGTTAACGATTTTCTGATTCGCGCCGGCGTGCTCGACCCACAGCGCAGTAACGTCGTCGGCTTCGTTGTCGAAACGCAGTGTCGCTACCTGGCGCCGCTCGCGTTTCCCCAACCCATCGAGGCGGGACTGAGAGTGGGACGCGTTGGAACGTCGAGCGTGCGCTACGAAATAGCGGTCTTCGCGGAAGGCGGGGCAACGGCCAGCGCACAAGGTCACTTCGTGCACGTCTACGTTGACAGGACAACGCATCAGCCGGTACCGCTACCCGCGCCGCTGCGAGCCGCACTGCAAGAACTCGCGACATGAACGATGTGCCAAATCGCGATCGCAGCGCTGCCGGCGACCCCGCGATCGTCGACCACGCGATCGCGACGCGCCAATCGGTTCGGGCGTTTCTTCCCGTTCCAGTGCCGCGCGAGACGGTTGAACAAATTTTGCAGATCGCCTCGCGCGCACCTTCGGGAACGAACACGCAGCCTTGGCGGGCAATAGTGTTAACCGGTGCGGCAAAGACGAGGCTGAGCGACGCGATTCTTTCCGTCTACAACGATGCCGAGCAGCGCAAGCAACATACGGAGGAGTATGCGTATTACCCAACGAAATGGGTCGATCCGTATCTGGCGCGCAGACGCAAGATCGGCTGGGACTTGTATGGGCTGCTGGGCATCGGCCGCGAAGACAAAGACAAGATGCATGCGCAGCACGGCCGCAACTACACGTTCTTCGACGCGCCGGTGGGAATTATTTTCACGATCGACCGCATCCTGGAGCAGGGCAGCTGGCTTGACTTCGGTATGTTCCTGCAGAACGTGATGGTGGCGGCGCGTGCACGTGGGCTCGACACCTGCCCGCAGGCCGCGTTTACGCAGTTTCATCGGGTGATAGAACGCGAGCTGCAGTTGGGCGAAGACGAAATGGTCGTGTGCGGCATGTCGCTTGGCTATGCCGACATGTCGAAGATCGAAAACGAGCTGGTAACCGAGCGCGAGCCCGTCACCGGGTTTACGCGCTTTGTGGACAAGTAATTCCGGGAGCCGAATGAAGCACACGATTGCAGTCATTGCCGGGGATGGCATCGGCAAAGAAACCGTGCCGGAAGGGTTGCGCGCGCTGGACGCGGCAGCGCGCCGGTTTTCGATTGATCTTGCATTCGAGCACCATGACTTTGCGAGCTGCGACTATTACGCGAAGCACGGCGACATGATGCCGACCGATTGGAAGGTGCGACTGGAGGGTGCCGATGCGATCTTCTTCGGCGCGTGCGGTTGGCCGGCCACGGTGCCCGATCATGTATCGCTGTGGGGCTCGCTGATCAAGTTCAGACGCGAGTTCGATCAATACGTCAACTTGCGTCCGTGCAAATTGATGCCGGGAATTCGCTCGCCTCTAGTCGATCGGAGCGGAAAGCCGTGGCCGCCGCAGGCGATCGATTTTGTCGTAGTGCGCGAAAACACAGAAGGCGAGTATTCGTCGATCGGCGGACGGATGTTTGAGGGTTCCGAGCGTGAATTCGTGGTTCAGGAAACGGTGATGACGCGCCACGGGGTCGACCGCGTGCTGCGCTTCGCGTTTGACCTCGCGGGTAAGCGGCCAAAGAAGCATCTGACGTCGGCCACCAAAAGTAACGGCATATCGATCACGATGCCGTACTGGGATGAGCGAGTTGAGCAGATGGCGAAGCACCATCCGGAGGTGCGGCACGACAAGTTTCATATCGACATTTTGACCGCGCACTTCGTTCGCAATCCGGACTGGTTCGATGTTGTCGTCGCGTCCAATCTGTTTGGCGACATCCTGTCGGACCTTGGCCCGGCGTGCACCGGCACGATCGGCATCGCCCCGTCGGCCAATTTGAACCCGGACCGGTCTGCGCCGTCCCTGTTCGAGCCGGTACATGGTTCGGCACCCGACATTGCGGGGCAGGGGATTGCAAACCCGATCGGGCAGATCTGGAGTGCGTCGATGATGCTCGATTGGCTCGGTTACCCCGATGCGGCCGCCGCGGTATTGAAAGCGATCGAATCGACGCTGGCAGCAGGCCCGAAGCATGCTTCACTGACACGTGACATCGGCGGTACGGCCGGAACTGCCGATCTCGGCAAGGCGATCGCGGCAGCGATCTGACCCGTTGACGCAGGCGCTCGCACGCCGATCATTGAGGAAGCCAACCCAGCTTAGTTGTCCCGGCCCGCCGCATTCTTCGACCCTGAGGAGTGACTATGTGGATCGCACGTGGACTGATCTCTGAGGCAGGCATCGCCGAGCGCGCCGTGCATTCGGGTGTGGCCCGTCTAGCAGAGTCGATGATCGCCGCGGGCGGCGTGCCGCTCGAAGTCGTGCTGCCCGATGGCTCGCGCATCGGCTTCGGGCGGCCTGCTCGCATCAGGCTGTTCATCCGCGACGCGTCGATGCTTCCGCAACTCGCCGACGCAACGCTGGCTTCGTTGGCGGAAGCGTATGTTCAGGGCCGGATCGACGTACAGGGCGATTTTCTCGAAGCGGTGCCCTTGGCCGAGCGGATCGCAAATGCCGCCGGCTCGAGTCCTGCGCAGCGGGTCGCGCACATGCTGCTCAAGCACTCGGCGCGCCAGGATCGCGCAGCGATTGGATATCACTATGACGTCGGTAACGACTTTTACCGCCTCTGGCTTGACGAGCGCATGGTCTATTCGTGCGCATATTTCAGAAGCGGCGATGAGTCGATTGACGAAGCGCAGCGCGCCAAGCTGGATCACATCTGCCGCAAGCTGCGGCTTCGCACAGGCGAGCGTCTGCTCGATGTAGGGTGCGGCTGGGGCGGGCTGATTTTGCATGCGGCTCGCCATTACGGAGTGCGTGCCGTTGGGATCACGCTGTCGCAAAGTCAGCACGATCTCGCGCGTGAGCGGATTGCAGCCGAAAAGCTGGACGGTCGCGTCGAAGTTTTGCTGCTCGACTACCGCGAGCTGCAAAGACGGTTTGGCGCCGATAGTTTCGACAAGGTGGCCAGTGTCGGAATGTTCGAGCATGTCGGGCTCGCAAACCTGCGCCACTACTTCTCGTCGGTCTCGGGAGTATTGCGTGATCGCGGCCTGTTCCTGAACCACGGCATCACGTCGGCTGATCTCGATGGCCGGCCGATCGGCAGCGGTGTCGGCGATTTCGTTCACAAGTATGTCTTTCCGCACGGCGAGCTCCCGCATTTGCACGTTGCCTCGCGGGAAATGTCACGCGCCGGCTTCGAGATCGTCGACATTGAATCGCTGCGTCCGCACTACGCAAAGACCTTGGAACACTGGTCGCGTCGCCTCGATGGTCGGCTTACAGAGGCAGCGCGGCTGGTGACCGACCGCACGCTGCGGATTTGGCGCGCTTATCTGGCCGGGTCGGCGTACGGCTTTGCGCAAGGCTGGATGTCGATCTATCAGCTGCTGGGCTCGCGGCAGGTACGTCCCGGCGCGGCAGACCTTCCACTCACGCGCGACCACATGTACGGTTAAGTGGCTGCGACTTTGCGCGAACTTTTTGCGCTAAGTCATGAGCCGGCAAGCGTTAATCCCGATGGTCGGCGCCCGAAAAACCCCCTTTGACGGCAAAAGCGCGGTTAGAATCGCCGCGCTGAACAACCACAAGCCACAACGAAGTGGCGAACGCCGGATCTCGGATACAGGGGAATAGGAGACAAGATGATTAGGACACTGCGGCCACTGGCTGCAATCGCATTGCTTGCCGCTGCTGGTCTCGCTGCAGCCCAGGCGTATCCGGCAAAGCCGGTGACCGTCGTGGTGCCGTTTACCGCGGGTGGGCCGACCGATACGGTGGCTCGCTCGCTCGGCCAGGCGATGACGAAGTCGCTCGGCCAAAGTGTTGTGGTGGAAAACGTTGGCGGCGCCGGTGGAACGGTGGGGGCGACGCGTGTCAAGAATGCTGCTCCCGACGGATACACCCTGCTTCTGCATCACATCGGAATGTCGACCGCACCGGCGCTCTACAGGAAGCTCGCATACAACCCTCAGACCGATTTCGAGATGGTCGGCCTGATCGTCGACGTCCCGATGACGATGATCGCGCGCTCGGATTTTCCGGCAAAGGATTTTGGCGAGTTCGTCGCGTACGTAAAGGCGAACAAGAGCAAGCTGAACCTCGCCAACGCGGGGCTTGGTGCGGCTTCGCACCTGTGCGGGCTGATGTTTCAAAGCGCGCTTGAAGCGGACGTAACGACCGTGCCGTTCAAGGGTACCGCCGATGCGATGAATGCGATTCTCGGCAAGCAGGTTGATTTCATGTGCGATCAGACCACCAATACCACCGGGCAGATCAAGGCGGGATCGGTCAAGGCGTACGCCGTCACGAGCGCCAAGCGCGTGCCGACGCTGCCCGATCTGCCGACGATGCAGGAAGGCGGGTTGAAGGGATTTGAGGTCGGCATTTGGCACGGTGTCTACGCGCCAAAGGGCACACCGAAAGCCGCAATCGACAAGCTCGTTGCCGCGATGCAAGACGCAGCGAAGGAGCCAGGCTTTCGCACCCGGATGTCAGAGCTGGGGGCGACCGTTTATTCCGCCGAACAAATCACCCCTGCCGCATTGGCGGCTCATCTGAAAAGCGAGATCGAAAAGTGGGGGCCGGTCATCAAGAAAGCCGGTATTTACGCCGATTAACGACGTGTAGGCCAGACCCTAAGTGTGGTCTGCTTCAGCCTGAGTACCGAAGCGGGAGATTGAGTTGCGTTCTATCGTCGCACTGATCGTTGGAGGTTGCATGCTCGTGGCATCCGCGGGCATGCACGAGGCCAACGCGGCGCCAGCCAACTCACCGGCTGCGAAGACGATCACGAAGGCGAAGGCCCAGACCAGGGTGCGCGGCACGATTCCGGCTGGCCGTGCTCCGATCAAGTCAACGCGCAAGCGGCCGCTGATCGCCCGCATCTTTGCGCCGTCTGAAGGTCACTTGGCGGGCCTGCATCGCGGTGACGATCCCCTCGATTTAAGGTCATCGGTGGCATTGGTCGTTGACCAGGATACGAACGAAGTGCTGTTTGAGAAGAACAAGCACGCCGTTCTACCGATCGCTTCGGTGACCAAATTGATGACTGCTTTGGTGACCGTCGACGCCAACCTGCCGCTCACGGAAGAGCTGCAGGTATCGCAGGACGAAATGGTGCGAGCCGGCATCCGTTCGAATTTGCGGCCAGGCTTCGAAATGACCCGCGGTACTGCGCTGCATCTGGCATTGATGTCGTCCGAAAATCGTGCTGCGCAGTTGCTGGGACGCACGTACCCCGGCGGTTTGTCGCGCTTCGTCGAGGCCATGAACGCAAAGGCGCGCCTGCTCGGAATGAACGATTCGCATTTCGCCGATCCGACCGGTTTGTCTGCGGAAAATCGGTCGAGCGCCAACGATCTGGTGCGCCTGGTCAAGGCCGCTTACGAACACGACGTCATTCGTCAGTACTCGGTGAGCGGCGAACTCGCACTCGCGGTTGGCAAGCGCACCGTCAACTATCGCAACACCAACCGCCTGACCGACAACCCCGAATGGGAGATCGGCTTGCAAAAGACCGGCTACATTTCTGCGGCGGGTCGGTGTCTGGTGATGCAGGCCGTGATTGAAGGCAAACGCGTCGTGATGGTGCTGCTCGATTCGGTCGGAAAATATTCGCGGCTCGGCGACGCCGAACGCATCCGGGATTTTCTCGAGTCCCCCGCGCCGTCGAAGGTGTCCACGCCGGCCGCTGCTGCGAGCCCATCACGCCGCACGATGTAGCGCGCCTGCGCGCAACGTTCATCTAAGCGCGCGTTGCCTCGCCGGCTGCATTAACAAAACCGAGTCCTGCTGAAATTCTGCCGGCTGTTTGCAACAGATCGGCAATCCAGTCATCCTGCATTCGCTCCGACGGCGCCGACACCGATAGTCCCGCAACCAGTCGGCCCGAGTCATCGCGTATGCCAGCGGCGATGCACCGCACTCCCACTTCGAGCTCTTCGTTATCGCGTGCATATCCCCGCGTGCGCACCATTGACAACTCGCGCTCGAGCTTGCCCACGTCCGTAAGGCTGTTGCGCGTGTGTCCCGCGAGCCCGGTGCGTGTTGCATAGGCGCGAATCAATCGCGGGTCGTCCAGTGCAAGGAAGAGTTTTCCGCTCGACGTCAGATGCAGTGGGGCGCGTCCCCCGATCGCACGCACGACCTGCATGCCCGAGCGCTCGCTGTACGAGCGATCGACGTATACGATTTCGTCGCCCTGGCGCACAGACAAGTTCACCGTCTGCCCGGTGCGCTTGTGCAGCTCGCGCATCGGCTCGAGAGCCGCCTCGCGTACCGAGAGGCGAGCCTTGACCAGGTTGCCCAGCTCGAGCAGCCGCATGCCGAGGCGATATGACCCCGGTGTCTCGGCGCGATCCACGTAACGGCCGACGACCAGGTCATTCAAGATGCGGTGCGCGGTCGAGGGGTGCAGCCCGGTGGCGCCCGCGAGATGTTTCAGGCTGACCGGATCGGAGTGCGCAGACAGCGCATCAAGCAGCGCCATCATCCGCTCAATGACCTGAATCGCGGTGGGCTCTCGCACGGCCACCGGCTTCGCAACATCAGGCTGCAAAGCGCGGGACGGAGCGGCAAGCATTGTGCGTCGCGACATTTGCACGTTTTATATCACGATACGAAAAGAGGGAAGTCGCTGTCTAGCGAGCGACCCGTATGTATCGCGATGTCTGACGTGCTGGGGCTGAGCGATACAGCGCCATTGAATCAATGCGCCAATGAATTGGCGCCACCTTCTCAGCGACAAAATTTTCGACTCCGCGCAGCAGCGTTACATGCGGAGCCAGCGGCCGGTGATCGTAGTCGACCGCCATGCGGTCGAGCAGTGCGCGGACTCGGGCAGCGAGGGTAGCCAGCGGCTTGGTTGTTTGACCTGCAGTGCCGATCCAGACAACGCCTGCATCCTCGAAAAATCCAATCGTGTCGAGTTGCCACGCGACGGGTCCGAAGCGCAAGCGTTCGATCGCGTCGGATAAATCGAACGCTACGTTGTCGGCGAGATCGCCGATGAAAGCAAGCGTCAGATGCAGATCCTCGATGCGCGATACGCGCCGATGCGCAACGCGGTTACGCACGCTGTCCAATACGGACGACAACGCTATGCGCGTCGACTCGTCGGGCCAGGCGGCGATGAAGCAACGCATTCGCTGCGGCGGATCGCCTCGACGCATTCCGCCACCAAGTCCGGTCCTGAATAGATGAACCCTGTATAGAGCTGCACCAGCGACGCACCCGCCTGAATTTTTTCCACTGCGTCGGAGCCGCTCATGATTCCACCCACCCCGATGATCGGCAGCGCTCCCTGCAGATGACGTGCCAACACGTGGACGACCTGCGTCGCACGCTCAGTCAGCGGCCGGCCTGAAAGGCCGCCTGCTTCGTCGGCGTGCTTGACGCCGCTCACCTTGCCGCGCTCGATCGTCGT
The DNA here is from genome assembly GCA_963729165.1 of uncultured beta proteobacterium. Classification (GTDB taxonomy): domain Bacteria; phylum Pseudomonadota; class Gammaproteobacteria; order Burkholderiales; family Burkholderiaceae_F; genus JACCZX01. Next base: position 273,479 of record CAVSMM010000007.1, read on the forward strand.
GTTGGTGGCAATCACAGCATCCATTTGATGCTCGACCAGTTGATCGCCGATCTGAGGCAGCCACGAATCGGCCATGTCAGGAGCGATCTTCACCGCGATCGGTACGCGCTTACCGTGCCGGTCTTCGAGGCGCATGCGCTCTTCGGTCAGGCCCGTCAGTAGTCCGTCCAGTTGGCGCGCGCTTTGCAACGAACGCAGCTCTTTAGTATTCGGCGACGAAACGTTGACCGCAACGTAGTCGGCGTCGTCGTAAACACGCCGCAGGCACGTGCGATAGTCTTCCAGCGCATGTTCGATCGGTGTGTCTGCGTTCTTGCCGATGTTCAGGCCGACGATGCCGCCTCGATCGCGAAACTTGCGCTGCCGATGCACATTGGCGACGAATTGATCGGCGCCTTCGTTGTTAAATCCCATCCGGTTAATCAACGCCTGTGAGCGTGCCAGGCGAAACATGCGCGGCTTCGCATTGCCGGGCTGCGGCCGCGGGGTGACGGTTCCCACTTCGATAAATCCAAACCCGAAGTTTCCAAGCGCGTCGATATGCGCGGCCGTTTTGTCGAGGCCGGCAGCCAATCCGACCGGATTTGCGAAGCGAAGGCCCATCACGCTGACGGGCAGCGGATCAACGCGCGCTGCGGCCCAGCCAGCGATACCGAGATCGTGGCCGCGTTGCAACGCGCTCAAGGTCAGATCGTGCGCAGCTTCGGCATCCAGCGAGAAAAGAAGCGGGCGCGCAAGTTTATAAAGCACGCGCCAATTCTACGAGGCGGTTCACTACGCAGCGTCGGCGCCGCTCTGCCGTTCCCACCGGCCGCCTTTCAGCATTTCAACCGGTCGGAACGTTGCCTTGTAGGCCATCTTCGGGCTGTCCGAGATCCAGTAGCCGAGATACAGGTAAGGCAGCGACAGCGCCTTGGCCTGCTCGATCTGCCACAGAATGTTGTAGGTGCCGTAGCTCGTAGTGAGTTCGTCCGGATCGAAAAAGGTATAGACCGACGACAGCCCGTCGTTCAATACATCGATGATCGAAATCATGCGCAGCGTTCCGACACCGTCGACGCCGGGCGGCGATGGATCGCGAAACTCGACAAGCCGCGTGTTGACCTTGCTCTGCAACAGAAATTGCGAATACTGCTCGCGGCTGTCGTTGTCCATGCCGCCGCCGGCGTGACGCGTCGATTGATAGCGCAGATATAGATCGTAATGTTCGTGATCGAACGCCAGAGACGCGACGCGCGAGGTCAGCGCCCGATGCCGCAGCCATGCACGGCGCTGCGTACGATTGGCTTCGAACTCTTCGACCGGCACGCGCACGGGTACGCATGCGCGACAACCATCACAGTACGGACGATAGGTAAAGATACCGCTGCGGCGAAACCCCATCTTGACCAGCTCGCTATAGACATCGGCGTTGATCAGATGCGCCGGTGTGGCGACCTGCGAGCGTGCCTGGCGATGTTCGAGATAGCTGCACGGATACGGCGCGGTTGCGTAAAACTGCAACGCCGAAAAGGGCAGCTCCTTGAGATTAGCCACGTCAGTCGGTAGAGATCGAAGTCGCTTTCAGAGTCGCTTCAGAAGTCAATCAGCAGAGCACTCAATGACCGCTTTGCGTACGCCGCCCAGTTTATCGGCGCGGCTCGGATGGATGCATTCAAATGCGTCACAAACTCCCGGCGCGAAATCTCGCGTGCCCCAAGCGACGCGAGGTGTCGTGTCTTCTGTTGGCAGTCTATCACTCGCACCCGCTCGTTCCGCATCACGCGCACGAGCAGGGCAAGCGCAATCTTGGATGCGTCGGGCATGCGCGAGAACATGGATTCGCCGTAGAACATTCGCCCGAGCGCCACGCCGTATAAGCCTCCGGCGAGCTGGCCTCCGACCCACGCCTCGACCGAGTGCGCCAGTCCGCGGCGATGCAATTCCATGTAAGCGTCGACAACGCTGTCGGTAATCCATGTGCCCGCATCGTCGCCGCGGGGTTCTGCGCATGCCTGAATGACGGCGTCAAAGTCCGCATCCACACGAAGCTCGAGTGACGTGTCGTGTACTGCCTTGCGCAGAGTTTTTGAAAAGCTGCGCGAGACCTTGAACTCGTCGGTAAACAGCACCATCCGCGGATCCGGCGACCACCACAAAACCGGCTCTTCGTCCGAATACCAGGGGAAAATTCCCTGCGGATACGCAGCGAGCAGGCGATCTGCAGTTAACTCGGCGCTCGCCGCGAGCAATCCGTTCGGAGTTTGAAGCGCAGTCGAGACGGGCGGAAACGGCTGGCCGGGCGCAAGCCACGGAATCATGCGCGCATTACGCGAGCAGCGGGCGCTGCCGCAATCGCATGTGTGTGAACACCAAAGTCACCGCGTGCTCGGTCCGCAAAGTAAAGCTCCAGCGTGGTCGACACAGTTCGAAAAGCGATTTCCTCCCATGGAATTTCGCTCTCTGTAAACAGTCTTACCTCAAGGCTCTCGGTGCCGACCGCGAAACGCGTGTCCAGCAGTTCGGCGCGAAAGAAAATGTGAACCTGCTGCACGTGTGGCACATCGATCATCGAAAACAGGGGTCCGAGTCGCACCCGAGCGCCTGCTTCCTCCAGCGTCTCGCGTAGCGCTCCATCGGCCGTGGTTTCATTCGTCTCCATAAAGCCGGCAGGCAACGTCCATTTGCCAACGCGCGGTTCGATCGCGCGCTTGCATAGCAGAACCTGATCGCGCCAGATCGGGATGGTGCCAACCACCGGCCGCGGATTGATGTAGTGCACAGCACCGCATCGGTCGCAGCAGTCACGCAAACGGTTGTCGCCGGGCGGGATGCGCGAGGTGGTGGTGTGACCGCAGACAGAACAAAAAGTCACTGCACAATAGAAAAGGGCGGGCATATGCCCGCCCTTCATACCTTACACGCTCTTAGCGCGCTGTACCGCGGCGAAACAGATTGACGATCGCCAGCAGAATGACGGCACCGAGCAATGAAACGACCAATGCGCCTACGCTTAGCGACCCCTGATTAATCGTGGGGACGCCCACCAGCGGAGAGATCAGCCAGCCGCCGAGCATTGCGCCGACGATACCGACGATGATATTGAGGAAGATGCCTTGCTGCCCATCGGTGCGCATAATCATGCTTGCTACCCAGCCGATCAAACCGCCGACAACCAACCAAATGATGAAATTCATGTGTCTCTCTCCCGGTAAAAGTAAAGTACAGCGACAGAAAGTTTGCCACACCTAACCGGCATTGCCAGCAAATCTGACAAACGGCAAGTGCCTGTAACTCGTGTAGCACGCAAAGATCATTCCAGCTTCCAACGGACCTTATGGCACTGACACAACTTTGGGCGTCCCCGTTTGGTCTGGCCGGGATTTTTTTTGCACTGCTCGGCGCGCTGCTCTTGTTGTCAGGCATCGGTGCGCTGCTTCGGCTGCGTCCGCTTCGATTCGTTTCGCGAACGATATTCGGCTTGCTGCTGCTCGCGATCGGCGCACTTGCAGCAACGATCGCAATCGGCACGCACGGCTATACGGCACTCGCGCGCGAGGATGTTGCCGCAACGTTGCTCGTACAGCCGACCGGACCGCAGAAGTTCTCGGCAACCGTGCGGTATCCGGATCTGCGCGAAGTGAAGTTCGAACTTGCAGGCGATGAGGTCTACGTCGACGCACAGATCCTCAAGTGGAAACCGATTGCCAACGTTGTCGGGCTGCACACGGCGTATGAGCTCGATCGCATCGCCGGGCGCTACCGCTCGATCGACAACGAACGCTCGGCGCCGCGCACCGTATTCGCACTGTCGCGCGATAAACCGCTTGATCTGTTCGATCTGCGTCGGCGCTATGCATTTCTGTCGCCACTGCTCGATGCGGAATATGGGTCTGCGAGCTATGTTCCCGTATCACAACCGGCGGAGATCGAGCTGCGGGTGTCGACAACGGGCCTGTTGATGCGCGAGATCAAGCCGGCGAGCTCAGTAGCGCAGATGGGCCCTTGCCTGGCGGTGATGTGCAAGCAGCCGCAGGATGGCAAGGTGAAGACGCGGATTGCCGCGGCACTCGGTGTGGAAGTCGCAACCGAGCTGTATCGATGCGCATTGGCCGACACGCTCGCATTGGCGGCATCGATCGAGGATGTAACGCACGTAGTGAGCTACGCACCGCCGACTTTTGATGGCCGGCGCTACTTCGAGCAGACAGCCTCTTCGTTTGCGCTGATTCCGCAGCGCGGCATCACATTGGGCGATCGCATCACCAGCACGCTCGCTCCATTGTTGAAAAATTACAGTCCGGTGGTTCTGATTGGCAGCGACAGTCCCGATTTGCCGGCAGAGCTGATCACGCGCGCATTCGCAGCGCTTCGCAGTACGGCGGACGTCGTGCTTGGCCCTGCCGCCGACGGCGGCTACTACTTGGTCGGCCTGAATGCGATGTGTCCCACTTTGTTCGAGCGTATCGCCTGGAGCACCAGTCTCGTCGCGCAGCAAACGCGCGAACGTGCGGGGGAGGCGGGGCTGCGGATGTTGAGCCTGCCGAGTTGGCACGATCTTGATACTGTCGCAGACCTCAATGCGATCGTGGCGCCGGGCGCGCCACTGACGCGCGCGTTTGTCGCAACATTGAAGGTCAAGGAGATCGATGAAAACGAGAGCGGCGGTTGCGTGGAAGGCCGGTGAGCCCCTGACGCATCGAGACGGTGGACCTCGATCCGCCGCGCGCTGCAGAGGTCCTGGTGGAGGTCAAGGCGACCGGTATTTGCCATACCGACTACTACACGCTGTCGGGTGCTGACCCGGAGGGAATTTTTCCTTCAATACTCGGGCACGAAGGGGCAGGCGTGGTACTTGAAGTGGGCGCCGGCGTAACGACGCTGAAGCCGGGTGATCACGTCATTCCGCTGTACACGCCCGAGTGTCGTCAGTGCAAATTCTGTCTGTCGCGCAAGACCAATCTGTGCCAGGCGATTCGCGCGACACAGGGACGCGGTTTGATGCCCGACGGCACGTCGCGGTTTTCAATCGGCGGCAAGCCGATCCTGCACTACATGGGAACGTCGACCTTTGCGAATCACACCGTGGTGCCTGCGATAGCACTCGCGAAGATTCGCGAGGACGCGCCGTTCGATAAGGTCTGCTACATCGGGTGCGGGGTCACGACCGGCGTCGGTGCGGTGCTTTTCACGGCAAAAGTCGAGGCGGGAGCCAATGTCGTCGTGTTCGGGCTCGGCGGCATTGGCTTGAACGTCATTCAGGGCGCGAAGATGGTCGGTGCCGACCGCATCATCGGAATCGATCCGAATCCTGCGCGCGAAAGCACTTGGCCGAAAGTTCGGCATGACGCACTTCATCGATCCGAAGAAAGTGGAAAACGTCGTCGACGCGATCGTGCAATTGACCGACGGCGGCGCAGACTACAGCTTCGAATGCATCGGCAACGTCACGACGATGCGGCAGGCGCTCGAGTGCTGCCACAAGGGGTGGGGCCAAAGCATCATCATCGGCGTGGCTGCTGCGGGCCAGGAGATCAGCACGCGACCGTTTCAGCTGGTGACCGGGCGCGTATGGAAAGGCACCGCGTTCGGCGGTGCGCGCGGGCGCACCGATGTGCCGCGCATCGTCGACTGGTACATGGAAGGCAAGCTGAACATCGACGATCTGATCACGCATCATCTGCCGCTCGATCGGATCAACGAAGGATTCGATCTGATGAAACGCGGCGAATCGATTCGCAGCGTTGTTGAGTTTTAGCTGCGAAATTCTGAGGTGCCGCAGCTTGAACTGCTCAGCGAGCACGGCTGCTTTGGCGGCCGCCAGCTGTTCTATCGGCACTCGTCGACGGAGATTGGATTGCCGATGCGGTTTGCGCTGTTCATGCCGCCGCGCGCGTCGAGCGCGGGATTGCCGATGCTGATGTTTCTCGCCGGGTCTGACGTGCACCGAGGAAACATTCACGATAAAGGCAGGTGCGCAGCGAATGGCCGGCGCAACTCGGCATCGCGCTGCTGGTGCCGGATACAAGCCCGCGCGGCGCAGGAATACCGGGTGAGGCCGATGCGTGGGACTTCGGCGTCGGCGCCAGTTTCTATCTGGACGCGACGCGCGAGCCTTGGGCCAAGCCACTGGCGCATGGAGAGTTATCTGATGCGCGAGCTGCTTGCCGCTCGTGGTCGAGAGGTTTTCGATCGATGCGTCGCGCATCGGTATCTTCGGGCATTCGATGGGCGGTCACGGTGCGTTGACGCTTGCGTTGCGGCACCGGACCGCTTCGCGTCGGTCTCGGCGTTTGCGCCGATTGCCGCTCCAATGCAGGCGCCTTGGGGCAAGAAAGCATTCAGCGGCTATCTCGGTGAAGACGTCGGTCGCTGGGAGCAGCACGATGCGAGCGCACTGATGAGTCGGCAGACCGGCGCCGCCGTTTCCGCATGGAGTGCTGATCGATCAGGGGCTGGCTGATCCATTCTTGAGCGAACAACTGTATCCCGCCACGTTCGAGGCGGCGTGTCGGAAAGTAGATCAGCCACTAACGCTGCGATATCACGAAGGCTATGACCACGGCTATTACTTCATCGCGACGTTCGTCGATGATCACCTGCGCTTTCATCACCGCGCGATCGGCGCAGCTGAGCGAACGTCCTAGCTGCGCAAACTGCGGATGTACTTCGATGCGATTTTCAGGTCTTCGACAAATTTGCCGTACTCGGCGTCGCGCGTCTCCGGAAGCACGCGCAGTAAATACGACGGATGCACGGTCACGAGCACGCGAGTCGACGGCGGAAGCTCGTTTTGCGGCTCAATCAGCGTTCCGCGGTTGGCAAGGATCGGCAGTGCGCGTCCGAGCACGGCGCGCACTGCGGTGGCACCCAGCGCCACGATCAGAGCCGGCTGCACCGTAGCCACTTCGCTTTCGTACCACACGTGGCAGGCGGCAATTTCAAGTTCCGCCGGCTTCTTGTGCAGGCGGCGCTTGCCACGCAGCTCGTACTTGAAATGCTTGACCGCATTGGTGACGTAAACCTCGCCGCGGTCGATGCCCGCTGCTGACAGCGCGCGGTCGAGCAATTGGCCGGCCGGGCCCACGAAGGGACGACCGGCGAGATCTTCCTGATCGCCCGGCTGCTCACCAACCAGCATCAGGCGCGCTGACATCGGCCCCTCTCCAGGCACTGCCTGTGTCGCGTACTTCCACAGCGGGCAGTTACGACACTGATCGAGCAACTTGCGTTGCTCTTCACCGGCACCCGAGTTGACGCTCGGTAAAGAAACCGGCGGGCGCACAGGGGGCACACGGCCTCTGCGAGGTGCGGCCGCCTCCGCTGGCGATCATCTGGCCTGCGCGCTTCGTTGCTGCGGCAGCGAGTGGCTCGATCAGCTGTGCTTCGGGCAGATTCGCCCAGAATTTTCTTGGCATATGTCCCCGCGTGACCTTCACGTTGACTCGCGATGGATTGAAAGTTGACGCGTAATACGCGCGCCACAATTCTTCAAGGGCATCATCGTTCGGCGCTTCGGCGCGCGAAACACCATCGGCGAAGGTCAGTTGAGTTCCGTCCCAGATGGCCGACCGCTCGGGCGTCAGAATCGCCCAGCGCTGGCCGGCGAAGCGGCGCGCGAAAAACCCCGCGGTAGCTTCGACAATGTGATGCTCGGGCTCGTACCACGCAACGAACTGCGCGCCACCTTCGTCTTCGATTTTGCGAAAGCGCACATACGCATGCATACGGTGTTCGTCGTGGCGCACTTGGCGCTCGAGGACTCTGAGCCGCATCACATCCGGATCCACATCGATCTGCATCAGCTGAGGCTCATTCCGAAGCCGCAGCACCACTCGATATAACGCTGCAAAGCGATCAGGGCTGCGATGCAACACGACCTTTCGTGCCAATTCGATAAATTCTGCGCGGCACCCTGATTTCATTCCGCGCAGCGCTTGCGGCCGCTGCGGTGTCGATGTCGACAGGGTCGTCGAGCAGAGATGTTGTGCCGTTGATGCGCCAGTGCACATCGTCCGCAGGAATTGCGCGAGCGGCAAGCGAGCGGGCTTGCCGGCGCCAACCGTCGAAGTCGATCTCGCTCGCCAGCTGCAGTTGCATGACTAAACCTGCAGCTCAAGTTGCGACGTCTTGGCCAAGCCATGCATGGAGGTCGTACGCCTCATCAATGCGACGGCGTCGCCGCGGGGACGACAGTCCGCAAGCACGATGAATGGCGTCGCCTTCGCGGCCGGGACACCGAGACGTTTCAAATCATCAGTGCGAATGGACCGAAATCGCCGCGCGCGAACGACGCGATCGACGGTTCGGCGCCCAAATCCTGGAACACGAAGCAGCGCTTCGCGTGGTGCGCGATTGACGTCGACGGGGAAAAATTCAGGATGCGCAAACGCCCAGGCAAGTTTTGGATCGACGTCCATTGCGAGGTGCGGGCTTTCGCGTGGCAGCAACTCGTCGACACTGAAACCATAATGCCGCAACAACCAGTCCGTCTGGTAAAGCCGGCTCTCGCGCTGCAGCGGCGGAGCGGACAAAGGAAGTCGCCTGCTGGGGTCCGGAATGGGACTGAATGCCGAGTAGTAGATGCGGCTGAGTCGATACGAGCCGTATAAATGCGCGGCGAGATCGATGATCTGCCGATCGTTGGCATCGTCGGCGCCGACGATCAACTGAGTGCTTTGACCAGTCGCCGTGAACGGCGGTGTCGCTGGACGTTTAGCAAGCGATGTCGAAGGACGCACTCGGCGCGCATCCTTTGTTTCATCGATGTGTGTTCGAAGCCGGCCCATCGCGAGCTTGATCGTTTGCTCGTTTTTCTCCGGCGCCAGTTTTTGCAAGCTTTCTGTCTTGGGCAATTCGACGTTGACTGACAGCCGATCGGCATACCGGCCCGCTTGTGCCAGCAACTCCGGCGCAGCATCCGGAATCGTCTTTAAATGGATGTAGCCACGAAAGTCGTGTTCGACGCGCAGACGCCGCGCAACTTCAACCAACTCGCCCATCGTGTGATCCGGGCTTTTGATGATGCCGGAGCTTAAAAACAAGCCCTCGATGTAATTGCGAGCGTAAAAATCGAGCGTGAGCTGAACGACTTCATCGACCGTGAAGCGCGCCCTTTGAACGTTCGACGACAACCGATTGATGCAGTACGCACAGTCGTAAATACACGCGTTCGTCAACAAGATCTTGAGCAGCGACACACAGCGGCCGTCGGGCGTGTAGCTGTGGCAAATGCCCATGCCTTCAGTGGACCCGATGCCGCGGCCGCCGATCGAGCTGCGGCGACTCGCTCCGCTCGACGCACACGACGCGTCGTACTTGGCTGCATCGGCCAATATTTCGAGCTTCGTCAGCAATTCCATGCTACGTATCGAGCCGAGGCATAGTTTGACGTCGCACGGTGTGCAAGACTGATACCCGCCACCGAGACGATGGCCGCCGGGGGCTGATTACAACGAGGCTCTAATGACTCCGACTGCGATGCCTTCAATCGCAAACGCCTCGCGCTTCAGATCGACAATGATCGGCTTGTAATCCGGGTTCTCGGCAATGAGCTCCGCGCGTGCACCACGCAACTTGAGACGCTTGACCGTGACGTCATCGCCAATACGAGCAACGACAACTTGCCCGGAGCGCGCTTGAGGCTGGCGATGCACCGCGAGCCAATCGCCGTCGAGAATTCCGGCGTCACGCATACTCATCCCGCGGACTTCGAGCAGATAATCGGCGTAGGGTTTGAAGGTAGCGGGATCGACTGCCGCTGTCGCCATTACGTTTTCCTGCGCAAGAATTGGACTTCCTGCCGCAACTTTGCCGATAACCGGCAGCCCACTGTCCTGTGCGGCCAGCATCAACTCGCGAACACTGTCTTTCAGCCGAATCCCGCGCGAGGTGCCGGCCACGAGCTCGATCAATCCTTTCTTGCGTAATGCCTGAAGATGCTGTTCGGCCGCATTCAATGAACGAAAGCCGAATGCCTGAGAAATTTCATCGCGCGTTGGTGGGGCGCCGCTTTCAGTGAGCGTCTGCCGAATGAACTCCAGAATCTCGGTTTGACGCGGGGTGGGGTCGACTGCAGGAACCGGTACTGGCCGCACGCTCATGGGTCATCTCCCAAAAATGAGATACTGTTAATGTATACAGTGTGCGAATCAAAGGCAAGTGCGCTCCTTCTAACGTCGACCATCGTTTTTTCTTGAGGCGGAAACTCTTGCGGAACGGCGCATGCGTGATAAACTTCTTCACCATCCAAGTTGAGTCGGCCAAAGCTGCGCGATCAGCGTGCTTCGGGGCCGGCAGCGTTGCCGGATCGTTCGACTTCCGCGCTCGGCTTCCGAAATAATCAGCCGCACGAAGCGTACGTAATCCGAATTTTCAAACACCTTATTTGTTTAGGCGTGCGGCTCAGCGACCGTTTCGGTGCGTCGCAAGCTTGCAGTCGACGACGCGAGGGGTAATTCCTTTCGAAGCTGATGAATACTTCCGAGGCCAAGGTCGTGGTTGAAGCGGCGCTTCTTACTGCCGAGCAACCGCTGTCAGTCCCCGAGCTGCGCCGTTTGCTTAACGACGAGCTCAACGCCGACAGCGTACGTATGCTGCTCGATCAGTTGCGCAGCGATTGGCAGGGACGCGGGCTTGAACTCGTCGCTATTTCGACGGGATGGCGCTTTCAGAGCGCCCCCGCCATGCGCCATTACCTCGATCGCTTGAATCCGGAGCGTCCGCCGAAATATTCGCGCGCTGTTTTAGAGACGCTTGCGATCATTGCGTACCGCCAACCGGTCACGCGGGGCGATATCGAGGATGTGCGCGGCGTAACGGTATCGAGCTCTGTGATCAGGACCCTTGAAGAACGCGGCTGGATCGAAGTCGTCGGTCATCGCGAGGTGCCAGGCCGGCCTGCCTTGTTCAGCACGACCGCAGAATTTCTGGATGACCTTGGCCTGCGCTCGGTTGCGGAGCTGCCGTCATTGCAGGACGCTGGCGGCGACGCCGCAGCCGAACTAGAACTGCAACTCTCCGATGCGGCAGATGCATCGTCTCCGATGACTGCGCGTTCAATATCCGAATCGGTGTCTTCCACCGAGTTGACCTATTCCCAAACTTCTTCGCTTCCCATTTCCTGATGAGCACCCTCACTTCTCCCGACGAACCTATTCCCGACGAGCCGATGGCAGCAGATATTTCCGGTGACGTGGCGGAAGCCGACGGCAACGTCATCAACGGCAATGTCGCTGAACCTGATGGTGCCGCAGAGGCAGATGAAGTAGATGGAAATCGCAGCGAAACGCCCGCCAGCGGAAATGGACGCGCGCCGCGTTCCCGCGGACGGCGACGGCGCGGACGCGGCGGGGATCGTGGGGGTGAGCGAGGCGATCGCGGACCGCGAGCCGAGCGAACTGTTGCTCCGGCTGCTGCCTCTGCAGGGCCCGCCGCTCCCGTTGAGCCTCAGGCGCCTCTGGCAGGCGACGGTGAGGATATCAATCCGGCCGCGATGGCGGAATCTGCGTTGTCGCGGGAGCTTCTCGAACGTGGCCGCCAGGCGGCTAAACAGACGCAGTTGGCGCAGTCAGACAAGCTACACAAGGTGTTGGCTGACGCCGGCATTGGGTCGCGTCGTGATATGGAAGAGATGATCATCGCGGGCCGCGTCTCGGTAAACGGCGAACCCGCCCATATCGGCCAGCGTGTCCTGGCAAGCGATCAGGTGCGGATTAACGGCAAGCCGCTGGCGCGGAAGGCGCCCGGCCGCGCACCGCGCGTGTTGCTCTATCACAAGCCCGTCGGTGAAATCGTTACGCAGGAAGATCCGGGCGCGCGACCGACCGTCTTTGAAAAGCTACCGAAAGTTTCCGGTGGACGCTGGGTCGCGGTAGGTCGGCTCGATTTGAATTCCGAAGGACTGTTGATCTTCACCACGTCGGGTGAATTGGCCAATCGCCTGATGCATCCGCGCTATGAAGTCGAGCGCGAGTATGCGGTTAGAGTACTGGGCGAGGTCACCGAAGAGCAGCGACAGAAATTGCTGGATGGCGTCGAGCTGCAGGACGGCCCCGCCAAATTTTCGCGCGTGGATGAGGCAGGGGGTGACGGCGCGAATCGCTGGTATCGAGTGGCGATTAGCGAAGGGCGCAATCGCGAAGTGCGTCGTATCTTCGAAGCGATCGGGCTGACGGTGAGTCGATTGATTCGCATTCGCTACGGTTCGATCCAGTTGCCGCGTTCGCTGGCACGAGGTCGCTTTCAGGAGCTGGCCCCCGAGTGGGTGCAGGCATGGGTGCATGACCTCGGTATTGGCATCGATGAGATCCGGCAGCGCCAGGGCTCGTCCGAAGGCGGACGTGGACGTGGCCGCGGTCGTGGCGACGGCAATCGGAAGCAGGGCAACCGCGACGGGCAGTTTGGGTCGCAGGGCCGGCAGCCTTCGCAGAATTTCGGGCAGGGATTTAGCCCGGGCAACGGCGGTCAGCCCGGCGCGGGCCAGGGTCCGGGGTCCGGTCGGGGCCGCGGCAAACCGCAGCCAGCAAACCGGCCCCCGCGCCAGCCCGATCCACTGACGAGCAGCGTGACCTACATCGCTGCTGGTCACGGCTTGCCGAACAACGGCAGACCAGCGCGTTTCAAGCGTGGGAAACCGCCGCGAAACTTTTAAAGCTGCTTCGCCAGGATCCGCAGAAGCGAGCTTGTTGAGTGACGCCTCTGCCCCATATAATGCGCGGCTGCTGATTTTGGCCGCGTCGTAAGGCGTATCTAGGACTGCAGCGGGCCTGGTAAGAATAAAAATGGGCTAAGAAATGGGCTTTACGGCCCATTTTTTATTTCCGTGCCCGCATTTGTTGTGCTGAGCGCAGTGGTGTAGGGGTTCAGATGGCTGAAGTGACCAACGATTTATATCGAACAGTGGAGCGCACCGTCGTCGGGATGGGCTATCGGCTGGTCGACGTCGAGCGGTTGGGTGCCGGGTTGTTGCGAGTCAGTCTGGATTCGGAAAATGGGGTCGGTTTGGAAGACTGCGAACGCGTGAGTCGTCAGCTGACGCACCTGTTTGCGGTGGAGCAGGTTGATTACCAGCGTCTCGAGATTTCGTCGCCGGGCCTAGACAGACGGTTAAGAGGGGCCGACGACTTCGCCCGCTTTGCCGGAAAAGAAATCAACCTCCAGCTGTATGCGCCGTCGGCGGCAGCCGGGGGGCGCAAGCGATTGCGTGGCCGTGTGCTGCAGGTACTGGGTGGTATGGGCGAGGAGCGGTTGCAGGTTGAGTTGATCGCAGATGAAACGCCAGCGAAGGGCCATCGCCGCGGCGCGGTTTTGAGAACAAGCGCACGAACGCGCGCACCGGCGGTTGGAATTATTGAGGTCGCCTTGAAAGACATCGACAAGGCGCGGTTGGTGCCGGAGCTGGATTTTCGGCCGGCACGGTTGAACGCATCGCGTGCGGACGCGACGCAGATCGGTAATGCAGGCAGTTTGGGGAGCGAACAGAGATGAGCCGCGAGATTTTGTTGTTGGTCGACGCGCTGGCGCGCGAAAAGAATGTGCCGAAAGACATCGTGTTCGGCGCGCTGGAGCTCGCGCTGGCAACGGCGACCAAGAAGCTGTATGCCGAGGAAGACGTCGATATCCGCGTGGCAGTCGATCGCGAAACAGGCGAGTACGACGCGTTTCGCCGCTGGCTGGTCGTTCCCGACGAGGCAGGCCTGCAGGAGCCAGGCCATCACATCATCCTGTCCGACGCACGCGAGCAGATCGCCGACATCGAGCTGGAAGAGCACATCGAAGAGCAATTGCCGCGGCAGGATCTGGGTCGCAGGTTTGCGCAGGACACCAAGCAGGTCATCCTGCAAAAGATTCGCGACGCCGAGCGCGAGCAGACGCTGAACGACTTTCTCGCGCGCGGTGATTTGATTGTCAGCGGTGCGATCAAGCGCATGGACAAGGGCGACGCGATCATTGAAGTCGGCAAGGTCGAGGCACGGCTGCCACGCAGCGACATGATCCCGAAGGAGAATCTGCGAATCGGCGATCGCATGCGTGCGTACGTGCAGAAGATCGATCGGACCGCGCGTGGACCGCAGGTGATCTTGTCCCGCACATCGCCCGAGTTCCTGATGAAGCTGTTCGAATTCGAAGTTCCGGAGATCGAGCAGGGCCTGCTGGTGATCAAATCGGCGGCGCGTGATCCTGGTGTGCGGGCGAAGATTGCTGTGTGGACCAACGACCGGCGTATTGATCCGATCGGCACCTGCGTCGGCATGCGCGGTTCACGCGTGCAGGCGGTGACTAACGAGCTCGCAGGTGAGCGCGTCGATATCGTGTTGTGGTCCGACGATCCCGCGCAGTTTGTGATCGGTGCGCTCGCGCCGGCCAATGTCTCGTCGATTTTGGTCGATGAGGACAAGCATGCAATGGACGTGGTGGTCGACGAAGACAATCTGGCGATCGCGATCGGCCGCAGCGGTCAGAACGTTCGGCTCGCTTCGGAGCTGACGGGCTGGCAGATCAACATCATGACGGCCGAGGAATCGTCGACGAAGCAGGAAGGCGAACAGTCGTCGGTACGCGCGACTTTCGTCGAGAAGCTCGACGTCGACGAAGAGATCGCCAACATTCTGATCGGCGAGGGTTTCGGCAGCCTCGAAGAGATCGCCTACGTTCCAGTCAACGAACTGCTCGAAATCGATGCCTTTGACGAAGAAACTGTTGAAGAACTTCGCACGCGCGCGCGCAACGCGTTGCTGACCGAGGCGATCAAGCGTGAGGAAGGCGTCGAGCAGGCCGAAAAGGATCTGCTCGAGCTCGACGGCATGGACACTGCACTATCGACGAAGCTGGCGGAGAACTCGATTCGCACGCGCGACGATCTGGCCGAACTTGCAGTCGACGAGTTGACCGAGATGACCGGCATCGACGATGAGCGCGCGAAAACGCTGATCATGGCGGCGCGCGCGCATTGGTTTGCCGATGAGCAGGTGCAGGAGCAAGCGCACGAGCCGGTGCAGGAAGTCGCTGGAAGGTAAGGATAAGAGTTATGGCGAGTACTACCGTGTCCCAGTTTGCGACGGAGCTTCGAGTTCCGCCGCAGTTGCTGCTCGAGCAATTGAGCGCGGCCGGAGTATTGAAGAAGGCGGAGTCCGACGCGCTAAGCGAGGACGACAAGTCGCGCCTGCTCGAATCGTTGCGCAAGGCACACGGCGGCGGAGGCGAGAAGAAAAAGATCACGCTGACGCGCAAGCAGACCACCGAGATCAAGCAGGCCGATGCATCGGGCAAGGCGCGCACGATTCAAGTCGAAGTGCGCAAGAAGCGCGTCTTCGTCAAGCGTGACGGAGCGGCAGCCGACGCGGCGGTTGAAGCGGCGCCGGAAGCCGCACCCGCTGCGCCGGTAATCGATGAAGCGGAACTGGCGAAGCGCGAGGAAGAAGCTCGCCGTCAGGCGGAGCTGATCACGCGCCAGACAGCGGCGGCGCGCGAGAAAGCCGATCGTGCGCAGCGCGACCTGAACGATGCGCAGCAGAAAGAACAAAAAGATCTAAAGGCGGTGCAGGCACGCCAGACCGAGGCAACCGAAGAGTTGGTGAAGGCCGAGCGCGCTCAAAAGGAAGCGGAGCTGGTCGCAAAGCAGGCGGCCGACGCGCAACAGCGCGCCAAGCGCGTGGTTGAGGACGAAGTTGCGGCGATCAAGTCGATGATGGCGGCGCCGAAGAAAGTTGCGAAGCCGCCCGAAGCGGCGCCGGTCGGTACGTTGCACAAACCCGCAGCGAAGACCGAGACGAAGCCAGGCGCGAAGAAGGACGACAAGAAGCCGGGCGTCAAGGAAATCAAGTCCGGCAAGCTCGCGTCGAGCTGGTCGGAAGAGCAACAGAAAAAGCGTCTGCTGAAGACGCGTGGCGATACGTCGGGCGGTGCGGGTGGGTGGCGCGGTCCGCGCGGTAATCGCAAGCAGGATCGGCACGAGGAATCCAATGGTGCTGCAGCAACGCCGATGCCGGTCGAGGCCGTCGTGCGCGACGTTGCGGTGCCGGAAACGATTACGGTCGCCGAACTCGCGCACAAGATGTCGGTGAAGGCCTCCGAGGTCATCAAGACCTTGATGAAGCTCGGCCAGATGGTGACGATCAATCAGGTGCTCGATCAGGACACCGCGATCATCGTCGTCGGTGAGATGGGCCATACCGCGCACGCGGCGAAGCTTGACGATCCGGAAGCATTGCTTGCCGAGTCTGAATCGGTCGTCGTACCGAGCGAAGCGCCACTCGAGCCGCGCCCGCCGGTTGTCACGATCATGGGCCACGTCGATCATGGCAAGACATCGCTGCTCGACTACATCCGTCGCACCAAGGTCGCCGCGGGTGAGGCGGGTGGCATCACGCAGCACATCGGCGCGTATCACGTGGAGACGCCGCGCGGCATCATCACGTTCCTCGATACGCCGGGCCACGAAGCGTTTACTGCGATGCGGGCTCGCGGTGCGAAGGCGACCGACATCGTGATCCTGGTCGTCGCTGCTGACGACGGTGTGATGCCGCAGACCAAGGAAGCGATCGCGCATGCAAAGGCAGCCAATGTTCCGTTGGTCGTCGCGCTGAACAAGATCGACAAGCCCGAAGCGAATCCCGATCGGGTCAAGCAGGAGCTCGTGACGAACGAGGTCGTGCCCGAGGAGTACGGCGGCGAATCGCCGTTCATTCCGGTGTCGGCAAAGACCGGCGAAGGCATCGATACGTTGCTTGAGAACGTGTTGCTGCAGGCCGAAGTGCTCGAACTAAAGGCAGTCAAGAACGGTCCTGCAAAAGGACTGGTCATCGAATCGCAGCTCGACAAAGGCCGCGGTCCGGTCGCCACCGTACTGGTGCAAAGCGGAACACTGAAGCGTGGCGACGTCGTGCTGGCAGGCTCGGCATTTGGTCGCGTGCGCGCGATGCTCGACGAAACCGGCAAGCCGGTGACCGAGGCGGGCCCGTCGATTCCGGTGGAGATTCAGGGCCTGTCGGACGTACCGGGCGCCGGCGACGAACTGATCGTGCTGGGCGACGAGCGCAAGGCGCGCGAGATCGCGCTGTATCGCCAGGGCAAGTTCCGCGATACCAAGCTGGCCAAGCAGCAGGCCGCGAAACTTGAAGGCATGTTCGAGGCCGGCGCCGAAGGTGCTGTGGCGGTTCGCGTGTTGCCGCTGATCATCAAGGCCGACGTTCAGGGCTCGCAGGAAGCGCTCAACCAGGCGCTGGTCAAACTCTCGACCGATGAAGTGAAAGTGCAAGTCGTGCACGGCGCAGGTCGGCGGCATTACCGAAAGCGATGTGAATCTCGCGATCGCATCGAAGGCGGTCATCATCGGCTTTAACGTGCGCGCCGATCAGTCGGCGCGCAAGTTGGCGGAGAGCAACGGCATCGACGTTCGCTACTACAACATCATCTACGAGGCGGTCGATGAGGTTAGGAATGCGCTGTCGGGCCTGCTCGCGCCGGAGCATCGCGAGAACGTGCTCGGACTGGTCGAGATTCGCCAGATCTTCCGCGTACCGAAGGTCGGCGCGGTCGCGGGCTGCATGGTGCTCGACGGCCTGGTACGCAGAACGGCACAAGCGCGACTGCTGCGCGACAACGTCGTGATCTGGACCGGCGAGCTCGATTCGCTGAAGCGCTTCAAGGACGACGTGCGCGAAGTCAAGGCAGGCTTCGAGTGCGGCTTGAGTCTGAAGGGCTACGACGACATCAAAGAGCGCGATCAGCTCGAGATATTCGAGATGCAGGAAGTGGCGCGAACGCTTTCTTAGCGAGCGTGAGCGTGATCGAATGAAACCAGCAACCAAACCCGGCCGTGGGCTGCGCATCGCCGATCAGATTCAGCGCGATGTGGCGGAGATGATTCAGCGCGAGGTCTCCGTCGAGCGCGCCGGGTTGGTAACGCTGACGGGCGTTGAAGTCTCAGCCGACTACGCGCATGCGAAGGTTTACTTCACGACGATCGGTGCGCCGGTGGAAGCCGCGCAACAGCGTGTTGAACGACAAGGCGGGCTATTTTCATTCGCTGCTGTTCAAGCGTCTGACGATTCACACGATTCCGCGGCTGACGTTCGTGCACGACGAGTCGGTCTCGCGCGGCATCGAGATCGACCGCTTGATCGAGCAGGCGAACAGGAATTCGATCGGTATGTAGAGCGCGCAGAGTGAGTGTCGGGCCGCCAAGCTCCGTCCCCGGCGGGCGCGCACGCGGGGACGAATCGAGTAAACGGCGTGCTGCTGCTCGACAAGCCGGGCGGCATGACCTCGAACGCCGCGCTGCAGACCGCGCGGCGGCTGTTGAACGCGGCGAAGGCGGGACATACCGGCACGCTCGATCCGATGGCGACCGGCTTGCTGCCATTGACGTTCGGTGAAGCGACCAAGTTTTCCGCCGATCTGCTGAACGCGGACAAGTCGTATCGAGCGACGATCAAGCTCGGCGTGACGACGACTACCGGCGACGGCGATGGAACAGTGGTCGCAACACGTGAAGTCGACGTGTCGGACGAGAAGCTGCAAATGACGCTGTCACGCTTCGTCGGCACCATTGAGCAGGTGCCGCCGATGCACTCGGCGCTGAAGCACGATGGACAGCCGCTGTACAAGCTGGCGCGCGCCGGAAACGAAGTCGAGCGGGCGCCGCGGCAGATTTCGGTGCATCGATTGGCGTTGCTCGAGCGTCGCGAAGATGAGGTGGTGGTCGATGTCGATTGCAGCAAGGGGACGTATGTGCGAGTGCTGGCAGAAGACATTGGACGCGCGCTTGGCTGCGGCGCGCATTTGAGTGCGTTGCGTCGAACGCGCGCGGGTCGGCTGAGCGTCGAGGATGCAGTGACGCTTGCTGCGCTCGAAAGCTTGGCGCCGGAGTTGCGGCTCGCGAAGCTGCTGCCGGAGGACGAGCTGCTGGCGTCGTTGGCGATCCGTACTGCTCGACGACGCTCACGCCGCGCGATTTCGGCAAGGGCAGCGTCTGGCGCTCGACGCCGAGCCGCGCGGGAGCCGGGTGCGCGTCTACGGCGGCGAGAATGAATTGCTCGGCACGGCGACCATCAGCGAGTGGGGTGTCGTCGAGCCGGAACGGTTAGTTACGAATAACTGAGCAGAACTGAAAAGAACGAGAGCCTCTGATGAAACGCCCCATTCGCAACGTCGCGATCATCGCGCACGTTGATCACGGCAAGACCACGCTGGTCGACAAGCTGCTGCAGCAGTCGGGCACGTTTCGCGAGAATCAGCAGCTGACCGAGCGCGTGATGGACAGCAACGACCTCGAACGCGAGCGTGGCATCACGATCCTTGCAAAGAACTGCGCGGTCGATTACGAAGGCACGCACATCAACATCGTCGACACGCCGGGCCATGCGGATTTCGGCGGCGAAGTCGAGCGCGTGCTGTCGATGGTCGACGGCGTGCTGCTGTTGGTCGACGCGGTCGAAGGCCCGATGCCGCAGACGCGGTTCGTCACGCGCAAGGCGCTGGCGCAGGGGCTGAAGCCGATCGTCGTCGTCAATAAGATCGACCGGCCGGGTGCGCGGCCCGATTGGGTCGTCAATCACACGTTCGATCTGTTCGACAAACTCGGTGCTGCCGAGGAGCAGCTTGGATTTTCCCGTCATTTACGCGTCGGCGCTGCATGGCTACGCAGGAACGTCGCCCGACGTGCGCGAGGGCAACCTGAAGCCGCTGTTCGACGCCATTCTGGCGCACGTGCGCGTGCGCGACGACGATCCCGACAAGCCGCTGCAGCTGCAGATCTGTTCGCTCGACTATTCCAGTTACGTAGGCAAGATCGGCATCGGCCGCATCAGCCGCGGACGACTGCGTGCCGGCGAGGAAGTGCTCGTGATGCACGGCCCCGAGGGTGCACAGAACGCGCCGACCACGAAAGGCCGCATCAACCAGGTGCTGACGTTCAAGGGGCTCGAGCGCCAGGTGGTCGACGAAGCCATCGCCGGCGACATCGTGCTGGTCAACGGCATCGACGACATCGGCATCGGCTGCACATTGACGCCGGTCGATTTTCCGGACGCGTTGCCTCTGCTGAGGGTCGACGAGCCGACGTTGATGATGAACTTTCAGGTCAATACATCTCCGCTCGCGGGCCGCGAGGGCAAGTATGTGACCAGCCGCCAGTTGCGCGAGCGGCTGCAGCGTGAACTGAAGTCAAACGTTGCGATGCGGATGCGCGAAACCGATGACGAACAGATATTCGAAGTCGCCGGCCGCGGCGAACTGCATCTGACGATCCTGCTCGAGAACATGCGGCGTGAAGGCTACGAGATGGCGGTGGGACGGCCGCGTGTGTTGTTCAAGGAAGTCAATGGCGGCCGGCTCGAGCCGTTCGAAATGCTGAGCGTCGATGTCGAAGAGCAGAACCAGGGCGCGATCATGGAAGAGCTCGGCCGCCGCAAGGGCGATCTGCAGGATATGCAGCCCGACGGAAGAGGGCGGGTGCGGCTCGAGTATCGAATTCCGGCGCGGGGGCTGATCGGGTTTCAGGGCGAATTCATGACGCTGACGCGCGGCACGGGTTTGATGAGCCACGTGTTCGACGACTACGGTCCGGTGCGCACGGGAGAAGTCGGCGAGCGCCGCAACGGTGTGTTGATCAGTCAGGACGAAGGCGAAGCGGTCGCGTACGCATTGTGGAAATTGCAGGAGCGCGGGCGCATGTTCGTCAGCCCCGGTGACAAGCTGTATGAAGGCATGATCATCGGGATCAACTCGCGCGAAAACGATCTGGTCGTCAATCCCGTGCGCGAAAAGAAGCTGACCAACGTGCGCGCGTCGGGCAAGGACGAGCACATCGATCTGGTGACGCCGATTGCGTTGACGCTCGAATCTGCGGTCGAGTTCATTGCCGATGACGAGCTGGTCGAAATCACACCGCAGAGCATCCGGCTTCGCAAAAGGCACTTGAAGGAACACGAGCGCAAGCGCGCTCAGCGAGAGGCCGCGTAGCGGCATCATCGCTGCGCGTCATGCCGCTAAAGGACGGCAGTATCGACGACTCCCTCCCTAACCCTCCCTCCGCGAGGGAGGGGATTAACCCGTGACAAGTTTGCCGAATTCAGCGCATCGCCGCGCGGTCATCCTGATGATCATCGCGCCGGCGTTGTGGAGCACCGCCGGCGTCGTGACACGTCATCTGTCGCCGGAGCTGCAAGCGGCCGGGCGCTTCGAGATTACGTTTTGGCGCAGCTTGTTCGCCGCAGTTTTTGTCGGCGGCTATCTGCTGCTGCAGCATGACTTTATCGGCGCGCTGCGGCGTGCCGGCGTGGCCGGAGTGATGTCGGGTTGCATGTGGGCGACCATGTTCGTCTCGTTCATGCTGGCGTTGACGCTGACGTCGACGGCCAACACGCTGATCATGCTGGCGGTGGCGCCGCTGGTTACCGCACTGCTCGCGCGTGCTGTACTGCGAACCCCAATATCGCCGCGTACGTGGATCGCGATATTCATCGCAATGGCAGGGATTGCCGCGATGTTTGCGGGCAGCTTGCGCATCGAATCCAGCGCAAGCGTCCTTGGAATGCTGATCGCGCTTGGCGCGCCGATCGCGTCGGCGATCAACGTCGTGATTCTTGAAGAAGCGCGGGAACGCGGTGGACCTGGTGCCTGCCGTATTTCTCGGTGGTGTGATTTCCGCGCTGGCAATGCTGCCGTTTGCGCTGCCGTTTATTGCGCAACCGCGCGATGTTCTGTTGCTTGCTTTGCTCGGGTTTTTTCAGCTCGGACTTCCTTGCACGCTGCTCGTAATCGCAGCCCGGCACTTATCGGCGACCGAAGTGGCGTTGTTGGCACTTCTCGAAGTTGTTCTCGGACCGCTACTTGCGTGGGCCGGTGCGGGCGAAGTGATTACGCGTCATACACTGATCGGCGGCGCGCTGGTCGTCAGTGCGCTCGTCTTGAACGAGCTGGTTGCGCAACGGCCTTCTGGAAGAGAGGCGGCCAAGCCGCCTCCTCTGCGGTGCCCTTAGCCGCGAACGGTGTTCGCCGGCAGCGGTGCAGCCCAGCGAGCCTCGCCCGTCGAGGCTGAGCTACAAGTCGCACTGAAGCCGCGACCCAATTTGTCTTCCAGCCTCAGCCGAACGTTTTGGCCGCCGCCCGCCGCGTCGACCCCGTCGACTCGAACGACACGAAGGCCTTCGTTACGGGCGAAATTGACGCACTGCTGCTCAGCAGACGAGCTGCCTGCCGTCATCTGAGCACAACTGGCCAGCACTGCGACCGCGACAAACGCAATTGGGTAGTTTCTCATTATGTTCTCCGTGGTGAAGCGGCGACTCTAGGAGGCGCGCGGGCCAGTGCGCCCAGAGGCATGCGACGAATTGCAGATCGCTGGGTACGAAATGCTTTGAGTCCGGAATGACCATGCAAGGGCGATCGGGAACGCCGGATGCTCACGCGGCCGTTACGTGCGTCTTCATGGAGGTCGACATGCCGGAGAAAGCAACTTTGGAACGAGCGAAGAAAGACAAACGCGAAGGGAAGGCTGCGAGCACGCAGGCGGGTGAGTTTGTGCGCGAAGAGATCGAGCACATTCGTGAAGGCAAACACGGAGCGAGATCTGCCAAGCAGGCAATCGCTATCGGCCTGTCAAAGGCGCGGAGGGCGGGCGTCGATTTACCGCCGCCCGCGAAAGGGTCAACGTCCGAACGAACACGACGCAGTGCAGCCAGCGCCTACAAGGCGGGGCAAGCGCACGACGACAAGGTTTCACCCGCAAGATCGCGAGCCGCGCGGCGCGCCCTCGAGCACGAAGGTCAAGCCGCGGCCTCGAAGACAGCGCTCTCGCGGCACGCTCACGCGGCGGCAGCTGAGAGGACAGCGTCCGAGCGATCGGCCGCCGCTCGTAAAGCGGTGAAGACGAAGGGTGCTGCGAAGCGGTCTGCGGCTGCGCGCAAAGCCGCTCGCACGCGCGCCCGTAACGGCGGCTAAGCGGGAGAATGCAATGGCGAAGTGCGACGCTTGCGGCAATGACTATGACAAATCGTTCGAACTAAGAAAGAGCGGCCGGACCTACACTTTCGACAGTTTCGAGTGCGCGATCCACCTGTTGGCGCCTGCTTGCGAGCACTGCGGCGTGCGCATCGTCGGTCACGGGCTTGAAACGGACGGACGAATGTTCTGCTGCGATCATTGCGCGGAGCATCAAGGTGTCACGGAACTGCGCGATCGCGCGTAAGAATGCGGACCATCAACCAAGAGAGGGGAATCAGGAATGCAATCGGCTAAAGCGCTGCAACGGTTGGCAACCAGTCTGTTTTTGATTGCGGCATGGTCGAGTGCCGGCGCGCAATCCACACAAGCGGTGCCGGCGGCACCCACGCCGACGAAGCAACTTCGGTCCCCCGATGTGATCTATGTCCCGACGCCACCCGAAGTCGTCGATGCGATGTTGAAGGTCGCGGATGTGCGCCGTGGAGACGTGCTGTATGACCTCGGCTCGGGCGATGGTCGCATCCCGATCACGGCTGCGCAGAAGTACAACGTGACGCGTGCCACCGGTATCGAAATCAATCCGGAGCGTATTGCAGAGGCGCAGCAGAATCTCAACGCATCAGGTGTCGGCGACCGCGTCCGCTTCCGCAACGAGGACTTGTTTGAAGCCGACTTTTCCGACGCGACCGTGATAACGCTGTATCTGTTGCCGGCTCTGAACGTCAAATTGCTGCCAAAAATGCTGCGGGAATTAAAGCCGGGTACGCGCATCGTTTCGCACGCGTTTGCGATGGGAGATTGGAAGCCGGAAAAGACGCTGGAGGTGGGCGGTAGATCGATTTATTTCTGGACCATTCCGCCCAAGGGCAGTCCCGCCTATGCCGCTGCGTCGGCCGCTGCCGGTGTCGGCGGGACGGGCCAAATTAACAGAACACCAACGGCGCGAAATGACTAAAGGTGATGATTGATATCGCGCCTTGCGGCGGGTTGCACAAACTCGATGTTGTATAAACATGGCCTATGTCGACCTTGACGAGCACGGACCGCAGCCGTTGGCAAGGCGTCGATGTCAAGGTGGCGCTCTTCGCAGGGCTGATTGCCGGTGTGGTCGATCTGGCGCTGCTGGCCGCGATTGCGTGGGCGCAGGGCGAGAATGTTTGGGTCAACATGCGCATGACTGCCGCCATCCTGATGGGACCCGGTGTCTTGCCGCCGCCGGCGACGTTCGACGCGCTGCTGTTCATCGTTTCGACGATCGTGCACTTCGGACTCTCGCTCGATCTACGGCTTGATCGTCGCGTGGTTCGTGCGCAAGTCCAATTGGCGATTGGCTTGATGATCGGCGTCGCTGTCGGCTTCGGAATCTATCTGGTCAACTATTACGTGTTCGCGCCACTGCTGTTTCCATGGCTGACGATGTCGCGCAGTGGCATGGTGCCGACCCTGATTCATCCGGTGTTCGGCATGATCGCTGCTGCCACTTACCTGAAGCTGCGCCGCGCTAATCGCGGGTCAGTCTAGTTCTAGTCCTTCGCTTTCTTCGCAGCCCGCATGTTGTCGACCAGGTTCGGATAAGGCCGGCCGGCCTTTTTTGCCGCGCGCTTGGCCGATGCTTTGGCCGTTGGCGACAGGTGCTTTGACTGGGCGGTTTTCTTCTTGGGGTTGGCACTCTTCCAGGGCGCCTGTTTCGCCGCGGCCATAAAGGGCCGACTACAGAGTGACCTTCGCGTGCTGCTTTTCGTCTTCCTCTTTCGGACTCTCGCCCTTGACGTAGGCCTTCGCCGCCTCGAAGACGAACTTCAGCCCCTGCGCTCCGGCGTTGTCCCAGTACTCGCCGTGCTGCGCGCTGAACTTCAGCATTGAAATCGATGGGTCGGTTTTGCCGCCCGGAAACCAGATCTTCCAGTCCTCCTTGTAGAGCCGGTCGATCAACGCTCGGTCGCGCGTGATGGTCGCATGTCCACTGAGAGAGGCGTATTGATTCGAGCTTTGAAACGTCAACGTGACACTCGGGTTCGCGTTGATCTCGGCCACCTTCGGCGAATCGATGCCGGTCACAAAGTAGGCATCCGAGTCGGGCCGCAGTTCGGCGATAGCCATCGGTCGTGAGTGCATGTGGCCGTCGGCTGATTGGGTGACCAGCATGGCGGTGTCGAAATCTTTCAACAGGTCGTACAAATGTTTCTGCGTGTTCGTCGATTTCGTCATCTCTGCTCCAAAGTGGGATTGTGTTGCGCCAACCTTGAACAGCAAGAACGATGCCGTCGATAGCGCTATAGTCGCGACGCGTCAGGTGCCCGCAGGCGCAAGCCTCGGGTGAAACGGGAAGCCGGTGAAGTGGAAACGCCAAAGCCGGCACTGCCCCCGCAACGGTAAGTCAGAGTGACGGATCGCGTAGTACGCCACTGCGTCTTCAGACGCGGGAAGGTGCGATCCGATAGCGCGGTGTCCAGTTCTTCTAGCAAGACGCGCTGTGTTGACGAGTCCGGAGACCGGCCTGGCGGGCGAGCCACCGCATTGTGCGGCGGCTTCAACAGCGCGGTCGCGGTGGGCGATGGTGTGCAGCCCATCGCTGCATCCTCATCTTTCATCCGGTCACGCGTTTTGACGCGGGTGAGCGATGAAAAACAATCATGAAGTTGTATTTGGCGCGGTGGTGCCGCGTGCGTTCGTGATTTGCCTGACAACGTGCTGCATAGGAGGTGCGCACGGCCAACAAGTATCGACGGTGACGGCGCTGGAGGAGATTGTCATCAGCGGAAGCCGTACCGAGGCCACGCTGGCGGCGACCGGTTCGGCCGTCAGCATTCTTACCGGAGCGGAACTGGAGCAGCGACAGATCCGACTCGTCTCCGATGCGCTGCGCGCGGTGCCAGGAATCGCCGTCAGTCGTCAGGGTCCCGTCGGCACCGCTACGCAGGTTCGCATTCGCGGCGCCGAAGCCAATCACACCGTGGTGCTGATCGACGGCGTCAAGATCAACGATCCGTTTACATCCGAAGTCGATTTTGCGCATTTGCTCTCAGCGCAGATCGATCGCATCGAAATTCTGCGCGGTCCGCAAAGTGTGTTGTACGGCTCGGAGGCAATCGGCGGTGTGATCAGCATCTTTACCAAGCGCGGCGCTCCCGGTATGCAAGCCGAAGCATCGATCGAAGCCGGATCGTTTTCTTCGGTCGATGGCTCGGCCGCAGTACGCGGCGCGACTGCCGACGCTGAACTACGCGCTGTCGGCATCCGGGTTGAGAACGGATGGCACGAACGTTTCGCGCTTTGGTTCCGAAGATGACGGATATCGCAACGGGACGTTGTATGCACGCGCAGGGTGGGCGCCGACGTCTACTGCTGCGCTCGACGCATCGCTGCGCTATCGCGACAGCCGCAGCATGTTCGATCCGCAGGACTTTGGTTTTCCTCCGGGCCCTACATTCGGGTTGATCATCGACGGTGATCGCCGCAGCGAGGGTGACCAGTTCGACGCAAGACTGCGCGGCCGCCTGACGACGGGCGCACTCGAGCACCAGCTCGGGTTCACGCATACGCAGACTCAAGAAGACACTTTTGCGGATGGCGTTTTCACGAACGGATTCGAAGGCAAGCGCGATCGCTTCGATTACCAGGGCACATGGCGATTCGGTGTGAACGTGCCGCAGGCGCTTACGTTGGCCGCAGAGCACGAGCGGCAACAATTCGAAAGCAAGGGACCAACGCCGGCGTCCGCGCAAAATCAGACTCGTGAAAACGACAAGACCGGGATCGCTGCCGAGTATCGCGTGCGCCTGCCGGTGCAGACGGCACTGACGCTCTCGGTGCGGCGCGATCATCACGAACTGTTCGAGGATGCGACGACCTATCGCATCACCGTGGCGCAGCCGCTCGACCAGCGCATCAAGCTGCGCGCGAGTTACGGTACCGGTATCGCGAACCCGACGTTCTTCGAGCTATTCGGTTTTATTCCGGGAAGCTTCGATCCGAATCCGGCACTGAAGCCGGAAAAATCACGCGGCTTCGACGTCGGCGCCGATTTCCTGATCGCCACTGAAGGTCGGCTGTCGCTGACTTACTTCAATGCCGACCTGGAGGACGAGATCGGCGGCACGTTCGATGCGACTACGTTTCGCTCCAGCGTGGTGAACTTGACTGGCAAGAGCAAGCGACGCGGGGTTGAGGTCGAAGCGCAATACGCTCCTAGCACCAATCTGACGGTATGGGTGGCTTACACCTATATTGACTCAAAGCAGCCCGACGGCCAGATCGAAGTGCGCCGCCCGCGGCATGTTGCTTCAGCTGCGATCACGTATTCGCTGCCGGGCGCGCTGGGCGCGCTGACACTGGCCGTCGATCACAACGGGCGACAGGAGGATCTCGATTTTCGAAGCTTCACGAGCGGCGCGCGTGAATTTGCGCGATTACACGCTGGTGCGCATCGCCGGCCAGTACGCGATCACGCGCAACATCAATTTGCTCGCGCGTGTCGAGAATCTGCTCGACCAGGACTACGAAGAAGTGTTTTCGTATCGACCCGAGCGGGCGCGCCTTTTATGCCGGCGTGCAGGCGCGCTTCTAGCGAGATGAACGTTCGTCGCGCAGTCGCGATCGGGCTGTTGCTGAGCGCTGTATGCAGCGCAGGCGCAGCGCCACAGCGCGTCGTTTCGCTGAACCTGTGCGCGGATGAGCTGATATTGCGGCTCGCGGATCCGGGCACCGTCAAATCGGTCACGTGGCTAGCGCGCGATCCTGCGTTGTCGAACGTCATCGCGCTCGCGCAGCAAGTGCCGATCAATCGCGGGCTGGCCGAAGACATCGTTCCACTTGGTCCCGATCTGGTGATCGCCGGTGCATACACGGCGCGTACTGCTGTTGCGCTGCTGAAGCGGATCGGGATACCGGTACTCGAACTGGCCGTGCCGACCAACGTCGACGAAGCGCTGGCACAGATCGACGGTGGTGGCCGCTGCACTCGGAACGCCAGCCAGGGGGCGCAGTTGATTGCCGATATTCAAAGCGGGCTTGCGCGGCGTGCCTATCGCGAGCGGATCCCCGCAACCGATGGCGGCCGTTTATCAGCCGAACGGCTTCACGATTGGGCAAGGGCTCGCTCGTCAACGATTGTTCAACCGAGCCGGCTTGCGCAACCTCGCAGTCGAGCGGCGCATCGACAATTACGGAGAGTTGCCGCTCGAGGTGATGCTGCTCGCGCAGCCCGATCTGCTGATCATGAATGCTGCCGATGGTCGCGGGCCCGCGCTGGCGTACAAGTGTTGCGCCATCCTGCGCTGGAGCGCCGATATCACGGCGAGCGGGTGGTCAGCGTGCCTTCGGCCTGGTGGAGCTGCCCGGGCCCGCGCCTGGTCGACGCCGTTCAGCGTTTACAGCAAGCAGCGCAGCGCCTGCCGGCGCAGCATAAGGAAGCGCGATGAGCGCGCGCGCATCAGCGGCTGCGGCACGGCCGCTTTCAATGCCCACGGCTCCCGCGCTGCTGCTGACCATCTTGCTATCGACTGTGTTGGTGTTATCCGCGCGTCACTGGCCGTCGGGCGCGCGCCGCTCGATGTCGTGTCTGCGATCGCAGCAATGGATGCGCGGCGAATCGACGCTCGGAACGCTGGTGCTGATCGAGCTGCGCTTGCCGCGCACCGTGCTCGCCATTCTGGTCGGTGCGAGTCTCGGCCTGGCGGGCGCGGCGTTACAAGGACTACTGCGCAATCCGTTGGCCGAGCCCGGCATCATCGGCGTGTCGTCGTGCGCCGCATTCGGCGCGGTCGTCGCGTTTTACAGCGGCCTTTCGTTCGCGGCGCCGCTGGCGTTGCCGCTTGCCGGCATCGCAGGTGCGCTGGTGGCAGTGGTGTTGCTGTACGCACTTGCCGGCCGCGAGGCCAGCACGCTGACGCTGATTCTTGCGGGCGTCGCGATCAACGGATTTGCCGGCGCTGCGACCGCACTCGCGCTGAATCTTGCGCCGAATCCATTCGCGGTGACCGAGATCGTGTTCTGGATGATGGGATCGCTTGCCGATCGCAGCCTGAGCCATCTGCAGCTGGCGGCGCCGTTGATGATCGTCGGCTGGGCGCTGTTGCTAACCAGCGGCCGCTCGCTCGATGCGCTGACGCTGGGAGAAGACACCGCGGCAAGTCTCGGCGTGCGACTTGCCAGACTGCGCTTCATGCTGGTGCTTGGGACAGCGCTGGCCGTCGGCAGCGGCGTCGCCGTGACCGGCGCGGTCGGCTTCGTCGGATTGGTCGCGCCGCATCTGCTGCGCCCGTTCGTTGCGCATCAGCCGAGCCGCTTGCTGGTCGCGAGCGCGCTTGCCGGCGCGGTGCTGGTGCTGGCTGCTGATATTGCGATCCGCTTGATCGCCGTCGGGCCCGAGCTGAAACTCGGAGTCGTCACGGCGTTGATCGGCGCGCCGTTCTTCCTGGTGCTCGTGATGCGATTGCGGCGCGAGGCGATCTGATGCGGATCACGGCGGACGGTGTCACAGTCGTGGTCGGTGCCGCGACGCTGCTCGATGACGTCAGCGTAGCGGCAGAACCTGGCAGGCTGCTGGGGGTGGTCGGCCCGAATGGTGCAGGCAAGTCCACTTTGCTGCGAGTGCTGGCCGGGCTGCGCGAGTGCACTCGCGGAATCGTTCGCTACGACGGTCGCACGCGCCACGAGCTCGGGCCGCAGCAATTGTCGCGACAACTCGGCTATCTCGCGCAGCGCGGGCCGGTCGCCTGGCCATTGACCGTCGAGCGGCTGGTCGCGCTTGGCCGCCTGCCGCATTTGCAAGTGTGGGGAACGCAAGACGCGCTCGGAGCGGCGGCGATCGAGGCAGCGCTGAGCGACACCGACACTCTGCATCTGCGGCATCGCATCGTCGACACATTGTCGGGCGGCGAGCTCGCGCGCGCTCTGCTTGCGCGCGCGCTGGCGGTGGACGGCACCGCATTACTGGCTGACGAGCCAGTCGCCGAGCTCGATCCGTATCACCAGCTGCAGGTGATGGACATCCTGCGCGCGCGTGCCGATGCAGGGCGAACGATCATCGTCGTGCTGCACGAAATCACGCTGGCCGCCCGCTTTTGCGATCGTCTGATATTGCTGGACCAGGGTCAGGTTGCCGCCGCGGGACGACCGGCGGAGGTTCTGACCGATGAAACTCTTGCCGCTACTTACCGAGTGCTTGCCTTACGCGGAGAGCACGCGGGCATCGGCTACCTTCTCCCGTGGGGACGAACTCACACATAGGTCGGCATAGCAAAAACCGTCGCGCTCGACGATCTCTCCGAGCTCGAACTCGATCTGTTTGCTGAACATCGGGCCGGTGAATGCAAACGTGTGGAACTCGCCGCGTTCGCCACATGGGTCCACGCTGTCCGGCAAGTCTGCAAGCAAGGTTGCATCAAAAGTGCGGCCACAGTAGGAAACTGGCAGTTGCCGCGGATCGACGCACGTCAGCGCGGCGCGTAGTCCCGAGTCGATCATTGCCCGCGCCAGCCCCGGCGTATCTGCGGTGAGCACCACAGCGGAAACAGCGGCTCGATGCCGGTGCCCGCAAGCTGCCGCTCGCGATAGTCGCGGATGTCCTGCAAGAACAGATCGCCAAAGGCAACGTGTGTGATGCCGTCAGCCACCGCACGCTCGATGAAGCGATCCCATGCGCTGCTCGTAGTCTGCGTTGCTGCAAGGCCATGGCAGAGCCACCGTGTGAAGCGGCAATCCGGCGGCCTCGGCCTGCGCTTCCAGCAATTCGCGCCGCACCGCATGCATCGCAACGCGATCGGCCGCTTCGTTCATCGTCGTGAGCAAGCCGACGACCTCGATGCCGCGCGCGCGACAAACATGCAGCGCCCAGGCGCTGTCCTTGCCCGAACTCCATGCCAACAGCACGCGCTGCTGTTTCACACGACGGCGTGCCGGCACCGCTGCGTCCCGGATTTCTCGCAGAGTGACGGCGCGCGGAAGGTGAGCAGGCAACGGATGGATGTCCGGGTGCAGCGCATGCGCCAAGATCTCCAGGCTATCGACCAATCGCGGCCCGGGTCGGCTGAAGTATTGCGACCCGTCGATGACATGGACCCGTTCGTTGCGCACGGCGGTCAACGCCTGCCATTGCGGCGATGCTTCCAGCATGAGCAAATCTTGCTGCGTTCGCGCCAAGTCGAAGCCGCAGCACGCGACGATGATTACGTCGGGATCCGCGGCGTCGACTTCGGCCCAACGCAACGTTCTGGATTTCTCGCCCGCGCGACCGAGCACTTCAGCACCGCCGGCTAGATCTACAAGCTGGGGCGACCAATGACCACACGAAAACGGCGGGTCGAGCCACTCGAGCAATACCACACGGGGGCGCCGTTGAAGGAGTGCGCTGCGCGCGGAAACCTCGTCTACCCGAGCTCCGCAGAGATGCCAGCACGCGCTCGCTACGCGTAGAGACGCCGGCGGCGTCAGCGACCAGGCGAAGACAGTCCAGCACGTCGTGCAATAAACGCGGCGCGAGGTTGATCACTCGCGGCCGCGTCGACAGCGTGCTGGCGGCAGCGTTCACCTCATCGTCTGCCACTGCGCAGACGTCGCACAGCGCCTGGGTCACGATCAGATCGGGGCGCAGCGACTCCAGCAACGGCAGGTCGAGCGTGTACAGCGCCTGCTGAGTGCGCAGCTGCTCGCGCACCCGCGTATCAATGTCGGCACTGGCGGCGTCGTGCGGAATCAAGGTCCGAGTAACTCTCGGCAGCGTGCTTCACCTCGGCGGGCCAGTCGCATTCGTGAGTCACGCCGACCAGTTGGTCTTGCAGGCCAAGTGCACAGACAATTTCAGTTGCGCTGGGGAGCAGGGACACGATACGCATCGGCCCAAATATAGCCTTGGTTACCGCCACCGATCGGCAGCCGAGCGCAGCTAAGCTCGCAATAAGTCGCCTTGGCCAGAAAGCAGCACCCATGAATAACCGGTCACACCGGCTGTGTATCGCACCGATGATGGAATGGACTGACCGCCATTGCCGATATTTTCATCGACAGCTGACGCGCCATGCACGGCTATACACCGAGATGTTGACCACCGGCACGCTGTTGCATGGCGATGCGGCGCGGCATCTGGCGTTTGACGCTGCGGAGCATCCGGTGGCATTGCAATTGGGCGGAAGTGAGCCCGACGAGCTGGCGCACGCAGCGAAGCTCGGGGAGCGCTATGGCTATGACGAAATCAATCTCAACTGCGGCTGCCCTTCCGAGCGGGTGCAGCGCGGCGCATTCGGTGCGTGCCTGATGGCCGAGCCGGCATTGGTAGCCGATTGCGTGAAAGCGATGCAGGACGCGGTGTCGATTCCGATCACGGTAAAGCATCGGATCGGCATCGATCGACGCGACGATTATGGATTCGTGCGCGACTTTGTCGGTGCGTTGCACGGTGCCGGCTGCCGCGTGTTCATCGTGCATGCGCGCAGCGCCTGGTTGAAAGGTCTCAGTCCAAAGGAAAACCGCGAAGTGCCGCCGCTCGACTACTCATGCGTGCAGCGACTGAAACTGGATTTTCCGGCAGCGGAATTTATCTTGAATGGTGGCATCACGACGCTGGCGTTGGCGCGCAAACATCTGGACTCCGTTGATGGCGTGATGCTCGGCCGCGCCGCGTATCACGATCCATTCTTGCTCGCTGCAGTTGATTCTTCAATTTTTTTCGACGATGCACCGATGACGACTCGGGACGCCGTCGTGCTGACGATGACTGAATACCTAAGACAGCAGACGCGCGCGGGTGTCGCTCCGCGCCACGTCGTGCGTCACATGCTGGGATTGTTTCAGGGCATGCGTGGAGCGCGCCAGTGGCGCCGGACGCTAAGCGACGCCGACACACTGCAGCGTTACGGTGCCGACGTACTGCTGTACGCGTTTGAAGCGGTGAAAGACCGGACGACGTTGGCGACGGCCGTCGCCTGAAGCGCCTTGCTTACGTCGGGCAGGACTTCGGCAATTCCGCTTCGAGTCTGCTGACTTCTTGGCTGGCTTTCTGCATTTGCTCGATCGTCGCTGCGCGCGTGTCAACCTTGTTACGCGCCTCGATCGCTCGCGCCAGGTCGCGGCGCGCTCGCTCGCACCGGTCTGCCACTTTTGCTTCGGCCTTCTCGCGCTTTTCGGCGGCGCGTTTGTCCTCGTCTGCTTGTTTTTTCTGATCCTTATCAAGCTGCTTGACTGCAGCGACGTCTTTCTTGGCGCGATCTTTGGCGGCTTGCTGATCGGGCACGCTGACTTGAGGAGTTGTATCGACCTTGCGCACCGGCTTAGTGCCGGCCGGACATTCGCGATTTGAGTAGGTGACGGTGCCGTCTTTGCCCTCGCAGCGCTGCACCTGCATCTGCTGTGCGGCCGCACCGTTGCTGATGACGCTAGCCGCCAACACTGACAGCAGGAAGAGAAGTTTTGATTGCAACGTCATCTCGGGTCGCAATTGCGACTAAGGAATCGCCAAAGCGTTACGCACCGCGTCAGCCGCGGTCTTGTTAAACCGATACTGGTAGTCGTAAATTTTTGCGCCGGCCTGATACAACTTGCCCGGACGCACGCCCGGCGTGCCCTTGCTCGGCTCGATGAATGCGATCTTGGCGGACTCGCGCTCGACGTTCGTCACACCGGTGTCGAGTGGATCAACGTTGGCCGGGAACGACAGCACGACCGCGCGCGTGCCTGCGATCGTTTGCTCCTCCCACTCGCCTTCGCTGAGTGCCTTGACGCCGTCACGGTCGCAGAACAGAGTGCCGGTCTTTGCCGCAAACAGGTCGACTCCCCCCTTCTTGGCGCCGCCGGGCCTGAACAGCATCGCGTAAGGCTTCGCACCTTTACGGTCTTCGTACGCCAGGCAATAGGGAATCTGCTTCGAAAAATTGCCGACGAACTGGCTTGTGCTGCTCGCGCCAGTAAACGATTCGCGCGCCGGCAACATCAGCACGTCGTCTATGAAGCGCGCGACCACCATGTAGGCGACCGATCCAGCCGGGAAAACGGCGCTTCCCACCTTGGCGGCTTCCTGCTTCAAATAGTTATCGGGCGTGCGGAGGAAGGGCTGCATGTGCTGGCCGGCCACGTCGAACGCCTGCAGCGTGACCGCGACGCGCAGGGGATTCTGGCCGGAGAAGATCATGTAAATCGTGCCGTCTGGCGCCGGAATCGCGAAGTTGGGACGGCCGACGGCGCGGCGCTCGCCGTTCAGTACAAAATTGCCGGCGTCGATGTTGCTGTGAACGGCGCCAGTCTTTGCGTCGTTGGTTGTTTCGGTCAGCGCGTAGCGATTTTCCGCGCCGGGTTTGTCAGCCGCCCGCAGATTCGCAACACGTGCACCATAGATCAGATAGATGCCGTCTCCGCGCAAGGCATCGAGACCCGGATTTGGAAGCGGCTTCGCACCCTGTACCGGTCGCGGCTGCTTCAGCGGCCCGTACGTCTGCAACTCGCCGGTCTGCAGCTCGGTGGCGCCGGTGACCGCGCTTAGGGTCAGTGCGACGCTCGCCATCGCCATTTTCAGATTGCAATGCATTAGAGATCTCCTGATGCGTTCGAACCACTCGGATCGTAACGAACACATGAAAGTGCGATGATCGGAAAAACGGCAGGAATTCTCCCGCGAAGGTGGGACTCAAGTCGTCCTTCCACTAGACGACCTTGCCCGGATTCATGATGTTCAACGGATCAAGCGTGCGCTTTATCGCACGCATCAAGTTCATCTCGACGGGCGATTTGTAGCGCATGTTTTCCTCACGTTTCAACTGCCCAATGCCGTGCTCGGCGGAGATCGAGCCCGAGAAGCGCGTCACTTGATCGTGCACGCATTCGTAAATGGCCGACTGCTGCTCGAAAAACCAATCCTCGTCACTCCCCGCCGGCGGCATCACGTTGTAGTGCAAATTGCCGTCGCCCAAGTGACCGAACGTCACCATGCGGATGCCGGGAAAGCGTTGAGCGAGCAGTGCGTCGGTTTCGTCGATGAAGTGCGCGATCGATGAGATCGGCACCGATATGTCGTGCTTGATGTTCTTGCCCTCGCGTTGCTGGGCTTCCGAGATCGATTCGCGCAACATCCATAGGGCGCGGCCCTGCGCCGCGGATTGCGCGATGACTGCGTCGGCGATCAGTCGTTGTTCCAACGCCTGTTCGGCGAGCGATTGCAACAGCGCTGCCGCATGCTGCTCGTCTTCATGATCGCTCAATTCCAGCAGCACATACTGCCGATGAGCGCGGTCGAAGGGTGAGCGCTGCTGCGGAAAATGTCGCGTCACCAATTGCACGCAGATGGTGGAAAACAATTCGAATGCGGTCAATGTAGGGCCGGCCGCCGACTGCGCCAACGGCAGCAGCGATAGCGCTGCGGCCACTGAGTCGAGCGCAAAAAGCGCCGTGACTTGCGAGCGTGGTAACGGAAACGTTTTCAGGCATGCGGCGGTAATGATCCCAAGCGTGCCTTCAGCGCCGATGAACAGATCGCGCAGGTCGTAGCCGGTGTTGTCCTTGCGCAATGCGCGCAAGCCGCCCCATATCTCGCCCGACGGCAGTACGACTTCGAGCCCGAGTGCGAGCTCGCGCGCGTTGCCGTACCGCAGGACCTGAGTGCCGCCCGCATTCGTGCTCAGGTTGCCGCCAATCGTCGCGCTGCCTTCAGCCGCGAGCGACAGCGGGAACAGCCGGCCCGCGTCTTGGGCTGCGCGCTGCACATCCTGCAGCACGCATCCTGCCTCGACAGTGATCGTGCCGTTAATTGCATCGATATTGCGCACGCGATTCAGGCGCTTCAATGACAACACGATCGCATCGCCTGATGTATCCGGCGTAGCGCCGCCCGCGAGTCCGGTGTTGCCGCCTTGTGGAACGATCGGCATGCGCATGCTCGGCGCAGGCGACGACGATCGCTGCCACTTCGCTTGTATTCGAGGGCAGCACAACCGCCTGAGCGCGTCCAGTGAAGCGTCCGCGCCAGTCTGTCAAATAAGCGGAGGTGTCGTCGGGCTCCGTGAGCACATGCGCCGCTCCGACAATGTCGCGCAAGCGTGAGAGCAACATCAGCGCGCTGCCAAACGCATCGCGGCCGTGGCCAGACGCCTGCCGAGAGCTACAGCCAAACGTCGCTCCTCATCGGTGAGCCGAGCCGTAGACCCGTGCGGTGCGACGTGGCTCGCGCCATAGGGCGTGCCGCCACTGCCGGTGGTCATCAGATCAGACTCGGTATACGGGATGCCCAGCACCAGCATTCCCTGATGCAACAGAGGCAACATCATCGATAGCAGCGTCGATTCCTGTCCGCCGTGCATGGACGTCGTCGATGTAAAGACAGCAGCGGGCTTGCCAGCGAGAGCGCCCGAAAGCCACTGCGCCGATGTCGAGTCGATGAAGTGCTTCAGCGGCGCCGCCATGTTGCCGAAGCGCGTAGGCGAGCCGAGCGCAAGCCCGCCACACTCTTCGAGGTCGCGCAGCTCGGCATAGGGTGCGCCGCCAACTGGCACGCTCGGCATTGCGGTCTCGACGACAGCCGACACCGCCGGAACGGTGCGTAACCGGGCGTGTGCTCCATCGATCTGATCGATGCCTTGCGCTATCGCTTCGGCCAGCAGCCGAGTAGCGCCGGTGCGCGAATAGTAGAGAACGAGAATGTCCACTCGGTTGATTTTTTCAGACTGCAGTCGCGCGTGCTTCTCGCTTTCAAACCAAAGCGTGCGGTGCGCTCGCTATTATCGCCGCACGATGCGCTTGAACCTCGCCCCTTGGCTCGACCGTTATTCGTGGCTCAAGCGGGCGCACGATGTTGCCATCTTTGCGCAGCGGCGCGCGCGCGACGTCAGAATGGCGCAGGTTGCGGGTAGCTTGACCTTTACCACGACACTGACGATCGTTCCGCTGTTCGCCGTCGCGCTCGCGCTGTTCAGCGCATTTCCGTTGTTCATCGAGTTTCGCGGAGCTGTCGAGAACGCAGTGCTCAAAACGTTGCCCGGTGAAATCTCGGACACGGTGCTCGGTTACATCAACGAGTTTGCGCTAAAGGCAACGCGGCTGACGGCAGTCGGACTGATATTTCTTGCGGTGACAGCGGTTGCGATGATGGTTACATTCGATCGCGTGATCAATGACATCTGGCGCGTCAAGAACTTGCGGCCGCTGACTCAGCGCGTGCTGATCTATTGGGCGATCCTTACGCTGGGCCCGGTGCTTGATCGGTGCCAGTTTGACGGCGAGTTCCTACTTGTGGTCGTTGTCAAGCGAGGCTGTGGCCGCTTTGCCCCGATCGGTTCGCGGTGCGCTTGACTATGCGCCGGTGATCATCAGCGGCTTCGCCTATACCGCGCTCTTTGTGTTCGTCCCGAACCGGAGGGTCGCGTGGCGCGATGCCCTGATCGGCGGGTTCATCGCAGCCATTCTGGCGGAAATCTTCAAGCACGCGTTTGGGGAATTCGTGTCACGAGGAACGACGGGTTCGATCTATGGTGCGTTTGCGGCACTGCCGTTGTTTTTGATCTGGATATTATTTGTCCTGGTACGTCGTACTGTTCGGCGCAGCGATCACAGCGACCTTGCCGCGGTTACGCGCGACGCGTTTCGCCGACGAGATGCTGGCGGGCAATCAGTTCGTGACGTCGGTTGCGCTGCTAAAAGCATTGCTGCAGGCAAAGCAGTCGAAGACGCCGGCCGTGCGTCCGGTCGAACTCGCGCGGCAGATTCGCATGTCGATCGACGAAACCGATTTTCTGCTCGAGGCGCTTGAGAAACTGGGATACGTCAGGCGGCTGGCGGTGACTCGTGCCGGCCGCCGCAGCGAACACGACTGGATGCTGATATGCGACGAGAATGCGATGACGCTTAAGCCGTTGTTCGAGCATTTCGCGGTTGATCCGGCCAATAGTCTGATCAATACCGATGCGCTCGGCTTACGCGCGATGCGCACGCGCTGGTTTCAATCGGACTGGCTGAAAGCTCCGCTCGCAGCAGGAGCTCGCGGATCAGAAGTGAACAGCGATCACGAGCAGAGCTATAGACGAATCTTGCCGGCCCAGATATTCGCGTACATCACCCAGTCGCCGATAAAGCTATACAGCGGCTGCTTGAACGACGCCGGCTTGTTCTTCTCGAATACAAAGTGGCCGATCCACGCGAAGCCGTAACCGCACAGCAGCGCGGCGATTAACCACCACGGATTGCGCGTCGCTATCGCAACAACGACGAAGGCGAGCGCCAGTGACGAGCCGGCGAAGTGCATGCGCCGGCAGTTGCGGTCTCGATGCTCGGATAAGTAAAACGGATAGAACTCCCGAAACGACGCGAAGCGCTGCGGGGTTGCCTGGGTTTCGCTCATGGGTTCAATCTAGCGCTTCTTCGCGCGCCGCTCAAGACGGAGCAACCGTCAGCACCAGCGCGGCGGCACAAAGCACAAGCGCGCCGGCGAAGCGGTCGGTCATGCCGGCATACCGCGGATTTGCCGCAAGGTGCGACGCACGCGATGCGAGGTAACCGTAGCCGGCAAGGATCAGCAATTCCGGCACGATCGACCCGATAGCGAGCCAGGCCATCTGAGCACCGACCGGCAAACGCGGATCTACGAACTGCGGCAGGATGGCAACGAAGAAAATGAGTGTTTTCGGATTTGCGAGCTGCAGCGTGAAGCCCGAGAGAAAAATCGAGCGTGCGGAGCGATCGCGTGCCGTTGTGTTCGACGCCGTGATCGGCGACGCGCGACCCAGCAGCGCTGAAACTCCAATGTAGACAAGATAGAGAGCGCCCAGCCATTTGATCGTGACGAAAAACGGTTTCGACGCTATCAGCACCGCTCCGAGCGCGGTGGCCGAGACCGCGAAGTAGAGCGCGTTGGCCATCAACACCCCGAGCGCGGCAAACAGCGAGCGGCGCGCGCCGTGCGTCAGCCCATAGGCGATCACAAGCATGACAGCGGGACCCGGCGACAACGACAGAGCCGCTTCGGTCAGCAGGTAAAGCCAATAGGTATCCCAGTTGATCGAGGCAGACAGCACGTCGGCGTCAGGCGGCCGTACGCTCGAAAACGCGCGCGGCGAAGCGCTGCAGCGCCTCGCGGACACCGTCGGGATTTTCGGCCATTAACGAATGGCCGGCCCCGGGCAGAGTGACGACCGTTGCATCCTTGCACGCATCGATCAGCGGCTGCGCAGCGCGCGCTGGCGTCATCGAGTCGGATGTGGCGAGGATGAACAGTGCGGGACACATCAATTCGGCAGCGGCCTGCACGCCGCGTTGATACGCGTTGCACGCAGTAAAGTCAGCGTGCAGCACTTCACTGCCGTTGCGCTGCGCGATGCGTTGCATCAGTCGCAGATGGCTCCACATGTTCGAAAAGCCCGGACCCGGACTTGACGGCTTGCGATCGAATGCATCGATCGAAGTGCTGTGCGACCACACATTGATCATCTCCATCGCTTGCGAGGGCGAGCTTCTGGTTGCAGCGAGCAGCACATCGGACACGCGCATTGGAAATGCAGTCGCCACCAGGACGACGCCGAGCAGCTTGTCGCGCAGCACCGGCGCCATCTCGAGCGCGATCAGCGAACCCATGCTGTGACCTACCAGCATCACACGCTGGGCGCCGGATGCTTTCACAGCGCCGGCGATCAGTTCGGCCATCGATTCGATCGTCGTTAATGCCGGACCCGCGCTGCGCATGTGGCCCGGAAGATCGAGCGCCAGCACGCTGTAGCCGTGATGCGCCATATAACGACTTTGCAGAATCCAAACGCTGTGGTCCTGTTCGCCTCCGTGCAGAAACACGATCGTCGGCAACTCGACATCGAACGTCTTGCCCCCGGTGTATGCGTACAGGCGAGGTGTTTCGAAAAGATCCATCACCCGATCTTCGAAGCGCGCTTGAGTGCCTGCTCGAGGTCGCCCAACAGATCGGTCGCGTCTTCCAGTCCGACCGACAGCCTGATGGTTCCCTGCGTGATGCCGGCGGCCGCCAGCTCGTGATCGGGGACGCGAAAATGAGTCGTCGACGCCGGGTGAATCACCAGCGACTTTGCATCGCCAACATTGGCGAGGTGCGAGAACACGCGCAATGCTTCGACGAATGCGCGTCCTGCGTCGCGTGAGCCCTTCAGGTTGAAACTGAACACTGCGCCGCATCCGCGCGGCAGCAGTTTCTGCGCTAATGCGTGATCCGGATGCGATGGCAACTCCGGATACGCCACCGATTCAATCATCGGATGCGCGGCGAGAAACGCGACGACCTTGCGCGTGTTATCGACGTGCCGTTGCATGCGAAGTGGCAAAGTCTCCAGGCCTTGCAACAGGAAGAACGCCGTGTGCGGGCTCATGCACGCGCCAAAGTCGCGCAGACCTTCGCGCCTTGCTCGCAACAGGAACGGCGCGACGGTGCTTTCCTCCGCGAAGTTCATGCCGTGAAAGCCAACGTATGGCTGTGTCAGTGTCAAAAACTTCCCGCTCGCGAGCCAGTCAAAGGTGCCGCCATCGATCAACACGCCACCGATTGCAATGCCATGGCCGCCGATGAATTTGGTCGCCGAGTGATAGACCAGATCAGCGCCGTGATCGAACGGCGTCATCAAGTACGGCGTGGTAAACGTCGAGTCGACAAGCAGCGGGACGCCGTTGTCGTGAGCGATCACGCTCACTGCAGGAATGTCGAGGACATCGAGACCGGGATTGCCGAGTGTTTCGCCGAACAGCAAGCGCGTGTTGGGTCGAATCGCCGAGCGCCAGGCGTCCAGATCGCGCGGGTCGACGAAAGTCGTGTCGATTCCGAACCGCGCCAGCGTGAAACCGAGCAAATTATGCGAGCCGCCATAGAGCGCGCGACTGGCGACGATATGCGACCCCGCGCCCATCAGCGTGACGATCGCAAGGTGCAACGCCGCCTGCCCGCTCGCCGTCGCAATCGCGCCGACGCCTTTTTCGAGCGCCGCCATCCGCTCTTCCAACACAGCGACAGTCGGATTGGAGATGCGCG
The DNA here is from genome assembly GCA_963729165.1 of uncultured beta proteobacterium. Lineage (GTDB taxonomy): Bacteria > Pseudomonadota > Gammaproteobacteria > Burkholderiales > Burkholderiaceae_F > JACCZX01. The sequence continues at coordinate 314,358 of CAVSMM010000007.1, forward strand.
AATACACATGACCCGCGCGCTCCATGTTGAACAGCGCGGCCGCGTGATCGGAGTCGTCGAACACATACGACGCCGTCGCATAAATCGGAACCGCGCGACTGCCGGTCGTAGGGTCCGGCGGCTGACCCGCGTGCAATGCGAGCGTGTCGAAGCCAGGGTAGCGGACGGTCATGCGATACGAGTTTACGCAGGATGTCGTCCATCAGAACATCGCAGCAGCGGCTGACGCAGCGGCGCCGCCTACGTCGTCGGGCACTAAAGTGCCGACCACTGCGGTACTCACGCCAGCGGCGGGCCTGCAACTCGCTGGCGCTCAAACAGGCAGGCCCTTAAGAGCCCCGCTGGCGCTCCGCTCCTCGGGCGACGACTCAAAGGCGGCGCCGCTGCGCCAGCCGCTGCTGTGGCGACATTGCCTCGATCTGAGGTGTTTTTCTTTCCCCACTTCAAGTGAGACTGTCTCACGCGCAAGCGTTGGGCGGAGATGGCCTGCCTTCGGGGCGTCGCCCGAGGAACGGAGCAGGCGCCGGGGCAGTCAGGCGAAAAAACGCTTTAGCCTTTTTTCGCCGCGGCGTCTGCGAGTACCGCAGTGGTTGGCACTTTAGTGCCCGACGCCCAGGCAGGGCAGCTCCGCCCAACGCTTGCGCGCTGCGACGACTATCGCATTGGTCGGCACTTGAGTGCCCGACGCCAGCTATAGCTCCGCCCAACGCTTGCGCACTGCGATGTTTATCAACCAACGTTGCGTAAACTTAATTCATGGACACCAGAGCGATTCTTCACCCGCCCGTCGAGCCATATGACCAAGGCATGCTGGCGCTCGACGACGTGCATACGATGTACTGGGAAACATCGGGCAATCCGGACGGTGTGCCCGTGCTGTTCGTTCATGGCGGACCCGGTGGCGGTTGCTCGCCGGAGCATCGGCGCTTTTTCGATCCTGAATTCTTTCGCATCGTGCTCTTTGACCAGCGAGGCGCGGGCGCTTCGACACCCGTGGGTGAGGCGTTCGGCAACAACACGCTACAGTTGATTGCCGACATCGAGAAGCTGCGCGAATACCTTGAGGTCGACCGTTGGCTGATCTTCGGCGGCTCCTGGGGCAGCACGCTTGGACTGGCATATGGCCAGGCGCATCCGCATCGCTGCTCGGGTTTCGTGCTGCGCGGCATCTTCCTCGGTCGGCAGAGCGAGATCGACTGGTTTTTGTACGGACTGCGCACGATATTTCCTGAAGCGTGGAATCGATTCGCCAACATGCTGCCGCCGGCAGAGCGCAAAGATCTACTTAAAGGCTATTTGAAGCGACTGTTCGACACCGATGCGCGGGTCTATCTGCCGTTTGCGCGGGCGTGGAGCGAGTACGAAGGCTCATGTTCGACACTGGTGCCGAACCCCGAGCTGGTGTCGGCACTTCGCCGACGAAGCGCTTGGCCTGGCGCGCATGGAAGCGCATTACTTCGCTCATCAATGCTTTTTGGAGCCCAATCAGCTCCTGAACAATCTCGATCGCATCCGGCATCTTCCGGCGTCGATCGTGCAGGCGCGATACGACATGGTCTGCCCGATCGTGAACGCCGACGAGCTGGCGCGTGCCTGGCCGACGGCGAAGTACACGGTCGTGCCCGACGCCGGCCATTCGGTCTGGGAGCCATCGGTCAGCGCAACAGTGGTTGCAGAAGTCGATCGCATGAAGCTGCACCTCGCCCGATAGCCGATTCGGCGCGGTTCGGCGCCATGCGGATGTTATGGTGCTTGTTGGTTCGCGCGCTCGGGACTACGATCGTTCGCGTCACCGCTATGCGACAGGAGATACCATGAAAGTTGCCGACATACTCCGCGTCAAGGGTACTGCGCTCTATACGGTTGGACCCGACGCGCCGCTGGCTGACGCGGTCAATCTGATGGCTGAGCTCGATATCGGCTCGGCGGTGGTGATGCAATTCGGTGAGCTTGCGGGAATGCTGACGTTCCGTGAGGTGATCAATCGGCTGCATTCGAACGGCGGCGCGATCGGTGACATACCGACACGCGCTGCGATGGACCCCGCACCGTTAACGGTGACCTCGGATACCGACATCATGGAAGTGCGTCGGCTGATGCTGGAGCGGCATGCACGCTATCTGCCTGTGATGGATGGCCGAACTCTCGCGGGTGTCATCTCTTTCTACGACGTGGCCAAGGCGGTTCTCGAGGAGCAGAGCTTCGAAAACAAGATGCTGAAGGCGTACATCGGCGACTATCGCGAGCCCGAAGAAGCCCGCAGCTAGTGCCGGTAACAGCGAGCTCGCGACTGTTACAGGCCATTCGTGGAGCCGCACGGGACAGATCCACTAACAAAGCCGGAGCCGGGCCGACTCTCCGAAGGTTTTCGTGTCGCCGTCATCGGCGCGGGCATTGCAGGTTTATCTTGCGCGCGCGATGCTTGCCGCACGCGGCGCCAAAGTGACCGTATTCGAGCAGGGTCGGCGTCCCGGCGGACGTGCCGCTACGTTGCGTACCGAGTTCGGCAACTTCGACCACGGCGCGCAATACTTCACCGTGCAGAGTCACGCGTTCGAACGCACCGTTGCGCAGTGGCTGCAGGCGGATGTCGCCAAGCGCTGGGAGGGCCGCATCATTGCTGTCGAAGGTGCGTCGAGCGAAGACAAGACCGCGTCGGCAACGCGCTACATCGGTGCCGAAGGAATGATCTCGATCGCAAAGCATCTGTCCGAAGGCCTCGATGTTCGACTCGATACGCGCATTGGCTCTGTACTGCAGACAGGAACGCGGTGGTCGTTGCTCGACGATATGGAGCGTTCACCCGCGCCGGGTGGGTTCGACGCGATGGTGCTCGCGATGCCGTCGTCACAGGCGGCGCAGCTGCCGGGTGTGCCTGCAACGCTGGTGCAGCATCTGCGTATGGTCGAGTGGCGCCCGTGCTGGGCCGCGTTGCTGACGCTTCAGGTTGCGAGCGGCTTCGACTTTGCCGGAGCGTTCGTCAACGATCACGCCGCGTTGTCATGGGTCGCGCGCGAACAAGACGAAGCGGGTACCGAGCGCTGGGTGCTGCATTCGACGGCGAACTGGGCGGTGTCTCATTTGAATATGCCGAGCGACGACGTGGCGGCGCTGCTGGCGCAAGCTTTGGCGGAGCGCTTCAACTTCGGATTCCGGCCGGCTTACGTCTCGGCGCATCGTTGGCTCTATGCAACGCCCGTGCGCCCGTTGCTCGAGCGCTATCTGTGGGATGCGAAGCTGCGCATCGGCGCGGTGGGCGACTGGTGTCAGGGACCGCGTTTCGAAGGTGCGTTTCTATCCGGCGACGCGCTGGGCGCTGCGATTGCGCCTTGAGGTCAAGTTCTGCGTTGACATTACTGCACGAGCGGCGTTTTGCACCGCTGTTCTGGGTGCAGTTTCTTGGCGCGGCTAACGACAACGTATTCAAGTTTGCATTTACCTTGCTGGCGACTTATTCGGCGGCCAGCTGGGGCGGAGTCGACCCGCGATACGCGGGCTTTCTGATCGGCGCACTGTTCATCGCGCCGTTTCGTTTTGTTCTCGGCCACCAGCGGGCAACTGGCGGACAAGGTCGAGAAATCCCGGCTGATCCGGCGGCTGAAGGATGCCGAGATTGCCGTGATGACGCTGGCCGCGGTCGGTTTGGCGCTTGCAATGGCCATGGCTGGTCTACGTTGCGATATTTCTGATCGGCTTGCAGGCGACGGTGTTCGGCCCCGTCAAATATTCGTACTCTGCCGCAGCATCTGAATCCGAGCGAGCTGACGCGCGGCAACGGCTTGATCGAAATGGCCACGTTCGTCGCGATCCTGCTTGGGACGATCGTCGCCGGCCTGTTGATCGAGATGTTTGCGGCCACCGGCGCGGCGGTCGTCGCGGTGACGATCGTGCTGCTCGCGATCGCGGGACGAGCGGCGGCGCAGTTCATTCCATTTTCCCGGCGGCAGACGCGTCGCTGCGAATCAATTGGAATCCTTTTTCGGAGACCATGGGCGAATTTAAGACTCGCGCACCGCGACCGCACAGTGTTCAATTCGATTCTGGGGATCTCGTGGCTCTGGTTTTTCGGATCGGTCTTCCTGACCAGCCTCGCGCCGTTCGCGCGCGACGTGCTGGCGTGGCGACGAAGCGGTTGTCACGTTCCTGCTCGCCGTGTTTTCGATCGGCATCGGCGCCGGCTCGCTGCTGACCGATCGCTTGTCGGGCCACAAAGTCGAAATCGGACTGGTACCGCTGGGCTCTATCGGCATGACGGTGTTCGCGCTCGATCTGTACTTCGCGTCGCGGTCAGATGATGCCGACTGTAGCGCCGCTGCAGTCGGTGACCGGAGTTCCTGGCGCGTGACGGCGCGTGGCGAATCGTGGTGGATCTCGCGCTGTTATCGGCGTTCGCTGGGTTGTACTCGGTGCCGCTGTATGCGCTGATACAGAGCCGCGCACAGAAAACGCACGTCGCGCGCATCGTCGCCGCCAATAACATTCTCAATGCGTTGTTCATCATCGTGGCTTCGCTTGCCGCCGCGGCGCTGCTCGGCAGCGGACTGACGATTCCGGAACTATTTCTGGTCGCGGCGCTGATGAATGCCGCAGTGGCGGCCTACATCTATTTACTAGTGCCCGAGTTTTTGCTGCGCTTCGTCGCGTGGCTGGTCGCGCATGCACTGTATCGGGTGCGAGTCGATCGGGACCGAGCGCTTGCCAGAGGCGGGCCCGGTCGTGCTGGTTTGCAATCACGTGAGCTTTGTCGACGCAGTGGTCATCATGGGGGAGAGCCCGCGTCCGATCCGCTTCGTGATGGATTACCACATCTTCAGAATTCCGATGCTCCGCACTTTCTTCAACCAGCTGAAGGCGATCCCGATCGCATCGGCAAAAAGAGATCCGGACACGTTACAGCGCGCTCATCAAAGCATTCAGCAAGCCCTGGACGAAGGCGAGATGGTTTGCATTTTTCCCGAAGGTCGGATCACCGACACGGGCGAGCTGTATCCGTTCAAGCAGGGAGTGCGCCGTATCGTTGAGCGCAATCCGGTGCCGGTGATTCCGATGGCGCTGCGAGGACTGTGGGGCTCGTTTTTCTCTCGCTACGGCGGCGAAGCGTTCTCGTTGCCGGTGGATGCGCGACTTGCGGCGCGGCTTTCGCTCGAAGCTTGAATTCATCGTGGGCGAACCCATACCCCCCGCGATAGCAACGCCGGAGTTGTTGATGCAGCGAGTGCAGGAGCTGCGCGGGGCGGCGAAGTAAGGCGCAAATGTGAAACCGTGCACAATCTGACGCGATGTCTTCCTCCTTCGGTCATTTGTTTTGCGTCACCAATTTCGGCGAGTCGCACGGTCCCGCGATCGGCTGCGTGATTGACGGCTGCCCGCCTGGAATGGCGCTGGCCGAATCGGATTTGCAGCGCGATCTCGACCGCCGCAAGCCCGGAACATCACGCCACGTTACGCAACGGCGCGAATCCGACCGGGTCGAGATCTTGTCGGGCGTTTATGAAGGGCAAACGACCGGTACCCCGATCGCGCTGCTGATTCGCAACGACGATTCGAGGGAGCGCGATTACGAGGATCTGATCGACACGTTTCGCCCGGGACACGCCGACTACACCTATTGGCGCAAGTACGGTTTGCGCGACCCGCGCGGCGGTGGCCGGTCATCAGCGCGATTGACGGCACCGATGGTGGCCGCTGGCGCGGTTGCAAAAAAGTGGCTTCACTCGCAGTTCGGCACGCTGATACGCGGCTGCATGCAGCAGCTGGGCGAGGTTCGGATTCCGTTTCGTGAGCTGGGCCGAAGTCGAAACGAACGCTTTTTTCGCTCCGGACTCGCGGCTGGTCGCTCAGCTTGAGGACTATATGGATGCACTGCGCAAGAGTGGCGACTCGGTGGGTGCACGTTTGCGCGTGGTCGCCACCCACGTACCGGTCGGGCTCGGAGCGCCGCTCGCGGCCAAGCTCGACGCCGACATTGCGCACGCGATGATGGGAATCAACGCAGTCAAAGGAGTGGAAATCGGTGCCGGGTTTGCCGCCGTTCTGCAAAAAGGGTCGGAGCACGGCGATGAAATGCTGCCGGCGGGATTTGCTAGCAATCACGCCGGAGGCGTGCTCGGTGGAATCTCAACCGGCCAGGACATCGAGGTGTCGATTGCACTGAAGCCGACGTCGAGCATTCGAGTGCCGCGGCGGTCGATCACGCGCGGCGGCGCGCCGACCGTCGTCGAAACGCACGGCAGGCACGATCCCTGCGTAGGAATTCGCGCGACGCCGATTGCGGAGGCGATGCTGGCCCTGGTGTTAATGGATCACGCGTTGTTGCACCGCGCGCAAAACGGCGATGTGTTGCATCAGAGTCCGGCGATTGCCGCGCAGGCGGGAGACGCCGGGTGACAACTTGACCCGCGAGGAGCTTTGCGCATGAACGTCCTACTCCGTGCCGTACCTTTTGCCGCTCTTACTTTGCTCGCCGCGTGCGAGACGGTGCAAACCACTGACGCCGGCGCAGTCGGAGTCACGCGAAAGCAGCAGCGTGAGCTCGGTTGTCAGCGCGAAAGAGATCGAAGCGGCTGCTGACAAGCAGTACGACGAGATGATGGCCGAGGCGCAGAAAAAGGGTTTGCTGAACCGCAATCCGCAGCAGGTGCAGCGCGTGCGACGATCACGCAGCGGCTGATTCCGCAGAGTCGAGTGTTCCGGCAAGACGCACCGAACTGGGCGTGGGAAGTCAACGTGCTGTCATCGAAAGACGTCAACGCATGGGCGATGCCCGGCGGCAAGATGGCCGTGTACACCGGTCTGATCGAGCGACTGAATGTGACCGACGATGAGCTGGCGGCGGTCATGGGCCACGAGATCGCGCACGCGTTGCGCGAACACGCGCGGGAGCGGATCGCGCGGCAGATGAGCACGCAGGCGGCATCCACGATCGGCTCGATAGCGATTCAGATATTGACCGGCGTCCAGCTCGACCCGCAGCTCGCGGGCACGGTGGGTCAAGCGGTCTTCGTGTTGCCCAACAGCCGCGAGAACGAGCAGGAGGCTGACGTCATCGGCGTCGAGCTGATGGCACGCGCTGGATACGACCCGCGAGCGGCGCTAAGTCTCTGGCAAAAAATGGGACAACTCGCAGGCAGTGGCGGGCCGCCCGAGTTTCTGTCGACCCATCCGAGCAGCGCAACGCGCTTGCGAGAGCTGCAGGCCTACGTCGACAAGGTGATGCCGCTGTATCTGGCGGCGAAGCGTTAGCCGACCACCAGATCTGCGCGCGCGACCATCTGCGTCGCGCGCGCGAGCGCGTGTGTCGCCGCCGCACTGGTCGGCTCGAACTTCAACGTCAACGCGGCCTGCTCATCGGCGCTCATGCGCGAGAACAGAAAGTCTCGACGGTTGCCTGGATCGTCCGCCAGATACAGCTGGGTTGCGAACGGTGCCGCACCCGGCGCCAGAACCCGCACGTGAATGTGCGGGGTGCGGCCCGGATAGGCAATCGGCTTGATTGTGCGAAAGTGGAATGCGCCCACGGCATCGGTACGCCCCATGCCGTATCCCTGGAAGTTCGGGTCGCGCTCGGCTTCGGCACCGCCGGCCGGATGGTGATACACGGCGTTCGCATCGCATTGCCAGATTTCTACTGCGGCGTTCGTCAGTGGCTGACCGCGCCGATCCAGCACGCGTCCGGTCAGATAGATCGGAACACCCTTGCTCAACACGCGATCACCCTCGACGCGGAGCAGATCCGCATCGGTCTCAGGCGGACGCTCAGCTGCGTTGCGCGGATAAAAAGGGCCAAGGGTTTGCGCTGGGCTGACGCGCATCGAACCGGGCGCCGTCTGCGCACCCGCCAACGGAACCAGCAGCGTGCCTGCCGCGCCAGTGAGAAAGTGTCGACGCTGCAGCGTCTTTGCGTTATTCGGCCTTGGCTTCATCTGCTCTCCCGAGTGACTGCTGAGACTCCTGGACCACGTCGATGTTCCGCTGTCGGATGGCATAATCGTTCGAGTATGAATGCTGCCAAAACGCTGCAGTCTCAAACGCTTTACGACAAGCTTTGGGACGATCACGTCGTGCACGTCGAGGACGACGGCACGACGGTGCTCTATATCGATCGCCACCTCGTGCATGAAGTGACCAGTCCACAAGCCTACGAAGGCTTGCGGCTGGCGGGCCGTGCGCCATGGCGCATCAGCTCCATCGTGGCCACGGCGGATCACAACACGCCGACGACGGGCTGGGAGCGTGGGTATGCGGGTATCGACGATCCGATATCGAAGGAACAAATCGTCACACTCGATTCGAATATTCGCAGCTTCGGCGCCGCGGCTTACTTTCCGTTTCTCGACAAGCGACAGGGCATCGTGCATGTGATGGGGCCGGAGCAGGGCGCCACGCTGCCTGGCATGACGGTCGTGTGCGGCGATTCGCACACCAGTACGCACGGCGCGTTCGGCGCGCTTGCATTCGGCATCGGCACCAGTGAAGTCGAGCACGTGCTGGCGACTCAGACGCTGTTGACCAAGAAGGCCGGCAACATGCTGATCAGGATCGACGGCCGACTGCCGACCGGATGCACAGCGAAAGATATCGTGCTGTCGGTCATCGGGCGCATCGGCACAGCGGGCGGAACGGGCTATGCGATCGAATTCGCGGGCGACGCGATCGAGGCGCTGTCAATGGAAGGCCGCATGACCGTTTGCAACATGACGATTGAGGCCGGCGCGCGCGCCGGCATGGTCGCTGTCGACGAGAAAACGATCGAGTACGTGCGCGGCCGTCCCTTTGCTCCAGCGGCTGATCAGTTCGAGCAGGCCGCGAAAGCCTGGCGCACGCTGCGCTCGGATCCGGACGCCAAATTCGATCGCGTCCTCGAATTGCGGGCCGAAGAGATCAAGCCGCAAGTCACATGGGGTACGTCGCCCGAAATGGTGACAACGATCGACGGTCGGGTGCCCGATCCGGAGGCCGAGCGCGATCCGGTCAAGCGCGAAGGAATCGAGCGCGCACTCGACTACATGGGATTGGAGCCGAAGACGCCGGTCACCGGCATCTTTCTCGACAAGGTGTTCATCGGCTCGTGTACCAACTCGCGCATCGAGGATCTACGCGAGGCTGCATGGGTCGTCAAGCGGCTTGGCAAGCAGGTTGCTGCCAACGTGAAGCTGGCGATGGTCGTGCCGGGATCGGGCTTGGTCAAGGATCAGGCCGAGCGTGAAGGGCTCGACAAGATTTTTCGCGGCGCCGGTTTCGAGTGGCGCGAGCCCGGCTGTTCGATGTGCCTGGCAATGAACGCGGACCGGCTTGAACCGGGCGAGCGATGCGCATCGACCAGCAACCGTAATTTCGAGGGCCGCCAGGGAACCGGCGGCAGGACACATTTGGTTTCACCGGCGATGGCGGCTGCCGCCGCGATCGAGGGACACTTCGCAGACGTTCGGAAACTTAACTGACGAGACTCGAATGAAGACACTGCTGCTGATGCTGGCCGCCGTATTCACGCTGGTCGCCTGCCATACGATGGAAGGTTTCGGTAGAGACGTCGAGAAACTCGGTGGAAAAATCGAGGAAAAGGCGAAGAGATAACTTCGATGGAGAAGTTTGATGTCCACACCGGGCTGGTCGCGCCGCTTCCGCGTGCAAACGTCGATACCGACGCGATCATCCCGAAACAATTCCTGAAGTCGATCAGGCGGACCGGCTTCGGCCCGAACCTGTTCGACCAATGGCGTTATCTGGATCGTGGCGAGCCGGGGATCGACAACAGCAAGCGTCCGCTGAATCCGGAATTCGTGTTGAACCAGCCGCGCTATCAGGGCGCGTCGATTCTGTTGGCCGCAAAGAACTTCGGCTGCGGCTCGTCGCGCGAGCATGCGCCATGGGCATTGCTGCAATTCGGCTTTCGCGCGGTCATTGCGCCAAGCTTTGCCGACATTTTTTTCAACAATTGCACCAAAAACGGGCTGCTGCCGGTCGGTGCTGCCTCAGCCGTCGTTGATCGCTTGTTCGATGACGTTGCTGCGAACATCGGTTATCGGTTGACGGTCGATCTTCCGCGGCAGCGCGTGGTCGAGCCCAACGGTACCGAGCATCCGTTCGAGGTTGCAGCGTTTCGCAAGCATTGCCTGCTAAATGGGTTCGACGATATCGAACTGACGTTGCGTCACAAGGACAAGATCGCAGCCTTCGAGAAGAAACGCCTGACCGAGCAGCCTTGGCTCGTGAAGACGAGCTAGGCGCCCTCCATGAACATCGCCGTATTGCCGGGCGATGGCGTCGGCAGGGAAGTTGTTGCCGAAGCTGTCCGTGTACTACAAGCGCTCGACGAGCCGTTCGAGTTCGAATTCGCCGACGTCGGCGGTGCAGCTTATGAAGCACAGGGCCATCCGCTGCCGGACGTCGACGTTGAAGCTCGCGCAGTCGGCACACGCCGTCCTCTTCGGCGCCGTGGGCGACCCGAAGTACGACTCGCTCGATCGCGCCCTGCGTCCTGAACAAGCGATCCTCGGCTTGCGTAAGGAGCTCGGCTTGTTCGCCAATTTTCGTCCGGCGATTTGCTATCCCGAGCTGACGGCAGCGTCGAGCTTGAAACCCGAGCTCGTCTCGGGTCTGGATCTGCTGATCGTGCGCGAGCTGACCGGCGATATCTACTTCGGACAGCCGAGAGGATTTCGTGCCGCGCCCGATGGCGCGTTTGCCGGGGCGCCGGAGGCGTTCGACACCATGCGCTACAGCAGGCCTGAAATCGAACGGATCGCGCGCACCGCGTTCGACGCGGCGCGCAAGCGCAAGCGCAAAGTGACCAGCGTCGACAAAGCCAACGTGCTGGCAACGTCTCAGTTGTGGAGGGAAGTCGTTACCGAGGTTCACGCCGGGTACGCGGATGTCGCGCTCGATCACATGTATGTCGATAACGCCGCGATGCAGTTGGTGAAAGCGCCGAAGAGCCTCGACGTGATCGTCACCGGCAACCTGTTCGGCGACATTCTTTCGGATGAGGCAGCGATGCTGACCGGCTCGATCGGCATGCTGCCGTCGGCATCGCTGAACGAACGTGGTCAGGGGTTGTACGAGCCGTCGCACGGCAGTGCGCCTGACATTGCGGGCAAGGGGATCGCCAATCCGTTGGCGACGATTCTGTCGGCAGCGATGATGCTGAGACACTCACTCAACCTCTCCACTCAGGCGGCGCGGGTCGAGGCTGCAGTCAAGCGCGCGCTGGCAAGCGGCGCACGAACCGTCGATATCTGGAGCGAGGGCACACGCCAGGTCGGGACGCGTGAGATGGGTGATGCGGTGATCAATGCATTGAGGCAAGCATGAAAGTGGGAATCGTCGGCTGGCGGGGGATGGTGGGCTCGGTGCTGATGCAGCGCATGAGCGCAGAAAAGGACTTTGATCTCTTCGACTCGGTGTTCTTCAGCACGTCGAATGCGGGCGGCGTAGCGCCAGAGGTGGTGCGCGGTGATCGCACGCTGAAAGATGCAAGTGACCTAAAAGCGTTGGCAGCATGCGACACGATCGTTACCGCGCAGGGCGGCGACTACACGAACGAAGTATTTCCCAAGCTGCGCGCGGCCGGATGGAGCGGCTATTGGATCGACGCGGCCTCGGCGCTGCGAATGAGCGACAACGCGGTCATCATTCTGGATCCGGTCAACCTTCCTGTGATCAAGGACGCGCTGGCTCGTGGTGTCAAGGACTACATCGGCAGTAATTGCACGGTCGGTTTGATGCTGCTGGCGCTCGACGGGCTGCTGAAAGCAGATCTGATCGAGTGGATCACGGCAATGACGTATCAGGCCGCGTCGGGTGCCGGCGCGCCGCAGATGCGCGAGCTGATCGAACAAATGGGACATCTACATCTCGCTTCGCGCGACTTGCTGTCCGATCCCGCTTCGGCGATTCTGGAAATCGATCACGCGGTATCGATGACGACGCTGTCGGATCAATTCCCGATACGCAGCGTCGGTGCGCCGCTGGCCGGCAGTTTGATCCCGTGGATTCACACCGATCTTGGCGACGGCATCAGTGGAGAGGAACGCAAGGCAGGCGCCGAAGCCAACAAGATCCTGGGCCGACCGGCGATGGGCGAGCCCGGATCGCTGGTGGTCGAAGGACTGTGCGTACGCATTGGCGCGATGCGCTGCCATAGCCAGGCGCTGACTATCAAGTTGCGCGCTGATCTGCCGTTGAGCGAGATCGAAAAGATCCTTGCCGACGCCAACGAATGGGTCACCGTCATTCCAAACAATCGCGAGGACAGCATCCGCGAACTGTCGCCCGCCAAGGTCAACGGCACGATGAGCATCCCGATCGGACGCCTGCGCAAACTTGCGATGGGACCCGAATACTTGTCCGCTTTTACCGTCGGCGATCAGCTGCTATGGGGCGCTGCGGAACCGCTGCGTCGAATGCTCAGGCTGTTACTGAACAAGCTGTAAAGACGCTGGCGCGCGGGGTGTGCTATTCGCATTTGCGATCGGCATTGCTGACAAAAAGACGTGAGTTACGGCTATTTCTAAGCTTGCGACGGTAAGTCCATGATGTTATGTTCGAAAAACGTTGCATCCCTTCAGGGGGCGGAATGCCATCCCATAATAAATTTCCGCGCGCGCCCTTATGGTGCGCGCTTTCACTTGCGCTTGGTCTAGCAGTCGTCAGCCCGCAGGCCGACGCCGCGGGACTCGGGCGTTTGAACGTCACTTCGGGTCTGGGGCAGCCGTTACGGGCCGAACTCGAGGTCACCTCCGTCGGTCGCGATGAGTTGCCGACGCTGCAGGTCAGGATGGCTCCGCTGGCCGCGTTCGAGCGGCCAACCTCGAATTCAATCCTGCGCTTACGAACCTTCGGTTTGCGCTCGACAAGCGGCCCGACGGCGGCTACTTCGTTCGCATCAGTTCAGCATCACCTGTCAACGAGCCCTACCTTGATCTGATGGTCGAGTTGACCTGGGCGACCGGCCGCGTGATCCGCGAATACACGGTGCTGCTCGATCCGCCGTCGCTGCGCGCCGACGCGCCGGTCGTGCCGCCGGTAGCGGCAACATCAACGCCGACAGCACCTTCGGTGTCGGCGCCCACGACGACGGCCGTCAACTGCCCGACAGCTCCAGTCTCGCCGGGACTGGCGACGACGCCGCCCGGAACACCGGCCGCTTCAACGCGGGCACCGTCTGCTCCGGCGGCGGCTGCTGCTGCGACAACAGCACCGCGCGTCCACGGCGCCGAGCGAAGGGTCATACGTCGTCAAGTCGGGCGACACACTGGGTGCGATCGCAGGCCGCAACAAGCCAGCTTCGGTTTCCCTTGATCAGATGCTGGTCGCAATGCTGCGTGCCAATCCGGACGCATTCGTTGCAAAGAACATGAATCGCTTGAAAGCCGGTGCGACGCTGACGATTCCCTCCGAATCCGAGGTCGCCGCGCTGGCTCAGCCGGACGCGCGCCGCGAAGTCGTTGCGCAAAGTGCTGATTTCGCTCAATACAAGAGCCGGTTGGCGCAAGCAGCGGGCTCGGCTCCAGTGGTCGCGACCGCACCGCCTGCCGCAGCAGGCTCGGGCCGCGTGACGTCGCAGGTACAGGACAAGTCGGCCCCGGTTGCGCCGAAGGGCGATCAATTGAAGATTGCTCGTGCCGAGCAGAAGGCCGCAGCCGCGACTGCGGCGGCTGCGAAGGCTGACGAGGACGCCGCGAAGGCAGCGTGCGATCCGCGAAGAACAGGAACGCGCCGCGCAGCTGAAGAAGACGAACGAAGCGATTCAGAAAGCGCTTCAGGTTCAAAGCAAGGCTGGAGCTGCAGCACAGAAACAGGCAGAAAAGGGCGCGCCGGTGACGGCAACCCCGCCTGCTGCCGTGACGCCTCCTCCGGTTGCTGTGGCACCGCCGGCCCCGATGCCGGCTCCGACGCCACCGTCCGTTGCGCCGGGTGTCACGGCTCCGGCACCCACGCCGGTTGCGCCGGTGACACCTCCGGGCGTGCCGCCGACGACACCCACACCTATCGACAGCCAGCAAGTCGGCACCGCGCGGCAGTCACGCCTACGGCGACCACGCCTCCGGCGGCTGTGACGCCCGCGCCTGTTGTCACTGCCGCGCCGGCGCCCGCCAAGAAATCAGCACCGCCCCCCGCGCCGCCGCGTGAGGAGCCCGGCTTCTTCTCGGATCTTCTTAGCAACACCACGACGCTGCTCGGGTTGATCGGCATCGTCGCTTTGCTTGCCGCGCTGTTTGGTTGGAGTTGGTACCGCAAGCGCAGAGCCGAAAGCGCGGATCGCTTCAAAGACACCGGCGAAGGCGCGCAGGCGAACTCGATGTTTGGCGCCACCGGCGGTCAGAGTGTCGATACCGGAACCAGCACGTTCAATTCGAGCTTCATTCCCGCGGCGTCGCAGCTCGACTCGAATGAAGTCGATCCGGTGGCCGAGGCCGATGTTTATATAGCGTACGGCCGCGAAGAGCAGGCCGAAGACATCTTGAAGGAAGCGCTGCGCCTGCAACCCGACCGCCACGCAGTACGGGTCAAGCTGATGGAAATCTACGCGCGCCGCGGCGACAAGTCATCGTTCATGGCGGTTGCCGAGGAATTGCGCGACCGCACCGGTGCGAGCGGAGAGGATTGGGAGCGGGGAGTCAAGCTGGGTCGCACCGTCGATCCGGCGCACGCGATGTTTGCCGGCGCGGTTGCTCGAGCGACGCCGCGCGCGGTCCGACCACCGGCTTCCGCCTCGATCCGAACACGAATACGCGAAGCCGCCCCTCGACATTGGGTGGCGGCGCAACCGGCGGACTCGACCTGGGCGGGTTAACCGGCGCGGGCTCGGTCATGAGTCGCGATACGAACGTCGAACGTGCCGCCGTTGACGCAGATGGTCGTCGACACGCGCATGGGCGACAGCAAGATGCAGGTCGAAACCAAGATGCCGGCGGACACGAAGCTGTCGGGTCCCGACACGACATCTGCACCGACAACTCAATTTCGAGCGACGCTGCCGGGAGAGCCTGCTCAGAAAAATGGCGCAGCAGGCGCTCCGATGACAGGCGCTGCCACCGACTTCGGATCGCTCGATTTCGATTTGGGTCCGACACGGATGGGCAACCTCGAGATCGCAACACGGATGCCGGATCTCGACGAGGCGCCATCGCGCGCGGAGCCAGAGGTGTTCGCAGCGACAACGCCGCAGCGAGCCGAGCCGCCCGCGGTGTCCGACATGGACTTCGCGCTGCCGAAGGAGAAGTATCAGCCGATGGCGCCGACCGCGACCGGCGTGGGTGCGATTCCCGATCTGGATCTGAACATTCCGCCGCCGACCCGCATGCCGGTCGCGCCGTCGACGCGCATGCCGGTGCCACCTTCGGCCGCGATGGAAGAAGCGCTGTCGCGCCCGACCGTGATTGGCGTCAAGCAGGCGTCGGCTGTCGGTAGTCTGCCGGATGAGCAGGCCGCAAGACTGACAGCCAACACTGACCAGGCGACTGTTCCGCTGATCGATTTCGACTTGTCTGCAGTCAGTCTCGACGCAGCCACGAAACGCGGTGAAACCGAGCCGGGTAGTGCGCTGGCGCAACAGATGGCGACCAAGCTCGATCTCGCACGCGGTTACATCGACCTGGGCGTCAAAGATGGCGCGCGCGAGCTGCTCGATGAAGTGATGCGCGACGGCACGCGCGAGCAGCGCCAGGCAGCAGTTGATCTGATCAAGCAGATCGAAAGCTAGAACTGCGGACCGGCGGCGCCGGTCTGCAGCGCCTTCCGATGCGCATCGCGCTCGGCATCGAATACGACGGCGCAACGTTTACCGGTTGGCAGACCCAAGCCGATGGACGTGGCGTGCAGGACGCAGTCGAAAACGCCTTGGCGCAAGATCGGCGGAAGCGCCATCGCAACCATCTGTGCAGGCCGAACCGACAGCGGTGTTCACGCGCTCGACCAGGTCGTCCACTTCGACACC
The DNA here is from genome assembly GCA_963729165.1 of uncultured beta proteobacterium. GTDB lineage: Bacteria > Pseudomonadota > Gammaproteobacteria > Burkholderiales > Burkholderiaceae_F > JACCZX01. Next base: position 330,295 of record CAVSMM010000007.1, read on the forward strand.
GATGCCACGCGGCCACTAACGGCCTGGGTCCGCGGCGTTAATCGGTTTCTTCCGGCATCAGTTGCGGTTCAGTGGGCGCGGCCGGTCGGCGCCGATTTTCACGCTCGCTACGGTGCACGCCGCCGGCGCTATGACTACTGGATACTGAATGCGCCGGTGCGGTCGCCACTGGCGCACGCGCGCGCAGGCTGGGTGTTTCGAGCACTTGACGAAGAGGCGATGCGGCAGGCGGCGGCGCACTTGGTGGGCCGCCACGATTTCACGTCGTTTCGCTCTGCCGAGTGCCAGGCCGCCACGCCGGTGCGACAGGTTGAGGAGCTGCGCGTTGATCGAAGCGGGCCTCTGATTCGAATTAGCATCACCGCCAACGCTTTTCTGCACCACATGGTGCGCAACATCGTCGGGGCACTCGTCTACGTTGGCGTTGGCAGGCGCCCGCACGATTGGATCAAAGAGGTGCTGCAAGCGTCGCGACAGGACGGCGGGTGCGCCGACGTTTGCGGCGGCGGGGTTGTACCTTGCACGGGTCGAGTACGATCCTGCGTTCTGCCTGCCGGCGCCTGCGCCGGCCCAACCAGTTTGGGTGGGCCTGTTTACCCCTGATGCGTACACGAATCAAGATTTGCGGGCTGACGCGCGAAGCTGATGTGGCCGCCGCGGTTGCGGCCGGCGCGGATGCGATCGGGTTCGTCTGTTATCCGAAGAGTCCCCGTTACGTTGCACCGATTCGGTTACGTGCGCTCGGCCGTGAGGTCGGTGTGTTCGCCTCGCCGGTGCTGCTGTTCGTGAATGCCGCTTCGGACCTGATCGAGGGCGCGCTCGAAATGATGCCGAATGCGCTGCTGCAATTTCATGGTGACGAGCACGAGCCCGCATGCAATCGGTATCGGCGTCCGTATATCCGATCGGTTCCAGTGACTGATACCACCGACCTGACCCTTTTCGAAAGCGAGTTTGCCTCGGCAGCTGCGCTGCTGGCCGACGCACCCACCGAAGACTTCGGTGGCAGTGGACAGACCTTCAACTGGTCGCGCCTGCCTAAGCAGCGCGCCAAGCCTCTCGTGCTCGCCGGTGGTTTGAACGTCGATAACGTCGGCGCCGCGATCGCTGAAGTGCGCCCGTATGCGGTCGATATCAGCAGCGGGGTCGAGCAGCAGCCGGGCCGCAAGAGCACGCAGAAGATTGAAGAGTTCATTGCAGCGGTACGGCGTGCCGATCAGCGCGCATGAAGCCGTACGATCTTCCCGACTCGCGCGGTCATTTTGGCCCTTACGGCGGAATTTTCGTCGCCGAGACGTTGATGCACGCGCTCGACGAGCTGCGCTCGGCGTATTTGAAGTACCAGCAGGACCCGGAGTTCGTCGCGGAGTTTCAGCGCGAGCTCAAACACTTCGTCGGTCGTCCAAGTCCCATTTATCACGCACGGCGCTGGTCGGAAATGCTTGGTGGCGCGCAGATTTACCTGAAGCGCGAGGACTTGAATCACACCGGCGCGCACAAGATCAACAACACGGTCGGCCAGGCCTTGCTCGCAAAGCGTATGGGAAAGCCGCGCGTGATCGCTGAAACCGGCGCCGGACAGCACGGTGTGGCAACCGCGACGGTTGCTGCACGCTACGCGATGGAGTGTGTGGTCTATATGGGCGAAGAGGACATGGCGCGTCAGGCTGCCAATGTCTATCGCATGAAGCTATTGGGCGCGAAAGTAGTGCCGGTCAGCAGCGGCAGCCGCACGCTGAAAGATGCGCTGAACGAAGCGATGCGCGACTGGGTCACCAACGTCGAAAATACTTTCTACATCATCGGAACCGTTGCGGGCCCGCATCCGTATCCGATGATGGTGCGCGACTTCAATTCGGTAGTGGGCAAGGAATGCATCGAGCAGATGCCCGAGATCGCCGGCCGTCAGCCCGATGCGGTAATCGCGTGCGTCGGCGGTGGTAGCAACGCGATGGGAATTTTTTACGATTACATTGCGCACAAGGATGTGAAGCTGATCGGCGTTGAAGCCGCCGGCGAAGGGCTTGCGAGCATGCGGCATGCTGCAAGCCTGCAGCGCGGGGTGCCGGGCGTGTTGCACGGCAATCGCACCTACCTGCTGCAAAACGAGGACGGTCAGATCATGGAGACGCATTCGGTCAGCGCGGGTCTCGACTATCCCGGTGTGGGCCCCGAGCACGCATGGCTGAAAGACGAGCGACGCGCCGAATACGTCGGTGCCACCGATGATGAAGCGCTGCAGGCATTTCACGATTGCTGCCGCATCGAAGGAATTATTCCGGCGCTGGAATCGAGCCACGCACTGGCATACGCAAGCAGACTCGCACCGACCTTGCCGAAGGATTCGATTCTGCTGGTCAATCTGTCGGGCCGGGGCGACAAGGATTTGCATATCGTTGCCGATCGCCAAGGCATGAAATTCTGATGTCGCGCATTGCGGGGCGTTTCAACGAGCTTCACAGCCGCGGGCGCAAGGGCCTGATTGCTTATATATGCGCCGGCGATCCGTCGCGCGCATCAACGGTGCCGCTACTGCTTGCATTGGCACGTGCCGGCGCCGACGTCATCGAGGTTGGCGTTCCGTTTTCAGACCCGATGGCGGATGGGCCCGTGATCCAGCGTGCGGCTGAACGTGCGATTCGCAATGGCGTGGGGCTTAAGGAGACGATTCGGATGGTCGGCGAGTTTCGCCGATCGGATGCGGTGACGCCGGTTGTTCTGATGGGTTATGCCAATCCAATCGAGCGCATGGGACGCACGCAATTCGCGCGCGATGCACGGACTGCCGGCGTCGACGGCGTTATCGTGGTCGACTATCCGCCGGAGGAAGCGGTTGAATCATCGGGTCAATTGAAAGCCGCTGGCATCGATCCGATTTTTCTGGTGACGCCGACGACGACCGACGCGAGAATCGCAGCGATTGCGTCGCAGGCCGCGGGATTTCTGTACTACGTCAGCTTGAGGGGGATTACCGGTGCCGGACATCTCGACGTCGGTGCGGTCGCCTCGCGCTTGCCTTTGATTCGCCGTCATACTGGGTTACCTGTCGCGGTGGGCTTTGGCATCCGCGACGCTGCGAGCGCGAAAGCGGTGGCGCAGGTCGCCGATGCAGTCGTGATTGGCTCGCGGATTATTGAAGAGATGGAGACGGTTTCGACAGAACATGCGGTCCAAGCCGCTGAGAAGTTCGTCGCCGGCATTCGGATCGCGATCGACGACGCGCCGGTTGTGCGCGCTGCCTAAGGAGACCAATGAGCTGGATTGACAAGATTCTGCCGCCGCGCATCAAGCGCGAAGAGGGCGCTGCGCGCAAGACAGTGCCCGAAGGCCTATGGACCAAATGTCCGGGGTGTGAAGCCGTTCTGTACACGGCTGAGCTGCAAAAGACCTTGTTTGTGTGCCCGAAGTGCGCTCAGCATATGCGCATCGGCGCACGGCAGCGGCTCGACGCGCTGCTCGATGCCGAGGGTCGCTACGAAATCGGACAGGAGATTCTGCCGGTCGACGCGCTGAAGTTTCGCGACAGCCGGAAGTATCCAGAGCGTCTGCAGCAGGCGATGGAAGACACGGGCGAGACCGACGCGTTGATAGTTATCGGAGGCTCGATTCGAGCGCTGCCTGTCGTTGCCGCATGTTTCGAATTCGACTTCATGGGCGGCTCGATGGGTTCAGTGGTCGGCGAACGCTTCGTACGTGGCGTGCAAACCGCTATCGAACAGAAGGTGCCGTTTATTTGCATCACGTCGACCGGTGGCGCCCGCATGCAGGAGGGGCTGCTGTCGCTGTTGCAAATGGCAAAGACCACGGCAATGATCGCGCGCCTTGCGGAAGCGAAACTTCCGTTCATCAGCGTGTTGGCCGACCCAACGATGGGCGGCGTGTCGGCAAGCTTCGCCTTCATGGGCGACGTGGTTATCGCAGAGCCGAAGGCGTTGATTGGCTTTGCGGGGCCGCGCGTGATCGAGCAGACCGTACGTGAAACGCTGCCCGAAGGCTTTCAGCGCTCGGAGTTTCTGTTGACCAAGGGTGCGATCGACATGATCGTGGATCGGCGCCAGATGCGCGACGAGATCGCAGGTCTGTTGGCATTGTTGCTGAAGCAACCGCTGGAAGCTATCGCTTAGGCAGGAAGCCGGCGCTACGCGTCCGGCGACGCAAGCTTGTTGGAAAGCCTCTCCTCGTGGCTTGAGCGGATCGAACGACTGCATGCCAAGTCGATTGACCTCAGTCTCGATCGTGTGCGCGCAGTTGCGGCTCGCCTTGATCTTTCGCTGGCCTGTCCCACGATTGTTGTCGGCGGCACCAACGGCAAAGGCTCGACATGCGCGATGCTCGATTCGATCCTGCGCGCCGCCGGCTACCGCGTTGGCCTGTACACCTCGCCGCACTTGCTCCGATTCAACGAGCGCGCACGAATCAATGGCGTCGATGCCGACGATGACGCGCTGATCACGCAGTTCGAAGCTGTCGAGCAGGCACGTGCCAATACCACGCTGACCTACTTCGAATACACGACGCTGGCGCTGCTGCGTTTGTTCTCGCAGTCGAAGCTGGATGCCGCCGTACTCGAGGTCGGACTCGGCGGCAGGCTCGATGCGGTCAACATCATCGACGCCGACGTTGCGGTTGTGACGTCGGTCGCCATCGATCATGTTGACTACCTCGGGGCAACACGAGAACTGATCGGCTCGGAAAAGGCACACATCTATCGCGCGGGTCGCCCGGCGATCTGCAGCGATCCTGAGCCACCGCAATCACTGATCGAGCATGCTTACGCCACTGGTGCAGACCTGTGGCGCTTCGGTCGCGATTTCAACTATCAGGGCGATCGGCAGCAATGGGCGTATGCCGGCCGGCACCAGCGCCGCGCGAGCCTTCCGTATCCGGCGCTGCGCGGCGCCAATCAGCTTCTGAATGCCTCCGGTGCGCTTGCCGCCCTTGAATCACTCGCGTCCAAACTCCCCGTGTCACAGCAGGCGGTCCGTCATGGGCTTCTTACGGTGCATCTGCTGGCTCGATTTCAAGTACTCCCAGGCAAGCCTGCGATCGTTCTGGACGTCGCGCACAATCCGCACGCTGCGGCCGTGCTTTCGGAAAATCTAGACATGATGGGGTTTTATCCGCGCACACATGCCGTCTTCGGCATGTTGAATGACAAGGATATCGGCGGAGTCGTTGCGAGAGTTGGCGACCGAGTCGATCATTGGTACGCGGGGCCGACGATAGGAGCGCGCGGTGCATCTGCCGGCAGCATCGCGCGACAGATCAGGTGCAGTGTTGCCTGCCGCCTCGGTCACTGAGCATGCGAGTGTTGCAGACGCGCTCGCTTCAGCGCGTGAGCACGCGAACGCCGATGATAGAATTTTGGCGTTCGGTTCTTTCGTTTCTGTGGCTGAAGTGATGCGCACAATCGCTGAAACGAGCGGAACGGTCCAAAGCACGACTTCGCACGTAGCACCATCGCACTAGCGCCAGTCCCGCACGGAGCACTCATGGCCTTCTGGCGCCGCAACGAAAACGCAGCCGATACTCGACCGAAACGCGCTTCGTCCCGCTCGACCGGCGAGACGGCCGCGCGCGGTGAGCCCGCGGATGCGGTGCGCGTGCGTGCGCGGCGCAGATTAATCGGCGCCGCGGCGCTGCTGTTAACCGTGGCGATCGTGGTTCCAATGCTGCTCGACCCTGAGCCCAAGCCCGCCTCCGACAATATCGCGATCGACATCCCGAGCGAGAAGACACCGTTCACGCCGCGGCTGACATTGCCGCCCGTGCCAGGGCCTGAGAACGTTCCGGTCGCTCCGCCGCAGGAGGTCGCTCCGATCCCGGAAAAGCCTGACGATGTCGCTCGAGCCGCGGAAGCGAAGAAGATTGAAGAGCAGCGAGCGCGGGCGCTGCTTGAAGGCAAATCGAAGTCGGTCGCAATAGGAGCTGGCGACAAGACGGCCCGGTTTGTCGTGCAGGCGGCCGCTCCAGCCAGCGAAACTGCAGCACGCGAGCTCGCCGAGCGGCTGAAAAAGTCCGGACTTGCCCCATATATGGAAAAGGTCGATACCAAGCAGGGTGCGCGCTATCGCGTGCGGCTAGGACCGTATGCATCGCGCGATGAGGCCGATGGTGTGCGCACTCGCTTGAAAGCACAAGGCATCAGCGCGAACTTGATAACTCTTTAAAAGTCTATTGCATCGATGCCAACCCTGCGTACGATGCGCATCGCGACAGCGCGAGGAGACACTCGATGTGCGGGATAGTCGGAGTAGTGGCGACCAGCCCGGTCAACCAGCTGCTGTACGACTCGCTGCAGCTGCTGCAGCATCGCGGCCAGGATGCAGCAGGGATCGCAACCGGCTCGGGCAGCACGTTTTCGATGTGGAAGGGCAGCGGCATGGTGCGGGAAATCTTCCGCACGCGAAACATGCGCAACCTGACCGGCAACGTTGGCATCGCCCACGTTCGTTATCCGACCGCCGGCTCGGCGTTCAGCGTTGAGGAAGCGCAGCCGTTTTATGTGAACGCGCCGTTCGGCATCACGCTGGCGCATAACGGCAATCTGACGAATGCCGAGCAGCTGAAAAGCGAAATGTTCCGCATCGATCGCCGTCACATCAACACCAACTCGGATTCTGAGATTCTGCTGAACGTGCTAGCGCACGAGCTGCAGGAGGGAACGTCGAACTACACCCTCGATCCGGCGACAATTTTTCGGTCGGTCGCTGCGCTGCATCGGCGTGTGCGCGGCGCCTACGCGTGCGTCGCGCACATCGCCGACCACGGAATCGTTGCGTTTCGCGACCCTTACGGGATCCGCCCGCTGGTTTACGGCGTCAACGAGACCGACGCGGGCACCGAGTATCTGGTTGCGAGCGAATCGGTGGCGCTCGAGGGGCTCGGGTTCAAGTTCGTACGCGACGTCGCGCCGGGTGAGGCGATCTTCATCGACATCGACGGCAACTTTTATTCGCAGCAGTGCGCCGACACGCCGACGCTGAATCCGTGCATCTTTGAATACGTCTACTTCGCGCGGCCGGACTCGGTGATGAACGGCGTCAGCGTCTATAGCTCGCGCCTGAAGATGGGCGAATATCTCGCGGAGAAGATTCGCAAGCAGATCCGCACCGGCGATATCGACGTCGTGATGCCGATTCCCGATACGTCACGTCCCGCGGCGATGCAGCTTTCGGCGAGGCTCGGGCTCGAGTTTCGTGAAGGCTTTTTCAAGAATCGTTATGTCGGGCGTACGTTCATCATGCCGGGCCAGGCGGTGCGCAAGAGAAGCGTCCGACAAAAGCTAAGCGCCCTGCCCACAGAGTTCAAGGGTAAGAACGTCTTGCTGGTCGACGATTCAATCGTGCGCGGCACAACATCGCGCGAGATCGTCAACATGGCGCGCGAAGCCGGTGCCAACAAGGTGATCTTCGCTTCTGCGGCGCCCCCAGTGCGCTATCCGAACGTGTACGGCATCGATATGCCGACGCGCAGCGAACTGATCGCACACGGGCGCTCGGATGACGAAATCCAGCGCCTGATCGAAGCCGACGGGCTTGTATATCAGGACATCGATGCGATGAAGCGGTCCGTGTCCGAACTTGGTCCACATCTGACCAGTTTCGAGGCGAGTTGCTTCGATGGCGTTTACGTGACCGGCGATATCACGCCGGACTATCTGGATCGGCTCGAAGCCGCGCGCGAGCTGGCGGCGATTGCCGAGAGCGATCCGTACTCGCAGCTGAACCTAAACCTGGCCCAAGCCGATTGATGTAGCATTCGCGAACGCGCCGATTTGAATCAGCTTGCGGGCGCTTAACAAATTCGGCTAAAGCGATGGTGAACACACCCGCCTAGCTGACTTTTACGTTGAGGCGGGTTTTTTATGTCCAGAATATTTGCCACGCCGGCCGACTTCGAGACGCGGGCGGTGCGCGCGGGCACCGAGCGGTCGCAGTTCAACGAGCACAGCGAAGCGCTGTTTCTCACGTCGAGCTTCGTGTTCGACAACGCAGCGCAGGCAGCCGCGCGCTTTTCGGGTGCCGAAGCCGGCAACGTCTACTCGCGCTTTACCAATCCGACGGTGACGATGTTCGAGCAGCGCCTGGCATCGCTGGAAGGCGCTGAAGATTGCCTCGCGACCGCCTCTGGAATGGCAGCGATCATGGCAACCTGCCTCGCAGCGTTGCGCGCCGGAGATCACGTGATCTGCGCCGCCAACGTTTTCGGCGCAACGATTCAGCTCTTCTCAAACGTGCTCTCGCGTTTTGGTATCACTGTCACATACGTCGATGCGACCGATATGGGCGCGTGGCGCGCGGCCGCGACGGCCAATACGCGGCTGCTCTATTGCGAAACGCCGTCGAATCCACTGATGGAGTTGGTCGATCTGACGCAGTTCGGAGAGTTTGGGCGATCGATTGGCGCGTTGTCGGTCGTGGACAACTGCTTTTGCACGCCTGCGTTGCAACGACCTCTCGAATTCGGCGTCGACGTCGTGATTCATTCTGCAACCAAGTACCTTGACGGGCAGGGCCGCGTGCTTGGCGGTGCGGTGCTCGGACGAAAGGCGTTCATTCGCGACCAGTTGTTGCCGGTGCTGCGCAGCAGCGGGCCGAGCCTGTCGCCGTTTAACGCCTGGGTGCTACTGAAAGGGCTTGAAACGCTTGCGATACGCATGCGCGAGCAAAGCGCTTCAGCGCAGCAGCTGGCCGGGTGGCTTGAAGGTCGGCCCGAGGTCGAGCGCGTCTACTTTCCGGGTTTGCAGTCGCACCCACAGGCGGTGTTGGCCCGTCGGCAACAATCGCAAGCGGGCGCTGTGGTGGCGTTTGAAGTCAAGAGTGAGTCCTCGGACGCGCAACAGCGAAGGCAACAGGCGTGGCGCGTGATCGATTCGGTACGCACGATGTCGATCACTGCGAATCTCGGCGATACGCGGTCGACCATCACGCATCCGGCTACCACAACCCACGGCCGTATTGCCCCCGCCGATCGCGAGCGCGCCGGCATCAACGAGGCATTGATCCGCATCGCTGTCGGCCTCGAGTCGGTTGGCGACTTGCAACGGGACCTTGAACAGGCGCTGAAACGCCCCTGATACCCCGGGGCCAAGGGCGGGGCGGATTGACCCTTCGAGCCGGGCGCCGTACAATTCCTGACCAATTTAATCGGGAATTTTAGGCCCTCGGGCGAGTCGAAGTATCGGGGTCGAAATTACTGAATCAAATCATGAGACTTACCACCAAAGGCCGGTTTGCCGTCACAGCGATGATCGATGTCGCAATGCGCCAGCACGAGGGTCCGGTGACGTTGGCCGGCATCAGCGAGCGGCAACGAATCTCGCTTTCGTACCTGGAGCAATTGTTCGGCAAGTTACGTCGGCGGCGGCTCGTCTCCAGCACCCGCGGGCCGGGCGGCGGCTATCAGCTCGAGCGGCCGATGGGCCAGACGACCGTCTCGGACATCATTTTTGCGGTCGACGAGCCGCTGGACGCGACACAGTGCGGCGGCAAGGAAAACTGCCACGATGATCAGCGTTGCATGACACACGATCTGTGGGCGAACTTGAACACACGGATGCTCGACTATCTGGACTCGGTTACGTTGGCCGACCTCGTCGCGCAGCAGAATCAGAAAGCAAGGGCCAACACATCGGTCGCAGTGCTGCACGACAGCCGTCTGCAGTCGCGCGCGAACAAACCGCAGGTTGCCAACGAGCAGGCACAAGGGTAAGGGAATGCAGCTACCGATCTACCTCGATTATTCGGCAACGACGCCGGTCGATCCGCGCGTGGTCGACGCGATGATTCCCTGGTTGCGCGAGAACTTCGGCAACCCCGCGTCACGCAGCCATTCGTTTGGCTGGACGGCGGAGAAGGCGGTCGATCACGCACGTGAGCAGGTGGCGGCGTTGGTCAATTGCGATCCGCGCGAGTTGATCTGGACGTCGGGCGCGACTGAGTCGATCAATCTGGCGCTGAAGGGCGTTGCGCGCTTCCACAAGGACAAGGGCAAGCACCTGGTGACGGTGAAAACCGAGCACAAGGCGACACTCGACACGATGCGCGAGCTCGAGCGCGACGGCTTCGAGGTGACGTACCTGGATGTCGAGGAAAACGGCCTGGTCGACTTCGCCAAACTCGAAGCAGCGTTGAGGCCAGATACGATCTTGGTGTCGGTGATGTACGTCAACAATGAGATCGGCGTCATTCAGGACATCGCGGCGATCGGCGAGCTCACACGTTCACGCGGCATCGTGTTTCACGTCGACGCGGCGCAGGCGACCGGCAAGATCGTTGTCGACCTCGCACAGCTGAAGGTGGATCTGATGTCGTTCTCGGCGCATAAGACGTACGGGCCGAAGGGTGTGGGTGCGCTGTTTGTCCGGCGCAAGCCGCGCGTGCGGCTGGAAGCGCAGATGCACGGCGGCGGACATGAGCGCGGATTGCGTTCGGGCACGCTGCCGACGCATCAGATCGTCGGCATGGGCGAGGCGTTTCGCCTGGCGCGCGAAGAGATGTCGACCGACAACGAACGCATCCGCATGTTGCGCGATCGTTTGTGGGCGGGCATTTCGCAGACCGAGCAGGTGTTTTTAAACGGCGACTGGGAGCGGCGCGTGCCGCACAATCTGAATGCGAGCTTCAACTTCGTCGAAGGCGAAAGCATGATCATGGCGATGAAGGACGTCGCCGTTTCTTCGGGTTCGGCCTGTACTTCGGCCAGTTTGGAACCATCTTATGTATTGCGAGCGCTTGGGCGCAGCGATGAACTCGCGCATAGCTCGATACGTTTTACCGTCGGTCGCTTCACGACGCCGGAGGAGATCGATTTCACGATCGACCTGGTGACGCGGCAGGTGGCGCGGCTGCGCGAGATGTCTCCGCTGTGGGAGATGTATAAGGATGGAATCGATTTGAGTACGGTCCAATGGGCTGCACATTGAGGTAAGCAAAATGGCATACAGCACGAAAGTTATCGATCATTACGAGAATCCTCGAAACGTCGGGTCGTTCGACAAGAGCGACGATCAGGTCGGTACCGGGATGGTTGGCGCGCCGGCGTGTGGCGACGTGATGAAGCTGCAGATTCGGGTCAACGAACAGGGTGTCATCGAAGACGCGCGGTTCAAGACGTACGGCTGCGGCTCGGCGATTGCGTCGTCCTCGCTGGTGACCGAATGGGTCAAGGGCAAGACACTCGATCAGGCGGGCACGATTCGGAACACGCAGATTGCCGAAGAGCTGGCATTGCCTCCGGTCAAGATTCACTGTTCGATCCTGGCCGAAGATGCGATCAAGGCCGCCATTGACGATTACCGTGCCAAGCACGGCGTAGTAGAGCAAGTGCGAGCGAAGCAGGCGGCATGAGCGAAGCAGCTATCGGCGTGACGATGACCGAGCGCGCGGCGCAGCACGTCGCGGGTTATCTCGCAAAGCGCGGCCGTGGCATCGGTTTGCGCTTGGGCGTGCGCACGACCGGGTGCTCGGGTATGGCGTACAAACTTGAATACGCTGACGCTGCACAGCCCGAGGATCGGCAGTTCGAAAGTCATGGCGTGAAAATCTTCGTCGACCCGAAGAGCCTGGCGTACATCGACGGCACCGAACTCGATTTCGCGCGCGAAGGTCTGAACGAGGGGTTCAAATTCAACAACCCGAGGGAAAAAAATCGTTGCGGTTGCGGCGAATCCTTCAACATCTGAAATCTGAACGCGCAATAGGCGCGTTCCGGCGCGCATGTTCCTTCCTCCGGATCACTTCCAACTTTTCGATTTGCCGCCGCGCTTCGCGCTCGACAATGCCGCGCTGGATAGCGCCTATCGAAGCGTGCAAGGACAGGTGCATCCCGACCGCTTTGCCGCCGGTACCGCGGCAGAGAACCGAGTCGCGATGCAATGGGCAACGCAGGCAAACGAGGCTTACCGGACATTGAAGTCACCATTGAAGCGTGCTGCATACCTGTGCGAGCGCGCCGGCAAGCCGATCGACGCCGAATCGAACACGGCGATGCCGACCGAGTTTCTGATGCAGCAATTGCAGTGGCGCGAAGCGCTCGACGATGCGAGTTCGCGGCACGACGATGCCTCGCTGCAAATGCTCGACAAGAGCATGGCGTCGGAACGTGATCGACTACTCGGCGAGATAGGGCGCGCACTCGACGTTGATTCGGATCCTGCACGCGCCGCGTCGCTCGTGCGGCAGCTGATGTTCGTCGAGAAGTTTGGTACCGAGATTGCATCGGCAGTAGAAGCTCTGCGCAGCAGTCGTGCGTCGGCCTGATGGCACTGTTGCAGATCGCTGAGCCGGGACAATCGACCGACCCGCATCATCATCGGCTGGCGGTCGGAATCGATCTCGGCACCACCAACTCCCTCGTAGCGACAGTCCGTCACAGCATTCCTGTCGTGATCGACGATGCCGAAGGGCGCTCGCTGCTGCCGTCGATCGTCCAGTTTCAGGCGAACGGAACAACTGAGGTTGGCTACGCGGCGCAGAAGCAGCAAGCGGTTGACGCACGCAACACCGTTGTCTCGGTGAAGCGCCTGATGGGCCGCGGCATGCACGATGTTGAACATATCGAAAACATGCCGTACGACTTCGTCGATGCGCCGGGCATGGTGCAGTTGCGAACCGTCGCGGGCGTGCGCAGTCCGGTCGAAGTGTCAGCCGAGATCTTGAAGAAGTTGCGCAAGCGCGCCGAGCAAGCACTGGGCGGCGATCTGATCGGCGCAGTAGTGACGGTGCCCGCTTACTTCGACGACGCGCAGCGGCAAGCGACGAAGGATGCTGCGCGGCTCGCCGGACTCAACGTCTTGCGTTTGTTGAGTGAACCGACTGCGGCGGCGGTCGCGTACGGGCTCGATCACGGCGGCGCAAGGTGTGTATGCCGTTTACGACCTCGGCGGCGGAACGTTCGACATTTCGATTCTTCGGCTGACGAAGGGCGTGTTTGAAGTGCTCGCGACCGGCGGCGATTCGGCATTAGGTGGCGATGATTTTGATCAACGCGTTTTTTGCTGGCTGGTTGAGCACTCGAAGCTCTTGCCATTGTCCGCGCGGGACACACGCCTGTTGATGGTCAAGGCGCGAGAGGCGAAAGAGCGCATGTCGGCTGAGCCCGAGGTGCGCGTGAACGCGGTGCTGTCGACCGGCGAGGTCATCGACCAGACTTTGACGAGCCGCGAGTTCGTGCAAATGACGCAGCCGCTGGTCCAGAAGACACTGGCTGCGTGCCGCAATGCATTGCGCGATGCCAATCTCAAGACCAGCGAGATCGACGGCGTCGTGATGGTTGGCGGCGCTACGCGCATGCCCCACGTGCGGCACGCGGTCGGCGAGTTCTTCGGCCAGGTGCCGTTGACGAATATCGATCCGGACAAAGTGGTCGCGCTGGGAGCGGCGATCCAGGCGAATCTGCTCGCCGGCAACCGGGCCGCCGGTGACGACTGGCTGCTGCTCGACGTGATCCCGCTGTCGCTCGGGCTGGAAACAATGGGCGGTCTGGTCGAAAAAATCATCGAGCGCAATTCGACGATTCCGGTCGCGCGCGCGCAGGAATTCACGACCTTCAAGGACGGGCAAACGGCGATTGCGATTCATGTCGTGCAGGGCGAGCGCGAGCTCGTCTCCGACTGCCGCTCGCTGGCGCGCTTCGAGTTGCGCGGAATACCGCCCATGCCGGCGGGTGCAGCGCGAGTCCGGGTCACGTTTCAGGTCGACGCCGATGGCTTGCTCGACGTCAATGCGCTCGAGATCGGTAGTGGAGTGCAGGCGTCGATCGTCGTCAAGCCGTCGTACGGGTTGGGCGACGACGATATTGCACGCATGCTGCAGGAATCGTTCGGCTCTGCCGACGACGACATGCGCAAACGCGCTTTGCGTGAGCAACAGGTGGATGCCCAGCGCTTGATCGAAGCGACCAATGCGGCGCTGGCGTCCGACGGTGACCTACTGGCCTCGGATGAGCGAGCGACGATAGATGAGTTGCTTGCCGCGTTGGGTGACCAGGCGCGCAGCGACGATCACATCGCGATCAAGCATTCAATCGACGCGCTGGCTCAGGCGACCGACGACTTTGCCGCGCGCCGCATGGATCGATCGATTCGCGCCGCGCTCGCGGGCCGGCGCATCGACGATCTCGCAAGCGCCGGCCGTCACGCCGAATAGCATGCCCAGAATCACCGTCTTGCCGCACGCAGAGATCTGCCCGCAGGGCGCGGAGTTTGAAAGCGAGCCCGGCGTGTCGGTCGCCGACGCGCTGCTCGATCATCACGTCGACATCGAGCACGCGTGTGGCAAGGTCGCAGCGTGCACGACGTGCCACTGCATCATTCGAAAGGGCTTCAGCTCGCTGCCCCAGGCCGACGACAACGAGGAAGATCTGCTGGACCGCGCCTGGGGGCTGACCTCGGTGTCTCGTTTATCGTGTCAGGCGATCGTGCAGAACGAAGACCTGACGATCGAGATTCCGAAGTACAGCATCAATCACGCCAAAGAGATCGAACAGAAAGAGTCATCATGAAATGGATCGACAGTGAAGAGATCGCGATAGCTCTTTTCGAAAAGTTTCCGGACGTCGATCCGCGCACGGTCAGGTTTACCGATTTGCGGCGCTGGGTGTGCGAGCTCGAGAATTTTTCGGACGATCCGAATCGCTCGGGAGAAAAAATTCTGGAAGCGATTCAGATGGCGTGGATCGACGAGGCTTCCTAACCTGCCCTGAACAGTCCGGCCGGAGTTCTGACGTCCCTGCGCCTCGCAACGCTCTCGAGCGTGACAAGCGCGGATTCGAGCGTGAACTCGTCGTGCTCGATCGCAATGATGACGTCTTCGACATTGCGGGCTCGATTGCATCGACTTCCCCATCGTGATTGTGTGGCTGCAGGTCGGCCGGCAGCGAGGTGTCGAACGTGTGAATGATTTCCGATTGCAACCCCTCGGGCACGGGACGCCGCACATGAAATGAGCGACCTCGTTCGACACGAACCCGATTGAGCTGCAATCCGGCTTCTTCCCACGCTTCCCGCGCAAGCGCCTGCTCAAGCGTCTCGTCGGCGGGGACCATGCCTCCGACCAGGTTGTCCCATAGCCCCGGATCGATCTGCTTGTGCGCCGCTCGCCTGGCCACAAGTAACGTGTCTGGAGCAACGTACGCATTCAAATGCACTGCCTCGGTCGCAATGCCAAGCGCGCGACACGCAGCGCGTTCTATGACCGCGAGCGGCGGACTTCCAATCGATAACACTTCGTCGCGCCAGCCAGTGATCATGCCGGCGTCTCGCAGCTGTTCGGCCGCGTTAGCCAATAACTTCGAGCGCGCGACGAAATCGAGCGTGCCGTCGGCGAGAGTCAACCGCTCGCCGTTGAAGCTGAAGCCGTTGACTTGCTCGGCAAGGAATCGGGCAATGGCGGGCTGCACATCGCCGACGTGAGTACCGTCGATGATCAGTGCTATCAGACCTGCGGGAAGCGGTGGCTGCGCTCGCGCATGCAGTCGTTCGATCAGCCGCTGCAGCCTCTGCCGCTCCAACACCTACGCTTCCGGTCTCATGTGCGGAAAGAGGATAACGTCGCGGATGTTCGCTGAGTCGGTCAGCATCATCACGACTCGATCGATGCCGATGCCGCAACCCGCTGCGGGCGGCATGCCGTATTCGAGTGCGCGCACATAGTCGGCGTCGTAATACATCGCCTCTTCGTCGCCGGCGTCTTTGGCCTTCGCCTGTTCGTTGAATCGGGCGGCCTGGTCTTCGGGGTCGTTCAACTCGGAAAAGCCGTTCGCAATTTCCCGGCCGGCGATGAACAGCTCAAACCGCTCGGTGATATCCGGGTGAGAATCGGATGCGCGCGCCAGAGGAGACACTTCGACCGGATAGTCGATGATGAACGTGGGCTGAATCAGCTTGTCTTCTGCCACCTCTTCGAACATCGCCAGCTGCAGCGCGCCCAGCCCCGCTTCCTCGGAGTGTGCGCTGCCCTTGGCACGCAGCTCGCGATGCAGGAAGCTGCGGTCCGCCAATTGCTCTTCCGAATACTGAGACGCGTGCAAGCGGATCGCCTGCACCGTCGTAAGGCGTGCAAACGGCGGCGTCAGCTCAATCGTCTGCCCCTGATACTCGATTCGTGCCGACTCCGTCGTCGCCAGCGCGACATGATTGATCAGCCGTTCGGTGAAATCCATCAGCCACTTGTAGTCCTGATACGCCGCATAGAATTCGAGCATCGTGAATTCGGGGTTATGCCGCGGCGACATGCCCTCGTTGCGAAAGTTGCGGTTGATCTCGAACACTCTCTCGTAGCCGCCGACGACCAGCCGCTTCAGGAAAAGCTCGGGCGCGATTCGCAGAAACATGTCGATATCAAGCGCGTTATGGTGCGTCACGAACGGCTTGGCCGCGGCGCCACCCGGAATGATCTGCAGCATCGGCGTTTCGACCTCTAGAAAACCGTCGGCGACCATGAAATCGCGCATCGCGGTAATGGCTTTGCTGCGGGTGACGAACAACTTGCGCGTCTCGTCGCTCATGATCAGATCGACGTAGCGCTGGCGATAACGCAGCTCGCGATCTTCGAGCCCGTGAAATTTATCGGGAAGCGGCCGCAACGATTTGGCAAGCAGACGCAGCTCGGTGCAGCGGACACTCAATTCGCCTTTTAGCGTCTTGAACAGGACACCGCGTGCCGCGACGATGTCGCCGATATCCCAGCGCTTGAACTCGTCGTGTGCTTCTTTTCCGGCTTCATCGTCGGCGACGTAAAACTGAATGCGGCCGCTGCCGTCCTGCACGGTCGCAAAGCTCGCCTTGCCCATCAGACGCTTCAGCATCATGCGGCCGGCGACGGCGACCTGGATGTCTTCCTGAGCGAGCGTGTCACGCTCGCGCGCGCCGTACTTGATATGCAGCTCGTCGGCGAGATGCGTGCGCTGGAAATCGTTCGGAAAGGCAGGTCCGCTCGCGCGTAATGCGGCGAGCTTGGCGCGCCGCTCGGCGATGATCTGGTTCTCGTCGACTTGCGGTGGCTCTTTGGATTCGTTCATCGCTTAAGCGTCACGAACGTCGGCGACAGGAATCGCTCCGAATTCGCGTCGATCAAGATAAGCCAATACCTTTGCTGCGGCGTCATTAGCCGAGGTTAGTTGCCCCTGATCCTTCATCGCAGCAAAGCGCGGCTGATCCGGAAACGCGCGCGGATCGGATTCGCGTAATTCGGTCTGCATGTCGGTGTCGATGACGCCAGGTGCCAGCGAGACGACCATCGCACCGTTCTGCGAGAGTGCTTCGTCGAGCGCGACGACACGAGAAAAGTGATCGAGGCCTGCCTTGACCGCACAATACGCCGCGGTGCCGGTCAGCGGCTTTTTGCCGGCACCGGACGAAATGTTGAGCACCTTGCGCGGAACACGCCACTCGTGCGTCGCGCGCAAAAACGCGCGCGTCAACAGCATCGGCGCCTCGAGTCCGACGCGCAGCACAGCGGCCAGCGCGGCGGCGTCGCTTTTGACAATTGGTCCGGGCTTGCCCGCAAGTGCCGCGTTATTGATCAAGGTCGCCGACGCAAATGAGTTTCGCTGACTCGTTAGCCACGCCTCCAACCGATCCGCGGCCGACACTCCATCTGAGAGATCGATTGCCCACTGCTCGAGCGGTGCGCCGGTTTCTGCAGCTTTTGCGTCAAGCGCCTGATCCGGATGACGCGACATCGTAAGTAGCGCTGCACCGCGCTGCACGAGTTGCTCTGCGATCGCAGCGCCGAGCCCGCGCGAAGCACCGGTCAAGATCATCAAGGGGAGGGGAGGTTGCATCAAACGCCTTGCTTCAAGCTGGCCTCGATGAAGTCATCCAGATCGCCGTCGAGCACGGCTTGCGTGTTACCCACTTCATAATTGGTGCGCAGATCCTTGATGCGCGACTGGTCGAGCACGTACGAGCGGATCTGATGGCCCCAAGCGATGTCGGTTTTTGAATCCTCGAGCGCAGTTTGCTGTACCTGCCGCTTGCGCAGCTCCTGCTCATACAACTTCGACTTCAGCATCGCCATCGCTTCGGCGCGGTTACGGTGCTGGCTGCGATCATTCTGGCTCTGCACGACGATGCCGCTCGGCAGATGCGTGATGCGCACGGCCGATTCCGTCTTGTTGACGTGCTGGCCGCCGGCGCCCGACGCTCGGTAGACATCGACGCGCAGATCGGCCGGATTGACTTCTACTTCGATAGTCTCGTCGACTTCCGGATAGACGAACACGCTGGCAAACGACGTGTGCCGGCGCGCGTTCGAATCAAACGGCGATTTGCGTACCAGCCGGTGGATCCCAGTTTCGGTACGCAGCATGCCGAACGCGTAGTCGCCGACCAGCTTGATCGTCGCGCCCTTAATCCCGGCGACTTCACCGCTCGTTTCATCGAGCAATTCGGATTTGAACTTGCGACGCTCGGCGTAGCGCAGATACATGCGCTCGAGCATCGACGCCCAATCCTGCGCCTCGGTGCCACCGGCACCCGCTTGAATCTCGATGAAGCAGTTGTTTGGATCCAGCGGATTGTTGAACATCCGCTGAAACTCGAGCTCGGCGACCTGCTTGGCAATTGCGGCAACGTCCGCATCAACCGCTAACAGCGTCGCTTCGTCAGCATCGCTGCGCGCCATTGCGAACAGTTCACCCGAATCGCTAACTGCTGATTCGAGCGTGCGCATCTTCTGCACGATCAATTCCGTACTTTTTTTCTCTCTGCCAAGCTCCTGCGCGCGCTTCGGGTCTTCCCACACTTTCGGATCTTCGAGCGCCCGCCCGACTTCTTCGAGCCGGCGTTCCTTTACATCGACGTCAAAGATACCTCCGCAGTTCGGACAGGCGAGTGCGCAGGTCCGCGACAGTGCCTTCAATTTGATTCAGGCGCTCGGCTTCCATGATGTCCTTTGATTTTCGATGGGCGCCGGATTATAGGGCGGCATGTTCGATCACCAGCTGCAAGCGACGCTCGCCCATATAGTCATCGACGACCGGGCGATACGCGAGCCGTACCGTGCGCGGCACCTGTTCGGTGCGCGAAAACCACATGGCATCGAAGAGGACGGCCATCGAGATCGAGGATCAGCTTCAAATGCCGATCCTTGACCAGGCGCTGTTCGACCACGACGAACTCGTTGTCGAACAGCGGCGCCGGAAATCCCTGCCCCCATACATGCGAATCGATCGCCTCGATCAGCGACAGCACGATCTCGTTCGCAGCCAGTGCGCCATCGGTTGTGACCGTGCGCTCGAAAAGCGCATCGATCGCACGACGTGCGCGTAGCGTCTTCGAATGCCGAAACGAAGCCGTCATAGCTCGATGCGGGCATCGTCAAGCCTGCCGCCATCGCGTGGCCTCCGAAGCGGCGCACGAGGGAGGGTGCCTGCTTGGTCACCAGGTCGAGCGTGTCACGCAAGTGCACGCCTTCGATCGAGCGGCCCGATCCGCGCAGCTCGCCGTCGTTGCCGCGCGCAAACGCGATTGTCGGTCGGTGATACTTTTCCTTGATTCTCGACGCAACCAGCCCGATCACACCTTGGTGCCAGTCTTCGTTGTACAGGCAGATCGTGCTGCGCGCGGCCACCTCGGCCTCGTCGAGAACGGCCAAGGCATCGAGCTGCATGTCGCTTTCGATGTCACGCCGGTCTCGATTCAGCTGATCGAGCTGCTGAGCGAGTTCGATCGCGCGCTCGAAGCTGTCGGTGATCAGACACTCGATGCCGATCGTCATGTCGGTCAGCCGCCCCGCTGCGTTAATGCGCGGACCGATTGCAAAACCAAGATCGCGGGCACTCGCTGTTCGCGGATCTTTTCCGGCAAACTGAAACAGCGCGGCGATCCCGGGCCGCAGCCGGCCTTGACGAATTCGCTGCAGACCTTGCGCGATCAGGATGCGGTTGTTGCGATCGAGCTTGACGACATCTGCGACGGTGCCGAGTGCGACCAGATCGAGCAGATGATCGAGTCGAGGCTGTGTTGCAGCGTCGAAAGCCTCGCGCGCACGCAACTCCGCTCGCAAGCGCGAGCAGAACATAGAACATCACGCCGACGCCCGCCAGATGTTTGCTCGGAAATCCGCAGCCGGCCTGATTCGGATTGACGATGCATGCAGCGGCCGGCAGCACGGCACCTGGCAGGTGATGATCGGTAACCAGCACCGAGATTCCAAGCTCGTTCGCGCGCGCAACACCTTCGACGCTCGCGATGCCGTTATCAACGGTGATCAGCAGGTCGGGAGGACCTTGCGTCGCGCGTGCGGCCAGATCAACGATCTCGGGCGTCAATCCATAGCCATACTCGAAGCGATTGGGTACGAGGTAATCGACGTGGGCCCCCATTGCACGCAGACCCAACAGTCCGACCGCACACGCGGTGGCGCCATCACAGTCGTAGTCGGCAACAATCAGCAGGCGTGAATGCGCCGTTATCGCATCGGCTAACAGGACTGCTGCGTCGTCCACATGCGACATTGCACCCGGCGGCACCAATCCATCCAGCACCAGTTGCATTTCGGCGACACTCGCAATGCCGCGTGCGGCCAGCGCGCGAGCCAGCGCCGCGGGCATGCCCTCGGCGGCCAGGCGGCGCGCGGTCGCGGCGTCAAAGTCGCGAACCCTGAGTATCGTCATTCGGTAAACGCCTGTGCCATCGTGCGCCGGCGCCACGCTTTGTATCGATCCGAAGGCCGCAATTGAAATGTGCGCAGCGCACCGCCGCTAAAAATCAAATCGATCGCGTCGTCAGAATGTTCGATCAGCGAGCGATCGATCTCGCCGATCGCTCGCAGCCACGCACTCCAGTCCTGGCGCTGCCTTGCGTCCCATGCATCGTCGATGACGACGAGTGCCTTGTCGGCCGTTGGCGCGCCTAACGGTGCGGCACGCGCACCGGCGGCTTGTGCTGCACCCCGCAACTCGGCAGCATCCGATTGCACTTGCGTGAATCCGATCGGAGGCAACGGCTTCCATCGTCCGCCGCCATGGAGCCAGATCGCGTTGATGGTTCGCTCGCGTCTGGCTTCGCGCTGCGCGTTCACCGCGTGCACATGCCATGCCATTTGAATTTCGTTGTGCAAGCGATTCCAGATCGGTGCGTCACGACCTTCGGGCATCTCGACCGCGGCTGATTGATCGCCGCCAGCGGACGCGTGTCGATCTGCCAATCATGATCGGATAACAAGAACCAGCGCTCTCCGGTCTCAATCAATCGACTCCCTGTGTTCTGAGCAAGCTCGTTGGCGACAGCGATCAGCGCGCTCGACTCTTCTGCGGTAAGTGCATCGCTGCCGAGCGATTGCACGATCAGATGGTCGCGCGCCGCTTCCATGTGGACCGGATCGGCATGCCAGACAAACCCTGGGTATCGCTGCTGCGGTGAGTCTGCGCGTATGCGTAGGGCGCGGTCGGAGCCGGTGCATCCTGACCGAACAGAGTGCTCGCCAGCCAGCCGAAGTGTGCGCCGGTAACCACTGATGACGCGGGTCGCTCAGCGCATGTCGCGCGCGACAGGCGAGACTTCAACGTGGGTGTATTCAGAGACGCGGTCAATGCAATGGCCAACTCGCCGGGCAGCAGCGCGCCGGCTGCAAACAGCGTGAAATGCATTGATCGATTTTACGGTCGAATGGGATGATTCAGTGCTGCTGCCTGAGCCTGACCGTCGCTTGGCTACAATCGTCGCGCTTCTCCGAGCCAATCACCCTTCATTCCCTTGAACCTTCCTTACGAACTTCGAATCGGCCTGCGCTACACGCGTGCCGGCAGGCGTGCGCGCCGTCGTAACGGGTTCATTTCATTCATATCGGGTATTTCGATGATCGGCATCGCGCTCGGCGTGATGGCGCTGATCGTCGTTTTGTCGGTGATGAACGGGTTCGTCTATCAAGTGCGGGATCGGATGCTGTCGGTCGTCTCGCACGTCGAAGTATTTGCGAACAACGGTGCACTGCAGGACTGGCGGGCGATTGAGCAGATCGCGCGCCGCAATCCCGGGTGATCGGCGCTGCGCCCTACATCAACGCGCAGGCGCTGTTGACCAATGGCGAGAGTGTTCGTGGCGCGCTGGTGCGGGGTATCGATCCGGCTGCCGAGCCACAGGTGTCGGAGATTGCGTCTCAAGTGCGCGGAGAGCCTCTGACCGCATTGGCCGAAGGCGAGTTCGGCGTCATTCTGGGTGGTGAGCTCGCGCGCACGCTTGGACTGCTGCGCGGCGAGAAGGTGACGTTGATTGCGCCACAAGGTCAGGTCACGCCGGCCGGTGTCGTGCCGCGACTCAAGCAGTTCACCGTGATCAGCACGTTTGATTCGGGGCACTTTGAATACGACAGCTCACTGGCACTGATTCATATCGGCGACGCTGCGCGGCTGTTCAGGGTCGATGGGCCGACCGGCGTACGTCTCAAGCTGAACGACCTGGAGCGTGCCCCCGAGGTCGCACTGGAACTCGCGAGGTCGTTCGATCCCGGCGTACTGGTGCGCGACTGGGGACGTCAGAATCGAAGTTACTTTTCCGCCGTTCAAATCGAGAAACGAATGATGTTCATCATTCTCGCGCTGATCGTTGCGGTGGCGGCATTCAATCTCGTCTCAACGCTGGTGATGACCGTGACCGAAAAGCAATCGGACATCGCGATCATGCGCACGCTGGGAGCCAGTCCCGGCAGCGTGATGGTGGTGTTCATGGTGCAGGGTGCATTGATTGGAATACTCGGCACGCTGCTGGGAGTCGCCAGCGGATTGTTGGTTGCAAATAACCTCGACACGATTTTTCCGGCGATCGAGCGCATCGCCGGGTTTCCGCTGATTCCGAAGGACATTTACTTCATCAGCTCGCTGCCGTCGGATCCGCGCGCCAGCGATATCGTGCCGATCGCTCTGATCTCGATGGTGCTGTCGTTGGTGGCCACGTTGTATCCGAGCTGGCGTGCGTCGCGCGTCAAGCCGGCCGAGGCGCTGCGCTATGACTGACCGCGCCGTCCTCAGCGCGCGTGGCGTCGAAAAGTCCTATCGCGAGGGAGGTCTTGCGGTCGATGTGCTGCGCGGCGCGGATCTCGATGTGGCGCCCGGTGAGCTGGTCGCGGTTGTCGGCGCGTCGGGTTCTGGCAAGAGCACGCTGCTGCACGTTTTCGGCGGGCTCGATGCGGCCGACCGCGGCCAAGTGATGATCGAAGGGCGCGACGTGGCGCAGCTCAGTGAGGTCCGACCGCGGCCGATTGCGCAACGAGCGCCTGGGATTCATCTATCAGTTCCATCATTTGTTGCCGGAGTTCACCGCGCTGGATAACGTCGCGATGCCGCTGACGATCCGCCGTCACACATTGCATGACGCGCGGGCGAGGCCAAGGAAACGCTGGCCGGCGGTGGGACTGCGAGAGCGTGTGAATGCACCATCCGGGCGAGTTGTCCGGTGGCGAGCGGCAGCGCACGGCGATCGCACGCGCGATCGTCACGCGGCCCGCGTGCGTACTGGCCGACGAGCCGACCGGTAACCTCGACCGCGATACCGCGCGCGGCGTCTTCAACGTGTTCGTTGATCTCGCGCGAAGCTGCCGAACGGCGGTCGTGATCGTTACGCACGATCCTGAACTTGCGTCGCGCTGCGATCGGGTGTTGCGGTTGCAGGACGGCCGGCTGGCGCTGGCGTGAATCGCTTCAGCCGGCGCGCGATCGTTGGCGCCGCGCACGCCACGCGCGTCGCAGATAAACGCTCCAGAGGCCGCGCACCGTCACATACCCGAGTGCCGCGAGGATCGATGCGAGCAGCAGCAGTCCCACCGCGAGCGGCGCACCCAGGCTCATCATCCAGCGGCCCATCGCCTCCATCGATCCGAGCAAGTGCGTCCACTCCCACTCGGGCAGCGCGGGCGGCTTGGCAAAGCCCCCGGCAGCCGAGAGTGAAACTCGCCGATCTCATATGCGAGCAGGTACAGCGGCACGATCGTGATCGGGTTCGTATAGAGGGTCGTGACCAGCGCCAACGGCAGATTCACGCGCAAAAGAACGCACGCGATCAGCCGACCCGAGCATTTGCAGCGGACCGGGAATCAGTCCGCAAAACAACCCGACCGCGACACCTCCGGCAGCAGAGCGACGATTCAGATGCCACAGCGCTGGATGGAACAACGTGTCGCCGAACATCGACAGCGCTTTCACCTCGCGCACCTTGTCGACGTTGGGCATGACCTTGCGGAAAAACTTGCGGGGCATGCGGCCAGTTTAGGGCCTCGCGAGAGGCCGTCACTGCGTAGACTTGTCCGATGACGACGCATGCACGGTGCGCCGTTGATGCGCGTCGTATGAGGCCGGCGGCGCTGGTCGCGTTCGTGATCGGTGTATGTGCGCTGCAATGGCAGGCGTCGCTGCCGGGTCCCGCAAGCATCGCGCTGATTGGCCTGCGCTGGAGCGGAATGCTGTTGTCGTTGTTCGCGATCGAGGCTCAGCTGGCTCGGGCGCGGGCAATGCTGTTGCTCGTATCGGTTTGCCTGGGGTTTGCCTATGCCGCGGGCCATGCGACGTGGCGCATGGCCGATGAGCTCGCGTTCGATGACGAAGGTCGTGACATTGCGGTCGTCGGGGATGATTGCCAGCCTGCCGGTGACGCTGGAGCGCGGCGTCAGGTTCGAGTTCGATATCGAGCGCGTCGTCGGGCCAGCGTGCATGTGCCGGCGCGTGTTCTTCTCGGTTGGTACAGCGGCAATGTCGGTGGCGACAGACAGTGCAACCGGGTGAGCGATGGGCCTTTTCGGTGCGGTTGAAACGCCCGCACGGCACGATGAATCCCGGCGGTTTCGATTTCGAAGCGTGGATGCTCGAGCGAAATTTGCGCGCGTCCGGCTATGTGCGGGCGGGACGCAACGACTCCAGCGCCGCGACGCGCCTGAAGGAGATGGTCTGGATGCCGCGCTACGCGATCGAGCGTGCACGCTCGAACCTGCGCGCGCAATTGCAGCCGAAGCTCGAGGGCAAGCGCTACGGCGGCGTGCTGCTGGCGCTGGTGCTTGGCGATCAGCGCGCCATCAGCGACGCCGACTGGACGCTGTTCAACCGCACCGGAATTGGCCATCTGGTCAGCATCTCCGGACTGCACATCACGATGATCGCAAGTCTGATCGGCCTCACGGTGGGCGCGCTTTGGCGGCGCTCGCCGGTGCTGCTGGCACGAGCAGCCGCGCAGACCTCTGCGGTGATCGCGGGCTTGCTCGCGGCGTTTTTCTACGCGCTGCTGGCGGGTTGGGGAGTGCCTGCACAGCGCACGGTGGTCATGCTCGCTACGGTCGGTGCGGCATGGCTGTTCAGCTCGCGCATCGGACGCTGCGACTTCGCTTGCGCTCGCTGCGGCGCTGGTATGCCTGATCGATCCGTGGGCTGTCCTGGCACCCGGGTTTCTGGCTTTCGTTCGGCGCTGTCGCGGCCATCGTTTGGGTCGTGCAGGGCAGGCCGACGCATTCTGCTTCGTCGGGACTGCGTCCTGTTCTTCACGCCGCCGCGCGCGTGCAGATCGCGGTAACTCTTGCGCTGGTACCCGCCACGGTGTTGCTGTTTCATCAACTGTCGATCGTTTCGCCACTCGCCAACGCCGTGGCGATTCCGATCGTGAGCTGGGCGGTGACCCCGCTCGCGTTGATCGGTGCTGCACTTGCGACGCTTCCGGCGCCGCTGTCATTGCTGGCGGAGCCGGTGTTGGGTGCTGCCGAAGCGATCTTCGCGATTGTCGCCGCGTGCTCGGAATGGGCTGGCGTCGTTCGCGTGGGCCAATCGTGCCGGTCGCGACTCCGCCGCTGGCACTGATCGTCCTGGCCGGTGATCGGGGTGATCTGGTTGCTGGCACCGCCGGGATGGCCTTTTCGTGCGGTGGGTGCAGTGGCGCATTCTGCCGATGTTCGTGTGGCCTGCGATACGCGCCGCCGACAACGAAGTCTGGGTGACGGCGCTCGACGTCGGTCAAGGCTCATCGCTGCTGGTGGAAACGAAGCGAGCACGCGTGGCTGTATGACGCCGGCCCGCGCTACTCCGCCGATACGGATGCAGGTGAACGTTTGATCTTGCCGTACTTGAGTCACCGAGGAATCGGAAGTCTCGACGGATTGATCGTCTCGCATCTGGATAACGATCATTCCGGCGGGGCGGCGTCGATACTGCGCGCGGTGCCTGTGCGACCGCGTTGTATCTTCAATCGTCCGTCGGGCATACAGTGCTCAACGCGCGGGCCGAGGTCGAGCGATGTACGGCCGGCATGCAATGGAACACGGGACCGCTGACTTTCGCGGTTTTGCACCCGCGCCTGCGGACTACGAAGCGAAGCGCCCGACAAACTCGATGAGCTGCGTCGTAGTCGATCACATCGGGCGTGACCCGGCTGCTATTGACAGGCGATGTGCTGCTGACCGATGAGGCGGCGATTGTCGCGCGCGAACCTGCACTGCGTGCCGAGTGGATGGCCGTGCCGCATCACGGCAGTCGCAGCTCGTCCAGCGCACTGCTGCTCGACACGCTGGGCGCGAGCTCCGCCGTCGCGCAGGCAGGCTATCGGAACCGTTTCCGGCACCCCGACGCCGAGGTCATCGCTCGCTATCAGCTGCAGAACAGATTCCGTTTTTTCGCACCGATCACGCGGGTGCGTTGCAATGGCGCTTCGCGCGCGAGGGTCAAGCACGGTGGCGTCGTCACGCCAAACGCATGCACGCTACTGGCATAACCGGCCTCCGACGGCGCGCAGCCTTCAACCTCGGACAGCGGAATCGCCAGAGACGGGCGCCGCTGGGTACGACGTAATTCCGGGACCGCCTGAGCCTTACGTGGGCCGCTAAACTGCTTGTTGGGGTGGGTCCGCGATGCAGCAAAAGGCGTTTGACGAGATGTACGACGGCAGCGATCGTGTGCGTGCGCACTATCGCGAGTTTGAACGCTGGCTTGTCGGAACAGACACCGGACTCAATGCAGTTCAAGCGCGCGGAAGCCGATCTCGTGTTCCGGCGCGTCGGCGTTACGTTCGCCGTTTATGGCGACAAGGACGATAAAAGTAACGGCGAGGCGACCGAGCGCCTGATTCCGTTTGACGTCGTACCGCGCATCATTCCGGCTGCCGAATGGAAGAAGCTCGAAGCTGGCTTGAAACAGAGAGTGCGCGCGCTCAACATGTTTTTGCGCGACGTTTACCACGACCAGGACATCTTGCGCGCCGGGAAGCTTCCGGCGGAGCAGATCTTGCGCAACTCGCAGTATCGGCCCGAAATGCGTGGTGTCGACGTCGGTTGGAGACATCTACGCGCATGTGGCGGGCATTGACGTCGTGAAGAGCGTCCGGCACGACTGGAACGCTGGCGAGTACTTCGTCCTCGAGGACAACCTGCGCGTGCCGAGCGGGGTTTCCTACATGCTGGAAAACCGCAAGATGATGATGCGGCTGTTTTCCGACCTATTTGCGAGGAACCGCGTGGCGCCGGTCGCGCATTATCCGGACGTACTGCTCGAAAATCTACGGTCGGTGGCGCCGCTCGGCGTTGACGATCCGACGGTCGTTTTGTTGACGCCCGGCATGTACAACTCCGCGTACTTCGAGCATGCGTTTTTGGCGCAGCAAATGGGGATCGAGCTGGTCGAGGGGCAGGATTTGTTCGTGCAGGACAACCACGTGTTCATGCGTACCACGCGCGGTCCGCAGCGGGTCGATGTGATCTACCGTCGCATCGACGATGATTTCCTCGATCCGCGTGCGTTCCGGACAGGACTCGACGCTCGGAGTCGCCGGGCTGCTGTCGGTCTATCGCGCCGGCAAGGTCACGCTGGCCAACGCGATCGGCACTGGGATTGCGGACGACAAATCGATCTATCCACACGTACCCGACATGATCGACTTCTACCTTGGCGAGAAACCGATCTTGTCGAATGTTCCCACGCTACGTGTGCCGCGAGCCCGACCAGTTGGAGTACACGTTGTCCCACCTTGAAGAGCTGGTGGTAAAGGAAGTGCACGGCGCCGGCGGCTACGGCATGCTGGTCGGGCCTGCCGCGACGCGCGAGGAGCGGCAGGACTTTGCGGCGCGTTTGCGCGCCAAGCCTGAAAACTACATCGCACAGCCGACGCTTGCACTGTCGACCTGTCCGACATATGTCGAATCGGGAATTGCACCGCGTCATATCGATTTGCGTCCGTACGTGCTGTCGGGCCAAGACGTCGTCACCGTGCCCGGCGGCCTGTGCCGGGTCGCGCTACGCGAGGGGTCGCTGGTCGTTAACTCCTCGCAGGGCGGGGGCACCAAGGACACCTGGGTGCTCGAGCGATGAATCGTCCCGGCGAGCCGGTGCCACTGAGCGGCGCGGATGCGCCGCGCACGAACAAGCCGCGCGCCGCGCGTCGGATCAGATCGATCCCTATGCGCTGATCGAGCGCGCCGAAAAACTGATCAACACCGAGCCGCACGATGCGGTCGTGTTCGCGCTGCGTGCTCAAAGCGTGGCGCGTGCCCGTACTGCAGAGACCTTGATGGCGCGAGCGCACTTCGTTGCCGGCTCCGCGCTGATGCAGGTCGGGCGACTGGTCAGGTGCGACACGGCAGCTATCACAGGCCGAGCAGGTCTACCGCGCGCAGGATGACATCGCGGCGCAGTGTCGAGTCAACATCCTGTTGTCCACTGCGTGTTGCGAGCTGGGTGAATATGGCGAGGCACTCGACGGTTTCGCCGAAGTACAAAAAGTCGCGCGGCAGCATCAGGATCACGCCGGCGTCAGGCTCGCACTGGTGCATCAGTCGACGGTGCACATGATGCTCGGCGACTTCGACGCTGCGCGCGACTCGCTGAAATCCTCGCTCGAGTTGCCGTCGGGATCAACCGCCGACGAAGGCATGGTGGTGCTGCATCACGGTCTGGTCGATGCCAATGAAGGATTGCGCGCCGCGCTGGCAGGCGACGGCAACGTTGTCATGCGCTGCATGGCCGACGCCGAAGACCATTTCGTGATCGCGCTCGAGCTTCTATCGGGCTCGAGCGATCGCTCGACCGCGATCGCCGCTCGCACGCAGCAGGGCGCTGCACGCTGCTGGCTGGGCAAGTTCAGTGAGGGCCTGACGGATTTGAACGCGGCCGTGGCCGAAGCGGCTCACAGCGGATTCCGTTCGCGCGAGGTGCATGCACGTCTAGAGCTCGGCTATCACCTTGTAGGTGCCGGCCGCGAGCACGAAGGACTGGCCATCCTGGGTCCGGCGTTGATGCAGGCAGAGGAGTTGGGCGATCTGCGTCGGCCGGCGGATTCGCACGAGCGCCTGTCCGCGCTGTACGAGGCGCGCACCAATTTCCAGCTTGCGCTGTATCACCACAAGCGTTATGTCGAAGTCAAGACTCGCCTGGACGGCCGACTGAGCACGCAGCGCGCGCGGCTGCACGAGGCGCGCGCCGAGCTGCAAAAACTGCGCACCCAAGCCGCAGCGCTGCACCAGAAGACGCGTGACCTCGAACAATCGCGCTCTCGCCTCGAGCGCCTGGCGCTGGAAGATGAGTTGACCGGCCTGGCCAACCGCCGATCGTTTACGAAGGAGTTGGAGAGCTGGTGCGCACGAGCACGCGCCGGCACGCTGCGATTCGGTCTGGTCGTTGCCGACATCGACGGCTTCAAACAAATCAACGATCGACTGTCGCATCTGACCGGCGACGCGGTCCTGCGCCAGCTCGGTAACGTGATACGCGCCAACCTGCGCGATACCGATTTCGCGGCCCGGCTGGGCGGCGACGAGTTCGCGCTGCTGTTGGCCGATAGCGAGGGCGGTGCCGCGATGGCAGTGGTCGATCGATTGGTCGACGCGGTTCGCAATTCGCCGTGGTCCGAGTTTGACGCCGCTCTTCATGTGACGATGAGCATCGGTCTGTGTGAATCCTTCGGATTTCGGCGATTCGAGCGAGCTCGTTCGGCGCGCTGACGAGTCGTTATATGCCGCCAAGCACGCGGGCCGCGATCGGGTGCATCTTTGGAACGGAAGTGCTTAGTCGCACGGCCGACCACCTATTCTGGATGGCGCGTTACATCGAGCGTGCGGAAAACACCGCACGCATGCTCGATGTGAATTTGTCCACGTCACTGCTTCCACAGTCGGCTCAGGCATCGGAGAGCGGCTGGCGCGCGTTGCTGAGTATTTCCGAACTGACCGAAGAGTTCGATGAGCGCTATCCGGTCGTCTCGCCTCGCGATGTGCTGGATTTTATGGTGCGTGATGCAAGCAACTCGTCTTCGATTTGCGCGTGCCTGCAGGCGGCGCGTGAGAATGCACGTGCCGTGCGCGGCTCGCTGACGACCGAGGTTTGGGAAACGCACAACGACACCTGGCTCGACCTGCAACGCAAGCTTGCGGACGGAACGCCAGAGCGCGACCCGCAGTCGTTTTTCGAATGGGTCAAGTTCCGATCGCACTTGTCGCGCGGTGTGACGATTGGCACGATGCTGAAGGACGAGGCCTTCTACTTTGTGCGGCTGGGCACCTTCCTTGAGCGCGCGGATAACACGGCGCGACTGATCGATGTGAAGTACCACGGTCTGGGTGACGAGCGTGCGGAACTGCGCGGGACAGCCAGACCCGGAGACTCGCGCCAAAGGCCGTGAGCATTGGCGTGCTCGTCAATCCGAACGCACCGGCGGTCAATGTCGAGCCGCAAGTCAGAGACCTCGAGCTCGCGGCTAAGGCACTCGGGCTGCGGCTGCGGGTCGTCCACGTCGGCAGCAGGCGGAGGCCAGCGCGGCGTTCGCCACGCTCGCCGGCGAGCGCGCCGACGCCGTATTCATCACTGCTGACGGGCTGTTCAACACCCAGCTACGTGATCCGTTTGTCGTCCTGGCCGCGCGCCACGGTTTGCCGGCTATGTCCGGCTACCGCGATTTCGTCACTGGCGGCGGATTGATCTGCTACACCAGCTCGGTCTTTGATGCCGGGCGCCAAGCCGGCGTCTACGCCGGCCGCATTCTCAAGGGTGCCCAGCCCGGCGACCTGCCGGTCACCCAGCCGACCAAGTTCGAGCTGGTGATCAATCTCAAGACCGCCAAGTCTCTCGGCCTCGAAGTGCCGGACAAGCTGCTCGCCATCGCCGACGAGGTGATCGAATGAGGCGCCGCGAGTTCATCACGCTGCTCGGCGGCGCGGTGGCATGGCCGCTCGCCGCACGCGCGCAGAGCGAACGCTTGCGGCGCATCGGCGTGCTGATGTCGTTGGCCAAGGATGATCCCGAGGACGTGCAGCGCCGCGCGTTGCTGCAGCAGGGACTCCAGCAGCTGGGATGGAGCGAAGGCCGCAACCTTCATATCGAGTATCGCTCGTTTGCCGGGGAGCCGGTCCGAGCGCAAGCGATGGCCAAGGAGCTCGTCGATCTCAAGCCGGATCTCATCATCGCCGCCTCCACGCCCGGCCTGGTGGCGGCCGGACGGGAGACCCGCACCATCCCGATCGTGTTCGTAGCGGTGTCCGATCCGGTCGGCCAGGGCTTCGTCACGAGCCTGGCGCGGCCGGGCGGCAACGCCACCGGGTTCAGCCTTTTCGAATTCCCCGTGGTCGGCGAGGTGCTCGTGCTCAAGCAGATCGCGCCGAACGTCGTGCGGGTCGCACTTCTGTTCAATCCCGACACGCTGTCCGACAGCCCGTTCCTGCGCTCGCTCGATGCGATCGGTCCGTCGCTCGGCGGGCAGCTGATCAAGACGCCGGTCCGCAACGCCACCGAGATCGAAGCCGCGATCGCCGCGACGGCGCGCGAGCCCGGCGGCGGTTTGATGTTTCTGCCCGACCCCTTCGCCGTTGTTCATCGTGACCTGATCGTCGGCTTGGCGGCGCGCCACCGTCTGCCCGCGGCCTATCCCTTGCGCATTTTCGCTACCGCCGGCGGCCTGATGTCCTACGGCGTCGACACGGTCGATCTCGTGCGCCGCGCGGTACCCTATGTGGATCGCATTCTCAAAGGCGCCAAGCCCGGCGAGCTTCCGGTGCAGCAGCCGACCAAGTTCGAGTTGGTCATCAACCTCAAGACGGCCAGGGCGCTCGGCTTGGAAGTCTCGCCGAAGCTGCTCGCCCTCGCCGACGAGGTGATCAAATAGAGACGGCTTTGCTGCCTGCGCGGCAGTAGAACTATCGCGTTTGCGCGAGCAGAACCGGCTGATAAGACGTGACAGGGATTCATTTGACGAGTAAGGATGGCATAGCGCCCGTTGCAGGTGTCCCCGACCCTGCGCTGCTAGTAGTCGATGACAACGAAGACAATCGTTATACGCTCTCCTTGCAGCTTAATGTCCAGGGCTATCACAATATAGCCATTGCAACTAATGGGCACGAAGCACTGAGCGTTTTGCACTCGAAGCCCTTTGACCTCGTGCTTTTAGACATCATGATGCCGGAGCTGAACGGATACGAAGTGCTGGAGCGCATGCGATCCAGTCCGGAGTTGCGCAATATTCCAGTCATAATGATCTCGGCGATCGGCGAGCTTGACAGCGTTGTTCGCTGCATCGAGCTTGGCGCCGAGGACTACCTGCCGAAGCCATTCGAGCCCACTCTTCTCCGAGCGCGCGTCTATGCAAGCTTAGAACGCAAACGGCTACATGATCAGGTGGTGGCGCAAGCGGCTGAGCTTGCCTCGCAAGCCGCTGAGCTTGCCACTTGGAACAAAACTCTGGAACAGCGAGTGGCCGATCAACTCGGCGAAATCGAGCGTATGGGAAAGCTGCGGCGCTTCCTTTCTCCACAAGTCGCTGATCTGATTGTTGCGTCGGGGATGGAGAAGCAACTCCAAAGTCACCGACGCGAGATTACTGCGCTCTTTTGTGACTTGCGAGGCTTTACAAGTTTTTCCGAAACCTCTGACCCTGAAGACGTGATGATGCTGTTGCGAGACTATCATGCGGCTATTGGGCAAATCATCATAAAATACGGTGCAACGCTCGAGCATTTCGCTGGTGACGGCTTAATGTTGATCTTCAATGATCCCCTTCCAATAGATAAGCCTGAGCTTCAAGCCGTGCGCATGGCGCTGGAAATGCGTGACGCTATCGGAACGTTAACCGAAAAGTGGCGACGGCTAGGGCACGACATTGGCTTTGGCATCGGTATTTCGAATGGCTTTGCTACGCTCGGGACCATAGGCTTCGAGGGACGCTTCGACTATGCCGCTGTTGGAACAGTGTCGAATATTGCGTCCCGGCTTTGTGACGAGGCCAAGCCGGGTCAAATCCTGATTAGCCCGCGTGTCTTGATGGCAGTCGAAGACACCATGAAGGTCGAGCCGGTGGGCGAGCTGACGCTCAAGGGCATCCGACGCCCAATGACCGCTTACAATGTGGTCGCGGCCTCAGCTCCAACTCGAACTGAATGACAAGTATGATCCTCGACCCGGTCCCGCGTTCCCTCGATCAATCTAGCGTACCACAATCAAGCGATGGTGTCTGGACACGTACACTGCCCGATGTCCGTTCATGGCACCATCGCGACATTTCGCGGCGA
The DNA here is from genome assembly GCA_963729165.1 of uncultured beta proteobacterium. Classification (GTDB taxonomy): domain Bacteria; phylum Pseudomonadota; class Gammaproteobacteria; order Burkholderiales; family Burkholderiaceae_F; genus JACCZX01. The sequence goes on from CAVSMM010000007.1 coordinate 363,750, forward strand.
CGCAACAATTCGGTCGCTTTCGGAGTGAAGCGGACATTCAGCGAGCCGCGCTTACAAACCCGAATTTATGAGTACGCGCCCTAAACCACCGGGGCATCATCGGTAGCGTCGCCGGCATTTTGTTAGGTGTCGTCGCTCCCCTGCGTCTCTTTGCGGTGGCGGCTTTTATCGCTTTAGGCGCAAGATGGCGGACCTAATGACGCCGCCCTCTTGAGCGGACGACTTGTCCGCTTGAGCGCCTTGCAACGCTTGAGTTTTCTGGCGTCGCGCGTTGCCTACCACCGCGCCGACCCACATCGAGTTTCCGGCAATGGTGCCGGGAAGCAAGCGGCTTCCGGGATGCCGCTCAACTGTCGTTATCGGGGGTAAAGCGGAAATCTGTTGCTCACTTTGAGACTTACCGGGTTTGACCCGTATGAGACATGCGGCGACTATCCGCCGCGCTCGCAATGGTGCACGCCGTGTGCCTATGCGCCACCGGCTTTCACGTAGCTGAGCCAACGATCCCGCGTAGCGCCCGCGTGCTGCCGATATTTTCGACCGTGGTGCCGGCCCGTTTCCGGGAGCTCCGAAATCCCTCAGTCGCCGTTCAGGGCTTGGCGCCCTTGAACGTGATGAGGACATACCCGGACCCACTCCTTGCCTCGAACGCGGTGGGCCGACGCTCGTCCAGGTTTGGTGCGTTGTCGCAGGTCGTCAGCGTGTCGCCGTCCAGGCCATAAATCCCCTTCCACGCCTTGCCCTTTAGGACCCCTTCCGTATGCTCGAAGTCAATGGCCGCCGGCTTCGCGCTCGGGTCCACACGGACGGTTCCCGCGTAGAGGGGCTTGCCGTCCTTGGACTGGATCTGGAAGCGGTTGCCGGTAAAGGAGAGCCGATGTCCGACAACGTCATCGGCTGCTTTGCCGTCGCGTTCCGCCTTTGTTGCAATCCAGGTCCCTTGCAGTTGCTTTTGGGCTTGCTCGGCCGGCTGCGCGAGAACAAGCCCGGTCCCGAGAATCAACCAGCACATCGTCGAGATCAGCCGGTGCATAACAGTTCTCCTGTAATGAGGGGGGCGCTATCTCGCCCGACTTGCGAGCCACGTAGCCGAAACGAGACCACCGCCGCTTACGCAGTGGTGCCGGAGTAACGGAGCACGCCACAAGGGTAGCTCTTTTTCCGAAGGGCTTCCAGGATACGGAGACGCCAGCAGTGGGCGATGCCGAGGTCATGCTGCAGCTGGGGAGGACAGGTATGTTCATTAATAGCACTGCGTCCCTCAGAACGGACGTTGAGTTTTTCTGCTTATACCGATACTGTCGAAAAACGATTTTGCTGATCCGAGCGCGCAAGATTGATTCAAGATCAGGCGCCAGTGCGCAACGTTGATTAAAAAATCCATTCACCCTCGTTATTGTTGCGTATTCTTATTCTACAGCTTGTACGCGGCGACTTTTTCGACAGCATCGACCCATAGCTCGTTGTTCCGTGCTTTATCAATCTCGACGTAGGCTTCCCCAGTGCCCGACTTCAGACGGAGGGCTCCGCACCATGGTGGTCACCCACAGGCACATCCTCCTGCTCGCTCTTCTACTTGCTTCACCCACTGTGGCGCGAGCCGCACAGACCGGCCAAGGAACTGCAACTGTGCCCCGCTTCGAACCGGCGTCGTGCCCGAAACTGCCGGGGGCCGAAGAGCTGGCCAAAGCGAGCTGCGGCTATCTTGTCGTGCCGGAAAATCGCAACCGGCCGACGGGTCGCACCATCAAGCTGATGGTTGCGAAATACCCTGCGCGCTCAACGGAGAAGCGGGCTGATCCCGTTGTCTATCTAGCCGGCGGGCCGGGCGACATTGCCCCATTGGAGATCAACGGGCTTATCGCTGCCGACTTCATCCGCGACCGGGACATCGTCGTGATGAGCCAGCGCGGCACCATGTTCTCGGAGCCGGCGCTTACTTGTGCGTCCATCGACGACTTCGCCAGGGAACTTCTCGGCCTCCGCTTCTACTCCGAGGCGACGAAGCGCGCGCATTTGGCCGCGACGGAGGCCTGTCACCGCGACCTCGCCGCCACCGGCGCCGATCTCAGCGCCTACAACTCGACAGAAAGCGCCGCCGATTTCGCCGACCTCCGCAAGGCGCTCGGCTATGAAACGTGGAACGTCTACGGGACGTCCTATGGCTCCTATCTTGCGCAGACGCTCATGCGCGACCACCCAGAGGGCATCCGCAGCGTCGTCCTCGATTCGGTCTTGCCCACGACCTACAACGTCGCCGCAAACTGGCTAAACGCGCGCGACGGCTTCGACAACATCTTCCAGGCCTGTGCAGCGGAAGCGGCCTGCAACGCGGCCCATCCCCGTCTCAAGGAAACCTTCACCGGACTGGTCAACAAGCTCGAGGCGGAGCCCCTGACGACAACCGTCAGCGACCCGGCCACCGGAAAAGACCTCAAGGTCGTGCTCGACGGCGGGGCGCTGATCGACTGGCTGCGCAACCAGAACTATACTGTGCCGACGCTCCAAGCCGCGCCGAATCGGATCGATGGGCTCGCTGCCGACCGCCCCGATGCCATCGAGGCGATCGCCCTGGATCGGGCAAGCCGGGCGCCCCCACCCGGTCCGGATGTCCCTGCTCTCGGCTACGGCCTCGCCCTTGGCGTCAGCTGTCGCGAAAGCTATCCGTTCGCGACGCCGGAGGATCTCGCCGCGGCCGGGCGGGAAGCGTTTCCGGACTATCCGCTCTTGGTGACACGCGAGGGTATAGGCGGCTGGGCGTATTTCAACGAAGACTGCCGCGAGGTCTGGAAGGTCCCCGCCGCCCCGGAGGCCATGCACCAGCCCGTCGCGAGCAGTCTCCCGACGCTTCTCATTTCCGGGAGCTTCGATACGTTGACGTCGCTTGCCGGTGCGAAGGCCGCGGCGGCGCAGCTGTCCAACGCAACCATCATCAGCATCCCGGGCATCGGGCACGCCGTCTCCCCCTGGTCACCCTGCGCCCAGGCCGTGATCGTATCGTTCCTCACCGATCCCGCCGCCCCCGACGCATCCTGCGTCGGCGCGCTGAAACCGCCTAGCTTCACCTCAGTGGCTTCGCCGTGACCGTTGCGCTACGCGGCTCGCGCGCCGAGGAACTGTGACTTGAAGTTTCAACCCAAGCCCATGGACCGACGAGTGGTGGCTAGGTCAATAAGCACAAGCGGGCATATGAAGCGCACCCACCAGGCTGGCACAAGATCAGCCGAAATCATCCCAGGGTGAAATGCCGGTCAGGAGCGTGCTCTCCCTCGCTTACCGAAAGCTGTTCGAGGACCGGTGAGGGCGGAGTACTCGCGAAGACCGGGTTGGGCGGCTTGCCGCCACATCAGGTGTTCCCACAGCGGCCGCCGATGGGCCGGACGAGAATTGGCACCAGAGGGAGTCGGATCATGTTTGTCGTGAGCAGTAAATTTATCGGCAGTTTCAGACTAGTAGAGAACATCAATTATAACCTTTCTGGGCTCGCGCTGCTGTATCGCTATTACGAAGGAGAGGATGAAGACGGTAAGCGTTTTCTACGCAAGCCTATCATCGTCCTGCTGGTGTCAATCATCGAGGCAGTACTGCACGATTATCACACGCGCATTCGCACGTTCACACGAGAGGGAGTAGCAAATCTTACTCAATCGGTTGTGGACTACATCAGTGCGAAGCGACTCGACGAGCTTGAGAAATACGTCGCAAGTGCGCGAAAGCATAATCTGTTCGGAACAGACCCAGAATTTTACGAGATATTGGATGAGTTACGACGCCTTCGGAACAGGGTACATATCCAAAACACGAAAGAAGACTTTGAGCCCAGTGATCGCCACGCATTCACTGAAAGAAGAAAGACCGCCGCAGAAGTGGCTCTCGAAAAGACCTTGAAGATAATGGCGGCCAAGTATCCCAGGGCGAACCACCCCCACAATGCGGCTGACTTCAATTTACCATGGAGCGAGTATTACCGGTACGGGGTAACAACCGAACCGTGAAACTGCCCGCCGGATCGTATCGCGGACGTCGGGCACCGCGATCTGCGTCGAGCGGAAGGGCGCCCGAGATGCCAAACAGGATGGCGGTGCTGCACGTCTACAACTTAGCGAAGCATGACCGCACGTTGTGTGTACCGAAAACCGCGTTCGTATTGATCTGATGAACGAATCGCCTAACGTCATCGGTGATGATCGCGCTCGAGGACCATCCAGTCAGCAAGGTCGGCCGTCGCCGGGGAGCGATCGAGATCGGTAGGGCGCATCGTCAAGGCCATGTGGCGCCCGCTCATTGCATCGAGGCGTCGTCCCGGATCGTGGCGAGCAGTCCCGCCCGCAGCGCCTTGTAATATGTCTCTGGCGCGCTGCGAGGCTGCTGGCCCGGCGAAGATCGTCACGTAGCAGCCGCCATCGTCGTCCTGGTACTCGACGCGCCAGACGCCCGAAGCATTCCGGTCATCAACAAGCCAAACATCAGCATGGAAGTCGTTCTTGACGGCGGGATCGCGGTAGCTCTCGTCACGATCAAGCCGCTTGTGTTCGGCCGGGTCCATGGCATCGACAAGCTCTTGAAAGGTTCTCGGATCATTGGCCATGGCTAAAACCGTGGCGTCTGCCCAGCCTCCCGATATCGCTCGCCAATTGACAGAGATGGTCGATGGCTACATCGGCCGATGCGATGAAGATGCCGCGCGAGCGGGGATCGAGTGGATGCGCGCTGCACTATCTCGCACACGAGGATAGGCTGTCCCATAATCTCCGTCGAACTCAACGCCATCCACGACTGGAGTAGGCTGACCTTGGCTGTTTGACTGGGCCGGCGCTTCACCGCGCTGGCCCTTTTTTCGCCTCGCCCAAGGATCGGGTGCGGTAAACTCCCAACATGTCCCATAGAATAGGCACCGGCAGACGAGAGTCGTCGTAAGCGTGCCCGCCTCCGAAGCCTCAACGTGCCCCTGGGTGACGTGCCCGACGGCCGTGGCGTGATCGCGCCGCAGGGGTTACGCAATGTCGGCAAGCTGATCGCCATTGTCCGCGATGAGGGTGACGGGCGACTGCCGGATTTGGCGCGCCAAGTGCTGGCGGTGCTGGCCGCACAGATTGAGCAGTTAGAGGGGGCGGTTGTGGCGCTCGAGAAGCAACTCATAGCCTGGCACAAGAGCAACCCTGTGAGCCAGCGCCTGGCGAGCATTCCGGGCATCGGCCCGATCATCGCCACAGCGATCGCCGCGACGGTGACGGAACCGAGCGGGTTCCGCAGTGGGCGCGAATTTGCGACCTGGCTGGGTCTGGTGCCGCGGCAGAATTCCACCGGCGGCAAGAACCGCCTGGGCGGGATATCCAAGCGCGGCAACCAATATCTGCGACGGCTGATGATCAACGGCGCCAGCGCCAATCTGTTACGCTCGAAGGCGACCAATGCCGATCCATGGGTGATCGGGCTACGCCGCCGGCGGCCGAGCCTGGTGGTGGCGGTGGCGCTGGCCAACAAGACGGCACTCATCGCCTGGGTGGTGATGCAGCGGCAGGAGAATTACCGGCGCGTGGCCGCGGCGGCTTAGGCCGCTGAGCCGCGTTCTGGAGCTTGCGAGAGAGCAATGACGCGTGATGGCACAGTCGGTCGATCCGACGCAACCGAGGGAAACCTGACGTTTCATCGGGACATCGATCCCGTTCGAATGATGAGGCCTCAATTCGCGGACCCCATCAGGGCCAGCAGTCCATTCGGACTGCATCAACAGGCCGGACACATGACTGCAAGCGACCTCTGTGCTGCACGCCAAATGATCTCTTGCCAGGCGGGGGCCATCCACACATAAGGCGGCGCGAGTTCATCACGCTGTTCGGCGGCGCGGCATGGCCGTTCGCGGCGCGCACGCTGCAGACCGAGCGCGTGCGGCGTATCGGCGTGCTGCAGGGACTTCGCGCCCAGCAAACACGTGCGTTGCGTTGGGGCCTTTCGGCGCAGCCTTAGCAACTGGTTGGATTGAGGGCCGAATACAAATTTATCATCCCGAAACTGCTCTCAGCTTCCCCACCTACGACGATGATAGGGCAAAGGCCGCGAGTCAATGCCGGCAAATCTACGGCTAGCTGCCGCCGAGTTCTGAGAGACTGGAACACCGCTTCCTCATCGTCTTCTGCACAGTATTCGCTGCAGAAGTATCCGCCTGTGGACGAACGCCACGCCTCAACGCGACCATTCACCAACGGGAACGGCTGCTTACAATGCGCGCAGTGGGTTCGCACGCCACCGATGAGCGGAGAATTGGATGTTGAGCCGATGGTAGTCATGATCACCCCGGATTGGTATGGACCCATCATCCAAACAATCAAACTCGTACTTTAGCGGGGCTCAGTTCGAAGAATTATAGAGTGTTGCAGCAAATCTACAGTCAGCTAGGCGGATCACGAAATTCTCAATACGTTATCGAGCACAGCCGCGCCCCCGAGCCTCCGGTGTGAGCTGCTCCGGTGGCAGAAGCTCTTGCCCGAGCTCGATGAGCCGCTTGCGGACGGCCTGATCGGCCATCGCATTGCGGACTGCCGTTGAGCTTGACGATAACATCTGCGGGCGTGCCCTTCGGTGACCACAAGCCGCGCCAGTTCGACATATAAAAGCCCGGGACGCCCGCCTCGTCCGCGGTCGGCAGGTCTGGCGCGACGGCGAGCCGAGTTTCTGCGGTCACCGCGAAGCCCTTGGCGTTGCCGGAGCGCACCTGCGGCATCGAATTGGCCGCAGTGTCGAACATGATGTCAATCTGTCCCGCGATCATATCCTGCATGGCAGGCGCGAGACCCCGATACGGAACGAACTCGAACTTCGTTCCCGTCTCCTGTTGAAAGAAGACACCAATGACATGCCCGACACCGCCCGGCCCCGTGGTTCCGGCCGAGGCTTTGCCGGGGTTGGCCTTCAGCCAGCCAATCAATCCTTTCAAATCATTCGCCGGCAGCGATTTTCTGCCGACAATGATGATTGACTCGGTTGAGACAATCGAGATCGGCGGCGGTTGAAGTGCTGCCGGACCTTCTTGTCCACCTTACTGGTGCGCGGGTCGGCACCCTTGCACGGCGAATGAGCACTGACCGGGAAAGCGGTCCGCAGGCTGCCTTTCTGAAAACCGAGCCCCGCGCTGCCCGGCCGAAAGGATCCGCTCCCCGGGTGAGCTAATTGAACCGCGCTGGCAAGGTGACGGCAAGGGGAGGCTGTCGCGGTCACAAGGGCACCGGCGAAAATGACATTTTTGTAATGTTCCACCGAGCTTCGGACGAATTTGCCGCGGAGGCGGAACGCACAACAAATGTTACGCTCGTCGCGCTCTTCGCCGAGATTTCGCGCACAGGTAACAGGAGGGCTCCGCTATGGCGCGCTCAAACAAAGCTTCTAAGCAAAAGGGTCGGAGGAAAACCTTGCCACTCGTCGGCGCGGCCGGCATGTCGCTGGCGTTCGCGGGCGGCGCATCGGCCACCGCGCCGACAGAACACGCACCGCTGCAGGACACACCGCGTCCCGTCATTACGCTCGGTGAGGAGGAAATCTCCGACGTCAACTTGGCGACGTTCTATGTCTTCGACAAGGAAACCGTCGAGTTCGGCGAACCCGTGCAACTTGCTCGCCGAGGCTGTGGCGGCTGCGGCTGCAGGGGCTGCGCAGTGCGCGCTCGAGGCTGCGGCGGTTGCGGCGGCTGCCGAGGCTGCCGAGGCTGCGCCGTGCGATCCTTTGGCTGCGGCTGTGGTGGCTGTGGAGGCTGCGGTTGCGGCTGCCGGGTGTTGATAGGCCCGATCTGGGTCTGGATCTGCTAGCGGGAAGTTTCAGCGCCTTCAGCTTCTCTGCCACATCCGCCGGAATACCGGGCGTGCGACCACTGTCGCGATCAGACTTCACCCACTCATGCAGCGTCTGCGCCGTGCAGCCGATCTTCGCCGCAATCGAGCTTACCGCCGCCCAGCGCGAAGTGTGCTCGCCTTCGTAATCCAGCACCAGCCGCACCGCACGGGCGCGGACCTCGGGAGAGAACTTGTTTGTCGTTCTGTTCGTCATGGCTCCACCTTCTCAAGAGTTGGAGCCTCCGATCAACCCGGGGCGGTTCACTTCGCTTGAAGACGATCGGGATGACCGATGTCGCCCCGTCTGCCCAGAACCGCACTGCGGCCGAGGATGCCGCCACCTGTGTGTCATGTCCGGGGAACCTCAGTCGCGGGTCAGTCGCTTAACGCGATCCCGTTTTATCTGACGCTTGCACAGCTCGGGATTGTTCGCGCATCCACTCTATCGCCCGCCGCGCCGCGGCTTCATCGCACCGGCCGGTGTAGCCCTCCACGACCTGCATCAGGCAATAACGGATGCCGTCGGGCAGCTTGTACTCCCGCCTCCGCGCGAGATAGTGCAGCGCATCTGTCAAAACGCGGACCGACCTATTATCTTGGGAGGAACAACACATTTCGCGATTCTATGTCGGTGCCCCAACTGGTATTCTTGCCAAGGGCGGCGATCGTGGACAGCGCAGGAATTCTCTCGCCGTGCTGAACAATGAAAGCATCGTAGCCAAAGCTCTCACAGATCGCGGCCGTATGAGCGCCGGGGTCCTCGTAGGTCCCGGACAATAGTTCGAGCAGGATTATGGGCCGGTCACGCGCGATGGTTACCCGAGCGCCGTCGAGCACCTCACGCTCGCTGCCCTCAACATCAGCCTTAATGAAACGCACGTCCGTTAAGTCAAACTCGTCGAGCGTACGGACCTCCACTTCATAGGTCTTCATTCGGCGAAACTGCGGGTGGGTTCGTTTCAGATTGCCGGCAAGGTGGAGGACCTCCCCCTGGTCCGAAATCGGCACATGGAAGGTCATACGGCCAGCTTTGTCGGAGAGCGCCATTTCGTAGACCTCAGCGCGGCCGCGCAACATGCAGCGCGCGAAGAACGCATAGTCAGGATTGGGCTCGAACGCGACGACCCGATCCGCGATGTCTGCAAAGGCATAGGCGTAGAACCCCACGCTCGCGCCTATATCGACGGCGGTGCCGCCGCGCGTCATTAGTTTGGCCAAGACAGTTAGCTCCGGCTCGCCCGAGCTTGCTTCTTCTGCAATACGCCTTCGGTAGAAGTACAGCGGCGGCATCAACATCGTGAGCCATTCGCGGAAGTGCAGTGAAATAAGCTTCCCTATAAATCGAGCCATGCCGGCGTGCTATTTGTGTAATTGGATCCCGGTTAGAATTGCCGTAACTCGCTCAGTGCGCGTCGCAGCGGTTCGATGAAGCTTGGCGGCGGCGCTCCGCCGATGCGCAGCAAACCAATTCGATAGACCCCTGCCCCCCTGCTGCGCGCGCGCGGCGAGGCCGAGAAGCGTGATGAACTCGCGCCGTTTCCATTGACGGAATGCATGGATAACCCACCAGCCGGAGACCCGCGAGCAAGATACACGGGCGGACGGGCTCGGTCAGTATGCTACCCGCTTATGCCGCCCCGGCTCGGCGGGGGCCTCACTGCTGCATTCTAGGGCTGGCCGCTGCTCCGCCACTGACGAAAGCGTCCCGCCTGTTGCGCGGGCTGAGGCGGCCCTCGTACTCCCCCCGTAATGTAATATGAGCCCCCCGGGCGTGCCGTCCCGGGGCTCCGCTGACCGCTGGATGGCGTAGCAGGGGGATGGCTCCGAGCGATCAGTATCTCGCCGCAACCGGAGGGTGTGCCCCAACCACCAAATCGGAAGTTGAGGCCGGCCCTCACGACGCTCTTGGTTTCATTAATATTAAGGATACCGCCATTGCTGAAAGCAATGTCTCGGCTGCCGAAGTCGTAGTAGTTGTACTCGACGAAGCCGGACAGGTAGTCGGCGAAGGCATATTCGCCGCCGATGCCGACGGTCCAGCCCGTGCGACTCCTGATCACCGGACGCAGCCAGGGTAGCCAGGGTGACGTTGTTGAACACGTCGAAATTGTCCCGCTCCCAGGCGGCGCCGCCTTTTACATAGCCGAGGAAGCGGCCCCAGGCGTAACCCAATCGAGCGGTAGCCGACCCAAGTGATTTGATCCCGGTTTGAATAGTGAGAGACGGGTCGACCAGGCTGACATGGCTGCCTTCGGCATTGGTCCAAGCATAGTCGGCCTGGATGCCGGCCACCCAGCCGCCAGCGAACTGATAATCACAACCGGCCTGCACACCGGCCAGCCAGCCGTTGATATTGTGATCACCGGACCCGAAGAATGGAGCAACCGGCGTCGCGTCAACAAACTCCCTCCCTGCCCAAAGGCCGCCGACATGGCCGCCGATGTAGCAGCCGGTCCAGGTCCATACCCTGACCACAACTGGAGGCGGAGGAGGAGGTTGGTAGACCGGCGCTGGCCGCCGCAGGTCGGCCGCGATGACGGGCGACGCGATCATCGCAGCAAGTGCGATGCTTGCGAGGAGACGCTTTTTCATCTATCCCTCTCGTTGGCTGAGGCTCATGTGCCAATTGCGGGGGCACGTCTTGCTCTTCCGCTAAGCGAAACCAGATTTACGCCATCATGGACCGCGTTTTCTTCGGTCACGATTGTGTGCGAAGCTGCCAAGACTCAAGCGCGAGGCGCCGATACTCTGTCTGAGCCTCGAGCATGTCCCCGATTGGCAAAATTCTTGCGATCAAGCGGGGCGGTATGACGACCGCCTTTCGACGAGACCATGGCAACCGTGCCAATTGTCCGTTAAAGTTAACGGAACCGGATCGATTGGATGCGCGAGCGATACCGGGCAGTCGGGCAGACACCGAGATTTTAGAACTGGACTGGAAATGGCCGGCCTGGTCACCCTTCCCCCGTCTTCCGCCCTGATCGAGCCCAAGAGGCGGCTGCCGAAGATATGGTGCCCGAATTGCGAGGCGGCGCAGCCGATGGAGTTCTCTGGCGGCCGACGAGCGGAACGATCATGACGCGGCTGACGTCATGTGCGGGGAATACAAGCTCGTGATCGCGACCTGCATGCAGAGCCACGCGCGCCCTAAACGGCTCATCCATTGCGAACCGAGCGGCAGCATCCCGATCCGAACCGGCCTGTTGGGCCTGTGTGCGCCCGAACCGCGACAAATTATTTTTTTGCGGTTATCGTGTCAGTGATACCGTTCGTCTTCACATGGTACCGCTCATCTTCACATCGTACCGTTCGTCTTCACATGGTACCGTTCGTCTTTCCACAAATGTGTGCGCACTGGAGAAAGTTCGCTTGCGGATCCTCGGGCGCGCTCTCTGCACGCAACGATGAAACAACAGGGATGGCGGGCTTTACAAATCTTTGGAATCGGGTGGACGGCCTTCATTACGAATCGTTAGTCGAAGGGAGAGGCTATTCGTTTCTCAAATCTCCACAAGGCTGAGAAAGGCTGGTGATTTTTTCGGGCCGGTCGTACCGTCACGGTTATGGTGGCAATTATTTCCGTCGTACTTTCGATCTTCACCTTCTCCCGCTTTCGTGGCCGCGCTTCGTTGGAACTTGAGCTTGTTGCTTTGCGCCATCAAGTGACCGTCCTGCGGCGACAGCATCCCGGTCGGCCTCAGCTTTCCTCCCAGGATCGGCTCCTGTGGGTGTGGCTCTACCGGATTTGGCCGCAGGTCGTCGACGCGATGGTGTTGGTGAAGCCAGCCACCGTGGTCCAATGGCATCGCAAGGGCTTCCGGCTCTATTGGCGGTGGCGATCGCGCCGGCCGGGACGACCCAAGATCTGCACAGAAATCCGTGATTTGATCCGCCGCATGAGCAAAGCCAACCCGTTGTGGGGGGCGCCCCGCATCCACGGGGAACTGCTCAAGCTCGGCATCGAGATCAGCCAGGCCACGGTTGGGCGCTGGATGCCGTGGCGGCCCAAGGTCCCCTCCCCGACCTGGCGGAGCTTCCTGCGCAACCACCTGCCTGACATTGCGGCGATCGACATGCTCGGTGGTAGCCGAGCGCGCTAAGGCCTCCGCTTCGACGCGCTCACCCATCGTGTCGCCGAGCGCGACCGCCTCCGCCTCGTAATACTCACTGCAATCGGTGTATTTGACCACTTTCGCGCGCTGAGCGCCCTCGACCAGTACCTTGACGGTGCCGTCGGGGAGCTTGAGCACCTGCAGCACGCTCGCAAGCGTGCCAACCTCGTAGATTGCCTCCGTTGCCGGATCGTCGTCGGAGGCGTTCTTTTGCGTCGCGAGCATGACGAACGTATCCGAGCGCATCACCTCCTCGAGCGCGCCGATCGACTTCTTGCGTCCGACGAAGAGCGGCGCGATCATGTGCGGAAATACGACGATGTCGCGCAGCGGCAACACCGGATAGGCCCGGGTCTCGCCGGGAATGAGTGGTGGCCGAGGCTTAGCGCTGGTCATGGCTCAAACTCCTTTTTATTGTCCCGCTCCGCCACGACCAGCCCGTGCGCATCCACGACAGAGTGCCGATGGGCCGGGAAGGGAATACGGACCGCCGCAGCGACATCCGCGCCCAAAGGGCAGGTATGATACCCTATTCCTCTTCTCAAAACTTCATTCGCCTGAGAAAACTTAATGATTCGCGCTAACGGGGTTCGGATTATCCGGAACCGGGAACAATACACCCGCGGGATGATTAGCATTAAGGGCAGATTGGCGGTGTCTCAATGCCGCAGCCAATAGTCGGCAATTCACTTCATTTTTCTGATGCTTATGCGATCTTGGAATCGCAAGAGGGGATGCCCTAGATTTTGTTGAAGTAGGCGAAGCAGGCATCGCCGTGGATGATGCTATGCGGCGTGAGCGTTGTGTTCAACCGTTGGGTGACGTACTTGGATTGATGAGCTGCAAGCGCAGCTCTGAGAACGGGCAGGTGCTTGTAGGCTTTCAATCGACGGAAGCCCTTGGCTGCCTCCATCATGCCGGCAGCGGTCCAGCGCAACGCCATCGCGGCATTTCGCCATCGCTTCACGTTGCGGCAGACGCGGCGCACGGTCCCCATCATGTTCTCGATTGAGTTGGTGCAGGCGAGCGAGCGCCTGAGCTGCGCAGGCAGGCCGAGGCGGTTGACGGTCAGCATCTCGTCGAGCCCTTCGAGGATGCTGGCGGCGACACCGGGCGCCTCTTGGTCGAGCCGACGGGCGAGATTGCGCAACAGCCGCTCGGCTTTATCGGCATCGTCGAGTTCCCAAGCCTGCCGGAGCGCCCGGCGTACCGACGCATGCAGCGGCTTGGGCAGCCGCTCGATCACGTTGCGGGCTTTATGAATCTGGCAGCGCTGGATCGGCGTGTGGGCACCGAAGGTGCGACGGATGACCTTGCTCAGCGCTTTGGCGCCGTCGATGATGAACAGCCGGCAGACCTTGGGATCGAGCCCGCGCTCGATCAGGTTGTCGATGAGCGCCTGCACGACGGCAGCGTTCTCGGTCGCCCCTTCGACCAGGGCGAGCGGATGTTTGTGGCCTTCGCCATCAATGCCGAGGGCGGCGACCAGCACCAGGTCGTTGCCGATATGCAGCCCGTCGATCTGGATGACCAGGAGGTCCAGCTTGGACAGGTCGGACGCCATCCACTCCGCCAGCCGTCCTGCCGACAGCGCCACGAACCGGCGCGAGGCCGCTGACTTCGAGGTGCCGTCCCCGGCAATGACCGGCAGATCGCCCTCGGGCAGCCGTACGGCCCGCCTGAGCTTGCGCGTCGACACGTTGATCAGCATCAGGTTCATGGCCCAGCGGCCAAGCCAGTCCTCGGCCTGTGCCGCCGTCCAGGTCGGCAGCGCAACTTCATGGCCGTCGTAACCGCGCACCCGTGGGCGATGCACCGCAACCTTGCCGCCATGGAAACCGATCTTGCCCTTGGTCCTGCCCCAGCGGTGGCCGATGCGGCCTCCACCACGGTTATGCGGCGCGCCGGCGAGCTGCTGCGCGTCCTCGCAAAGCATTTGCTCGATGGCTCCGATCCCGGCCGTCAGACAGAAGCGCTCAAAGGAGCTGTCCACATCTTGCCAAGCCGTCTCAAGGCTGGGCACGAGCGCGAGCGATGAAGGCGTGGTAATAGTCGTCATGGCGTTGCTCTCCTTTGCGGATTCGACACCCCGAGCCTAACGGCTCAAGGTGGGCAACGCCTCCTTCCCTAATTCAACAGCGGCCGGGGCAATCCCTCGCAAGAGCCCGCCCCACCTTACGAGCTTGACCCTCGTTTCAATGATACTGTCATTTGCGAGCGCGTTGGCGACGTAATCGCGCGGGCCATGATACTACCGAGCCGTCCTGCGCGGAAATCAGCCGGCTAATCTGCTGCCCAACGGCACAGAACCTGACCACGTGCCCTGGCGCAGCGTGTCCACAGGGATGCGAGCGGCTCTCTCGGCCGGCGCCTGAGCTGCGTTGGCAGCCGCCACATCGCCGCGTGTCTTGTAAAGCGTGGCGAGCAACAGGAATTCCAGCGCATTTTGGTCACCGCCGCCTCGGAGGATCGGTGGCGGTTGAAGTGAAATCAGTTGCCGAAAGTTATCGGGGGTGTCAGATTTCCAGGATGGAACGGAGGTTATTGAAGCGCCATCCAACCAGGGCGCCTGATCGCCTCGTCACCCAAAATTCCGCATAGCTCTAGTGGAGGCTACGTGCGAGTACAGTTCTGGGGGACTCGCGGTTCGATAGCCAAGCCCGGACCGAGCATGGCTCGTTACGGAGGCAACACTTCGTGCGTTGAGGTCCGGTCGGCACGAGGAACACTTGTCATTGTTGATTGCGGAACTGGAGCACACCCGCTAGGCCAAAATCTGATGTCTGCCGGCGCTGAAGGTCTGCGTGGCCACATCCTGATCAGCCACACCCATTGGGATCACATCCAAGGCATCCCATTCTTCGCTCCGCTTTTTGTGCCCGGCAACGAATGGGACATCTACGGCCCTAAGGGCCTGGGCCAATCCCTGCGTGAAACCTTGGCCGGGCAGATGCAGTATACATATTTCCCGGTCACGCTCGATCAGTGCGGGGCCAAGATTCGCTATCACGACCTCGTCGAGGGCACCTTCGATATCGACGATATCAAGGTCTCCACCCACTATCTGAATCATCCAGCGCTCACGCTCGGTTATCGGCTGGAAGCCGACGGGGTAACGGTGGTGTATTGTTGTGACCACGAACCCCACTCGCGCATGCTGGCAACCGGTCACGGGGACATCACCGGGCAAGATCTGCGATACGCCAAATTCCTCAACCGCGCCGACCTACTGATCCACGACGCGCAATACACTGCCGAAGAATACCCGGCCAAGGTCAGCTGGGGTCATAGTTCAGTCGAATACGTGGTGAACCTCGGCCGGTACGCGGAAGTGAAGAGGATCGCGCTGACTCATCACGATCCGCTCCGAGATGACGACGCCATCGATCGCCTGGTCGCAAACGTCCGGGCAGGGTTACGGGAAAATGCATCTTCATTGGACGTTTTCGCTGCGGTCGAAGGGCAGATCGTGGAGGTCGCAGCGTCCCGCACTAAACGTCCCGCCCATCGGGCTGGAGAGTTTCAGGCCGAGATGCCCATCGAGCCGGCGTTGGCCGAGTGGTCCGTGCTTCTCGGTATCGGCGACACCAAGATGGCAGCAGCCCTTTGCGAGGCCGTTCGAGCCGAGGGCATCCACGCCAAATTTTTCTCGGACATTGATGAGGCGCGAACGCTCATTGCGAAAGACCACCCGTCGCTGGCGATACTTGAGCACGACCCGCCTCGTATCAACGGCATGGAAACGTGCCGCGCAATCCGCCAGCAACAGAACGATCGCGAGCATGAACTGCCCGTGGTTATGGTCGCCGCACAGGAAGATCCGGATTCTGGCGCCGCGGTGGGCGTGACAGACTGGCTGATCAAGCCCTTTACCGACGCCTACGCACGAACCAAGGTACGCGCGTGGGCGTTGCGAGCAGCATGTCAGTGGATGAGGGGGCCGATTCCAA
Organism: uncultured beta proteobacterium; assembly: GCA_963729165.1. Lineage (GTDB taxonomy): Bacteria > Pseudomonadota > Gammaproteobacteria > Burkholderiales > Burkholderiaceae_F > JACCZX01. The sequence continues at coordinate 379,635 of CAVSMM010000007.1, forward strand.
AGGACGAAGACCGGCGCTTGGCCTCGCTTCGCGCGTTGAGAATTCTCGACACCGAGCCGGAGGACAGATTTGATCGAATCACGCGTCTCGCCTCCGCACTCTTTGATGCACCAATTGCACTTGTCAGCCTGGTCGACGAAAACCGTCAATGGTTCAAATCGTGCTACGGCCTTAATATGAAAGAGACATCGCGCGACGCCGCATTTTGTGCCCACGTGGTTTATAATCGCGAACCGATGATTGTTCCGGACACATTCCAGGACAAACGATTTGCCGACAATCCTCTCGTTATCAATGAACCCCGCATTAGGTTCTATGCTGGCTGTCCGCTCATTCTCGATGATGGAGCCTGCATTGGCACCTTGTGTGTCATCGACACTCGCCCGCGCCCCCTGGAGGTTTCCGATGTGGCACGATTGCGCGATCTGGCAGATTTAGTAGTGCAGGAAATCCACGGAGCATCGGCGGAACGGGGGACGCCAACGCCATCCGACGGCCGAGTGGTTGGCCCGACAGATCACTGAGGCCTTCCCTGGACACCAGCGCCGGCCTACCTAGTGCGCGACAATGATCGTGCCTACGGACATGTCTTCAGGTCTCGGGTCAGACACCGAGCACCGCATACGGGTGACCACTCCGCAGGAGCATCGTTTGTCCTTCGACGGCAGCCTTCACCAGTTTGGGCGCGAGGAAAGACAGCGAGATCGTCAAATTGACTTGTCGAGCGACGAAAGGAACCAGGAAATGACTGCCGTGCCCGACCGCCCGCCGCCCCCGTGGGTCAACAGGGACCTCCCGCACGCGCAGCTGCGTCTGACTAGGGGGTCACGCCGCGTCGCGCGCGGGTCCCTCCTGTTGACTACGGGGACGGGCTCAACCGTGCTTGACGTCAGGACTGAACACTGAAATCAGAATTACATCCAACGGCGTACTCACGCACGCCACACTGATCGGGATCGATCGGATTGGATTGATCGGAATCCGCTGGAACAGCTGATCGGCATCGCCGGAATGCGCAGCAATTGCGGCAATGACGGCCACCCGCCGTTAAATCAGATCAGCCGCCAGTGCTGGCAAGCGGTCAAAGTCATTCTCTGCCCAGCGGGATTCGATAGCGACGTTTTGGCCCTCGACATAGCCAGTTTCTCGCAAGCCCGCGTGCAACGCGGCGACCTCGGCGCCCCGGTGCCCGGGCGCGGAACTGCCGAGAAATCCGACCACCGGCACCGCCGTCTGCTGCGCTCGCCGTCGACGAACTAAACCCGAGCGACGGACAACTTTCCAGTAGCACGCCACGTCCGTGGTGCGGTTGCTCGAACGGTACGGTTCTGTACTGAGAATTGCCTAGTACGGTTCTGTACTGAGAATTCAAAGGGGAGGTGCTTTATCACCGCTCTGGCGGTGCGGCCTACGCTAGGCTGCTTCCGGGCCGGGTGGCACAGGTGCGCACGGGGCTTCACCATGCCTGCAATCCTGAGCGATCTCTTGCTGTTTTCTTGCGTAACTGCCTTTATCACCGGGTTCGTGATCGCGGCTGCTAGCCTGCTCGGTTAGGGGCGCGTCAGAACACGTCGGATCACGGTGTGTAATGTCAGCCAACAGGCGCGGCCTGTAGGCGCGGTTTTTTTGTCCCTGCTCCGAGTCTTGAGCAGACTAGGCCGCGCGCTCAGCGGTGCCCGGACTTGTCAGTACCGGCCAGGCGAGCGGACGATCCGGCGGGGCAAGCCCGTCTCGCTGCGTTCTCGGTGTAGGGCTTGATCGCGCTCGAACCGAGCATTCCTGCTCGCAGGCCCCGCGACAGTACGCTGCGCCGCCGGAGCATTATACCACCAGTTGCTGCCCCGAAAAATCCAACTCATCGGCAAAGAAAGATCGACCTTGTCAGCGAATACTTGAACGAGAGAGATGCTCTGCTCAAATACCGGTAGGTCGAAGTGACCTCATCGAGCAAGCAATTCTATGACCCCGTCACCTTGAGCGTCATGGCCAGCGCCTTCGACGGCGCATACGATTTTCTTCGCACTCGATTCGGGGACAACGATCACATGCGGAGAAAGCTCGCCTTGCACATTATCCGTGAGGTCGATAGCGGCGAAAGTGATCCGAGGCGCCTTGCCGACTCGGCCATCCTTTCCGTTCTCAACATCTCGACCCGGAGAGTCCTGTAGCCTCCGGGCGAGGGGCCGCAGCTCGAAGATCAGAAAACACGACGCGGTCTGCCTTACCCGCCTACACATCCGCTTACCGCCGCAGATCGCATCAAAGCCGCCCGCTACCCCCAGGAATTGCCCAGCAGGTAACCCTTCTTGGCGGGCGGTGCGGTGGGGGGGCGTGCAAGATCAATCGGATTCGGCTGGCGCCGCGGGTAGTTTCACGAAACTTGAAAATTTGATTTTTAATTCCTGGTCCCTGGCCCGTTCGCGGGGGGGCTAGCGATTAACCAAGCGGGCGAGATTTAGTTGCCCGCCGGACCATGAACATCCAGACATAACCTGTGGCCCCTGCCACAAAGTCCCAACCTCGCAGCCCCGTTTCCCAGCGGGGCTCTTTTTTTAAAATCATCAGCATCCGCAGGTAACCATTGCGGCGCTTGCTGATGTGCACAATTTATTTTTGAGCAAGGACAGCTTGAGCCCTTTAATTCCGCATTGGCCTTATTCAGGCGGCGGGGTCCCTACAGGCATGGGCGGTCGCGGGGCTTCGCCAGGGGGCGCCGGCGGGTCGGAGCGCATCCGTTTGAGGGCAGAGAACACGCCGTTCTCTCGGTCGGCGGGATGCGTCGGCTGGGGTGTGGCATTCTCGAGCGGCGGGCCGGCACTCGGCGGCAGCGGGTCGACGCCGGCGACCGACCGTGGCTGGACAGTACGGGGTTGCACCAGCTGCGGCTGAACGTTGGCGGCATGCGGCGCCGCCTCGATGGCGGCATCGCGGGACGGAACGCCAACCCGCCGCGATCGGACATCGGCCCGATGCGTCGGCTGGACGTCAATCGGCGCAGAGCGATTGGCGTCGACATTGGCGAGCGCGGCCCGGGCCAGAGCTTCAGCCGATTTATGGCCGGGAGGCTTCTTCTCGGCCACGCTCGTATCGGTCTTGGTGTGCTTCCGCGGCGGCAACGTCTTGACCTCCTTCACGCTCCTAACCGAGGGCTGCGCGACGGGAGCATCGGTATCCTGCTGCGGCGCGGGGCGCTGCGCGTCGACAGCAGCGGCTGCAACGGGCGTGGGCGGCTGCACGGGCTGGCTCTTGGGACGACAGGAGCCCCCCGAAGTGCGCGAACATATAGGCGCAGACCGCGCTAGCGAGGCCGGCGCCGATGATCTCGACGAACTTTACGAAAAAGCGCGAGAAGTAGGACACCTCGCCAGACATGCAAATCCCTGATCCGAACCCGTGGGAATTCCAACGGCCGCTTCAGGCGAATTCAGGGCGCCGACCGCGAGAAAAAGTGACGATACTGCGGAAAAAGCTGTGGTTGGGCATGCTTCGCCCATCAGATTGCAGGTGAGCTGGTCGTAAGAACGGGAGCACTCAGATGCGCAACATCATCGTAGCAACTGCGGCCAGTTTGGGTCTGGCTGTTAGTTTCATCGGCGGATGGGCTACGTCGACCTCTCACGCGCGTGTTGCCACTCCGGCAGTCGATCCCTTGCAAATCATGACAAGCGCCAAGAATCTCCCGAAACCGGAGTTCGTGGACTACACCTTCGTGTTCTGAGCACTCCCACGCCAAAATGTCGCTCGATGGGGGCCGTCACCCCCCACTCCACTTCCTTGAGCGATTTCAAGAGTCCCAGGGCCAGGCAATTCCTGGGGCTCTTGAAAATTGAAAAGACTGCCAGGTGGTTGCCGAGCGCCCCCTGACATCGTTGATTGTGGTACCCTCGTTTGATCGGGAGCCGCTCGCAATGAGACGCCGCGATTTCCTCACTCTTGTCGGCGGGGCGGCGGCATGGCCGCTGGCTGCGCGCGCGCAGCTGTCCGGCCGCGGAGGCGTGGTCTCGACGACTAGCATCGCGGGCCTTACGCTCGGGGCGGCCGGCTCATGGGCAAGCACGCCCTCGCCCTCGACATCTCGGTCGACCTCGGCTTGCCTGACGGCAGATTTCTGACGGCTACTAAGGACGACAACGCAAGGTCACATAGGCGGCGTTACTCCATCCCGACCGACGCGCCACGCACGACCTTGCAGCGTTCCATCGGGCTGTTTGATCGCGGCGATGAAGACTTTGGCGCCAAGCTTGAGATCGCTCTTGTCCCCCTGCACGTAAACAACAATAGGCGTATTGGCGGGGACAAAGATTTTCTTTTCTCCGTCCTTGTATTTCAGCGTCAGCGTTTGCCCATCAACCGCGGTGACAACCCGTTCAACGTTCGCGTTGGTCATTGTGCTCTGGGGACGAAGATCCCATGGGTAGTGTCCTTCTCCGGTTCCGCGCATTGCCTCAGGAAAGATATGTACTTCGAGTGCGCTCTGGCTGCCGTCAGCCTGCGGCATCGCGGTGACGCCCACGAACGAGCCCTGTTTGATGTCGGAAAGCGATGCCTTGACCACGCCGGCGATCTGCGGATTGTCGGCGAGCGTCACCTTTAATTCGGCACCATCGCGTGCCTTGATCACATAAATCGAGCCATCGATGCGTTCGATGCTGCCGCGTATGCGAACTGTTTCTTGCGCCAAGGACGTTGCGATACCCGTTACCATCGTCGCGAGAGCGCCAAGAGCGATGCCCGCAAGCGCCGCTACCGTCATTTTGTAATTAGCTTTCATAAGTTCCTCCCATTGATTGGCCGGAGACGTTAGCACACTAAGGGATGGACGTGGGCAGAGCTGGCAGGCTGTTCCTGGATAGACGGAGCCGCGATGCCCGTCAGCGAGACCACCACCGACCACGCTAGCCTGCTGTACGGCGCCCGCCACGACCAAGACCGGATTCGGACATGGCGCAAGAGCACGATGTGGGGCAAGATCGGCCCCAGGCTCTAGCGTCCTGTCGGCAACCCCCCTGCCCGGAGGGCCATTCGATGGCATCCTTCACCATCACGCCGCTGACGGATCACACCGGCGTCGAGGTCATTGGCCTCGACTTCACCCAGCCGATCGACACGGAAAACCGCGCCGTCCTCCGCCGCGCATTCGCCGAGCATCACGTGCTGGTGATGCGCGACCAGCACTTCACCCCGGAGCAATTCAAGGCCGCTGTGCAGCTCTTCGGCGAGGTGCAGCCGCACGACAAGAAGGAGCACCATGTCCCCGGCCATCCGGGCGTGGACTACGTTTCCAACGACGAGATCGTGGACGGCAGGCGCATCATCCCGGGGGAGACGTTCCACACCGACCACTCCAACCATCCGCGCCCGCCCAAAGCCACCACGCTGTTCGCAGTCGAGCTGCCCTCCAGCGGCCGCGACACGCAATACGTCAACATGCACGACGCCTTTGACGACCTGCCCGAGGGCACCAAGCAAAAAATCGATGGGCTCAAGGCCGTTCACGTCTATCTCAGCAAATACAGTCCACGCCCGCTCGGCAAGATCACCGAAGAAAGTCGCCGCAACTTGCCGCCGCCCGGTATCCACCCGCTGGTGCGCACGCATCCCGAGAACGGCCGCAAGGCGTTGTTCCTCAATCCGGTGCGCATGGAATCAATCGTCGGCATGGAGGATAAGGAGGCGCTGGCATCTGGCCGCGGGCGCTGCGGCGCTGCCGGCCGGATCGCGCTTCGCTTGGGCGCAGACCTATCCGGCTCGGCCAGTGCGCTGGATCGTGCCGTTCGGACCCGCCGGCGCGACCGACATTACTGCGCGCCTCATCGGGCAATGGTTGTCGGAGCGGCTGGGTCAGCAATTCGTCATTGAAAATCGCCCGGGCGCCGGCAGCAATATCGGCAGCGAGGCGGTCGTGCGGGCGCCGCCGGACGGATATACACTTCTCCTAGTTAGCGCGGCGAACGCAATCAACGCGACGTTCTACGACAAGCTCAATTTCAATGTCGTCCGCGATATTGCCCCGGTCGCACCCACCGTCCGCTTTCCCTATGTCATGGTGGTAAATCCTTCGGTTCCTGCCAAGACGCTTCCCGAGTTCATTGCTTATGCCAAGGCCAATCCCGGCAAAATCAATTATGCGTCGCCCGGCACCGGCAGCGCGCCGCATATCAACGGCGAGCTGTTCAAGGTGATGACCGGCACCAATATGGTGCATGTGCCGTATCGCAGCGGCGGTGATGACCGATTTGTTGAGCGGACAAGTCCAGCTTTACTTTGGCACCACGGCATCGTCGCTCGAATATGTCAGAACCGGCAAACTGCGCGCGCTGGCGGTGACCATCGAGCGGCGCTTGGATGCGCTGCCGGACATCCCGACTGTGGGCGATTTCGTGCCGGGTTACGAGGCGAGTAACTGGTACGGCATCGGCGCGCCCAGGAATACGCCCGTTGAGGTGATCGAGAAACTCAACAAGGAGACCAATGCCGGCCTCGCCGATCCCAAGCTAAAGGCGCGGCTTGACGACCTCGGCGGCATCGCGCTGACGGGCTCACCCAGCGACTTCGGCAAGCTCATCGTGGAAGAGACCGACAAGTGGGGCAAGGTGGTCAAGTTCGTGGGCATCAAGGCGGACTGAACCGCGCGGATGGGCCAACATATTCCGTAACATCCATTCGGCAGGTTGCTTCAACACAGATTCGCCCGAGGCGAACACGGGTCCGCCAGATCGGCCCCATCGGAACCGATCGCACCCAGCCCTGTTTCGTGGCACCTAGTTAAATGCCCTCACCAACCGCCGACCCTGCCGTGTTAAGCTGTAGGTGCAGGGGCGTCGGGAGCCTGGGTCGACCGGCGTGTCAACGAGGTGATCTTGTCTGGCAAAGGCGCGAAGAGCCGAACGCACGGTCGTAAACCTCGTTCGACCGGGACGAAGGCGAGAACCCGCGTCAGTCGCGTCCCCGAACCCCGGGCCGATCTAGAAAAGAAGCTCGCCGAGGCGTTGGAGCAGCAGGCCGCGACCTCCGAGGTGCTGCGCGTCATTTCCAGTTCGTCAGGCGCACTGGAGCCGGTGTTCCGTGCAATGTTGGAGAATGCGACGCGCGTGTGCGGGGCCAACTCTGGCCTGCTCTATCGTTACGACGGCCACGGCTTCCGCATGGAGACCGAGATCGGCGTCGCGCGTGAATTCGTCGACCTCATCCAGAAAATGGCGGTCCACCCAGGTCCGGACACCGTCCTTGGGCGCATCCTCGCGACCAAACAGATCGTCAACATAGCGGATACCGCGAGCGACCGCGCTTACCTCGAGCGCAATCCGGTATTTGTCGCGGCCGTCGAGGCTGGCCAGCGCAGCACTCTGGGCGTGCCGATGCTCAAAGACAACACCCTCGTTGGTGCATTCGTCATATTCCGACGCGAGGTAAGGCCGTTTACTAACAAGCAGATCGAGCTTGTCACCAACTTCGCCCATCAGGCTGTCATTGCCATCGAGAACACGCGCCTGCTCAACGAGCTGTGCCAGCGCACCGACGATCTAAGCGAGGCGCTGGAGCAGCAGACGGCAACGTCGGAGGTGCTGCGTGTCATCTCCACCTCACCGGGCGACCTGGAGCCGGTGTTCCAGGCCATGTTGGCGAACGCGACGCGCGTCTGTGGAGCAAAGTTCGGCACATTGTTTCGCTACGACGGCAATGTCTTGCACCTTGCCGCGCAGTGCGGCACGCCACCCGCATTGGTCGAATTCCAGCGAAAGCGCGGGCCTTTTCGTCCAGAAACGAGAGGTACGGGTATCCTTGGCCGCGTCATTCGGACAAAAGCAGTCGCCCACAGCGCCGACAGCGCAGCGGATCCAAATCCTGGGGTGGCGACCACGCTCGGCGGCGCGCGTTCCATCGTCGGCGTGCCGATGTTCAAGGACGACGCCCTGGTCGGAGCCATCGTCATCTACCGCCAAGAGGTACGCCCGTTCACCGACAAGCAGATCGAGCTGATCACCAACTTTGCCAGTCAGGCCGTCATCGCGATCGAGAACACCCGCCTGCTCAACGAGCTGCGCGAATCGCTGCAGCAGCAGACCGCGATGGGCGACATCCTGCGCGTAATCAGCAGCTCGGCAAACGACGTTCAGCCGGTCTTTGACACGATCATCCGCAGTGCCGTCGATCTTTGCGGCGCTACCTATGGCGCAGTTTTCCGCTATGACGGTGAATTGATCAGCTTGGCAGCCCATCACAACCTCGATCAGGCCGCACTCGAAGCTCTTAATCGCATCTGGCCGATGCGACCGGACGCGACCACGCTCGTAGGCTGCACGATACTCAAACACAAGGTCCTGCACATTTCCGACTATCAACGCGAGTTTGGTTACACCACCGCTGCACCTTACCGGACTTCCCTCGGCATTCGCACATGTGTCACCGTGCCAATGTTGCGTGATGGGAGTGCCATGGGTGTAATCGCCCTTTATCGTCGCGAAGTCGCGCTGTACTCCGACCGCGAGATCGAGCTCGTCAAGGCTTTCGCTGACCAGGCCGTCATCGCCATCGAGAACACACGCCTGCTCAACGAGTTGCGCGAATCCTTGCAGCAACAGACCGCCACCGCCGACGTGCTCAAGGTCATCAGTCGCTCGACGTTCGATCTGCAGGCGGTGCTCAACACGCTGACCGTATCCGCTGCGCGGCTGTGCGAGGCCTACGATGCGACCATTTGGCGTCGGGAGGGCGATCAGCTTGTCCTCGTCGCCCACCAAGGTCCGATCGCGGTCGAAGTCGCTCCCGCTGATCCGTGGGACGGTTGCAGGCCGAACCGTGCTCGACGGGCGGACCGTCCATCTTGCTGATATGGAGGCCGAGGTCGACGAATTTCCTGAAAGCAGCGCAAACGCGCGGCGCTGGGGCGTCCATACCGTCCTTTGCGTGCCCTTGATCCGGGAAGGCACCGCGATCGGCGCGATCGCGCTGCGCCGCACTGAGGTCGAAGTCTTCACCGAGCGACAGGTCGCGTTGCTCCAGACCTTCGCCGATCAGGCCGTCATCGCCATTGAGAACGCGCGGCTTCTCAACGAGCTGCGCGAATTGCTGCAGCAGCAGACCGCCACCGCTGACGTGCTCAAGGTCATCAGCCGCTCGACCTTCGACCTGCAGGCGGTGCTCGATACGCTGGTCGAGTTGGCTGCCCGACTGTGCGAGGCCGACATGGCATCGGTCCATCGTCCGAAAGGCGACGCCTACCCCTATGTCGCGAGCTACGGCCATTCGCGCGAGTTCGACGAGTTCATGCGCGAGCATCCGATCCATCTCGACAAGGCGTCGGTCCTTGGGCGAGCGGTTCTGGGAGCCAGCGTCGTTCAGGTCCCTGATGTTTTGGCTGATACGGATTTCGCCCCTGGCTTGCGCGAGCGCGCGATGGTCGGCAGGTTCCGCACCGTGCTGGGAGTGCCACTGTTGCGCGAAGGGACGCCGATCGGGGTGATCATATTGACGCGTTCCGAGGTGCGGCCGTTCACGCAGAAGCAGATCGATCTGGTCACCACCTTCGCCGACCAGGCGGTGATCGCAATCGAGAACGTGCGGCTGTTCGACGAGGTCCAGGCGCGCACGCGCGATCTGAGTGAGGCACTGGAGCAGCAGACGGCGACCTCGGAAGTCCTTGAGATCATCTCGAGGTCGCCGGGCGAGCTCGAGCAAGTGTTCGAGACCATGCTGGCGAATGCGACTCGGCTCTGCGGTGCCAAGTTCGGTGTGTTGAACCTGGACGATGGAGACGTATCCCGTATCGCCGCGGTCTACAATGTACCGCCTGCACTCGCCGCGGTTCAGCAGGTGCCATTCCGCATTCACCCCAAAAGCGGCCAAGCCGAGATTCGCAGGACCAAACAGGTAGTGCAAATCGACGACATCCGAGCGATGCCGCCGTATCTCGAAGGCGATCAGAGGCTGGTCGCCTTCGCCGACCTTGGCGGTGCGCGCACGACTGTCGCCGTGCCAATGCTTAAGGAAGGTGCGCTGCTCGGCAACATCATGATCTATCGCCAGGAGGTGCGCCCGTTCACAGCCAAGCAGATCGAGCTGGTGAGCAATTTTGCGAAGCAGGCCGTCATCGCCATCGAGAACACCCGCCTGCTCAACGAGCTACGCGATTTGCTGCAGCAACAGACCGCCACCGCCGACGTACTCAAGGTCATCAGCCGCTCGACCTTCGACCTGCAGGCGGTCCTGCGCACGCTCGTCGAATCCGCCGCGCGGCTTTGCGACGCCGAGCGGGGGACGATCACCCGCCAGCGCGACGGTGTGTTCTATCGCGCCGAATCCTACGGGTTCTCGCCCGAATTCCTGGAACGGGTCAAAGATGTGCCGGTAGCACTGGACCGCGGCTCGCTCACCGGACGCACGCTGTTTGAAGGCAAGATCGTCCATATTCCCGATGTCGAGGCCGACCCGGACTACACCTTCACAGTGGGACGGAAATTTGGTGGCTTTCACACCTTGCTCGGCGTGCCGATGTTGCGCGAGGGCGTCCCGATCGGTGTATTGTCGTTGGCCCGCACCGAGATGCGACCGTTCACCGAAAAGCAGATCGAGCTGGTATCGACATTCGCCGACCAGGCCGCAATCGCGATCGAGAATGTGCGGCTGTTCGACGAAATCCAGGACAAGAGCCGCCAACTCGCCGAGGCGAGCAAGCACAAGTCACAGTTCCTCGCCAATATGAGCCACGAGCTGCGAACGCCGCTCAACGCTATCCTCGGCTACACCGAGCTGATCAGCGACAGCGTCTACGGCGAGCCGCCTGAGAAGATGCGCGACGTGCTCAAGCGGATCGAGGGCAACGGGAGGCATCTGCTCGGCCTAATCAATGATGTGCTCGACCTGTCCAAGATCGAGGCAGGCCAACTCGTGCTCTCACTCACCGACTATTCGCTCAAGGATGTCGTGCACGGGGTGTTCAGCGCGGTGGAGCCGCTCGCCGCTGAAAAAAAGCTTGCGTTCAAGGTCGAGGTGGCCAAGGACTTGCCGGACGGCCGCGGCGACGAGCGCCGCATCACCCAGGTTCTGCTCAATCTGGTCGGCAACGCCATCAAGTTCACCGATCAAGGCGGGGTGACGATAAGGGCGGCGGCGGTCGACGGATCGTACAATCTTTCGGTGAGCGACACCGGTCCGGGCATCTCCGAGGCCGATCAGGCCAAGCTGTTCCAGGAATTTCAGCAGGCCGACAATTCGATCACCCGCAAGAAGGGTGGCACCGGGCTTGGGCTGGCGATCTCGAAACGCATTATCGAGCTGCAAGGCGGCCGCATCTGGGTCGACTCGTGGCTCGGTCAGGGTTCGACGTTTTTCGTCTCATTGCCGGTCGAGGTTGAACAACAAGCGAGGCCAACGTGAGCAAGCGCATACTGGTGGTCGAGGACCAAGAGGACAGTCGCAAAATTCTCCGCGATCTGCTCACCAGCGCCGACTACGAAATGACCGAGGTTGTTAACGGCGAGCAGGCGCTGGCGGCGGTGGCAAACAGCGGCCCGACCTGATCCTGATGGACATCCAAATGCCAGTCCTCGACGGCTACGAGGCGACGCGCCGGATCAAAGCCGACCCGGCGCTCAAGGACGTTCCAATCATTGTGGTGACCTCGTATGCCTTGAGTGGCGGCGACGAGGCCAAGGCACGCGCGGCGGGCTGCGATGACTTCGTCCCCAAACCTTTCAGTCCGCGTCAGCTGCTGGCAAAAATCCGGAAATTGCTGCCGTAGCCCCGGTCGGGTGTGCTCCCCTCAGCGGACTGTTTGCCCGGCTGCTACGCGCTGACCTCAATGCCTATTTCAGGCGCATAGGTGACTTTGGTCACACACTTTTGGGGAGAGGTCTGGTAGTATTTCCACATCCATCTTGGCTCGCCTGATCCCATGCGGCGACGGGAGTTCATCGCCCTTCTCGGCGGCGCGGCGGCGGCGTGGCCGCTCGCGGCGAGCGCGCAGCAGGCGGGGAAGCTGCCGACCATCGGGGTCTTGGGTTCGGACGCTGCAGTTTGGCATCCATGGACCGCTGCGCTTGTCGAGCGATTGCGTCAACTTGGCTGGATCGACGGGCGCACCATCGCGATCGAGTATCGCTGGTCGCAGGGGCGCCCCGAGCGCGCCGCCGAGATCGCGGCCGCGGGCGCTCGGCCTCGAAGTACCGCCGACGCTGCTCGCCCGCGCCGACGAGGTGATCGAGTAAAGCTGGTTGAAGACCTACTATGATGAAGAAATTACTGCTGCTCGCGTTCACTGCTGTCGCAGGTGAAGCAATGGCAGAGGACGCACAATGCGTCCCTGAACGCTCCGCGATGGTCGAAATTATTCGAGCCTATGCGCGATCCGACGCCGATACTTTGGGACCGCAAGGCATATCGGAGAGCGTCCTTGAGGCTATGGGACGAACGGAACGGCATCGGTTCATCCCCGGGCGGTCTTGCTCGGTGGCATATAGGGACGGGCCGGTTCGCATTGACCAGGGCCAGACAATATCGCAGCCGTTCATAGTCGCACTGATGACCCATCTCGCTGCGGTCAAATTCGACCATACGGTCCTGGAAGTTGGCACGGGTTCAGGTTACCAGGCCGCAATACTGGCGCGGCTGGTACGAAAGGTTTGTACCGTTGAGATTATCCCGCCACTGGCCGAAGCCGCTGCGAAGGTGCTGCAAGACGTCGGCTATGACAATGTGAGTGTCAAGGTCGGCGACGGTTATCACGGATGGCTGGAATGCGGTCCTTTCGACGCAGTGATCGTGGCAGCCGCACTTGGGCTGTTCCGCCGGCGCTGATTGAGCAGCTCAAAGTGGGTGGCCGGCTGGTCATGCCGCTGGGGCCTGCCCATGCGCCACAGCAGCTCACCGTCGTCGAAAAGATCGCGCCGAGTGAGACGCGGATGCGCTCCATTATCCTCGTGCGCTTCGTGCCCTTTACCCGGTCCAAGGATTGAATGCGAACAACCCCGCTATGATGAAGATTTTTGCTTGTGAGGCTGTCCGCTGTTGGCAGGATTTTGACCTTCCGCAATGTCCGCTCTCTGAGCGGACATGACCACTGTCAACCATCGTGATTTATGAGTACACCTAGCTGGGTCGTGCCTCTGGCGGTGTTCACGGGCGCCTGCCGAGGGAATTCGCGAGCCCAACCTGCCCATAACATCATCGCACCATGTCACCATTTACGCTGCGGATCTGTGGGATGGTGCGATGGTGTACTGAGGTGGTGGTTCGCATCGGCTGTGTCACGCCGACCAGCACCACGTCGGCCTCCTCGAGATCCTCGATGTGCTGGCCGTCATCATGCAGCATGGTGTAGTTGAGCGCATCGATACGTTTGAAATAGTCCGCCTTG